>CAIRGJ010000015.1 GCA_903878085.1 uncultured Hyphomicrobiales bacterium | reverse complement strand
GGCAACGGCATCAGCCAGGAATATCATGTGATGCGCGTGCTCTCGAACCTCGAGACGGTCAACACCTACGAAGGCACCCACGACATCCACGCCCTGATCCTCGGCCGCGCGCAGACCGGCATTCAGGCGTTTTTCTAAAGCCTCGCCCCGTTTTCGGGCCGAGGGTGGCGCGCAAGGCGAGTCAGGTGAGGGAGCGCCTGCCTAAAAATGCCGTGCCTTGCCGCTCACCTGACGCCTTTACATTCGCTCGAACGTTGACCTCTCCCCGCACGCGGGGACGAACGGATGACTAGAAAATTAGGAACGTGAGTTAATTGCCCTGAAAGACCGGCTTCTGCTTGGCGACGAAGGCCACGTAGGCTCGCTCGTAGTCCTTGGTCTGCATGCAGATCGCCTGCGCCTGCGCTTCGGCCTCGATCGCCTCGTCGATGCCCATGTTCCATTCCTGGTGCAGGCATTTCTTGGTCATCGAGTTCGCGAAACTCGGACCATCCGACAAGGCCTTGGCCAGGGCCTGCGCGTCGGCGAGCACGCTCTCCGGCTCGCTTAGCTTGTTATAGAAGCCCCAGCGCTCCGCCTCGACGCCGTCCATGGCGCGGCCGGTATAGAGCAGCTCCGACGCGCGGCCGTGACCGATGATGCGCGGCAGCATGGCGCAGGCGCCCATGTCGGCGCCGGCGAGGCCGACCCGCACGAACAGGAAGGCCACCTTGCTGCGCGCCGTGCCGACGCGCAAATCCGACGCCATCGCCAAAATCGAGCCCGCTCCAGCGCAGATCCCGTCGATGGCGGAGATGATCGGCTGCGGACACGCCCGCATCTCCTTGACGAGCTGACCCGTCATGCGCGTGAAGGCGAGCAGGCCCGCCATGTCGTCCTTGCGTTGCATCTCCACCAGCGGGCCGATGATCTCGTGCACGTCGCCGCCGGAACAGAAATTGCCGCCAGCGCCGGTTATCACGATGTTTTTGATGTCATCGGCATATTGAAGGTTGCGGAACAAGTCGCGCAGTTCCGCATAGGACTCGAGCGTCAGCGGGTTCTTCCGTTCCGGACGATTCAAGGTGATGGTCGCAACCTTACCGCTCACGGACCACAGGAAATGCTTCGGCTTGAAATCTGAAAAATCGAGTCCGGCGGGACTAAACCGCTTGGCTGTATCGTTCATAGTCTTTGATCCTCTTGATGACTGTTGTTGGAATTAGCCGGCAAACGTCAACCCGCCGCTCACACTCATCACCTGGCCGGTGACGTAGGCGGATTGCGGGCTGGCGAAGAAAACGACGGCGTCTGCGATTTCGTCCGGTTTGGCGAAGCGGCGGAACGGGATCGCCTTGAGGAAGGCCTCGCGCAGCTTCTCCGAACGGGTAGCCAGCATCGGCGTATCGGTCGGGCCCGGACACACGCAATTGACGTTGATCGAGTAGCGGGCGACCTCGCGCGCGAGCGACTTGGTGAAGGCAATCAGCCCGCCTTTGGCGCCGGCGTAGACCGTCTCGCCGCCGCTGCCGACGCGCCCGGCGTCGCTGGCGATATTGATGACCTTGCCGCCGTTGGCGGCAATCATCGGCGGCAGCAGCGCCTGGGTTAGATGCACCGGACCGGCGAGATTGATGGCGATCACGCGATTGATGAAGTCCGGCGTGTTCTGCATGTAGGGCTGAATGTCGCCCCAGCCGGCGGCGTTCACCAGGATGTCGACGCGCGGATAGCGCTTGAGCACCTCGGCGGCGCCGGCGCGGATCGAATCCGAATTGCCGAGATCGATGGCGACAAAATCCACCGACAGCTTGGCGCCGGCAGCCTCCGTCTTCAACGCCTCGCCGGCGGCGGCATTAACGTCGGCGCAGATCACGGTCGCGCCTTCGCGGGCGAATGCCATTACGGTCGCCTTACCGATGCCAGAGGCACCGCCGGTGACCAAAGCTACCTTGCCGTCGAATTTCATCGCGCCGCTCCACTCTTTGTCTGTATCGAAGGTTCAGCCGCGCCCGCCAAGAACGCCGTCACGCGCTTCTGCGTTTCGGGATTGGTGAGCAGCGACCGGGTGAATTCCAGTTCGTCGGTATAGCCGCCGCGGCCGGGCTCGCAGGCGGCGGCGATGCAGGCCTTGCTGGCGGCAAGCGCCGCGGCCGGCAGATCGGCGATACGTTTGGCGGTTTCGGCGGCGCGCGCGGCGAGCTCGGCGCGCGGCGCCGCCCAATGCACCACGCCGAGCGCGGCGGCGGTCGCACCATCGAGCACTTCGGCGCCGAGGATCAATCGCTTGGCGAGCGCCGGGCCGCACAGTCGCGTCAGCCGCTGTGTGCCGCCGGCGCCGGGAATCAAACCGAGCCGGGCCTCCGGCAGGCCAACTTTGGCTTCATTGGCGGCGATGCGCAGGTCGCAGGCGAGCGCCAACTCAAAGCCGCCACCCATCGCCGCGCCGCCGATTTCGGCGAGGACAACCTGCGGCAATCGCTCGATCCGCGCATAGAGCCGCTGGATACTCGCCACATAGGCGTACATCCGGTCAGCGCCGTCGCGCATATCCATGCGTTCGCGCATTTCCTTGAGATCGGCACCGGCGCAGAACACTTTCTGGTCCGAGCGGATATGCAAAACGGCGCACCGCGGGCCGCCGGCAAGCTCGTCAAGCTTGGCATCGAAGGCTCGCACCCATGCTTCGCTGATCGCATTCACCGGAGGGTGACTGAGCGTGAGGGTGGTCACGGCATCGCTGGTGTTCGACAGAATCATTATCAATTCCGCGTTATTTGTTCTGCCTTGGCAACGAGCGCACGGCTGATGACCAGCCGCTGAATGTCATTCGTGCCTTCGTAGATTTTGCTCGCCCGCACGCTGCGGTAAATCTGTTCGACGCCGTAGTCGGTCATATAACCGGCGCCGCCAAGTGTCTGAATGGCGTCGGAACAGATGTGTTCGGCTGCTTCGGTCGCGAACAGCTTCGCCATTGACGCTTGTTTGAGGCAGGGCATGCCTTGGCTTCGCAACGCGGCGGCATGAAGCACCAACTGACGCCCGGCTTCGAGTTGCGTCGCCATATCGGCCAACCGAAAGGCAACGGCTTGATGTTCGACGATGGCTTTGCCGAAGCTCATGCGTTCCTGCGCATAGGCGAGCGAAATCTCATAGGCGGCCCGCGCCATACCGATGGCTTGCGCGGCGATGCCGATGCGGCCGCCTTCCAGATTGGCAAGCGCAATGCGATAGCCCTGGCCTTCGGCACCGAGCCGGTTCTCTTCGGGCACCTTGAGTTCTTCAAAATTAATTTCGCACGTATCCGAGGCGTGCTGTCCCATCTTGCTTTCAATTCGGCCGACGCGATAACCGGATTGTTTCGTTTCAACGATGAAACAGCTGATGCCTTGCTTGCCCAGCGTGCGATCGGACGCGGCAAAGACCAGTGCAACGTCGGCGTTCTTGCCCGAAGTGATGAACTGCTTTTTGCCGTTGAGGATATAGCTTCCGCGCCGACGCTCGGCGCGGGTCCGGATCACTCCGGCATCCGAGCCGCTCTGCGGTTCCGTTAGACAGAACGCGCTGAGTAACTCGCCGCGCGCCATCGGCCGCAGATACTTTTCTTTTTGCCCGGGCGTCCCGTATTCGACGAGCGGCATGCAGCCGACCGAGTTGTGGCCGCTCATAATCGTCGACACTGCTCCGTCGCCCGCCGCGATTTCCTCAAGCGCCAGCGCATAGGAAATATAATCCGCGCCGGCGCCATCCCATTCCGGCGGGACCGTCATTCCCATGAAGCCGCCTTTGCCCAGCTCGCGGAGCGCGGCGCGTGGAAACGTTGCCTGGCGATCCCACTCGGCCGAATGCGGAGCCAGCGAGCGCTGTGCGAGCTCGCGCGCCATATCCTTGATTCGTTCCTGCTCCTCGGTCAGCAGCATCGTCCCTACTCGGCCGCCTGGCGCCGCGTGCTTTCGCGCGCCTTCAGCAATTCCCGCGCAATGATCAGTTTTTGCACCTCGGTTGCGCCCTCATAGATGCGCAGCGCGCGAATTTCGCGGTACAACGCCTCGACTTTGACGCCGACGCGCACGCCATTGCCGCCGAAAATCTGCACGGCGCGATCGATGACGCGTTGCGCCATCTCGGTCGAAAAGGCCTTCGCCGTCGATGCCTCGCGGGTGATGCGTGCTGCGCCGCGATCCTTTTCCCAGCCTGCGCGATAGACCAGCAAGGCCGCGGCATCGATGTCGATCGCACTATCGGCAAGCGCAACCTGCGTAAGCTGCAGATCGGCCAGCGGCGCGCCGAATAGATTTCGCGTCGCCGCGCGATCGATCATTTCATCGAAAGCGCGGCGCGCCAGCCCGAGCGCCGCTGCGGCAACCGTCGAGCGAAAGATATCAAGTGTCGCCATCGCAACCTTGAAGCCTTCGCCGCCGCCGCCGAGCCGATTAGCCAAGGGGACGCGGCAGCCGGTAAAGCGGATTGTCGCCAGCGGATGCGGCGCGATCACGTCGATGCGGCCGGCAATTTCCAGACCCGGCGTATCGGCGTCGACGATGAAACTGGACAGGCCCTTTGCACCGGGCGCTTCGCCGGTCCGCGCGAAAACGACGTAGTGGTCGGCGATGCCGCCGTTGGAAATCCAGGTCTTGACGCCGTCGATCCGGACATGCGCCGGCCCATCCTTGGTCGCTGTCGTGGCCAGCGCGCTGACGTCAGAGCCGGCTTCCGGCTCCGACAGCGCGAACGCCGCAATATGACGGCCGTCGCGCACCGGCGGCAGATATTTCGATTTCGTTTCGTCGGTTCCGAACAGCGAAATCGAACCCGTACCAAGGCCCTGCATGGCGAAGGCAAAATCCGCCAGGCTGTCGTGCCAGGCGAGGGTCTCGCGGGCAATGCAAAGCGTGCGCACGTCGAGTCTTTCCGAGAGGCCGCCATAGGCCGCCGGCACGACGGCCTTAAGCCAACCGGCGTCGCCCAAAGCCCGGACCAGGGCGCGGCATGAACGATCGACGTTGGCGTGATCGATATATTGGCCGACCTCCCGGTTGGCCCAGTCAGCGAGCGCCGGGCCAAAGCGCCGGTGTTGCTCGTCAAAAAACGGCCAAGCCAGATGGGCGAGCGGCGACATCAACGCTCTCCACCGCTTAAACTTAGCCCCTTGTCGCGCAGCATGAAGCGCTGAATTTTTCCTGTCGCGGTTTTCGGCAGACTGTCGACGAACTCGATCCAGCGCGGATACTTCCAAGGACCGATCGATCGTTTCACATGCACCTTGAGCTCTTCATACAGCGCTCGGCTCTTGTCGTCCTCTTTGCTATTCCGGAGCACGACGAACGCTTTTGGCTTGATTAAGCCGTTGTCGTCTTCCGCCGGCACCACCGCAGCCTCGAGAACTTGCGGATGCGAAATCAATGCTTCCTCGACCTCGAAGGGCGACACCCAAATGCCGCTGACCTTGAACATATCGTCGGTACGGCCGCAGTAAGTATACACGCCGTCGGCACGCCGCAGGTATTTGTCGCCGGTGCGGGTCCACTCGCCCATAAACGTGCGGCGCGATTTCTCGCGTTGATTCCAATAGCCGACCGCGGACGATTCACCGCGGACCAGCAGTTCGCCCATTTCGTCGTCGATGACGTCCTGGCCATTTTCGTCGACCAGCCTGAGATCGTAGCCGTCGACCGGTACGCCGGATGTTCCGTATTCCACCGCATCAGGAAGATTCGTCAAAAACAGATGGCCCATCTCGGTCGAACCGACGCCGTTGACGATGTCGATGCCGAACCGTTGCTTCCAAGATTCGCCGATATGAGCGGGTAACGGCTCACCGGCCGAAAAACACAGCCGCAACCGTTTCGAAATATTTTCCGGCTTGCATTCGGGATCGGCGAGCATCGCGGCATAAAGCGTAGGCACCGCAAAAAACATCGTCGGCTGGTAACCCCGCAACATCTCGAACACAGTCTGCGGCGTCGGGCGCTCGGGATAGAAGACCGACGTTGCTCCAGCCGCCATAGAACAGAACATGGCGTTGCCGAGGCCATAAGAGAAAAACAGTTTGGCGGCAGAAAATACAACATCGTCTTCGCGAAAGCCGATGCGGCGCAGGCCCGCGTTTTGCGCCATGATCATGGGGCTCGAATGCACATGCATCGTCCCCTTCGGCATTCCGGTCGTGCCGGACGAATAGAGCCAATAGGCGACTTCGTCGGCACAGGTCCTGGCTGGCGCTGAACCTTCATTCTCGGCCGCCAGCAGAGTATCGAGCCGTTGCACCGACGTCGGGCCGCCGCCGACGACTACAACTTCCTTGAGGCTCGGCAGGTCCTGCGCCGCTTCCTGAACGACAGACAGCAGCGCGGTCGAAACAAAGACGGCTTTTGCGCGCGAATCTTCCAGCAAAAAGCGATACTGGTCGACCGTCAGCCGCGTGTTGAGCAGCACCGGAACGATGCCCGCCCGGATCGCCCCCCAGAACAGGATGGGAAAGTCGACCGTATCCAGCAGAACGAGGGCAATCCGGTTTTCCGGCTCGATGCCCATGCGCGACAGCATCGGGCCGATGCGCGCGGCTGCATCTCGCAGCTCCGCATAAGTCAGATTGCGGGAGGGATCGACGAACGCGGTCTTGTCACCGCGACCTTCGGAGACGTTCCGATCGACAAAATCTACTGCGGCATTGTAGTCGCGGAGCGCCATCATCATCAACCTGCGCCTATTGCCTGTTTGTCATTCAAATCTATTGAGTAATCGAAATCCGATCCTTGACTTTAGTCATGCATTCAACCAATGGCGCGGCAATTGAAGCCAGTTGTCTTGATTTTTGTCATGGCGACATAAGTGCAAATAGGCGCAGATTTATCGTCGCTTTGGAGTGCGCCGATGCATGCCCTAAATCCGCAGCCGCGAAAGCGGCTGCTTAGATTGACGTTGAACGGACGCCCGCGCGAAGATGCCGTTGCCGACGGCGTGTTGCTGGTCGACTATTTGCGCGAGGTTGCGCAGCTTACCGGCGTCAAGACCGGGTGCGACGGCGGCGAGTGCGGCGCCTGCACGGTCCTGGTTGACGGCGAAGCGGTGCCGTCCTGCATCACACTCGCGGTGCGCTGCGAGGACCGCAGCGTCGAGACGATCGAAGGTCTGGCAGCACAGGGCCGGCCTACGCAATTGCAGCGGGCCTTCCATGAAAAGCTCGGAACGCAATGCGGTTTCTGCACGCCGGGAATGATCATGGCGGCAGAATCTCTGTTGCGCCGCAATCCAACACCGACCGAAGCCGAAATACGGACCGCATTGTCGGGAAATCTGTGCCGGTGCACGGGTTATGAAAAAATCATCGAGTCCGTGCAAGCGGCCGCAAGGGCAACGTCATGACCGTTGATCGATTTGCAGCCAACACGTTCGCGCGGCGTGGCGTCCCTCTCATCGACGGCATCGAAAAGGTGACGGGGCGCGCCCGCTACACTGCCGATCTCGATCATGCCGACGCGCTGGTCGGCCGCATTCTGCGAAGCCCCGTCAGTCACGGCGACATCGTTCGGCTGGATGTTTCCAAGGCCCGAGCGCTTCCGGGGGTTGTCGCCGTGATCACCGGCGAGGATTGCCCGCACACTTACGGCGTCCTGCCGGTCGCGATGAACGAATATCCGCTGGCGCGCGACCGCGTACGGTATCGCGGCGAGCCGATCGCCGCGGTGGCGGCCATCGACGCGGAAACGGCGGAACACGCACTCTCGTTGATCGAATTGGAGATTAACAAACTTCCGGCCTATTACACGTCGGAGGAAGCCCGCGTGCCTGGAGCGACGCTGCTGCACGACAACAAGCCCGGCAACCTCGAACGCGAAGTGCATCATGAATTCGGCGACTGGCGCGAGGGTTTCGCGACGGCGGATTTGGTGCGTGAAGAAAGCATCAGCTGCGCGGAAATCAATCACGCGCAGATCGAGCCGCACGCCTGCCTGATGGACTACGATCCCTTGACCGGTCGGCTCACCGTTCAGTCGGTTTCCCAGGTCGGCTATTACCTGCATCTCATGTTGGCGCGCTGCCTCGACATGGACACCTCGCGCATCCGTGTGATCAAGCCCTTCATCGGCGGCGGATTTGGCGCGCGGGTCGAACCGCTCAATTTCGAGATCGTCACCGCGCTGCTTGCCCGCGCCGCCGCCGGCAAAGTGCTGATGAAATTGAGCCGCGAGGAAACTTTCATAACCCACCGCGCCCGCCCGCAGACCGACATCAAATTGCGGCTGGGGATGTGTCGCGACGGCCGGATCACCGCCTGCGCCTGCGAGGTCGTTCAGCGCGGCGGCGCCTATGCAGGCTACGGCATTATCACAATTTTATATGCCGGCGCTTTGTTGCAGGGTCTCTATGACATTCCCGCGATCAAGTACGATGGCTATCGGGTCTACGCCAATCTGCCGCCCTGCGGCGCCATGCGCGGCCACGGCGGCGTCAACACGCGCCACGCCTTTGAATGCCTGATGGACCGCATGGCCCGCGATCTCGGACTCGATCCTTTCGCGGTACGCCGCGCCAATCTTCTGCACGCCCCGACCCGCACGCTGAACGATCTGATGGTCAATAGCTACGGGCTCGCGGAATGCCTCGACCGCGTCGAAAAGGCCAGCGGCTGGCGGGATCGCATCGGCAAGCTGCCGGATGGCAAAGGCCTAGGGATGGCATGTTCGCATTATGTCAGCGGCGCGGCCAAGCCCATTCATTGGACCGGCGAACCGCATGCGGTCGTCAATGTGCGCCTGGATTTCGACGGCGGCATCACTGCGCTGACCGGCGCGGCCGAGATCGGCCAGGGCTCGTCGACCATGGTGGCCATTGCGGTCTCCGAAACGCTCGGCGTGGCGCTTGATCGCGTCACGGTCGTTGCCGGCGATAGCGCCGTGACGCCCAAAGATAATGGCGCCTATTCCTCGCGCATCACATTCATGGTCGGCAATGCGGCCATCGATGCGGCCAGAAGGCTCAAGGCAATCCTCACCGAGGCGGCGGCCCGCAAGCTCGAAGCCCGCCCGGAAGATGTCGAGGCGGCGGGCGAAGTGTTTCGCGTTGGCAGCGGCGAGCAATCGAGCCTGCCCTTCGCCGACGTGGTGAAGGCCGCGCTGGTCGACCGCGGCGCGATCACCGTCAGTGGATCGTTCACCTGCCCGCCCGAGGCGCAGGGCGGCAAGCATAAAGGCGGCGCGGTTGGATCGACCATGGGCTTCAGTTACGCCGCGCAGGTCGTCGAAGTCAGCGTCGACGACGCAACCGGCATGGTCACGGTCGATAAAGTCTGGACCGCCTTGGACTGCGGCCACGCTATCAATCCATTGGCCGTCGAAGGGCAGGTTCAAGGCTCGGTCTGGATGGGCATGGGGCAAGCGCTGTGCGAGGAAACCCGCTATCTCGACGGCTTGCCGGCGCACGGGAGTTTTCTCGAATATCGCATGCCCACCATCGCCGAATCGCCGCCGATTGAAGTCCACATCGTCGAAAGTCACGATCCCTACGGACCGTTTGGCGCCAAGGAAGCCAGCGAAGGCGCCCTGGCTGGCTTCCCGCCGGCCTTGGTCAACGCCATCGCCAACGCCATCGGTATCGATCTCAATGAGATACCGGTAACGCCGGACCGGGTCATGGACGCATTGATCGCGCGTCGGCGGCAGGCGCGGCTGGCCGAGACCGTGAGGGCGGCATCATGACCACGCTGCTTACCGGCCTGCGTCTTGCCAATCCGAACAGCGTCGAGGAAGCGATCGCGGCGTGCCGCGATCGTCCCGGCAGCCGCTTTGTTGCCGGCGGCACCGATCTGCTGGTCAACATGCGGCACGGTCTCAGTGCCACCGAGCAGCTGATCGACCTGTCCGGCATCGACGAATTGACCATGATAGCGACGAATGGCGGCGGCGTGACAATCGGCGCGGGTGTCACCGTCGCCGCGCTCGCCCGCAGTCCCGGGATCGCTGCGCAGTATCGCGCGCTGGCGGAAGCCGCCGCGGGCGTCGCCGGTCCCGGTCACCGCAACATGGCGACAGTCGGCGGCAATCTGTGCCAGGACACCCGCTGCATCTATTACAATCAAAGCGAATGGTGGCGAAACGCAAACAGCTTTTGTCTCAAGCACCGCGGGGAAATCTGCCATGTCGCCCCGCAGGGAAAGCGCTGTCACGCTGCCTATTCGGGCGATCTCGCACCCGCTCTGCTCGTCTTGGGCGCGGCGATTGAAATTGCTGGGCCGCAAGGTCGCCGGACAATTCCGCTGAGTGAGCTCTATGTGGAAGACGGCCTGGCGCATCTTGCTCTGGCTGAAGGCGAGCTCATCCTGGCGATCCAACTGCCGCCAGCCCCGCCGCCGTCGGCTTACACAAAAGTGCGGGTACGGGGAGCTATCGACTTTCCACTGGCAGGCGTGGCGGTTGCGCTCGCGACTGCCGATGCGAAGGTTGCCTCGCTCCAGATCGCGCTGACCGGCACCAATTCGCGACCTTTTGTTGTTGCGGGCACCCAAGACTTTGCCGGGCGGGCAGTCGATGAATATCTTTTGAAAGAGATCGAACGACTGGTGCAAAAGCAGGCGCAGCCTATGCGAACCACGATTGCATCCGCCAATTATCGCCGCGTCGCGGCCGCCGCGCTAGCGCGGCGCCTGACCGCGAGGCTGTTCGCGGAAAGCGCAGTGTGAACCTGTTTCACGCCGCACGCGGGCCGCGTCTATAAAACGGGAATGACTGCGGTTGCTTCCAGTTCGATCTTTGCCGGCGTGTCGAGAAGATCGGCAACGAAGATCATGCTCATCACGGGATAGTGGTTCCCGATCAGCGATTTCCAGATGCGACCGAGGTCGCGTCGACCCGCCAGATAGCCAGGTTTGTCGATGCAGAACGCGGTCAGTCTGCAAATGTGGCTCGGCTTCCCGCCTGCTTCCGCAAGAATGGCGAGGATGTTCTTGAGCACTTGCTCGAATTGCGGGACGATCTCCTCGCTTTGGAATTTCTGGTTCGCATCCCAACCCACCTGACCGGCAATGAACACAATGCGGCCTGCAGGCACACTGATGCCGTTGGTATAGCCGATCGCCGGCAACCAGCCAGGCGGGTGCAGGATTTGCATGGGCGGCCCCTTACCGAAGCGTCAATTCACCGGGCGCAACGTGCAGCGCACCGCGCCGCGGCCGTCGGCCGCGAGCTGCCGCAGTTTGGCAACATCTTTAACCACGACATGCGACGCATCGACGACAACGCCGATGGTTCTTAGCCGCGCGAAGGCACGCGATAGCGATTCCGGCGTCAGGCCAAGCCGACCGGCGATCAATATCTTGTCGTAAGGCAACGCTAGCGCGCAGTGACCCTGCTTCGTCGATGCCAGCGACGAGAGAAACTCGGCGACCCGCTGCACTCCGCTCTGTGCCTTGAGCTGCTCGACCTGCTGCACCAGGTGATGCATATGCTGGGAGACCGACGCAATCATCGCCAAAGCGATGTCGGGACTGGCGCGGATGCAACGGACGATATGATCGGCGGGGATGCGGGCGACGCGCGCTTCGCTGACCGCCTCGGCCGTCGCGATATGTCGATTGCCGGTGAAGGCGACTGACTCCGCAAAGCTATCGCCCTTTGTCACAATATCGATCACCGTATCGTCGCCGGACGCCGTGCTGCGATAAAGCTTCACCCATCCGTCGATGACGATAAAGAATGCGGTCGCCGGATCGCCTTGTCGAACGAGCCACTCGTGCGGCAGCAACATGACGGCGGTCGCCGGGGCAACGATTTGCTCGACGGTCTCCGCTTTCAATCCTCGAAACACCGCAATGCGGGTTACGATTTGAAGGTCGCCGGCCGTCAATTTCGAAGCCATGAGCAAGACCTTAAAATATGCCAGCTTAATTCATGCGGCCGATCGGCCAGGCCGCCTTGATCTCGATCAAGTATTTTTCGATGCTTTATGTTGCAGCGCGTCACCCGTTGCGAATGACGCGCAAGAGCAACCGCTAATATCGGCTGCGATCTGCGAGATTGTGAAACAGAATTTTTAAATGGAGGCAGAG
Source organism: uncultured Hyphomicrobiales bacterium (assembly GCA_903878085.1). Taxonomy (GTDB): domain Bacteria; phylum Pseudomonadota; class Alphaproteobacteria; order Rhizobiales; family Xanthobacteraceae; genus Pseudolabrys. Next base: position 61,821 of record CAIRGJ010000015.1, on the reverse strand, counting down.
AAAAATCAGGATCGCGTTTGATTCCGCCGGCGCGGCGCAGCCGGCTTCGAACGTCGTCCAGTGCTGGAGCTGTGACGGTCCACCAGCTTACGCATCGTTGCAAGGGTGATCGAGCCGAGGGTAGCGCGCGCGATATCGTCGATTTCGTTGAGAACTTCGTGCAAGGCTTGGCCCTCGGGCGTTGCATCGGCGCCGCTGGTATCCCGATCGACGGCACTCAGATCTTCGAACAACTGGGCCACGTCCAGCAGCGTTACACGCCGCGCATTGCCGACGAATTGATAACCGCCACCGGCGCCGCGAACCGAACGGACTAGGCCGTTGCGGCCCATCACGTGCATCACCTTCGCCAGATGGTGGCTGGATACGCCGTACTTCTCGCCAATGTCGGCAACGGAAAGCTGGCAGCCTTCACGCGCGGTCAGCTCCAGGACCGCAAAGATGGCAAGCCTGGTCGATATCTGCAGCCTCATGACATTGCCATCCCTAAATCCCGATCGTCGTCCCGGCTGTTCAATCGAGGTCCTTCTCAAGCTGGATGTTGGGCCCGGCCATCATTCCTTCGCTACGGAAAAACAGCATGGGGAGACGGGCATCCCGCGCGACCATCGTGCGCATCTTGCCGACGCCGGCTTTCTTAAATTCGGCGGAGATCGCCTCGAGCAAGGCGCTGCCGACGCCATGCAAGCGATTCTCCGGATCGACCGACAACGCAAATACCCACCCGCATGGGGTGGAGCCGAATTCCCAGGCGCGAATCTCGCCGATGATGAAACCCAGCACGCGCAAATCCTTTCGATCGGCGCGGTTCTCGGCAACTAGAAAGAATCGTTCGTGCAGCCGTTGCTTGCCATAACGACGGAAAACATCGTTCCAGTATTCCGTCTTGGCCAGGTTCGTGACCCGGGCATCGAGGGCGATCACGGAGGGGATATCGGCGGCTCGCACGCGCCGGACCCCGACACCGCTGTCGATCTTCATGGGCCGCGTATTTTCTTGCATCGCCAATGCGTTCGCCTTGCTCACTAAACTATAGCGCATAATTCAGCATTGTGGTACCGAATTATATAGACGATCCACAAAGGGGGCATCGCCGTGACGTGCGCTCGACCGACAGATGAAACCCGGATGTGGCGAACCACCGACGCCGTCCATATCGACGTGCGCGGCCTTGAGCCGCCAGAGCCGGCGGTCGCGATTCTCCAGGCGATCGAAGGCGGCGAGATCGATACCGCGCTGATCGCCCACCTCGATCGTGAACCGATCTTTCTCTATCCGGAGCTCGACGATCGAGGTTGGAGTTACGAGATCGTCCCGTCCTCGTGCGGCAGCGAGGGCTGCGAGGATGGCGTCATGCTGCGCATGGTGCGCTGGGGCCGATGAGCATAGCGGCAACCTTTCTCGGCGGCGCCAAGAGCCGACTCCTGCCGCCATCGATCCCGTTTCGTTTCTTTGCGGCAGCTGCCGGCTTTCATATCTTGATGTGGCTGGCGTTGCTCGCCGGTGCCGGCGAAGCGGCAAGCTTCCGCGGCGGACTCGGGCCCACGCTCGCGGCGATCCACTTTTTGGCGCTGGGCGTCCTGGTCACAACCGCGATCGGCGCCGCCGTCCAACTGCTTCCGGTCGCGACACGGCGCGCTCTGGTCGCGGTCTGGCCGATCAAATTGGTATTCTGGCTCACCATACCGGGGATCGTCGCGCTGATCGGCGGCATGGCTGCCGCGCAAACAAATGTCCTCATTCCGGCCGCCGCAGTAACCGCCGCGGGCTTGCTGCTGTTCGGCGGACTTCTGGCCGACAATCTGCGCCGCGCTCGCAGCATTCCTGTCGTTGCGGCCTACGGCTGGGTGGCGCTGGTAGCGTTTGGCCTGGTCGTCGTCCTCGGCGTCGCACTCGCCATCAACGAAGACGTTGGCATTTTGCCCAATCACGGCGCTGCCGCACTCGCCCACTTGATTCTGGGCGGGTTCGGATTCATGGGGCTGCTGGTATTCGGCTTCAGCCACATCTTGGTACCGATGTTTGCGCTGGCCGCGGCGCCGGCCAAGCGCCCGAGTTTAGCCAGCTTCGCCGCCACCGCCGCCGCCCTCATCCTCGGCACGTTCGGTGCGCTGATCGGCAGCCGCAACGTCCTGGCCGCGGCTGCGCTGGTGGGTCTCGCGGCCGCCGCGGGGCATCTGTGGCTGATGCAGCACGCGCTCAACACCGGCATGCGCAAGCGCCTCGGCCTCTCCTTCGTCCTGGTGCGGGCGGCCTGGCTGATGCTGCTAGCGACGTTCGTCGTCGGGTTTGCCGCGCTCTACGACCTCGCGGGCAAAAACGGAGCGGCCTTGTTCGGCTTCCTGCTGCTGTTCGGCTGGCTGCTCACCTTCCTGTTCGCCATCCTGCAGCGCATTATGCCTTTCCTGGCCTCGATGTTCGTGACGCCGCCAGCCCAAGGCGGTTCGGCGATCGTCTCCGAGCTTGCCGGCGCCACATCGCTCAAGCTTCATGCCGGCTGCCACGCTCTCGCACTCGCGGTCCTTGCCGCCGCAATTGTCCTCGACAATGCCACGCTGGTGCGCATCGGCAGCGCCGTCGGCCTGATCGGCGCGGCGGCCTTTGCCTGGTTCACGGTCGACGTCATTCGGCGGATGATGCCGGCGACGGCGCCCTGATGAGTCTCAGCAACCGATCGCTCAGATATATTGTCCGGCATCGACGCGCAGCACTTCGCCGGTGATGGCGCGCCCTGCATCGGACAGCAGGAACAGCACCGCATTGCTGATATCCTGCGGATCGGCAAGCTCGGGAAGCGCCGCCTCGGCCACCGCGCGAGCCAGGATTTCTTCGGGCAGGGCCCGCGCCATGTCGGTCATTACCATGCCGGGGGCGACCGCATTGACGGTGATGCCTTTCTTGCCGAATTCCCGCGCCGCAGTCTTGGTCAATCCGATCAGGCCGGCCTTGGCGGCCGCGTAATTAGCCTGGCCGAACTTGCCGCGCATGCCGTTGATCGACGTAATGTTGACGATGCGGCCGAACCCCTGCCCCACCATCAGCGGCGCCACGGCACGAATCATGTTGAATGCGCCGGTCAGATTGACATTGAGCACCGCCGCCCAATCGGCATCGCTCATCTTGGCAATCGAGCGGTCGCGGGTGATGCCGGCGTTGTTGACCAGCAAAGTCGGCGGTTCGGGAAACTGCGCGATCGCGGCGGCCACTGCGCCGCTATCGATGATATCGATGCGTACGAACCGGTGCCGAAAGCTCTCAAGGTGCTCCGGCTCGCCGACATCGAAGGCGTAGACCTGTGCGCCGGCCTCACCGAGCGCGTCAGCGATCGCCCGGCCGATGCCACGGCTGCCGCCGGTCACGATAGCCCGGTGACCGCGAAAGTCGAAGCGCGGCTGGCACGCAAGTTTCGATTTGGCGAGCATTGACGATAATTTCAATCGAGGGGCTTATCGAAACACAGCTGTTGCGAGGGCAGGAAGCCGTTGCGGTCGAGATAGCCGAGCAGTTCACGGTCGCGCCAATCGACTTCGGTGCGCACCTTCTCAACCCGCAGCGTGCCGAGGTTGGCCAACAACTGCGACACCAGAGCCCGGCCAACCCCGCGATTCTGATAGTCCGGATCGACGCCGAGGGTGTCGATGACCGCCGTGGTTTCGACCCGGCCGAATTCGCCGACGTCGACGCGAGCCATGATGAAACCGACCGGCACAGTATCGAGTTCGGCGACCAGCGAGACGCACACGTCCGATTCGGTCAGCGCGTCGGCCAGCTTGCGCTGGAAATAGCCGGTCCGGTCGCGGCCGGTAATCCGGCGATCGATCGCCACCAGCGCCCGCAGATCGCCCTCGGCCATCGAGCGCACCGGTATCCGGTCGCGTGCAAGCGGTCCGAAATCCGGACCCGGCTCGCCGCTGTAATTGACCTCGGAGGCTTCCCCGATGTGTTGCGGGATGATAATGCCGTTACTGCGGGCCATGGCGTCTGCTCCTTGTCTTTCCGTCACTGCTCATCGGCCGACTCCGCCAACGGCGTCAGCACCGAACGCTCCAGCACCAGTCGCGGCGCCAGCCCGAATCCGGACGCATCGAACAATCGCAGCAAGGAATGATTGGTCCAGTCGGACTCGGATTGCAGTGAGTAGACTCCCTTCTGGCGCAAGACCGCGGTGACACCGTCCATCAAGGCATGGCCGACGCCGTGTTCCCGGCTGTCGCGCTCAACGCTGACCGCGTCGAGCGTAGCGACCGCCTGCTCGCGTCCGAACTCGCCGCGCATGATGCGGGCCATGGCAAAGCCGACCAAAGCACCGTCTCGAACCACGCCGACATGCACGATATCTTCCGGGTGCCGCTTGGCATGCGCCAGCCGCTTCTCGAAGAAGCGGCGACGCGGCGCGCCGACTTGATCCGCATCGATAGCAATGACGCGTTCGAGGTCGTCGGGCTTTAACGGTCGAATGGTTTTATCCACGGTCGCGGCAGCAATGTTCATGGCACAGCCTCATGCTTTCTCGACGTATTCGTGATAGAGTCGCTCTTCGGTTTCTGCGTCCATGTTCTCTTCGATGATCGGCAGCAGTGCCATTTCTTCCTTTTGAACGTGCGCGAGCATACAGTCGCCGAGTTCCTGGCCGAGCTTGGTGAACTCTTCCCATTCCACGGGCGTGAAGCCCTTGGCCACGGCGGCGCGCGCTATAGTCGCTACACGCGCACCGAGCGGCCGCATCGCCTGATGCTCGCTGGTTAGATGCGCGCCGATTCCGATGTCGCCCATCGCCGCCAGATAGGGGAACAGATGGTCTTCCTCGAACGAAAAGTGGCGCTCCACCTCCGCCTCGACACCGGCTGAAAGGTCGGACAGCAACCGCGCCACCGTGCTGTCGGAGATATTGGGAGGTCCACTGCGCCGGCCGCGGGCAATCAATTGCTCAAGCCGCTCCATGAGCGCAACGGTGGCACCGTGCTCGTCATGCAACGCCTGGCTGATCCGATTGGTAAAGCTCATCGTCGTTACTTTCGGAATGGAGCCGGTAAAGATCGAGATCGCTGGCGTCAGCCGTGCAATTGCTCGTATTTGGCGAGCAGGTCGTCCTTCGATTCTTCCCAGTCGGGATTGACCACAATGCAGTCCGCCGGGCAGACCAGCTTGCATTGCGGTTCATCCTCGGCGCCGACGCACTCCGTGCATTTCAACGGATCGATCACATACATCGGGTTGCCGGCGGCGATTGCCTTGTTCGGGCACACCGGCTCGCAAGCATCGCAAGCCGTGCAGGCATCGTTGATCATCAAGGCCATAGCTTTATCTCCTTATATTCTCATGCGGCTTTCGGCACGCGGCCAGCCGCGGCAAGCTTTTCAAATCGGAAAGCGCCCCACAACGCTGCGCCGATCGCCCCAGCATACATCGATTCCGGATGGCTGCGGACCGTGGTCTTCATGTCCTTGATATGCGAGATGTCCTCTTCAAGCGCGGCGACCAGACCCTTGTCGAGGGCGAGCCCTCCGGTCACCATCACCACACCGTCGACCACGCCGATCGATTTCAGTAGTTTGGACAGTCGGGCCGCCATCGAAAGATGGATACCTTTTAGGATGTTTTGCGTCGAAATGCCGCGCGACACCATATTGATTACGTCAGTCTCTGCCAGCACCGCACAAATGCTGCTCACGACCTCTGGGTTATCGCCCTGGCGCGACAGCGAGCCGATTTCCTCCTGCGCGATACCGAGATAGCGGGCGATGTTTTCGAGGAATTGCCCCGAGCCCGACGCACACTGACTCGTCATCTTATAGCTGAGGACCTTGCCACGCCCATCGATCTGGATCGCACGGCCGTGCAGCGCACCGATGTCGAGCGCCGCCCGCGATTCCGGATCGAGGTAGATGGCGCCGCGCGCATGGGTCGTCATCGAGTAGAAATGACCGGTATGGAACGGTACACTTTCGGCTTCGCCGGTGGTCGCAACATAGTCGACGTCTTCCGGTTTCAGTTTTGCATCTTCGAGCACGGCGTCATAGGCGACGCGGGCCAGTTCCATGGGATCGCGTTGCCGGATGCGCATCACATAGCGCGACAACCAGGTTTCTTCGCCATTCTCGACCTTGAACAGCGCCGCCTTGATGGTGCTGGTACCGATGTCGATTCCCGCGGTGATGGTCATGCTTCGCTCCCGTCCGCCTGCCCAATATGTGCCCGGCGCGCAAATTCCGCAGCGCCAAGGGCGCCAGTGTAGATCGAGTCCGGATTGATGTTGATGGTGACGTCGCCGTAGTTTTCCTTGATCACCTTCCTAAGCTCGCGCACCGCCGCCTCGTTCTTGGCAACGCCGCCGGTGAAGGTGAACTCATTGGTCACGCCGCCCGACCGCGAGATGATGGAGATCGCGCGCAAGATGATGGCGCGGTGCAACCCGGCCAGAATATCTTCGCGCTTTTCGCCGAGCGAAAGCCGGTCGCGCAGCTCGGCGCCGGCAAACACCGTGCAGGTCGAGTTGATGCGCGCCGGCTTGTCCGACTTCATGGCCATGGGGCCCAATTCGTGCAGACCCATGTTCATCTCGTCGGCGATATAGCCGAGATAGCGTCCGCAGCCCGCGGCGCAGCGGTCGTTCATCTGAAAGTTGGCAACGATCCCACGATCATCAATCTGGATGCCCTTGGTGTCCTGGCCGCCAATGTCGAGCACGGTGCGCGTCTGCGGATACATCAGATGCGCGCCGAGACCGTGGCACAGGATCTCCGAGCGGATATGCTCCTTGGAAAACGGCAGCGTCACCCGGCCGTAGCCTGTACCGACGAGGTAGGTTTCCTCCAAATTGATGGCGAGCGCGTCCTCGATCATCTTCTGGATGTCGGCCGCCGCCGATTTGACCGACGGCTCCGTCACCAGCACGCGGCCGAGCGCGCGGCGAAATTTATCGCTCAACTCGCCCGCCGGCGGCCGGTTCTCCACCTCGATAATCGACTTGTCGTAGACGTTGAGCAGCAGGTCGTAGGGCAGGCTCGCCGTGCGCGCGACCTCCTCCGCATGGGTGTGGTAGCGCGATCCGGCGATGTCGCGGAAGAAGTCCGATTTGCGTTTAGCGCCCGGCGCATAAAGTTCGGGCGCTTCCTCGCGCAGCAGCCGGAACACCTCACCGAGTGAATCCTTCACGCCGGAGCCAACCTTGGCGAAGCGTTCGCCCTGGATTTGTCCGATGCAGGTCTGCTCGAGATCGTCGAGCTGCTCGAGGAACTGCTCGAGACGAAAGGCCCGTTCCAGTGCGCCGAGGAAAGTATCGAGATCGATCAGCCCGTGGGCAGCGGTGAGCACGCGACGGAACAGCGTGAACTGCCCATCGACTTTCGCTTCCTGACTCGCCACGCGCGCCGCCGTCGCGTAATTCGAGCGCGAATTGGTGATGCCGTGGCCGATCACTTTGCGATCCTCGTCGAGGAGGACGGCCTTGGTCGTCGTCGAGCCGAGATCGATACCGACGAAAGTCTTCATGCGTCCCTCCTCAAGCCGCCGCGCTGGCGCCGACGCGTTTCTGATCGATCATCTGGAAATAGCTCTCGAGACGATTCTTGATGTTGGCCGCCGAGAAGTAGCGCGGATCGACTAGGTCGGATTCGACGAAGGCCGCCGGCTTGCCGGTGCGTTTCTCGACTTCGCGCATCATCAGCAGTTGCCCGGCCGAGAAGCTGTTGCAGCTCTTGATCGAATTGATCAGCAGCCCGTCCGCTTCGTATTCGTTGATGTAGTTGACCAACATGTCGATACGCATCGGCAGACTGCGGTTGGTGTAGACGCCGAGGCAATACTCGGCCAGCGTCTCCAACGGCTTGTCCGGATCGTGGCGGAAGCCGAAATCGTAGACGCCACCGACTTTGGTGTAGCTCGAGGCGACGACGACCGCGCCTTCGTCGTAGAACATCTTCCAGAACTGCCGGAAGCTGGTGTAATTCGGCGGTCCCTCGACGACCAGCCGGTATTTCTCCTTGCCCATGTCGCCATCGGGCGTGACCGGCCCGAGGCCTTTGGCCATGCGGTCCTCGACTTCCTCGCGCAGGAACCGGTAGTAGTCGATCGCGTCTTGCGTGCCGCGGAAGGCGCCGAAGATCGGCCCGATGTAATAGATGCCGCCGAAATAGGCGTCGATCGGCGACGGTTTCGACTTGGCGCATTGCAGCACGCGGACTAGATCGTCCTCAGCCTTGCTCGACTTCTTCAGGTACTCGCGCAGCCGGTCGATGTCGAACTTAATCCCCGACACGCGCTCGAGCGTGGGGATGACCTCTTCCTTCAGCTGCTTCACCATATAGTCGATCATGTTCTTGGTAATCTTGCCATCGCCCATGTAAGGCGTGTGCAACATGATGGTTTCGCACTTGTACTGCTCGCGCAGCAGTTCGAACCACTTCATGAAGGTGAAGCAGCCGGTATAGGACAGCAGCAACACATTTGGATCGGGAAATTTCTTGCCGTTGGGCGCGAGATTGCCTTTGGCCATCATGCCGATGTCGGACTTCACGTAAGTGCAGACGTCCTCCGAATGGCCGAGCTTTTCGGCTTCGAGCACATAGCTGCCGCTGACCCGGCGCAGCCCGTTCTGGATGGCGTTGACCTCCGGCAGATTGTTCAGGAGATCGAAACACATAATCAGTTCGTTGAGATTGCCCGGCACGAAGGTTGCGGCCACCTTGTGGCCGGTCTCATGCGCGCTGGTCAGCCGGTCGTAATGGGCGGCCATCATCTCCTTCTGCTTGACCATGGAGGCATCCTTGACGGCCTCCTTGGCCGGCGCCCCTCGCGAGGTGACAATCTTGGTCGCCGTCATGCTCCGCTCCATAGTTTGATCGAATCGGCAAAGGTGCCGGCCTGCTCGCGAATGGGCTGCATCTGGCCTGAGTTCTCAGCGTATTTGAACGCGATGTAGGGGATGCCAGCTTCCTTGAGCACGTGCTGCAGCATCGGCCGCTCGAGCAACGCCGGGTCGCAAAAGCTGGGTGCCGCAAAAATAACGCCTTCCGCGGCGGTGCGTTTGACCGCACGGACCAGATGCTGGCCCTTTTCCTTCTGATTTGGTTCGTATTTTGCCGCCGTCGACTCGGAGTGATGAAGGAAGGCGAGCGACAGATTCAGCAGCGGATCGCCTTTGGTCTCGACGTCGCCAAGAAGCCAGCGGGTGACCAACAGCAGATCGTCGTCCACGACATAGCAGCCGGACAATTCGAGCGACTTGATCAGATTGAGCGGCGGCTGCTCGCAGAACATGCCGGTCAGTACGATGCGGCAATTGTCGCGCATTGGCCGCTCTTCAGCACGAGCCGCGGCAAGATAATCGCGCAGCATGACGGTGTGCTCCTCGACCGGCAGCACGAGGCCGGCGCGGATCATCAGATAGACTTCCGCCGCGGGCGCCTGCCATGGCCGCTCGGCCCGGAAGCTGTAGAGATCGCGCACCAGGGCGCGGTTCTCGTTGTAAACTGCGATCGAATGCCGAAGCTCGTCGTCGGTGATCGGCTTGCCGCGAAGCTCGCCGAGATCGTGCCGGAGCTCGGCCATCTCGTTGATGTAAAAATTTCCGCCGATATCGTCCCGATAGTTCTGCGGCACGTCGAAATAATGGGAATAGACATGGGGAAACATCAGCTTCCACATGCCGGATAGGTTGCGGATCACGTCGCAGATCGACGGGAACAACATGCCGTCAACGAAATCGAGACGCCCGGTCACGCCAAGCTCGACGGTCGAGCGCGGGATGCGGCAGATATAGCTCTGGTAATAGGCGTCGCCGTGGATCACCTCGAGCTGGTCGCCGCCGCCAACGATGCCGAGCGGCAGCATATCGGCGGCGTGAATGATCTCGCGCGGCACGTAGATCGGCATATAGCCGATCACCTTGCGGCCGGGCTTATCCGCTTTCCATTTGCGCGCGGTGGTGAAGGACAGATCCTCGAACAGCGCGTTGGCGCGTGCGACGATGTCGGCCGTAGATGAAGGATTCAACGATGTTGCCATTGCGGCGACCTCTTCGCGATAAAGGCTTCGAGACCTGCCACCGCGTCGTGGGTGGCCATTAGCTCGTCGAGATAAAGACGTTCAACAGCGAGGATCTTGTCCTTGACGCGCGCAACGTAGTCGAGGCGCGCCGCCTGGACTGCGTGGCGCAATGAGCTTGCGCTCTTCGGCTTCAGATGGTCTTCGAAATAAGCGATTGCGGCATGTTCTGGATCCGCTACCGCTACGTAGGCGATGCCAATTGCCGCTGCTTCGGCACCGGTAATGCTGCGGCCGGACACCAGAAGATCGAATGAGCGTGCCGGGCCGATCAGTTCCGGCAACAGACAGGAAGCGGCCGGCGCAAACACGCCGAGCTTCATTTCCGGCTGGCCGAGACCGGCATCCGGGGTGACAAACATCAGATGACCGGCAAGGGCCACTTCCAGGCCGCCGCCAAGGCATTGGCCGCGCACCGCCACCAGCAGCGGCACCGGAAACTCGACCATGCGCAGGATCAGGCGATGCAGCGATTCCAGCATGGCGGCGCATTGCGCCGGCAGATGTTCCTCGACGCTGGCGCCGAAGCTGAAATGCGGCCCCTCGGCATCGAGAACCACCGCGCTGAGTTCGCCATTGCCTTGGTGCTCCGCCAGCGCCTTGTCGAGCGCGGCGATCATGGCGGCATCGACAAGATTGGCTTTCGGCCGGCTGAGTCGCAGCCGCAGCAAGCGGCCGTCCGCTTCCAACCAGGTTTTGAGCGGCTGGGTCACCGCTATGACCTCGCCCGCGGCATGAGGCTTTCAGTGAGCTCGTCGCTCCACCGGGTGTTGGCGGCGAGCGCCCGCCGCAGCGCCACGAAATCGATTTCCCGCCCGGTCTCACGCGTGCCTTCGTTGAAGGCACGGAAGCCCGTGCGCCCTTCCGTCATCATGTTGAGGGCCAGCCAGTCGCGCGCGTTTTCCTTGTTGGCGTTCCACGCGTTGAGCTTCGGCTTACGTAACTCCTCGACGGTCTTGGTCGTACATTCGGGGAAGGTGTAGAGCAACTTGGTGCACAGCGCTTCGACCTTCTCGTCGAGCAGACTGAGGTCGATGGTGCCGCGCTTCAACAACGCCTGAGCTTCGGCCGCGGCCGCGCCCGTCTTCGGCTCGCCGTGGATAATGCGGCCGAATTCATCAAGGAAGCGGTCGGTGCAAACCATCGGGTTGGCGACGAATTTACCGTCGACTTTAAGCGCCGGCACGACGTCGCTAATGATGCCGAGACGGTAGGCCTTGTGCGCCGAGAACGGCTCGCAGAGCAGACCCGATACCATCGCCTGTTCGCAGCCGATCATGTAGGGCAGGAAGTCGGTCGCGCCGCCGATCGGCGCCGAACCGTGCTTGGGTCCGGCCTGGCCGAAGCGCGCGAGATCCTGGGCAATTGAGAAGTCGCAGGCCATGCCGATTTCCTGGCCGCCGCCGATACGCATGCCATTCACGCGACAGACGACCGGCTTGTCGCAGCCGATGATGGCCGAGACCATGTCGTTGAACAGCCGCATATAGCCGCGGTATTCCTGCGGATTGCCGGCGTAATACTCAGCATATTCCTTGGTGTTGCCGCCGGTGCAGAAGGCCTTGTCGCCGGATCCGGTGAAGACCACGGCAACGACATCGCGCGCCGCGCTGACGGCGCGAAACGCTAGGATCGTGCCCTTCACCATATCGGTGGTGTAGGAGTTGAATTGCGTGGGGTTGTCGAGCGTGATCCAGGCGTTGAACAGCCCCGCCACCGGCTTGCCATCGGCGCCTTTCACTGGACGCTTCTCGTAATGCACACCCTTCGAGACGGTCTCGCGCACAGCCTCGGTGACGAGGTTGTGGTCCTTGGCCTCGGAGGTCTGCGCGGCGATGACGTGGGCGGCTTCGGCGCTCATGGACATGATCCTTACGGCGTGGGCACGAGAACGGCGCGGCGTTTGAGCGCGCCGGCGTGAGCCGCCTCGAAGACTTGATTGATTTCGCTCAGCGGATGCTTCTCGACGAAGGTCGTGACCTTGACGCGGCCGTTCAACACGAGCTCCAGGGCCTCTGGATAAAGCGCGGGCGGGCATCCCCAGTTGCCGATCGCGCGCGCGTGATAGGCCATCAGGTTCGAGAGCCGGATCTCAACCTTGTCCATGGTGAAGCCGACGACAGCGAGCGTCGCGCCATGATTGATCAGACTGAATGCAGTCTCTTGACCGGCACGGCTACCGGAACATTCGAAAATAATCCATTCGGTCTGGCGTAGACCGCGTTCCTTGGCGAAGGCCTGGATGGCCGCCTTGATGTCACGCGGCGTCATCTGCTTGGCATTCAACGTTAGGGCCGCGCCCTGCCCCTTGAGCGCCGCGAGCTTCTCATCGCTGACGTCAATCGCGACCACGATGCCGCCCAAAGCCGCCGCTATCTGCACGGCATAACCGCCGACGCCGCCGACGCCATTGACGATGACGAGATCGCCGGTGGTGACGCCGGCCTGCACCACGGCCTGGTAAGGCGTGGTCACCGCATCGGCGATCACGGAAAGATCGGCCAGCTCTATACCGGTTGCCGCCAAGCGATGTTCATCGACAACGCACAGACCGCGCGACGGCACCACGATGTGAGTGGCAAAGCCGCCATGAATATCGTTGCCCGGCATCTTCTGATTGGGGCAAATCGTCGCCTTGCCGCGCTGGCAGGCGTCGCAGTGACCGCAGGGGATCACTGCGGGAATGATCACGGCACGGTCGATGTACCAGAGCGCGTCGGTACCGGTATCGATGACGTGGCCGCTGATTTCGTGCCCCAGCGTCAGCGGCAGTTCATGCTTCGTGCGCACGCCGTCGTAATAATAGCCAAGATCGGTGTGGCAAACTCCACAACCGGCAATTTCGACCAGGACTTCATCGGCGGCCAGCGGACCGATATCGAAGGCTATCGGCACTAGAGGCTTGCCTGCGCCCATCATCATCCAACGAACCGGCTTGGCGCTCATCGCTCTGCCCTCCAGTGGCCGGAAAGCCCTCGCGGGCTCGCTATCATTCCTTTATTTTTCTAACGTTGGCCGTTGGGTTGCCTTGACCAACGTCAAGGAAGTCCAAATAAACGCATTCTAGTACTTAAATACATATTGGCCGGGCGCGCGCCTGCGCAACGTGCTCTGACCAGGGGACCATGACCATGGCAGCTTCACCGAGCATCTCGATCGCGGTCGTCGGCAGCGGCGGCTCCGGCGCACTGACGACCGGAAATTCCCTGCTCGAAACCGCCTGTGCCGCAGGTTGGCATGGGCTTTTGACCCGCACGCTGGGCCCGCAGATCCGCGGCGGCGAAGCGGCAGCGCTCATCCGCCTGGCGGCTCATCCGGTCGAATGTCTGCCCGACCAGTTCGACCTCCTGATTGGCATCGATTGGCTGAACGCCCATCGTTTCGGCGCTGAAATCAAGGTTGGGCCGCAATCTTTGGTGATCAGCGACCCTCGCGGCGGCGAGCCGCCGCCGATGGTGGCCCAATCCGGCGCGCGCGTCGTTGAAATCCCGATGAAGGATATGGCCAAGTCGATTCCCGACGGGCGCCCTAATATGATCGCACTCGGCATTGCCAGCAGGCTGCTAGGCTTTACAGCCGAGCTCGTGTTTGCGCCGATTGAAAAGAAGCTGGCCGACAAGGGACCGGCCGCGATCGAGGCTAGCCGGGCGGCTATCAATGTCGGATTCGGCGCGGCGGCAACAGTGGAATTCGACCGCCATCTCGCCGAGCCGAGACCGAGCACCGCCCGCCGCTGGCTGTTGTCAGGCAACGAGGCGGTGGCGCTGGGTGCCATCCGCGGCGGCGTTCGCTTTGCCGCAGCCTATCCGATCACACCGGCAACGGAAATCCTCGAATGGCTGGCGCCGAACCTAGTTAAAGTCGGCGGCGTGCTGCTGCAGGCCGAAGACGAGCTGGCCGCGATTAACATGATCATCGGCTCATCCTTCGGCGGTACGCCATCGATCACGGCAACTTCCGGGCCCGGCCTGTCGCTGATGATCGAAGCGCTTGGCCTTGCCACCGCGTCAGAAATTCCGATTGTCGTCGTCGACGTGATGCGCGGCGGACCATCCACCGGCATTCCCACCAAATCCGAGCAGACCGACCTGAATATCGCCATTTATGGCATGCATGGCGATGCGCCACATCTGGTGCTGGCGCCACAATCGGTCAGCGACTGTCTGTTCACCACGCAATGGGCGACCTATCTCGCCGAATCGCTGCAAGCCCCGGCGATTGTTCTATCAGACCAATTCATGGGGCAGGCCCGTGTCGCCATCGAGCGGCCCGCGGATGTCGCCTTCATCGGCCAGCGGTGCACTGCCACCGAGATTACCGGCGATTATAAACGCTACGCCATGACCGCTGATGGCGTGTCGCCGATGTCGATTCCGGGAAAACGCGGCGGCCAATATACCGCCGACGGCCTAACCCATTCCGAGCGAGGCCTTCCGACCAGCGGCGCCACCGACCATCTAGCGCAACTCGACAAGCGGCGCGACAAGCTCGACGGCTTCAACTTCGGCGACCATTGGGCCAGCGTCGAGGGCACCGGCGAATTCGCAATCCTGACCTGGGGATCGCTCACCTCCGCCGCACGCGAAGCCATCGAACGCGCGGCCGTCGATGGAATTGACGTCCGTCTGGTTGCCCCGCGCTTGCTGTTACCGACGCTGCCGGAACAGCTCACCGCCGCCCTCAAAGGCGTCAAACGTATCCTGGTGATCGAACAAACGCATGGCGGCCAATTCCACAAATACCTGCGAGCCCACTACGACCTGCCGGGATCGGTTCGCGCGCTGAACCGGCCGGGGCCGCTGCCGATCACCGCCGGCGAAATACATCGTGCCATCGCGGACTGGAGATCATGATGAACGCCCCCCTTGCCTGCAAGCCGGCCGATTACAAATCAGAGATTAAACCGATCTGGTGTCCCGGCTGCGGCGACTATCACGTATTGATGTCGTTCACGCGGGCCTTCGCGCAACTCGGCCTGCCGCCCGAACAGATCGCCGTCATCTCCGGCATCGGCTGCTCGTCGCGGATTCCGGCCTACACCAATTGCTACGGCTTCCACGGCGTGCACGGCCGTTCGCTGGCGCTTGCCGCCGGGCTGAAGGTGACGCGCCCAGACCTGACCGTCGTGGTCGCCAGCGGCGACGGCGACGGCTACTCGATCGGCGGCAATCATTTCCTGCACGCCTGCCGGCGCAACATCGACATGACCTATGTTGTGATGGATAATCACATCTACGGCATGACCAAGGGTCAGCCCTCGCCCACGACCGAGCCGGAGTTCGACACCGCCCTCTCGCCGGGCGGCACGGGCGTGCGGCCATTCCACCCGCTGGTGGTCGCACTCGCTTCGGGCGCAAACTTCATCGCCCGCTGCTTCTCCGGCGAGGTGAACGAAACCGCTGACGTGCTGGCCGAAGCGATCAGGCATCCAGGATTTTCGTTTGTCGAAATCCTCAGCCCCTGCGTCACGTTCCGCCCCGATGAAAAGAACTGGAAGGACCAGGTGCACCCGGCCTCGGTCGGCGCGACCGCCGATCAAGGTAAGGCGGCACGCCGGCTCATGACCGACGATGGCTTTAACATCGGAATTCTGTACCGCGGCGGTCGCACGCCCTATCGGCCGGCGGTTGCGGCAACCAATATCGATCTGTCGGAGCTGGAGAAGGACTTCGAGCTATGAGCAAGGCATCTGACACTCCAAAAGTCGCCAACCTGAACGACCTCTTGTCCGTCGCCTACCAGGTCGAGATCGATGCGGTCGATCGCTACAATGTGCTGGCCGACCAGATGGAAACTCACAACAACCCGGAACTGGTCAAGGTCTTTCGCGATCTGGCCCGCGCTGAAGGTATCCATGGCGAGGAAATCCGCCGGCTCGCGGGCGATTTCGACGTGGCCGCGCGCGCGCGCGAGATTGCAAAATTTGGCCGAGCCGACAGCCCGGAAGAAGTCGATCTCGGCGCCGCCCACTATATGATGACGCCATGGCACGCCCTGCAGCTCTCGCTCGCCGGCGAAAAACGTGCGCTGGCCTACTTCACCTCTATCGTCGAGACGGCGAAGGACCCGAAGGTCAAGGCGCTGGCGGCAGAGCTGGTCGAGGAAGAGGCCGAGCACGTAAATCTCGTGCATCGGTTGCTGCTCCGCTATCCGAAGCCTAGCGATACCTGGGCCGATGATATGGATCCGCCAGTTTCGCAGGAATAGACCGCGACAAAACTGCGAGAGCCCGTTTCTGCGTTTCCGCTTATTCCTGCGTAAGCAGGAATCCAGTTCTTCGCCCCTAGGTCTCCGTTTTCGCGGGGACGAGTGAAATATTTTAGCACAGCGTAGACTTCAATTGCCCTTCTTGCGCTGGTCGACCACCCGCACGGCCTTGCCCTGCGACCGCGGCACCTCGCCCGGCGATTTGACTACGACTTTGCAGGTCACGCCGATTAGTGACTTGATATGGTGCGTGACCTCTTTGGATTTGCGAGCGCATTCGGCATCGCCAAGGGGCGCGCCTGGGTCGAACTCGACCTCGACCGTGATTGCATCGAGCGCCCCTTCCCGCGTCAGCACGATCTGGTAGTGCGGCGCCAGCCCCGGAAAACCGATCAGCACTGCTTCCAGCTGCGAGGGATAGACATTGACGCCGCGTATGATGAGCATGTCATCGTTGCGCCCGGTCACGCGCATAATGCGGACGTGCGTGCGGCCACAGGCGCAAGGCTCGTTGCTGAGACGGGTGATGTCGCGGGTACGGTAGCGGATCATCGGCAGCGCTTCTTTGGTCAGCGTCGTGATGACCAACTCGCCGGTCGCGCCTATTGGCAACGGTTGCAGCGTCTCCGGATCGATGGTTTCGAACAGGAAATGATCTTCCCAGCCATGCAATCCGGACTGGACCGCGTGACACTCGCAAGCGACGCCAGGCCCCATGATTTCGGACAGGCCATAGATATCGATCGCCTTGATGCCGAGTTTGTCTTCGAGATCGTGGCGCAAGGCGTCGCTCCACGGCTCGGCACCGAACATGCCAAGCCGCAATGACGATTGGCGAATATCGACACCCATGGTCTGCGCGACTTCGGCGATGTTGAGCGCATAGGACGGCGTCGCGCACAGCACCTTCGCCTTGAAGTCGGCCAGCAAAGTGACCTGGCGTTCGGTGCCACCGCCGGATATCGGCACCACGGTGCAGCCCAGCCGCTCGGCGCCATAGTGGGCGCCCAGTCCACCGGTGAACAGGCCGTAGCCATAGGCATTGTGGACAATATCGCCGGGCAGCGCGCCGCCGCTGGCAAAACAGCGCGCCATCAGATCCGCCCAGGTATCGAGGTCGCCCTTGGTGTAGCCGACGACGGTCGGCTTGCCGGTCGTGCCAGACGAGGCATGGAGGCGCGAAACCTGCTCGCGCGGCACGGCGAACAGGCCGAAGGGATAATTGTCACGCAGATCAATTTTTTGCGTAAACGGAAAACGGGTAATGTCGGACAACACCTTGAAGGCGGCCGGCGTGACGCCCGCCGCGTCGAACTTTTTTCGATAGTGGGGAACGTTGGCGTAGACGCGCTCAAGCGTCTGTTTCAGGCGTCCGGTCTGTAGCGCAGTCAGTTCATCGCGCGGCATCGTTTCTACGTCGGGATCGAACATGAAAGATTGCGAGCCTTGCGTTGCAGCTTGCGTGCTCATGACAAGTTCTCCCCCGTCGCTCGTTCGTTCATGGCATTGACCAACCCGGTTTGACCGCCGGCCCTGCATTGCCGGACCCTCGCACAGGTGTGTGCGTCAACGCGAAACCCTGATTGAATCCGGCGCGGGTAACGAGGATAAATTTCAAGACCGCGCCGGCGGTTGTGATGCAGACCCCTGCAATGGCAAACAGAGGGGCAGCCACGGCCGCCTTCGCAAATCCTATGACAATCAGCGCCAATGGCAATGCAAGGCCGAGAACGAAAAACCCCGGCCTATAGGCATAGAATACGGCAAGCGTGCGGGTCGGCGCGCCCTCGGCTTCGAGCGCCTTGAGGTACGACCGCCAGGTCCAGGCTCGCAACGCCGACAAAACGACGGCTGTCGCGGCGGCTGCTTGCGTCAGTAGGCTCACGGCTGAAAGCTGCGCCGTCGCGGCGAGAAACAGGCCGCTGCCTTCCGCAAGTCCCGTCGTAACGATCAGCGGCACGATCCATGGCTGGCGCCAGGCCGGGATGCCCTTGGCCCACTTCAGGATCATCGCCTGGCTGCACAGGAACAGCACGGCAACGACCGCCGCGCCGATCAACAGTGAGGGTACGCCGGTCCAAAGCGCCAACGCGGCCAAGGGGAATAACACGCCCGCGATCCAGGCTTCACGCGTCATCCAGGAACGTTGCGGCTGGCGCAACACATAGATGAACCGCAACGGCCGGCCGATTTTCAGCAGCAGCACCGACAGGCCGAGCGCGACGATCGCCAAGCCGGCCCAGGCCAGCGGGATCAACTCGGCATAACGTAGGCTGGCGATCGCGCTGAACAGGAACAGTCCGCTGCCGACACCGCCGCAGATGAAATTGCCGGCGGCCTTCCAGTCCCAGTGTTGTTGGTGCGACGGTTCGACCCCGCGCGCGCGGATATGACCGGCTTCCGATTCGCCATCGGCCGCCGGACGAACGCGCTCCGGACTTCCGTCACTCGCCTCGCCGTAAAGATAATGGAAGCCCGGATCGGTCTTGAGTTTCTCATGCATGCGGAAACTGCGCTGCTCGCGCAGCAGCCGCGAGACATTGCTGTCCGGATCGTCGGCATCGCCGAAATGCAGCGCATCGGCGATACAGGCATTGACGCAGGCCGGCGTTGCGCGCGGGTCGATGCCCGGCGTGAGATCGTTTTCCAGGCCAAAATCGATCCGGTCGGAGCAGAACGTGCATTTTTGCGCCACGCCGACGCGCGCCAGATCGGCGCGCTCGGTTTCGTTCTGCATCGCCGCGTCATAGGCGAAATGCGGCGCGCGATCGAGGAAGCGCGCCTGATACGGGCAGGCGATCTCGCAATAGGCGCAGCCAATACACAGTTCGTAATCGATGGTGACGATGCCGTCGTCGCGCTGGCGCGTCGCCGTGGTCGGGCAGACATGCATGCAGGGCGGATCGGCGCAATGCTGACAACCGACCGGAACGAAAATACGGCTGACGTTCGGATAGCTGCCGGCTTCGATATCGAGCACCTTGCGCCACTGCACCGCCGGCGAGGTGGCGTTGGCATGGCGGCACGCCGCCGTGCACGTCTGACAGCCGACGCAGCGCTCGAGATCGGCCACCATAGTCCAGCGCGTCATGGTGCGGCCCCCAGCCGCGTGATCTTGACCTTGACCAGATCGGCGCTCGAACCGGTCGCGTCGGTCAGATCGAGCAGCATCGGCACCAGGGCATTCATGCTCGGCGCCTCGAAATCCTTGGCGAAGGGCGTCGCCCAGTGATCGAACTGGCCGATCATCAGCAGCGTGTCGGGACGGATGCCCTCGCACAGCATGACCCGGCCTTTGGTATCGTTGAGCGGCGAGCGAACTTCGACGATATCGCCATCGGCGATGCCGAGACGCTCGGCTGCGCTTTGATTCATGACGACGTTGCCGTGCCCGGCGACGTTATCCGCCACTTCCTTGATGATCTGGAGGCCGACATTGCCGCCCCAGGAGTACTGCATGCTGCGCGCGGTGATCAGCCAGAATGGATAGTCGGCAATGCGCACCGAAAAGTGTTTCGCCAGCGCCACTTCATACAAGGCATTGAGATCGTGCCAGCGCGGCAGCGGTTCGTATTCGGCGAGCTGCTTGTCCCACCAGTTGACGCCCTTTTCGTGCAGACGGTTGCCGAGCTCTTTGCCGATACGGAACAACTGCTCCTGGTACGGCTGCTCGAAGCGCAAGCCTACCTCGACCAGCTTCGGATAGAGATACCACTGCAACCGCGGGAACGGCTTCACCCGAAATCCGTGCTCGCGGAACCAGGCCAGCCCGTCGGATTCGGCCCCGTCGGTAACCTCGGCGCTGGCGGCGCGGCAACTCGCATCCCAGATGGTCTCGGCGTCGTGCACTTTCTCCGGATCGAGCGAGAAGTCGTAGTTCTTGCCGGAAAGCCTGACGCCGGCGGCGCCACGGTTAATGGCCGCATTGTAGGCCCCGAGCAGACCGGTGCGGTGCGCGAGTTCGGTGGCGATCCAGGTGAAATCCTTGGCCTCGCCTTGCGGCGGTACCGCCGGCGCGCGCAGCGCGAAGCCCTGATGATCCCAGAACTGCTCGACATATTTCGTGCCGCCGATGCGCAGCAGCTGCAAACCCTCGAGGTCGGTGCAATCCGGCAACAACACGTCGGCGGTGTGGTTGGTCTCGTCATGCGTGTAGGCGAAGCAGACGGTGAACGGAAAATTCGCCATCGCTTTGCCGACGGCTTTGGTATCCCAGAACGAAATCGCCGGATTGGTGCGATAGACGAACCACACGTCCGGCGGCGTCGCCACCGGCAGTTGGTCGAAATTCTCGTCCTGCATCATCCAGGCCAGATGCGTGGGCCCCAGCGCCTGGCTCCAAGCCGAGTCGGCGACCAGCGGCACCAGCGTGCGATGCGCACTGCGCGCCGACGGACGTGAGATCCAGTCGGCTTTGCCGGTTGGATTCATCGGATACTTCATGAAGCCATCGGGGCCTGGCTTGACGCTTGACCAGCGATTGTCGGCCGGCCGGTTGAGTCTGACCGTGGTGCCCAGCGTGCTGCCGGGCACTTCAAGCGCGCCGAACAGACAGCCGATCAAGGTGCGTGCCCAACAGCATTCGTAACCGCCCCAGCCATTGTTGACCGTCTTGCCGAGCGAGATCGACACCGGCCGCAACGGCAGCGTCACGCCCTCGATCTCGATCGTCTCGCCCACCCGCGCGTGCGCGGCAAACTCGTTGGCGATGCGGCGGATGTTGGCCGCCGGCACGTCGCAGATCGGCTGCGCCCATTCCGGCGAATACTCCTTCACATGCGCCACCAGCTGCGTGAAGGCGGTGCCGACGGTGACCGCTTTATGCGCAATGACTTCGTCGTCGGGACCGACCTCGATGCCGTCGACGACGAAGGAACCTTCCAGCGCCGGGTCGATGCCGGCGGTATCGAACGGCACCGCGCGTCCGGTCGCGGCGTCGATCAGCAGCGGCTTACGCGTTACCGCATCGCGCATGAACAGGCCGTTCGGGCCGACCAGATAAGGCGAGGACGTGCGCTGCTTGAGGAAGGGGATGTCCAGCCGGTCGCGCGAATGCTCGTGCAGAAACACATGGATCATCGCGAACATGAAAGCCGGATCGGTCTTCGGCTTGATCGGAACCCATTCCGCCGAACAGGCGCCGGTCACCGACAGATGCGGTTCGATCTGCACGCGTTTCATGCCGCGCTTGCGCGCATCGGCGTGCCGCTTCACGCCGCACACGCCGCCGGAGGCCTCGACATTGGCGCCGAACGAAATCAGGTATTCGCAGAGCGGAGTGTCGGGCGACACGGTGAAACCGCGATGCCACAGTTCGCCGTAGAGATGCTCGGAGTGATAGCACTTGACGCCCTGGCCCGAGCCGAAGCTCATATCGACCGGCCCCCACGCCGACAAGAACGCCGGCAGCGTTCCCATGTAGGCGGTCGGCGTGCCGCCGCCGCCAAAGCTCGCGGCGACGCGCGGATAGCCGGCTTGGTCGGTGAGCCCGGCCGCGCGCACGGCGTTGAGCTTGTCGGCGACCAGCGATAGCGCCTCGTCCCAGGTAATGCGAACGAAGCCCGGATCTTCGTGACGACCCTTTTTCGGGTTCGTCCGTTTCATCGGATAGAGAATGCGATTCGGATTATAGGCCTTCTGGATCAGCCCGAACGCCTTGACGCAGGCTTTGCCGCCGGCCGGGTGAACCTCCGACGCATCGAAATTCGGCGTGACTTCCGTCGCGACGCCGTCTTCGACTCGCACCTTCAATAGATCGGGGCCCGCGACGCACTGGTAGCAGTAGGTCGAAACCGTTCGCTCGTTGTGCACGACCTTGCCCGGCATAGGAATCATCCTGATCCGGCGGCGGCTTTGGCTGCCTTCGTCTTCAGGCGCTCGACGGTCTTGGCGACGTCGACCACGAAACGGCCGTGGGTTCCGGTGCTGATCGGATCGAGGTTATCCTTGGCCGAGATGGCAAATGTGACTTTACGCCCTTCGACCGCGGTCACGGTGACGGTGATCTCGGCCGTCATCCCGAGCAATGTCGGCGCAAGGTGCTTGATGGATACGTCGGTGCCGACCGAGTCTTCGCCAGCATCGCAATGATCGAGCAGCAATTGACGACAGGTCATTTCGATATCGCGCACAAGATAAGGCGTGCCGTAGACGCGGCCCTCCTCGCCCATGAATCCGATGGTTCGATCGCAGTCGACTTTATAACTGACGGTGGCAGACACGCCTGGCCGAAGGCTCTCCTTCATCGACTTCCTCCATTCGATCGCAACGGTTGCAACTAAATTCACTCAGTTCCCGATCGGTGCGCTTGACTAACGTCAATCCCCGAGCGCTTTTTAGAGTCCCAAATAGGCTTCCCTCACCCGGCGGTCGGCTTTGATGTCGGCGGCGGTTCCGCTCAGCGCCACCCTGCCGGTTTCCAGCACGTAAGCGCGGTCGGCGATGGCCAACGCCGCCGGCGCGTTCTGCTCCACCAAGAGAATGGTGAGGCCGTCGTCCTTGAGCGCACGGATCACGCTGAGCACGTGGTCGACCATGTTGGGTGCCAAACCCATCGACGGCTCGTCGAGCAGCAGCAGCCGGGGCTTGGCCATCAAGGCGCGTCCAATCGCCAGCATCTGCTGCTGACCGCCGGACAGCGCGCCAGCCGGCTTTTCCCACATCGATTCCAGCATCGGAAACAACGCGCAGATCCGCGCAATATCCGATTTCAGATCGGCGCCGCGTCGCAACCACGCGCCGAGCCTCAGATTGTCCTTCACCGATAGCGGTGCGAAAAGCTGCCGGCCTTCCGGCACCTGCGAGATGCCAAAGGCCACCCGCGCATGCGCCGGCCGTTTCTCGATCGGCATGCCTGCGAACTTTATCGTGCCCCCGGTGATCGGCTGGACGCCGGAAATCGCGTGCAGCAGCGTGGTCTTGCCGGCGCCATTGGCGCCAATCAAGGTCACGATCTCGCCGACCTCGACATGCAGCGTGACGCCGTGCAGCACCTCGATGCGGCCATAGGCGCTGGTGACATTCTCAATCGAAAGCACGAACCGCCTCCTGCGAACCGTGAACGCCCAGATAGGCCTGGATCACCGCCGGGTCTGACCGCACTTGATCGGGCGTGCCCTCGGTGAGCGTACGGCCGCTGGCGAGGACATGAATCCGGTCGGAGATATTCATCACCAGCCGCATATCGTGCTCGACCAGCACGACGGTGATTCCATCCTTCACGATGGCGCGAATAATGCGGTCTATGTCCTGGGTCTCGACCGGATTGCAGCCGGCAGCCGGTTCGTCGAGCAGCAGCAACTTCGGTTCGCTGGCGAGCGCCCGGGCAATTTCGAGACGCTTGAGCGCGCCATAGGCGAGCGAGCCCGCCGGACGGTCGTCTTCGCCGGCAAGGCCGGCGCGGGCCAGCGCCGCGCGCGCGGCGTCGCGGGTCGCCCGATTTTGCCGCGGCACCGACGGCCAATGCAGCAGATCGGCCATGATCCCGGTCCGTTCATGACGATGACGCCCGACCATTACGTTTTCCAGCACGGTCATCCGCGAAAAAATCTGCAGATTCTGAAAAGTCCGCGATAACCCGCGTCGCGCGAGTTGTTCCGGCGCAAGACCGGTCACCGTTTCACCAGCGAGTCGAATGTTGCCGTCGTTCGGCAAATAGATTCCAGACACCAGATTGAACAACGTGGTCTTGCCGGAGCCATTCGGTCCGATGATTGAGAACACCTGGCCAGACGCAATCGCGATACTCACGTCATCGATGGCCCGCACGCCGCCGAAACTGATGGACAGCCCATTGGCTTCCAGGACCATCATTTCCGCCACCTTGCGAAGACCGCGGCTATGGACGGCACGATGCCCTGACGCAGAAAGATCATGAAACCCATGACGATCAGGCCGAGCAGCGCCTGTTCATATTCATGAAACGTGGTCAGAACCTGCGGCAACACTACCAGCACGGCAGCGCCGACCAGCGAGCCGACGATCGATCCCATGCCGCCCAGGACGACCATCGCGACCAATTCGATCGAGCGCAGAAACCCCGCCGAATCCGGCGTGATGTGGCCGTTGAACAGCGCCAGATAGGATCCGGCCACCGATGCGTAGGTCGCGGAAATGACGAAGACCGTCAGCTTCTTGCGCGCCACGTCGATGCCGAGCACACGCGCGGCGATCTCGCTGTCGTGGATGGCATGCAACGCGCGCCCCGTCGGGCTGTCCATCAGATTGAGCGCCAACACAAAGCCAACGACAAAGGTCGTGCCGGCGATCCAATACCAGGCATCCGACCCACGCACGCGCCATTCGAACAGTGCCAGCTTGGGAACGCTCATGCCGTCTGGGCCGCCGGTCCAGCCCGCCTCGTTGGTCAGCACGATGGCGACCAGCAATCCGAATCCGAGCGTCGCGACTGCGAGATAATGTCCTTTGAGGCGGAGAATCGGCCGGCCTACGGCAAATGCCACCGTCCCCGACAATATTGCGCCGGCGAATAGGCAGAGCCACGACGGCGCACCGAAAGCGACCGGGCCGATGGCAACCGAATAGGCGCCGATCCCCATGAAGCCGGCATGACCCAGGCTGACTTGACCGGCAAAGCCCATCAGCAAATTGAGGCCGACTACCGCCAGCGCGAAAATGAAAACCAGCGCGCCGATGCGGTAGTAATAGGCCGACGGAAAAAACAGCGGCAGGATGATAACAATGGCCGCGATCGCGATCGCCGGCATTAATCGGTTGTCGAGCAGGGCCCGCAAGCTCATACCCGCTCGATCTTCGCCCGGCCAAACAGGCCCTGCGGAATGGCAATCAGGACGATAAGAATGATCAGGAACGCGACGGCGTCCTTGTAATTAGACGACAGATACCCCGCTGTCATTGCCTCGATCATGCCGAGCAGCAGGCCGCCGACCACGGCGCCGGGCGCGCTGCCGATGCCGCCGAGCATCGCCGCGGCGAAGCCCTTTAGCGCCAGCAAGGTCCCGACATCGTAACTGGTCAGCGCGATGGGCGTGATGAGAATGCCGGCGATTGCCCCGATGACTGCCGATACCACGAACGAGAAGTCGACGATCTGCCGCGTATCGATGCCGATCAGTCGCGCCGCCAGCCGATTGGCCGAGGTGGCGATCACCGCCTTGCCAAGCAACGTGCGCTCGATGAATAGCCAAAGCAGAATCACGATGAATGCGGCGCCGCCCAGAACGGCAAGGCTTTGCGGCAAGATAGCCGCGCCGCCGAACTGGATTGGATCCGAACCGAATAGCGGCGGCAGGCTATGGAAGCGCTTGTCGAAAACGATCTGGGCGATACCGCGCAGAAAAATCGACGCGCCGATGGTAATCATAATCAGCACCACCGGGCTCGCCCCGCGCGCCGGCTCGATGGCGAAACGATGCAGCGCCAATCCGACGCCCGCCGTGACGATGGCGGCGATCAGCGCCGCCACCGGCAAGGGCACATCGGCCATCGCCACGAAGACCGTCATCATGCCGCCCAGCATGACGAACTCGCCCTGGGCGAAATTGATGATGTCCGACGCCTTATAGATCAGCGTAAAGCCAAGGCCGACCAGCGCGTAGATGGCGCCGACGGTCAGACCCGAGGAGACGAACTGCAGCAACTCGGCCATTGCGTCGAAGGTCTCCTAAGATTCGATCGGGCGGGACCGCCCGATCGTCATGTCAGGTGCCGGGCACCAGCGTCCAGTCGCCGCTCTTGATTTCCAGCATATGGAATGCCGACAGGTCGAGGCCCATGTGATCGGCAGGCGTCATGTTCACGATGCCGCCGGTACCGATATAGCCCTTGGTCCGCTCGATCTCGTCGCGGACCTTGGCCGTGTCGGCGCTCTTGGCGCGCTGCATGGCCGCAACCAGGATCATCAGGCCGTCATAGGCGTGCCCGCCGAAGGTCGAGACCGCCTGCCCGCTCTTCTGCTGATAGTTGCGCGAATAATTCACCACGACGGGCTTCTGCGGATCGCTGGCCGGAAGCTTTTCGGCAATCAGCAGCGCCGCGGCCGGCAGCCGCACGCCTTCGGCTGCAGGGCCGGCGAGATCGATGAACTGCTTGGAGGCGACGCCGTGGCTCTGATACAGCGGCAGCGTAATGCCGAGCTGACGATAGTTGCGAGTCACGATCGCCGGACCTTGACCAAAACCCGGATTGACCACGGCCTGCACGCCGGCTTTGTTGCGGATGTTGGTGAGCTGCGGCGTCATGTCGCTGTCGCGCGGTCCATAGCTCTCCTCGAGCGCGATCGTAATTCCCGTCTTGGGCGCGACGGCCACGCACTGGTCGCGCATCGACTTGCCGAACGCATCGGTCCCCGAAATCAACGCCACCGTCGTCAGATTGCGGGTCTTGAGATCGGCAAAGATTTTCTCGCAGGCCATCTTGTCGGTGTGCGGCGTCTTGAACACCCATTTGTGAACCGGTTCGATGATCTGGATGGCGCCGGCCAATGAAATGAAGGGGATTTTTGCGTCTTCGAACACCGGGATCATCGCCATCGTCGCGCCAGTGGTGCTGCCGCCGACCATGGCAACGATTTTATCGTCCTCGACCAGACGGGTGGCGAAGGTGCGCGCGTTATCGGCAATGCCGCCGTCGTCATAGACGATCAGCTGGATTTTCTGGCCGTTGACGCCGCCTTTCGCATTGATCTCCTCGACATAGATTTCCAACGTCTTCTTTTCCGGATCGCCGAGAAACGACGCCGGCCCGGTGACCGACAGGACGGCGCCGATCTTGATCTGCGCGGAAGCCTGATGCGCGACGCCGAGCAGAGCCGAAAGGCCAATCGCCGCAGCCGCGCTAAAATGGTGCAGTGCCCTCATACGATCCCCCTATTGTCGATATTGATTTTGCGCTTGATGCATAACAGAGATGCGGATGCCGAGACTTGACTAAATTCAAGGCAAACGCGACCCGGCCAAGCCAAGATTGCTGGCGCGTTGCGCTGGAATCCGTTTGCAGGAGCAATGCGATGACGATACCCGGCAGCGTTAGGCTCGCCGCCATTGTCTACGAGGCTGGGTTTCATATCGACGATTTCTTGAGCGGTGTCGCGCATGCGCTGCGCGCCGATGGGGTGAAGCTCGATGGTGCACTGCAAGAGAATGCGCCCGGTGACGATGGCCGCTGCGCAGCGATGACTTTGGTCGATCTGACGTCGCAGGGCCGGTTCCTGATTTCCCAGGATCTCGGATCGCAGGCCGAAGGTTGCCGGCTCGATGCCCGCGGCATCGCTGAAATCGGCGCCCGGCTCGATCGCACCCTCGACCGCGGCGTCGAGCTTGTGATCCTGAACAGGTTCGGCAAAGCCGAGGCGGAAGGCGGCGGTTTCCGCTCCGCCTTTGTGCGCGCCATCGATGCCGGCATCCCAGCATTGACCGCCGTGCGAGCGCCTTATACCGAGGCGTGGTCGCAATTCCATGAACACATGGCAACCGACCTGCCGGCGGATATGGACGCTGTACTTGCCTGGTGCCGGGAATCGGTACTGCGTCTCAGGACCATGCGGCAGTCCGAATTGTCGGCAACCGACTAGTGCGGGACACTTTTCATGGATGACTATGACTTCGCGGCAATCGGCATCGTGACCGTGTCCGATCGCGCCAGCGCGGGAACTTATTCGGATATCAGCGGCCCGGCGATCGAGGAATTCCTGCACGACGTGGTAACGACGCCGTGGCGCGCCGTGCGGCGTCTCATCCCCGACGGCATCGACAGCGTGCGCGACGCCTTGATCGATCTGGCCGACCGCGATAAATGTGCCTTGATCTTCACGACCGGCGGCACCGGACCGGCGCCGCGCGATCTGACGCCGGAAGCCACCGTCGCCGCCTGCACGCGAATGATGCCGGGATTCGGCGAGCTGATGCGCGCGGAGAGCTTGAAACAGGTGCCGACCGCCATTCTGTCGCGCCAGACCGCCGGCATTCGCGGCGCCAGCCTCATCGTCAATCTGCCCGGGCGCCCGAGCTCAATTCGGTTCACGCTGCAGGCGGTGTTTCCGGCGATTCCTTATTGCCTCGACCTGATCGGCGCAGCCCGCATTGAAACGGATCCCGCCCGCTGCAAATCGTTCCGGCCGGCGAGCTAGAAAATTTCCGCGCGTCCCCGCGAAAGCGGGGGGTGGATTTACCCTCGAAGTGCAACACTTGATAGAAGCTCTCAGCTGAGGTGCGCCAGTCAAGGCATTTTCGCGGGATGTTGTTGTCGGCGGCCACGAGGGCGTTGAAGCGCTTGAGCGGCAAGCGTGCAAGATCGGTCTTGCGCGGCAGGAAGCGGCGCAATTGACATAATGACATCATTTGAATGAGGCGACCAAGGAGTATCCCGAGCCATGTTATCGAAGGCAGCTTTATTTCGCAGGCCGGGCGACGCGTTGACGATCGAGCCCATCGAGCTCGACGCGCCGCGCTCGACCGAGGTGCTGGTGCAAGTCGCTGCCGTCGGATTATGTCGCACCGACTTGCACGTCATGCGCGGCGAACGCCGCGTTGCCATGCAGCCAATGGTGCTTGGCCACGAGGCCTCCGGGACCGTTGAAGCGATCGGATCGGCGGTTGCCGGAATTTCGGTCGGCGACCATGTGGTCCTCACCTTCATCCCAGCCTGCGGGCGATGCCGCTGGTGCGCCAAAGGTCTCAACCATCTTTGCGCCGAAGGGCCGCGGATAACCCAAGGGCCGCAACTCGACGGCACTTTCCGGCGACGCGACAACGAAGGGCGCGACGTCGGCGCCTTTTGCATGATCGGCGCCTTCAGCGAACGTACGGTTGTCGATCAGGCATCCGTGATCGTGATCGAGAAAGACATTCCGTTCGACCTCGCCAGCCTTGTCGCTTGCGGCGTGCCGGCCGGCGTCGGCGCCGCGCGCAACCGCGCCAAGGTCAAGCCTGGCGATAGCGTGCTCGTCGTCGGCGTCGGCGGCGATGGCATGAACGTGGTTCAGGGCGCCCGCCTGTGCGGCGCCTCGACGATCATCGCCGCCGATATCGTTCAGGCGAAGCTCGATTGGGCGCGGGAATTCGGCGCTACCCATGGCGTGAACGCGGAAGGCGAAGCGCTGACGCGCGCCGTGCTGGCGCTCACCGATGGCATTGGCGTGCAGCACGCATTCGTCTGCGTCGATCCGGCCGCCACCCTCGTGCCGGCGTTTCGCGCCACCGCCAAAGCCGGCAATGTCATCGTCACCGCGCTGACGCCCGATACGGTGACCGAGATCAAAATCCCGCCGCTCGAGCTCTTCGTCACCCAAAAGGCCATCATGGGAACGGTCTACGGCTTCGCCAGCCCGCGGCTGCAAATTCCGGAATTGCTTGCGCTCTATCGTCGCGGATCGCTGAAGCTCAAAGAGTTGATCACCCAGACTTACAGCCTGGACGACGTCAATCGCGGTTACGCCGATTTGGACGCCGGCAAGAACCTTCGCGGCGTCATCATCTTTTGAACCGCGAAATATCGGTGCAGCTAATTCCGATGTCATTAAGCTCGGGGGTACTCATCCGAGCGAGTTCCTCATAGGCCTGATGCATTTGGCCCGACGGCATTTTTGTACCAGCGGATGAGATACTGCTGCATCGGTATGATCTCATCTAGATGTCCAAGCTCATTCTCTCACAATACTTGGTCTGAAACAGCTAAGTCAGGTCAGCCGCAGGCTTTGGCTCACACTTCGGCAAGATGACTGTGCGCGTGCTTCTCAATAACGCGAGAGGGAGTGCCGCCACGGTAGTTCATGCCGGTTGGAATCCAAGTGCACACCTTTGAGGGGTCGGCCCATTCGGTCGCGACGGCACTGGGAACGAAAAATTCTGAGAAGATCATGTCGCCGTCGTCGCCGCCCTTGACCCAGTGCGGCTCGAGATCCTGATAATAAACGACGTCACCGGGCTGCACCGCCATGACTTGATCAGCGCCCGCATAACAGAAACCTCGCCCGGCGAGGAAGAACATGAAGTGGGCACCGCCTCGGTGGTGGTGCACCGGGCATTCGGTGCCCGGCGGATAGATGATCATTTCGCCACGGATGGCCCGCGTCCCGAACATCGTCGGCGTAATGAGGTAGACCCGCTGGCGGGCGTCGTGCTCGGAGCGCAACACCGGCTCGTCATGCCAGTCGACCAGGCGGAACGGCGGTGGGTTGCTGCGAATCGTCGAATCGAGTGCATCGACATTCGGCACCAGAGCGAATAGCAGGGTCGCGCCGACGTCGCTGGCCAGCGTTCCCGCGAAGCCGGACGGCAATAGCCCGATATGGTTCGCGCCGACTGACACATTGCGCCCCCCCGTATGCAGCGTCGCGGTGCCATCGATCATCTGAAACCAAGCGAGCTCATTAGAGCCGATCGACAGCGCGGCTTGTCCGCCGGGCGCAACCGTCAGTCGATCCAATTGAAAAAGTATCCCGGGCACTCGCGCCGGACTCAGCAGCGGTTGGCACGCCACTCCGTTCGGCCCGGAGATCGGTACAATCTCTCGCTGATTGAAATGAATTGCCATCGACTCTTCCTCACTGGTGGTCGCTGCAACAGCGAGCGGCGCGCGCTGTAAGATTAATCGGCTGGACTATTAAGTCAAAGCACGGCCGGTACATTCTCTGGCGCCTTAGGGAAGAAACTTTCAGAACCGGCCTTTCGCCTTTTCTAATCGGCCGTTCGGGGTCAATCGCTTTCAGACTATCCACCACTGCAGTGCCGATGTCGTTCGCGGGCTCGCGCTTCTCTTTGGAATCGGCACCAAGGCCCTTCCAATATGGGATTCGAAGACGAGATGGAGCTATCTGGTTTTCCCGCTGGGTCATGGCCGACCCCAATAGGTGGTCCAGGCTTGATTTTATTGGTGGCGGACGCAGTCGTCGTCGAACCCGTCTCCACTCCTCAATTCCCTGCTAACAGGGAAAAGAACAGGGATTTCTTCGGTTCCGGGCTGTCTTCCGGATCGAACGCCCCCGTTAGCCCAATGATGTTGGGAGCTTAGAACAAAATTCCCTACTCAATGGAACAGGGAATTTTTGGGAGGGAACAGGGAGTTTTCGGAACCGATCAGGAGAATTTCGGCAATTGTAGCAACGGCGCGCGACCCCACTCCCTGCATCGCCAGTCTCAGCAAAGCAGGCGGATTTAGCCTCTATTGTCGTTCTATAGACACTTCAATCCCGTCCCAAATTCAGCGGCGTCAGGACTTCCAGCGCGGCATCGACCATTCCCTGATAACCCGTACAGCGGCATAGATTGCCGGACAGAGCCGCACGGACTTCATCTTCGGTCCATTGGCGGCCACCACTTTCCTTCCGCATCTCCGTGATCGTCATGATGATGCCGGGCGTACAGAAGCCGCATTGCAGGCCATGATGCTTCGATAGTGCCGCTTGCACCGGATTGAGCGTGCCGTCGGCCGCGGCAACACCCTCCACGGTGTCAACACTTCGTCCGTCGGTTTGAACAGCCAACATAAGACAGGACCGCACCGAGGCGCCATCGACCAATACAGTGCAAGCGCCACAGACGCCGTGCTCACAGCCGATATGCGTACCAGTCAGATCTATCTCATGACGAAGAAAGTCGGCGAGATGCATGCGCGGCTCGACGCGCCGCTCGTATGTCGTCCCATTAACGTGGATTTTGACTGGATAAAGCTCAGGCATTGACGCTGACCTTTGTACGCTCGAGTGCCTTGCGCAGGGCGCGGCGAACCAGCACGCCGGCGAGGTGCTGACGGAACTCCGGCGGGCTTACCTCGTCGCCTTCGCACGGATGCGCGGCGGCGATGGCGGCGGCCGCTTCGAATGCCTTGTCGTCAAGGCGATTTCCGGTGAGCGTCGCCTCGGCTTCAAGCAAGCGGATCGGAGCATAGTCGATACCGCCCAACACGACGCGCACCTGGCTGACCTGCTCACCGTCCAAGGTGAGCAGCACGGCAACCGATACGATCGCAAAATCGGCGGGACGCTGGTTGAATTCGAGAAACGCGTAACCCTCGTGAGGCAGTGTTTTGCGAACATCGATGTGCGTCAGGATTTCATCCGGCTCAAGCGTGGTTGTAAGATAGCCGGCGGGAAATTCGTCGAACGACATTGTTCTCGATCCGCCCGGACCGGTGACCGTAAACGTCATCTCCAATGCAGCGGCGGCTACCGGCAGTTCGGCGCCGGGATCGAGGTGACATAGACTTCCGCCGATGGTGCCCCGGTTGCGCGTCTGCTGGTGGCCGACGTGATCGACGGCCTCACCCAAGAGCGGACAGTGCCTACGGACTACTGCCGAACGCTCAAGCGATCGCTGCGTCGTCATCGCTCCGATGCGGAGGTTTGAAGCGGTCTCGTGTACGCCGCAGAGGTCGGGGATCTTTCCAAGATCGATCAAATGGCTCGGCGCAGCGGCCCGTAGATTCATCATTGGAATAAGCGATTGTCCACCGGCCAGCGCGCGCGCATTCGGCAGCGTACGCAGCAATTCGACGGCATCGGCGACCGACGTTGGCACGTGATAATCGAACGGCACAGGCTTCATGGCGCCGCCCCCTTGCCTTGCGCCGCGGCGATCAGCGCGCGTAACCTCGCCGGCGTTACCGGCAGATCGCGGATGCGAATCTTCAGGGGACGCAAGGCATCCTCGATCGCCGACACGATCACGGCCGGGGCGCCGATCGTTCCGCTTTCCGCCGCGCCCTTCACACCCAGCGGATTAAGCGGCGTCGGCGATTCCATGTGATGGATCTCGATGCGCGGAACGACATCGCAAGTCGGCAATAGATAGTCGGCATAGGTCACCGTTGCCGGCTGACCTTGGTCATCGTATCGCATCCATTCCAGCAGCGTCGCGCCAATTCCGTGCACGACACCGCCGAGAACCTGGCCCTCCACCATCATTGGGTTGATCATGCGCCCGCAGTCATGGACCACGACGTAGCGCGTGATCTTGACCGCGCCGGTGTCGGGGTCGACCTCGACTTCCGCGACGTGAGAGCCGTTGGTGTAGGTCAAAGGGCCTGGCTGAAAATCGACGGCGGCCTCAAGGCCCGGCTCCATGCCGCCGGGAATAGCGTAGCCCGGCATGCCGCTGAGCGCCTTAGACACATCGCCGAGGGTCACTTTGAGCTGT
This sequence comes from uncultured Hyphomicrobiales bacterium, assembly GCA_903878085.1. Lineage (GTDB taxonomy): Bacteria > Pseudomonadota > Alphaproteobacteria > Rhizobiales > Xanthobacteraceae > Pseudolabrys. The sequence continues at coordinate 28,459 of CAIRGJ010000015.1, read as the reverse complement.
GGCACCCCCTTCACGAAGATGTTGCCGTCCGCGATTTCCAAGTCATCGGCCGAAGCCTCGAGCATGTGCGCCGCCATGGCGCGGGCTTTTTCGGCAACGCGACGGGTAGCGAGATAAATTGCATTTCCCGCCGTGACCGCTTGACGGCTTGCGAATGCGCCGAGACCGAGCACGGTCGCGTTGGTGTCGCCATCCACGACATGAACATCCTTGGGATTCATGCCGAGAACACCGGCGGAGATTTGCGCCAGCATCGACTTCACGCCCTGCCCCTGCGCGGTCGCCCCGCTACTCACCATGATTTTTCCCGACGGGCCGACCCGGATTGACGCACTCTCGAAGGGACCGCGGCCGGTTCCCTCGACGTAATTACTCAGGCCGATACCGAGGAAACGGCCATCCCGTCGCGCCGCATCACGCCGTTTGTCAAATTCCGACCAGCCGGCAGCTTCCAGCACGCGCCGCTGGCACTCCGGATAGTCCCCGGAATCGTAGGTCATCGTGCTGCCATCACGCATAATCACCGGAATTGTGTACGGCATCTGCTCCAGCGGGATGAGATTGCGCTGGCGAATCTCTTCACGTGCCAGGCCAAGTTCGTCCGCCGCGCGATCGAGCAACCGTTCCATCACGAACGTACCTTGCGGCCGGCCGGCGCCGCGCGTCGGGCACGCCGGAACCATGTTCGTGAGGCACATCAATATTTCGAGATCGTAAGCCGGCAGGGCATAGGGGCCGATCAAATTCGTTGCGGCATTGTACGGAAGCGCGACGCCATAAGGTGTTGCCGCACCGTGGTCGTGGAAGAGTTGGCCGCGGATAGCTAGAAGCTTTCCTTCCGCGTCAAATGCCGCCTCCATATCCCAAATCTGGACTCGCTCCTGCACTGTGGCCGTGAAGCTTTCGAAGCGGTCCTCCGCCCACTTGACCGGCGTCCGCAATTTCAAGGCGACGGCCGGTATTACCAATTCCTCCGGGTGGAACACGGCCTTTGGGCCGAAGCCACCGCCAACATCCGGTGCGATCACGCGCACCTTTTCCTCACTAAGGCCAAGCGCATTGACGAGTATTGCCTTTGCGCGGTGCGGCATCTGCGTGCTGTCCCAAACGGTCAGCAAGTCGTCGTCATCGACGCGCGCCACGATTCCGCGCGGCTCCATCGAGTGGCCGCCGCCCTTATTGAGGCGAAAACAATCTTTGACGCGATGCGCGGCCGCGGCGAACGCTGCCTCGCCGTTGCCATATTTCAGCACATGACGCGCGACAAGATTATCCGGACAGTCAAGCCGCGCCTTCGGAGCATCTTTGTCGACGCCATCGCGCGGATCCATGACCACCGGCAGCGGATCAAATTCAAGCTCCACCAGCGCGACGGCATCCTCGGCAATCGCTCGGGTTTCGGCGATCACAACCGCAATCGGCTCACCGACATAGCAGATCTCTTCATGCGCCAGAGCCGGCGGGTCTACGTCAAAGCGGATCGCGCCTGACGGCAGCGCGAGCGGAATCCGATCGAGCGACAGAAGCGGCCGCAGATCGTTGTAAGAAAAGACGGCACGGACGCCAGGTAGGGCACGCGCCGCATCGAGATTGATCTTTTTGAGGATCGCGTGCGCGACCGGACTTCGCACAAATGCCGCCATCAGCAACCGATCGAGCCTGATGTCGTCGAGAAATTTTCCGCGACCTTGCAGGAGACGGTCATCCTCCACACGCGGGACCGATTTGCTCATCCAAGATTGAAACGGGTTATCGGTCATGTCTCACGAGACTCGGCCATCGAATGCGAACCACTCGGACATTGCGCGTTGAGCCTGCCAAATAGCTGATGGCCCGGAAACGATATTTTGCCCATCATTGGCGCACTCCCGGAACCGGTCGGGGGTAAGCGACGGCTGCATGCCAGCGCGCCCCGCTTCTTCTTTAGTCTACCTGGCGTCGCTGTCGCGCCGACCCAGCAACCTGTGCTGCCGCTTAGTGGCTTGCGAGAGGCGGCACATTAACAACGAGCGCCCGAGTGGATGTCAAGCATATTGTCATACACTAATACAATAGCTATGGTCCCAGCCGTTCAGCGCCTCGCGCGCGAACAACCTTAGTAATGCCGAGGACGTCCGCAGCTACGGAAAAAGAACTATGAACGATGTCGTTTCAATCGCGCTTGTTCCGCTTACGCAGGAATCCGCGCCGCTGCGCCGCAAAATCGTTATTGCCCTGCGACACGCCATTGAGGTCGGCGAATTAAAACCTGGCGACCGCTTGGTTGAAAAAGATTTGTGCCAAAGACTAAACGTCAGCCGCACCTCACTGCGCGAGGCGCTTCGCGAACTTCAAGCAGAAAAGCTTGTCACCACTGTTCCGCGCGGCCTCATCGTGGCGGAAATCAGCGAGGATGACGCAGCCAATATCTATCAAGTACGCGCGGCGCTCGAAGGACTTGTTGCGGCTCAATTCGCCGAAAAAGGCAACGAAATCGATGCGCTCGCCCTCGAGACTGCGATCAACCGGCTCGAACAGGCGTATCGTTCAAACGATTTTGGTAAAGTTCTATCGGAGAAGAAGAAGTTCTACGACGTGATTTGCGCCGGCGCACGAAACGCGATCGTGCGCGACATCCTTGACCATCTCAGCACGCGCATCAATCAGCTTCGCAGCACGTCGCGATTGAACAGCAAGCGTGGCGACGAGAGCCTTGCGGAACTCAGAGAGCTCGCCCGAGCCATATTCGCGCGCAATCCTAAGGCCGCGCGCGCCGCCGCCATTAAACATATCGATGCCGCCGCAAAGGCCGCCTCCAGAAATCGCGGTGCCAAGGCAACTTCCTCTTCAGAGGCGAAAGGATCGTCCGCCAGACCCGCTGCTTCGCGAAAACGGCGAGCGCTCTGACAGAGCAGCGATGAAAGTTACACCGTCAACACGAAGATGCAGAACCGCCCGTTCGGAAATCAAGGAGATGCAGTAGTGAAAGACCCTCGAGTTGCCCACGCCATCACGCATTTCGGCCCGCGCTACACCGCGAACGGCGTGACGTTCAGCGATTTTATGGACGTGACATCGTCAATCGAAAGCTGGGATGATTGGTGCCGCGCGTGGTCCGCACGAGGCTTGGTTCATGAAAAGATGGGTCGAAAAGCCCTCGAGGAAAGGCAGTTTGTCAGCGCAGGCGAGCATCTGGGCCGAGCGGCGGCGTGCTATCACTTCGGAAAATATCTTTTCTCGCAAGACCCCGAGCAGATGCGGATTGCGCATGGCAAAGCCGTCGAATGCTACTCGCTGGCCTTGCCGCATCTTGACCCGCCGGGCGAGCGGGTTCTTATTCCCTACGAAGGCAAGCATCTCGCCGGCGTTTTGCGTAAGCCCGCCAAGGCCTCCAATCGGCCGCCTCTCGTCATCATGTGCAATGGTCTCGATTCCACAAAGGAGGAGCTCGATTCCTTTCAGGTGACGTTCTTGAAGCGGGGCATGGCCACGCTCGTGGTCGACGGACCGGGTCAGGGCGAAGCTGAATATGATTTTGAAATTCGACCCGATTATGAAGTGGTAGTCGGCACCCTCATCGACTGGGTTGAGAACCGCACTGACATCGACACGAGCCGGATCGGCATTTGGGGTCTCAGCCTGGGCGGCTATTACGCGCCACGAGCGGCCGCATTCGAAAAACGTATCAAAGCCTGCGTCGGCATTTGCGGCCCGTACGATTGGGGCGCGCTGTGGGATAAACTCCCTGCGCTCACGAAGGATGCCTACCGTCTTCGGAGCAAGAGTGCGGACGACGCAGAGGCCAAGCTGAAAGCAGCCGCGCTGTCGCTCAAGGGCGTCGCGGAAAAAATCGAATGTCCGCTGTTTATTGTTGGCGCCGGGCTGGATCGGCTTTGTCCGCCGGAAGACGCCCAACGGCTCATTTCCGAGGCGCGTGGTCCGACCGAGCTTTTGATTGTCCCGGACGGAAATCACGTCGCTCACAACCGTGCCTATTGCTACCGGCCGCAAACGGCGGACTGGATGGCCAAACAACTAGGCGTCATGCCGTCATAAGGGCAATTCGTTATGTCGCAGCAAGTTCGCAAACGTGCCGGCGTCGATTTCGAAGTTGCCGCCAAAGATGGCGCCCGTCTCCGAGGCACACGATTTGAAGGCGCCGCTAACGGGCCGCGTCTGGTCCTGGTGCATTCGCTCGCGATGGACCGCAGGTTCTGGGACAAACTGATCGATCGGCTTCCCGGCGATTGCTCAATCATTGCGTATGATTGCCGCGGCCACGGTGCTTCCGACAAGCCCGCGGGGCCATACACTATTGCGACGTTCGGCGATGATCTCGCGGCCGTGCTCGACCATGCCGGATGGCCGTCTGCTGCGGCAGCCGGAGCCTCCATGGGCGGTTGTGCGACGTTGGCCTTTGCGACGCAGCATCGCGCGCGGGTCGATGGGCTCGGTCTGATCGATACGACGGATTGGTATGGAGAGGATGCCCCGGCCGCATGGGAAAAGCGCGCGGAAAAGGCCGAACATGAAGGCATTGCCTCGCTGATCCCGTTTCAGGTGACACGATGGTTCACTGAGGCTTTCCGAAAGGCCGATCGTCAGACAACACAAGCTTGCGTCGACGTTTTCTTGGCGAATGATATTGCCGCTTACGCCGCGACATGCCGGATGCTCGGTCACGCCGATCTGCGCGAAGGCCTTTCCTCGCTGAACATTCCCGTCAGCATCATTGTTGGCGAAGAAGATTATGCGACGCCTGTCGCGATGGCGCAGGCCATGCAGCGACGGATACCGAACGCCTCGCTACGGGTCATTCCCCACGCCATGCACCTGACGCCGGTCGAAGTGCCTGACGCCGTAGCCATCGAGTTGACCCAACTTCTCGAACGCATTGCGACAGCGTCAACAGCAACTTCATCGATCGGGAGGCCGGAAAATACATGAGCGATTCAAAAATCCCGTGCATCGACATCCCTTCCGTTAGGCTTTCCTCTGAAAGAGCCTCAAGTTACGCCCGGAGAACAGCATGACCAAAAACAGTACTTCGCGCATTGTCTACAATGACCTGCGTGAGTGGATTTCTGAAGCACAGCGGCTGAATGAGGTCCGAGCAATCAGCGGTGCGAGTTGGCAGGAAGACATTGGTCTCGCTGCGGAGGCCATTCTACGTGCCGATAACGGACCCTGTATCATTTTCGATGACGTTCCCGGGTGCCCGAAAGGATTTCGGCTACTCCTCAATATGTTCGCCGGCACTCGACGCAATATGACCCTCGGCTTTCCGGATCATTTGACGAAGCAGGAGCTCAGCGAAGCCTACCGAGAAGCCTTCCTAACCGAACCAAAACTAATTCCTCACGAAATCGTCGATGATGGCCCGATCTTCGAGAATGTTCTCATGGGCGATGCCGTCGACGTCCTCAAGTTTCCCTCCCCTAACTGGCACGAAAAAGATGGCGGTCGCTATATCGGCACAGGCACCTATTCGATTACGCACGACCCTGAAGACAATTGGTACAATGCTGGGGCCTATCGAGCGCAAGTATTCGACAAGACCACCGTCGGAATCTTGATCGCACCCGGCCATCACGGCGCTATCCATTGTGAGAAATACTTCAAGCGCGGCGAACCGATGCCGGTGGCGATGGTTGTCGGCGGCGATCCATTGGCCTTCTTTTACGGAGGCTTGGAGGCGCCTTACGGGACGTTCGAGTTTGACATGGTCGGCGGGCTTCGCGGACGTCCGGAAAAGATGGTGCGGGGCAAAGTGACGGGGTTGCCGATTCCCGCCGGGGCCGAGATCGTGCTCGAAGGCTATGTGCATCCGGACCGCAAGTTAGTGGAAGGGCCGTTCGGCGAATGGTGCGGGCACTACGCCGGCGGCGCAAAGCCGTGTGTCGTCATCGACATAAAGGCGATCTATCACCGCAACGATCCAATTTTGGTCGGCGTGCCGCCAATGGGCGCGGGATCGGACGAAATGGCGCGCTACCGGGCCGTAATGCGTTCGGCGATTATCAAGCAGAATATGATGAACGCCGGTGTGCCGGAGGTTCGGCAAGTGTGGTGCCATGAAGTCGGCGCCGCCCGCATGTTTCATGGCGTCGCGATCAAGCAAAGTTATCCAGGGCACTCAACCCAAGCCGGGATGATCGCCGCGCAATGCGGCGGTTCGGCATACGCATCAAAGTACATCGTCGTGGCAGACGAAGATGTCGATGTCACGAATCTTGAGCAACTGATTTGGGCGATGTTGATGCGGACTGATCCAAAGGAGTCCATTCAGTTTATCAGCGGCTCCTGGGATTCACCGGCAGATCCTCGGTTGCCCCCGGAGCGACGCAAGGCAGGCGACCTGACACACTCGGTCGCGATCATCAACGCTTGCCGTCCCTATCATTGGCGCGATCAGTTTCCCCCCGCGAACACACCAAGCCCCGAGGTCGCTCGTAAGGCGCAGGAGAAGTTCGGGTGGTTGTTGAACGGGTTATGAATTGCATCATCAATGAAATATCGAACGGGGTTGTCGCGATAACGGCCTGAGACTGAAAGCGAGACGACCTGCCACAACGCGGAGCACTTTCAACAAGAACAATACGTCTGAAGGGAGATACCCATGGAACGCCCAACAATCGATGTGACACGGCTGGTCGACGAGCAGCGCATCGGATCGTTTACGATCCGCCTCGTATTCTTATCATTCGTGATCATGTTAACGGACGGCTACGATCTTCTTGCCGCCTCCTATGGCGCCCCCGCATTAATTACAGCCTGGCATGTCAATCCGGCGGCGCTTGGACCGGTGTTCAGCGCAAGCCCTCTGGGCATGGTTCTCGGCTCACCCCTTTTGGGATGGTTGGGCGACAGGATCGGGCGTCGCCGGACAGTGATCCTCGGTACACTAATCTACGGCGTATTCACTTTACTCTGTGCCGGAGCGACCTCCATCCCCGAACTGATGGTGCTCCGATTCATTACGGGCATCGGGCTTGGCGGAATGCTCCCCAACATAACCGCGTTGAACGCGGAATTCGCACCAAAGCGCGTTCGAGCTACACTTGTAGTGCTTATGTTCATGGGCGTGACGGCGGGTAGCACTCTGCCGGCGCTAGTTGTTGCAGCCTTGCCCCATTATGGTTGGCAAGGCCTTTACATCATTGGGGGTGTCGCACCCCTGATTCTATCAGTCGTGCTTTTCTTTTGGCTTCCGGAATCGCTCAAGTGCCTGAGCCTGAAGGATCCGAAACATGCGCGCGCCCGTATGGAAAAAATTATTCGCCGGGTGCGACCCGATCTCACGATTTCGCCAGAGACTGAGTTTGTTAGCACTGAGACGCGCCGCGCCAGCTCGGTTCCTGTTGCTGAACTTTTCCAAGACGGATTGCATTGGATTACACCGTTGCTGTGGTTGTTGTTTGCAATGAATCTCACCGCCAACTATTTTCTCTATAGTTGGATGCCGCTTCTGTTTCGGGCGGAGGGCTTTTCATCGTCGCAAGCCGCATTAACGACGGCTTGCTATTACGTCGGCGGCGTCATCGGCGGACTGACGGTCAGTCGATTTATCGATCGTCGTGGGCTCGTTCCAGTGGCCCTCTTTTTTGCGGCAGGTTGTCCTTTGGTCGCCTGCGTCGGTTTGCCAGGTCTCCCGCAAGTTGCGGTGATGGTATTTGTTTTCCTCTCAGGATTCTGTGTTCTCGGGGTGCAACTGGGTCTCAACGCAACGACTGCTCTGATCTATCCGACGCGGATTCGAGCCACCGGCGCTGGCTGGTCCTTCGGCATCGGTCGCCTAGGGGGAATTGTCGGTCCGATGCTGGGGGCGTGGTTAATCGCCATGAAGCTGCCAACGTACGAGCTCTTCATCGCGCCTGCGGTGCCGCTCGTTGTCGGAGCGCTTGCCTGCTTCGTGCTAGTGCGCCTTTGTCGGCAACGCTTTCACGGCGACCAGTTGAACGACGCAGCATTATCTCCGCAGACCTCGCAAACGGAACTGCGCGGCGGCGATACGAGCCTTGCAACAAGCGGCGGACCCGCCCGAAATTAGCGCGCTACTGGCGTATCCTGCGTGAAGGGCAAATCTGCGGGACTTCGACTACGGTTTTGGAAAACTCGGTTGACGAGCAACAAATGAGGAGAAAATCGATGAGCATCACCTGGATGCGCTGCGCCGGACTGACGCTCGCGTTGGCGCTGGCAATGACGGGCGTCGCTTTCGCGCAGGACAGCAAGCTGGAAACACCGAATATCCGCATTGCGGTCGGTGGTAAGTCGGCGCTATTTTATCTGCCACTCTCGGTGACGGAACATCTCGGCTATTTCAAAGATGCTGGGCTCAACGTCGAGATCGCCGATGTGTCGAGCGGCGCGCGGACTCTGCAAGCGATCGTCGGCGGCAGCGCCGAATTCGGGACCGGCACATTCGATCATTCAATCCAGATGCAGGCCAAAGGTCAGCCGGTGGTTTCCATCGTGCAGATGGGCCGATATCCCGGTTTCGTGCTCGGCATGATGACCGCGAAAGCGTCACGCTATCACGGCCCGAAAGATCTCAAGGGCATGAAGATCGGCGTCACCAGTCTCGGCTCCAGCACACAATTCATGGCCGCCTATATGTTGGTGCGCAGCGGGCTCAATCCTGATACCGACGTCTCGTTCATCTCCACCGGTACGACAGCGACCGCAGTCGCGGCCGCAAGACGCGCGGAAATTGACGCGATTGTCACTTCCGATCCGATGGCGAGCCTGATGACGAGCGAAAAGCTGATCACGGTAGTCGCCGACACCCGCACATCGGAAGGCACGCAGGCAGTCTATGGCGGGCCCTATCCAGGCGGCGTGGTCTATGCGACGCCCGCTTTTACCGAGAAGAACCCAAGGACAACACAGGCAGTGGTCAATGCGTTTGTGCGTGGATTGCAGTGGATCGCCAGCCATTCGGCCGAGGACATCGCCAAGCTGATGCCGCCGGAATACGCTCTCGGAAATTTTCCCGTCTATACGCAGGCGATCGCTGCGAGCAAGGCGATGTATTCCGCGGACGGACGCTTTCTGCCAGGCGCGGCGGAAGCGGCTTACGCGGTTTTGAAGCAGTTCAATCCGCCGGTTGCGGCCGCGAAATTCGATTTGTCCGAGACCTATACCAACGTTTTCGTAGAGAAGGCCTTGGCGACGAAGTAGCCGACATCATATGGGGACTTGATAACTCATCAATTCGCGGCGAGCGAACCGCTCTTGGCGACCTCTGCCCACCGCGCGATCTCGCTCTCAAGCTTTGCGCGCAGCTTCTCTGGTGGACCACCGAGCAGTCGAAAGCCGAGCGGCACACTCCTCTCTTTAACATCCGGTGATTCAAGGATGAGATTAACGTCTTGGTTTATCTTGGCGATGATCTCGCGAGGGGTGCCCTTCGGCGCATAGACCCCATACCAACTTGTTTCCGCGACAAACGGTACGCCAATTTCCTCAAAGGTCGGGACGTCCGGTAGCTGATCTGCTCGGACCGATCCCGATACCGCCAAGGCACGCGCGCTCCCGGCCTTGATGTGTCCGAGGTGCCCGCCAAGCGTCGGAAGAAAGAGAGAAACGCGGCCGGACAGTAAATCCGTCGAGGCTTGTGAAACAGCGGTATAAGGCACGTTCTGCATCTTGATTCCGGCAAGATCGCTGAGCAACACTGTCGCGAGATACGCGCTCGTACCTGGACCTAAGGTTGCATAGTTCAGTTGCGCGGGATGCGCCTTCGCATAGCCAATCAATTCTTTGACCGAATGAAACGGCGAATCCGGCGGTACCATGAGAACATCCTGGGCCGTCGCAACCAGAATGATCGGCTCAAAATCTTTGACGGGATCAAAATCTTTTTGTGGCGCGATAGTGACGTTTACCGCAAGGGACTGAGCTCCAAAATGCAGCGTATATCCATCGGGGGCTGCACGAGCGGCGGCAACCGCGCCGATATTGCCGCCCGCACCCGGGCGGTTCTCGACCAAGAGCGGTTGGCCCCATTTTTCAGAGAGCTTCTGTGAAATGATACGCGCGAGCGTATCAAGCGTACCACCCGCCGGAAACGCGATAATCATACGAATCGGCCTGCTTGGATATTGCTCCGCAGTAGCACTCGTATGCAGTCCGAGGACGCCGCTTGCGGCGATTAACGTCGCACCAACGAGGCACTTAAAGGTCATTTTGTTTTCTCCCTTTCCACCATTTCTACCACCTTCCGATGCAAGTTTGTAAAGCTGTGTTGCGTCACGCTCGGGGTGGACATTCTCCGGTGCGACGAGATCGGCGGGTTGCACGAGTCTACCCCCGCCTATTCGATCACTCTCGTTTCATAAATCTTGCGATGACACCTCACGGCGCTGCGCTGCCTTGAATGACGTTTCATGACGTGCCATCGTGCCTGAAGCGGTTGTCTAGGCTCATCGAGATATCAAAGAGGCCTGCGTTGAAGAATTTGCATCTCATCGTTTTTCAAGGTGTTCAAAACTTTCCTAACTTTGCAGCTGAAGCAAATGGCTTTTTTGAAAGACGTGGTCTCGCGGTCAAGACCACGTTTACGAAAAGTTCGGAACAACAACGAGGCGGCCTAGCAAGCGGTGAATACGACATTGCCCACTCTGCAGTCGATAACGCGGTCGCGATGGTCGACATCGCCGGTCAGGACGTGGCGATTGTCGTCGGCCTCGACCATGGCTTCAACAAACTGATTGTGCAGCCGGACATCACCTCTTACGAGGAATTGCGCGGAAGAATATTTGGGGTTGACGCCGTGGATACGGCGTTCGCTATTGTCGTTTACGAAATCCTCAAACGTAAAGGCATGAAGCAAACCGACTACAAAATCGAATCGGTGGGGGCCACACGATTTCGCCTCGATGCGCTGAAACAGAAGAAGGTCGACTTCGCTATGCTCAATTTGCCGTTCAATCTCTTTGCCCAGCGCGCCGGGCTTAAAGTGCTTGACGACCCCACCAATGTTATTGGCGCCTATCAATCGACTGGCGGATTTGTAAAACGTGGTTGGGCGGAGAAGAATCGCGACGCCTTAACTCAGTATATCGCTGCCTATATTGAAGGCTTGCGCTGGTCGATGGATCCGAAGAACCGTTCGGCGGCGATCGAACTGCTGACGCAGCGTATGGATATAGAAACCGACATCGCCGAACAGTGCTTCCACCAGATTTCCGATCCAAAGGCCGGTTTTGCGAAGGATGCCAAGATCGATCTTGCCGGCATGGAAAATGTACTTGCCCTACGGGCTGGTTACTCTGGAAAGCCACATGCAGGAACGACTTCAACCGGTCGCTATGTCGACGAGAGCTTCTACAATGACGCGCTCGCTGCTCTCTAAAGGGCGGCGGTCTCGACCACTCAATATCAAGCCACAACGAACCATAATGCCTTTTGCGATAAACTAAACGATGCGAGGACTGAGGAATGCCATATATCGAATCGCGGTCGGGCCGCATCTTTATCGAAACCGAGGGGAGTGGCGAGCCAATCTTGCTCATTCCCGGACTCGGCATGGACCACACGTACTACCGCTTTACGACTCCAATCCTCGCCAAGCATTTTGAAACCCACGCTGCCGATCCGCGGGGTATCGGGCAGTCAGATAAGAAGAGCCCCTACAGCGTTGAGTCCTGGGCCGCTGATTTTGGCGATGTCATCGAAAATATCGGTCATGGCCCCATGCATATTGTCGGTTCCTCGCTGGGAGGCGCGATGGCGATCGCTTTGGCTGAGAGCCGCCCCGAACTCGTGCGCTCGCTCACCGTCGTGGGCGGATTCAGCGAGCTTGACCGCGCCGCTGCCCTCAATTTTGGGCTTCGTGCCCGTCTCATCCGCAAATTGGGAATGAGCGATGAAGTTGCCGACTACATGGGTCTTTGGACGCTAACCCGCGAGTTCATCAACTCGGATGAAGGCTACGCGCAGATGAAGGCCAACCAGGAGAACATCCGTAAGAATTCCGCCGAGGAATACCTTGCCTTCGTCGAGGCCCTGCTCGCTTGGGGACGTTGTCTAGAGGGTCAGGAGAAAGAGCCGAAATTCACTACGCGGCTGCCGAACATCAAAGCACCGACGCTGGTCTTGACCTCGGAGAATGATCACCTCATCCCCCTCGAACTCAGCAAGATCGTCGCCGATAATATTCCCGGCGCGAAGTTCGAGGTCATGCGCGGCTTTGGTCACATTCTCTTCGTCGAGCACCCCCGTGAGACCACAGATATCGTCATGAAATTTATCCAAGGTATACCGAAGTAGCTCTGCTCACGATTACGAGGCTTTCAATGAATGTACCGGCCAATCGCAGCTATGCCGATCTGCACGAGCATCTTCGTCGTCTCGATAAGGCGGGCTTGCTTTATAAGATTGACACGCCGGTGAACAAAGACACTGAGATGCACCCGCTCGTGCGGTGGCAATTTCGCGGTGGCATTCTCGAGAAAGATCGTAAGGCGTTCCTGTTCACCAATATCATCGACAGCAAGGGACGTCGTTACGATATCCCTGTCGTGGTTGGAGCATTTGCCGCCAATCCTGAAATCTATCGCATCGGCATGAATGTCGATCGGCTCGATGATATCGGGCCAACCTGGGCCCGCGCGATTGCCAATCCAATCGCCCCGAATGTCGTGACGAACGCACCGTGCCACGAAGTGGTGATCCAGGGTCAGGCGCTTGAAGGCACTGGGAACGGACTTGAGTCACTGCCAATTCCTATATCAACGCCCGGCTTTGATGCTGCGCCATTCCTGACGGCAACCTGTGTCGTGACCCGCGACCCGGACACAGGAGTCCAGAACATGGGGACCTATCGAGGGCATTTAAAATCGCCGACGCGGCTTGGCATGATGATGTTTACCGGCATGCGCCAGGGCGGATACGAACATTGGAAGAAATACCAAGCGCGCGGCGAGAAGATGCCGGTCGCTATCGTGGTTGGTTGCCCGCCCGTTGTGGGATTTCAAGGTCCGCAAAAGCTTCCGCTCGGCATTGATGAGATCTCTGTCGCGGGAGGCATTGCCGGCAGCCCTATCAATGTCGTCCGCGGGCTCACCGTGGACCTTTACGTTCCTGCGGAATCCGAAGTGGTGATCGAAGGATTCGTCGATCCTGAATACCTGGAGCCGGAGGGTCCTTTCGGAGAGTCGCATGGGTACGTCGCGTTGGAAGAATATAATTTTTGTGTTGAGGTTTCCACCATCACGCGCCGGAAGGACGCGGTGCTCACGTCAATCATCTCCCAAGTGACGCCAAGCGAATCTAGCGTGGTCAAGCGGCTCGCCTATGAGCCGCTGTATCTCGCACATTTGCGCGATCACTTGTCGATCAAAGGCGTTGTCCGCGTGGCGATGCACGAGCCTCTGACCAATCTGCGGCGGTTCGTCGTTCTGCAGTTTGCGCGGGGCACGCCGCGCACTGAGGTGTGGCGGGCGCTCAATGGCACGCTCGCATTGCAGTCATCCGTTGGGAAATTTGTAATCGCCGTGGACGAAGATATCGACCCCGCCAGTCCGGACTCGGTTTGGTGGGCTATGTCCTATCGTTGCAACCCGAGCGAGGACACACAAATCGTTCGCTATCGCGAACGTGGACACGGACCTCGATCGTCGGCGCAATCGCAATTCGATTCCGCCATGCTCGTCGATGCAACGATGAAGCATCCGATGCCGCCTCTGGCGCTTCCTAAGCGCGAGTACATGGAAAATGCCAAAGCGTTGTGGGAACGGCTCGGGCTCCCCCCGCTTAGACCAGAATCGCCTTGGTACGGGTACTCGCTCGGCGACTGGGACGACGAATGGGATAACAATGCTTTGGCGGCAACGCGTGGCGATTGGATGGACCGAGATGAATCATATCGTCAGCGGAAACGTAACGACGTCGCACCAAACAGCTCGAGCCGAATCACCAAATGATACCAAGCCCCTCAAGGCTTCGGTCAGAGTCATTAACGGAGCTTCAAGGAAAAGCGGTCCCGTGTCCGCATTGGTACCAATAGCGGACATTGTGCGGCACCCCTTCGATGTCCGCCTTGGGCCATAAGCAGAGAAACGGCTCAGGGGGGTCGATGTCCGCATATCATTCAAAAGCGGACATCGATCAGCGCAGTAGCTATTTCGCGGCGTACCTAAAGGGCTCAATGCTAGGCCACGATTTTATGAGAGATTAGCTTTGCAATTGTGTAGCACTGGAGCCCCTCCGTGCCACCTTCGCGGCCGTAGCCGCTATCTTTCACACCGCCGAACGGTGTCTCGGCAGTGGAGGCGGTGAAGTGATTGATCGCCAGATTACCACACTCAATTCCTTCGGCGAGACGATCGGCGTTGCGCGCCGACGCAGTGAAAGCATAGGCCGATAGACCAAATGGTAGCGCATTGGCTCTTTCAACCGCCTCATCGATATCGCCCACGCGCACCAGTAGCGCCAGAGGCCCGAACGGCTCCTCGGTCATCGCCCGTGCGCCATCCGGAATTTCAGCTACTGTCGTCAGTGGATAGAAAAAACCTCGGTCGCCGACGCGATCACCGCCGGACAAACACCGCGCGCCTTTGTCCACGGCGTCAGTCACGAGACTGTGGATTGCCTCCAACCGCCGACGATTAGCAAGCGGGCCCATTTCTATCGACGGATCGAGACCGCTGCCCAGCTTGACCGCCGCAGCCCGTTCGGCAAACACCTGTGCAAAGCGATCATAAATAGAATCATGGACCAGGAAGCGTGTCGGCGCGACGCAAACTTGGCCCGAATTGCGCGACTTCGACACGACGCAGGCCAGCGCTGCGGTCGTCGGATCAGCATCGTCGCAGACTATCACCGGCGCATGGCCGCCGAGTTCCATGATCGCGGGCTTCATATGCGTTCCGGCGAGCGCCGCCAGACGCTTCCCCACGGCGACCGATCCCGTAAAGGTCATCAGCCGCACCGACGGTTGGGAGATCAGGTGCTCAGAAATCTCCGCTGGCTTGCCGAATACGAGGTTCAGCACACCGGGAGGAAGGCCCGCGTCAACAAAGGCTTGCGCAAGCATAACGGCGCAAGCCGGCGTCTCCTCCGAAGCCTTCAGAATGATCGCGCATCCTGCAGCGAGCGCTCCCGCAACCTTGCGTGACGGAGAGCTTAACGGAAAATTCCAAGGCGAAAACGCAGCGACGACACCGACTGGCTCCCGCAGGACCGTTTGCCGCATACCAGGCTCACTCGGGATCACGCGCCCATAGATTCTGCGCCCTTCAGTCGCATCCCATTCGATAATCTCGCAAGCCCGTTGAACCTCAAGACGAGACTGCGCGAGAGGCTTTCCCTGCTCAAGTGTCATTGCGACCGCGATGGTTTCGCTACGCGCCCGGATCAAGTCTACAGCACGCTGCATGATCTGCGCACGCTTGATCGGCGCGGTACGCTTCCAGACCTGGAAGCCTTGCTGCGCGGCCGCAATCGCTGCGTCGAGATCAGCGGATGTCGCATGCGGAACTGTACCGATGACCTCTTCGTTAGCCGGATTTATGACTACCTCTCCAGAAGAACGGCTGAGCCATTCATTGCCGATCAGCAGCTTGAGCTCTGGGTAGTTATCATTCGTCATCGAGAGTTCCACCATTTTCAAGTCCAGCCGCAGAGCGTATGATTCTCTGCACAGATCAACGCAGGGAAATCTCTTGCTCGATTGAGTCGGGCACGATGCGCGAACGCTGCGGCTTGCCGCGGATAGCGCGCCATATACGTTCCGGAGTCGCCGGCATTTCCATGTGCGTCACTCCAAACTCCGACAAGGCGTCGACGATGGCATTGATGACGACACCGAGGGCAGGCGTAGTGCCCCCCTCGCCGGCTGGCCGCATCCCGAGCGGATGCGTGGTCGACGGAACTTCACTAATCTCGGTGGTGAAGAATGGAAGGATATCGGCTCGCGGCATGGCGTAGTCCATGAACGACCCGGCAAGTAGCTGGCCGGTGCTCGCGTCGTAGAAGCAGTGCTCAAGCAAAGCTTGCCCAACCCCTTGAGCGATGCCGCCATGCGTCTGTCCATGAATAATGAGCGGATTCACGGCTTTCCCAACATCGTCTACCGTCGTGTGACGCACGATTTCGACGAAGCCCATTTCCGGGTCGATTTCGACTTCGCAGACATGGCAGCCGTAAGGAAAGCCGGCGTCATTCACCGTCTCGTCGCACTCGGCAAGGAGCGGCCCCCGCAATTCCTGCGGTAGATCCGTCCGCGCATTCATCGCCGCCGCTACTTCGGCTAGGCTCATTACAGGACCACCTTGGGCCGTGAATTGCCCATCGGCGAAACCAATTTCGCTTGGGCTTTTCTGCAGCAGTAGGCCGACGACCTGTTTGCCCTTCTCAATGATCTTGTTCGACGCATGCCAGATGACAATGCTTCCGAGACGCATGCCGCGGCCAGAATGCGTGCCGCCGCCGACGTCGACGACATCGGTATCGCCTGTGATGAGGCGAACCATATCGAATGGAACGCCGAGCCACTCATTGATGAGCTGAGCGAAGCTGGTCTCATGACCTTGGCCATTCGACACGGTGCCGATCACCACATCGACACAGCCGTTCGGATAGACAGTCAGCTTTGCTTTCTCGCGCGGAATGCCGGTGGCGGTATCGACGTAATTGGCGACCCCGATGCCGCGACACCTCCCGCGTTTCCGCGCCTCAGCCTTACGTGCGGCGAAGCCGTTCCAGTCGCCAAGCTCAACGGCGCGTTTCATAACGCCGATGTAGTCGCCGCTGTCATAAACCATTCCGAACGGGTTCTTGTAGGGCAGCTCTGATTGCGACACGAGATTGCGCAACCGTAATTCGACGCGGTCAAATCCGGCTTGGTGCGCGACCGTATCGATCAACCGCTCCATGACATAGATGACTTCGGGACGTCCGGAACTGCGGTAGGGCCGCGTCGGCGCGGTGTGGCTCAGGACGGCGCGCGCGCGGAAGTGCGCCGCTGGCATCCGGTAGATGCTCGACATGATCTCGAGGCCCTTCTGCACCATCGAGAAATTTCCGGTATGCGAACCGAGATTGCCGACGTTCGAACCACGCATCGCCAGGAAATTGCCGTCCTTATCGACAGCGAGCTCGGCTTCGACGGCGAGATCGCGGCCCTGATAGTCGCTCACCAGGACCTCGCTTCTCTCGCTGGTCCATTTGACGGGCCGACCAACACGACGAGCAGCCCAGGCGACAAGCGGCTGCTCGGCGAAGATAGCCCCGCGTGTTCCAAAATTGCCGCCAACGTCACGGATGACGAGCCGCACATTGGTCTCGGGAACATTGAGAACGATAGCGAGATCGCGACGCAGCCGTAGCGTCTGTCCACTGCAAGTATAGATCGTATAGCGGCCCGTTTGTGGATCGTACTCACCGACCGCCGCGCGTGGCTCCATGGGCGAACCGGCGACGCGCGGTATCCAGGTCTTGATCTTGGCTATATGCGCCGCTTTCCGGAACGCAATCTCGGTCAACTCGGCATCGCCCGCTTGCGCGTCGATGCAAACATTAGATGAATGCTCGTCACGCACGCGCGGCGCATCGGGTGCGGCGGCATCAACCGTAAACGTAACATTGGGAAGCGGCTCGTAATCAATGACAACCTGTTCGGCACCATCCTTCGCCGCAGCTATACTATCCGCGATAACCATTGCGACCGCTTCGCCGACGAAACGTACCTTGTCCACCGGAAGAGGATAGTCAGGAATATTAAAGGCAGGGGTGCCGTCGGTATTGATCAGCGGCATTTCAGCGGGATGCACGGAGAACGTCTTATTGGGAATCGGGCTCAACCGATCGGCAAGAAAATCGAATCCAGACAAAACCGACAATACGCCCGGAACGGCGAGCGCTGCCTTAGTATCGATCGAACGGATTGTCGCATGCGCATGCGGCGAGCGCACCATCGCGGCATAGGCCTGACCATCGAGGTTCAGATCGTCCGCGTAACGGCCCTTTCCGGTTATCAGCCGCATATCCTCCTTACGGGGAACCGGCTGCCCGATGCGGGTACTCGTTGCGGCGCGATGCATTTCGTTTTCCTACCTCGATAGAGCCGACGCAACAGCACGCTTCGCAAATACGACGATGGCATGCGCGCGATATTCGGCACTGGCATGAATGTCGGAATTGAGCCCGTCGGCATCAACTGAAATTTGGTCCAACGCTGCAGGCGAGAAGTCGGCATTCAGGGCCTCCTCCGCATCGGCGAAGCGGAATACCGAGGAGCCGGCTCCCGTCACCGCGACGCGTACGCCGGCGTTCGTTTTCGCCACGAAAATGCCTACCAATGCGAAACGCGACGCCGGATGCAGCAACTTGGCATAGCCGGCACAGAGGGGGATCGGAAAATGGACGGCGGTGATGATCTCTCCCGCTTGCAGCGCGGTCTCGAACAGGCCGGTGAAGAACTCGTCGCCCGCGATCTGCCGCTTGTTCGTGATCACCGTAGCACCGAGGCCGAGCACGCTTGACGGATAATCCGCGGCCGGATCGGCGTTGGCGATCGATCCGCCAATCGTCCCGCGATTGCGCACCAGTGGATCGCCGATGCCGCCAGCCAGCACGGCCAGAGCAGGGATGGCCTGCCGGACCACCTCCGACGCAGCAACGGCTGCGTGCTTCGTCATTGCGCCAATGATCAGCTTGTCTCCTTCGCGGCGACCCCCCTCAAGAGCGGACACCGCTTTAAGATCTACGAGATCCGAATAGCGCGCCAGGCGCAACTTCAGAGCAGGGAGAAGGCTCATGCCACCTGCGAGTAACTTCGCTTCGCACTTGGCGCTGACCAGCTCAATTGCTTGAGCGAGACTCTCAGGCCGATGATAGGTGAAGTCGTACATCGTCCGCTTACCTTGGCCGCATTGCGGCCGCGCCAGATCGAATAGCTAGAACAATATTATGGTAACCGGTACAGCGGCAGAGATTGCCGTCGAGTTGTCTGCGGATCGTATGTTCATCGAGGTCATGACCACAGCGGCGGACCATATCGATCGCCGACATAATCATTCCCGGTGTACAGAACCCGCACTGGAGTCCGTGGTTCTCGTGGAAGGCCTGCTGCATGGGATGCAGCCTTTCACCATCTTGAAGACCTTCGATCGTGGTAACGACCGCACCGTCGAAGGCAACCGCTAATGCCGTGCAGGACTTGATCGCCACGCCATCGACGTGAACCGTGCACGCACCACATTGACTGGTGTCGCATCCGACATGGGTTCCGGTCAGATGCAGATAGTCTCGCAGGAACTGAACCAGCAATGTGCGGCCTTCGACCTCCGCGCTTCGGAGAGCGCCGTTGACCGTCATCGATACAATTGGCATGTGCATTCCTTGAGCGACATTCGCCGCCCGTTCCAACGGCGAGGCCGTATCCTCACGAAATTCCGAAAAGCCTAGCTGCCGTGCCGCCCAGGATCGCCTGCCGATTAACGGCATCGAAGTTGCACGATTCGATCAGCTTGACCGGTTGCTGCTCGGCAATGGTGAACGGCTCGTCCGTTCCCATTAGGACCCGATCGGCGCCGGCCAAATCGCAAATGAAGCGGATCGTCAGCGCATCATAGACGACGGAGTCGAAATACAGCTTGTAGAAGCCGAGGGCGGGATCGGCATTCTGCGCCGGCGCGGTCGCAAAACTGCGCTGCAGGCGTCCGAAAATCATCGGCAGCGCGGCGCCTCCATGCGAGATGATCAAGTTTACTCCGGGATATCGAACGAGATGGCCGGAGTACAGAAGCCTGGCAACCGCCATTGTGGTGTCGGTCACGCGGCCCACCGCGCTGACAAGGCCATAGGCTTTCAGCCGGTCGTCACGAGCGCCAAAGGTCGGATGGATGAAAAGCGCAGCCTTGCGCGCCGACGCCGCCTCCCAGAACGGTTCTAGATCGGGATCGTCGAGCACTCCGCCAGCGCCTTTTGGCTGGGTTCCGATCATGGCGCCATGGAACCCCTGATCCAGCGCTTCCTCGAGCACCTTCGCGGCAAGTTTTCCTGACTGCAGCGGTACGGTTGCCAGCGGCACCAAAAAGGGTATTTCGGATACCGCCTTGAGCATGTGTGCGTTGAGAAAGCGGCTCCACTCAAGCCCCTCCTCTGCCGGCAGGTCATAGCCGAACATGTCCAGCCAACCGCCGACTACCTGTTTGTCGATGCCGCGGTCGCGCAGCCATAGGCGGCGACGGTCGACGTCGCTCATACCCGCCGGGACTGGCCGCTTAAATTCCTGACCCGCGAAGGCAAAGCGAACGCCATCATTCTCGGTGGCCACTTTCACAGACGGAAAGGATCGTCGCTGCGAAGTGACTTCGTCAAGCAAAGCCTGGGGAACAAAATGAGCGTGTGCGTCGATGATCATGATTAGGTGCTCAGTGATATCCCGCAGCCTACCCCGCCGCCACATTTTAAGCAGCGCCGCGCATGTCTCGTCGGGTTGATGAGACGCCGCGGGTGCGCCATTCCGCTCGGAGACCTTTGCTAAGAGCTTTGGCTTAGGCCGGCAATTTCTTTATCGGCAAAGACGTGTGAGTTTTTTGCAATCTCGTCTAAGACGCCAGTTGCTATGTGGGCGGCAAAATAGGTCTAAGCTGCCGCAACGTTCATCAGGATGCCTAAGAAGTCATGCGCTCCTTTGCAAAGACACTTATCATCGCCACTGTCCTTGCCATCGCGGCGAAGGATGCAATTGCCGCCGATAGTTTTCCTACGCGGCCGATCCGGGTGCTCGTCCCTTATGCGGCTGGCGGTCCAAGCGATACCGGCGCGCGGTTGGCTTCCGAGCCACTCAGCCGCCAGTTGGGCCAACCCGTCATCATCGAGAACCAGGGAGGAGGAGGAGGGCTGAATGCCACCGAATCGTTCAAGCGCTATGCTCCGGATGGCTATACTATCCTTCTTGGGGCAATTGGGCCGCTAACCATCATTCCAGCGGCAAAAAAAGTCACATACGACCCTATTAACGACTTCGTGCCACTGGGCACAGTGTGGAGTTCGGCGTTGACTCTCGCTATCAGCCCGACGCTCGGCATCAAGACGCTGAAGGATTTCGTCGCCTACGCCAAAGCTCATCCCGGCAAGACCACTATCGGATCGGCGGGCGTCGGCTCAGTCACGCATCTCGCGATCGAGCTCTTCAAGCATGAGGCTCAAGTCGACATCATCCACATCCCGTTCCGTAGCACTAGCGAGAGCCTCCCAGCGCTGATGGGAGGCCAGATCGACGCCCTCTTTGGAGACGCAACAAGCATCGCGGCGCAGATCACGGCGGGTAAAATCGTGGGCCTGGGGGTGGCCGCCCCGAAACGCGAAACCGCAATTCCGGATGTGCCGACAATGGCAGAAGGTGGATTGCCTAATGTCGAAGCGATGAGCTGGTTCGGCTTCGTTGTGTCCTCGAAAACGGCTCCGGACATCGTCAATCGACTGCGGGCTGCAATGATCGCCGCTCAGAAGGACCCTGCCTATATTGCGATTTTGGCCAAGCAGGGCGCGAGCTTCGGCGACCCAGGGCCGGAACCTTACGCCAATCTGATTAAAAAAGATGCTGTGAAATGGAAGGCAGTGATCACCGAAGCCGGCATCAAGCTGGATTGATGCCGAGCGCCGCCTGAGGCCGGCCGCGTCGGCCCTCCTCGCATTGCGAGTACAACTCGAAAACTAATCGAATCGGCCTTTCTTACGGCAACGAGGGCGCCCAATGCGGCGCCCTCTTTGATTCAGCGGTCAGGCTTCACGCTCGGCGAATACCACAGAAGCCTCGTGCGTAGCGTGATTACCGGCTGGTGCGCCGCAATAGACGGTGGCTTGCAGAATAATCTCTTTTATATCGTTCTTGGTAAAACCGTTCGAAAGTGCCGAACGCACGTGAAGTTTGAACTCTTCCCATTGGTGCAATGCGATCATCATCGACATGACCATATAGCGGCGCGTCTTGTGATCGATCGCCGGACGCGTCCAGATTTCGCCCCAGACATGACGGGTGATCATCTCTTGGATTTCAGTGTTGAATTCGTTGCGGTTCTTCAGCGTGTGGTCAACCCAGGCGTCGCCGAGGATCGACCGGCGCACCTTCATCCCTTGTTCGTAGTGCTCGTCGTCGCTCACGTTCGTCCTCCCATGCGAGACAGTTCATGTCCGATTGATAAAATGCCGCGCATACGCCGGCAGATCGACCCAAGCGAATACGCGGCAACTTGTCGAGCTTATCGCTCACCGGCATGAGCCGTACAATTTCGCTATCGGCATGGAGACGTGACTTTTGGTCACGAGACTAGTCCTACTGCCGCGCGATTACGCTGCCGCCGAATCCTGAGGCAATCGCGCCAACACCGGGTCGAGCTGCCGCTGCAGCCACGACAGGAATTGCCGTGCCTTACGGCTTGGTCCGGTCTCCGCGCGCCAGACTGCATAATAGGAGCCTTGGCGGATCGGCTTGTCGAACAATCGGACCATCGCCTGCTCTGCAAATTCAGGCCCGAGTACGGGAACTTGGCCGATGACGATACCGAGGCCTTCAGCCGCAGCCTGGTTGGCAAGCAATGAATTGGGAAATTCGATGATTTCCATATGATCCAACGGGAAATCGAGCCGCCCGGCCGCCGTCATCCAATCGATCCAGTCGGTCGGCCGGTTATTGGATATCAGGAGACGATAGCCCAGAAGCTCGTCAATGTGATGAATCGGTTGCCCGTCCTTGAACAGCTTCGGGCTACACATCGGCTGGACCCAATTGGCAAAGAGCATCTTGCTCTCGGTGCCCGGCCAGTCCCCCGAGCCTACCTGGATCGAAATGTCGACATCTTCGCGCACAAAATCGACTGGCCCGAAGCCAGTGATGATCCGCACATTGGTGCCTGGATGCTCTTTCCGGAATTCCGACAGGCGCGAGATCAAAAAACGCACCGCGAAGGTGGAAGGGACGCGGACGCTAAGCGGTGCACTGTCCTGGGCGCGCTTGATCCGATCGGTCACCGAGGTAATGGTATCAAACGCCGGTGCTATAGCACGATAATATTCCTCGCCGACCTCGGTGAGAACGTTTCCGTCCCGCGCGCGGCGGAACAACCGTACGTCAAGGAAAGACTCCAAAGCCGCAATTTGCCGGCTGACGGCCGACGGGGACACGCTCAGCACTTCCGCTGCCTTGGTGAAGCTCCCGACGCGGCTCGCCACTTCGAAAACATGCAACGGATTTAGCGGTGGTACAGACCAAGCCAAACCGTGTCCTCATTGACGAAAACTCAACCTACATTACACATTACGAATTTGCCTGTTGGAGTCAAATGGGGGAAAGCTCGCGGGCACTTCCCTTGTTGCGCTGCGGGACCGGGCATCTGCCGGTAGATCGGCCTTTTGCGAAGGCTAGCCGCGCCTTTACCAGTCATGAAAGGCACCCGAACCGTTCGGTCGCTCGTGCGGCCATTCCGAAAGGGGCAACAAACAAAAAGATTCGCAGAACCAAGTCATTTGGGAGGGGCCATGAGTAAAGATGGGGCGTTCGCGTCATCGCTAGCAGGCGTCGTCGAACGCCTGCCCGAATTGGTGAACGGCGATGTGCCGTTGGTACGCCGGGGCGAGTTTTTGACCGCCGACTTTATGATTGAGGTCGGTTCGCGCGCGCACTACGTCGCCATCGTCAATGGGCGGATCGCAACGTTGGTGCCTGGACCACTGTTGATGCGTTCCTGGTCGTTCGCCATTCGCGGCAGTGAAGATGCATGGCGGCAGTTCTGGCGTCCGCTCCCGCCACCGCACTTCCATGACATTTTCGCGCTGGCCAAACGCGGCGAATTCCGGATTGAGGGGGACTTTCGTCCGCTGATGACCAATCTACTCTATTTCAAGGCATTGCTTGCGGCACCGCGGGCCTTGAAGCGTGAGGCGCATCAATGACACTGAAGTTCGATCCAATCATGGGCCGGTACGTGCATGTCACGCTTCAAGGCCGCCAGCATCGAGTCTATTTCGAGGAAGCCGGACAGGGAATCCCCCTCCTTTGCCTGCACACCGCTGGTGCCGATGGCCGCCAGTTCCGGCACATGATGACGGACAGTGCGATTACCGATCATTTCCGAGTTATTGCCTTCGACCTCCCCTGGCACGGAAAGTCGACGCCACCCGACGGCTGGCAGGACGAAGCTTATTGTCTCACAACCGACGCCTATATCGAAGCGATCCGCACGGTTCGCGATGCACTTGATCTCAAAAAACCGGTCACGCTCGGCTGCTCGATCGGCGGCCGCATCGTTCTGAGCCTCGCCATGCGTCACGGTGAAGAATTCACTGCATTGATCGGCCTCGACTCGGCCGCATACCAGACCGGCTGGTACGATTCGAGCTGGCTTCATCGCCCGGATGTGCATGGCGGTGAGATTTGCGCCGGCATCGTATCCGGCCTGATCGCGCCACAGAGCCCGACTGTGAACCGCTGGGATACGTTGTGGCAATACATGCAGAGTGGCCCTGGTGTGTTTAAAGGTGACATTTATTTCTATCGCGTCGACTCCGATCTGCGCGCCGAACTTGCCAAGATCGATACGAGAGTCTGTCCACTGTACCTAATGACCGGTGAATATGACTTCTCGTGCACTCCGGAAGACACCATGCAAACTGCAGAGCGTGTCTGGGGCGCCGAGGTCATCGTGATGAAGGACATAGGGCATTTCGCCATGAGTGAAAATCCGCTCCAATTCCGCCGCTATCTCCTTCCGCTGCTCGAAAAGATTCGAGCAAAGTGCAGCCTATAGGCCACACTGTTGAAGGCGATGCCTAAGCATCACGAATGGAGTGCGTCAGCCACCGTTGGCTCTTCTTTCATTGCAAAAATCTCACAAGCAGGTTCGCAATTGTCCATTGAATGCCTTCTGAGCGGCGCGATACGTTAATTTCAAATCACCAAAGAATCCGCACTTGCGTTAGGAGGAATACGCATGGCCCTTCGGACTTCGCCTGCTTTAGCTTTGGCGCTTGCGGTGGCATCATTTTCGACTTCAATGAGCGCCGAGGCAGCCCCATGGCCGGACCGCCCCATCCACGTCATCGTGCCCTTCCCTGCCGGCTCCGCCGCCGACACTGTGGCGCGGCTGATCGGATCGAAGCTCTCCGAGAAACTCGGCCAGCCTGTCATCGTCGATGACCGTGAAGGCGCGAGCGGCGAACTCGGCACGGCCCAACTCGCTAAATCCAGCGCCGATGGATACACGATCGGGATTGCAACAACAACGACGCTCGTAACGGTGCCAGTCCTTAACAAACGCATCCGCTACAATGCGCTGAATGATTTTGTGCCGATCGCCATGATCGGCTACTCGCCCTTTGTACTAGTCGTTCACCCATCGGTCCCCGCGAAGAGCATCCAGGATTATATTGCGCTCGCCAAGACCAAACCGGGAGGCCTGTCTTATTCGTCCGAAGGTGAGGCAAGCCTCGCTCGCCTTGGTGCGGAATTGTTCTCAAACATGGCTGGAATCAAGCTGACGCAGATACCTTACAAGAGTTCGACACAGGGGGTGATCGATCTGCTCGCAGGCCGCATCGATTCGCAATTCGGCATCCTGACGACAACCCAACGCTATATCAAAGGCGGACAGCTCCGGGCGCTCGGCGTTACGACGAGCCAGCGCATCCCTGAGTTTTCCACGGTACCGACAATAGCTGAGTCCGGTTTGCCCAGTTACGAGGCTTCACTGTGGTTCGCGGTGATTGCCCCGGCCACGACACCTCAGGACATCGTCGACAGACTGAGCACCGAGATCAATAAGATACTGGCACAGGACGACATCAAACGAGCTCTGTTCAATCAGGCCATTTTTGCCGATCCGCACACGCCGGCCGAGGTGCGTGCCAAATTCCAAAGCGATCTGAAAAAATGGACGGACCTTGCGACCCAGGCGGATTTCATCCACTAGGCCCACCCCTTAACAAGCTCTTTCTGCTGCCCGAAAAAGCAAAAAGCAGGCGGAGCGACGTTCAGAGCAAAAACAAAGGATGACGTTGTCTCATGAGCACCCAACATAAGCAGAACATTAGTCTCGATTTTCAGTCGCATATTGCCGATCTTGAGAAACGCGGGCTGCTCGTGCGTATCGACGAGCCGATCAATAAGGATACCGAGTTACACCCGCTCGTGCGCTGTCAGTTCGTCGGCGGCGTTCCGGAGCAAGACCGGCGCGCATTTCTGTTCACCAACGTCTTCGACTCGACTGGCAAGAAATATGACATTCCCGTGGTCGTCGGCGCGCTCGCGGCCACACCTGACATCTATGCCATAGGGATGGGCTGCACCGTCGAAGACATCAGCGCTACGTGGGTGAAGGCAATCGCCAATCCTATCCCGCCGATCGAAGTCGAATCTGGGCGTTGCCAGGAGGTCGTCATCACCGGCAAGGAACTGACCCAACCAGGCGGCGGGCTTGCTAGATTGCCGGTGCCGGTATCGACACCAGGCTTCGACGCCGCGCCGACACTTACCGCGACTCTCTGCATCACCAAGGATCCGGAGAACGGCATCGCCAATATGTCGACGAACCGGGCCGCCCTCAAGAGCACCAACCGTCTCGGCGTTCGCATGTCTTCGCGCATCGGCGGATCGGGCGGTTACCAGCACTGGCTGAAGTATCAAAAGATGGGCAAGCCGATGCCCTGCGCCATCGTCGTCGGCTGCGCGCCCGTGGTCTGCTATAATGGACCACAGCGATTGCCGGTTGACTTCGACGAGATGACTGTGGCCGGCGCGCTTGCCGGGCAACCCATCGAGCTCGTGAAGGCCAAAACCGTCGATCTGATGGTCCCCGCCAATGCCGAGATCGTCATCGAAGGCCTGATCAGCACCGAACTCTTGGAGCCGGAAGGGCCATTCGGCGAGAGCACGGGTTATGTCGCGCTCGAGGACTATAATCTTTCGATGGAGGTGACGGCAATCACGCACCGGAAATCCCCGGTCTTCGCATCAATAATAAGCCAGGTAACGCCGAGCGAATCCAGCGTCATGCGCAAGGTTGCGCTGGAGCCGCTGTTCCTGACGCATCTGCGCCAGATCGGCATCAGCGGCATCCGCAAGGTCGTTATGCATGAGGTATTGAGTAATCTGCGGCCGCTGATCTTCCTGCAATTCGCCAACAATGTGCCACGTACCGAAGTCTGGCGCGGCCTGCAAGCAGCCTCGTCGCGTATCGCCGATTGCGGAAAGATCGTGATCGCCGTTAGCGAGGATGTCGACCCGACCAACACCAATGCTGTGTTCTGGTCGATGGCCTATCGGTCCAATCCGATCGAGGACGTGCAGGTTATACCGTTCCGCTCGCCCGGCCATGGCCCGAGCTCCGACCGAAAGTCAGGTGGAGCGACCGATCCGCGAACGGCAAACTCGACGCTACTGATCGACGCGACCCTCAAGCACATCATGCCGCCGATCGCCTTGCCGGCTAAGCCTTACATGGAACGCGCCCACGAACTCTGGACCAAACTGAAGCTTCCGCCCATCTCCTTCCAGGCGCCTTGGTACGGTTATGCGCTCGGCGATTGGCGAGATAGTTGGGAAACGTTTGCTCAGAATGCAGCATCCGGCAATTGGGAAGCCAACGGCACTAACACATTGGCGCGCCGCCGCGGCGGACTGAAGCCCGAGACAGCCGTGCGCTCCGTGGAAAAATAACCCCGCTAAGATTGTCCCCCCACGCTCGGTCAATTGCTGAGGAGGTATAGCGATGAAGATGACAGGCGAAGTGACGCTTCCGGCAGACCGGCAGACCGTCTGGGTAAAGCTGAACGATCCCGAGGTGCTCCAGGCGTGTATTCCCGGATGTCAGTCCTTGGAAAAAACGGGCGAAGACGGCTTCGTCGCAATTGCAAAAATCAAGGTTGGTCCGGTGAGTGCGACTTTCAAGGGATCCGTCACACTTTCCGACCTGGATCCACCCAACAGCTATCGGATCTCCGGGCAAGGCGAAGGTGGTGTAGCCGGCTTTGCCAAGGGGGGCGCGCTTGTTACCTTGAGTAATCCCGCTGTCGGCAGCACTACACTCACTTATGACGTCGAGGCGACTGTTGGTGGCAAGCTTGCACAGCTCGGCGGACGCCTCATCGACAGTATCGCCAAAAAGATGGCGGATCAGTTTTTTGCGAATTTCGCCGAAGCCGTGGCCAGGGTATCGCCGGCGGCGACACAGAAAGCATCTTAAGCACCGCTGGCAGCAAACCACCACGGCGGTCAGCAACTACGTCGTCCGTAGACGCGCCTTTTTAGAGAAATCTGAGTCAATCCGCCGCAGTGAAAGCAATCGCGACTTTCTCGCCAACTCAAATCATGTAAACGAGGTCTAAAAGCAGTCATGGCTACAGCGTTACCTAAATCCGCGGATGTCATCGTCGTCGGCGGCGGCAATGCAGCATTCTGCGCCGCCCTGGCCGCGGCCGAGCAGGGCGTCTCCGTCCTCGTCCTGGAGCGCGCGCCGGAAGACGAATCCGG
>CAIRGJ010000014.1 GCA_903878085.1 uncultured Hyphomicrobiales bacterium | reverse complement strand
CCGGATTCGTCTTCCGGCGCGCGCTCCAGGACGAGGACGGAGACGCCCTGCTCGGCCGCGGCCAGGGCGGCGCAGAATGCTGCATTGCCGCCGCCGACGACGATGACATCCGCGGATTTAGGTAACGCTGTAGCCATGACTTTTCAGAGCCTCTTGTGTGAGCAGACGTTAGTAAGGACGTTTAATTCCTAGTACCGCGAGTTTGGCGGCACTGGCAATGATGTCGCGGTCGGGATCGCGCGAGATGATCTCCAGCATCGGCTTTGCCGTGTAGCCGACCGCGTCGAGCGCGTGCGGCACCTCCGCGAAGGGAACCGTGCCGAGGCCGACCGGATCGTGACGATAGGCCTGGCGGCCGGTATCCGACAGGTGAACGAGTTCCAGCAGTGGGCGGCATTGCTGCAAACCATCGACAAAGTCCTCGCCGATGAAATAGGCGTTGGGGATGTCGTAGATGATGCGCACGGCATCGTTGCCGTATTGCTTGAGCGCGGCGAGCAGTTCGCCGATCCCCGGCAGGAATGCGAACGGCATGTTCTCGACCCACAGCGCGGTACCGGCGGATTCTGCGACCGGACACAGCAGATCGAGCGCGTCGAAGAAATGCTTGGTGAGTTCGTCAGCGCCGGCGGGAAACAGCGGGTTGGCTTTGCCGGGCCCGATTACAACACCGCGCGCGCCGAGGTCGCCGGCGAGCTGGACGGTGTCGGTCAGCAGCTTGAGCGAATAAGCGCGCATGCCGGGCGCGGCGCTGGCGACATTGATGTCGATGTTCGGCATGTTCAGCGAAACGAGCTTCAGGCCGCGCTGCGCAATGAAGTTCCGCAGCGCGCTGCGCTCTCCGGCCGAAAGGTCGGACGGCCAGAGATGGCCGGGATGCACCATCACTTCGAATTCGTCGAAGCCCTGATCGGCGAGCCGCGCCAGACAAGCCTCGGCGCTGTGCGAGCGCATATAGGAATAGGTGTTGGCGCCGAACATCGACGCGTGCGCACTGCTCTCCCCGGTCACTGATGCGCGCCCTTCCGATGCTGTGTGGCGGGCCGCCTTTTCGCGGCGGCGGCCAGTCATAAACCTGGGGTGCCTCAAGTCAACCGCTATCCGGCATTGTGAGTTGGCGTTTGGCATTCCAGAATGCCGGGTGATATGGTTGCCGGCGCGACGGAGCACGTGCCGCAAAAACATTCCGCTCCGGTGAGGGTAATACCCTCCGCAGCAAGACCGATTGATCAGTTTTACCTCTTCCGGGAGTGCGATAATGAACCAACTTTCCGTTGCAAAACGCTCGGGCGACACGGCTACGGTTGAAATCCCCATGCTGATCAACGGCGCGTGGCGCAACGCCGCCGAGACCTACGAGGTCATCGATCCCTATCGTAAAACCGTCGTCTGCCGGGCGCCGCGCTCGTCGCAGGCCGACCTCGACGACGCGCTCAATGCCGCTGTCGCCGCCAAAGCCAAGGCCGCCGCGATGCCGGCTTATGAGCGCGCCGCGCTGCTGCGCCGCGCCGCTAAGTTATTGGTGGAGCGAGCGGATTCCATCGCCGAAATCATGGCGCGGGAGACCGGCAAGGCGGTCAAAGACGCCAAGGCCGAGATCGTGCGCTCGCAGGACACGCTGTCATTGTCGGCGGAAGAGGCCGTGCGCATCGAGGGCGAGCATATCCCGCTCGATGCTAGCGCCATGGGCGCCGGCAAGATCTGCTTCATGCTGCGCTTTCCCGTCGGCGTCGTGGCGGGGATAACCCCCTTCAACGCGCCGGTGAATCTCGCCTGCCACAAGATCGCGCCGTCGATCGCCGCCGGCAACGCGCTGGTTTTGAAGGCGCCGCCGCAATGCCCGGGGGTTATTCACGCGCTGGCGCAAATCTTCGTCGATGCCGGCACGCCGGCCGGATTTCTCAACGTTTTGTACGGGGATACGGTGGGTCCGGCGCTGGTGCGCGACCCGCGCGTCGATTTCATCACCTTCACCGGCTCGCCGCGCGCCGGCGCCCAGATCAAGGCCAACTCAGGGCTCCGCCGCGTCGCGCTCGAACTCGGCGGCAATGGCGTCACCATCGTGCATTCCGACGCCAATATCGCGGAAGCCGCGCCGATTTGCGCACGGAATTCGATGCGGCTCGCCGGGCAAAGCTGCATTTCGGTGCAGACGGTCTACGTGCACCGCAGCCAATACGACAAATTCGTCGATCTGGTCGTGGCTGAAGTGAAAAAGCTCAAGCTCGGCGACCCGCTCGACCCGACGACCGACGTCGGCACCGTGATCGACGAGGCCGCGGCGCTTCGCGTTGAGGGCTGGATCAACGAAGCCGCCGCCGCTGGCGCCCGCGTTCTCACCGGCGGCAAGCGCCACGGTGCCCAGATCGAGCCGACCGTCATTGCTGACGTGAAACCGACCATGAAAGTCGTGTGCGACGAGGTGTTCGGCCCGGTGATCAGCCTTCTGCCCTATGACGACATCGAGGACGTGTTCCGCTTCGTCAGCGAAAGCCGATTTGGGCTGCAGACCGGCATCTTCACCGCCTCAACCGAACTGGCGATCCGCGCGGTTCGCAGCCTGCGCACCGGCGGCGTCATCATCAACGGCTCTTCAACCTGGCGCACCGACCAACTCGCCTATGGCGGCGTCAAGGACAGCGGCATCGGCCGCGAAGGCCCGAAGTATTCCATCCGCGACATGACTGAAGAGCGCATGGTGCTCTTCAATTACTAAGCCCTTTTCGCGATTGCGTAGGGGTTGTACGAAGTCGCCGCGTTAGCCCATGATGTGGCGTTGACGTGCCTGGAGACGACCCGGTGAGACCGCGAACCAAAACGAAAGCTGTCGAGAAGCCCTCGGCTCCGGCCAAGGCGCCGATCGCCCGGCTGGTGGAGCCGTTGCAGCCCGATATCGACGACGACGCCGAGGACCGGCAGCGCGTCGGCGTGCAGTCGCTCGGCCGCGCCTTCGCAATCCTCGAGGAAGTGGCGCGCCACCGTGAGGGAATCGGCCTTGCCGACCTCAGCAAGCTGGTGGGTCTGCACAATTCCACGACCTTCCACCTCGCTAAAACCATGGTTTCTCTGGGTTACATTCGCCAGGAGAAGGATTCCAAGCGCTACCGCGTCGGCCGGCCGCTGTTCGCGCTCGCCGCCAGCGCCCTCGACGAGATCGAGATGGTCAACGTCGCGACCCCGGTCCTGGAGGACCTGTCGCGCGACACCGGCGAAAGCAGCCATTTTGCGGTGCGCATGGGCGACGCCGTCGTGGTAATCGCCCGCACCAGCGGTCCGGGCGCATTCCAGCTTACCGATCGCGTCGGCGTCGTGCGGCCGGCGCACTGCACCGCGCTCGGCAAGGTTATCCTCGCCTCATTGCGGCCCGACCAGCTCGAGCGTTTCCTCGCGCGCGTCGATATGAAGCCATCGACCGAGAAGTCGATTACCGACATTCCCGTGCTGCTGCGCGAGGTCGCCGAGATCCGGCGCAGCGGGATCGCCGTCGATGACGGCGAATTTAACGCCGAGGTCCGCTGCGTGGCGGTGCCGGTGAAGGACTTCACCGGCCAGATTGTCGGTGCATTGGGAATTTCAGGGCCGATCTGGCGCATGTCGAACCAGGCTCTGCAAAGCCGGGCTAAAATCGTACAGGCGGCGGCGGAGCGGCTTTCTGCGGGTTTCGGCGCGGCTAAGTAACCCTCCCGTTTGTGCACCACACAGCGGGTTACGGCGCGAAACTCCCGCTTTTGGCGTTGACTCCGTCCCGCCTCTCCTGAAATATCTCCAACAATAAAAAAACGTCTCTCACATCCTCGCATGCGCGGGAATTGGAGGGTAACGGCGCAAACAGCATCTTTCCGGGAGGGAAACCAAATGACCAGCACCAACAGGCGAACTGTATTGAAAACCGGCGCCGCATTTGCCGGCGCGGCCGCCATCGGATTTCCGTCGATCGTCAGCGGCCAGACCGACAAGATCAAAATCGGCCATCTCACGCCTTTGACCGGCTTCCTCGGCGCGCTTGGCGCCTACGCGCAACTCGGCCTCAAACAGGCCGAGGAAGAAATCAACAAAGCCGGCGGCGTCATGGGCCGCCAACTGGACATCACGTCGGAAGACTCGGTCAACCCGGCGACCGCCGCGACCAAGGCCCAACGTATGCTGGAGCAGGACGGGGCCACCGTGCTGATGGGCGAGATCAACTCGGCCTCCGCCGCCACAATCATGCAGGTTGCTGCCCGCAACAAAAAGCTGTTCATGCAAATCGGCGCCCGTTCCGACGCGCTGCGCGGCAAGAATTGCAACCGCTACACCTTCCACGTCGACATCCCGAGCACCGTCATGGTCAACGCCGTCGGCAAGGCGCTGGTGCGCGACAACATGATGAAGGGCAAGAAATTCTACACGTTGACGGCCGATTATCTGTTCGGCCATGACTTGCGCGGCGCCGCCAATGCCTTCTTCGCCGCCAATGGCGGCAATCCGATCGGCGACGAACTGGTCGCGACCGACGTCACCGATTTCAGCCCCTATCTGCTGAAAATCCGTCAGGCGAAGCCCGACATTGTCTGTTCAAATCTGGCCGGCAATCAGGTCACCAACCTGATCAAGCAATACGCCGAATTCGGTCTGCCCTTCCCGATCGTCGGCTTCAACCTCAACACCGCCGACGCTTGGGCCGCCGGCGAAGGCAACCTGAGCGGCACTTGGCCGACGGTCTGGTATCACACCTCTGAGGTGCCGGCTTCGAAGGCCTTCGTCGCGGAATTCATCAAGCGCAACGGCAAGCCGCCGGAGAACCATGCCTGGATCGAATACGTCTCGCTCAAGATGATGGCGCAAGCCATGAACGAGACCAAATCGACCGACACCGAAAAGCTGATCGCCTACTTCGAGAAGGAAACGCAGTTCGATATTCTCAAGGCGCGCAAGGGCTATTTCCGCGCATGGGATCACCAACTGATCCAGGAAGCGTACCCGTTCTCGGTCAGGCCAAAAGGCCAGGCCAAGGACAAATGGGACTTCCTCGCGCTCGGCGCGGCTATCCCCAATGCAAATGAGCCGCTTGAGGTCATCAACCCGACCAAGGCGCAAAACGCCTGCGTCTTCGCCTAGGACACCAGGACGCGGGCGCCGCGTTGGCGCTCGCGTCCGATGACCGCACAGCGGCGGCCGCCACGACGACGCCGCTGCATTTATTTGCGCTCTCGCTCTGAGAACTTCGTTCATGTTTTTGCTCGAACAGATAGTCAATGGCCTCGTGCTCGGAGGCTACTATCTGCTCATCGCGCTGGGCCTGTCGCTGATCTTCAGCGTCGGCGGCGTGGTGAATCTGGCGCATGGCGCTTTCTATGCGCTCGGCGCCTATGCGGCGGTGGAGATCACACAGTATCTCGGCTTCGGCGCGGCCGTCGTGCTGTCGCCGATCGCCGTCGCCTTGCTCGGCATTCTGTTCGAGCGGTTCATCCTACGCCGGTTTTACACCGCCGATCCCATTTTGAGCCTGCTGGTGACCTTCGGGTTAGCCATGGTGGCCGAGCAACTGATCCGCATCATCTGGGGCGCCTCGCCACTCTCGCAAACGATGCCGCCCAGCCTGAAGGGTGCCGTGTTCATCGGCGACTTTCTGTTCTCGCGCTACCGGCTAATGCTGCTCGGCATCGTGGCCATTGTGCTGCTCGGCATCTGGCTGCTGCTGCACAAGACGTCGTTCGGGCGCGTGGTGCGCGCCGGCATCCAGCGGCCGGATATGGTCGCGGCGTTGGGCATCAAGCTACAGCCCTACATGACCGCCATCGTCATGCTCGGCGTCGGCATGGCGGCGCTGGGCGGAGCACTCTTCGCCCCGATCACGATCGTACATCCCGCCATGGGCGCCGAAATCATCACCGTCGCCTTTGTGGTCGTCGTGATCGGCGGCCTTGGCAGCTTCTGGGGCGTGATCATCGCCGCGTTGTTAGTCGGCATGGTGCGCGGCATCACCATCCACTTTGTTCCGGCAGCAGGCGAAGCCTCGATTTACATTCTGATGTTCCTGGTCCTGCTCTTTCGCCCGCGCGGCCTGCTTGGCGAACGCATCGAGAAATTCGAATGACGATCGCGCCTCGCCATCTGAAATACCGGCCCTTGCTGCTCGCCGCCGCAGCCCTCATCGCGCTGCCGTTCCTGATGCCGCTGCTCGGCCTTTCGATCAATACCGCCATCAATGTCGTGATCCTGGCGATCGCGGCCATGGGGCTGAATATGTGCGTCGGCTACACCGGATTGGTGTCGTTCGGCCACAGCACCTGGTTCGGCATCGGTGCCTACGCCGCGGGATTGATCCAGTTGCGCTGGTTCCCCAGCCAGATGTGGCTACCGCTGCTTCTGTCGATGATCATCGTCGCCGTGGTATCGACGGCGGTCGGCACCCTCATTCTGCGCCGGCGCGGCGTCTATTTCTCGCTGCTGACGCTGGCGCTCGCCGCGTTGACCTACATCGTCGCCTTCCGCTGGAGCGACGTCACCGGCGGCGAAGACGGCCTCGGTGGATTAAAGCGCGGCTCCATTGGCCCGATCTCGCTCGACGGCGGGCTCGCCTTCTACGTCGTCGTTGCGCTCATCGGCCTTGCTGTCCTCTATGTGCTGCTGCGCGTGGTGCGCTCGCCATTCGGCCATGTGCTGGTGGCAATCCGTGAGAACCAGTTGCGCGCCACGTTCCAAGGCTACCCGGTCGAGCGATACAAACTCGGTGTCTTCGTTCTCTCGGCGGTGGTGACGGGGCTGGCCGGCGCATTGCTCGGCTTCCAGACTTACCTGGTGTCGGCCGAGTCAGTCTCGGTGCCGTTCGCCGGCGAGATGCTGGCGATGGTCGTGATCGGCGGCATGCACAACATCCTCGGGCCGGCGCTCGGCTCGCTGTTCTTCATCCTGTTTCGTGAAATATTTTCGATCTGGTCCTCAAACTGGCTGTTGTATTTCGGCTTGGTCTTCGTCGGCTTCGTCATGTACTCGCCGGGCGGCCTTGTTGGCATCTGGGAGAAGCTGACGCGGCGCTGGCGCCCGCTGCCGGAAGAAGCGGCGGCGATGAGCAAGCGCAAGATCTACGAAGGCCTGCCGCTGCCGGCGTTCCTGCGGCCGCAGGCGCTGCAGGGCAAGGTGCTGGAGGTCGACAACGTTTCGAAGCACTTCGGCGGCATCCGCGCGGTCGCTGGCGCCAGCCTGACGGTCAACGCCGGCGAAATTCATGCTTTGATCGGGCCGAACGGCGCCGGCAAGACGACCTTGTTCAATCTGGTGTCGGGCCTTTACGTGCCGGATACCGGCACCGTGCGGCTCATCGGCCGCGATATCCACGGCCTGCCTTCGCACCAAATCTGCCACGGGGGCCTTGCCCGTTCGTTCCAGATCACCAACGTCTTTCGCGGATTGTCGATCTACGAAAACCTGCGCCTATCGCTGCAGGCGCAACATAAGATGCGTTTCAACATCTGGCGCGATGTCGATAGCTACCCGGAGGTTCACGCCGAAACCGCCGAGCTCATCAAATTCCTCGGGCTGGAAGGCATCGAGCAAATCCAGGGCGGCGAGTTGTCCTACGGCGGCCAGCGGCTGGTGGATTTGGGCATCGCGCTCGGCTCCAAGCCGCAGGTGCTGCTGCTGGACGAGCCGCTCGCGGGTCTCGCCGCCGCCGAACGTGAGCGCGTGTCTAATCTGGTGAAGAATATCGCATCCAACATTCCGGTGTTGATCGTCGAACACGACATCGACCGTGTGCTCGGTTTCTCGCAATGCGTGACCGTCATGAACCAGGGCGAAGTGCTGATGGCCGGCGCGCCCAGCGAAGTGCGCAGCGATCGGCGCGTGCAGGAAATCTACACCGGCACGGGTGTTCCCGAGGTCGAGACCAAGCGGAGCGAGGACGCCGGTGCCGGTGCTACGCAGGTGTTGCGCTTCGAAGCCGTCAACACGTTCTACGGCAAGAGCCATATCCTCAACGACGCCACGCTGGACGTGCGCGACGGCGAGATCGTCGCGCTGCTCGGCCGCAATGGCGCCGGCAAGTCGACGCTGCTCAAGACGCTGGCCGGGCTGGTGCCGCCGGCATCGGGTACTATTGAATATGAGGGCCGCAATATTGCCGGCATGCCCGCGCCGGATATCGCGCGCCTCGGCATCGGCTATGTGCCGCAAGGCCGCGGGCTGTTCGCCGGCATGACGGTCCGGGAAAATCTGTCACTCGGCCGCCTGGCGCGCAAGACCGACGGCAGCAACGGCGTGGTCTGGAGCGAGGAACAGATCCTCGACTATTTCCCCCGGCTGAAAGAGCGGATGAATGTCGCTGCCGACTACCTGTCCGGCGGCGAGCAGCAGATGGTTGCGGTGGCGCGCGCCATGTCGGGCAACGTCAAACTGCTGTTGCTCGACGAGCCGTTCGAGGGCTTGGCGCCGGCGGTGATCCTCGAACTGTTCAAGGTGTTCGATCAATTGCGCCGGCACACGTCCATCGTGATCGTCGAGCACAATCTCGATCTGGTGCTGGCGCTGGCCGACCGCGTCTTCGCGCTGGAGCGTGGCGCGGTGTTCCACCAGGGACCGGCGACGCCGCTGCTGACCGACCTCGCCTATCGCAAGAAAATTCTGTGGCTGTGAATAATCGCAGTTGTGGTCTAATGCCCCAAACGATAGCGGGGGAAACCACATGGCCAATCAGATCGATCTCAAAGGCAGGAACGCAGTGGTCACGGGCGGCGCCCAGGGCATTGGCCGCGCGATTGTCGAACGGTTTCTGGACTCGGGCGCTTCAGTCGCGATCTGGGACCGCGATGAAAAGCTGGCGCTTGAGACCGCCGCCGAACTCAAGAGCCGCGGCCGCGTCATTCCGATCACGGTGGATGTGACGCAATACGCCGACATCGAAAAGGCCCGCGACGCTACACTGAAAGAACTCGGCCGCATCGATATCCTGGTCAACAATGCCGGCATTACCGGCCCGAACGTGACCACCTGGGAATATCCGATCGACGCGTGGCAGAGCGTCATGCGCATCAATCTCGACGGCCCTTTTCTGTGCTGCAAGGCCATCGTGCCGTCGATGATCGCGCAGAATTACGGCCGCATCGTCAATATCGCCTCGGTAGCCGGCAAGGAAGGCAATCCGAATGCCCCGGCCTATTCGGCCTCCAAGGCCGGCGTGATCGCGCTGACTAAATCTCTTGGCAAGGAGCTGGCGAGTTACGACATCGGCGTCAATTGCATCACGCCGGCGGCGGCCAAGACGGCGATGTTCGCGCAGATGACGCAATCGCATATCGACTACATGCTGTCGAAAATCCCGCGCGCCCGTTTCGTCGACGTTGAAGAGATCGCGGCGCTGGTGGCGTTTTGCGCCTCCGCCGATTGCTCCTTTACCACCGGCTCGGCCTTCGACATTTCCGGCGGCCGCGCGACCTATTGAACCTCCCTTGCGCCCGGCGCGCCATTCGGCGCATCCTTGGGCAAAAGAGAAAAGGCGCACGGGGAGATCGGAATGGCCAAGAAAGTCGTGTCGAAGTCGTTGAAGCCGCGCGGGCGTGAATTGCGCTCGCAGCTTTGGTTCGACAATCCGCAGAACCCCGGCATGACCGCGCTCTATCTCGAGCGTTATCTGAATTACGGTCTGACCCTGAAAGAGCTGACTTCCGGCAAGCCGATCATCGGCATCGCGCAAACCGGCTCGGACCTGTCGCCCTGCAATCGTCACCACATCGAACTTGCCGCACGGGTGCGCGCCGGCATCACGGCGGCCGGCGGCATTGCCTTCGAATTCCCGGTGCATCCGATCCAGGAAACCGGCAAACGGCCGACCGCCGCGCTCGATCGCAATCTCGCTTATCTCGGTCTGGTCGAAATTCTGTACGGCTATCCGCTCGACGGCGTCGTACTGACCACCGGCTGCGACAAGACCACGCCGGCCTGCCTGATGGCGGCGGCAAGCGTCAACATTCCGGCCATTGTGCTGTCCGGCGGGCCGATGCTGAACGGCTGGTGGAAGGGCGAACGCGCCGGCTCGGGCACCGTGGTCTGGCAGGCGCGCGAGGATCACGCCGCCGGCAAGATCAGCTACAAGGAATTTCTCGACATCGTGACGTCGTCGGCGCCATCGGTCGGCCACTGCAACACCATGGGCACGGCATCGACCATGAACGCGCTGGCCGAAGCGCTCGGCATGTCGCTGCCGGGGTGCGCGGCGATTCCCGCACCCTACCGCGAGCGCGGGCAGATTGCTTACGAGACCGGCATGCGCGCGGTCGCATTGGTGCACGAAGACCTCAAGCCGACCGACATCCTCACCCGCAAGGCCTTCGAGAACGCCATCGTCGCCAATTCGGCCATTGGCGGCTCGACCAATGCGCCGATCCATATCAACGCCATTGCCCGCCACGTCGGCGTCAAGCTGACAATCGAGGATTGGGAAAAGGTCGGTTACGACGTGCCGTTGTTGGTCAACATGCAGCCGGCGGGCAAATATCTCGGCGAAGAATATTACCGCGCCGGCGGCCTGCCGGCGGTGATGCGGCAACTGCTCAAGGCGGGCAAAGGCCATGCCGACGCGCTCACGGTCAACGGCAAGACCATGGGCGACAACGTCCGCAAAGCCCAGGTGCAGGATGCCGACGTCATCAAGCCCTATGCCAAGCCGATGAAGAAACAGGCCGGCTTCAAGGTACTGACAGGTAACCTGTTCGATAGCGCCATCATGAAGACCAGCGTGATCTCCGAGGAATTCCGCACGCGCTATCTGTCCAACCCGAAAGACCCGAATGCCTTCGAAGGCCACGCCATGGTGTTCGAAGGCCCAGAGGATTATCACCACCGCATCGAAGATCCGTCGCTGAAGATCGACGCCGACACAGTGCTGTTCATCCGCGGCGTCGGGCCGATCGGCTATCCGGGCTCGGCGGAAGTCGTGAATATGCAGCCGCCGGCGGCGCTGATCAAAAAAGGTATCACGGCGCTGCCTTGCATCGGCGACGGACGCCAGTCCGGCACCTCCGGTTCGCCATCGATCCTCAATGCGTCGCCGGAAGCCGCCGCCAATGGCGGACTCGCGATCCTGAAAACCGGCGACCGCGTGCGGATCGACTTGAACAAAGGAAGCGCCGACATTCTGATCTCCAAAACCGAGTTGGCGCGCCGGCACGCTGCGCTGCAGAAAAGCGGCGGCTTCGCTTACGCCGAGAGCCAGACGCCTTGGCAGGAAATCCAGCGCGCCATGGTCGATCAACTCGCCGACGGCATGGTGCTCAAGCCCGCGGTAAAATATCAACGCATCGCGCAGAAATGCGTGCCCCGCGATAATCACTAGAACATCGAAAGAGGTGCTGCAGTGGCCGGACGATTGAAGGGCAAGCTCGCGTTGGTGACGGCGGCGGGCCAAGGCATCGGCCGCGCCATTGCGGAAACTTGTATAGCCGAAGGCGCCAAGGTGATCGCCACCGATCTCGATGCCGGAAAACTGAAAAGCCTGAAAAAGGCGACGGCATTTCCGCTCGATGTCCGCGACACCGCCAAAGTCGATGCGCTGGCAAAAGACGTGATCAAAAAATTCGGCGCCCCCGATCTCCTGTTCAACTGCGCCGGCTATGTGCACCAGGGCAGCGTGCTCGAATGCTCGGAACAGGATTGGGATTTTTCCTTCGACCTTAATGTGAAGTCGATGCACCGCATGCTGCGCGCCTTCATTCCGGCGATGCTGAAAAACGGTGGCGGTTCGATCGTGAACATATCCTCGGCGGTGTCGTCGATCCGCGGCGTGCCAAACCGCTACGCCTATGGCGCCACCAAGGCGGCGGTCATCGGGCTCACCAAGGCAGTCGCGGCGGACTTCATCCGCCAAGGCCTCCGTTGCAACGCGATCTGCCCCGGCACCATCCAATCGCCGTCGCTCGACGGCCGCATCGAGGCGGTCGCCAAAAGCACCGGCAAATCGCTCAAGGCGGTGCGCGACGATTTCATCGGCCGCCAGCCGATCGGCCGGCTCGGCACCACCGCGGAAGTCGCCGCGCTGGCGCTGTTCCTGGCTTCCGACGAGTCGAGTTACATTACGGGCCATACCCATCTGGTCGATGGCGGCATGGCGCTGTGACGCCCGGCGGCGCGGTGGGCGGCCGCCGGTGGGCCGTTTCGACCCTACGAAAAGACGGTCGCTAAACCACGCGGCCCTGCTAGAGTAGCTGGAGTTGTAGACGGTCCGGGAACTCGCGACCCGCAAAAGTGGGCGCCGGACCTGAATAATAAGCGGCCAATGCGCCGCCAGGGAGGACTACATGGCGACCGTCGGTATTCACGACGTGCGCAAGGCTTTTGGCCTGACGCCTGTCATTCACGGCGTCGATGTCGACATTGCGGACGGCGAATTCGTCGTTCTGGTCGGCCCGTCCGGCTGCGGCAAATCCACGCTGTTGCGCATGATCGCCGGGCTGGAAAATATCACCGGCGGCGAAATCACGATCGGCGGCCGTGTCGTCAATAACCTGCCCCCCAAAGAACGCGACGTGGCCATGGTTTTTCAGAACTATGCGCTGTACCCGCATATGACCGTCGCCGCGAACATGGCATTTTCCATGAAGCTGCGCGGCGCGCCAAAAAACGAAATCGACACCCGCGTCAACCGCGCGGCGGCCATCCTTGGCCTTGGGCCCTATCTCGAACGCTATCCCCGGCAATTGTCCGGCGGGCAGCGTCAGCGCGTCGCCATGGGCCGGGCCATCGTGCGCGACCCGCAGGTGTTTTTGTTCGACGAGCCGTTGTCGAACCTCGACGCCAAGCTGCGCGTGCAGATGCGCACCGAGATCAAGGAACTGCATCAGCGGCTGAAGACCACGACGGTCTACGTCACGCACGATCAGATCGAAGCCATGACCATGGCCGACAAAATCGTGGTGATGCATGACGGCATCGTCGAGCAGATCGGCTCGCCGCTCGAACTGTACGACAAGCCGGCCAACCAATTCGTCGCCGGTTTCATCGGCTCGCCGGCGATGAATTTGATCAAGGGCAAGATCGTGGTCAACGGCGTTGCCTCGTTCGAAGGCCCGAATGGCGTGAAGCTGCCGCTCGGCTCGGCGCCGGAAAATTCAAATGGCCGGCCCG
The DNA here is from genome assembly GCA_903878085.1 of uncultured Hyphomicrobiales bacterium. GTDB lineage: Bacteria > Pseudomonadota > Alphaproteobacteria > Rhizobiales > Xanthobacteraceae > Pseudolabrys. Next base: position 25,470 of record CAIRGJ010000014.1, on the reverse strand, counting down.
CCGTCTACGGCATCCGGCCGGAACACTTCACCATCGCGGATGACGGCGCCGAAGCCGAAATCGTCGTGGTCGAGCCGACCGGCTCGGAAACCCAAGTCTTCGCCAAGCTCGGCGGCGATGAGGTCGTCGCGGTGTTCCGCGAACGTCACAAGTTCAATCCGGGCGACAAGATCCGGCTGAAACCTGACCAAAGTGTCGTCCATCTGTTCGATGAGGCGACGGGGAAACGTCTGACTGCATAACAAAACCAACGGAGGAACGACCATGACTGACTTTACTCGTCGCGCTCTCGTCAAGGGCGGCACCGCGCTCGGCGCCGCAGGCGCGCTGACCGGTCCGGCCCTGCTCGATTGGGCCAAAGCTTGGGCGCAGAATGCGCCATGGAAGCCGGAGAAGGGCGCCAAGCTTTCGATGCTGCGCTGGAAATATTTCGTGCAGGCGGAAGACGATGCCTTCGTCAAGCTGATCGCGGCTTTCACCGCGGCCACCGGCGTGCCTGTCGATATCTCGCGCGAGTCTTACGAAGACGTGCAGCCGAAAGCCTCGGTCGCCGCCAATACCGGCACTGGACCGGACCTGTTCTGGGGCCTGTACTCGCTGCCGCATCTGTTCCCGCAGAAGTGCATGGACGTCAGCGACGTCGCCGACTACCTCGGCAAGACGCACGGCGGCTGGGTCGACAGCGCGGTCAAGTACGGCAAGAGCGGCAACAAGTGGATCGCAATTCCGATCTGCTATTCGGGCGCGCTCATCAACTATCGCCTCGAAAGTTCGAAGAAGGCCGGCTGGACGAAATTCCCGACCAAGACCGACGAGTTCCTCGAATATGCCAAGGCGATGAAGGCGCAGGGCACGCCTGGCGGCTTCGCGCTCGGCCATGCCTCGGGCGACGGCAACACCTGGGTGCACTGGTGCCTGTGGGCGCAGGGCGGCCAGGCCGTCGATGCCAGCGACAAGGTCATCATCAACTCGCCGGAAACGGTGAAGGCGCTGGACTTCGCCAAGAACCTTTACGGGTCGATGATCCCGGGTACCGCTTCGTGGAACGACGCTTCCAACAACAAGGCCTTCCTCGCCAAGGAAATCCACTGGACCAATAACGGCATCTCGATCTACGTCGCGGCGCAGAACAGCGCGAAGGATGTCGCCGCGGACATGGACCATGCCTACTTCCCGATCGGTCCCGTCGGCAAGCCGACCGAGCTGCACCTGATGTATCCGATCCTGGCGATGACCTACACCAAGTATCCGCAAGCCTGTAAGGCGCTGATCGCCTTCATGCTGGCGGCCGACAACTTCAATCCGTGGATCCAGTCGGCCAAGGGCTACCTCACGCACTGCCTCAACGAGTACGACAAGAACCCGGTGTGGACCGCCGATCCGAAGACAACCCCGTACCGCGACGTCGCCAAGCGTTCGCTCACCGCGGGCGGCCTCGGCTCGGTCGGCGAGAAGGCGGCGACAGCCATCGCCGACTTCGTGGTGCTCGACATGTTCGCCAATGTCTGCACCGGCCGCGAAGACACCAAGGGCGCGATCGCGATCGCCGAGCGGCAGTTGAAGCGCATCTATCGCTAAAAGATAACCCGGCGGGCGGGTGAGCCTGCCCGCCGGTTCAATTTTCCGAGAGACAACCGGACCAGCAATGACGATCGCTCTCGACCAGAATCGTCCAGCGCGCTCTTACCGTGAAGTGACGCGGTGGGACCGCCTCAAGACCAATCGCAACTGGCTGGCGATCTGGTTCATGCTGCCGGCGGCGGCATTCCTGATCCTGTTTCTCGCCTATCCGCTCGGCCTCGGCGTCTGGCTGTCGTTCACCGACGCCCGGCTCGGCCGCGACGGCGTCTTCGTCGGCCTGGAAAACTACGAATTCCTCTGGGACGACACCACCTTCTGGCTCTCGGTGTTCAACACGCTGCTCTACACCAGCGTCGCCAGCATCATTAAATTCGCGGTCGGACTTTATCTGGCGCTGCTGCTCAACGAACGCCTGCCGTTCAAAGCCATCATTCGCGCAGTGGTGTTGATCCCCTTCATCGTGCCGACGGTGCTGTCGGCCATCGCATTCTGGTGGCTGTTCGATCCGCAATTCTCGATCATCTCGTGGTCGCTCAAGAAGATGCACGTGATCACGACCAACATCGATTTCCTCGGCGATGTCTGGAATGCGCGCGCCTCGGTGATATTCGCCAATATCTGGCGCGGCGTGCCCTTCGTCGCCATCACCTTGCTGGCCGGCCTGCAGACCGTCTCGCCGTCGCTCTACGAAGCGGCGACCATCGACGGCGCGACGCCCTGGCAGCGCTTCCGCTTCATCACCTATCCGCTGCTGACGCCTATCATCGCGGTGGTGATGACATTCTCCGTGTTGTTCACCTTCACCGACTTTCAGCTCATCTGGGTGATGACGCGCGGCGGACCGGTCAACGCCACGCACTTGATGGCGACGTTCTCCTATCAGCGCGCCATCATGAGCGGCTATCTCGGCGAAGGCGCGGCCATCTCGACGGCCATGATCCCGTTCCTGCTCGCGGCCATCCTGGTGTCCTGGTTCGGCCTGCAGCGGCGGAAATGGCAGCAAGGCGAGAACAATGACTAGTCAGGCCGCCGCTGCTTATCTCTTCCGCGAATGGGGCAAGCCCCACGCGCGGTGTCGGAAATGGCAACAAGGCGCGAACAATGACTGACGCCCTCGCCGCCAAAGCCGCCGACCCGAAATCCGTGCTGACTGCTTCTGTGCCGCTCACCGACAGCAGCGAGGGCATGAGTTATCTGCACAACGTGCCGCGCCGGCTGGTGACGGTCTATTTGCCGCTGTCGATCATTCTATTGATCTTGCTGTTTCCATTTTACTGGATGGCGCTGACCTCGATAAAGCCGGACGAGCAACTGCTCGACCTGGAAACCTTCAACCCGTTCTGGACTTGGAATCCGACGTTCAAGCACATCTACAAATTGCTGTTCGAGACGCAATATCCGATCTGGCTGTGGAACACGATGCTGGTCGCGGTCTGCGCCACGTTTCTCTCGATCGTCGCCAGCGTGCTCGCCGCCTATGCGATCGTGCGGCTGCGCTATCGCGGCGCGCAATGGGTCGGCGGCGCGATCTTCCTCGCCTATCTGATCCCGCCGTCGATCCTGTTCATCCCGCTGTCGACCGTCGTGTTTCAGTACGGCATCTTCGACACGCCACTGGCGCTGATCCTGACCTATCCGACGATCCTGATCCCGTTCTCGACCTGGCTGTTGATGGGCTATTTCAAGACCATCCCATTCGAGCTCGAAGAGTGCGCGCTGATCGACGGCGCCAGCCGTTGGCAGATCTTGACCAAGATCGTGCTGCCGCTGGCGATCCCCGGGCTGATATCGGCCTTCATCTTCTGCTTCACGCTGTGCTGGAACGAATTCATCTACGCACTGACCTTCATCTCGTCGACGCATTATAAGACCGTGCCGGTGGCGATCGTCACGGCGCTGGTGGATGGCGATATTTACCGCTGGGGCTCGCTGATGGCCGGCGCCATGATCGGCTCGCTGCCGCTGGTCGTGCTCTATGCCTTCTTTGTCGAGCATTACGTCTCGGCCATGACCGGCGCCGTCAAGGAATAGGCGGCCGGAAGCGTTAACGCGAAATACGGGCCGTGATGAGCTGATATGCCATTTGGCGTCATTGCCAGCCGCATCAAGAGGGCTATATTAGCAAGATGAGGATTGGTGTTGAGCCGTCTTCATGGGAATAATATCAATCCGATCGTCAGGCCCGTCTTCACCGGCGGGCCATTGCCTTTTGGGCCCATACCATGAGCCGTCCGAACCGACCCGACCATATCCGCCTCACCTCTCATCCCGAGCCCGGTGGCAAGCTGCGCTTCCCGATCCACTGGGGCGCCGCCACCGCGCGCGAACGCGGGCCGGTCATCGGCACGGTGTCGCGGCCGGGCGATCGCAATGTGATCGGCAGCCATGGCGGCTCTTACGCGCTGTATCGCGCGCTGGCGGTGTCTGCCGGCGCGCTCGATCCGATCCGCCGCCCTGACCTCACCAACACCTATCCGGCCGCGACCATCGGCCCCTTCGAACAATGGTGCGATCCGCGCAAAATCGTATCGCTCGATCCCTGGGGCCATCTCGCCGCTGACAGCTTCAAGGCCGAAATCGCCGAAAGTATCGACATTCGCCCGAGCATCGCCGTCACCAAGGCGCGGCTCGATCTGCATGAAATGCAACAGGCAGTCACACTGGGCCGGCTGAAGGCCGACGGCGACGTGGTGCGCGAGAACGGCAGCGTCGGCGTCACCAAGATCGCCATCGATCCGGTCTGGTATCTGCCCGGCATTGCCGAGCGATTCAGCACGCCGGAAACCAACCTGCGTCGCGCGTTGTTCGAGCAGACCGCCGGCATGTTTCCCGAACTGGTGACGCGGCCCGACTTGCAGGTTTTCCTGCCGCCGATCGGCGGCACCACGATCTATATGTTCGGCGACGTCACCAAGCTGCCCGACCATACCACCAAGATCACCTGCCGCGTGCATGACGAGTGCAACGGCTCCGACGTGTTCGGCTCCGACATCTGCACCTGCCGGCCTTATTTGATTCACGGCATCGAGGAATGCGCCCGCGCCGCGCAGAACGGCGGGCTCGGCATCATCGTCTACAACCGCAAGGAAGGCCGCGCGCTCGGCGAGGTCACCAAATTCCTGGTTTACAATGCGCGCAAGCGGCAGGAAGGCGGCGACGCCGCCGCGGCCTATTTCGAGCGCACCGAATGCGTGGCCGGCGTGCAGGACGCGCGCTTCCAGCAACTGATGCCAGACTGCCTCAACTGGCTCGGCCTCAAGCGCATCGACCGTTTCGTGTCGATGAGCGACATGAAATATGACGCGGTAGTGTCGCAGGGCATCGCGATCGTCGAACGCGTGCCGATTCCGGACGACCTGGTGCCGGCCGACGCCCATGTCGAGATCGCCGCTAAGAAGGCCGCCGGCTACTACTCGCCCGATGCGCCGAAGCCGCAAGACCTGACCGACTCGATCGGCCGTTCGCTCGACAAGTATTGAGCGAAAGAGACCGGGCGATCCCATGAAGAACGACACCGCCGCCGCTTTTTCGCTTTTGAGTGCCGCGGCGGTGCGCGAACGCGCCCAGCGCATGCTTGCGTTCGCGCTCGACGACAAACTGGCGAACTTTCGCGTCGATCTGTCCCGCCTCGATGCCACCGCCGAGCGCGTCATCGCCACGACCCGTAAGGCCCATCCGTCGCTGGATGTTCCGTTCCATTCGCGCTGGCGGCACTTCGTCGTCGACGGCGCCGACCGGTTCGACGCCATCGTGAAAGCCGCGGGCTGGCCCGACAATGAGGCACGGGCGCGGGCGGCATTCGACCTGGCGATCGTCAGCGTCTTTCTCGACGCCGGCGCCGGCACGCAATGGCGCTACGCCGACAAAATTACCGGAAAAAGCATCGGCCGCTCCGAAGGGCTTGCGCTCGCCAGCCTCGATATGTTCGCGCGCGGCATGTTTTCGGCCCAGCACAACGATCCGTTCCGGGTCGATGCCTCGGTGCTGGCAAAACTTACCGCGCAGCAGCTGCGCGACGGCTTCCAGGCCACTGAGAGCAATCCGCTGGTCGGCGTCGAGGGCCGCGCCGCGTTGTTGCGTGCGCTCGGCGTGCTAATCATGGACAATACCGGCGTGTTCGCGCGCAACGACAGTCCGCGTCCGGGTGGGCTGTTCGATCATCTCGTGGGCATCGCTGAGAACCGCAAGATTGCGGCGCCGGAGATCCTGTCCGAACTACTGCATGAATTGGGCACGATCTGGCCATCACGCATCTCGCTCGGCGGCATACCCCTGGGCGATTGCTGGCGGCATTCAGCAATCACCACAGCCGACGCGACCAGCGGCATCGTGCCGCTGCATAAATTATCGCAATGGCTGGCCTATTCGCTGATCGAGCCGCTGCAGCAGGCTGGCCTTGCCGTCAGCGACATCGACGGCCTCACTGGGCTGGCCGAATATCGCAATGGCGGGCTGTTCGTCGATGCCGGTGCGCTGGTGTTGCGCGACCCTGCTCAGGCCGAACGCCAGCATGATGTCGGCTCTGAACTGGTCGTCGAATGGCGCGCGCTGACGGTGGCGCTGCTCGACCGGCTCGCCGATAGCATCCGCAAAAAATTGGACATGGACGCGCAAACGCTGCCGCTGGCGAAAATCCTCGAAGGCGGCACCTGGGCCACCGGCCGCCTGCTCGCCCGCGCGCGCCGCGCCGACGGTTCGCCACCCATCAAGGTCATCAGCGACGGCACCGTGTTTTAGCCGGCAACAGGAGTTTGTCATGGAAGGCGTTACCGTCGTCGATCATCCGCTGGTGCAGCACAAGCTCACGCTGATCCGCGACAAGAGCCGCTCGACCAAATCGTTTCGCGAACTGTTGAACGAGATCGGCATGCTGCTGTGTTACGAGGTGACGCGCGATCTGCCGCTCGCCGACGTGCAGATCGAAACCCCGCTCGCGCCGATGACCGGCAAGGAAATCGCCGGCAAAAAACTGGTGTTCGCACCGGTCCTGCGCGCGGGTCTTTCCTTCGTCGAGGGCATGATCACCCTCGTGCCTTCGGCGCGCATCGCACATATTGGGCTCTATCGCGATCCGGTGACGTTCGTAGCGGTCGAGTATTTCTTCAAGGCCCCAATCAATCTCGACGAACGGCTGGTCATCGTCATCGACCCGATGCTGGCGACCGCAAACACCGCCGTGGCGGCGATCGATCGCATCAAAGAGCGCGGCGCCAAGGATATTCGCTTCGTCTGCCTGCTCGCGGCGCCGGAAGGCATCGAACGGTTGCGCGCCCACCATCCCGACGTCCATATCTGGACCGCCGCGATCGATGAACGCCTCGACGAGCACGCCTACATCGTCCCAGGCCTGGGCGACGCCGGCGATCGCGCCTACGGCACGAAGTAGCGAACGCTTAGGCCTACTTCGGCAGAAATTCGTTGGTAAACGAGGCCTTGAAGTTCACCTCCTGCGGGCCCGAAGGCTGCAGATAGGCGAACGTGGCGCGGGCCTGCGCTTCGGTCATCTTGCCATCATTAGTCCAAATCTGGCTGACGATGTCAAAGGCGAGATCGTTGGTCTCCGGCGCCATCGACGGGTATTCCAGCGCCATCAGCGCCTTGCCACGCTTGGGATCGCCCTTGAGGATTTTCACCGCCTCGGAGAACACGGCCGCGACCTTGCGGATTAGTTCGGGCTTTTCCTTGATGTTGTCCGGGTGCGTTGCCAGCACCATGAACAGAATGTCGCGCACTTCCGGCACTTCGCCGTCCATCATGTTGAGAAAAATCTTGCCTTTGCCGGCTTGCTGCACCAGCACGCCCGCGGGCTCGAACGGCAGCGCGGCGTCGATCAGATCGCGCTGGAATGCCGCGACATAAGACGGCGCTTCGGCACCGAGATAGACGGAAGTGATATCGCCGGGCAGCGTCAGCCCGTATTTCTTGGCCAACACGCCCAGCATTTTTTCGCCCGAGCCGCCGGCCGAAGGCATTGCCACGCGCATGCCCTTCAGCCGTTTGATCTTGTCTTCGACGCTGAGTTTCTCGGCGCCTTCCATCAGTTTGTCGTTGCCGATGACGTTGTTCACCGGCCGGTTGGCGATGTTGAAGAAGGCGACGACCTGCTTGCCCTGCACCGCCGAGGTCAGGATGTGTTCGTAGCTGACGACGGAAACGTCGGCCTGTTTGGTCAGCGCCGCCTGCAATGCCAGCGGGCCGCCTTGCACGAATGAAATCTCTGGCTCCAGCCCGTATTTCTCGAACAGTTTCTCGCGCTTGGCGACATAGAGCGCGCCCGAGTAATAGCCGTGCCCGATATTGGTGATCTTGACCGTTTCGGCGCAGGCCGACCACGACAGCAAAGCGGATGCGACGATCAACGACGACTTCAGGAATTTCATGACGCGCTCCTCCCGGAGATTTGTTGTTCTTTGCCGTCAGCGGCTGACAATCCGCCAGCCTTCCATGCGATTTTGAACGATATCGACGATGAAGTTAAGGGCCATGGCCAGCAGCGCGATCACGATCAGCACCGCGAACACGCCGGCCGTGTCGAATTGCGCGCCGGAATACTGCACCAGATAGCCGAGCCCGCGGTTGGACGCGATCATCTCGCCGAGCACAGCGCCGATCAGCGCATAGGGCACCGAAACGCGTAAGCCCGCGAATAGCCAGGACAGCGCCGATGGCACAATGACTTTGGTCACGACCTGCAGGCGCGTGGCGCGCATCAGCCGCGCGCCGTCGATCAGGTCCTGATCGACCTGCCGGACGCCGGCAAAAGTATTGAGAAACACCAGGAACAAGACCAGTGAAGCCGCGAGTGCGACCTTGGATTCAATGCCGAGGCCGAACCACAGAACGAACAGCGGCGCCAGTGCCACCTTTGGCAGCGCGTTGAGCGCGTTCAAATAGGGATTCAGCAGCCGGCTGGCGAAGCTGGAAATACCCAGCCAGATGCCAAGCACCGCACCGATCACCGAGCCGATAAAAAATCCGAGCATGGTCGCGTAGACGGTGGCCCATAGGTGGATGAAGATCGAACCGTCGAGCGTCCAGCCGAGCAGCCGCCGGCCGACCTCGATCGGATTCGAGATGAAAAAATTGTCGACCAGGCGCCCGGACACGCCCTGCCAGGTGAACAGGATCGCAATGCCGAGCGCAGTCTGGCACAGCACCATGACGAGATTGCCGGTGCGCGCCGACATCTCGGCGGCAACAATTTCGGGTTGATCGTTGGATGCCGTCACACCCGCTCCTCTTGATATTCCACGCGCAGGCGCTCCCACAAGGCGTCGTAGAGTTCCTTAAACTCATTCGTGAACCGCACGTTGAGCACGTCGCGTGGCCGCGGTAGCGGAATCTCCTGCTCGAGCGCGATCATCGCCGGCCGCCGCGTGCAGACGATGACGCGATCCGCGAGCGTGACCGCTTCCATCAGATCGTGGGTCACGAAGACAACGGTTTGTCCACTGTCCGCCGCCAGCCGCAGCAGCAATTCATGCATCACCAGCTTGAGCTGGGCGTCGAGCGCGGCGAACGGTTCGTCGAGCAGCGCGGTTTCCGCGCCGTACAACATCATGCGGGCCAAGCAAGCGCGCTTGCGCATGCCGCCGGATAGCTCGGTCGGGAACCGCGTCTCGAAACCGTCGAGGCCGACCTGCTTGACGACGGCATCGGCCCGCGCCTCGCGCTCGGCCTTGTCGACACCGGCAAGCTCCAGCGGAAAGGCGATATTGTCGCGCACATTGCGCCACGGCAGCAGATTGTCCTTCTGCGTCATGTAACCGACATCGGTGTTGACGTCGGTGACCGCCGCGCCCTTGTAGATGACGCGGCCTTTGCTCGGCATATAGAGCCCGGCGATCATGTTCAGCAGCGTGGACTTGCCGCAGCCGCTCGGCCCGATGATAGCAATGACTTCATGCTTGCCGATGGTCAGATTGAAATCGCGCAACGCTTCGACGACATGGTCGCCCCGCCGGAAGCCTTTGGAAACATTGCGGATTTCGATCATGCGGGCGGCCGTCAAAAGATCGAACGCTGGTGGCCGCCATCGACATCGATGTTGGCGCCGACGATAAAGGCGGCACGATCCGACGCCAGGAAGGCCACGGCATTGGCGATGTCCTCGGGCGTGCCCCAGCGGCCGAGCGGCACCTCCGCGCCCCAGCGCGACTCCTGCTGCTCCAGGCTGCGGCCGTAATAGACCTCGTTGTAGAGATGGCCGAGCGCATCGGTCAGCGGGCTCTTGATACGGCTCGGGCACACCGCGTTGACCAGAATATTGTCGCGGGCGAGATCGTCCGACAGCGATTTCACGAAGGCGTGCTGCGCGGCATTGCTGATGGTCGATGCGATGCCATTCGCCTGCGGCACCTTGCCGGCCTGCCCTATGATGACGATGAAACGGCCGCCGCCCTGCTTGCGCATGTGCGGCGTCACGCACTTGGCCAATTCCCAGGCGCCGATCACTTTGGTCTCGAGATGGCGCAGCAGCGCGTCGGTCGCGACGTCTTCCATGCGGCCCGGCAGATGCGTACCGGCATTGCTGACGACGATATCGACACGGCCGAACGCGGCGATGACGTCATCGACGAGACGCGCAACTTGGCCCGGCTCGCGCACATCGCCGGCAAAGGCCCGCGCGCCCGGAATGCCGACGGCCGCGGCCTCGAGCTTGGCCTTGTCGCGGCCGGCGATTGCCACCTTGCAGCCTTCGGCCGCGAGCTTTTCCGCGATCGCCAGGCCGATGCCGCTGCTGCCACCGGTGACCAGCGCCACTTTATTGGTGAGTCCGAGGTCCATGATCCGCCTTAACCGAACACATAACGATGATAGCCGCCATCGATGCTGATCGAACTGCCGGCGACGAAGTTCGCGCTGTCGGACACCAGAAACGACACCAGATCGGCGACTTCCTGCGGGGCGCCGGTGCGCCCCAGCGGATTGGCGCGCGAGAAGCCGCCGGCCGCGGTGGCGCGGTCGACCTTGCGCTCGCGCATCTCTTTGTCGATCAGCGAGGCCAGCAGTTCGGATTCGATGTATTGCGGGCAGACCGCGTTGACGCGAATGTTGTCACGCGCCACGGCGTCGGCGACCGATTTTGTCAGTGCCATGCAGGCGGCGTTGGTCACACCGGACGGAAAGCGGTCGGGGTGCGGATGCCGCGCCGCCTGGCCGATGATATTGACGATGCGGCCGTCTTTCTGGTTGCGCATGATCGGCAGCACCGCCTGGATCATGGCGAAAAACCCGAACACTTTGTCGCGCAATTGCCGCTCCAGAATATCGAGCGTTGTGGTGTCCACGGTACCGCGCAGGTGCGTGCCGGCGTTGTTGACCAGAATATCGATGCGGCCGAATGCCTTGTGCGCGGTAGCGACGAAATTTTTCACCGCCGCCTCGTCGGTGACATCGGTGGGCACCCCAATAACGCAATCTGCGATTGAACCGTTTGCGCCATGTGAAAGCTCCGCGACGGCGGCGCGCAAACGCTCGCCATCGCGCGCGCAGATCGCAACGCGGCAGCCTTCATCGATGAGTGATTGGGCAACCGCCTTGCCGATTCCGCGCGATGCGCCGGTGACTAAGGCGACTTTGCCACGAAGGCCGAGATCCATCCCTCCCCCTCGCTTTTCTTATGATGTAAGAGGTTGGTCAAATACTCTATGGATGAGTCAAAGGCGTCAAGCCAAAGGGAAGGAACGAGACATGGACCTAGGCATCAAGGGCAAGCGCGCGATCGTCACCGGCGGCGGCAGCGGCATCGGCTACGAGACCGCGCGGCAGTTTCTTGAGGAAGGCGTGCGCGTCCTGATTGCAGGCCGCACGCTCGACAAGATCAACAAGGCGCGCGACGAACTAGCCAAGAAGACCGGCGGCGAAGTGCATGCCGTGCAGGTCGACATGCGCAACGAAGCCGACATCCAGCGCATGGTCGATACCGCGAAAGAAAAGCTCGGCGGCGTCGATATTCTCATCAACAACGCCGGCACGATGTATTCCGGCCGCTTCGCCGCGCTCAAGGACGACGAGTTGAAGAACCAGCTCGAGACCAAGCTGTTCGGCTTCATGCGCGCCATCCGTCTCGTCTATCCGCTGATGGCGGCGCAGAAGTGGGGCCGCATCGTCAACACCATCGGCGGCGCCGGCAAGGAGCCGGACCCCTATATGTTCGGCAGCGCCATCACCAATAGCGCGCTGTTGAACCTGACCAAGTCGCTGTCGGAAGAGTTCGGCCCCGACAATGTGCTGGTCAATGCCATCTGCCCCGGCTGGGTCGCGACCAATCTCTGGGTGCAGAACACCGAAGGCCTCAAGAAAGAGCTCAACGTCACCTCCGAGGAGGAAGTCCGCAAGCTGGCGGCCAAGAAGAATTCGTTGGGCCGCATGGGCAAGCCGGAAGAACTGGCGAACGCCACCGTGTTCCTGTGCTCGGAACGCGCCAGTTACATCACCGGCGTCTCGCTCAATCTTGACGGCGGCCGGCTCAAGGGCCTGTGGTAGGCTTCACCAAACTAACCGGGGGGAGCGATGTCAGTCTTCAAGGTCGGCAAAGCAACGATCACGCGGATCGAGGAGACCTATCAGGCGGTCTATCCGATCCGCGACATCTTTCCGGCGTTCAGCGACGCTGACCTCAAGGAGCACGGCCCCTGGCTCGCGCCCAACCACTACGATCCCGCCAGCGGCAAGATCATGCTCAGCGTCCATAGTTGGCTGCTGCAAGTCGACGGCCGCAAGATCCTGATCGATTGCTGCTGCGGCAATCACAAACCGCGGCCGGCCCGCCCGTTCTGGAACATGCTCAACACGCCGTGGCTCGACCGGCTGGCGGCGGCCGGCGCGCGGCCGGACGAAATCGACATGGTGATGTGCACGCATTTGCACCACGATCACCTCGGCTGGAACACGCAGTTGCGCGACGGCAAGTGGGTGCCGACCTTCCCCAACGCCCGCTACGTCTTCTCGAAACTCGATTTCGATTACTTCCAGAAGCTCGACGCCGATCCGGCGACCGGCCCGGCCGAGTTCGGCACTTTCCGCGAATGCGTCATTCCGGTGGTCGATGCCGGCCGCGCCGATCTGGTTACCGGGCCGCACCGGCTCAATGAGTTCATCGAAATCCTGCCGGCCGGCGGCCACTCGCCGGGACACTTCGTGTTCAAGATGAATTTCGGCAGCAGCACCGCCATGATCACCGGCGACGTGTTCCATCACCTGCTGCAGATTTTCTATCCGGACTGGAATTTCCCCAAGAACTCGGATGCCGAAGAGGCCCGCGTCAGCCGCCGCCGCGTGTTCGAGGATTGCGCCGCCGCCGGCGCGATGGTGTTTCCGGGCCACGTCGGCGCGCCGTTCGCCGGTTTCATCGACAAGACGGCGGCCGGATTCCGCCCGCGCTTCTGATCTAGGGCCGCACGGCCGGCGTCTCCACCGGCAGCCCCCGCGCCCGCCACATCAGATAGGCCTCCAGCGCCACGGCTTCCGGCGCGCCATAGTCGAAAGGCTCGGCGCGCATCCCGATCATGCAGTTGCGTAAGCGCCGCTGCAGCGAGCCGAGATTCTGCCACTCCAACCGATAGATCGGGTAGCCGGTCGGGTGGCCCTGCGGCACCAGGCTGCTGGTGAGATGCTTGCCCCAATTGTCGTCATGGCATTGCGCGCAGCTCATATCAATCTGCCCAATGCGCTGCATAAACAGCTTGCGCCCGGCCTCGATGGCGGGCTTCAGCTTCTCATCGGTTGAGACAATCGGCATGCCGCGCGACTGGCGCCCGATGAACGCCGTCAGCGCCAGCAATTCGTGGCTTTCGAAGGCGAACGGCGTCGCGTTCTGCCGTTCGGTGCGGCACAAGTTGATACGCTGTTCGAGATCGATCGGGCTCTTTTGCACCGCGTCGAACGCCGGATAGCGCGCCGCCACGCCCTTCATGCTCGCTGTTGCGTCGCCGTGACACTCGGCGCAGGCGCGGTTGGCGCTGCCGGCCTTTTGGTTCCACAGCGCCTCGCCGTCGAGCACCCACAGCGTCGCCGGATTGCTGGTGTCGTCGTCTTGCATCGCCTTGGTGTCGCGGCCGAGATCGGCGTAGCCGGAACGGCGCTGGTCGAGCGGAATGTCGCCTCCGTTGGCCGAGGCAACGCAGGCCGCGAGCGCAATCGCAACAATCAAGCAGCGCGGCAAAGACCCGGTCATTCCACCGTGACCGGGACGCTGGCGGTTTCGGAAAATCCGTTATCGCCTATCCATTTAAATTCCAGCGTGCCGCTTTCGGTGGCCACCGTGTAAAACGTGAGGAACGGATTGGCGGACACCGCCGGATAAAAATCGGCGCTGAAAATCTCCTCGCCGTTATAGCTGCACGAGAAGAACGTGATGATGTCGCGCGGAATGCGTTGACCGGTGGTGGTGTAGCGGAAGCCGGTCTCCATGATGTGCGAGATCAGCGTCTTGATCTCGAACACCTGGCCGCGTTTGACCTTGGCCGGCACATTGATCAACGGGCGGGCCATCTACAGACCCTCTACGCAAGCGGCCATGGTGACGATCAACTCCGCGCTCGCCGACCAGAAGCTGCCGTCGCTCATTTCGGCGATCGCCGTGATCATCTGCGTATCAGCCAGCCGAAACCGCGTAGCGATTTTCGCCTTGCCGGCGCGCGGCCCGAGACGAATGCCGATGACGTTGGGCTGCGGGTTCTTTTCGTTGAACACGTGGATCGACTTGACGTAGTCGGTCGCAGTCATCGGGCTGTCGACGGTGATGACCAGCGACACCGTGTTGCCGTTCTCTACCAGCGGCGGCACGTCGAGATCGATGCGGCCTTTGCGGACCTGGGCGGTGCCGACAACCTTGCGGATCGCCGCGCGCATTTCGTCGGGGGTCGCCCGCGCAGGCGCGGCGCCGAAGGTCGCGACCAGGCCGCCGGCCAGCGCGCCGATCAGAACCTCGCGCCGCGTCGTGCCTGGTGCATCCATGCGTGATCTCTTCATTGGCCGCGCAGCGTGGCAAGAAAGGCCACCACGTCCTCGATCTGTTCGGCGGTCAATAGCGGCTTGCCGCGAAAGGCCGGCGCCACTCGGTTGAGGCCATCGACAGCATAATAGGCCGGCATAATCGTGTCGGCATTGAGCTTATGGCTGTCGACCATGCGCAGCCGCAACTCGCCCACCGACCAGCGCGCGCCGCTCCCCGTCAGGTCGGGCGCTAGATTGCCCTGGAACCGCTCTTCCGGAAACGGGCCGGAATGACACAGCAGACACAGCCCGACCGTCCGGTTGACCACGATGGCGCGGCCGCGCGCCGCGTCGCCCGGCGTCCCGGTCAGTGAAACGGCGATGGCGCCGCCGGCGATTTGGTACGGCCGAAGTTCGTCGGCAAGGCCAAAGCCGCCGCCTGCAAGCGCGGTGAAGATCGCGGCGGCAAGGCTTACGGCGCGCGTCACCCGAACACCTCCGCGGTGGTGGCTGTGAACCAGGCGTCGGTGTCCCGCGCTTCCCTGGCGCGCAACCCCTGCGGCGCATCGGCCGGGCTGATCGCAGCGCTGCCCTCGACCTCGGTGTAGAGATCGCCGACCGGCTGGTAGCGGCCGGCCTGCGAGATGGCATAGTCCGGCGCGATCAGGCTGAAGCACGTACTGGTCAGGGTCGGCGCTGGCGGCGTGTTGCCGGCCAACAGCGTCGCCACCGCCGCAGCGCAGATTTTCGCCTGCGAACTCGCCGCCGACGCCGAGCGCGGCATCGCGCCGGCAATCGCGGCGTCGCCGATGACGTGGATATTCGGCTGCAGCCGCGATTCGAACGTCACCGGATCGACCGGACACCAGCCGGTACGGTCGGCGACGCCGGCGATCTCGGCGATGCGCCCGGCCTTCTGCTGCGGGATAATGTTGGCGACAGCCGGGGTGTATTTATCGAAATCGGTCGTCACGGTTCTGGTCGCAGCTTCGACCGCAGTCACCAGCCCGCCATCCGACAGCGAGACATATTCGAGGATGCCCGGATAAAGCTGCTTCCAGGCACCCTGGAACTGGCGCTGCATCGTGAAGGCATCCTTGGCATCGAGCACGATCACCTTGGAGCGCGGCTTGCGGACTTTCAGCATATGCGCAATCAGGCTGGCGCGCTCGTAGGGCGCCGGCGGGCAACGCGACGGCGTCACCGGCACCGAGATCACCACCACGCCGCCGTCGTCCATCGCCGCGATCTGCCGTGTCAGCAGCGCGATCTGGTCGCCGCCGGTCCAGGCATGCGGCATCACGGCGGCAGCCTCGCGCGAATAGCCGGGCAATGCCTCCCAGCGGAAATCGATACCGGGCGCCAGCACCAGCCGGTCGTATTCCAGCCTTTGTCCGCCGCTGAGCGTCACGGCGCGCGCCGCGGCATCGATGGCTTCCGCCGCGGCGTATGCCATCTCGACGCCGTCCACCGCGATGCGGCCGTAACCGAACTCCTGCAGTGTCAGATCGCGCAATCCTGCGATGGCCGCATTGCTCATCGGACACGCGGTATAGACGCGGTTGGGCTCGACCAGCGTCACGACAAGCTTGCCGTCGGCGCGCTTGAGCGCGCGGGCGCAAGCCGCGCCGCCGAAGCCGCCGCCGATGACGACGACGCGCGCCTTGGCCGCTTGCGCCAAGGCGGGCAAAGGAAAGCCGGGCAAAGGAAAAATGGCGGCCGAAGCCGCCATTGCAGTTTTCAGAATGTCGCGTCTTGTCGCGCGATCTTTTTTCATAGGCGCATCCCGAGTTTGATGACGCGCTTGGTGCCGAGAAGACGCGGGCGGTTGCCCGTGTCTTATCATGCCATGGTCAGCCCATGGTTCTTGAGCGGGAATGTGCGGTAACGCTTGCCGGTCGCCGCAGAGATGGCGTTGAGCACCGCCGGCGGCGCCACGCAGATGGTCGGTTCGCCGACACCGCCCCAGAAGCCGCCGGACGGCATGACGATGCATTCCACCTTCGGCATTTGCGCGATCCGCATCGAGTCGTAATTGTCGAAATTGCTCTGCTCGATGGCGCCGTCCTTGACGGTGCACTCGCCCATGAACAAGGCCGACAGCCCGTAGACGAACGAGCCGGCAATCTGCCGCTCGATCTGACCTGGGTTAACGGCGTAACCCGGGTCGGTCGCGGCCACGAGGCGGTGGATTTTCACCTTGTTGCCGGTCACCGACACTTCCGCGGCGGCGGCGACGTAGCTGCCGTAGCCCATGAACTGGGCGATACCACGGTGCACGCCGGCCGGCGCCGGCTTGTCCCAGCCGATGCCGTTGGCCACGGCGTTAAGAACGCCGAGGTGTTTGGGATATTTCGCCATCAGCCGGCGGCGGAATTCCAGCGGATCGACGCCGGCTTCCTTGGCCAACTCGTCCATGAAGGACTCGAGATAGATGGCGTTCTGGTTGACGTTGACGCCGCGCCAGAAGCCCGGCGGCACATGCGGATTGCGCATCGAGTGGTCGACCAAGAGGTTCGGCACGCTGTAACCGATCGCCGCCTCGCCGGTTGGCGACAGTCCGGCGAAGGTCGCCGGATCCATGCCGTTGACCAGCGCTTCCGGCCGCAACGCGGTGAGGATCGACTGGCCCGACAACCTCACGTGCAACGACGTGAGGTTGCCCTTATCGTCGAGGCCCGCCGACATCCGGCACTGCGTGATCGGATGATAGCTGCAGTGCTGCATGTCCTCTTCGCGCGACCACAACAGCTTGACCGGCGTGCCGGGCATCTGCTTGGCGATCAGCACCGCTTGCGTGACATAGTCGGAGCGGCCGCGGCGGCCGAAGCCGCCGCCGAGCATCATCTTGTAGACCTCGACCTTGCTCGCCGGCAGGCCCGAGGCTTCGAGCACCGCCGCGAATGCGGCCTGGCCGTGCTGGGTGCCGCACCACACTTCGCATTTGTCGGCGGTGTAGACCGCCGTGGCGTTCAACGGCTCCATGCAGGCGTGGTTCTGGTAGGGATAAGCGTAGTCCTGCACCACGGTCTTGGCCGCCGAGGCGAGGCCGGCTTTGACGTCGCCGTTCTTGTTGTTGACGAAGGCCTGCTCGGCATCGAGGCCTTCCTTGAGCCATTTGCCGATGCTCTCGCTCGAGACCTTGGCATTCGGACCATTGTCCCAGACGATCGGCATCGCATCGAGCGCGGTCTTGGCGCGCCACCAGCTATCGGCGACCACCGCGACGGCGCTGTCGCCGACCTGCACGACCTTCTGGACGCCCTTCATCGACGCCACCTTGGCGGCGTCGAAGCTCTTCACCTTGTCGCCGAACACCGGGCACTGCTTGATCGCGGCATACATCATGCCCGGCAACCGCACGTCGGCGCCGTACATCATCTTGCCGGTGGTCTTGTCGAGCGTGTCGAGCCGCTTGACGCTCTTGCCGATCAGCTTCCAGTCCTTCGGGTCCTTCAGCGGCACGTCCGCCGGCGGTTCGACCTGCGCCGCCCCGGCGGCGACCTTGCCGTAAGTGGTGGTGCGGTTCGACGCCTTATGCGTGATGACGCTGTTGGCGGCGCTGCATTCCGAGGCCGGCACCTTCCATTCGCCGGCGGCGGCGGCAATCAGCATCATGCGCGCTGCGGCGCCACCCTTGCGGACGTAATCGTGCGAGGTGCGGATGCCACGGCTGCCGCCGGTGCCGAAATCGCCCCACGGATTCTTGCGGGCGACGCTCTGGCCCGGCGTCGGGTATTCGGTCGTGACCTTCGACCAGTCGCATTCCAACTCCTCGGCGACCATCTGGGCGAGGCCTGTGAGCGTGCCCTGCCCCATCTCGGAGCGGGCGATGCGGATGATGACGGTGTCGTCCGACTTGATCACGACCCAGGCGTTGATCTCGGGCGCGCCTTGCGCGCTGGTCGAGTTCAGGAACGGGATGTTGAAGCCGAGCGACAGGCCGGCGGTGGCGGTTCCGACCAGGAATGAGCGGCGGTCGAGTTTGGGCATAGCGTTCATGGTGCCGTTCTCCCTTTAAGCGTTGGCGGCGGCGTGGATCGCCGCGCGCACTTGTTGGAAGCTGCCGCACCGGCAAATATTGGTGATCGCTTCGTTGATGTCGGCGTCGGTCGGCTTCGGCTTTTCCTTGAGGAGCGCCGACACGGCCATGATCATGCCGCTCTGGCAGTAGCCGCATTGCGGCACGTCGAGTTCGACCCAGGCCTTCTGCACCTTGGTGAGTACGCCGTTGTCGGCGAGACCCTCGATGGTGGTGATCTTCTTGCCGGCCGCGTCGCTGACGGTCATGCCGCAGGAGCGTACCGCCTGGCCGTCGATGTGCACCGTGCAGGCGCCGCATTGCGCGATGCCGCAGCCGTATTTGGTGCCGGTCATGCCGATGGTGTCACGGATCACCCAGAGCAGCGGTGTATCCGGCTCGACGTCGACGCTATGAGATTTGCCGTTGATGGTGAGATTGATCATTTTGTTTCCCCCTCGGGACTTATTTTCTTCTACTGCCGGACAGGCAGATGAAAACCGATATCAAGAGCGTAATCGGACTGTGCTCAATCAACAATCGTTCTAAAAAGATATTCCATTGCCATCGACAATTTTTCGCAGCGCACAATTCGATCTTCGCAATGCGGCATAAACATCAAAGCCGGCGCTGCCCACTGATGGAACCGCGCCGGCTTGATGAGGCATCAATAAACGAAATCAGCAAGAAACTCAGTCGCCCTTCTGGTGGTGCGCCGTTTCCCAGAACAGCTCCTTCCAGTCGCCGACTTTCGACTTCATATTGCCGATTCGGTTGAGGAACGCCGCAAAAAAGGCGATGCGGTGCGGCTCAGCCGTGAACTCGAAGCCCGGATCGCTGAGCAACTTGACTAGTTCGTCGACACTTTCGCTCGCCTTGTTGGCCTCTTTCCAGAGCACGGCGGCGGCGCGCTTGTCGGCATTAGCGACCTTGATCGATTCTTCCAGCGCATTGGCGACCGCTTTGAACAACAGCGGGTTCTTGTCTTTGGTCTGCTTGGTCGCGAGCAGCGTAATTTGCGTCAGCGGCCCGCCGAACACCTCGCGGCTGTCGGCGATCACGTGCGCACCCGGAAGTTTAAGCCCGCGGTCGGTGAACGGCTGCACCGCGATATGTGCGGTGACCGTGGCGGTGCCGTAGCCGGCAGACAGCGCCGCGACTGCGTCCGGATGGCCTAGCCCGACCGTCAGATGGTCGAGTTTGTGGGGGTCGCCCCACTGCTTCTCCGCCGCCATTTCCAGCATCATGGCGTTGAACGAAATGCGCACCGACGGCACGGCGATGCGATCCTTCTCGGTGAAATCGGCGATGGTCTTGACGTTGGGGTTGATGGTGTAGAGCACCATGGCGCCGTTCGACACGGTGCCGACCGCCTTGACCTCGTTGGCGGTGCCGTGGGTCTTGTCCCACAGGGTCAGCAAAGACGGCAACGCCGCGGTGCCGTAGTCGGCTGCGCCCGACAACAGCGCGTCGGTGACAGGCCCGGGACCGCTCAGCGTCGTCACGGTGGCGTCGACTTTGCCGAGCCCGAGTTTGGTCGCTTCCTTTTGCAGGATGCCGCCGCTGACCATCATATCGACGGGGATATACAGCAGGCCGCGCTGCTGCACGAATTTGACCGTGAGCGGCGTCTGCGCGCCGGCCATCGAAGGCGCCAGCAGGCCGATGCCCGCCGCCACCGCCGCAATTGCAATTCGCCGGTTCATTTTGTGTGACATCGTGCGTCTCCCCATTCGCCCTTTGCCGGGCTTTGTTGGCGGCTATGACGCCCGCCTGCGGTCATGATAGGCTGAATTAAGCGCGCCAACAATGATCCGGGCGACATTCTGCGCAACGTTCGGACTGGGTTCAGTTTTGCAATGAAAATCACGCGCGTATCGAGCGTTGTCTACCGCCAGCAGCTCATCCTCAAAGGTCCGCAGCCGAAATTCGCCGGCGAAGCCCGCGCCGGCTTCGAGACGCTACTGATCAAGGTCGAAACCGACGCCGGCATCGTCGGCTGGGGCGAGGCTTTTCCGCACCGGGTGTGGGCCGGCATCAGAAGCTTTGTCGAGACACTGATCGCGCCGGTCTGCATCGGCGCCGACCCGACCGATATTTCCCATCTCATGGGAAAGCTGTATCGCCACACTTACGGCGTCGGCCGCGCCGGCCCGGTGATGTACGCGCTGTCGGGGCTCGACATCGCACTGTGGGACATTCTCGGCAAAGTTGCCAACCTGCCGATCTATAAACTGCTCGGCGGCGCGGCGAGCACGACAGTCCCGGCCTATGCCAGCCTGCTCAAATACAACGACACCGCGGTGGTGACGCGCACCACGGAAGATGCGCTCGGCCGCGGTTATCGCGAATTGAAAGTGCATGAGACCGGATTGAGCGAAGTCACCGCCGCCGCGAAGCTGTTGCGCCGGACGAGCGGCGCGTCGCTGATGGTCGACGTCAACGCGCCGTGGAATTTGCAGGAAGCCTTGGCGGCGACCGCGCCGATGCGCGAACTCGATCTGAAATGGGTCGAAGAGCCGGTCTGGCCGCCGGAGGATTTCCGCGCCGCGTCGCAGATCAGCGCCTCCGGCGTGCCGGTCGCCATCGGCGAGAACGTGCTGTCGCCGACCGACTTCGCCCGGCTGATCGAGACCCGCGCCGTCGATTACATCCAACCCAGCGTTTCGAAAATCGGCGGCATTTCCGTGATGCGCGACATTTACGCCCTCGCCAGCCAGGCCAGCGTCGCGGTCGCGCCGCATTCCGCTTATTTCGGACCCGGCCTGATCGCCACCGTGCATCTGAGCGCCGCGCTGTCGCGCGCGCCGATGGTCGAACGACTGTATTGCGACCTCAGCGAAAGCCCGTTCGGCGACTGGTACGAGCCGAAGGGCGGCGCGCTCACGCTGCCACAAGGGCCCGGGCTCGGCATCGAGCCGGACTTGGCGCTGCTGGACAAACTCAAAGTCGATTGAACGCATCGCGCCGGAGCCACCATGAAAATTCAACACGTCACGATCAATCTCGTCCGCCTGCCGCTGGAAGAGCCGCTGGTCGGCGCGCCACCGATGCCCGGCATGCTGCGCGAATTTCTCACCGTGCAGATCATGACCGACGACGGCATCGAGGGCATCGGCGTCACCACCTTCGGCGGCAAGATCGTGCGGACGCTGAAAACCGCGCTGGAGGAATTCGGCGAATTGATCGTCGGCGACGACCCGCTGCGCACCGAGCAGGTCACCGCCAAGCTTCGCGCCGCCTCGGCGTCGTGCGGCCCCGGCGGCATCGCCGCGCTGGCGATCTCGGCAATCGACATCGCGTTGTGGGACATCCGCGGCAAGGCCTTCGGCCAGCCGCTCGCCCGCCTGCTCGGCGGCCTGCGCGATCGTGTCCCCGCCTATGCCAGCGGCGCGCTGACGCGCACCACGCCGACCGACAGACTCGAAGCCGCAGCCACAGCACTGGTCGCCAAGGGCTACACCCAGATCAAAACACAAATGGCCGTTGACGGGCTCAATCCGGCGCAGGAAATCGAGCGCATTCGCCTCATTCGCGACGCCGTCGGCCCCAACGTCAACCTGATGGTCGACATCAACCAGCGCTGGAGCGTGCACGAGGCGATTTCCATCGGCCGCCAGGTCGAGGAACTAAACCTCGGCTGGCTTGAAGATCCCGCCGCACATAACGACTACCAAGGCCTTGCCGAAATCGCCCGCGCCTTGCACACGCCGATCTGCGCCGGCGAATATCTCTACGGCATCGAGCCGCACCGCCAGACGCTGGCGCATCACTCGGTCGATATCGTCATGGTCGATCTATTGCGCGCCGGCGGCGTGACGCAGTGGATGAAGATCGCCGGCATGGCCGAAGCCTTCAACCGGCCGGTGGCGAGCCACCTGCTGCCGGAAATTCACGTTCATCTGATCGCCGCCATCCCGAACGGGCTGGTGGTGGAATACATGCCGTGGACCTGGCGGCTGTTCGAAAACCCGCCGATGCCGGACAAAGGCATGATGACGGTGCCGACCGGCGCCGGCCTCGGGCTGAAATTCGCGCCCGATCTGTTCAAGACCTACGGCGTCGCCTAACTCGCCGTCACATGCTCGCGCGTGATGTCGGCGGCCGTGCGGCAGCCGATCATCGCCATCGTATAAGCGAGATCGGTTTGCAGAATGTCGATGGCGCGCTTGGCGCCTTGCAGGCCGCCCGCCGCGGTGCCGTAAATCGTCGCCCGGCCGATGAAGCAATGATCGGCGCCCAGCGCCTTGGCCACGATCAGATCGGAGCCGCGGCGGATGCCGCCGTCGAAGAACAGGCGCACATTGGGGCCGGCGGCCTTTCGCACATTCACCAGCGAGTCCAGCGCACCCTGCATGCAGTCGAGCTTGTTGCCGCCGTGGTTGGAGATCGTCACCGCGTCGGCGCCGGCCTGCGCCGCGCGCAGCACGTCGCCGGGATGCACCAGGCCCTTCACCACCAGCGCACCCTTCCAGAGCTTGCGGACACGATCGAGGTCGCGCCAGGTCTGATTGCTGACCCAGTTGTCGACGTAAAAGCGGGCGACCTGCTTGCGGCCGCTGCCGGGCGGCGCATAAGGCGCCCAGCTCTCCAGCTTCGGGGTGCCGCCGCCGCGCAGATACTCGGCGGTCCACAACGGATGCCGCACCGCGTCCAGAAACAGCCGCGGGAAGGTGCGCAAAGTCGGGCCGCTCGCCAGCGCCACGCCGGTGCGCTCGACCACTTCGGAGCGCGGGCGGATCGGATAGTCCACGGTCAGCACCAGCACTTTGACGCCGGCGTCTTTGGCGCGGCCGATCATGTGATCGGTCAGGCTTTCGCTCTTGGCGCCATAAAGCTGAAACCAGGTATGGTCCGGCGCGATCCGGCCGGCGGCTTCGATCGAGGCGGTGGCCGAGCCCGACAGGATGTAAGGAAGGTTGGCGTCGCGCGCCGCCTCCGCCAGAATCTCGTCGAAGTGGCGGCGATAGATGCCGCCAGTTCCCACCGCCGAGATGCCGAACAGACTGGAATATTTCTTGCCGAACAGCTCGGTCGTCGTGTCGACGGGCGTCACGTTGACAAGTCCGCGCGGGATCAATTGATGCTGACGAAACGCGGCGATGTTGCGCGCCACGCCGCCGCCATCGCCGGCGGCTTGTTCGACGTAGCGGCCGATGAAATTGGGCAACCGCCGCAGCGCGAGCCGGCGCAAGTCTTCGATCGTCACCGCGCGCTCAACCGCCGCCATAATGCCCCCTAGAGAACTTGTTTCAGGTCTTCAAAGCCCGTCACAAACGTATAGCATCGGTTTTCCGGCTGGGCAGCGCCAAATGAAACAGCAAGTGAAGCCATGACCGACGATGACCACAGCGCATTCGAGAGACTATTCACGCGGCGGCGCGTGATCGCGCACGGCGCCGCGTTGCAGGTCGTCGAAGGCGGCCAAGGGCCGCTGGTGCTGCTGGTGCCCGGCTGGCCGCAATCGGTTTACGCCTGGCGCAAGGTGATGCCGGCGCTGGCCGCGACCTATCGCGTGGTGGCGTTCGACCCGCCGGGCATCGGCGATTCCTCAGCCCCGGTCGGCGGCTACGACACCGCCAACATTGCCAGCCACATCGATCCGCTGCTGGACGACCTCGGCGCCAAGGACTGCCTGCTGGTGACGCACGATATCGGCGCCTGGATCGGCTACGCCTATGCCGTGCGTAATCCTGCGCGGGTGCGCCGGCTGGTGGCGATCGACGCGGCGGTCCCCGGTATGGCGCCCGCCGACGTCTACACCATGACGCCGGAACGGCTGCACAAGACCTGGCACTTCGCGTTCAATTTCCTGCCCGAACTGCCGGAATTGCTGATTACCGGCCGCGAGCGCTAATTCCTGACCTGGCTGTTCAAAACCAAGTCGGTCGATTGGCGCAAAGCCTTCGACGACGCCGCGATGGATGAATACGTCCGTCTTTATGCCCGCCCCGGCGCCTGGTCGAACGGACTCGGTTATTACCGCGCCATCTTTGACTCAATCGCGCAAAACCGCGCGACCGCATCGACGCAATTAGCCATGCCAGTGTTGGCGATTGGCGGCGAGGCGGGACTAGGCAGCGCAATGCGCGGCACCTTCGAGCGCGCCGCGCCGCAATTGACTGGCGCCGTCATCCCGAACTGCGGGCACTACGTGCCGGAGGAAAGCCCGCAAGCGTTGCTGGAGATTCTTGCGCCGTTCCTTGCGGCTGACCGGACATAAGCGCCCGTTCCAGCGCGTGGCCCAGCATCACGAGCGCCGGACCGGGTAGATCGGACTGCGCGATGCGTTGCGGCAGTTCGCTAATCGGCGCGGCGACGACCTGCTGATCCGGCCGCGTGGCGCGCGAGATCGCCAGCGACGGCGTTGACGGGTCGAGGCCTTCGGCGGTGGCACGGGCGACCAGCGCTTCGAGGGTTTTCACCGGCATGTAGATCGCCGTGGTGGTCGTCGGATCGGCGAGGCTGCGCCAGTCGATGTCGTCCGGCAGTTTGCCGCTGCGGGCGTGCCCAGTGACGTATTGCAGCCGCCGCGAGTTGTCGCGGTCGGTGAGCGGAATACCGAGTCTGGCCGCCGCGCCCTGCGCCGCGGTAATGCCGGGCACCACATCGGCCGTGATGTCCGCCGCCTTGCAGGCGTCGATTTCTTCCGCGGCGCGGCCGAAGATCAACGGATCGCCGCCCTTGAGACGAATGACGCGCTTGCCCTGCTTGGCCAGGCTCACCATCAGCGTATTGATGTCGTCTTGCTTGCACGACGGCCCGAAGCCGGTCTTGCCGACCAGCAGCTTGCGCGCTTCGCGGCGGGCAAAATCAAGCACGTCGCGCGACACCAGATCGTCGAACAGAATGACGTCGGCCGATTGCAGCGCGCGCACCGCGCGCAGCGTCAACAACTCCGGATCGCCCGGCCCGGCCCCGACCAGCGT
>CAIRGJ010000013.1 GCA_903878085.1 uncultured Hyphomicrobiales bacterium | reverse complement strand
GTCCATGAAAACGTTGTCCTTGGTTTAGTACGGTGCAGAGGTCGGCCCCCTCTCCCCTTGTGGGAGAGGGGAAGAAAGTGCTCCGTGCGCCTCGGCGCGGCCTAATTGCTAACGCCATGCCCTTTCAACGCGGTGCCGATCTCGTCGAGAATCGCCGGATCGTCAATCGTCGCCGGCATGGTCCAGGCGTCGCCGTCGGCGATTTTCTTGATGGTGCCGCGCAGGATCTTGCCGGAGCGGGTCTTCGGCAGCCGCGCCACGGTGATGGCGAGCTTGAACGCCGCCACCGGGCCGATCTTGTCGCGCACCAGTTTGACGATCTCCTTCTCGATCTCGATCGGCGGCTTGGTGACGCCGGCCTTGAGCACGATGAAGCCGCAGGGCACCTCGCCTTTCAGCTCGTCCTTGATGCCGAGCACGGCGCATTCGGCGACGTCGGGGTGCGAGGCCAGCACCTCCTCCATGCCGCCGGTCGACAGCCTGTGGCCGGCGACGTTGATGATGTCGTCGGTGCGGCTCATCACGTAGACATAGCCGTCGTCGTCGAGATAGCCGGCGTCGGCGGTCTTGTAATAGCCGGGAAACTCGTCGAGGTAGGATTCGCGCATGCGGCCGTCCTGCTGCCACAGCGTCGGCAGGCTGCCCGGCGGCATCGGCAGCTTGATCACGATCGACCCGATCTTGTTGGCCGGCACCTTGTGGCAGGCCTCGTCGACCACATCGATGGCGTAGCCCGGCATCGGCACGCAAGCCGAACCGTGCTTGACCGGCAGCGTGCCGAGGCCGACCGGATTGCCGGCAATGCACCAGCCGGTTTCGGTCTGCCACCAGTGATCGATCACCGGCACCTTCAGCACGGCTTCCGCCCATTCCAGCGTCGGCGGATCGGCGCGTTCGCCGGCCAGGAACAGCGTGCGGAATTTCGACAGATCGTGTTGCTTGAGCAGCGTGGCGTCCGGGTCTTCCTTGCGGATGGCGCGGAACGCGGTCGGCGCGGTGAACAGCGACACCGCTTTGTGCTCGGCGCAGACGCGCCAGAACGCGCCGGCGTCGGGCGTGCCGACCGGCTTGCCTTCGTACAGGATCGAGGTCGCGCCGTGTAAGAGCGGCCCGTAGACGATGTAGGAATGGCCGACCACCCAGCCGATGTCGGAGGCGCACCACCACACCTCGCCGGGATCGATGTTGTAGAGATTCTTCATCGACCATTTCAGCGCGACCATGTGGCCGCCATTGTCGCGCACCACGCCTTTCGGGATGCCGGTCGTGCCCGAGGTGTAGAGAATGTAGAGCGGGTCAGTGGCGAGCACGGGAACGCAGTCGGACGTCTTGGCGAAGTTGACGGCCTGCTCCCACACCGTGCGCCAGTCGTGATCGCGGCCCTCGACCAGAGTCGCTTCGACTTGCGGGCGCTGCAGAATGAGACAGGTGGCGGGCTTGTGGGTGGCGAGCTTGATCGCCTCGTCGAGCAGCGGCTTGTAGGGAATGACGCGCGTGCCTTCGATGCCGCAGCTCGCCGACAGGATGACCTTCGGCTTGGCGTCGTCGATGCGGGTGGCGAGCTCCTTGGCGGCGAAACCGCCGAACACCACGGAGTGAACGGCGCCGATGCGGGCGCAGGCCAGCATCGCGAACACCGCCTCCGGCACCATCGGCATATAGAGAAGGACGCGGTCGCCTTTGGTCACGCCAAAATCGCGCAGCATGGCGCCGAGCAATTGCACCTCGGACAGCAGGCGGCCGTAGGTGAAGGTCTGCTTGGTATTAGTGACCGGGGAATCGTAGATCAGCGCCGGCTGGTCGTTGCGGCCATTGGCGACGTGGCGGTCGAGCGCGTTGTAGCAGGTGTTGCAGACCGCATCGGGAAACCAGCGGCCGTAGATGCCGGCGGAGGCGTCGAAGATTTTCTTCGGCTTCTCGATCCAATCGATCGCTTGCGCCGCCTCCCCCCAGAAGCCCTCCGGGTCTTGGTTCCAGCGCGCATAAACGTCGCGGTATTTGCTTGTGCGGGCTTCCATTGGATGGCCCTCCCCTTGGTCTTTGGCCGCGATTGTGGAGCGCCCGGCCACCGCAAACAAGTCATGCAAAAATGAGGCTGGCACCAATGCTGCCGGCGGGCTTTGATCCCGCGCAAATCGGCTCCCACCCCGCCACGCTAGGCTTATTTCGTGACCTTCATCACCGATCCGCTGTTCTACGCCTTGGCCATTCCGGCCGTGGTCGCGCTCGGCCTGTCCAAAGGCGGCTTTGCCGGCGTCGGCCAGATGGCAACGCCGCTGCTGGCGCTGGTCATGCCGCCGCTGGAAGCCGCCGCCATCCTGCTGCCGATCATGCTGGTGCAGGACGGCTTCGCTTTGTGGGTCTATCGCAAGGACTGGAACGGCCGAATCCTCACGGTGTTGATTCCGGGCGCCATTCTCGGCATCGGCATCGCCTGGCTGGTGGCGGCGCATATTTCCGATGCCGCGGTGCGCGTGTTCATTGGCGTCACCACCATCGCCTTCGTGCTCTACGCCTGGATCGGGCCGGCCCGGGTGGCGAAGGAACTGCCGAGCGCCAACGTCCCCAGCGGCCTGTTCTGGGGGGCGCTGTCCGGCTTCACCTCGACCATCTGCCAGGCCGGCGCGCCGCCCTACCAGATGTATGTGCTTTCGCAGCATCTGACGAAAATGACCTTCGTCGGCACCACCGCGATCTTCTTCGCCACCATGAATTTTATCAAAGTGGTGCCCTATGCCGCGCTCGGGCAATTCTCGCTCAAGGGCTTCGCCACGTCGCTGGTGCTGCTGCCGCTGGCGATCCTGACCAACCAGCTCGGCTTCTGGGTGGTTCGCATCACGCCGACCGCGCTGTTCTACAAAATCACCATGATCGTGCTGTTCGTGATCTCGATCGAACTCACGCGCAGCGGCATCACGGAAATTCTGCACGGCTGACAAGCGCGTGGGCCTTGGCTAACGTCTTCCCTCAGGGGAGACTGCGATGGCGAAAACGCCCTACGACACCGACCTCGACCGCAATCCGGCCAATTTCCAGCCCTGACGCCGCTCGGCTTTCTCGAGCGCGCCGCCAGCGTGTTTCCGGACCACACCGCCATCATCCACGGGCCGTTGCGGCGCTCTTACGCGGAGTTCTATGCCCGCACCCGGCGGCTGGCCTCGGCGCTGGCTTCGCGCGGCATCAAGCGTGGCGACACCGTGTCGGTGATGCTGGCCAATACGCCGGCGGCGCTGGAGTGTCATTACGGCGTGCCGATGACGCAAGGTGTGCTCAACACGCTCAACACGCGGCTCGATGCCGCGATCATCGCTTTCTCGCTCGACCACGCCGAGGCCAAATCCGTGATCGTCGACCGCGAATTTTCCAAAGTGATGAAAGAAGCGCTGAGCCTGTGCAAGGCGAAGCCCTTGGTGATCGACTACGACGATCCGGAATATTCCGGCGGCGGTGAGCGTATCGGCGACATCGACTACGAGGCCTTCGTCGCCGCCGGCGATGCCGATTATCGCTGGGCCATGCCGGACGACGAGTGGGACGCCATCACGCTCAACTACACCTCGGGCACCACCGGCGATCCCAAGGGCGTGGTCTATCATCACCGCGGCGCGCATCTCTTGGCGATGGGCAATGTCATCACCTGCCGCATGACGCAGCATCCGGTCTATCTGTGGACGCTGCCGATGTTCCACTGCAACGGCTGGTGCTTCCCGTGGACGCTGTCGATCGTCGCCGGCACGCATGTCTGTCTGCGCACGGTGCGCGCCGCCGCGATGTTCGACGCGATTCACCAGCACAAGGTGACGCATCTGTGCGGCGCGCCGATCGTAATGGCGACGCTGCTCAACGCCACCGAAGCCGAGAAAAAACCGCTGCCGCACGTGGTCAATTTCGCCACCGCCGCGGCGCCGCCGCCGGAAGCGGTGCTGGCGGCGATGAAGAGCGCGGGCTTCAACGTCACCCATGTCTACGGCCTGACCGAAGTCTACGGGCCTTCGGTGGTCAATGAATGGCACGACGCCTGGGACGCCCTGCCCGGTCCCGAGCAGGCGGCGAAAAAAGCGCGCCAGGGCGTGCGCTACCCGGTGCTCGAAGGCCTCGCCGTGCGCGATCCCGACACCATGGTGCCGGTTGCGCGCGACGGCGAGAGCATGGGTGAAGTGATGATGCGCGGCAACGTCGTGATGAAAGGCTATCTCAAGAACAAGGCCGCGACCGCCAAGGCCTTTGCCGGCGGCTGGTTTCACACCGGCGACCTCGGCGTGATTTATCCGGACGGCTATGTGCAGCTCAAGGACCGCTCCAAGGACATCATCATTTCCGGCGGCGAGAACATCTCGTCGATCGAGGTCGAGGACGCGCTGTACAAGCACCCCGCGGTCGGCGCGGTCGCGGTGGTGGCCAAGCCCGACGACAAATGGGGCGAGACGCCCTGCGCCTTCGTCGAACTCAAGCCGGGCGCAACGGCGAGCGCCGACGAGTTGCAGCAATGGTGCAAGAAACATCTCGCCGACTACAAAGTGCCGCGGCACTTCGTGTTCGCGGACATCCCCAAGACCTCAACGGGGAAGATTCAGAAGTTCAAGCTGCGGGACGTAGCGAAGGGGGTGTGAGGCCCCTCAGCGGCCGTCGCCAGGGCGGCCGTTCGGATTGAACATCCGGTCGGTGTTGTAGCGCTCGTCGGTGAGCGAGCGCTGCCGGCCGAATTGCAACGTGCCGCTGCCGAAATTGTATTTGGTCTGGCCGTTGGCGCCGTTCGAGAACCGCGAATCCGGATCGGTATATTTGGCCGAGCCGTCGCTATTGGTGTTGGTGGTGTTGTCGAAGGTGAAGGCCTGCGCGGGCGCCGCCAAGAGGCTCAAGCCGAGCGTGGCAGCGAGCATCGCCGCACGGTGACGGTAAATTCGTAGTGTGAGCGGAAGCGTCATTGCGGCCTCGCCAGGTTCACCGAAGATTCAACAAGAGCCGTTAGGCTTGCCAAAGCAAGTCTCAAGAATATGGCTGGACCGCGGCCAATTGCAATCCAAGAAGCGGCACAAGACGCGGCACCCGGCGCTGGCCTGCTATTTGCTTCGATAAACGCAGACACCAACCGAGGACGGCCGCATGCGAGTCCCAAAAATTCCCACCCGCCGGCCCGGCGAACCGCCGCGCGAAAGTTTCATGCTCAAGTCCGTGCTGGTGGCGTCCGCGCTGTTCCTCACCGCCATGGTGATGGTGGAGATGGAATTCTATGTGTCGGCGCCGGCCCACTCCCTGAGCGAGGTCGAAGTCATGCAGCGGGTTGCCGCAAATTAAGTCCGGTCTACGAGCCGGTCAGCACAATGGCCGCGGTGCAGTTGCGGGTTTCCTTGCCGGTCGCTGTGGTCCAGTTCTGCGTTCCCGTCAGCGTGCCGGTTTTCTCAGTGATCGTGCCGCTGTAGCTGCCTTCAAAGCTCGAACCGCCGCCGTGCCACGTCGAGTTGAACTTGATGGTGCCGTCGTCGGCGATGCTGCCGGTCGCGATCTCGCTGGCGACCACGAGCGTACCGGGAAGATTAAACACCGGCCGCGCGGCGACCACGCTCTTGCCGCTGATCGTGACATCGAGCGGCGCGCGCAAGATGAATTGCGAATTTTTCAGTTTTTCGCAGACGATCGTGCCGCGATAGGCGCCGTCGCGGCCTTCGGCCAACGCGGCCTGCGACATCGATGTAAGTGTGACAACCACCCAGCCGATTGCTTCCAGCTTCCGCCGCAGCATGCCCGCCTCCTTGGTGAATGAGCGGTCAGTATAAGGCACACGCCGCGACCCATCAACGCGATACGCTTGCAGCAGCGACGCGGTCGCATAAATTCGTCATTAAAATCGTTGCCTACTCGAGCTTGAGCCCGATCTTGCGGACCAGCGCGCTCCACTTGGTCTCTTCTTTGTCGAGATCGGCGACGTAATCCGCGACAGTGCCGGGCAGCGCCTCGGCGCCTTCGTTGGCCAAGCGCTTCTGCACTTCCTCGGATGCCAGCGCAGCGTTGAGTTCTTTGTTGAGCCGATCGATGATCGGACGCGGCGTGCCGGCCGGCGCCGCCAGACCGTAGCGCAACGCCACGTCGAAACCGGGCACGCCGGATTCCACCAGCGTCGGCACGTCGGGCACCAGGCTCGAGCGCGTCGCGCTCGAGATCGCCAGTGCCCGCAGCGTGCCGGCTTTGACATTGCCGAGCGAGGCCGGGATCGGCATGAACATCATCGGGATGTGACCGCCGATCAGATCGCCGAGCGCGGGGCCGTTGCCTTTATAGGGAATGTGCAACATCGGCACGCCGATCGAGTTCGCCAGCATCTCGCCGGCGAGATGATTGACGGTGCCGACGCCGGGCGAGCCATATTGCATCGGCGACGGCAAGGACTTTGCATACTTTATGAGTTCGGCGAGCGATTTGACGGGCAGCGACGTCGTCACCAGCAACAGATTGGGTGCGGCGCCGATCATGCCGATGGGCGCGAAATCCTTGCGCGGGTCGTAGCCTGGATTGCCATAGGCGGTGGGCGCGATCGAGAACGTGCCGGTATAGCTGAGCAGGATGGTGTAGCCGTCGGGCGCCGACTTGGCGACGTAGCGCGTGCCGATGGTGCCGCCGGCGCCACCGCGGTTTTCCACCACGATCGGCTGGCCGAGCGCGGCCGACATTTTATCGGCGACGTTGCGCGCCATTACGGTGGTGCTGCCGCCGGGCGGGAACGGCACCACCAGCGTGATCGGGCGGCTGGGGTAGTCGTCGGCGCGCGCCGCGCCAATAAACGCCACGGTCAATACGAGTGCAGCGACAATGCTTTGCGAAATGCGCACGAACAGCCTCCCCTGATGCGCCCGCTCTTGACGGGACCATGCGGGAGAGACGTCAGGCTGGGAGCCTCAGGCCTCCGGCAGGTTCACCGGTGTGCGGGTCTTTGCCGCGGCATCGTATATCGTAACCTGGATCACGGGAAACTTGGTCTTCAGCGCCACGGCGACTTTCATGGCGTCGGCCAAATCCGGATATTGCGACTTGATCTTGCCATCGACGGTCAGCGCAAAGCCTTCGACCGGAAAGGCATCGCCGCGCGTGTTTTTGGGCCGCTTGTCGGCGGGTTCGCTCATCGTTTTGGGTTCCTTCATGCGCTATAGGTAAGCCATATGCAGGCATAAAGGCAGTGCCTGCCGGGATTTCTTTTAGGCAGAAAGACGCTCTATTCGACCTTTAAATTGAGCTGGCGCACCAGATCGCCCCATTTCTTTTCTTCTTTGTCGATATCGGCGGTGTATTCCGCCGGCGTCGAGGTCATCGGGTCGCCGCCCTCGGCGCGGATGCGCTCCTTGACCTCGTCGGTCGCGACCGCGCGCCGGATCTCGAAATTGAGCTGATCGATGATCTCCTTCGGCGTGCCGGCCGGCGCCAGCAGGCCGTAATGCAACACCGCCTCGAAGCCGGGCAGCCCGGATTCGTCGAAGGTCGGCACGTCGGGCAGCAGGCTGGTGCGCTTGGCGCTGGTGACCGCGATGGCGCGCAGATTGCCGGCAGCGATATTGCCGAGCGCCGGCGGCAGTGTACCGAACGCTACCGGCACATGGCCGCCGAGCAGATCGCTCATCACCGGCGCCGAACCCTTGTAGGGAATGATGGCGAGGTCGAGGCCGGCCACCGACTTGAACAGCTCGGCGCACATGTAGCCGCCGGTGCCGAGCGGCGAGGTGCCGAGGTTGATCTTGCCCGGCGACGCCTTGGCCAGCGCGATGAACTCGGCGATCGATTTCGCCGGAAACGACGGATGCGCGATCAGCGCCACCGGCATCGAGGCGACCAGACCGATGGCGTCGAAGTCGGCGCGCGGATCGTAGCCGGCATGGCTGTACAGGCTGGGGTTGATCGACAGTGTGCCGGTATGGCCGAGCAGCAGCGTGTAGCCGTCGGGATGCGCGCGCGCCACCGCGCGGGTGCCGAGCGTGCCGCCGGCACCGCCGCGATTGTCGACGATGACCGGCTGGTGCAGCGTCTCCGACAGCTTCTGTCCGACCACCCGCGCCATGGCGTCGACGCCGCCACCGGGTGGATAGGGCACGATCAGCGTGATCGGCCGGGTCGGATATTCGGCGCTATCGGCGCGGCACGGACCGGAGAAGGTGACCGCCAGCGTCATCGCCAAGGCAACAATGAGGGGCCGGCTCATGCCGGGGGCCTTCGCGAACAGGCGCATTAACTTCTCCCCGAACGACGTGGGCCGTGGGTCGGCCACTTTGATTTGCAGCCAGTATGAATCAAGTTCGACCGAAGCGGAAACACAAAACCGCCGGCTCGCCGCCAAACCCGGGCAAGTCCGGACTGGGCGGCGGGCCGGCGGTTAAGCCGAAAGTTCAATAGGCGCCGAATCGAGTCAGTGCACGCTGGCGTTTTCGCCGTGCCTGAGCCGTTCGATCTCGTCTTTCAGGTGCAATTTTTGGCGTTTAAGTTCGACGACCTTAAGGTCGTCGGTAGCGGGGTGTACCAAGCAATCGTTAATCTGAACTTCGAGCGCCCGGTGCTTTTTTTCAAGTTCCGCAAGGTGCGATTGCAGCGACATTCAGCATGTCTCCTCAATCTGTGGTCCCTATGAAATAAGTCTGTCTCAGACTTACTGCAAGGGCAATTTTTCACGCCGCTTTGCGCCGCAGCAATCGGATCCGAAGCCATTGGATTGGCGTCTATTTTTATCTGTGCTTGAAGCCCGCTGTGGAAAACGCGATAATTATTTCTGCGGCGGCCTAAGCTGATACCGGCGCGCGGCGAAGCAGCGGTGGCGATGAACGACAACGACGAACTCGCATTGCGCGAGCAGCTGGCGCGCCTGCAGCAGGAGCACCGCGACCTCGACGCCGCGATTGCGGCCTTGGCGCTATCGCCCGGCTCCGACCTGATCCAGGTGCAACGGCTGAAGAAGCGCAAGCTGGTGCTGCGCGACAAGATCCGCCAACTCGAAGACGCGCTGACGCCGGATATCATCGCGTAGCCTGCGCCCCCACACGCCCGGCCACTCGCCGAAGCCCATTCCGGCAACCGATTGCGTGCAAGGCAGTCGCGGCCCGACTCTTGCTTGTGGCAACCCTGAGGAGACTATGCGCGGGACATTCTCATTGGGGGCTTTGATGAATTCCGACAGATTGCAGGCCATCGCCGGCCAAATTCACAACAACGTGGAGATCGGTCTCTGGGCGGCGTTGCTGGCCTTCGTTGTATATTTCGTGGCCTTTGTTGCACCGAATATGCCCGCGGCGCAGGCGCGCGCCGAACGGCTCCGCATCCAGGAAATTGCGGCGGAGCATGATTTCTATTGCGAGAAATTCGGCATGCCTACCGGGACCCCAGTGCATGCGCAGTGCGTGCTGGATCTTGGCGCTTTCCGCGCCACAATCGAAAAGCGCATCGCCGACGAAAACGACGTCTTCTAGTTTTCGATCTCGTTCTCGATCCGGTTCTTGCCTGACGGCGGCCCGATCCGGCGCGCTGACGCAACGCCCGCAGCTCGCCGATATCGATAACGACGCGGCGCACGAAAGGGACTGCGCCTACGACCCCCGCCGCGCTTTCTTGCGCTCATACATCGCCATGTCGGCGGCAGCGACAATCGCGGCCGGAGTCGCTTTGCTCGAGAGCGCCACCATGCCGGCGCTGGCACCGACGCCGAGCGACGCAATCGTGTCCTCCAGTTCGCGCGCCTTGGCGGCCGCCTGCGCCTCGCCGAGGTTCCACAGCAGCACCGCGAATTCGTCGCCGCCGAACCGGGCCACCACATCGGAGGCGCGGACTAAGGCGGTCAACTGACGCGCCACCGCCTTGAGCAGCTCGTCGCCGGCGGCGTGGCCGTGGCGGTCGTTGACCGCCTTGAAGCCGTCGAGATCGATGAACACCAGCGCCGCGGCGGTGCCGTAGCGGTTGACGTAAGCCACCGCGCGCGCCAATTCGCGGTCGAAACCGCGCCGGTTGAGGATATCGAGCAGCGGATCGATGTCGGCGCGGGCCTCCAACTCGGCGATCTGCCATTTCGCCTGCATCAGTTCGGCTTGGAGCCGCCCGATCTCGGCCAGCAGCGCCGCATCGGCTGGCGGGACGGCTTGCGGTCGATCGGAACTATCTGCGGCCACGGACGAATCACATTGCTTGCTGGTCAAGCCCGCACCATAGCGGTTTCGCCTTGCCAGAGGGGGGTCTGAACCTATAATCCGCCGCTTCCTTCCGCCGGGATTCGGGCGGGTTTTATTGGCGCATGATCGTCGAAGATCGAGCGCTCGGGGGCTCAATGGCTGCAAAACCGGTCGCGATCATCATGGGCAGTCAGTCGGACTGGGCCACGATGCAGCATGCCGCCGAAACGCTCGACGCGCTCAAGATCGGCTACGAGGCGCTGATCGTGTCGGCGCATCGCACGCCGAAGCGGCTGTATGAATTTGCCACCAATGCCGGCGAAAACGGCTTCAAGGTGATCATCGCCGGCGCCGGCGGCGCCGCCCACCTGCCCGGCATGACGGCCTCGATGACGCTGCTGCCGGTGTTCGGCGTGCCGATGAACACCCACGCGCTGGACGGCAAAGACTCGCTGCTATCGATCCTGCAGATGCCGGCCGGTATTCCGGTCGGCACGCTGGCCATCGGCAAGCCGGGCGCGATCAATGCCGCGCTGCTGTCGGCGGCGGTGCTGGCGCTGTCGGACGCCAAGATCGCGGCGCGGCTCGCAGCCTGGCGCGCGCGGCAGACCAAAGCCGTCGCCAAGCGGCCGAAAGCTTAACCTTGCTCAAACCCGGCGCGACCATCGGAATTCTCGGCGGCGGCCAGCTCGGCCGCATGCTGGCGCTCGCGGCCCAGCAGCTCGGGCTGAAGGTTCATATCTATTCGCCGGACAAGGATTCCTGCGCCTTCGACGTGGTGCACACCTTTACCTGCGCGGACTACGACGACGAGGCCGCGCTCGGCCGCTTTGCCAATAGCGTCGATGTCATCACCTATGAGTTCGAGAACGTGCCGGCCAAGACTGCGGCGTTTCTCGCCAAACGTAAGCCGGTGCTGCCGGACCCGCGCGTGCTCGAGCTCACGCAGGACCGGCTGATCGAAAAGAATTTCATCAGCGAATTGAGAATCGGCACCGCGCCTTACGCTGCGGTGCATAGCGCCTCGCAGCTCGCCGATGGCGTTGCAAAAGTCGGCCTGCCGGCCGTGCTCAAGACAAAACGGCTGGGCTACGACGGCAAGGGCCAGGCCAAGATCGCCAAAGGCGGCGACGCCAATGCCGCCTGGCGCAGCCTGAAGAACGAGCCCTGCATCCTCGAAGGTTTCATCGATTTCGAACGCGAGGTTTCGGTGATCGCGGCGCGCTCGGCCGACGGCAAGATCGAATGCTTCGAGGTGACCGAGAACGAGCACCGCGACCATATCCTGCACATCTCGAAAGTGCCGGCCAAGGTGTCGCCGGCGCTCGCCGCCGAGGCGCGCAGAATCGCCACCCGCATCGCCAAGGCGTTCGATTATGTCGGCGTGCTGGCGGTGGAAATGTTCGTGGTCCGCACCGGCAAGAAGCGCACCGTGCTGGTCAACGAGATCGCGCCGCGCGTGCACAATTCCGGGCACTGGACCATCGACGGCGCCACCGTGTCGCAATTCGAGCAGCATATCCGCGCCGTGGCGGGCTGGCCGCTGGGCAAGCCGATTCGGCTCGGCCGCGTCGAGATGATCAACCTGATCGGCGCCGAAGTGAACCAGGCGTCGCACTGGCTCACGGTGCCGGGCGCCTCGCTGCATCTCTACGGCAAGAAGGACGCCCGGGCGGGCCGCAAGATGGGGCATGTGACGAAGGTGATTTCGAAATAGCAAGTCTGCCTGCTCAGGCCGCTTCGTGGCTCACGATCTTCTTGATCTGAGGCGCGATCTTATCTTCGGCGGTTTCCAGATCATACTGCGCCTGCATGTTCATCCAGAACGCCGCCGTGGTCTTGAAGAATTTTCCAAGCCGCAGCGCCGTGTCGGCCGTGACTGGCGCTTCCTCGCGCGATAGCCGTTCAACGCGCGTACGAGGAACGCCAATCTTTGCCGCTACCGCATAAGGCGTCAGCTTTAGCGGCTTGAGAAACTCTTCCCGCAAGACTTCGCCAGGATGAACCGGTGCGAGTTTCTTTGCCATTGTCAGTTCTCCCTAGTGATAGTCCGTAATTTCAACTTCATCGGGACCCGTTTCTGTCCATCGAAACACGATTCGCCATTGATCGTTGATACGGACGGAATGCTTGCCAGCCAGATCGCCATGCAGCGCTTCAAGGCGATTGCCCGGCGGCGACTTCAAATCGCCTAGCGCCCCGGCGTTATTCACCATGACCAATTTTCGCCGTGCGACTTGAGCAATATCGGCCGGAAAACCTTTCGGAATTGCGCGCTCCCGAAAGATCGTCTCGGCGAATTTGCCTTTGAAACCTTTGATCACCGCCGCAACGTATCATAATACGATACGTTTGCAACGGTTTCGTATCGTGAGGCGATACTATTTTGTTGATTGAGTCATTATTATTTTCACTTTAAAGTTGTTATATGACCCCCGCTTCCCCGACCGCCTGCGCTTGCCGCTGGACTTCGATCCGGAGCGGCTGGCCGCCGCCATGGCGAATTTTTCCCGAGCGGCCTGGATCGAGCATTTCGTCAAACAGAACTATGACGGCGACTGGGACGTGATCGCGCTGCGCGGCCCGGCGGGGGCCACGCACCCGATACAGATGATCTATTCCGACCCGGGCTGCTCGACCTTCGCGGACACCCCGGCACTGGCCGGCTCGCACTATTTCCGGGAGGTGTTGGGGGCCTTCGCCTGCCCGCTGCACGCGGTGCGGCTGATGCGGCTCACCCCGGCTCGGTCATCAAGGAACACCACGACAACGACCTAAGCTTCGAGCAGGGCATGGTGCGGCTCCATATCCCTGTGGTGACCAATGACGGGGTCGATTTCCGCCTCAACGGCGTCCGCTGCCCGATGTCGGCCGGTTCCACCTGGTATTTGCGGCTGTCCGACCCGCACAGCGTCGCCAACCGGGGTTCCAGCGACCGGGTGCACCTGGTGATCGACCGCGGTGGCCGACGGCTGGGTCGAGGCCCTGTTCGAGGAGGCCCGCCAGTCCCAGGCCGCCTAAAACCCTATTTGACGGGGTGGCTTTCAACCTGTAACCCCTCGCCCTATATGGAAAAGAGCCATGGATCGGCGGTTTTGCGCCGTTCTGATGGACTCATCCGCCCAATTCTGCTACTGCCGCCCGACTCTAAGGCCCGTCTTTACGGGCTTTTTGATTAAAACCCGGCCGAGCCACATACCAAGGAGCATGCGTGCAAGTTCTCGTTCGCGACAACAACGTCGATCAAGCCCTC
This sequence comes from uncultured Hyphomicrobiales bacterium, assembly GCA_903878085.1. Classification (GTDB taxonomy): domain Bacteria; phylum Pseudomonadota; class Alphaproteobacteria; order Rhizobiales; family Xanthobacteraceae; genus Pseudolabrys. The sequence continues at coordinate 133,667 of CAIRGJ010000013.1, read as the reverse complement.
AAGGCGCTCAAGAAGAAGATGCAGCGTGAGGGTATTTTCCGCGAAATGAAGCTTCGCGGCCATTACGAAAAGCCGTCGGAAAAGAAGGCCCGGGAAAAGGCGGAAGCGATCCGCCGCGCCCGCAAGCTCGCGCGCAAGAAGATGCAGCGCGAAGGCCTGTTGCCGATGAAGCCGCGTGTCGTTCCGGGTGCCGCTGGCCCCGGCGGTGCGGGTGGTCCGGGCGGCGCCGGTGGCCGTGGCGGTCGTGGCGGCGCTGGCGGCGGCAGCGCACCGCGCTTCTAACGGCCGAACGGACGGGTTTAGAATTAAGCGCGGGCGTTTATCGCCCGCGTTTTCTTTTTGGTAAGCGGCTGGAGTTCTAATCGTCGTAAGCGCGAACGCCCAAAGGCCGGTTGATGACGAAAATCGATTTCGATCAATATGCCGGGCAATACGAAGCGCTGATCGCCGCGCAGACCGGCTTCTTCGATCGCGATAACGATTATTTCGTCCGCTACAAAGTCGAGCGCGCCAAACAATTGGCCGGCCAAAGCTTGACCGACGAAGTCGCCGCGGTGCTCGATTTCGGCTGCGGCGTCGGCCGCGCCATGCCGCATTTCCGCGCCGCGTTTCCCAACGCCGATGTCGTCGGCTGCGACCCTTCCGCCGACAGCCTGACGATCGCCCGGCGCGACAATCCGGATTGCCGCTTTCTTGGCCTGGACAAATTGAGCGCTGCCACCAAGTTCGATCTGGTGCTGGCGTCCTGCGTGTTTCACCACATAGCACCGGCCGAGCGGCAGGATGCGTTGCGCTATTGCCACGACCGCCTCAAGCCCGGCGGACATTTCGTCATCTTCGAGCACAATCCGTTCAATCCGGTGACGCGGCATCTGGTCAACACCTGCCCGTTCGACGCCGACGCTGTGCTGCTGACCATGCGCGAGACAATGCGGCGGATGCGCGAGGCGAAATTCGATATCGCCGCGACCGGCTATTGCCTGTTTTTTCCGGCGCAGCTCGCAAGCCTGCGCCCGCTGGAAAAATATCTGAGCTGGCTGCCGCTCGGCGGCCAGTATTTCGTCAGCGGCGTGCGAGCCTAGAGTCCGCTAAGCGATGAGCCTCAATCGGCCAGAAACTCTTTCGCCACCTCGATGACGCCCTGCTCTTCCAAATTGACGTGGTCGCCTTGCGGAAAACGCCGCATGCGTTTGGGCTCGTTGGCGAGCGCGAACAGCCGCGCGCCGAAGCGAATGTCGACGACGGCATCTTTCTCGCCATGCAGCACCAGCAATGGCGCGTGCACCGCGCCGATGCGCTCATCGGAATGAAAGCTGTCCTTCAGCAGCCAGCGCACCGGCAAAAACGGAAAGGCGGCAGCGGCGACATCGACGGTCGACGTATAGGGCGCCTCCAGGATCAGCTTGCCGACCGGATGGGTGGAGGCGATGGCGACCGCGACGCCGCTGCCGAGCGAATAACCCCACGGCACCAGCCGCGCCGGCGCATAGCGCGCGGCGGCAAACCGGTAGGCGGCCTCGCCGTCGGCGATCAGGCCGGCTTCGCTGGGCTTGCCCGACGACCCGGCATAGCCGCGAAATGACAGCGCCACGAGACCGTAGCCGTCGGCAATCAATTCGCGGAAGCGCGGCACGCGCCACGCCAGCACCTCGCCATTGCCGTGGAAGAAGATGACGACCGGCCTGTCGCCTTTCGGCGCCACGTGCCAGACGATGGCCTTCTCGCCGTCGGCGGTATCGAGCACGACTTCCTGCGCCTGCGGCAAGCCGGCCGCGTCCGGCGCCGTGCGATAAGTTTGCGGCGCCGGATACATGATCGCGCGCTGCAGCAGATAGATCGCCACCAGCAAGACGCCGTAGCCAAACGCCGCGACGACGATCAAACCTTTCAGCCATGCCATCGAACAATGATATCACAGCGGCCATGAGCGCCACCGTCGCCATCCGCCCCGCTATTGCCGCCGACGACGACGCGATCTGGGCAATTCTCGAACCGACCTTCCGCGCCGGCGAGACCTATCCGATCCCGCGCGACATCGGCCGCGCCGATGCGCTGGCCTATTGGCGCGCGCCGGGCCACTCCGTTTTTGTCGCCGAGAACGCAGGCGCCATCGCCGGCACCTATTATCTGCGCGCCAACCAGCGCGGCGGCGGCGGCCACGTCGCCAACTGCGGCTATATGGTCGCTGCCGAGGCGGCCGGCCGCGGCGTCGCCCGCGCCATGTGCGCGCACTCGCTTAATGCGGCGCGCGAGCGCGGCTTCACCGCCATGCAATTCAATTTCGTGGTCGCGACCAACGAGCGCGCCGTGCGGCTGTGGCAATCCTGCGGCTTTGCGACCGTGGGCCGCCTGCCTCTGGCGTTCCGGCACCCCGCGCTGGGGCCGGTCGATGCTTTGGTGATGGTGCGGGCGCTGTAGCCCTCGGCCGGGTTCCACCTGCCAGGCCTTTGACCTCGTTAAGAGAAAATCGGCAAAACACGGGTAAAATTGCGCCATCGACGCAACCTATCGCCGGGAAGCGCGTTCCTCCTGACGGGGTTGGGGATTTCAGGTCTTTAAATGGCGGTGGCGCCGGGTTTTGTGTCGATTCGGGCTGCAGGGATGATGAGCCGGTGAGTTTTCTGGAAAGCGAGCTGGAACGCGCGATGGCTGCCCGGGGCGAAGGGCCGGGCGACGGCAATGTCGTGCCGATTTCCAACGCAAGCCGGTCCCAAGGGACCCCGCATGTCAGCCTGCAAGAGCGCGACCGCCGGTTCCACGCCCTGCTCGAAGCCTTGCCGGCCGCGATCTACACCACCGACGCCGAAGGACGGCTGACTTATTACAACAATGCCGCCGCGGAACTGTGGGGCCACAGGCCGGCGCTCGGCACCAGCGAATGGTGCGGGTCCTGGAAGCTATATTGGGCCGACGGCACGCCGATGCGGCACGATCAATGCCCGATGGCGATTGCCCTCAAGGAAGACCGGGTGGTGCGCGGCATGGAAGCGATCGCCGAGCGCCCCGATGGCACGCGGATTTCGTTCATCCCCTATCCGACGCCACTGCATGACGATGCCGGCCGGCTGGTCGGCGCCGTCAACATGCTGGTCGATATCACCGAGCGCAAACGCGCCGAGGAGCAACAGGCGCTGCTGATCCGCGAACTGCACCACCGCGTCCGCAATACGCTGGCCACCGTGCAGGCGGTCATGGGCTCGACCGCGCGCTCCTCCGATACGATCGAAGAGTTCAAGACCGCGCTGATCGGGCGCATCGCCGCGCTGGCGAAGACCCATCGCCTGCTGACCGAAGAAGCCGGCGCCGTCACTTTCGGCGACATCCTGCACAACGAACTCGACGCCTTCGACGACGGCAGCGACAACCGCATCACCTTGAGCGGACCGGAAGTGCCGCTGCCCGCGCAGCTTGCGGTGTCGCTCGGCATGGCCATGCATGAACTCACGACCAACGCCGCGAAATACGGCTCGCTGTCGGTCTATGGCGGCAAGATCGACGTGACCTGGAGCATGACCATCGAGGCCACGCGCCGCCGGCTCGATTTCGATTGGGCCGAAAGCGGCGGACCGGTGGTGTCACCGCCTGAGCGTCAGGGTTTCGGCTCGCGGCTGTTGGAATTCGTGCTGCCTGGACAGATCCAGGCCACCGCCAGCATCGATTACCGTCCCGAGGGCGTGCGCATGCATTGCTCGGTGCCGATGCCGCTGGACGGGCCCGGCTAGCGCTGGGATAAAACTGGCATAAAAAAAGCGTCTCGGCGCGCCGAAAGATTCACGAACGCCGCGCCGTTAACCGTTTGAAAATCACGTCGGATTATTACCAGAGCACGCCGGGGGGCGACGCGATTCGAACGGGACCGAGAGTCCTACCGGAGACGTGTCATGACCATAGCGGCCATCTCAAACACATCAGCAAATCTTCCGCCGCCATCTGGCCAGCAGCAGAGCTTTGGCCAATTGGTCAACGCCATCCGATCCGGCGATCTCGACGCGGCGCAGCAGGCTTATTCCGCCTTCACGCAAACATCGGCGGGCCAAAGCGGCGGGCCGTTCGCGCAAGCCGTCAGCCAGATCGGCGATGCCTTGCAATCGGGCGACCTCGGCAAGGCGCAGCAGGCCCTGGCATCGTTGCAGCAACTCGCCAAGGGTGCGCACCATCACGGCGGCCATCATCACACCAGCGGCAGCGACGGCGATAAATCTCAGCCTGCGGCTGCGGCCGCCCCGGCATCGACGGCATCGACGGCATCGTCAACCTCAGCGAACCTTCTGGACGTGAGCGCCTAAGCGGCATTCCCGATATTCCATCATTCTTGCGGCGCAGCTTTTGCGGCAGCAGCTTGCCATGTTTGACATCATCATCTTGCTCACCGGACCTGTCGAGGAAGCGGCTCTGGCTGCCGTCCTGCGCCAGCACAATCCGCGGCTGGATATTCGCGGCGTCAACTCCGGCGCCGAGCTTGAGGCGCTGACGCCCGAGCTGCTGGCACGTGCGCGGCTGATCGGATTTATCACGCCGGTGATCGTGCCGAAGCGCATTCTCGAAAACCTTGGCTACGGCGCCTATAATTTTCACCCCGGTCCGCCGCACTATCCCGGCTGGCTACCGTCGCATTTTGCGCTCTATGACGGCGCGACCGAGTTCGGCGTCACCGCGCATGTGATGCACGAACGCGTGGACTCCGGGCCGATCGTCGGTACCGAGTTGTTTCACGTCCCGCCCGATACGTCCGTGGAAGGCCTTGAGCAGTTGTCCTTGGTCACGCTGGCGCGGCTATTCTGGCATCTCGCCAAAACGCTGGCGATCCAAGCCGAGCCGCTGGCGCAGCTTGCCGTCGCATGGAAGGGCCGCCGCACGACGCGCCGCAAATACGCCGCGCTATGCGAGATTCCCGCCGAAATATCAAAAGAAGAGTTGGAGCGGCGGATCGGCGTCTTTGGCGCCGGGCATTTCGGGCTGAGCCCGACCATTACGCTGCACGGCCGCCAGTTTCGCTATGTCGCTCCGGAGGCGCAAAGCGCCGAAGCTACATCCCCTTGACGATGCTCTCGGTCATCTTCTTGGCGTCGCCGAGCAGCATCATGGTGTTGTCGCGGTAGAACAGCGGGTTGTCGATGCCGGCATAGCCGGACGCCAGCGAGCGCTTGATGAACATCACGGTGCCGGCCTTCCACACTTGCAGCACCGGCATGCCGTAGATCGGCGAGGTCTTGTCGTCTTCCGCCGCCGGATTGGTCACGTCGTTGGCGCCGATGACGAAGGCGATGTCGGCCTGGGCGAATTCCGAATTGATGTCTTCCAGCTCGAACACTTCGTCGTAAGGCACGTTGGCTTCGGCCAAGAGCACGTTCATGTGGCCGGGCATACGGCCGGCCACCGGATGGATGGCGTATTTGACCTCGACGCCTTCCTTCTTGAGACGATCGGCCATCTCGCGAAGGGCGTGCTGCGCCTGCGCCACCGCCATGCCGTAGCCCGGCACGATGATGACTTTCTGCGCGTTCTTCATGATGTAGGCGGCGTCCTCGGCCGAGCCGAGCTTGACCGGACGCTGCTCGACCGCGCCGCCGACCGCCGCGGTCTCGCCGCCGAAGCCGCCGAGAATGACCGACACGAACGAGCGGTTCATCGCGTGGCACATGATGTAGGACAGGATCGCGCCCGACGAGCCGACCAGCGCGCCGGTGATGATCAGCGCGGAATTGCCGAGCGTGAAGCCGATGCCGGCGGCGGCCCAACCCGAATAGGAGTTGAGCATCGAGATCACCACCGGCATATCGGCACCGCCGATCGGGATGATCATCAGAACGCCGAGCAGCAGCGCCAAAGCGACGATCAGCCAGAAGCTGAGCACGCTCTGCGAGGCATAAAACTGGTAGATGAAGAACACCAAGGCCAGCGCGATGGCGATATTGATGATGTGGCGGCCGGGCAGCGTGATCGGCGCGCCGCTCATGCGCGCGGACAGCTTGAGGAAGGCGATCACCGAACCGGTGAAGGTCAAGGCGCCGATGGCGACGCCGAGCGCCATCTCGATCAGGCTCGCCTGATGGATATGGCCTTCGCTGCCGATGTCGAAGGCTTCCGGCGCATAGAACGCGCCCGCCGCGACCAGCACCGCGGCCATGCCGACCAGCGAGTGGAAGGCCGCGACCAATTCCGGCATCGAGGTCATCGGCACGCGGCGCGCGATCACCGCGCCGATGCCGCCGCCGATGACGATGCCAGCGATTACCAGGACCCAGGCGATGGTGTCGGCCGGCGGATGCGCCGCCAGCGTCGTCAGCACGGCGATGGTCATGCCGATCATACCGAACAGATTGCCGCGCCGGCTGGTGGCGGGGTTCGACAGACCGCGCAGCGCCTGAATGAACAGGACACCGGCGACGAGATAAAGCAGCGCGGCGAGATTGTTGCTCATGGCGCGATCACTTCTTTTTCTTCTGGTACATCGCCAGCATTCGCTGCGTGACCAGGAAGCCGCCGAAAATATTGATCGATGCGAAGATCAGCGCGACGAAACCGAGCGCGCGCGCCCAGAGCGGGCCGTCATGGGCGGTGATCAGCGGTACGCCGACCGCGAGCAGCGCGCCGACCACGATCACCGATGAGATGGCGTTGGTCACCGACATCAGCGGCGTGTGCAGCGCCGGCGTCACCGACCAGACCACGTAGTAGCCGACGAACACGGCGAGCACGAAGATCGAGAGTCGAAAAACGAAGGGATCGACTGCCGTTGCTATGTGGTCCATGTCAGGCTCTCGCTAAACGGCGCATGATCTTGTCCGAAAACCGGTTCCCACTTTTCGGGATCATGCGCTAGGCCGCCGTCTTCGGCATGAAATTCGGATGAATAATGGCGCCGTCGCGCGTCAGCGCGGTGCCCTTGACGATCTCGTCGTCCCAGTTGATCGCAAGCTTCTTTTCTTTCTTGTCGATCAGCGTTTCGACGAATGTGTAGAGGTTCTTGGCATAGAGCGCCGAGGCCGACGCCGCCAGGCGTCCCGCGACATTGAGATGGCCGACGATCTTGACGCCGCCGACGACCTCGACATTGCCTGGTTTGGCGCCTTCGACATTGCCGCCGCGCTCGACCGCGAGATCGATGATCACCGAGCCGGGCCGCATCGAAGCCACCATTGCCGCAGTGATCAGCCGCGGCGCCGGACGGCCCGGGATCAACGCGGTGGTGATGACGATGTCCTGCTTCTTGATGTGCTCGGCGACGAGTGCGGCTTGCTTGGCCTGATACTCTTTCGACATTTCCTTGGCGTAGCCGCCGGCGGTCTGCGCGTTCTTGAATTCCTCGTCCTCGACCGCGAGGAACTTGGCGCCGAGGCTTTCGACCTGCTCCTTGGTGGCGGGCCGCACGTCGGTGGCGGTGACCACCGCGCCCATGCGGCGCGCGGTCGCGATCGCCTGCAGGCCGGCGACGCCGACACCCATGATAAAGACTTTGGCCGCCGGCACGGTGCCGGCCGCGGTCATCATCATCGGCAGCGCGCGGCCGTATTCGCCGGCGGCATCGACCACCGCGCGATAGCCGGCGAGATTGGCCTGGCTCGACAGCACGTCCATCGACTGCGCGCGGGTGATGCGCGGCATCAATTCCATGGCGAAGGCGGCCAACCCGGCATCGGCCATCTGCTTGAGCGCAGCCTCGTTGCCGTAGGGGTCCATGATGGCGACGACGAGCGCGCCCTTCTTGTATTGCGACAATTCGTTGGGCGCGGGGCGGCGCACCTTGAGGACGATATCGGCGTCCTTGGTGACGTCCTCGCCGATCGTGGCGCCGGCGGCTTCGTAATCGGCGTCGAGGATGCCCGAAGCGATGCCCGCGCCGCGAGCGACCGCGACGTCGGCGCCGAGCGCCTTGAATTTCTTGACGGTTTCCGCCGTGGCGGCGACCCGAGGTTCGCCGGCATCGGTCTCACGCGCTACGGCAATTCGCATTCGCGTCTCCCCCTCGCAGTCCAACCGGTTTCGGGTGGCGATTACAGTCCGTTGAACGCGAAGATTAGGAAGCAGATCACGAAAGCGACGACGCTCGAAGTCTTCGAGCCGGTCACCAGACCCGGGATCAAGCCAATAATCGCGATGATGAAGATCGGCAGCGCCATGAACCAGTGCCCCATCACCCCGCCGACCGCGAGGCCGAGCATCAGGTTGATGACGTGGATGGTGCCGACGAAGGCGAATTTGACGAATGTTTCGTAGGTGTTCTCGTGCGCCGGATAGTCGTTTCCGGTAGCGGTCGCGTATTCGACAGTGCCGTGATCGGCCATGAGGGAAGCTCTCCGAGGTAACCTGGCGGCAGTGAGGTAGCGCAATTAGGGACCAAGGGCAACGGTTGCGGCCCTCAGAGAGTCTGGCCTGTTCGTATCTATTTCGGCCACTCCGATAACATTCTGGATGGCCGCGTCTTTGATCCGTATCAAGTTCGCGGCAGATTTATCGATGGCATGCGCTAGGCTGTGGAAGGCTTAAGGCGGTGATGCCGGATTTGTAGAAAAAAAAGGCATTTCGGCTGGGAAACCGCTTGGGGCAACGGGATGGACACCTCCGACAAGCGAACCGAGCGGCAGGCTTTGGATACTGTGTCGGCTGGCAACCGCCGCTGGTGGACCGACCACACCATGTCCTACGACTGGAACGACAAGGTCGCGGCGGAGCGATTCTCCAGTCCTTGGTTCGACGAAATCGACCGCCGTTTCATCGACGCCGCCCGGCTGTTCGCCCACGAGCGCACCCCGTTCGACCGCATTATTCCCTTTGCCGACCTGAATGACCGCGCGGTGCTGGAGATCGGCTGCGGCATGGGGCTGCACAGCGAGTTGATGGCATCGGCCGGCGCCCGCGTCACCGCCATCGACATTTCCGACACTTCAAGTGGCAGCGACGCGTCAGCGCGCCGCGCTCAAGGGCTTTGCTTGCGACGTCCGGCAAGGCGACGCGGCAGCGATGGACTTTGCCGACGCGAGTTTCGACTTCGTCTGGTCGTGGGGCGCGATCCATCACGCCGCCACCACCGGGCGCATCGTCAGAGAGATCCACCGCGTGCTCAAGCCCGGCGGCCAGGCGCGCGTCATGGTCTACAATCTCGAAGGCATGCCGGCTTACATGACGATGGTGCGCAAGCATCTCATCGGCTTCTGGCGCGGCCAGTCATTGGATCGCGCGCTGTGGGCCGACACCGACGGCTTCAGCGCGCGCTATTACACCCGCGACACGCTGGCCGACCTGTTCAACACCTTCTTTGCGCAGACCAAGGTCGAGGTCTACGGCCAGGAGGCCGACGCCATTCCCCTGCCCCGCCGCTTGCGCGCGCTGGTGCGGCCTTTGTTCTCGGAAGACTATCTCAAGCGCAAAGTGCGCGAGCGCGGCGGCTTTCTGTTCATCACCGCCGATAAATAATCTTTTTATATTGGCGCATGATCTGATCCGAAAACCGGCTCCCACTTTTCGGGATCATGCTAGAGCCCGACGAGATCGAGCGCGTCGCGTTGCCGCTTGGCGACCTGCGCAATGTCGAAGCGCTCGATGGCCTCGTTGAACAATCTATAGAAATTCAACTCGGCGCTGAGATGCAGGAACACCGCGCCGAGGCCTAAAGCCGCGCGGTCCATGAATACGAATTCGCGCGGCACCGTGACCGGGCCCTGCTTCTTCAACGCCTGATGTACTTCGAACGCTTCCTTGCGGCCGTATTGCGACGGTTTGACGCCGTCGGCGATGCTGCGGACGCGGTCGTCGAGCAGCGGGCCGTAGATAAAGCGTGCCCAGATGTTGAGCGAGTCGATCAACTCGCGCGATAGCCGCTTGAAGCCCCAGGTTTCGTAGGCGTGCACCACCAGCGCGTCGTCGCCCTTGAGCAGACCGCGATAGAGATCGACCACGCCGCCGACAAAGCTCGGCGGGAAAATCCGGATGCAGCCATAGTCGAGCAGATTGATGCCGGCGGGCTGGCCCTTGGTATCGTCGAACACCGTGTAATTGCCGAGATGCGGGTCGCCGTGAATGACGCCGAAACGGCTGAACGGAAACCACCAGGCGGTGAACATCGCGGTGGCGAGCTTGTTGCGCAGGTCGAGCGAGGCGCTCTTGTGATCGAGCAGCTTGCTGCCGGTCATCCACTCCATCGTCAGCAGCCGGCCGGTCGACAGCTCCGGAAAGACCTTCGGCACGCGGATGGATTCCTCGTCTTTCAGCATGTGCCGGTACAGCGCCACGTGCTTGGCCTCGCGAACGTAATCGAGTTCTTCGCGTAAGCGCGCGCCGATCTCGACCGCGATCTCGCTGGCGTCGATCGCCGGATCGAAGCGCTTGCGGAGCGACATCAACAATTGCAGTTGCGTGAGATCGGCTTCGACTGCCGACTGCATGTCGGGATATTGCAGCTTGCAGGCCAGTTCCTCGCCGCTCATCGCGGTGGCGCGATGCACCTGGCCAAGCGAGGCCGCGGCCGCCGGGTGATGCTCGAAGTCCTTGAACTTGCTTTGCCAGCCGGCCCCAAGCTCCGCGCTCATGCGGCGCTTGACGAAAGCCCAACCCATTGGCGGCGCCTGGCTCTGCAGCTTCATCAATTCGCCGGCATATTCCGCCGGCAGCGCGTCGGGAATGGTGGCGAGCAACTGCGCCACCTTCATGATCGGGCCCTTCAGGCCGCCGAGCGCGGACGCCAGCGCCAGCGCGTTACCGGCGCGATCCTGCGGCCCGCTACCGAACAGCCGCTGGCCCGCCATGCGCGCGGCGACGCCGCCGACCTTGGTGCCGACATTGGCGTAGCGTTTGGCGCGGGCGGAGAAGCGGTTCTTTTCGCGGTCGGTCATGAGTCCCGGGGTACCAGTGTGCTACGAATATAGGAAGCAGCGAGGATGAAACGAGCCATGACAATCCGAATTATCGCCTTGGCCGCGTTCGGCGTCATTGCCGCGTCCAGTGGTGCGTCCGCGGCGGTATGGGCGTGGGGCTGTCAGGGCCAGCTCGGCGGCCAGCAGGTGATATTCAACCGCTACGCATTGGCCGTCGTCGACAGCAAGAAACCGCTCGGCAAGCTCGACAAACTGACCAACGACAAAATCGACGATCTGATCACAGGCGACAGCGTCCGCTACGAGCCGCAGAATACCAATGACGGGTTCGAGAGGACGATCGAGTTCCTGCACAGCGCCGATCCGAAACGCAAACTGACGCTGATCGAAAAATCGTCACGCAAGATTTCCAGCCGATCCAAACTTATCTGCGGCCGCGACGAGTCGACCGACATCACGCGCAAGGTCTACAGCTACCAGCGCGAAAACGAACCGGCCCGCGAGATCACCATGCAGTGCATCGAGTATCAGCTCTCCACCCGTGGCGGGCGCAAGGGCTGCGATTAGCGGGCTTCGAGTTTTTCCAATTCGTCGATCATCCCGGCGATCACGCTGAGGCCCCCGTCCCAGAATTTCGGATCGGTGGCGTCGAGGCCGAAGGGCTTGAGCAGTTCGGAGTGATGCTTGGTGCCGCCGGCGGCGAGCATCGCCAGATAGCGCTCGGCAAAGCCTTCGTTCGATTTCTCGTAAACCGCATAAAGCGAATTCACCAGGCAATCGCCGAAGGCGTAAGCGTAGACGTAGAACGGCGAATGGATGAAGTGCGGGATGTAGGTCCAGAAGGTCTCGTAGCCTGCCTTCAACTCGATCGCCGGCCCCAAACTCTCGCTCTGCACCGACATCCACAATTCGCACAGCTTGTCGGCGGTCAGTTCGCCGTTGCGGCGTTCCAGATGCACCTTGCGCTCGAACGAGTAGAACGCGATCTGGCGCACCACCGTGTTGATCATGTCCTCGACCTTGGCGGCGAGCATGGCTTTGCGCTGCTTCTTGTCGGTGGTCTGCGCCAACAGCTTCTTGAACGTCAGCATCTCGCCGAACACGCTCGCCGTCTCGGCCAGCGTCAGCGGCGTCGGCGCCATCAGCGGACCGTTCGGCGCGGCCAAGACTTGATGCACGCCGTGGCCCAATTCATGAGCCAGGGTCATGACGTCGCGCGGCTTGCCCTGATAGTTGAGCAGCACATAAGGATGCGCCGACGGCACGGTCGGATGCGCGAAGGCGCCCGGCTGCTTGCCCGCGCGCACCGGCGCGTCGATCCAGGCATTGGTGAAGAAGCGGTCGGCGACCTCCGCCATTTTCGGCGAGAACGCGCCGTAAGCGGTCAGCACCGTCGCGCGCGCATCGGTCCATGGGATCGTGCGCTGCGCCACCTTCGGCAACGGCGCGTTGCGATCCCAATAGGGCAGCTTCTTCTTGCCGAACCATTTCGCCTTGAGCGCATAATAGCGGTGCGACAGCTTCGGATAGGCAGCGCGCACCGCCTCGACCAAAGCCTCGACGACCTCGGGCTCGACGCGGTTGGCCAGATGCCGCGAGTCAGCGACATCCTTGAAGCCGCGCCAGCGGTCGGAGATTTCCTTGTCCTTGGCCAGCGTGTTGGTGATCATCGTGAACGGGCGCAGGTTTTCCTTGAAGGTCTGCGCAAGCGCTTCGGCTGCGGCCTTGCGCTTCTTGCCGTCGGCGTCCTGCATGAAGTTCAGCGCTTGCTCGATGCCGAGCGATTTGCCGCCGATCTTGAAGCGCAGCGCAGCGACGGTATCGTCATATTGCCGGTTCCACGCCGAGTATCCGGTCAGCGACTTCTCGTGGAACAGCTGCTCGATGCGGTCTTCGAGCTGGTACGGCTTTTCCTTGCGCACATCCTCGATCCACGGCCGGTAATGGCCGAGCGAGCCGCTGTCCATCGCGGCGTCGAGCACGGCATCGTCGATGCGGTTGATCTCGAGATCGAAGAACAAGAGGTGCGAATAAGCGCCGGTGATGCGCTCGCTCATGTCGCCGTAGAATTTGGAATAGATCGGATTGGTGCTGTCGGTCGCGTGCAGCAGGCCCGAGTACGAGCCGATGCGGCCGAGCACGTCGCCCAGCGCCTCATAGGCCTTCACGGCATCGACAAAACCGGGCGCGCCGGCTTCGGCAGCCAAGGCCGCCAGCCGGCCTTTGTAGGTCTTCTCGAATTCCGCGCTCCGCTTCTCGGCGCTCTCCAGATCGCGCTTGAGCTCGGGGCTGTCGATGCCCGGATAAAGGTCGTTCAGGTCCCATTCCGGCAACCGGCCTAGCTTGGCATCGGGCTTGGCGCCCGGTTTGGCGGCTTTCACGGGCTTTTTCAGGGTCGCGGCTTTGGCCATGGCAGGGGGTCTTTATGGTGCGGGGAACTGGCGGGCTGGCACACATCTAGGCTGTCAGACATGGCGACGCGATGGCGGCGCGCAACTTTTTCAACACAATTGCAGCCGCGCGGCCTTACAGCCGGTTATTTTTGGCGATGCGCCGGGTCACGTCCGCCGGCGTTTCCGCGTCGGCCTTGGCCTTGAGCGCCAGCGCCTCGCGCGCGGCCGGGCGATCGAGGCAGCGCATCAGCCAGGCCTTGAGATGCGGGGTGGCCGACAAGTCCATGTCAACGGCGCGGCTAATGACGGCGGCAACGTTGAGATCCGCCACCGTGAACGCAGGACCGAGCAGGTAGTCCTGCTGGGCGACCGCCGCATCCAGCACTTTGAACGGCGCCACCAGAACCTTCAGCGCCTCGTCGCGCTTGGCGGCGTCGCGCTCGGCCGGCGGCAAGCGCACGGCGTTGAGCGACCAGATGTTGACGCCGCGGTCGACCTCGGTGACCGCCCACAGGCTCCATTGCCATGCCCTCGCCTCGCCTTCCAGCGTGGCAGGATAGAGTTTATCGAACGAATGCTTCTTGGCGAGATAGAGCGTGATCGCCAGCGACTCGAACAGCACGAAATCGCCGTCGACGATGACCGGCAGGCGTCCGTTCGGATTGATGGCAAGGAATTCCGGCGTGCGCGCGCCGGCGTCGCCGATCTCGATCGGCAAATGCTCGTAGTCGAGCCCGACTTCCTTCGCCACCCAGAGGGCGCGAAAGGCCCGGGTGCGGGCGATGCCGTAGATGCGAAGCTTTGACACGCGATTCTCTCCGATTTTGCCCGGAGCATGCCGTGTCTCCGCGATCATTTTAAGAGGCCATTAAGCGAAAAGGACGACATTGCACCAAATCGGCACACAAGCCGTGCCCGGAGGTTCCATGTCGCAAGTCGTGTTGATCGTCGATGACGATCCGGTCCAGCGCCGTCTGCTCGAAGCCATGGTGCAGCGCTTCGGCTACCAGGCCATGCTGGCCGAAGGCGGCGACGCCGCCGTCGCGGCATTGCTCGGCCCCGGCGCTACGCCCATCGACTGCGTTGTGCTCGACATGGTGATGCCCGACCTCGACGGCCTCGGCGTGCTGGCGCGCTTGCGCGAAGCCGGCCTCGACCTGCCCGTGATCGTGCAGACCGCCCATGGCGGCATCGACAATGCGGTCGCCGCCATGCGCGCCGGCGCCATCGATTTCGTCGTCAAGCCGGCAAGCCCCGAGCGCCTGCAGGTGTCGCTGCGCAATGCGCTGGCGACCAAGGCGCTGACCGGCGAATTGCAGCGCATCAAGCGCGGCCGCGACGGCACACTAGTCATCTCCGACGTCATCACCCGCTCGGCCGCGATGCGCCCGGTGCTGCGCGCCGCGGAGAAGGCGGCGGACTCCACCATTCCGGTTCTGATCGAAGGCGAATCCGGCGTCGGCAAGGAACTGATCGCCCGCGCCATCCACGGCAGCGGCTCGCGCCGCGCCAAGCCATTCGTCGCGGTCAACTGCGGCGCCATGCCGGAAAACCTGGTCGAGTCTATACTGTTCGGCCACGAAAAGGGCTCGTTCACCGGCGCCACCGAAAAGCACAACGGCAAATTCATCGAGGCCGATGGCGGCACGCTGTTCCTCGACGAAGTCGGCGAGTTGCCGCCGGCGGCGCAGGTCAAACTGCTGCGCGCGCTGCAGGAAGGCGAAGTCGAACCGGTCGGCGGGCGCAGAAACATCAAGGTCGATGTCCGCATCGTCTCGGCCACCAACCGCGACCTGATCGCCGACGTGAAGGCCGGCCGCTTCCGCGAAGACCTGTTCTACCGCCTGCACGTATTTCCGATCATGATCCCGCCGCTGCGCCAGCGGCTCGACGATATTCCCGCGCTCGCCCGGCACTTCCTGGTCCGCATCGCCGCCGAAGAAGGCAAGCGCGTGCGCAGCATCGGCACGGCGGCGCTCGACCTGCTCGCGTCCTATCGATGGCCGGGCAATGTGCGCCAGTTGGAGAACGCGATCTTCCGCGCCGTAGTGCTGTCCGACAGCGAAGAAGTCGGCGTCAACGAATTCCCGCAGATATTGGCGCAGGTCGGAACCGACGGCGCGCCGCCGTCCGAATCTTCCCGCGAACCTTGGATCGCGTCGTCGCCGGCGATGGCCGCGAGCTGGCCGGGCGCCGGTAACCATTCGGCGATGCCGGCGAACAACGCCGCGCCGTTAACGCTGTCGTCGCCGTCGCTGTTGCTCACCGACTCGCATGGTAACGTGCGGCCGCTCGAAGACATCGAACGCGACGTCATTCGCTTCGCCATCGCGCATTACGACGAGCAGATGTCGGAAGTGGCGCGGCGCTTGAAAATCGGCCGTTCGACGCTGTATCGCAAGCTCGAAGGCCTCGGTTTGGATAACACCGCCGCCGGCATCAACGTAAACGAGACGGCGGGCGTTGGTTAATCGTTAAAATTTTAACGATCCTTCGCCGCGTTCACTTTGATCGCAAGTAACGTCGTTAACACGGCAAATTCATTTCGTATCCGCGCGTCGGCGGTCGCATAATAGCGATGCAGTCTTGTTCATGGCGAGCGGCGTGCGCCGCCGGTTAAAGCGCTGCATACAAATTTATGCGTCCTGGTGACGTTGTGTGTGGAGTTGAGTGCGATGCGTAAACAGAGCTTCGAGCGATTGCTGGCCGGTACGATGTTGGCGGCGATCGTCGCCGCACCGACGATGTCGATGGCGGCGCCCGATCGCGTGCAGTCGGTCGGCCCGATGCCGCCCTCCCTCAACGGCCAGATGCCGCGCCGCCGCGAAGCATCGCCGACACCGCCGCCGGCCGGTTACACCGCGCCCGCCGTGCAGCGCACCGCTCCCGCGCTGGAGCCGCGCGCACAAGCGCCGGCTGCCATCGAGCCAATGGTGCAAGCTGCGCCGCCCGCGGCTGCCGAACCCAATGCCGGCGCCGCCGAAGCCAAGAGCGCGCTCGACAAGCAGCTCGCCGCCAGCGACGCGGCGATCACCGACAGATTGCGCGACATCGCCGCCAAGCAAATGGCGCACCGCGTCGACCGCGAGCCCGAGCGCAAGGCGATGGAAGCCTTCTACGCCCAGCGCAATTACGCGCCGCTGTGGATCCGCGACGGCCAGCTGACGCCGCAGGCCAAGGCGGCCATCCTGCACCTCAAGAATGCCGCGGCCGACGCGCTCGACGCGCCGGATTATCCGGTGCCGGAATTCACCAGCCTGACCGGCGCCGAAGCTTTGGCCGACGTCGATATCAAGATGACCAATTCGATGCTGACCTATGCGCGCCATCTCGCGGTCGGCCGCATCGCGCCGACGCGTGTCTCGGCCGAAGTCGATTACGGCAACCACACACCGGAGCCCGCCGACATTCTCAAGAAGTTCGCCGACGCCCGCGACATGGATGCGGCGATCGATGGCTTCAATCCGCCGCATGAAGGCTTCCGCGCGCTGAAGGCCAAGCTCGCCGACCTGCGCAGCACTGCGCCGCGCGCCGAAGCCGCCGACGACCGCATTCCCGACGGCCACCGCATCAATCCGGGCGACAAGGATCCGCGCATCCCGGCGCTGCGCCAGAAACTCGGCCTCAAGAACAAGGCCGACGACCTCGTCTATGACAAGGCGCTGTGGAACGCGATCAAGAACGTGCAAGCGCGCGCCGACATCAAGCCGACCGGCGTCATCGACGGCAAGACGCTGGCCACCATCAACGGCCCGAAGCCGCTGGCGGCCAATCAGCAGGTCGACCACGTCGTCGCCAACATGGAACGCTGGCGCTGGCTGCCGCGCGATCTCGGCAAGACCTATGTGATGGTCAACATTCCGGACTTCACGCTCAAGGTCGTACGCGATCAAAACATCCAGTGGCGCACCAAGATCGTCGCCGGCAAGCCGCAGACGCCGACGCCGCTTTTGACCGCGCCGATGCAGGAAGTCATCGTCAATCCGTCCTGGTACGTGCCGCAGTCGATCATCCAAAATGAACTGCTGCCGCAATATGCCAGCGACCCGCAGATCTTCGACCGCATGGGTCTTGAAGTGAAGCGCGGTCCGGACGGCCACATCAACGTGGTGCAGCCGCCCGGCGCCGCCAACGCGCTCGGCCGCATCAAGTTCGCGTTCCCGAACAAGTTCCAGGTCTACCTGCACGACACGCCGGAGAAGCGGCTGTTCGCGCCGGAGAAGCGCGCCTTCAGCCACGGCTGCATGCGCGTGGAAAATCCGACCAAGTTCGGCGAGGTCATGCTGTCGCTGGCGATGTCGGGTCCGACGCCGACCTCGCAGACGCTCGACCAGATGTTCGGGCATGACGAGAAAATCTACAAGCTGATGCAGCGGCCGATGGTGCACCTGACCTATCAGACCGCCTATGTCGACGAGGGCAAGCTTGTCATCCGCGACGACATCTACGGCTTCGACGCCCGCATCAACGCCATCATGCGCAGCGACGAACGCCGCGTCGCCGACGTGGCGCCGCCGCAGGACCCCAAACGCGACACCGCGAACGAGAAGAGCAACCAGGATATCCTGAGCCGGGTCGAGCGGCGCGAGGCGCAGAACCCGTTCTCGTTCTTCGAGCGGCTGTTCCGCTAAATCGCAGTTTGGAACTTTTCGATCGCATGGCCGGGGTCATTCCCCGGCCATTATCGTTTGGGTCATAGAGTTCCATCGCAAAGCCGCGGCCTCGGCCATTTTTTGCCATGTTCGCCCGATATCCCCCGAACGTTAGCCATACGGGGGGACCGCCGCTAAGGGCGCGTTAACCGTTCCCGATAACACTGCGGCCGTCGTTGACGGCCAGACGGGGCGCAGCGACGAGTGGGACGGCTCCTTTCACGAAAGAGTGCAGTGTTGCGGTGTGCGGCGCGTATGCCATCTGTTGCGTTCGCGCTGCGCGCCGGCGTTTGTCTGGGCTTTGCCGGGCTGTTCCTGTTCGGCACCAACAACTCGCTGCAGACCGCGGTCGCCGAAGGCGACACCCGCACCATCACGTTCCACCACCTACATACCAACGAAGACATCACCATCACCTACAAGCGCAACGGCCGTTACGACGAGGCCGCGCTGAAGAAGCTCGACTGGTTCATGCGCGACTGGCGGCGCGACGAAACCATCAGCATGGACCCGCATCTGTTCGATCTGCTGTGGGAGGCCTCCCGCGAGTTAGACGCCAGCGAGCCGATCCAGGTGGTGTGCGGCTATCGCTCGCCGGAAACCAATTCGATGCTGCGCGCCCGCTCGACCGGCGTCGCGCAACTCAGACAGCACACCCAGGGTCACGCCATGGATTTCTTCATCCCCGGCGTGCCGCTCGATAAAATCCGGGCCATCGGCCTGCGCATGCAGCGCGGCGGCGTCGGCTTCTATCCGACCTCGGGCTCGCCCTTCGTCCATCTCGACACCGGCACCATCCGCCACTGGCCGCGCATGACGCACGACCAGCTTGCCAAAGTGTTTCCCGACGGCCGCACCGTGCATGTTCCCGCCGATGGCGTGCCGCTGCCGGGCTATGCGCTGGCGCTGGCCGATGTCGAGCGCCGCGGCGCTACGCCGTCGGCGACATCGTTGGCGGCGGCGCGCGATAACGGCATCGTCACCGCCAGCCTGGATACCAAGCCGAAGCGCAGCCTGCTCGCCAGCCTGTTCGGCCGCAAAGATGCCGATGCCGACGAAGCCAGCGAAGAGCTGGCGGCCAAACCTGCCAATTTACGGGGCCGTCTGCCGGTCGTCGTCGCAAGCATGATGCCGGCCAAGCCGGTCGCGGTCGAGAAGATCGTGCCGCTGCCGACGGCGCGGCCGAAAGCGGTCGCGGTTGCTGCTTTGACGCCGAAGCCGGCCGAGCCGGCGCTGATGATGGCGTCGCTGTCGTCCGCCTCGGTGTTCGACAATCGCGGCTATTGGCGCGGCGCGGTCGAGAGCTCGGACCTGAGCCCGCCGCAGCAATTGTCGCCGTTTGAAGTCGCCAGCGCCGACACCGCCGGCATCGCGGCGCTGGCCTATGCCGCGCCGAGCGAAACGCCGGCACCCGCGCGCGTTCGGCCGATGGGTTCGACCATGCCGCGCCTGCCGGCCGCCGCCGCGATCCCCGCCAACACCGCCATGGTGGCAAAGCCGCCGCTCACCGGCGGCGGGCAAAGCGCCGACAGCCCGTGGATGCGCGCCGCGATGCTCACGCCCAGCGTCAGCGGCTTCATGACCACGACGCAACTTGGCGCCCTCGATCCGACACCGCTGCAGAACCTGTTGCACAAGCCGGCGCAGTCGCTGGCGATGACGTTCTCGGCCGATCCGCACCTCGGCATGGTGGCCGAACGCTTCACCGGCAACGCGGTGGTGTTCGTCGCCACCGCCACCTTCACGACGCAGAAGACCGCGTCGCTGCGGTAACCGGTCCCGGACGCGGTGCAGCGCGGAGCATTGCGTAGCGCTGCTCCGCAGATCCGGGACCGTTACACAGCCTGAATTTGGAAAGATCCCGGGTCTGCAGCGCATCGCCATAGCGCGTCGAAGACGCGCGTAAACGCGCTTATGGTACTGTGCTGCGCCCGGGAAAAGAACCGCCTACTGCAACATGCCCAAGGCGTGCAGGTAGGTGTCGAGCACGTCCTGCTGTTCGCGGCGCTCGTCGACGTCCATCTTACGCATGCGCACGATGGTGCGCAGCGCCTTGGCGTCGAAGCCGTTGCCCTTGGCCTCGGCATAGACGTCGCGGATGTCGTCGGAGGTCGCCTTCTTCTCTTCCTCGAGCTTCTCGATGCGCTCGACGATGGATTTGAGCTGATCCTTGGCGAAGCGGGTTGCGGGCTGGTCGTGTTCTGCCGCTGCGGACATGCGAACGTCTCCTTGAGTATTTCGGCATTAGATGCCGCGATCTTGAAGGAGAGCATTCGGAGTTAGCGCGCGTCAGGTCAAGCAGCGACCCACTTCATCCACGCTGTTCACAGTCCCTAGTGCTTGGGGCTGGACTTTTCGAAGGCCGCCTTCTGCTCGACGCTGGCTTCTATTTGATGCTTCTTGCGCCATTCATCGTAGGGCATGCCGTAGACGATCTCGCGGCTCTCGTCCTTGCTCATGGGCAGTCCCTTGGCGTCGGCGGCCTCCTTCATCCAGTTCGACAGGCAATTGCGGCAGAACCCGGCCAGATTCATCAGATCGATATTCTGCACGTCGGTGCGCTCGCGTAAGTGCGCGACCAGGCGCCGGTACACGGCGGCTTCCAATTCGGTGCGGGTCTTGTCGTCCATTTTGTCATCCATGGCGATGTTCCTGCCTATCTCGACGATCAAGATAGGCGCGGAACGGCTGCAGTTCCATAGCCAATAAAAAAGCCCGCCGCGCCCCTCTCGGAACGCGGCGGGCGTTTGTTTCGGGCCGTCTAAGCCAGCGCCTTTTTCACCCGCTCAGCGGTCATCGGCAGATGGCGCAGCCGCTTGCCGGTGAGTTGGAACATGGCATTGGCGATCGCGGGCGCCACCGTCACCACGCCGATCTCGCCCATGCCCGAGGGCGGATTGTCGGTGGTGACGATCTTGACGTGGATCTCCGGCACCTCGCTCATGCGCATGACCGGATAGCTGTCGAAGTTCGTGGCCTGAACCGCGCCCGCCTTGACCGCGAATTCCTCGATCAAGGCGGCGCTCAATCCGTAGACCACCGCGCTTTCGGTTTGCGCGATGACGTGATCGGGCTGGATCACCTGACCGGGATCGACCGCGATCCAGTAATTGTGGACCTTGATCTTGCCGGTCTTGGCGTCGAACGAAACTTCGGCGACGCCCGCCGACAACGTGTCGTGATAGTCGGAGAACGCCAGGCCCAAGGCATGACCCGGGCGCTTGCGTTTGTAATCCGACATCTCGACCACCGCCTTGATCACCGCGTTGGCGCGCGGCTTGTCCTTGGTCAGTTCGAGCCGCAGCGCCAGCGGGTCCTTGCCGGCCGAGGTCGCAACTTCGTCGAGGAAGGCTTCGGCGGCAAACTTGTTGTAGCCGGAGCCGATGCCGCGCCAGGCATGCACGCGCATGCCGCGTTCCTCGCGGACATATTCGGCCAGTGCGTTGGGAATGGCGTACATGGCCTGATCGAGGCCGCGCGCGCCGATATAATCCTTGCCGCCGGTCGCCTTGAAGCGCGGCGGCGCCGCCACCGCATCGACGTTCTCCGACACCAGACGATGGTGCCAGCCGACGATGTTGCCTTTGGCGTCGAGACCGGCCTTGAGCACGTGGTGGGTCATCGGCCGCGGCCGCGCCGCCGCGATGTCCTCCTCGCGCGTCAGGATCAGCTTCACCGGCTTCTTGGTGATGTTGGACAGGATGGTCGCCTGGATCGCCGCATCCGGCCAGATGCGCCGGCCGTAGCCGCCGCCCAGAAACTGGTTATGGATCCTGATCTGATCCGGCGTCGTCTTGAGGATGCCGGAAATGATCTGACCCGCCAGCGCGCCGAACTGGGTGCCGGTCCAGATATCAGCCGACTTGCCGTCCTCCGACACCTGGGCGACCGCGTTCATCGGCTCCATCTGGGCGTGATAGGTGTGCTCGGTCCAGAACGTCGCCTCCACGGTCTTGGCAGCGCCGCTGATGCCCGCTTTGGCATCGCCGACCTGATACTCGACCTTGGTTTCCGCGTTCGCATCCTTTCCCTTGGCGGCGTAGGCCTCCTTGGCTTTTTCCGAATCGAAGCTCGCCGCAGCGGCGCCGCTGGTATCCCAAGTCACCTTGAGCGCCTGGACGCCGGCGCGGGTCGCCTCGACGGTGTCGCCGATCACCGCGACGCCGAAGGGCAGCGGGATGACCTTGGTGACGCCCTTGACCTTCATGACGTCGGGCACGTTGACGTCCTTCGGCTTGGCGCCTTCCATCGGCGATTGCAGCACCGAGGCGTAGACCATGCCCGGCACTTGAACGTCGATGCCGTATTGCGCCGTGCCGTTCGACTTCATCGGCACGTCGTTGCGGCCGATATCCTTGCGGCCGATCAGCTTGAACTGCGACGGCTTCTTGAGATCGGCTTCGGTGATCTTCGGCGGCTCGGCCGGCACGGTCGCGAAAGCCACGACCTCGCCATAGCTGATGCGCTTGCCGGACTTCTTGTGGAGGATGGTACTCTTGTCGGTGGTCAATTCGGCCGCCGGCACTTTCCATTTGTCCGCCACCGCGTCGACGAGAACCTTGCGCGCCTGCGCGCCGGCCATGCGCAACGGCATGTAATAGCCGGGCACCGAGATGCTCGCCGCGGTGATCTGCGCGCCGCCCATCAAGTGATGGTAGTTGCCGTAGACCTTCGGATTGGCCGGCGCGAACTCGGTCTTCACTTTCGACCAGTCGGCATCGAGCTCCTCGGCCAGGATCAGCGGCAACGACGTGTAAACGCCCTGCCCCATTTCCGCGGACGGACAGATGATGACGATGGAGTTGTCGGCGCCGATGCTGACAAAGGCGTTGAACTTGGTCGGCTGGGTCGCGCCGAGCGCTTCGCCGGTGCGGCCGAGACCGCCGAGCGAGAAGGCGAAAGTCAGACCGGCAGCGCCGTAAACGAACCCGCGGCGGCTGATGTCGGTGTCGATCGAGCCGTTCTTGATGTGAATGGTCATGGCTCAGGCCTCCTTCGCGGCGCGTTGAATGGCGCGCACGATGCGCGGATAGGTGCCGCAGCGGCAGATGTTGCCATCCATGTGGGCGACGATCTGATCGCGCGACGGCTTCTTGTTGACGGCGAGCAGCGCTGCCGCCTGCATGATCTGTCCGGACTGGCAGTAGCCGCATTGCGGCACCTGCTCGGCAACCCAGGCCTTTTGCAGCGCGTGCGTGCCGTTCGGCGACAGGCCCTCGATCGTGGTGACCTTCTTGCCGGCCACCTGCGACACGGAGAGCTGGCACGAGCGCATCGCCTTGCCGTCGATGTGGACGGTGCAGGCGCCGCACAGGCCGGAGCCGCAGCCGAATTTGGTGCCGGTGAGTTTGAGATGTTCGCGCACGACCCAAAGCAACGGTGTGTCGGGCTCCGCCTCGACCGTCGCTGACTTGCCGTTTATTGTGAGTGCAATCGCTGCCATTCGTCCCTCCCCAGGGATTTCCATTGTGGTGTGCGGATGTTTCCGCGTTTATGGGCGCGTGAACTGCCATCGCAGTCCGCGCGCGGATCGATGAATTATAAGCAGGTTTCCGATGCACTGTGCAGCCAGAGTCGCTTGATGGATGGCCCCCTGCGCGCTTTTCTCGCAGACCTGTTTCGCACTGCGGTAGACGCGGCGCACCCGGCGACGTGTTTGCCGCCACCGCTACCAGCGCCGCCAAATGGCCGCCTCATCCTGCTCGCCGCGGGCAAGGCCGCGGGCTCGATGGCGGAAACCGCGGAACGCTTTTATCTCAATCAGTTAGGCCTATCCCCGGAACGGCTCTGTGGGATCGCCGTGGCGCGTCACGGCTATGGCCGTCCGTTACAGGTCATAACGATGATCGAGGCCGGCCACCCGGTGCCCGATGCTGCCGGGCTTGCAGCCGCCGCCCAAGCGCTCGAACTGGCCGATAGTGGGGGCCCCAACGATCTGGTGCTGGTGCTGATGTCGGGTGGCGCCTCGGCCAACTGGATCGCGCCGGCGGACGGCGTTTCCTTCGCCGACAAGCAGGCGGTGACGCGGGCGCTGCTGCGCTCGGGCGCCAACATCGGCGAGATCAACACCGTGCGCAAACATTTGTCGCGCATCAAAGGCGGCCGCCTGGCGCGCCACGCCTACCCTGCACAGCTTAGCACCATCGCCATCTCCGACGTGCCGGGCGACGATCCGTCCGCGATCGGCTCCGGTCCGACGGTACCCGATCCGACCACGCTGGCCGATGCCCGCGCCATCGTCGCGAAGTACCGGCTCGCGCTTCCCGAAAGCGTCACGCGCGCCCTCAACGATGCGAACAACGAATCGCCCAAGCCCGGCGACCCGGCCTTCGCCAAGACTTCATTTGCGCTCGCGGCGCGTCCGGCGGATTCGCTGCGCGCGGCGGAAGCCGCGGTGCTCAAGGCCGGGTACGAATGCGTTTCGCTCGGCGCCAATCTTGAGGGCGAGGCCCGCGACGTCGCCGCGCAACACGCCGCACTCGCCCGCGGCCTGCGCGCACAAGGCAAGCGTGCGGTGATCCTGTCGGGCGGCGAATTGACCGTCACCATCCGTGGCAAGGGCCGCGGCGGACCCAATCAGGAATATGCCTTGGCGCTCAGCCTCGCGCTCGCGGGTATGCCGGGGGTTGCGGCGCTGGCCGGCGACACCGACGGCACCGACGGCGGCGCCGGCGCCGCCACCGATCCGGCCGGGGCCTATTGTGACGGCGAGACGGTGGCGCGGGCCAAGGCCCTGGGCCTCGATCCTGCCGCCTTTCTTGGCGACAACGATTCGACCGGTTTCTTCGAAGCCCTCGGGGATCTGGTGGCCCCGGGGCCGACTTACACCAACGTCAACGACTTCCGCGCCATCGTCGTTGACAGGCCATGACGGGTCACGTCAAAACGCGACCATGATGCCTGTGAAACAACCAGTGTGACCGCATTGCCTTCGACCACTGCCAGGCACCTCACCTTTGTCCTTGCCGGGGCTGCGTTGCTGTGGACGGCGCTGGCCCAGCCGGCGCTGGCCGACTTCCGGCTATGCAATAACACCGGCAGTCGCGTCGGCGTCGCCATCGGCTACAAGGACGCCGAAGGCTGGACCACCGAAGGCTGGTGGAACATCTCGGCGCGTTCGTGCGATACCCTGCTGCGGGGCGCGCTGGTGGCACGATACTATTACATTTACGCGGTAGACTACGACCGTGGCGGCGAATGGTCCGGCAAAGCCTACATGTGTTCACGCGAGAAGGAGTTCACCATTCGCGGCACCGAAGACTGTCTGGCGCGCGGTTATGACCGCACCGGCTATTTCGAAGTGGATACTACCGAGCAACGCTCCTGGACGGTACAATTGACTGACAATGCCGAGCAGACCCCCGATCGCCCCCTGACGCCGCGCCTGCCCGGCGCGTCGCGGCCGCCATCGCCGGCGCCCTCCGCCCCGCTCGGGAGCGGCAAGCAATGAGACGTCTGCGCCGCGCCAAGATCGTCGCCACGCTGGGGCCCGCCTCCTCGACCACCGAGATGATCGGCAAGCTGTTTGCGGCCGGCGCCGACGTGTTCCGCATCAATATGAGTCACACCAGCCATGACCGCATGCGCGAGCTGGTGGCGATGATCCGCAAAGTCGAACAGGACACCGGCCGTCCGATCGGCATTCTGGTCGATCTGCAGGGACCGAAGCTGCGGCTCGGCAGCATCGCCGGCGGCGCGGTCACCGTGAAGAATGGCGATATCTTCGTGCTGGATCAGGATCCCGCGATCGGCGACGCCACCCGCGTCTACCTGCCGCATCCGGAGATTTTCGCCGGCGTCGAGACCGGCCACACGCTGCTGATCGACGACGGCAAGGTCCGTCTGATCGTCACCCAGGCCGAGCCCAAGCGCATCACCACCCGCGTCGTGGTCGGCGGCAAATTGTCCGACCGCAAGGGCGTCAGCCTGCCGGATTCGACGATCCCCTTCTCGGCGCTGACCACCAAGGACACCTCCGATCTCGAAGCGGCGCTGGAAACCGGCATCGACTGGATCGCGCTATCGTTCATTCAGCGGCCCGAGGACATCGCCGAAGCCAAGAAGCTGACGCGCGGGCGCGCGCTGATCATGGCCAAGATCGAAAAGCCGCAGGCCGTTCACCGCCTCGACGAGATCATCGAGCTTGCCGATGCGCTGATGGTGGCGCGCGGCGATCTCGGCGTCGAGATGCCGCTGGAGAAGGTGCCGGGCGTGCAGAAGATGATGACGCGCGCCGGCCGCGCCACCGGCAAGCCGGTGGTGGTCGCGACGCAGATGCTGGAATCGATGATCACGTCGCCGGTGCCGACCCGCGCCGAAGTCTCCGACGTCGCCACCGCGATTTACGAAGGCGCCGACGCGGTGATGCTGTCGGCGGAATCCGCGGCCGGACAGTTCCCGATCGAAGCCGTCGCCACCATGAACCGCATTGCGGAAGAGGTCGAAGCCGATCCGCTGTATCGCGGCATCATCGACGCCCAGCGCGCGGTACCGGAAGCCACTGGCGCCGACGCTATCGCCGACGCGGCGCGTCACATCGCCGACACTCTCGATCTCGCGGCGGTGATGTGCTGGACCTCGTCGGGCTCGACGGGCTTACGCATCGCGCGCGAACGGCCGCGACCGCCGGTGCTGACGTTGACGCCCAATTTGAGCACCGGCCGCAGGCTCGCGGTGGTGTGGGGCGTGCATTGCGTGGTCACCGAAGATGCGCACGACCAGGACGACATGGTCGAGCGCGCCTGCCGCATCGCCTTCAAGGAAGGTTTTGCCAAGGCCGGCCAGCGCGTCATCGTGGTCGCCGGCGTTCCGCTCGGCACGCCGGGCGCGACCAACATGCTGCGTATTGCTTATGTGGGTGGCGACACGGCGGAAGATTAGACGGACGCGACCGCGTTGGCATAAGACACGCCGTTGCGGCCAGCGCGTTAATTGACAGGGATCAAAGGCCGGCGAATTAGCGACCCTATTGTCCCATCCCGGCAGTTGGATGGAGAAAATGGTGAACGGCAGTCAACCGCATATTCCGAAAGAAGTTTATCTCGGCTTCCTCGGCAAGACGATTCCTATTCACTGGGAATACCACGCCATCCTGATGGTTGGGATATGGATCGTACTGGTTCCGCTCTGCATTATCGTAATCAGATTCGGAAAGCCGAAGCCGACGCTCAATGGCATCCAGGAAAAGGTCAGTATCAAAAATCTAGTCTGGTGGTGGTTCAGCGTTCACAAATACGGTCTGATGCTGGCGGTCGGTCTATCGCTCGTCGGCGCGGCCGTCGCGGCCGTCGCGTTAACCGCCAGCCGCGGCTTTAGCGGCTCGATCCATTCGATATTCGGGATTTCGACCGTCACTCTGGGTTGCCTGCAGGTCGTCTCCGGCTGGCTCAGAGGCATCCACGGCGGACGAAATTATTACACCGCGGATCCGAACGATCCCGCGACGTGGCGTGGCGATCATTACGACATGACCCCGCGCCGGCGGAAGTTCGAGGCCTATCACAAGAACGCGGGCTATTTTTCCATCTTCTTCGCAGCCGGCGCGGTGGCCTCCGGCCTGATGCAATTTCCGATGCCGGTGCTGGCGGCCGTTATTCTCATCGTCGCGCTCGTCGCTTTCATGCTGTGTATCGTGCTGGAATACAAAGGGCTGCGCTACGACGGTTACCGCGCGGCCCACGGTTACAACCCCGAACACCCTTTCAACAAAGAACGTGAACATCTCTAGCAGGGGCGCGTGGCGGCCGCTTGAGGCTTGCGCCACGCCACGTCAGGAGCGACACGCATGACCGGTCAAAACCTGCCCAAGCCGGATTTCGTCAAGAACATGAAACTGATCGGACATTCCGATCAGGGCGGACGGCCCGACGGCGTCCAAGTCATGGTCAACAAGGGCTACGCCTTCGTCGGCCATATGTTTTCCAAAGGGTTCAGCGTGATCGACGTGCGCGATCCGCGCCAGCCCAGGGCGGTCAAATATATCCCTGCCCCGGAAAATACCTGGACCATCCACTTGCAGACGCACGGCGACTTGCTGCTGGTGATCAATGCGCGTGACATGTTCGCCGCCGCGGAATTCCAGGACGAGCGGCAATATTACCGCGGCTCGCATAGCGAGAAGGCCGTGACGGCCAAAACTGCGCCGACAAGCGAGCGCAATTGGACCGCAGGCTTGGCCGTCTATGACATTGCAAACCCGGAAGAGCCGCGCCGAATCGGCTTCATGCCGATCGAGGGCGGCGGCATTCATCGCGTCTGGTATGTCGGCGGCCGCTGGGCCTATGTCTCGGCGATGCTCGACGGCTTCACCGATTACATCTTCATGACCGTCGACATGACAGATCCCACCCGGCCGAAAGAAGCCGGCCGTTACTGGCTACCCGGTATGAACACCGCTGCCGGCGAACACCCCGACTGGGCGCCGACTCGACGCTACGGATTGCATCACGCCATCGTCGACGGCGACACAGCCTATGGCGCCTGGCGCGATGGCGGACTGGTGATGATGGACGTATCCGACCGGACGGCGCCCAAACTCATCGCCCATCGCAACTGGTCGCCGCCCTTTGGCGGCGGAACGCACAACTGCCTTCCTTTGCCGGATCGTCAGTTGATGGTCGTGCTCGATGAGGCGGTGCTGGATAATTGCGAGGACGGCATCAAATACACTTGGATGTTCGACATCCGCGAGCCGACCAATCCGGTCAGCATTGCGACATTCCCCACACCGAGCGAGGCTGACTATCCGAATAAGGGCGGCCATTTCGGGCCGCACAATATCCATGAAAATCGTCCGGACAGCATGGTCAGCTCGGACACCATTTTCGCGACCTATCAGAACGCCGGCATCCGCGTCTTCGACATCGGCAACGCTCATCGTCCCGAAGAGGTCGCCGCTTTCGTTCCGCCCGCTCCCAATCGGCTGGTCGACCACCGTCCGAACCGGCCCAAAGTCATCCAGTCCTGCGACGTGTGGGTGTCCGCCGACGGATTGATCTACTGCACCGACTTCAATGGCGGCCTTTATATCCTGGAGTATCGGGGTTGAATGGCCGCAGCGGCGATGAAACCGAACGCTCGCGCCGCCCCAACATGCTGCGCATTGGCTATGTGGAGGCGGACGCGGGCGACGGGCTTTAGACTTGTCGACCCATGATCTTGTCCGAAAGCTGGTTCCCACTTTTCGGGATCATGCGTTAGCGCCCGCCTTTCGCCGCGACATCATCGATGGCCTGCACCACCAGATCGGTCGCGGCGTATTCCACCATATGGCCGACGCCGGGCAGCACGGTGAGCGTCGCCTGCGGCAATTGCCTGGCGATCGCGCGCGCATGAATGTCGGTATAGACGACATGGTCCTTGTCGCCGGCGATGATCGCGGTCGGGACCTTTATCTCGCCGTAACGCGGCGATTGCGCACGGACGAAGTCCTTGAGACCGGCAAGATCCTGCGCATTGGCGATGAACTCGCGCGGCCGCAACAGCATCGCAACGCCGGTGCGCGCGCCGTAATCCGGCGGCGGAATGTCGGGCGCGAACACGAAGGCGACGCCGGGCGTCAGCACAAAATATCCCATCGGCAGGATCAGCGTGTGGGCGATCAACGCACCGATCACCGGCGTGGCGACAACATTGTTGATCCAGCCGATGCCGCCGGGCCACGGATGCGTGACCGGCGCCAGCAGCACCAGGCCTGAGACGGCGTCCGGATAAGCCAGCGTGTAAGCCGTCGCGAGCGCGCCCGACCACGAATGTCCAAGCACGATGACTTTGCCGATGCCGATTTTTATCAGCACCTGATGAATGAGTTCGGCCTGCCGCGCCGGCGACGCATCGTCGCGGCCGCCCGGCCGATCGCTCCAGCCGTGCCCCGGCCGGTCGATCAGGATGACGCGATAGCGCTGCGCCAGGCGCTCGCCTAGCGCCAGGCGCATGTCGCCGAGATTGCCGCTGGCGCCGTGCAGCAGCAGCACTGGCGGCGCATCCGCCGCGCCAAGTTCCTCGACATGCAGGCGCCCGCCATCGACGTCGACGAAACGGCCGGACGGCGGATTGGCGCGCTCAATCGCCCAGGTTCCGGCCAGCGTCACGCCGGCCAGCGCCACGAAAATGGCGATGACGACAACAGCGGTCATTCGGAAAACATACAAGGGACCGTCCACATTCGATCGATACGGTCCGCAGATGAAATGGGATGACCCCGCGCGCGAATCATTGAGAGCGGCAGTCGGAGGCTAGATATCCCGGCCTTCGACTTTTTCCTGCAGCGTCTTGACCACATCGGGGATGCGCTGCAGGCGCGGGTAGACCGCGAGCGCGCGGCGATAGATTTCCAGTGCCTGCTTGTCGTCGCCGATGTCCTGCATGATCAGGCCTAACCCCGCCAGCGCGCCGAAATGGCGCGGCTCGCGCTTGAGCACTTCGCGGATGTCGGCGAGCGAGTGGCCGTAATCCTTCTTCGTGTAATAGAGCGTGGCGCGGCGGTTCCAGGCCTCGATGTAGTCCGGCTTGATCTTGATAATGGCGTCGAGCAGCTTGATCGCCAGATCGCTGTCCTGCTGTTCGACCGCCTGGCGCACCCGGATCATCAGCAAATTGGTGGTGTCGCTGCGCGAAACCACCCAGAGCGCCCAGATGCGCTCCTCGATCGCCTTGGCGGTGGTGTCATCGGGCGCCAGCTTGAGCGCGCCGAACAGGAAATCGAGATTCTGGGTGCGGTCGGCGCGGGAGACGGACGGCAGCTTTTTTGGCGGCTCCAGCCAGCCGCCCGGCTCGGCCGCAGCCGGCAGGGCGCAGACCAATCCTTGGACCGCAGCCAAGGCGGTCCCGACAACAAGCGCTATGAGTCGCGTGCGCATCACCGGAGAATAATGCCTCCTCCGGCGAACGCAAATCTTGGGGTAATGAGGGGTATTCCCGCGCGCGAAAGACCGCGAAAGGGCTTAGCCCTGGCGCGCTTTATAGCGGCTATTGGTCTTGTTGATGATGTAGACGCGGCCCTTGCGCCGGACAATTTTGTTGTCACGGTGGCGGGTGCGCAACGATTTCAACGAGTTACGAACTTTCATGGATCAGCTCTGGGTTCTCTGTTAGCCGGGTTAATAGGGGGGCTACCGGCCCCTGTCAACGCAAGCTGCCCACCCGTGGTTACCGCATTTCCCCTGCTCTACAGTGCCCTTCCCCGGAGTTCCCGCCATGCAACGCAGCACCGACCGCTTTCTCACCACGCATACCGGCAGCCTGCCCCGCCCGGACGACCTGATTAAGACCATGTACGCCAAGGAGGAAGGCGTCCCCGTGGATGCCGAGGCCCTGGCGGCGCGGGTCAAGACGGCGGTAGCCGAACTGGTCAAGAAGCAGGCCGACGCCGGCATCGACCTGATCAATGACGGGGAAATGTCAAAGCCGAGCTACGCCACCTACATTAAGGACCGGCTCGACGGTTTCGGCGGCACTGGCAACACTTTCGTCTATCAGGACGTCCACGAATTTCCGATGCTGGAAAGACGGGTGTTTGGCGATCCCGGCCGCTCGCGCCGCAAGACGCCGGCCTGCAACGCGCCGATCAGCGTGCACGACCGCGAGGCGCCGGTTGTCGACGCCGACAACCTCAAAGCGGCGCTCAGCGGTGTAAAGGCCGCCGGCGGCTTCATGAGCGCGGCATCGCCCGGTGTGGTGTCGCTGTTTTTCCGCAATGATTATTACAAAGACTTCGAGAGCTACATTTACGCCATCGCCGATGCGATGAAGCATGAATACCAGACGGTGGCGAACGCCGGCTTCGTGTTGCAAATCGACTGTCCCGACCTCGCCATGGGCCGCCATATTCAATATGCCGATCTCACCGTGCCGGAATTCCGCAAGCGCGCGCAGTTGCATGTCGAGGCGCTCAATCACGCGCTCGCCGGCATTCCACCCGAGCAGCTTCGCATGCATGTGTGCTGGGGCAACTACGAGGGCCCGCATCACCGCGACGTGCCGCTCGCCGACATCGTCGACATCGTGTTCGGCGCGCGGCCGAACGCAATCTCATTCGAAGCCGCCAATCCGCGCCACGCCCACGAGTGGAAGCTGTTCGAAACCGTGAAGCTGCCCGACGGCAAGGTTCTGATCCCCGGCGTACTGGAATCGAAATCGAACTTCATCGAGCATCCCGAATTGATCGCGCAACGCATCGGGCGCTACGCCAAATTGGTCGGGCGCGAGAACGTCATCGCCGGCTCGGATTGCGGCTATGGAACCTGGGTCGGACAGGCCGCGGTCGATCCCGACGTCGTGTTCGCGAAGTTCGCCGCGATGGCGGAAGGCGCACGGATCGCGTCGCGCGAATTCTGGCACTAAACTCTGCGTTGAAGTTTTTTTGATTGATCGCATGTCAGCAAGCCACGTCGGTAGTCACGTACCGCATGCCGGTCATTCGCGTCATAATCGAATCGGGATGATCTTAAAGTGTTGCGAGCAGCGACGGCCGCGGCTTATGTAGAATCTTCGGTCCGATTCGGCCCCTTTGGATTCGATTGCTGAGCGAATGAATCTTTCGACGCGACTCACCATTGCGATCGTGACCCTCGTTGTGGTGACCGCCGGGACAGTCGGCCTTCTCACTTATCGCAACATCTCGGCCGTTGCCGTGCCGCGCACGCTGGCACGCGCCGACGCTCATGCCCGTGCGCTGGCCAGCGATCTTGAGCGTATCGTGGTAAATGCGCGCGCCGATGTTGACGGATTTCGCCGGGGCACCTCGCTGGATGAGGTCATCGAACTGAGCCGCAACCCGTCGCTTGAGCGTGCCAATGGCCGAACGCTGGTTGAATGGCGGACGCGGATCGGCCAGCGCTTTGCAGGCGAACTGCGGGCCAAGCCGCACTATCTGAAATTCCGCATCATCGGCCTTGCCAATTCCGGGCGCGAATTGATCCGCGCCGAGCGCCTGCCAAGCGGCGAAGTTCGCGTCACCCCGGACGCCGAACTGCTGCCGAGAGCCGACCGCGAATTTTTCCAGCAGACCATCAACCGACCCGCAGGCACTTTCACCATTTCGCCGATCGATCTTAACCGGCAAAGCGGCGAGATCGAAACGCCACACGTGCCGTCGATGCGGATTTCATCACCGTTATTCGCGCCCGACGGCGCGCCGTTTGGCATTGTCGTCATCGACGTCGACCTTCGTTCGGCGTTTCAGCTTATCGATAAGGCGACCGAGCCGGACACCACGGTTTATGTCGTGAACGAACAGGGGGATTTCCTCGCGCATCCCGACGACAGCCGGGAATTCGGCTTCGACTTCGGCAAACGATTTCGAATCCAGGACGACTTCCCCGGTTTGGAAGACGCCGTTGCGTCAGGGGAGCGGCTTCCCGAACTGCTTAAGGATCGTAGCGGCAACAGCTTCGGCGTCGCAATTGCCTCGGTGCGTCTGGGTGGCGGCCCGCGCATTTCGGTGGTCGAGGTGACACCCGAGGCGAAGATCGGCGCCGCCGCCATGGAAGCGGTGCACAATTCAAGCCTTATCGGCGGCGGCATTGCGGTGCTTTGCGCCACGCTGCTTGCGATCCTGCTCGCTAGAACCTTGACCCGGCCCTTGACCCAGATGACCAAGGCCGTCTCCGGATTCGCCCAGGGCGCCCCGTTCGCGATGCCGCAAGCCGCCGGCGGCGAGATCGGAATCCTGGCGCGGGCCTTTGCAGATACCGCGCGCGAGGTGCGCGAGAAGAACGCAGCGATCGGTCGCGACACCGAGATTTTCAAGACCATCATGGCCTCGATGGGCGAAGCCGTGTTGCTGCTGAATATGCAGGGCGAGGTGATTTATAAGAACGACACCGCCAAGGCGATGTTGGGCACTCCGGACGGCGTCGAGGCGCCGGCATGGGCGCAAAGTCTAGAGGCCTTTCTGACCGACGGTATCACCCCGATTCCTGCCGAGGGCTGGCCGAGCCGCCGCAGCCTGCGCGGCGAGATCGTCGAAGAATACGAGTTGATGTTTCGCGCGCTCGGTTCGCAAAAGCTCCGGCACGTGATTGGCAGCGCCCGGCCGATCCGCGACGCAGTAGGTAAGCAAACCGGCGCCGTGGTCGTGTTCCGCGACGTTACCGAAGCCAAGGAAATGCAGCACCAGCTGCGTCAGTCGCAAAAGCTCGACGCCATCGGCCAACTGACCGGCGGCATCGCTCATGACTTCAACAATATGCTCACCGTCATTACCGGCACCATCGAGATTCTGGCCGATGGCGTTGCCGACCGTCCGGATCTTCACGCCATCGCCAAACTGATCGATCAAGCGGCGGACCGGGGCGCGGAGCTGACCAAGCATCTGCTCGCCTTTGCGCGTAAGCAGCCGCTGCAGCCGCAAAATATCGACATCAACACCATGGTGATTGAGACGGCAATGCTGCTGCGCCCGACGCTCGGCGAGCATATCGAGATCGAGTCAACTCTGCAGGAGGGCATCGATTCGGCGCTCATCGATCCTTCTCAACTCTCGACGGCGTTGCTCAACCTCGCGGTCAATGCCCGCGACGCCATGCCGAACGGCGGCAAACTGACGCTTGAGACCGCCAACGTCGTGCTCGATGAATCCTACTTGCAAATGAACGCGGACGTTCGCCCAGGCGCTTATGTCATGATCGCCGTCAGCGACACCGGCACCGGCATTCCTGCCGCCTTGCGCGACAAGGTGTTCGAGCCGTTCTTCACCACCAAGGAAGTCGGCAAGGGAACCGGCCTCGGGCTGAGCATGGTCTACGGCTTCGTCAAGCAGTCGAACGGGCACATCAAAATTTACAGCGAGGAAGGCCACGGCACCACCATCAAGCTGTATCTGCCGCGCGGTGGTGCGCAGGCCGAGGCGCCTTCGGCAACAACGCCGGTCCTCGGCGGCACCGAGACGATTCTGGTAGTGGAAGACGATCATATGGTGCGCCAGTTCCTGATCGCGCAGTTGCACGGCCTTGGCTACAAGACCTTGACGGCCGCCAATGCCAAAGCGGCGCTGGCGCATGTCGACAGCGGCGCGCCGTTCGATCTGCTGTTCACCGACGTCATCATGCCCGGCGGCATGAACGGCCGCGAGCTTGCAGAACTGGTCGCGAAGCGCCGGCCGGAAATCAAAATCCTGCACACTTCCGGTTACACCGAGAGCGCCATCGTCCACCATGGCCGGCTTGACGCGGGCGTGTTGCTGCTCACCAAACCTTATCGGAAATCCGATCTGGCGCGAATGGTACGGCTGGCGCTGAAGTCCGCTGCGCCGCCAGCGGCCCTGGCCCGCGCAAGTTAGCAATTCTGTTTCGCGCCTAGCGCTTGCGCATGCGCTTGTAGAAGCGCGGCACCATCAGCATTACCGCCAGCAAGCCGAGCGCGAGCAAAGCGTAGCGCAGATTGTTGGCATCGCCGGCAATAGCTTCGCGGCCGGCGACGCCGATCCAGGTGTAGACGAGGGTCGATGGCGCCATGAACACGATCGTGGCGAGCAGATAGTGGGGAAATGGGATGTGCGTTAAGCCCAACAGGTAGTTCAACACGTTGTAGGGAAAGATCGGCACCAGGCGCACGAAGGCGACGAACTGCCAGCCATCCGCATCGGCGCTTTTGACAACGCCTCTGGTCCGGCGCCCGGCGCGGGCTTCGACCCAGTCGCGGGCAATGTAGCGCGCCACCAAAAAAGCCAGCGCCGCACCGAGACTGCCGCCGGCGAGGTTGAGCGCGCTGCCGAAATAGGGGCCGAACAGCGCGCCGCCGATCAAATCGAAGATGCTGCCGGGGACCATCGCCACCGTGGCAATTCCGTACAGCAGCACGAAGCCGACCGGCGCCCAGACGCCGAGGCTGGCGATCCGCGCTTCCAGCGCTTCGGTGGTGATGACGCCGTCGAAGGCCCAGAACGCCGCCGCGGCGCCGGCAAAAACGAGCAGCACAATCAGGGCAAGGAACCAGCGTCGTGGATGCGCCATTGCCCGGTTTGTGATGGAGGACTTCAGGGGGCTGATTTCGAAACTATTACATATGCGATGGTGGGCGCGACAGGGATCGAACCTGTGACCCCCTCCATGTCAAGGAGGTGCTCTTCCGCTGAGCTACGCGCCCTATTGTGGGTGGTCTTATCGGCTCCCCACGGGAGTGACAAGGCCGCCGCGAAGGGAATTCCCGGCCGGTCCGACCGGCGCTTAATTTGGGGCCGGAGGGCCGAAACGGGCCGGTGCGGCGCCAAGAAGCTCGGCGCCGACGGCAAAGAGAAGCAAGGGATGCAGCTTCGGCCACCAGGGAAGGATGGAAAATCTCCCCCTCCCCGCACGCCGGCAATCGCGTCAGGCCGCGAGCATCTTGTGCACTTCGTTGACCAGATCGCGCAGATGGATCGGTTTGGACAGCACCTTGGCCTGTTTGGGCGCGGTAGAATCGGCATTGAGCGCGACCGCGGCAAAGCCGGTGATGAACATGATCTTGATGTCGGGGTCGAGTTCGGCGGCGCGGCGTGCCAGCTCGATCCCGTCCATTTCCGGCATCACGATATCGGTGAGCAGAAGCTCGAACGGCTCCTCGCGCAGGCGCTGATAGGCAGACAGACCGTTGTCATAGGAGGTCACGTCGAATCCAGCGTTTTGCAGCGCCTTGACCAGAAAGCGGCGCATATCGGTATCGTCTTCAGCCAGCAGGATTTTCGACATACGCCTTAACGCCCCTTAACCACCGACCCCAAAGGCCCCGGTAACGAGCCCCCATAAGACTTACCCCGGGTAAATAACGCGTGAACCCAAAGCAAAGCTTGGCATTGTCCTCCTGCGCATGGACAATAGAAAGTGTAAGGGCTGTTAGAACTGCCTTCCGTAATGGTTTTATGGCTACCCATCGCCGGTTTCCCGCATGACTGACGCTAGCCACGAACTCGACCCAGCCTTCGAGATCATCGAGCCGGCGGCCTATGCCGCGCCGGTTTTGTTCAATTCCCCGCATAGCGGGTCGACCTACCCCCGCACCTTCCTGGAGCTGTCGCGGCTGGATGTGGGGACGCTGCGCCGCTCGGAAGACAGCTTTGTCGACGCCCTGGTCGCCGGCGTGGTCGGGCATGGCTATCCGCTGATGCGGGCGCATTTCCCGCGCTGCTTCGTGGACGTCAACCGCGAACCCTATGAACTCGATCCACGCATGTTCGACGGCCGCCTGCCCTCGTTTGCCAATACCCGTTCGATGCGGGTCGCCGGCGGTCTGGGAACCGTGGCGCGGGTGGTGGGCGACGCCATGGAGATCTACGATCAGCGTATTCCGGTCGACGACGCGCTCCAGCGGATCGAGACCCTGTACAAGCCCTACCACCGTGCGCTGCGGCGGCTTTTCGGCAAAATGCACCGTGATTTTGGCGCCGCAATGCTCGTCGACTGTCACTCGATGCCGTCAAGCACGGGGCAAAAGGACGAACGACCACGTCCCGAATTCGTGCTCGGCGACCGCTACGGCACCAGTTGTGTCGGCGTGGTGGCGGAGACCGTGGAATCGACGCTACGGACCCTGGGCTACACCGTCAGCCGCAATAAGCCCTATGCCGGCGGCTTTATCACCGAGCACTACGGCAACCCCTCCGCGGGCCTGCACGCCATCCAGCTCGAGATCAACCGCGCGCTCTACATGGACGAGCGCCGCTACGAGCGGACCGGGCATTTCGATCGGCTGGCGGCCGATCTGGAGACGCTGGCGCGGCGGCTCGGCGAGATTCCACTGGAAGAGCTGCGTCCCTATCGCGCCGCGGCCGAATAACCTGGACTGCGGTCGCCACCCGACCAAAAAAAAGGGCCGCTCATTGAAGAGCGGCCCAAGTCTAGGGAGGAAACGCCCAAGGAGGGCAACGGTATCGCTACCGCATTGCAATAACCTACACCGCGCTGCACAAAAATCAAGGTTCCCGGGCCCTTTTCGACCCATTTTTTTGCATAGCTAAATCCTGGAATCGAGGTTTTCTGTTGGGCTATGCGAAACAATATGAGCAATAAGCTCGCATACCAGTACAAAAACGTCTATTCTACAGCAGTTAAATGGCATAACGCCGCTCCGAATCGCGGCAGTTGCCGACGCCGCCACTCTCCGATAGGCCGGTGCCGGGGCAGGCAAACGCCATGACGGCCATCGATTTTTCCAGCTTTGTCGATCAACTCGCCAGCGTCTCGGGCGAGACCATCCTGCCGTTCTTCCGGACCACGCTGGCGATCGAGAACAAGCTGTCCCGCGGCTTCGACCCGGTTACCGTGGCCGACCGCGCCGCCGAAGACGCCATGCGCGCGCTGATCCGCAAGAACTTCCCGGCGCACGGCATCCTGGGCGAGGAACGCGGCGCCGAACGCACCGATGCCGAATATGTCTGGGTGCTCGACCCGATCGACGGCACCAAGTCCTTCATCTCGGGCATGGTGGCCTGGGGCACGCTGATCGGCCTGATGCGTTTCGGCGAGCCGGTGTTCGGCATGATGCATCAGCCGTTCACGCGCGAGCGCTTTACCGGCGACGGCGGCGCGGCGCGTTACCAGGGACCGGGCGGCGATCGCGACTTGCACGTGCGCGCCTGTGCGGCGCTCAACGACGCCGTGCTATTCACCACCAGCCCGCTGCTGATGAACGAAGCCGACCGCGCGCAATTCGGCAAGGTGGAAAAAGTCGCCAAACTCTCGCGCTACGGCGGCGACTGTTACGCCTACGCCATGCTGGCGGCGGGCCACATCGATCTGGTGATCGAGACCGAGATCAAGCCGCACGACATCGTGCCGCTGATCCCGATCATTGTCGGCGCCGGCGGCATCGTCACCACCTGGGAGGACGGCCCGGCGCAGAACGGCGGCCGCATCGTCGCCGCCGGCGACAAGCGCGTGCATCAGGCAGCGCTGGAGATGTTGAGCGGGTAGGACGCACGCAGATTGCACCCATGCTGACGTACTCGTCATCCAAACAATGTTCTTGGGCCGGTCGCGGTGCGCTGCAATACCGCGAAAACCCAGTCAAAGAAAATTGGCATATTTAACCGCACAAATATTACGTGTGTGAACCCGCAACTACGCAAGGCGGCGTGGTATGCCTCATCTGGGGATAAGCGGTCGGTGGCGACCGTTCCGCTTGGGTGGGTTTGCAAGCGATGTTGCGTCGATGGGTTTCTGCCTCCGCACTGCTTTTGGTGCTGGGATTATTTTCATCGACCGGCGCTTTGGCTTCCCCCGGCTGCGATGCCGTCAATTCCGGCGTTCTGAATGGCACCGCGACGTTCGCCGGCACCGGTAACCCGACAGACACGGGGACTGTTGAGTCCATCAACACGACCGCATTTGCATCTGACCGGGCAACCACGCTTTCGTTCAACGCGGGCGATGTCGTCAACTTCGATCTGACGATCTCATCGAACCTCTAGGCTACTTGCGGTATAATCACCCGGGTATCAGCTACAATCCGAGCAATCAAAATCCGACGTCGGGCAGTTACTCGCAGACGCTGCCGTCAGGCGTAACAAAGGTCTACATTTTTTCCGGACGCACCAGCACCGCCGACAACGGCACCGTTGTCGCCTCTGCGACCTGTACGCCCATTGCTCCGAGTGTCACGTCGCTAGGGACTTCATCCGGTCCGGTGGCAGGCGGTACTTCGGTGGTCATTACCGGCGTCAGTTTCTCAAGTGCGACGACCGTTAATTTCGGAGCGACGTCGGCCACTTTCACGATCAACAGCGACACCCAGATCACCGCCACGTCGCCCGCCGGCGCTGCCGGTATTGTTGATGTGACCGTTACTAATAGCAACGGTACCAGCACGACCAGTTCCGCCGATCAATTCACGTATACGGCGGCGGCGCCGACGATCTCGAACGTCACCCCCAGCACCGGCAGCACGGCAGGCGGCACGAGCGT
Source organism: uncultured Hyphomicrobiales bacterium (assembly GCA_903878085.1). Taxonomy (GTDB): domain Bacteria; phylum Pseudomonadota; class Alphaproteobacteria; order Rhizobiales; family Xanthobacteraceae; genus Pseudolabrys. Next base: position 93,936 of record CAIRGJ010000013.1, on the reverse strand, counting down.
CACCATTACGGGCACCAATTTCGTATCGGGCACCACTGTGACGATTGGCGGCGTGTCGGCGACCGGTGTGTCGGTCACGAACAGCACAACTCTCACCGCCAATACCCCGGCTTACGCCTCGGGCAGCCTCGCCAAGGATGTCGTCGTCAACAATGGCTCCGGGAGCGCCACACTTTCAAACGGATTCACCTACACCGCGGCGGCGCCAACGGTGAGCAGCATTAACCCGACCTCGGGCACCACAGCGGGCGGCACAGGGTTCACCCTCACCGGCACCGGCTTCGTGCCCGGCACTACCGTGACCATCGGTGGCGTCTCGGCGACCAGCATTTCGGTCACGAACGCCACGACGTTGACGGGCAACACCCCGGCCTATGCTTCCGGCGCTCTTGCCAAGGACGTCGTTGTCAATAACGGCACAAGCACCGCGACGCTGACAAACGGCTTCACCTATACGGCCTCTGCCCCGACCATCAGCAACATCACCCCCAGCACCGGCAGCACGGCAGGCGGGACGGGTGTCACCATCACCGGCACACAGTTTGTGCCGGGGACCACGGTGACTATCGGTGGCGTCGCAGCCACCGGCGTCTCGGTGACCAACAGCACGACGCTCACCGCAACGACGCCTGCGTACGTCTCCGGCAGCCTGACCAAGGACGTTGTCGTCAACAACGGCGTCAGTAGCGCCACTCTGACCAACGGCTTTACCTATTCGGCGTCTGCGCCAACCGTCGGCAGCATCACGCCAAACACCGGCACCGCAGCGGGCGGCACGTCGGTAACCGTCAGCGGAAGCAATTTCGCGCCAGGTACGACGGTCACCATCGGCGGAGTCGCGGCAACCGGGGTGTCAGTTACCAACAGCACGACGCTCACGGCGAACACGCCGGCCTATGTCTCGGGCAGTCTTGCCAAGGACGTTGTCGTTAATAACGGTTCCGGTACTGCGACGCTCTCTGGTGGCTTCACCTACACCGTCGGCGCGCCGACGATCAGCAGCATCACGCCCAACACCGGAAGCACTGCGGGCGGAACGAGCGTTACCATCGCCGGTACGAATTACGCGCCTGGCACCACGGTAACCATCGGTGGTGTCTCAGCTACCGGCGTCTCTGTGACCAACAGTACGACACTGACCGCAACGACGCCTGCATACGTCTCTGGCAGCCTTGTCAAAGACGTCGTCGTCAACAACGGCGTCGGTAGCGCCACGCTCACCAACGGCTATACGTATAGCGCCACCTCTCCCACGGTTACGGCGGTTACGCCAAGCAACGGCATCCCGGCCGGCGGCACCAGTGTCACCATCACAGGTACGAATCTCACCAGCGCGACATTGGTGAAGTTTGGTGCGACCGCCGCCACCATCAGTTCGAACACGGCAACGCAAATTGTGGCCGTCTCTCCTGCGGGAACCGGGGCGGTCGATATCACAGTAACCACGGTAGGCGGAACGAGCACGACGAGCGCCGCCGATCTTTTTACTTATGCAACACCAAGCCCGACGGTAACCGCGGTATTGCCATCGACGGGCCCTTCCGCGGGTGGCACCAGCGTGACGGTTACGGGCACCAATCTGAGTGGCGCGACAGCCGTCAAATTCGGCGCCACTGCAGCAACGATCGCGTCGAATACGTCCACCCAGATAGTCGTCACATCTCCGGCAGGCACGGGCACGGTCGATATCACCGTCACCACGGCAGGAGGCACCAGCAGCACGAGTTCGGCCGACCGCTTCGCATATGGCATGCCGGCTGACAGTCAAAAAGCGCAAATGGTGCAGAAGACCATCACGAAAATGGTGGCAAACAGCTCCGGCCAACTGATCAGCTCTGCGGTGGACACCGCGATTGCCGACGCTTTCGCTGATGGCGGCAGCAGCCAGATCAATATCGGTGCGAACGGCGCGCGCATCAATTTTGCCGCCGAGACTCGCGAGGAACGGTCCGCCCGTAATAGCCGCTTCGATGACGCATTCCAGGCTCTCGCCATGGCGTCTCGTCCAAAGACAAAGCCTGTGATGCCGGCGCAGCGTGACTGGAATCTCTGGCTCGACATTCGCGGTACCGGCTGGAAGGTTCGCGACACGGCTCCCAGCAGCACGCCTGGCGGCAACGATCTCACCGGCAGCCAGCTCAATATTACCGGTGGCCTGAGCCGCAAACTCAACAGCGACATGCTTGTTGGCGTTATCCTTGGCCACGAAATGTTTAAATACGACATCGCCTCCCTGGGCGGCGGCCTGAAAGGCCGCGGGGAAGCCGTCGGCGGCTATTTCTCGCGACGCTTCGATCGCATCCGCTTCGATGCGACGATTGCGTGGTCTGCGATGTCCTATGATGTGACGGCCGGTACGGCTAACGGTTCGCTCGTGGGCAGCCGCTGGCTGTTCTCGACTGGCGTCACCGGCAATGAAAAACTCGGACCCTATCTGCTCGAACCATCGCTGAAGGTCTTCGCGCTGTGGGAACATCAGAATGAGTGGACCGATAGTCTCGCTACCCTTCAGGAGGCTCGCAACTTCTCGGCGGGCCGCGCCAGTGGCGGCAGCAAGATCGGACGTGTGTTCGATTTCATGGATGGGAAGTTGAGTCCGTTCGTTGGCCTTTACGGCGACTATTATTTTCAATCGGACAATTCCGTGCCTGCCGGGCAGCCAGTGGTCGGCATTTCCAGCGGCTGGTCGGCACGCGTGACGTCGGGCGTAACGTATATGTCACAGAACGGAGCTTCACTCGGCTTTATGACGGAAATTGGCGGCCTCGGCGCAAACTTCCTCGTTTGGTCAGGACAAGTTCAGGCCCGTCTTCCTTTCTAGAACGTGCCGATCCGGAGCGGGTCTGCACCCTCACGCGATCTTTCTGCCCGCATCATCGACCTGATCGGTGAACCTTATTTCCACAAGCGAGGGGTTATCCGCTCAACTAAGTGGCCTCGGCGCGGTCAATACCGCGGTGTACCGGGCACAAAAGCATCGAACGCCGCCCAGAACTGCGCGCGATAAAAATCCTGCTCCTGCAAGATCTCATGGCTGCTGCCCGGCAGGATGAGATGCCGGCCGGCGAGCAGATTCATGCCGAAGGTTTCGATCGCCGGCGTCGACACAACGTCGTCGCGACCGGCCGCCACCATCAACATCGGCTGGCGAATGTGCGCCGCATAAGACGGCGCCGCGAATTGCTTCATCGCGCGGATCGCGGCATCGACCCAGGCAATGGTCGGCGCGGCAATGCCCAGCGCGGGTTCTTCCTCCAGCACCGCGGCGTTGCGCGAGAAGCGCACCGGATCGGACGTCAGCACATTGCCGAGAAAATCTTCCGAACCGGTGGCTTTGCCGTGGCCGGTCGGAATATAGGACGTGCCGCGTCCCATCAGGCGCAAAGCGCGGGCGAGCGGACCGGCGGCGCGCAGCAGCGGCCCGGAGCGCAACGCGATCATCGGCGCCGACAGCACCACGCGTTCGAACCAGCGGCTGCCGTCGTGGCAGGCGCGAATGGCGACCGCGCCGCCCATCGAATGGCCGAGCGCAAAGATCGGCGGCGGGCAATCGGGCAAGACCACCTGCTCCATGATGGCGCCGAGATCGGTGGCGTATTCGGAAAAATTGCGGATGTGGCCTTTCTGCGGGTCGGCCAAAGCGCGGTCCGACAGGCCCTGCCCGCGCCAGTCGAAGGTCGCGACCGCGAAGCCGCGCGCCTGCAGATCGCGCACGGTCTCGAAATATTTCTCGATGTATTCGGCGCGGCCCTGCATCAGCACCACCGTGCCTTTGCGGCCGGGCGGCGGATCCCAGCGCGCAAAGCGCAGCGTAACCCCGTCTGGGGTTTTAATGGTGCCGGTCACCGCATGGTCGGGCACTGGATTGGCGGGAATCGAAATAAGTCGCATGTTCTATAACTAATTGATTTTCTTTGGATTACTGGATCGGTGCCGGCCTCTTGCGAGGCCAAACCGACACTCCCATATCTGCCTTGCGCAGGCCATACCGGCTGCGCACGGGCTCGGTTCGGCCATTTGGCGGGCTGCCCGCATGTCGCTCACCTATCAGGAGGATATGCTTATGCGTACATTTGACCTTGCTCCCCTCTATCGTTCCACCGTCGGCTTCGACCGGCTGTTCTCGATGCTGGACGGCTTCGAATCCGCCCCGGGCTACCCGCCCTATAACATCGAGCGCACCGCCGAGAATGAATACCGCGTCAGCGTCGCGGTCGCCGGTTTCAGCGAGAACGAGCTTTCGATCGAGTCGAAAGAAAATACCCTGACCATCAAGGGCTCCAAGCAGGCCAAGGAAAACAACGCCGACGTGCTCTATCAGGGCATCGCGGCGCGCGCCTTCGAGCGCGTGTTCCAGCTTGCCGACTACGTCCAGGTGAAGGCTGCCGCCCTCGAGAACGGTTTGCTGCACGTCGATCTCGTGCGGGAGATTCCCGAGGCCAAGAAGACGCGCCAGATTCCGATCGGCAGCGGTCAGCAGACCAAGCCGCAGACGATCGAGACCAAAGCCGCGGCCTAACCTCCGGCCATCGGCCCTGAAAAACGCGGCGCCCCGGAAATTTTCCGGGGCGTTTTCTATTGTGAGGCGTCGCTGTCGTCGACGTGCGGCGCCGCAGCCGGTGGCGTATAGCCAGGTGGCGGCGCATCTGCCGTAACCGGCGACAGTTCACGCGGGCCAGCGAATTTCTCGCCCGCCTCGGCTTTGGCGCGAAAGCGCGGCGTCGGTCTTATGGGCGTCGGGCCTTCAGCTGGCGGTGGCGGCGCGCTTAACACGGCGCGGCGCGGGCTCGGCGGCTGCGGCACAGGCGGCCGCGGTGCGGGCGCATCGCTGCTACGGGATTTCGGTAACTCAGCGCGGCGTGGCGGCTTTGGCGGCGGCGAAGCTTCGCGCCGCGGCGGCCAACGCGGCGTATTGCGCACTGGCGGCGCAACGCGGCGCGGCGGCGGCGGGGCTACGTCGTCATCATCATTGTTGTAGACATCCGGATCGTCGCGATCGTTGACGCTCGCGCGCGCATTGCGCTCGCCGTTCTGAGGCACCTGGATGATGCGCGGGCCGCGCTGATAGCTCGGCACAATATTCGCCGTGCGGACCGGTGCGACCGAGAGAATGTCGCCGAAACGGGCATCGGCGACCACGCGCACCTCGACGCCGCGCGGGTCGATCGCATTGAGAACGTAATAAGCCCCCTGACGCGACGGCTCAGCGGTGGGGTTGAGGCGCATCGCACGCACGCTGCGGACGATTTCGTAGGCCGGCACGGCGTCGGCCTCGGTCACGGCTTCGCTATTCGAGCCGGCAAAGACGAACGGCAAGGTGGCAGCCAGCGCCGCTGCCACCAAACCGATCGTCAGGGCCTTTTTCAAAATATTTCCTTGCGCATGATCTTTCTCCGAAAACCGGTTCCCACTTTTCGGGATCATGCGCGTTACTCTAGCGCCGCGCGATGAGGCGGATGATGTTATCGATCGAGAGTTGTCCGGCGCCGCGCGACAGCAGCACCAGCAGGATTCCCGCCCAATAGACTTGCGCAGTCCACAACCCGGCCGGCATCAGGTAGAAAAGCATCGCCGTGACGATCAGCAGGCCGAGCGCGGCAAAGCGCGTGGCAAAGCCGATGACCAGCAGGATCGGCAGGACGAATTCGGCATAGCTCAGTGCATAGGCGGCGAGCATCGGCGGCACCGCCAGCGGCGGATAGGCGGTGAGGAATGCATTGAAGGTCTCGGCCTTCACCTGCATCGGCAGCACCATCGAGAAATTGAAATTGTAGAGGTCGAACGACATCAGCGACCCCGTGACCTTGGTTTGGCCGTCGAAGAAGAATACCCGTGCCATCAACAGCCGCAGCCCGAGCGCGATCAGCGCATAGGGAACAAACGAACAGGCGGCAACGAAGCTATCGACCAGCAGGCCGACGATCGAGCGCGAGCGCCGGGCCCGTTCGGCGGCGCGTTTGGAGATCGCCTGGCTGGTGGCCATTGCTGCCGCCACCGCCGGCGACGGCCGCATGATCGAATTCGGTGGCAGATCGAGGGGCGGCGGCGCCAATGCCGCCAGCCGGTCGGCAAGGCGCGACATGGCCGCTTCGCCGGAGCCGAGTTCGACCGGGCGATGCGCGGTGGTGATATCGGTCATAGAGCCTCTCCAATGCTATTTTTTGCACCATAGCCGCCGCTCGGCAGGCCGCCGCTAAATCCCGTCAGCACGGTTACAAACCACGGTTAAACGGTTAACCCGCCAAGCACTTTCCCAATTGCCCGCCACGCAACGGCATTGCGTGAACTGCCCGCGCGTGGTCCTCTTCTTGCTTGGTGCTGGCAGAGCGCCGCAACAAAAGGTCTGGTTTCACCAATTCCGGCGTGGACCAGTCTTGTGTGGCAGTGCAAAATTTGGCATGGTCTATTAGGACAGCATTGCTGTCCTAATGCTGTGCCGGCGGGTGTGGGCAGAACGGCGGCGCCGGGACAAGTCTTGGAAATAAGTCTGCCCTTTTCGCGTTTGGTTGCACGTCGGCGCGGTGCCTGCGGGCCAGAAGCAGCGGTGAGTACGCTGGGAGGTCCGCGGACCACCGGCGAGGTAGGACGAGATGAGCGAGCGTAAGAACGGCACAGGACCTGGCGAACGCGATGCGGCCGCTCGCGCGGCTGCGCCAGGCCTCGAACCGTTTCTTGGCTCGACCCGCGATCCCGGCACGCCGCTAGGCCAAGGCCTGTACGATCCCGCGCTCGACAAGGACTCCTGCGGCGTCGGTTTCATCGCCGACATCAAGGGCCGCAAGTCGCATTTGATCGTCGAGGACGGTCTGCGCATCCTGTGCAATCTGGAACACCGCGGCGCCACCGGCGCGGATCCGCGCATGGGCGATGGCGCGGGCATCCTGGTGCAGATCCCGCACAAATTTTTCGCCAAGGAAGCCACTCGGCTCGGCTTCAGCCTGCCGGCGCCCGGCGAATACGCCATCGGCTATCTGTTCATGCCGACCGACCCGAACTGGCGACAGATCATTCGCGACATCTATGCCGAATTGATCGCACGCGACGGCCTGACGCTGCTGGGCTGGCGCGAGGTGCCGACCGACAATGCGTCGCTGGGCGAATCGGTCAAGCCGACCGAGCCGAACCACATGCAGGTCTTCATCGGCCGCGGCAAAAAGAAGTTCACCGAGGACGAATTTGAGCGAAGGCTCTACGTTCTGCGCAAATCGATCTCCAACGCGATCTACCGCCGCCGCGAGCGCCGCACCTCGGGTTATTACCCGGTGTCGATCTCGTGCCGCACCGTGATCTACAAGGGCATGTTCCTCGCCGACCAGCTCGGCAGCTACTATCCCGATCTGCACGATCCGGATTTCGAAAGCGCGATTGCGCTGGTGCATCAGCGCTTCTCGACCAACACCTTCCCGACCTGGTCGCTGGCGCATCCGTATCGCTACGTCGCGCATAACGGCGAAATCAACACGTTGCGCGGCAACAACAACTGGATGGCGGCGCGGCAGGCGTCGGTGTCGTCGCCGCTGTTCGGCAAAGATATCTCCAAGCTGTGGCCGATCTCCTACGAAGGCCAATCCGACACCGCCTGCTTCGACAACGCGCTCGAATTCCTGGTGCAAGGCGGCTATTCGCTCGCCCACGCCGTGATGATGATGATTCCCGAAGCCTGGGCGGGCAATCCGCTCATGAACGAGGAACGCCGCGCGTTCTATGAATACAACGCCGCGCTGATGGAGCCGTGGGACGGCCCGGCGGCGATCGCCTTCACCAATGGCCGGCAAATTGGCGCTACGTTGGATCGCAATGGCTTGCGGCCGGCGCGCTACCTGCTGACCCGCGACGACCGCATCATCATGGCGTCGGAAATGGGCGTGCTGCCGATTCCGGAAAAGGACATCATCAAGAAGTGGCGGCTGCAGCCGGGCAAGATGCTGCTGGTCGATCTCGACGAAGGCCGGCTCATTCCCGACGAGGAATTGAAGGCGACTTTGGCCAAGAGCCATCCCTACCGCGAGTGGCTCGACCGCACCCAAATTGTGCTTGAGGAACTTCCCGGCACCGCCAATCACGCGCCGATCTCGAACCTGGCGCTGCTCGATCGCCAGCAGGCCTTTGGCTATACGCAGGAAGATCTCAAGCTGCTGATGACGCCGATGGGCACCACCGGCGAGGAAGCCATCGGCTCGATGGGCAACGACACGCCGATCTCGGCGCTGTCGGACAAGCCCAAACCGCTGTTCACCTATTTCAAGCAGAACTTCGCGCAGGTCACCAATCCGCCGATCGATCCGATCCGCGAAGAACTGGTGATGAGCCTGGTGTCGATCATCGGGCCGCGGCCTAATCTGCTCGACCACGAGGGCATGTCGAACACCGCGCGCCTCGAAGTGCGCCAGCCGATCCTGACCAATGGCGATCTCGAGAAGATCCGTTCGATCTCCGAGATGACGGGCGATCATTTTCAGTCGAAGACCTTCGACATCACTTACCCGGCCGAGCATGGTGCGTCCGGGATGGGCTTTGCGCTCGAGGAACTGTGCGAGCACGCCGAAGAAGACGTGCGCAAGAACTGCAATATCATTATCCTGTCCGACCGCAAGGCCAACGCCGACCGCATTCCGATTCCGGCGCTGCTGGCCTGCGCCGCCGTGCATCACCACCTGATCCGCGCCGGCCTGCGCACCTCCGTGGGCCTGGTGCTGGAGAGCGGCGAGCCGCGCGAAGTGCATCACTTTGCCTGCCTGGCCGGCTACGGCGCCGAAGCGATCAACCCCTATCTCGCCTTCGAAACGCTGGTGGCGATGGCGGACACGTTGCCGCAGAAGCTCGACGAGAAGGAAATCGTCAAGCGCTACATCAAGTCGGTCGACAAAGGCCTGCTCAAGGTGATGTCCAAGATGGGCATCTCGACCTACCAGTCATACTGCGGCGCGCAAATTTTCGATGCCGTCGGGCTGCGCCAGGAATTCGTCGACACCTATTTCACCGGCACCCATACTCGCATCGAAGGCGTCGGCTTGGCCGAGATCGCCGAAGAGAGCGTGCGCCGTCACCGCGACGCCTTCAGCGATTCGCCGATCTACCGCTCGATGCTCGACGTCGGCGGCGACTATGCGGTGCGCGTGCGCGGCGAAGACCATGTCTGGACCGCCGAGACCGTGTCGCGGCTGCAGCATGCGGTGCGCGGCAACTCGCAGGACCATTACCGCGCCTTCGCCAAGATCGTGAACGATCAGAACGAAAAGCTGCTGACCATCCGCGGCCTGTTCAACATCAAGACGGCCCACGACGTCGGCCGCCAGCCGGTGCCGCTCGATGAAGTCGAGCCCGCCAAGACGATCGTGAAGCGCTTCTCGACCGGCGCCATGTCCTACGGCTCGATCTCGCGCGAGGCGCACACCACGCTCGCCATCGCGATGAACCGCATCGGCGGCAAGTCGAATACCGGCGAAGGCGGCGAAGAGAGCGACCGCTTCAAGCCGCTGCCGAACGGCGACAGCATGCGCTCGGCGATCAAGCAGGTCGCGTCGGGACGCTTTGGCGTCACCACCGAGTATCTCGTCAACTCGGACATGATGCAGATCAAGATGGCGCAAGGCGCCAAGCCCGGCGAAGGCGGCCAGTTGCCCGGCCACAAGGTCGACAAGACCATCGCCAAGGTGCGCTATTCGACGCCCGGCGTCGGTCTGATTTCGCCGCCGCCGCACCACGACATCTATTCGATCGAGGATCTGGCGCAGCTCATCTACGATCTCAAGAACGTCAATCCGACTGGCGACGTGTCGGTGAAACTGGTTTCGGAAGTCGGCGTCGGCACCGTCGCCGCCGGCGTCTCCAAGGCGCGCGCCGACCATGTCACCATTTCCGGCTTCGAAGGCGGCACCGGCGCCTCGCCCCTCACCTCCCTCAAGCACGCCGGTAGCCCGTGGGAAATCGGCCTAGCCGAGACGCATCAGACGCTGGTCGCCAACCGTTTGCGCGGCCGTATCGCCGTGCAGGTCGACGGCGGCATCCGCACCGGCCGTGACGTGGTGGTCGGCGCCATGCTCGGAGCCGATGAGTTCGGCTTTGCCACCGCGCCGCTGATCGCGGCCGGCTGCATCATGATGCGTAAGTGCCATCTCAACACCTGCCCCGTTGGCGTCGCCACGCAGGACCCGGTGCTGCGCAAGCGCTTTAAGGGTCAACCCGAGCACGTCATCAACTATTTCTTCTTCGTCGCGGAGGAAGTGCGCGAGATCATGGCCGAACTCGGCTACCGCACGTTCGACGAGATGGTTGGCCAGATGAATATGCTCGACCAGCGCAAGCTGGTGGAGCACTGGAAGGCCAAGGGCCTCGACTTCTCCAAGCTGTTCCTGATGCCGAAGGCGCCGAAGGGCACTGCAATCCACAATTGCGAAGAGCAGGATCATCATCTCGAGAAAATTCTCGACCGCAAGCTGATCGCCGAATCGCAGGCCGCGCTCGACCGCGGCGCGCCGGTTCGGCTGCAGACCGCCATCGCCAGCGTCAACCGCGCTGCGGGAGCGATGCTGTCGGGTGAAGTCGCCAAGCGCTACGGCCATCAAGGCCTGCCGGATGGCACCATCCATGTGCGCCTGAACGGCACCGCCGGACAGAGCTTCGGCGCCTGGCTGGCGCATGGCATCACCTTCGAACTGGAAGGCGAAGCCAACGACTATGTCGGCAAGGGGCTGTCGGGCGGCCGCATTGTCATCCGGCCGCCGGCCGATAGCGGCATCGTGCCGGAAGAATCGATCATCGTCGGCAATACGGTGCTGTACGGCGCCATCGCCGGCGAGTGCTATTTCCGCGGCGTCGCCGGCGAGCGCTTCGCCGTGCGTAATTCCGGCGCCACCGTCGTGGTGGAAGGCACCGGCGATCACGGCTGCGAATATATGACCGGGGGCGTCGTCGTCGTGCTCGGTCAGACCGGCCGCAATTTCGCCGCCGGCATGTCGGGTGGCATCGCTTATGTGATCGACGAGGACGGCACCTTCAAAACCCGCTGCAATATGGCGATGGTCGAGCTTGAGCCGGTGCCGGAAGAAGAGGCGATCGCCGAAGCGGAATTCGGCACCGATCTGGAATCGCACGGCCGCGTCGACATCATGGCTGATCTGACCAATGGCGATGCCGAACGCCTGCGCACGTTGATCTCCAATCACGCGCGCTATACCAATTCAAAGCGCGCGGCCGAGATCCTGGCCGACTGGGCGCGCTATCGCCCGCTGTTCAAGAAAGTGATGCCGGTCGAATACCGCCGCGCGCTTCTTGAGATGGCCAAGGAAAAGGCCGCCACCATGCAGGCGGCGGAGTAGTATGGGTAAGGTCACCGGGTTTCTCGAAATCGAACGTCACGATCGCAAATACGCCCCGGTCGAGGAGCGTATCAAGCACTATCATGAGTTCGTCATCCCCCTTCCGGAGAAGGAAATCCGCGAGCAGGCGGCGCGCTGCATGGATTGCGGCGTGCCCTATTGCCACGGCACCAGCAAGCTCACCGGCCAGCCGACCGGTTGCCCGGTCAATAACCAGATTCCGGACTGGAACGATCTGGTCTACCGCGGCAACTGGGACGAAGCCGCGCGCAACCTGCACTCGACCAATAATTTTCCTGAATTCACTGGCCGCGTCTGCCCGGCGCCGTGCGAGGCGTCCTGCACGCTCAACATCGACGACAATCCGGTCACCATCAAAACCATCGAATGCGAGATCGCCGACCGCGCCATCGCGCAGGGCCTCAAGCCCGACGTCGCGACGCACAAAACCGGTAAGAAAGTCGCGGTGGTCGGCTCCGGCCCAGCGGGCCTGGCCTGCGCTCAGCAGCTCGCCCGCGCCGGTCATGACGTGCATGTCTACGAGCGCTGGGCCAAGGCCGGCGGCCTGCTGCGCTACGGAATCCCTGACTTCAAGATGGAAAAGGTCCATGTCGACCGCCGCGTCGCGCAGATGGAAGCGGAGGGCGTCACTTTCCATTACGGCGCCGATGTCGGTGTCAATCTGCCGGTCGACAGACTGCTCAAGGACCACGACGCCGTGGTGCTTTCGGGCGGCGCCGAAAAGGCGCGCGATCTGCCGATTCCGGGCCGCGAGCTCAAGGGCATTCACTTTGCCATGGATTTCCTGCCGCAGCAGAATCGCCGCGTCGGCAACGAGCCGCTCGGCACCGTCGAACCGATCCTTGCCAGCGGTAAGAAAGTCGTGGTGATCGGCGGCGGCGATACCGGCTCCGACTGCATCGGCACCTCAATCCGCCAAGGCGCGGTGTCGGTGACCAATTTCGAGATCATGCCGCGACCGCCCGAGCACGAGAACAAGGAACTGACCTGGCCGAACTGGCCGCTCAAGATGCGCACTTCGTCGAGCCACCTGGAAGGCGCCGCACGCGACTTCGCGGTGGCGACGCAGAAGTTCACCGGCGAAAATGGCCAGGTGAAGACGCTGCATTGCGCGCATATCGACGCACAGTTCAAGCCGATTGCCGGTACGGAATTCGAGATCGAGGCCGATCTGGTGCTGCTGGCGATGGGCTTCGTGCATCCGCTGCACGATGGGCTTATCAAGTCGCTCAATGTGGCGCTCGACCAGCGTGGCAATGTCAGCGCCGACACCAATGCTTATCTCACCTCGGTGCCGAAAGTATTCGCCGCCGGCGACATGAGGCGCGGCCAATCGTTGGTGGTGTGGGCGATCCGTGAAGGCCGCCAGTGCGCGCACGCGGTCGACAAGTTCCTGATGGGAACGACCAACCTGCCGCGCTAACGCGACAGCTTCTTACCGCAACCAGCCGAACGGGCCAGGCCGCTGGATCGTCTCCGGCGGACGCGGCACGTTGGTCTGCGCGGGCTTCGGTCTGGCATCCTCATTCCGCTTGGTCTTGGAAGCGCCAGACTGCGTGGTCTTTCCCGCGGTCCCGCTTTTCGTATCGGCAGGCTTCTTTGTTTCCACAGCAGGCTCGGTATAGGCGCTCGCGGCCGGCGCCGACGCCGGCGCGGCGCTCGATACCGCGGGAGCCCGCGGTGGGGCGGTCTCACCGCTCTGGCGCCACGAGAAATCGTCGGCGCGGCCGGACGGCGGCACCACCGCCTCGCCCTTGACCAGAACCTGGGTGGCGATGGCATCGCCGCGCGCCGAGGCATTGCCCGCGCCGCCGAGCAGTTCGTCGGAATTTCCAGGCGTCACGGTGAGCGGCACGACCGGGCCGGCCAGCGGCCGCACCGCGGATTTCCCGTCGGCCGGCACCGGGCCGACCGGGCCGGACGGCAGCGAAACCAGCGAGCGGTTGTTCATGGTGCGGCGCAATTCGCGTTCGACGTAATGCGCGAGCTTGCGCGCGCCGTATTTCGTGAAATAGACGCCGTCAGCCGAACGCAAGCGGCGCACCTGGCCTTCATAGTCGGGACCGTTGGTGGTGAACTTGCCGCCCTCGTCGACGAAGCCGTCCCACACGTCGATGTAGATCGCACCGGCCTTCTCGGCGCGGCTGCGATAGAGATCGTTGAGATAGACGGCATCGGCGGTCGACTTCGGGCCCTTGATCGCCGGTAGACCGACCCAGAACACCGGCACGCCCTTGCTCTTGAGGGCGGCGATGGTGTCGTCGATGCGGCGAGAATAGATCTCCGCCCACTTCTCGGTCCGGAATTCGATGGTGCCGTTCGCCCGGCGGCCCGATTGCGGCTCGGGCGCGATGATCGAAGAATCCGGCTCGTCGGATTCCTTGTCGGCGGCAGCTTCTTTTGTCGCTTCTTTGGCCGGCGCGGCCTTGTCGGCCTCGGTCTTTTCGGCAGTCTTGTCCGCCTGAGGCTTGTCCTTGTCCGCCTGCTCCGCGGCCTTCTTCTTCTCAGCGTCCTTTTTCTCGGCATCCTTTTTGGCTGCTTCCTTGGCGATGTCGCGCTCGCGGATGTTCTCGCGATCGCCGACGCCAAGCATCATGATGACGTAATTCGGCTTCTCCTGCGCGAGGATGTCGCGCGCGACATGCCACCAATCGAGATCGCCCTTGGCGTCATAGCGCAGCAGGCCGGAGCGCTGTCTGTTTTTGCGGACGATGCCGATCTCGGGCGCGTCGCCGAATGCGTCTTCCAGACCGTAGGCCAGCCAATCGGCCATGCCGTCGCCCATCACCACGATCGACGTGGTCGGCGCGGCTTCGCCTTTGTCGGCTTTGCGCGCGCTTGGCGCACGTGAATTATCGCTGCCGCCACCACCGCCTTGAGAAGACGGTTCGCCCTCGAAAGTCGGCTGGCGCGTCGACGGGCCAAACAGGCCGTCGAAGAATCCGCCCGAGCGTTGCGGCCGCGCCCGCGCGCGGTCGTCCCTGAAGAATTGCGCCTGGGCGGTGTCGGTCAGCGGCAGGCTGACGGCGAGCACGGCGGCGCACTCGGTCACGACCAGAATGACCGCCCCGAAAAACCACCGCGCCATGCGCCTCTTGCCAACCATGTTAATTGCCCAACGCCTTAATCTATAGGGGGAAATGTCCCCCGAAAAGCGGGCTAACGTCACCCCGCATGGGCTAATAGCACACCAAAAATGTCAACTCGAAGGTCGCCTTTAGCGTTAACCGGCGCTAACGCGCCCGCAGCCGGTCGAGCACCACCGCGGAGGCAAAGCCGTCGGGAACCTGGCCGATCTTCGACTGGAAATCGCGGATCGCGGATCGGGTCTTGGAGCCGAGATGGCCGTCCGGCTCGCCGACGTCGTAGCCGTGCCGCGACAGCAGTTGCTGCAATTCGAGCCGCTCGTCGCGCGTCAGCACGCGCTCGTAGCGCGGCCAGTCCTGCGCGAATCGCTCGCCGCCGCGCAGCCGGTCGGCCAGATGGCCGATTGCCAGCGCGTAAGCCTCGGCCGGATTATATTTCATGATGGCGTTGAAGTTCGCCAGCATCAGAAAGCCGGGACCCTGGATGCCGGCCGGCACCAGCAGGTAAGCCAGTTCGTCGAGCCGCGCGAATGCTTTGCCGCCGGGCCGGATGACGCCATAGCGTTCCCATTCGCGCAGCGACATGGCCTGGCGGCGGTCGGCCAGCGCAAAATTCAACGTCGCCGGGATGACGACTTCGTAGCCCCAGGTCTGCCCGTTGACCCAGCCGTCCTTGCACAGATTGTTGGCGGTCGAGGCGATCAGGTCGGGCACCGAATCGACGACGTCGCGCCGGCCGTCGTGATCGAAATCGACTGCGTACCGCTTGAAAGCCGTCGGCATGAATTGCGTCGGCCCGAACGCGCCGGCCCAGGAGCCGACCAGGCGATCGGGGCGGACGTCGTTGTGTTGAAGAATCTCGAGCGCCGAGAGGAATTCCTCACGAAAGTAATTCTGCCGCCGGCCAATGCAGGCCAGCGTCGCGGTCGAACGGATCACCGGGCGATCGCCGCCGATGGCGCCGTAATTGGTTTCGACGCCCCAGATCGCCGTCACGATATTGCGGTCGACGCCGTAGGCCTGCTCGACCGCATCGAAGGTCGCGCGATATTTTTGCAGCAGCTCACGGCCCTTGGCGATGCGCGCATCGGTGACCAGGACATCGAGATAGTCCCAAAACGACTTGGTGAACTCGGGCTGGTTATCGAGCAGATCCATGATCCGCAGATCCGGCGTCAACGACGCGGTGGCGTTTTGATAGGTCTCGCGCGAGACGCCGCGACGGCCTGCCGCCGGCCACATGCGCTCGAGACAAATCTGGAAGCTTGCCGCCGCGGCGCGGATCGCCGGCGCGGTCATCAGCGGATGGCCGGAGGCGCCGGATTCGCCCGACCATTCGGGCGCGCCACCGGGCGTAGCGGCGGGCGGCGAAATAGTGCCGGTGACGTAGCGGTCGTCGCGGTCCTGCGCCGCGGCGCCACCGATAAAGACGGCCGCCATTAGCGCGGCGATGATTGTGGATCGCGTCTTTCGCATCTCCGGCCGGTCCGCTTCCTTAATTTCGCCTTGGGAGCCCTTATGGGTGGCGCGAACTCGTTTCGACGACGTTAATAGTCTAGCCTTATTTACCCACCTGCCGGCGCATGATTCCCGCCGATAGCCTACCCCACTCTGAGGCCCGCATGACCCGCATCCGCAAAGCCATTTTCCCTGTTGCCGGTCTCGGTACCCGGTTCCTGCCGGCGACCAAGGCGGTGCCGAAGGAAATGCTGCCGGTGGTCGACCGGCCGCTGATTCAGCATGTGGTGGACGAAGCGCGCCAGGCCGGCATCGAGCATTTCATCTTCGTCACCGGCCGCAGCAAAAGCGTGATCGAGGACCATTTCGACCGCCAGTTCGAACTTGAAGCGACCCTGGTCGAGCGCGGCAAGACCGCCGACCTGGCCTTGTTGTCGCAGGACCTGCCCGGTCCCGGCACCACCAGCTTTACCCGCCAGCAGTCGCCGCTCGGTCTTGGCCACGCGGTCTGGTGCGCGCGCGAACTGGTCGGCCACGAGCCTTTCGCGTTGCTGTTGCCCGACGTGCTGGTGCAGCATCCGCGCGGCTGTCTGGCGCAGATGATCGACGCCGCCGCGAACCTCGACAGCAACGCCAATATTATCGCGGTCGAGGAAGTGCCGGTCGAGCGCGTCCACATGTATGGCATCGTCGGCGTCGGCGAGCCCAAGGGCAAAGCCTTCTCGATCACTAAGATGGTCGAGAAGCCGAAGGCGGCGGATGCGCCGTCCAAGCTCAGCATCACCGGCCGCTACATCTTGCAGCCGGAGATCTTCGGGTTGCTGGAAAAACAGGCCGCCGGCGCCGGCGGCGAAATCCAATTGACCGACGCCATGGTGGCGCTCGCAAAGACACAGCCGTTTTATGGCTTGGAATTCGAAGGCCGCAGCTTCGACTGCGGTTCCAAGATTGGATTTCTCACCGCCAATATCGCCTATGGCCTGGAACGGCCCGACATCGCACCGGAGCTGCGCAGCGAGCTGACGCGAATGTTGGCCGGGAAATAAACTCTCGTCGTTCCGGGGCGCATCGCTGTGGCGAAGTCAGCTTTTCCCCAAAAGCTGTCGTTCGTCTGCCCGGTGGACATGTCCGCTTAGGGCAGCCATCAGCAGACATTCACGTTAGAACTTTTGGATAAGACTTTTCAGTTCATCGTAGAACTGTGTCCTCAGCCATCACCATCACCAGCACCAGCACCAGCGTGAGACGCTCGATGGTCATGCGCTCAAAAGCAACCAACGGCAGGAACGCTCAGAACTAGAATGGCTCTCCCTGATTGGAAAAGACCAGCGCCACTGCCGAGAGATGCATCTTCAAGGAGGGAAGCGCAGGTGAGCCAGGATGCGGGCTGCTTCCTGCTCCCCTAAGTCTAGTATGAACTGTCAAATAAATGGATTATGCGCATGAATTAGAACCTATCGCTCGTATACGGAAATTCGATCGGCCTGTTCTGATTCATGGTCTCTTTGTGAAACGTTTGTTTTTCAGCATCGCTAATCCAGGCAACAGCGCCTCGTTTGCTAATCACATCAAATCGAAATCGCTGTAGGGCAGATTAGCGTGAAGGTGCGTCCAGTCGGTCCCGTCAAGAACGTTGACGGCGGGATCATGCGGCGTGGTGCTGACCTGCAATAATGTGTGATTCAGCTGATCAGCGGCCGACATAATGTCTTGCAGCGCCCCTTGTGTCGCCCCATCCACCACGACAGCTGCGTTCGGCGAAACCGTCGGTGTGTTAAAAAAATCATAGACGAACTGGTCGCTACTAATATGGGAATTGCTCCCCGCCGCCTGGCCCGGCGGCGAAGCGCTGGCATTCCCTGAGGGCCCCGTAGCGCCGACCAATGGGATGGGCTGGTCGGTGGGAACATCGGGGGGATTTGCTGGGGGGGCATTAGCGATTGCCAATGGGGCAGCGTGGTCGGGAGGTGTTGCCAGAGGTCCGATGCCACCACCCAATATGACCGTATGGTCGTTAGACGATGTCATGGTCCGAGCCTTTTTGAGCCTTTTACCACGATTAAACTGGTTTCCCCAGATGAACCCTGTTCTAGGGTGAATGGTAGCAATTTTCTCGATTGCCAGGAAGCCGAGATTTAAGGTGCGGCCGGTCGCGCAGAAGTCCAATCAATCTCGTAAATGTCCTCTATGGAGGGTGGTCGTAAGCGGACATCACGAAACGCTCACGCCACGCCTGCTTTCCGGCCGATGACGAACATGGGGTGGCGTATCCGCGTCGGATTTGGCCGCCCGCGTACGAGTCCGCGCCCTCACCGACCGCGCTGCCATCGTGGCGAAAAGTTTATCGAGGGCCGCAAGTTCTCTTACTGCTGCACCCGCAGGCCGAGCAGGAAGATGCTGGCGCTGTAGTCGGTGTTGGCGACGTTGGAGCGCAGCCATTCCTGGCGGAATTCGCCTTTGACCTGCACCGTGCGGTTGAGCTTGTAGGTCAGGCCCAGCCCGAACGAGTAGCGTTTGTCCTGACGGTCGCCGCCGCCCGGCGTCGTGACCACGCAGCCGCAAATCGGATCGATGCCGAAGACGACGTCGGCGCCTTTGTAGGTGTCGAGGCCGATGCCCAATTTCACGCTGCCGATCAGCCAGCGCCGGAACGAGTGATCGACCTGCAAACCGGCGTCGCGGTACAGCACACCCGAAACGCCGGCAATGGTGGATTCGCCGACCGTCGAACTGGCGGTGAGCTTGGCGGTGGTCAGCGCATTGACCGTCCAGACCAGCGACGCATTGCCGATCAATCCGGAAAGCTGCGACAGCCGCGGGTCTTCGTAATTTCGCCGTGTGTAGCCGAGCGCGACTTCGCCGGCGAGCAACCGCGACAGCTCGAAGGTCGAACCGAGTTTGCCGGTCACGCCTTTTGAATCGCGCTGATAGCCGGAAATGTCGGCATTGAGATCGTGCACGCGCGTATCGGCGCCGACTTCGACGAAGGGCGTGACGCCGGGCGTGAGTTCGTAGCCGCCGCGCAACGCACCGCTGTATTGATTGTAGTTGCGGTCTTTGTTGCTGGCGCTGGTGCCGTCGGTGAACGACGAGTCCTGATAGGCGGTGCGCTCGGCATCGCCCTTGATCGAGACATCGAAGCGGTTGAAGCGATGGCCGAGGCCGGCATTGCCGCCGACGGTGGTGAAGATCGGCAGCTTGGCGAGATCGGCTTCCAGGTTAGGACTGCCGGGATTGTCGGTGCCGACCCGCAAACGGCTGCCGAGATCGACGCGGGTGTCTCGCGTCACGTCAACGCGGCCATCGACTTTGGCGTTGACGTTCGGCCGGCTCAGCGTCGGCGTCGCGTCCGGATTGTAACCGGCGTAGCTGCCGCGGAGTTCCGCCTTGATCTCGTGCCGCGACCAGTTCGACTGCGCCAGCAATTCCGGCGCGACGGTGTAAAGCTTGGCGCCTTTGCCGCCGGTCGCGTGCGCCGGGTTGGTGTCGTAGCCGCCGATCAGTTCGACCGCCGGAAGCAGCGTGAAGCCGCCGGCGCGCACGCCGAGTGCGGCGTAAGGATCGTCCGGCTCGGTATGCGCTTTGCGCCGGGTCGGCTTTTTGCGGATCGGTCCGATCTCCGGCACCGCGGGCTCGCCGGGGGCCGAGGCGAAAGCAGCGTTAGCGGCTGGGCTGGCGGGCTTCTGATAGGGCGAGATCACCAGCGGTGCAGGCAATTTGGCCGCGGCCACCTGCGCATCGGTGCCGGTCTTGGGTTTCGGCTTGGGCTTCTTCGCGTTGACCTTCCGGCTGTTGGTCGAATCGAAACCGGTGTCGCCGGCGCCCGATGGGGCCCGCGTGAAAGTCGGCAGCGGCGCGAGCGGCGCTTGTTGCGGCCTGGTGAATTGCTGGAAGCGCGGCGGATTGCGCGGATCGGTCTGCAGCTTCGGCGTCAGCGGATCGGGCGCCGCGATCTGCGCATGCGCCGCAGCGCCGCCGAGCATTACGCAAGCGGCGGCGATCGCGCAAAGGAGCGCGGTCTGGCGTAAGGCAAAAAGGCGTTGCACGTCCGCTACTTAAGCCTCCTGTTCCGGCAGGAGGCGCGGCCATGGGGGCGCGCCCGCCGGCCGGCGGGAGTGGTTAACGGAGGCTAAAGCCCTATGGTTAATGAGGCGTTATGGCCGCCACGCCCGGGATTGGCGGCTTAGAGCCAGCCTTTGAGCTCTCGCGCAACGATCGTCTCGATCACCGACATCCCGCGAAACGTGTCGTTTAAACAGGGGATTACCGTGGCGTTCTCGCCTCCCCCGGCACGGAAATACCCCACATTCTCCATCGCGATCTCCTCAAGCGTCTCGAGGCAGTCGGATGAGAAGCCCGGCGTGATGATGGCGATGTTTTTCACGCCCTGCGCGGCGAGCGCCTTCACGGTGGCATCGGTGTAGGGCTTGAGCCACTCCGCCGGGCCGAAGCGCGACTGGAAGGTCAGCATCAGTTGCTTATCGTCGAGCTTGAGCCGCTCGCGCAACAGCCGCGCGGTCTTGGCGCATTGGCAGTAATAGGGATCGCCCTTCTCCAGATATTCTTCCGGCATGCCGTGGAACGAGGCAATGATGACGTCCGGCTTGACCGGCAGCTTCGCCAGGTTCTCCTCGACCGAGGCCGCGAGCGACTCGATATAGACCGGCTCGTCGAAATAAGCCGGCGCGACGCGCAACGCCGGCTGCCAGCGCATGCGCGCCAGCGCCTCGAAGGCCTTGTCGCAGACGGTGGCCGAGGTGGCCGCGGCATATTGCGGATAGAGCGGCACCAGCAGGATGCGGTCGCAGCCCGCGGCCTGCATCGCGTCGAGACGCGAGCGGATCGACGGATTGCCGTAGCGCATCGCCCAGTCGACCAGGACGCGCGGCTCGTTGGCGAGCGCGGCGCCGAGCTTGTCCGTTTGCGAGCGCGTGATGGTCTTGAGGAAGGATTCGTTGCGCTCGCGGTTCCAGATCTTGTCGTAGTCGCGGCCTTTGCGGGCGGGCCGGAAGGTCAAAATGATGAGGTTAAGCACCAGCCACCACTTGAGCCGGTTCTCCTCGATGACGCGGCGGTCGGACAGGAATTCCGCAAGGTAACGCCGCATCGACCAGTAGTCGGTGGCGTCCGGCGTGCCGAGATTGACCAGCAGCACGCCGATGCGGCGCGGCGGTATCGCGGGGTGGTTGGGGGGCTTGTACGCGGTTTCGTTCATGGCCCTATCAGGCGGAAATGTCGCGAGGGGTCAAGATGCACCTACCCCGCCGGCCGCTCATCCGCGATCACCTTGCCGTCGTTGGGCAAGGACCCGGGCGCGACCAATTTGACCGCCCCCCTGAGCTTGGTGACCGCCTGCAAGGTGTCGGCGATGGCCGCTTCCAGGGCGGCGTCGGGCGCGGCGCATTCCGCCAGCAGCGTCATGGTGTCCTGCTCGGCCTGGCGCCCAACGACAAGTCGCAGCCGCGTCAGTTGGCGGTGGCGGATCGCGATCTCCGCGATTTGCTTAGGATTCACGAACATGCCTTTGACTTTGGCGGTCTGGTCGGCCCGCCCCATCCATCCCTTGATGCGCGCGTTGGTACGCCCGCACGGCGAGACGCCGGGCAGAAATGCTGACAGATCGCCGGTGCCGAGCCGGATCATCGGATAATCCGGATTGAAAGAGGTGACGACCACCTCACCGACGTCGCCCTCGGCGACCGGATCGCCGGTGCCGGGCCGCACGATCTCGACGATGACCGATTCGTTGACGATCATGCCTTCCTGCGCTTCCGACTCGTAGGCAATGACGCCGAGTTCGGCGGTAGCGTAGCATTGCAGCACCGCGACGCCGCGCTTGGCCAGTTCACCGCGCAACGACGCCGGCAGCGCCGCGCCGGATACCAACGCACGCTTGAACGACGACGCGTCCTTGCGGGTCTTCTCGGCGGTATCGAGCAATATCTTGAGGAAATCCGGCGTGCCGACATAGCCGGACGGACGATAATGCGCGATGGCGTCGAGTTGCTGCTCGGTGTTGCCGACGCCGCCGGGAATCACCGCGCAGCCGAGCGCGAAACAGCCGGACTCGAGAATGAAACCGCCCGGCGTCAGATGATAGGCGAACGAGTTGTGGACGATGTCGTCGCGGCGGAAGCCCGCGGCGTAACAAGCGCGCGCCGCGCCGTAGCCGTCGGCGCCTTCGGCCTGAGGCTCGAAGATCGGCCCCGGCGACATCAAGAGCCGGTGGAACGTCCCGGCGGGCTTTGTGGCCAGACCGCCGAACGGCGGGTTTGATTTCTGCAGTTCCGCGATATCGGACTTGCGGAGCACCGGCAGTTTCGCCAGCGCATCGCGTGACGTGACAGACCGCGGATCGATGCCCGCGAGATGCGCGGCCCAACCGGGCGCCTTCATCGCGCGCTCGATCTGCGCCGGCAACTCCGTGAAATGCCTGCGTTCGCGCGCAGCGGGGTCGCGGGTTTCGAGTTCGTCGCAGTAGTCGGTCACTAGCCTCTCCCCGTCATGCCCGGCCATCGCCGTCGAAGACGGCGTCGCTTCGCTCGCCTATGTGCCGGGCATCCACGTTTTCCTGATATCAGATAAGCAAGACGTGGATGGCCGGGACAAGCCCGGCCATGACGAAAGTGGAGCTACGCCAACCACCGCTTCCTGCGCCGATAGTGCTTGCCGTCGCGGAAACTCTTGCGCCGGCCTTCCGAAATGCCGAGGTAGAATTCCTTGACATCTTCGTTCTCGGACAACGATTTGGCGTCGCCGTCCATCACCACGCGGCCATTTTCCAGGATGTAGCCATAGGTGGCATAGCGCAGCGCCATGTTGGTGTTCTG
The DNA here is from genome assembly GCA_903878085.1 of uncultured Hyphomicrobiales bacterium. Lineage (GTDB taxonomy): Bacteria > Pseudomonadota > Alphaproteobacteria > Rhizobiales > Xanthobacteraceae > Pseudolabrys. The sequence continues at coordinate 71,223 of CAIRGJ010000013.1, read as the reverse complement.
CTCGGCCAGCAGGAATGAGACGCCCTGGCTCTCGTTCAGGCCTTTGACGATCTCGAAAATCTCCTCGACGATCTGCGGCGCCAGCCCCATCGACGGCTCGTCGAGCAGGATCATCTTCGGCCGCGACATCAGCGCCCGGCCGACCGCGCACATTTGCTGCTCGCCGCCCGAGGTATAGCCGGCCAGCGAACTCCTGCGCTCGAAGAGCTTAGGGAAATAGCCGTAGACCATGTCCATGTCGCGCTTGATCGCGGCGCGGCCGTCGCGCCGTGTGAAGGCGCCGGTCAGCAAATTCTCTTCGATCGACAGATGCGCGAAGCACTGGCGGCCTTCCATCACCTGGATGCAGCCGCGCCGCACCAGTTCGTTCGGCGACCGGTTCTGCACTTCTTCACCATCGAAGATGATCGAGCCTTTGGTGACGTCGCCGCGCTCAGCGTGTAGCAGATTGGAAATAGCTTTCAGCGTGGTGGTCTTGCCGGCGCCGTTGGCGCCGAGCAGCGCGACGATGCCGCCCTTCGGCACGTCCAGCGACACGCCCTTCAGCACCAGGATGATCTGATCGTAGATCACTTCGATATTGTTGACGGTGAGGATTTTCTCGACCGCGGGAGCGGACGATGTCGTTTCCGTTTGCACCGCGAGAGTCATGCGCGCTCCAAAAAGGAAACTCTCCCCACGCGTCGCGCGGGGAGAGGATTTGTTAGCTCAAGAGGCCTTGTCGCAAGCCTCGGTGCGCTTCGGCCAGTTGCCGTTCTTGTCGATGTAGTCCTTGGCCGCCGCGGTGAGCAGCGGGCTCACTTTGTCGGCCATCGGTTTGATATCGCCGCTGACCTTGGCCCACTTCGTCCCGTCCCATTCCTGCATGAAGGTGGAGAAGTGGCCGTTGTGGTCGGCGCAAGATAACTTGACCGGACCGGAGAAGCCCGCGAGGCCGATTTCCTTCAGCCGGGCCTCCGACACGTTGAGCGTCTCGAGCCCGCGACGCATATCCTCGCCGGTGATGACCTTCTTGCCGGTGAGCTTCTGCGCATTGCGGATGCCTTCGGCGATCAGCATCGAGTTATAGACGCCGCGATTATACAGCACCTTGCCGAGATGGCTCTTGTCGGTCTGGGTCAGGTTCTTGTCGGTGACGTACTTCTTGATGTCCTGGACCGCCGGGAAGTTGTCGCCGACGGCGTGAAAGTTGAGCGACTTGAGGCCTTTCGAAGCCGGCCCCGCGGACCCCACATCGTCCTCGTTGATCCACCAGATGGAGATGAACTTATCCATCGGATAGTTGACCTTGGCGGCTTCCTTGACCGCGGTCGGCTGCATCGCGCCCCAACCGTACATCACCATGTGGTCGGGCTTGTCGCGGCGGACGTTGAGCCACTGCGACGACTGGTTCTGCATTTCGGTGGCGGGGACCGGATAAAGCTTCAGCGTAAAGCCGTAATCCTTCGCCAATTGCTCGAGCAGCGGGATCGGCTCCTTGCCGTAACCGGCATCGAGATAGATGAAGCCGAGCGTCTTGCCCTTGAGCTTGTCGAGACCGCCTTCCTTGGTGCCGATGTAAGACAGGATCATCGACATGCCGTCCCAATAAGTAGCCGGCGGATTGAAGATCCAGGGGAAGGTGTCGCCGATCGCCGACGCCGACAGGCCGTAAGCCATCGACAGCACCGGGACCTTGTCGACCGCCGCGCGCGGGATCAGCGGCAATGTGATACCGGTGGACCACGGGTTCACAACGACTGGCTTCTTGCCTTTCACCGCCTCGTAGCATTCGAGGCCCTTCTTGGTGTCGTAACCGGTTTCGCATTCCTCGATGGCGATCTTGACGCCACCGATGCCGCCGTCGCGCTGATTGAGCATCTCGAGGTAGTCGTGCATGCCCTCGGCGATATAGATGCCCGAGCCCGAGAACGGCCCGGTGCGATAGGTGAACAGCGGCACATAATTCGAATCCTGCGCCGCGGCCGGCACCGGGGCGCCCATCGTCGCGGCGGTGGCAAGCAGCGCCATGCCAAGAATAGATGATTTCACACGCATGTTTTACCTCCCTGTTGACGCGCCTTTCCGGCGCCTTTGAGCGTAGTTTGAACCGTTAATAGGGGAATGGCCAGACCCTCAATTTCTGCTTTGTTATCTGCCACAAGCGCGCCAGGCCGAGCGGCTCGACGATCAAAACCAGCACGATCAGCGCGCCGACCGTCATGAAAGTCAGGTGCTCGACGGTGGCCGGCAGAATGTTGATGCCAAGCCCGTGCAGCACGGCTTTCATCATGATCGGCAGCCCATAAATCAGCGCGGCGCCGAAGAACGATCCGGTCAGGCTGCCAAGGCCGCCGATGATGACCATGAACAATATGGTGAAAGACTGGTCGATGTTGAACACGCCCGGTTCGGCGCTGCCGTACCAGAAGAACACCATCAGCGCTCCGGCGACGCCGCAGTAATAAGACGAGATGGCGAAGGCCAGGAGCTTGGTGCGATAGAGCGGGATGCCGATCAATTCGGCCGCGAGGTCCATGTCGCGCACCGCCATCCACATCCGCCCGATGCGGCCATGCACCAGGTTCGAGGCGAACCAGGTCAGCAGCGTGACGACGGCGAGGATCACCAGGTAACGGAATTGCGGCGTCGCGTTGGGGCCGGTCACCGGAAAAGAGAACAGCGTGCGGGTCGGCACTTCGATGGCGCCGGAGGTGTTGTAGTTGGTCAGCCACTGGATGCGGATGAAGGACCAGTCGAGGAAGAACTGCGCGGCGAGCGTCGCCACTGTGAGGTAGAAGCCCTTGATGCGCAGCGACGGCAAGCCGAACAGAATCCCGAGCGCGGTCGAGAAAAATCCCGACACCAGAATCCAGATGACGATGTTGACGCCGGGAAACAGCGTCGTGAGCTTGTAGCAGGCAAAGGCGCCGACACCCATGAAACCGCCGGTGCCGAGCGACAGCAGGCCTGTGTAACCGGTGAGAATATTGAGCCCGATCGACGCCAGTGCCAGGATCAGCAGCGGGATCATCACCACGCTGAGGAAGAAGTCCGAGGCCACGAGCGGGATCAGGACGAAAGCGCCGATCAGGATCAAGGCCAGGCCGACGCGGTCCTGCAATATCGGGAACACGGCCTGGTCGGCCTGGTACGTCGTCTTGAATTGCCCGGCTTCGCGGTAGAACATCAGATTCTCTCAATAATCTTTTCGCCGAACAGGCCCTGCGGCCGGAACAACAGGAAAATGAGGGCGATGACGTAAGCCAGCCAGCTTTCGATGCCGCTGCCGAGCAGCGGCCCCCAGTAGAATTCGCCGACCTTCTCGCCGATGCCGATGATCAGGCCGCCGATGATGGCGCCGGGGATCGAGGTGAAGCCGCCAAGGATCAGCACCGGCAGCGCCTTGAGCGCGATGATCTGCAGCGAGAACGACACCTCAGAGCGAGCGCCCCACATGATGCCGGTCACCAGCGCGACGATGCCGGCGGCAAACCACACCACCACCCAGATCTGCTCCAGCGAGATGCCAACCGACAGCGCCGCCTTGTGGCTATCGGCCACCGCGCGCAAGGCGCGGCCGATGCGGGTTTTCTGGAAGAAGACGGCGAGCGAAATCACCATCAGCGACACGATCACCGCCGCGGCGATGTCGATCTTCTGCAGGCTGACGAAGCCGCCGAACATCTTGATGTCATAGGCGCCGCTCGGCAAGTAAAGCTCGGAGGCGATCATCTTTTTTGGATTGCCGCCGAACACCAGTTCGCCGAAGCCGATCAGGAAATACGTCAGCCCGAACGTCGCCATGAACAGGATGATGTCGGGCTGGTTCACGAGCGGCCGCAGCATCAGCCGTTCGACCGCGACAGCGAGTCCGAACATCACGACGATGGTCAGGCCCAGCGCGACAAAGGCCGGAACGCCGAGTTCGTAGAGACCGACCAGCGTCAGCGCCGCGAACACCACCATGATGCCCTGCGCGAAGTTGAACACGCCCGAGGCCTTGAAGATCAGCACGAAGCCGAGCGCGATCAGCGAATAGAGCACGCCCGAGACGAGCCCTTCCCATAGCGTCTGCACCAGCAGGTCGGGCGCCTGGCCCATCTGCAGGAACGGATCGATGAGGATCTTGTAGAGGATGTCCATGCTGATCCTTAGTGAGCCACACCGAGATAGGCGTCGATCACGGACTGGTTGCCTTTGACCTCATCCGGCGTGCCGTCGGCGATCTTGACGCCGTGATCGAGCACCACGACGCGGTCGGACAAATCCATCACCACGCCCATGTCATGCTCGATCAGCACGATGGTGGTGCCGTAGTGATCGTTGACGTCGAGAATGAAGCGCGACATGTCCTCTTTTTCCTCGAGGTTCATGCCGGCCATCGGCTCGTCGAGCAGCAGCAACTCCGGCTCCATGGCGAGCGCGCGGCCAAGCTCGACGCGCTTCTGCAGGCCGTAGGGCAACCGGCCCACCGGCGTGCGGCGGATTTCCTGTATCTTGAGGAAGTCGATGATCTCCTCGACGCGATGGCGGTGCTCGACTTCTTCGGTCATCGCCGGGCCGAAGCGCAGCAACTGCCAGAACAGGTTCTTGTTCATCCGCAGCGTGCGGCCCGCCATGATGTTGTCGAGCGACGTCATGCCGCGAAACAGAGCGACGTTCTGGAACGTGCGGGCGATGCCGCCTTTGGCCGCGTCGTGCGGGCGCATCTTCGAGCGCGCCTCGCCCTTGAAAGTGATGCGGCCCTGCTGCGGCTGATAAAAGCCGTTGATGATGTTAAGCATCGAGGTCTTGCCGGCACCGTTCGGGCCGATGATGGCGCGGATTTCGCCCTTGCGGATATCGAAGGAAACGTCGTTGACCGCCTTCACGCCGCCGAACGCGAGCGAGACGTTCTCCACTGCCAGCAGCACGCCGCCGACCGCAACCTCGGGTCCGCCGGGGGCTCTCATGGCATGCTTCCTTTCCCTCCCCCCGCGAAGCGGTGGGGAGGGTCGGTGAGCATCGCGGCGGCGATGCGAACCGGGGTGGGGGGAATTTTTGAAGGTGTGCGCATGAAAAGGCCCCCCACCCCTGACCCCTCCCCACCACTCGCAAAGGCTCGTGGGGGGAGGGGAAGCAAATGCCGGCGCGTTACGTCGAGAAAACTCATGCCGCCTTCCCCATAACGGGCAGCGGCTCGACCTTCATGTCGCGAATCTTCACCCGCGCGCTGATGGTGCCCTTGCGGCCGTCCTCGAAGGTCACTTCGGTGGAGATATCAGCTTCGTTGGAACCGTCATACAGCGCCTTGATCAGCGCCGCGTAACGCTCGGCGATGAAGCCGCGGCGGACTTTCTGGGTACGCGTCAGCTCGCCGTCATCGGCGTCCAACTCCTTGTGCAGGATCAGGAAGCGCCTGATCTGCACGCCCGCCATCATTTTGTCCTGCGCCAAGGAATGGTTCACCTCGGCGACGTGCTTCTCGATCATGTCGTAGACTTGGCTGTGGCCGGCAAGCTCCTGGTACGAGGCGTAAACGACGTTGTTGCGCTCGGCCCAACTACCGACCGCGGTCAAATCGATATTGATCATCACCGCGACGAAGTCGTGCTTGTCCCCGTAGGCGACCGCTTCCCGGATGTTCGGATAGAACTTCAGCTTGTTCTCGAGGTATTTCGGCGGGAACAGCGTGCCGTCGTTAAGCTTGCCGACGTCTTTAGCGCGATCGATTATCTTGAGGTGGCCGGTCTTGTCGTCGAAGTAACCTGCGTCGCCGGTCAAGACGTAACCGTCCGGCGTCATCGCCTCGGCGGTCTTGGTCTCGTCCTTGAAATAACCCGCAAACATGCCCGGCGACTTGAACAGCACCTCGCCATTGTCAGCGATGCGGATGTCAACGTTCGAACACGCCGGTCCCACGGTATCGGAATAGATTTCGCCGTCGGGCTGCGCCGTGATGTAGAGGAAGGCTTCGGTCTGGCCGTAGAGCTGTTTCAGGTTCAGCCCGATCGAGCGGTAGAACGCGAACAGGTCAGGGCCGATTGCCTCGCCGGCAGTGTAGGCCACGCGCACGCGCGAGAATCCGAGCGTGTTTTTCAGCGGGCCGTAAACCAGAACATTGCCGATCCCGTAAAGCAGCCGGCCGGCGGGCCCCACCGGCTGGCCGTTGAGGATGCGCTCGCCGTAACGCCGCGCCACGCCCAGGAAGTAGTGAAACATCTTGCGCTTGAGGAAGCCGGCATCCTCCATGCGGATCATCACGCGGGTGAGCAAGGCTTCGAGCGTGCGCGGCGGGGCAAAATAAAACGTCGGCCCGATCTCGCGCAGGTCGGACATCGCGGTGTCGGCGCTTTCCGGGCAAGCCATGCAGAAGCCCGACACCAGGCCTTGCGCATAATTGAGATAATGGTCGCCGACCCAGGCAATCGGCAGATAAGCGAGTGCGACATCTTTCTCGGTCAACTTGTCGAAGGTGACGGTGTCCGCCGCCGCCTTGACCGAGCGCTCGCCGGTGAGCACGACGCCTTTGGACGTGCCGGTGGTGCCCGAGGTGTAGAGAATAATCGAGGGATCGGAGCCCTTGGTGGCGGCGATCTCGGCATCGAGCCAGGCGCCGAGCGAGGCATCCTCGGCCAATGCCTTACGGCCGTCGGCGACGACGTCCTCCATCGAGCGCAGCCGGCTGTGGTCGTAGTCGCGAAGGCCGCGCGTCTCGTCGTAGACCATCCACTCCAACTTGGGCAGGCGATCCTTCACGGACTGGATCTTGTCGATCTGCTCCTGATCCTCGACCGCGGCGAAGCGCACCTCGGCGTGGGCGAGCACGAAGGACAGCTCTTCGGCCACGGCATCGGCATAAACCGGCACCGGCACCGCGCCGAGCATTTGCGCGGCCATCACCGACCAATAGAGCTTCGGCCGGTTGGAGCCGACGATGGCAACGGTTTCGCCGCGCCGCACGCCAAGCCGGTGCAGGCCGACGGCGTAAGCCCGCACGATCTCTAGCGCCTGGCCCAAGTCCAGGTCTGCCAGACGCCGAGGTCCTTGTGCCGCATCGACGGTCGCGCCCCATAAATGCGGGCGTTGCGCATCAGCAGCTTAGGGAACGTATCCGCCACAGCGGAGGCATCGAAAGGCACAGCCTGATCCTCCCCTTTGGCCGCGGCGCCCAGGCACATGGCGGACGCAGCCCTCGCCGCCTCTGCGGGCGGTCTTGTATCGCGTTATCTCGATATGAAAACACGGATCAGGGCGGGTCAAGCTTTAGCGGACTGGTATTTGGTCGCATACGGTGTGTCATTCCAGGGCGCACCCATCAGCCTGCGACCCCGGAATGCCGGGAAATTTATTCCGCCGCCTTGAGAAACGCCGCGGACGCATTGGCGAATTGCTCGCGCAAGGCGGTCTCTTCCGCCTTGGCGGCAACCAGATGGCGCTGCTTGACGGGTCCGAAGCCGCGGATCTTCTCTGGGATCGAGGCCAGCGCCACCGCGGTGTGGTGATTGGCCGTCGTCAGCTCCGCAATGATGGTCGCGAGCAGGTCCAGATAATCGGCAACCAGTTTGCGCTCCATGCGGCGCTCGGCGGTGTAGCCGAACGGATCGAGCGGCGTGCCGCGCAGGAACTTGAACTTGGCCAGCACGCCGAAGGCTCTGAGCATCCACGGCCCAAACGACATTTTCTTCGGCTCGCCGGTATTGGGATCGCGCTTGGCCAGCAGCGGTGGCGCCATATGGAATTCAAAACGCAGGTTGTCGCCGGCAAAGGTCGACTTCACGCGCGCGACGAACGAGGTGTCGGTATAAAGCCGCGCCACCTCGTATTCGTCCTTGTAGGCCATCAGCTTGAACAGATAGCGCGCCACCGCTTCCGACAATCCGGATTGGCCGGGCGTGCGCTCGGCTTCCGCGGCCTGCACCTTCTCGACCCAGCCGCGATAGCGCCGCGCATAGCGCTTGCTCTGATAGGCGGTGAGGAACGCGACGCGGCGGTCGACCGTCTCGGCGAAAGACTGCGATAGCCGCAGCGAGTCGTTTTCCTCCTGCGGGCGCGGCGCGATCAGCGCCTCAAGCGCGGCCGGATCGATCGCGGCGCGACGGCCATAGCGGAACGCCGCGACGTTCATCGCCACCGCCTCGCCGTTCATCTCGATGGCCTTCTCGACCGCTTCCGCCGACAGCGGCAGCGCGCCGACCTGATAAGCGTAGCCGAGCATGAACATGTTGCCGCCGATCGAATTGCCGAGCAGCGCCGTCGCCAGGCGGCTGGCATCGACGAAATTGCTGCGGCCGGCGCCGGCGGCATTGACGATGGCGCGCTTGAGCCTCTCGGTCGGCAGCGAGTAGTCGGCGTTACGGGCAAAATCGCCGGGTAGGAATTCCGCAGTGTTGACGATGACGCGGCTGGTGCCGGGCTTGATGGCGCCGAGCACCTTCTTGTTGCCAACGACGACGATGTCGCCGCCGAGCACCAGATCGGCGCCGGCCGCGGCGACGCGAATGGCGTGAATATCGTCGGGCGTATTGGCGATGCGGATGTGGCTGTAGACCGCGCCGCCCTTCTGCGCGAGGCCCGCCATATCGATGACGCCGACGCCCTTGCCTTCAAGGTGCGCCGCCATGCCGACAATGGCGCCGATGGTGACGATGCCGGTGCCGCCGATGCCGGTGACGATGATGCTGTAGGGGTGATTGATCAGCGGCACGCTGGGCGCCGGCAACTCAGGCCAGTCGCTCGGCGCCGCGACGCTCTCGCCTTTCTTCAACTGGGCACCGTGCACGGTGACGAAGGACGGGCAGAAACCGTTGATGCAGGAAAAATCCTTGTTGCAGCTCGACTGATCGATGGTGCGCTTGCGGCCCCATTCAGTCGCCAGCGGCTGCACCGAGACGCAGTTCGATTTCACGCCGCAATCGCCGCAACCTTCGCAGACCAGATCGTTGATGACGACGCGCTTGTTCGGATCGGGGAACGTGCCGCGCTTGCGGCGGCGACGCTTTTCAGCGGCGCAGGTCTGGTCGTAAATCAGCACGCTCGTGCCCGGCACCTTGGTCATCTCGCGCTGGATGGCGTCGAGCTCTTCGCGGTGATGCACGGTGAGGCCGCGCGGCCAGTCGGTGTCCTTGGGGTATTTCCACGGTTCGTCGGTGACGACGACGACGCGGGTTGCGCCTTCCGCTGCAACTTGCCGGGCAATTTGATCGACCGTGAGCCCGCCGTCATTGGCCTGGCCGCCGGTCATCGCCACCGCGTCGTTGAACAGGATTTTGTAGGTCATCTTCACGCCGGAGGCGATCGCGGCGCGGATAGCCATGTTTCCGGAGTGATTGTAAGTGCCGTCGCCGAGATTCTGGAACACGTGCTCGGTATGGGAGAACGGCGTCTCGCCGATCCAGTTGGCGCCCTCGCCGCCCATCTGGGTGTAGCCCAGCGTCTCGCGGTCCATCCACTGCGCCATGTAATGGCAGCCGATGCCAGCATAGGCGCGGCTGCCTTCCGGCACGCGGGTCGAGGTATTGTGCGGACAGCCGGAGCAGAAATACGGAATGCGCTGGGCTATCTCGAGCGTGTCGTTGAGCGCGCGCTGCGCGCTTTTCAGCCGCGCGACATTGGCGGCGAGTTCTTCGTTGGCGCCGAAACGCAGCAGCCGGTCGCCGATGCAGACCGCGACGTCGTTGGGATCGAGCGCGCCCTTGACCGGGAACAGCCAGTTGCCCAACTCGTCCTTCTTGCCGATGCAGACCGGCTGATTGGCGGTGCCGTAAAGTTCCTCGCGCACCTGCACTTCGATCAGCGAACGCTTTTCCTCGACCACGATGATGAGTTCGAGGCCTTGGGCGAAATCGAGCAATTCCTGGCGCGAGATCGGCCAGACGCAGCCGAGCTTGAACAGCCGGATGCCGAGGTCATTGCATTTCAACTCGTCGATGCCGAGTTCGTCGAGCGCCTGGCGCACGTCGAGATAGGACTTGCCGGTGGTGATGATGCCGATCTTCGGGGCGCGGCCGCCGGAGGTGATGATGTGATTGATCTTGTTGGCGCGCACGAAGGCCAGCATGGCGTCGCGCTTGAAGTCGTGCAGGCGCGCTTCCTGACCTAGGATCGTATCGCCCAAACGTATGTTGAGGCCGCCCGGCGGCATTACGAAATCGGTCGGCGTCACGAGCTGCACGCGGTTCAGGCTGCCGTCGACCACGCCGGTCGATTCCACCGTCTCGTGCATGCATTTGAGCGCAGACCAGGTGCTGGTGTAGCGCGACATCGCCCAACCGTAGAGTGCGTAGTCGATGATCTCCTGGACGCCGGCCGGATTGAGGATCGGCATCATCACGTCGACGAAATGGAATTCGGACTGATGCGCGGTGGTCGACGATTCGGCGGTGTGGTCGTCGCCCATCAGCGCCAGCACGCCGCCGTTCTTCGAGGTGCCGGCAAAATTGGCGTGGCGGAATACGTCGCCGGAGCGGTCGACGCCCGGGCCTTTGCCGTACCACATGCCGAACACGCCATCGAACTTGCCCTCGCCGCGCAATTCCGCCTGCTGGGTGCCCCACAGCGCGGTGGCGGCGAGTTCTTCGTTGATGCCGGGCTGAAACTTGATGTCCGCGGCCGAGAGCTGGCGGGCGGCGCGCATGAACTGCTGGTCGAGCCCGCCGAGCGGCGAGCCGCGATAGCCGGTGAGATAGCCGCCGGTGTTCAGCCCGGCCTGACGGTCGCGCTCTTTCTGCATCAGGCAGGCGCGGATCAACGCCTGATAGCCGGTCACGAGCACGTGCGACTGGTTCAGGTCATATTTATCGTCGAGGCTGACCGGTCGAAGCGTCATGAGAGCCTTTGCAACGCGGCAGGTTCGAAGTTGCACCCGTGCCCAGTCATATAGGCTGTTGCGGCGCGGCGCAAAGCCGCAGGAACGGCAATAAAAGCTGACACCTCAAGGCCCTGCGGTCAATTTCGTAATCGGGGCGCCGGACAGAAGTAAGTTTCCCGTAGACGGCGTTTTGCGCATTTTGGCGCACTGCAACAGCAAAAGAGGCGGGCCAGGAGTTTTAGTGCCCACGTTTTAGAGCCATTGACACTGATCAACGAAACCGGGCGCGGGCCTGGGTAGCTTATCTGCTGTGGTCCTTGCACCGAAAAAGCTCAACCCCGATTTCGCCAAGCTCCGCCGGGAGATGGTCAAGCATCACGTTCATGCGCGCGGCGTGCGTTCCGAACTGGTGCTCGACGCCATGCGCAAAGTGCCGAGGGAAAAATTTCTGCCCGCCAACCTGCAGGAATTCGCTTACGAGGACTCGCCGCTGCCGATCGCCGAAGAGCAGACGATTTCACAGCCCTATATCGTGGCACTGATGGCCGAGGCGCTGTTGCTCAAAGGCGGCGAAAAGATTCTCGAGATCGGCACCGGCTCGGGTTATGCGGCCGCCGTCCTCGCCGAGATCGCCGGCGACGTCTACACCGTCGAACGGATCGGGCAGCTTGCCGAGAAAGCCGCCGCGACGCTCGCCGACCATGGTTACGACAATGTCCACGTCCTGCACGGCGACGGCACGCGCGGCTGGGCCGATCATGCGCCCTACGACGCCATCGTTGTCGCTGCCGGCGGTCCGAAGATTCCAGAGTCGCTGCAAGCGCAACTCAAGATCGGCGGACGCCTGGTGATTCCGGTCGGCAGCGACATCCGCGCACAGGAACTGGTGCGGGTGACGCGCATCGCGGCGAACGAATACAAGCGCGAAGATCTCGCCGACGTCCGCTTTGTACCGCTGCTGGGCGAGGAAGGCTGGGAAGCCGAAACACCGGCGCGCGCGCCGAAACGCGTCGTCAAATTACACGAAGAGCCGCTGGTCGCGGCGATCGCCGATGCGGCCGAGCCATTCGATGAAATCGAAACCGCCAATCTGGCGCCGCTGTTGCGGCGCATCGGCGATGCCCGCGTCGTTCTGCTGGGCGAAGCATCGCATGGCAGTTCCGAATTCTATCAAATGCGCGAGCGAATTTCGCGCGAGTTGATCCGGCACAAAGGGTTCGATTTCATCGCCATCGAAGGCGACTGGCCGGACGCCGCGCGCATCGATCATTATGTGCGCCATCGCGAATACGCGCCGTCGGAATGGATGGCCTTCGCCCGTTTCCCGGCCTGGATGTGGCGCAATACCGACGTCCGCAGTTTCGTGGTCTGGCTGCGCAGCCACAATGTCGGCCTCAAGCCGCACGACCGCATCGCCTTCCACGGCCTCGATCTCTATAGCCTTTACGACTCCATTCGCTTCGTTCTCGACTATCTCGACAAAGTCGATCCGGCAGCCGCCAAGATCGCGCGCGAGCGTTACGGCTGCCTGATGCCCTGGCAGTCGGACCCGGCGACCTATGGGCGGGCCGCGCTCAACAGCAAATATCCCATCTGCGAGGACGACGTCGTCGGCGCGTTGACGGATCTGCAAAGCAAGCGCGAAGCCTATACCGGCCACGATGGCGAGCGCTTCCTCGATGCCGTGCAGAATGCCCGCCTGGTGGCGAATGCCGAACGTTACTACCGCATCATGTATTACGGCTCGCGCGCATCGTGGAACTTGCGTGACGGACATATGTTCGAAACGTTGAAAACGCTGCTCGCGCATTATGGCCCGAACAGCAAAGGCATCGTCTGGGCGCACAATTCCCATATCGGCAACGCATCGGCGACGGAGATGTCGGCGCGCGGCGAAACCAATATCGGCGAGCTCTGCCGCAAGGAATTCGGCAACGCTTGTTACGCGGTCGGCTTCGGCACCGATCACGGCACGGTGGCCGCGGCGTCCGACTGGGGCGATCCGATGGAAATCAAGACCGTGCGGCCGGCGCTGAAAAACAGTTATGAAAAGCTGTGCCACGACACCGGCCTGCCGCGGTTCATGCTGCCGCTGCGCGATCCCACCAGCGCGCATCGGCGCGGCTTGCTCAAACCGCATCTGGAACGGGCGATCGGCGTGATCTATCGGCCGGAATCCGAACTCGCCAGCCATTATTTCGAGGCGACGCTGCCGGAGCAGTTCGATGAATATATCTGGTTCGACCAGACCAAGGCGGTGACGCCGATCAAGACCGAGGAACTGCTCGGACTTCTCGAGACCTATCCGTTCGGCGTCTAGTGCGGCGGATTTGAAGTTCCTCCTATTGTGGAGGCAAGCACTTGGAGGAACTTCAAATCCAAAGCCGCACTAGAATCATATAATTGCTAGTGTCCCTTGGATTCCGAAGTTCGCATAAGTGGGCGCTGCAAGTTCTTGCGAACTTCGGAATCGGGACACTAGCGCGCCGGCGCCGTTTCATTTTGCAATGCAGCAGACAGAGCGGCTCCGCATTCGCGTGGCTGGTCAAAAATTGTGCAGTGTGTAGAAGGAGACTGCCAGCCGGGTCCTTCTCATGTTGCAATCTCCTACCTCATCGATCGAGAGCAAAGCGTCATGGCTCGTCGCCATGGTGGCGCTGTTCGTCATGCTGATGGCGTTCGGCGCCGCCTGGATCACCGCCGTGGCGCTCAAAGACATCGCCGCAGAAGTCGACGGCATCCGCTCGATCCCGGCGCTGGCCCGCGCGCTGGCCTGGCTCGGTTCCGGCATCGGCGGCATCATGATGGGCCGCATCGCCGACCGCATCGGCACACGCTGGACCGTGATCTGCGGCGCGCTGATGATCGGCGTCGGCCTGGCGGTCTCGACCTTGGGACCACCGTGGCCGCTGTGGATCGGTCACGGGCTGTTCATCGGCCTGATCGGCCTCGCCGGCATCAATGCGCCGCTCTACATTTACGTCAGCCGCTGGTTCGACCGCCGCCGCGGCTCGGCGCTGGCGCTGATCTCGAGCGGCAGCTATCTCGCCGGCGCGATCTGGCCGCCGATGTTCGAGCGTGTCATCGCCAGCTTCGGCTGGCGGCAGGCGATGCTGTGGTACGCCATCGCCGAGATCGTCGTGATCGTGCCGCTGGCGCTTATCTATTTTCGCCATCCGCCGGAAGTTATTATTCATCCGCCTGTGACGGCGGACGGCGTCGTGGTCAAAGCGCGCGTGCTCGGGCTGCCGCCAAATGTCGTGTTCGCGATGATGTGCTGCGCCGCGGTGTTGTGCTGCATTCCGATGGCGATGCCGCAGGGCCACCTGGTGGCGTTTTGCAGCGATCTCGGCATCAGCCGCGCCGTCGGCGCGCTGATGCTGTCGGTGCTGCTCGGCACAGCGTTCCTGAGCCGGCAGATCTGGGGCGCCATCTCCGACAAGATCGGCGGCCTGTCGACGGTGCTGATCGGGTCGGCGTGGCAGGCGGCGGCGATGATGGCGTTCCTGTTCACGCAGAACGAGGTCGGGCTGTTCACGGTCTCCGCCGCGTTCGGTCTCGGATTCTCGGGCATCATCCCGGCTTACGTGCTGGCGCTACGCGACTTGTTTCCGGCGTCGGAAGCGTCCTGGCGCATCCCGACGCTGCTGCTGTTCAGCGGGCTTGGCATGGCGAGCGGCGGCTGGCTGGCCGGATTGCTCTACGATCATTTCGGCTATTACGCGCCAGCCTTCGCCTTCGGCATCGGCACCAATATTCTCAATCTGCTGCTGGTCGGCTGGCTGGTGGCGCGCCAGCGCACACGGGCGCGCGCGGTATTTGCTTAAATTAGGAGCGCGGGGCTATTACGCGCACGCCGGTGAGAACGCCGAGCGCGATCAAGGCCGGCAACAACGCCAGCCAACTGCCGCCGGCGGCCAGCGCCGAGGCACCCGCCCAGCCGATCGACGAAAACGCTTCGGCGAAAGTCGCGACGCGCGACGACGTCTGCCGGCGGCGAAACTGGCTGCGCTTGGCCTGAACGCGGAAGCATAGCTGGATATGCGTGGCCGATGCCGCCGCAATCAGCACGCCCAAGCCGCACACCCCCGCCGCGATGGGCGACGCGAAGGCCAGTGCGGCGACCAGCGGCGCAAACACAAAAGCAATGCTGCCGATGACCGCCTCGACTTTCGCCCAGATGACACGGCGGGCGGTAATCGGCGCGGTTGCGACCAGGTCCGGCGCGTCTTCGCCCGAGATCGACAGCCAGGCCAGGCCGCCCGCCAATTGACCGGCTGCCATCACCACTACCGGCACCACGACGGCCAATGCCGCGCCGCTTTCACGGAAGCTGAGCCACAGCATCAGCGCCGGCGGCAGCAGATAGAGAATTTGCATCAGCGTCTGCGACACCAGCCAGGGGTCGCGGATCAGCAGCGTCCATTCCTTGTGCCGCAGCACGCCGCCGGGCGACCGGCGGCGGAAACCGGCCGAGCGCCGCTGCCGGACCACGGTGCTCGAAACGCCGGCGGCAGCCGTGGCATGTTCGCCGAAACGGACGGAGAAAGCCGCAATCGCAAGGCCGAGGATGGCGAGGCTCATCGCCGCCACCACGACCAGCGCCCCGGCATCGCCCAGCACCGCGCGGGCCGGCCACCACACGAAGCTATCGACGCCGGGCGCACGCGCGATCAGCCATCCGGATTGCAGCGGGGCGAAACGCGACAGGCTGCCATAGGACAAAATCGCCGCGATCTGCAGGCCGATGACGAAGGCCGCACCGATCACCGCCGCGACGATCTGGGCGATCAAACGGGTCCGCTTGGGGCCGATCAAGCGGAACAGCGCGACCGTCAGCGCCACCGCAAAGGCCGCCGCCACCGCGCCCATCGCCGCGACGACGCCATAGGCGGCGAGCCAGCGGGCGCCACCTATGAAAGCCAGCACATTGATGAACGGCGACGCCAACAGCATGGCGATCAAGGCCACCGAGCCGGCGATGCGACCGATGCGCACCGAGAAGACTTTGCGCGGGCTGGCCGGCGACGCCAAAATGAGATCGAGATCGGAGCGCGTATAGAAGGCGCGCGTCACCGATTCCATCGCCTGCGATAGCAGCAGCGACCACGACAGCAGCAAGCAACCCGTCATCACCACCAGCGTCGCCTTGTCGGTGGCGGCCTTGGCGTAAGGGCCGACCATCGACCAGGCCAATAGATGCATGAAGGCCGCAAACACGATCAGCGCGATGGTGGCGGTGCGAGCGCGATGGCGGCGTCCCGCCGTCATCAGCGACAGCCAGTCGCGCCAGCTCAGGCGCAATTCGTGGCTCGCCAGCCAAACGAGGGTGGCGGGCGGGCTCACTCGGCGATCACCGCCGGCGCATCGCCGACCAGGGTGAGGAATGTGTCCTCCAGACTTCCAGCCTTGTCCGTTTCCTTGCCGGCCATCAAACGCAGTTCATCGAGCGTGCCCTCCGCAATCAGGCGGCCGTGGGCGATGACGCCGATGCGGTCGGCCATGCGTTCGGCGACCTCGAGAATGTGCGTGGTCATGATGACGGTGCCGCCGGCGCGCACGCGCTCCTTGAGCACGTTCTTGACCTGGCGCGCCGAGCCGGCGTCGAGCCCGGTCAGCGGCTCATCGAGAATGATCAGCTTTGGATCGTGCACCAGGGCGCCGGCCAGCGCCACTTTCTGCCGCATGCCTTTGGAGAAGCCCTCACAGCGCTCATGCGCATGCGGCGCAAGTCCGAGCCAGTCGAGCAACTCATTGGCGCTACGCTCGGCATCGGCCGCATCGATGCGCCACAGCCCGGCGACGAACTCGAGATATTCGAACGGCGTCAGTCTGTCGTAGATCATCGGCTCGTCCGACAGCCACGCGGTGATCTGCTTGGCCGCGACCGGATCGGCCAACGCGTCGATGCCGTCGATCGCGACCGATCCGGCATCGGGCCGCAGCAGGCCCGCCACCATGCGCAGCGTCGTGGTCTTGCCGGCGCCGTTCGGTCCGAGCAGCGAATAGAATTCGCCGCCATAGATCGTGAGGTCGAGACGATCGACCGCGGGCCGGTCGTAGCGCTTGCACAGATCGCGCGTCGCGAGCGCAATGGGACGATGCTGGATCATTCCCTGGTGGTACAGGAGACAGGTTTCGGCGGCGTAAACCGGACCGTGCGGCCGCAATGGTTAAACACGCGGAAACCATGTTTTCTGTCATGGCCGGGCTTGTCCCGGCCATCTCGCTTAGGGACGCACCGTACTCAACTAAGCGGGATCACCGGGACATAGGCGCGCGAAGCGACGCCGTCCTTTGGACGGCTATGCCCGGTGATGACAAAGGAGTGCGCGTTACGCCTTCGGCACCATCTTGAAGATTGCCTCGCCGTACATCTTCTGGGCATCGTTCAGCAATGGCTGCACGGCCTCGACGAAAGCGGCATGTTCCTTCGCGGTGAGTTCCACGACCTCGCAGCCGGCGTCTAGGATCGTCTTGAGCGACTGCTTGTGCTCTTCAATCGCCAACTTGCGCTGGAACGCGACCGCGTCGGTCACCGCCTGTTGCATCGCCTGCTGAAGCTCCACCGGCCAGGAATCGAACGACGTGCGATGGAAGAAGATCGGCCGCGAAATATAGAAGTGTGAACTGAGCGTGTGATACTTGTGAAACTTGTGCACGCCATAGGTGACCGTATTGGCCAGCGGATTTTCCTGCGCGTCCAAGGTGCCATCCACGACCATCTTGATCGCTTCGCTCAAGTCCATGCGCATCGCCACCGCGCCGAGCAATTCGAACGTGCGGCGCTGGATCTCGCTCGGCAGCACGCGGATTTTCATGCCCGCCATATCCGCCGGCACGTGGATCGGATGCAGCTTGTTCGAGATGTGGCGGAAACCGTTTTCGAACCAGCCGAGGATGCGGTAGTTGATGCGCTCTTCGATCTTGCGAACCAGAAAGGCGCCGAGTTCGCCGTCCATCGCCGCGCGCGCCTGCGTGTTGTTGGCGAACAGAAACGGCAGATCGACAAAGCCCAATTCCGGCACGCGGTCCGTTAAATAGCTCGACGACTGATAGCCGAGCGTCAGCAGACCGTGCTCGACCAGCCACAAGATGTCCTCGCCCTTGAAGCCGAAGTCCATGATGTTCCAGATGTATTTGATGTCGACGCGGCTGCCGAATTCGGCCTCCAGTTTATCGCCGATGAATTTCAGCGATTTGCTGAAGCCGGTGGTCGGCGGACCATAGCCGCCCATGCGAATTTGAATTGGCTGAGTCATGTAAAACCTGCTTTCTGCGGTTCTCTATATCCACGCCACACGATC
The DNA here is from genome assembly GCA_903878085.1 of uncultured Hyphomicrobiales bacterium. GTDB lineage: Bacteria > Pseudomonadota > Alphaproteobacteria > Rhizobiales > Xanthobacteraceae > Pseudolabrys. Next base: position 53,145 of record CAIRGJ010000013.1, on the reverse strand, counting down.
TGGCCAAGCACCGCCGATATGATAGTCTCGCGACAAAATTGGAGGATGCCCAATGAACACACACGCCAAGATCGCCGGTGCTATTCCGGCTGGAATTTCACAGGGTGAATGGGATGCGCGGGTCGATCTCGCCGCGGTCTATCGTCTGCTCGCCCATTACGGCTGGAACGATGTGATCTACAACCATTCCGCCATGCGGGTGCCGGGCGAGCCGCGCATGTTCCTGATGAAGCGGCACGAGCTGCTCTACACTGAAGTGACCGCGTCCAATCTGGTGAAAGTCAACATGGACCTGGACCTGGACGAGAAGGCCGGCATCAACCGCCCGGGCTTCACGCTGCACGGCGGCGTGCTGCAGGCGCGCGACGACGTGAACTGCTCGGTGCACGTCCACACCAATAACGGCATGGCGATCGGCGCCATGAAGGGCGGCCTGCGCATGATCTCGCAGCACTCCATCCGTTTCTACAAGCGCATCGGCTATCACCCCTACGAGGGCATCACCGAGGACTTCGCCGAACGCGAACGTATCAATAAGGACCTCGGCAAAAACCGCGCGATGATCCTGAATCATCACGGCCTGCTCACGGTCGGCAAAACGGCGCGTGAATCCTTTGTCTTGATGAAGGCGTTGCTCGACGCCATCGACATCCAGTTGAAGCTGGAAGCGACCAAAGGCGATCTCACCGAAATCCCGGACGCGATCTGCGCCAAGACCGCCGAGCAATACGAGCATCACGACTCAGGCCGCGGTAGCGCCGACTGGGCGGCTTATCTGCGTATGCTCGACGGGATTGATCCGGGGTATCGGAATTAACTCGCCGTTGTCGTCCCCGCGAAGGCGGGGACCCATACGCCGTGCAATTTCGGTAGGAACGGGCCTTTAGACGATTTCTATTCGTCTGATCGCTAGGGCGGTGGTTATGGGTCCCCGCCTTCGCGGGGACGACGAGCATACTATTTCTTCGCCTCGCCTGCGCCCCACTGCCAGAAGTCGCGGCCTTCCTCGCGCATGAAGCGTGCCAGCACCATCTTGTGCACTTCGGACGCGCCATCGACCAAGCGCGCCGAGCGGGCGTAGCGGTACAGCCATTCCAGGATGGTGTCCTTGGAATAGCCGCGCGCGCCGTTGAGCTGGATCGCGACGTCGGCGGCGTTATGGAGCGTGTCGGCGACCTGCACCTTGGCCATCGACACTTCCTTGCGCGCGCGCGAGCCCTGCTCGAGCATCCAGGCCGCGTGCATGGTGAGCAGCCGCCCGATCTGGATCTGGTGCGCGACTTCGCCGAGCTTGATCTGGATGCTCTCGCGGTCGGCAAGCTTGATGCCGAAGCCCTCGCGCCGCTCGACGTATTCTTGCGCGATCTCCATGCAGCGTTTGGAGAAGCCGAGCCAGCGCATGCAGTGCGTGAGCCGCGCCGGGCCGAGACGGATCTGCGTGGCTTTCAAGCCGTCGCCCTCGGTCATCAGCACGTTTTCGAACGGAATCTCGAGGCCGTTGAATTCCAATTCGCAGTGGCCGCCGTGCTCCTCCGGTCCCATGATCGGGATGCGGCGCACGATGCGCCAGCCCGGCTGGTCTTTGTGATAGAGGAACGCCGTGAGACCGCGGCGTTTGTCGTCGGAGGTGCGCGCCACCAGGATGTAATGCGCGGCGCCGTCGGCGCCGGTGATGAACCATTTGCGGCCGCGCACCACGTAACGGTCATTTTTCTTCTCGGCGCGCGTCATCATCATGCCGGGATCAGAACCGGAACCCGGGTGTGGCTCGGTCATCACGAAAGACGAGCGCACCTTGCCCTCGACGATGGGGCGCAGCCATTTTTCCTTCTGCGCCGGCGTGCCCACTTTGGCGAGCAGGCTCATGTTGCCGTCGTCCGGCGCCATGCAGTGGATGGCGAGCGGTCCAAACACCGAACGCGCGGCCTCTTCGTAGATCGCGGGCCAGGCGCCGACCGGCAGCCCCATGCCGCCATATTCCTTCGGCGCCTGCGGCGCCCACAGCCCGGCAGCCTTGGCCTTCTCGCGCACCGGCGCCAGCCGGTGGTGCGGGATGTTTTCGTAATCGGTGAAATTCTCCGGATCGGCCTCCAGCGGCAGCACGTGCTCCGCGATGAAGGCGCGCACGCGCAGGCGGATGGATTCGATCTCAGGCGCGAGTGTGAAGTCCATGGTGTTCCCCTAACCCTTGATCTGCACGATCTGCCCGCCATCGACCACGATGGTGGCGCCGGTGATGTATGCGCCTGCGTCCGACGCCAGCAGCAGCAGCGTGCCGTCGAGATCGCCCGCTTGACCGAAGCGGCCCATTGGAATTTCGCGCTTGAGCTTGGCACCGGCCTCGCCTTCGAGATAGCTGCCGTTGATGTCGGTGACGAACCAGCCCGGCGCGATGGCATTGACGCGCACGCCCTTGAAGGCGAGTTCGACCGACAGGGCTTTGGTCGTCTGCACGACCGCGGCTTTGGCCACGGCATAAGCCGCCACCCCTTTGGACACACCGAAGCCGAGCACTGAAGCGATATTGACGATGGCGCCCGGCTGCTTCGCCGCGAGCATACGGCGGGCGGCTTCTTGCGCCCAATAGAACACCGCATCGAGATCGGTCGACAAGACGCGCCGCCATTCCTCCGGCGTGACCTCGGTCGCACGCACGGACTGCTGCGCCACGCCCGCGTTGTTGACCAGAATGGTGACGGTGCCGAATGCTTTTTCCGCCTCATCGAAGGCGCGGATCATGTCGTCGCGGCTGTTGACGTCGGCCGTAATCGCAATGGTCTTGGCGCCCGTCTTTTCGAGTTCGGCCCTGAACGCCTCAAGGCGGTCGGCGCGGCGCGCCACCAGCGCCACCGCCGCGCCATTGTCGGCGAGCGCGCGGGCGAATTGCTGGCCCAGACCGCTGGACGCGCCGGTCACCAGCGCGACGCGGCCTGTCAAATCGAACATCTCGGCGGCTTTCATGCGAGTCCTTCCCTGAAAGTCTCCCTCACCTTCCATAAAGCGCATGTGGCAGGGCGGTCGCAAGCCCCGGCACGAACCACAGCACCACCAGCGCGAAAAGCTGGATCAGTACGAAGGGGATAATGCCGAGATAAATGTGCCTTGTCGTGATTTCGGGCGGCGCCACGCCCCGCAAGTAGAACAGCGTCGGCCCGAGCGGCGGATGCATGTAGGAGGTCTGCAGGTTCACCGCGATCATGATGCCGAGCCAGACCGGATCGACGCCCGGCATCTTCAGCAGCGCCGGGGCCACGATCGGCACCACCACGAAGATGATCTCGAAGGCGTCCATCACGAAGCCGAGCAGGAAGATCGCCAGCATCACCGCCAGCACCGCGCCGCTGACGCCGCCCGGTAGATTGCCGAGCGCCCGATAAACCATGTCGTCACCGCCGAGCGCACGGAACACCAGGCTGAACAGCGTGGCGCCGATCAGAATGAGAAAGATCATGCTGGTGATCTGGGTGGTCTTTTCCACCACCGGCATCATCACGCTGCGCAGATCCGTCTTGAAGGCCGCGAGCAGAATGGCGCCGACCGCGCCGATCGACGCCGCTTCGGTAGGGGTCGCGATGCCGAACAGGATCGAGCCGAGCACGGCGAGAATCAGCGCGACCGGCGCGACCAGGACCTGGGCGAGCTTGCGCGCCAGGGCAAAGCCGCGCGGCGCGTTCGGATCGGGCGGCATCGCCGGCGCGGCCTCGGGCCGGAAGATCGCCACCGCAATGACGAAAGCGAGATACAGCGTAACCAGCGCAAAGCCCGGCAATAGCGCGCCGGCGAACAGATCGCTGACATTGACGCTGTCCGGCGCGAAGATGCCTAACGACAATTGCGCCGCCTGATAGGCATTGCCGAGCTGATCGCCGAGCAGCACCAGCACGGTGGCGGGCGGAAAAATCTGCGCCAGCGTCGCCGTCGCCGCGACCGTGCCGGCGGCGAGCCGCTTGTCGTAGCCGTAGCGCAGCATGGTCGGCAGCACGATCAAGCCCATCGTCACCGTAGTGGCGCCGACCACGCCTTTGGCCGCCGCCAGCAGCGTGCCGACGATGATGACCGAGATGCCCAGCCCGCCGCGCCAGCTGCCGAACAGCCGGCCCATGGTTTCCAGCAATTCCTCGGCGACGCGTGAGCGCTCCAGCATCACCCCCATGAAGATGAACAGCGGGATCGCCAGCAGCGTCGGGTTGGTCATGACGCCGAAGATGCGTTGCGGCAGCGCGGCGAGGATGGCGAAATTCATGACGCCAAGGGCGTGGCCAAATACGGCGAAAGCCAGCGACATTCCGGCCAGCGTCAGCGCCACCGGATAGCCGGCCATCAGCGCGGCGCAGACGGCAACGACCATCACGATGGCGATGATTTCGGAAAGCGGCATCAGCGCGTCCCGGCCAGCGCGCGCACGGCACGGATCGCCTGCGCGAAACCTTGCAGCGCCATCAGGCCTGAAAACAGCGGGATCAGCGTCTTGAGCGCAAACACCAGCGGCAGGCCGCTGGATTCCTGCGACCGTTCCAGAATCGCCCAGGAGCGCCCCGCGTAAGGCAGCGACAGCCACACCAGCGTCAGCGCGAACGGCAACAGCAACAGCACGGCCCCGGCAAGATCGATCTTGGCCCGGGTGCGTGGCGCGGCATCGGCGTAAAATATATCGACTCGCACATGGCCGCCGGTGCGCAACGTCCAGGCGGCGGCGAGCAAGAACAGCGTGGCGTGGCCGTAGATCACCGCCTCGGTCAGCCAGATCGAGCCCAGTCCGAACAAATAGCGCGCCAGCACCAGCACGAATTGCAGGACGACAATGACCAGCGCCAGCCAGGCCACGCTGCGGCCGATGGCGGTGTTGAGGCGGTCGATGCGGTCGGCGATGGTGTCGAGCGTGGCAAGCATGGCCGTCATTGTGTCACGGCGCGCGGCTGAGCGCCAAACGCTGGCACGATATCTGCATTTTCACCCGCGGCTTTGCTAGGCTGACAGTATGAGCGCCAAGATCGACGACGAAACCGGCCTGCGGCTCGCCTTTGCGGTCGCGGCCAAGGCGCGCGACCGCGGCAACCATCCGTTCGGCTGCGTCCTGGTCGGACCCGCAGGCGACGTGCTGCTCGAAGCCGAGAACGGCTATATGCCGGACCGCGACATGACCGGCCATGCCGAGCGGTTGCTGGCGACGGCGGCCTCGAAGCAATACCGGCCCACGCAACTGATGGAATGCACGATGTACACCTCGGCCGAGCCCTGCGCGATGTGCGCTGCTGCTGCCTATTGGGCCGGCATCGGCCGCGTGGTCTACGGCCTGTCGGAAGCGCGGCTGAAGACCATCACCGGCAGCCACGCGGAGAACCCGACGCTCGACCTGCCCTGCCGCACGGTGTTCGCCGCCGGCCAGCGCAAGGTCGAAGTGGTAGGCCCGCTGCTCGAGGACGAAGCCGCGGCGCAGCACAAAGGCGTCTGGGATTGACCGCGAAGTTGCGTTAGACTTGCGCGTATGTCCGGACACGATCACGACCACCATCACGACCACGACCATTCTGAGCTGTCGGAGACCGAACTGCGCGTGCGCGCGCTGGAAACCGTGCTCACCGAGAAGGGTTATGTCGATCCGGCGGCGCTCGATCTCTTGATCGAAACTTATGAAAAGAAAGTCGGCCCGCGCAACGGCGCCCGCGTGGTGGCCAAAGCCTGGGCCGATCCGGCCTACCGCGCGCGGCTCTTGAAAGACGCGACGCCCGCGATCGGCGAGCTTGGCTATGCCGGCCGCCAGGGCGAGCACATCGTCGCGCTGGAGAACACGCCGGCGCGGCACAACATGGTCGTCTGCACGCTGTGCTCCTGCTATCCGTGGCCGGTGCTGGGCCTGCCGCCGGTCTGGTACAAAGCTGCGCCGTACCGGTCGCGCGCGGTCGCCGATCCGCGCGGCGTGCTGACCGATTTCGGCGTGACATTGCCGAAAGACACCGAGATCCGCGTCTGGGATTCCACCGCCGAGATTCGCTATCTGGTGCTGCCGATGCGCCCCGCCGGCACCGAAGGCTGGAGCGAGAAAAAACTCGCCGAGTTGGTGACGCGCGACTCGATGATCGGTACCGGTCTGGCGAAGCGGCCTGAGGACCTCGCATGAACGGCGGCCAGGACCTCGGCGGCACGCATGGTCACGGGCAGGTCGCACCGGAGCCGAATGAGCCGGTGTTCCATGCCGAATGGGAAAAGCGCGCCTTCGCATTGACGCTGGCGATGGCGCGGCCCGGCGGCTGGAACATCGACATGGGGCGCTTCGCCCGCGAGAATCGGCCGCCGCAAGAATATCTGTCGATGAGTTATTACGAGCTATGGTTTTATGCGCTTGAAGCGATGCTGAAGGAACGCGATCTGGTCGACGATGACGAGATCGTCGTCGGCCACGCTTTGCATCCGCCCAAGCCAGTGAAGCAGACATTGTCGCCGGGCGATGTTGCACAGGTGCTGTATCGCGGTGGGCCAACCGAACGCGCCACCGACACCACGGCGAAATTCAAAACCGGCGACCGCGTGCGCGCCAAGAACATCAACCCCGTCACCCACACCCGGCTGCCGCGCTATGTGCGCGGACGCGTCGGCACTATCGAACGTGTCATCGGTTGCCACGTTTTTCCCGACAGCAACGCAACCGGGGCCGGCGAAAATCCGCAATGGCTTTACACCGTGCGCTTCGACGGGCCGGAATTGTGGGGCGACGGCAGCGACCCGAGCGTCAAAGTTTCAGTCGACGCCTGGGAGCCCTATCTGGAGCCAGCATGATTGACCAAGCCGCAGCCGCCCGCGCCACGCGAGAAGTGCCGAGCATTCCGCGCGATGACGACGGGCCGGTGTTCCGCGAGCCGTGGGAGGCCCAGGCCTTTGCCATGACGCTGGCGCTGCATGAGCGCGGCCTCTTCACTTGGCCGGAATGGGCGGCGGCGCTCGCCGCCGAAATCAAACGCGCGCAGGCCGCTGGCGACCCCGACATCGGCGAGACTTATTATGCGCACTGGCTGGCGGCGCTGGAGAAGTTGGTGGCGGACAAGGGCGTGACGACGTCGCACGACCTGCATCGCACCCGCGATGCCTGGGACCACGCCTGCGATCGCACCCCGCACGGCCAGCCGATTGTGCTGCGGGCGGAAGATTTCGCTTGATTCTCTTCAGTCGTCCCCGCCGTCGCGGGGACGACAATCTCACCCCGCCATCAGCCGTTCGCTGATAATGTAGCCGGTGAGCAGCAGCGCACCGAACGCGACGATGACCATCGCCGCGCCGGCTTCCAATCCGCGCAACAACAGCATGCCGGCGCCGGGCTTAGCCTTAGCCCACCGCCCGGCCAGCCCGCGCGCGCCGACCGCGAGCGTGGCGATGCCCGCGACCGTGATCGCGGTGCCAAGCCCCATGGCAAAGGTCGATGCCACACCGATCCAGAACAGGCCCTGCGCCAGTGCGAACACCAGCACGATGATCGCGCCCGAGCAGGGCCGCAGGCCGACGGCGACGATGGCCGTCAGCCCGCGCTTCCACCAATGGCGGCCAACGAGCTCTTTCGGCTCGGGCGCATGGGCGTGCCCCCAAGCGTGCGCTTCGTCGCCGTGATCGTGATCGTGATCGGCATGGCCATGATCATGGTGATCGTGGCCGTGATGCGCGTGCTCTTGATGTGCGTGCTCTTGCCGCTCCGCTCGCAGCAGGTTCAAGAACGCGCGGCCCTTCACCCACAGCAGCCGCAAGCCGATCAGGACGATCAGGCCGTAGCTCACGATCTCGATGACGCGGACGGTGTCGCCCATCACCTTGGCGGTGGCGCCGAGCAGCACGGCGGCGACGCCGACGATGACGATGGCGGTGATTGCTTGCAGGATCGCGGAGGCAAACGACAGCACGATGCCGCGCTTCCAGGTTTCGTCATTGGCGACCAGATAAGACGAGATCACCGCCTTGCCGTGGCCGGGACCTGCGGCGTGGAAGATGCCGTAGAGAAAAGAGATGCCCATCAGCGTCCAGGCGGCGCTGCCATCCGCCTTGGCGGCGCGGATGGTGCCCGACAGCATGCGGTAGAACTCGGCCTGCTTGGCCAGAATCCAGCCGGCGACGCCGCCGAAGTCGGACGCCCCGCCGCTACGCGAGGCGCCGAACGGCTGTGCCAGCGCGACGTCGACCGCGCCGGCGACAAGAAACAGGCCGGCGACAAGCAAAACAAATTTCAGCAAAGCCGAGCGGCGGCCGGACGACGTCATGTCAAGATTTTCCCCTGCACACGCCGCCCCCGCGGAACGCAAAAATCTTACGGACAATTCACCAGGATTTTATTGGCGAACTGGGCGCCGAAAGCCATCGTCGTGTTGGTCTGGTCCGCCGGAATTTGGGAAAGCGCCTTGCCTTCGGCGAAGGTCATCTCGCGCGGCAGCGCAACGTCGAGCTTGCAGCCGTTCGGAGCGTTGACGAGCTGCACCGGCGACTTCTTGTCGAACGCGAAATCGACGAAAATCGTCGGATCGTAGATGTCGACCTTGAGCAGTTTTGCCTTCACCGGCGTCTTGAACGGCACGGTGAAGTGCAAGATCAGGACCTGGTCCTGGTAGTCGAGCCAATAGTCCGGCAACGGATCGGCCATCGCCGCTTTGTTGCCGTCGGCCATGGCGTAGGTGAAATAGTCATATTCCTTCAGCGACTCGATATTCACTTTGGCGAGCGGCGCCAGCTCGTCGCGGGTGAACTTGCCCTTCTCCTTGCTGTCCAGGCCTTGCGTGGCGAAGGCCGAGAACATGTCGTCGAACGACCAGGCGTGACGGATGCCGGTGGCGGTGCCGTCGGGGCCATAGACGACCTCGCTTTTCATCGTCACCCAGACATGCGGATGCGCCCGCGCGGGGGCGACGAAAGCGAGGCTCAACAAAGCGAGAACGAGGATGCGAGTGATCATGGGCGGCACAATATCATGGAGTGAGGCGTAAAGGTGGCATGTAACAGTATTGCGTATATGCGCGATTGAATTTGGTTAAACGCCCGCCGCCCCGCCGTCGGCACGGGGGTCGTGGCCGCCCTCCAGCGTGCCATTGGGATGCAATATGACGGCGCCGGCGTGGCCCATGGTGTCGGAATGGCTTTGGCCAATCACTTCAACGTCGTGGCCAACCGACATCAGCCGATCGATCAAGCCTTCATCGAACCGGGATTCAAGCCGCAGGTTGGTGTTGCTTGAGCCCCAGGTGCGGCCGAGCAGCCAGCGCGGCGCGTCGAGCGCCTGGTCCAGCGGCTGGCCGAACAGAATGTGACGGCTGAAGACCGCGGCCTGGGTCTGAGGTTGTCCATCGCCGCCCATCGTACCGTACGCGACGACACGGCCGTCCTTGAGGACCGCCAGCGCCGGATTGAGCGTGTGGAACGGCCGGCGGCCGGGCTCGAGCGCGTTGACTGCCTTTGGATCGAGCGAGAAGCTCGAGCCGCGGTTCTGCATCAGCACGCCGGTCTTAGGCAGCACGCAGCCGGAGCCGAATTCCCAATAGATCGATTGGATATAGGAGACGACCAGCCCGCTGGCGTCGGCCGCGCCCATCCAGATGGTGTCGCCCTTCGCGTCAGCCGCCGGCCATTTGGCGGCTTTCTTCGGATCGATCTTGCCGGCTTCGCTGTCGAGATATTTCTTATCGAGGAAGTGCGTGAGATTACCGTCGATCTTGTCCGGATCGGTGACAAAGCGGTCGCGCACGATGAAGGCGCGCTTGGTGGCCTCGATCAGGCCGTGGATATGCTCGAAGCTTTCGGCCTTCGCGATGCGCAGCCGGTCGAACAGGCCCAAGATCATCAGCGACGCCAAGCCTTGCGTCGGCGGCGGCGTGTTGTAGAGCGTGCCGGCGCCGATCTTCACGCTGAGCGGCTCGGCGATCCGCGCCTCGTATTTTTCCAGGTCGGCGCGCGTCACCGGACTGCCGATGCGCTCAAGATCGGCGGCGATCTCGCGGCCGACGTCGCCGCGATAGAAGTCTTGCAGTCCGGCATTGGCGAGTTGGTCGAGCGTCGCCGCAAATGCCGGCTGCTTGAGCCTACTGCCCGCTTCGGGCGGTTTGCCGTCGAGCAGGAACGCATTCATGAAGCCGGGCGCGGTCTCCAACTCGGCATATTTCTCGACGGTCAATTGCGCCTGGCTGCGCGTCACCGTGTAGCCCTCGCGGGCATGCTTGATGGCGGCTTCCAGCAACACATGCAGCGGTAGTCTGGCGCCCGAACTTTTGCCGGTCTGTGCCTTGGCGGCTTCGACCGCGAGCATCCAGCCGGCCACCGCGCCGGGCACCGTGAGCGCAGCCAGCGGCCCCCGCGCCGGAATCTCGTGATGGCCCGCGTCGCGATAGAATTGCCGCGTGGCTTTCGCCCCGGCGCGGCCAGCGCCCATGATGGCGCGCACGCGGCCGGACGGTTCGCGGATCAGCCAGAAGCCGTCGCCGCCGATATGGTTCATGTGCGGATAGACCGCGGCAATCGACGCCGCCATCGCGATCATCGCCTCGATGGCGTTGCCGCCCTCGGCCAGGATGGCGCGGCCGTCCTCGACCGCCGCGCCATGCGGGGCGCAGACGACGCCGCGGCGATGTCCGGCGGTATGCAGATCCATATTTATTCCCAGCGCATAAAGTGTCGCATGGCGCCATAAACCACATTTCGCACGCGAAGTGGCATATAGTGATTTCCAATAAATCAGCTTTATTCGGGAAGGAAATACCGATGCGACAGGGCCTGATGCTGATCACCGCGGGCGCGCTTGCCGTCGCCGCGGTTTCGTTTCCGGCGCTGGCGCGCGATGGCGCGGCTGCCACCACCGAACTTTCGGCGCAACTCACGCCGGCCGACAACAATAAAAACGCACGCCCCAAAAACGCCGCACCACGGCAGGCGCCGCGCGCCGCCCCGGTTCGGCCAGCGCCGGTTCGCGTCGCCCCGCGCCAAGCCCCGATGCGCGTCGCTCCGGTACAGCGGGTCGCCCCCGCCCCCCGCGTGATCCAGCGCCAAGCTGTGCCGCAAGGTGGCGGGCAACGGAATGTGGCGCCGGCGAGGGTGGTTGGTCCGAGGACCAACGCCCCGGCGACAACCGCACCGCGCATCATCGCACCGAACACCGCGGCGCGGCCGGCCAACCGTGCCTTCACCCCGCGCGGCAGCAACTCGACCGTCGTTCGCGCCGCCCGCATTCGCAGCGTGCCCGCGCGCGGCGTCGGACGGACATCGATTCAGGGCCGCAACTATTCCGTCTGGCGCAGCGGCTATCGTGTACGGCGCGGCAACGGCTGGCGGACCTTTGTCGCGCTCGGCGCACTCGGCACCATCGCGGTCGGCGCCGCCGAATTCTACCCTTACGCCTACATCCAGGCGCCGGAGCCTTATTGCGACGGGCGGACCGAGGACGGTTGCCAATTAGTGTGGGAAGACGTCGAAACGATCGAAGGCGGATCCTACGGTCAATGCGTCGCCTATTGCCCCTGGCAATAAAGGCGGTGCGGCGCCTCGCTACGAACTGACGGCGTCACGCGGCGTCGGCGATGCCGCGCTTCTTGAGCAAGGCATCGACCGCCGGCAAGCGGCCGCGGAACGCGATGTAGGCCTCGCTCGGGTCGCGCAGATTGCCGGCCGTGTAGATGAAGTCCCGCAGTCTTTTTGCCGTCGCCGGATCAAATGCGTCGCCAGTCTCGGCGAAGGCGTCGAAGGCGTCGGCGTCCAGCACTTCCGACCATAGGTAAGAGTAATAGGCCGCGGCATAGCCGCCGCCGGAGAACAGATGTTGGAAATGCGGCAGCCGGTGCCGCATCACGATCTCCGCCGGCATCTGCAACGCATCGAGCGTCTTGCGCTCGAAGGCGTCAATATCGAGCGTGCCCGGCTCTTCCACCGCATGAATGTCGAGATCGACCAGCGCGCTGGCGGTGTATTCGACGATGCCGAAGCCCTGGTTGAAGGTGCGGGTTGCCAGCAGGCGGTCGAGCAACGCCTTCGGCATCGGCTTGCCGGTGCGCGCGTGCAGAGCGTATTTCTGCAAAATCTCCGGCACTTCCAGCCAGTGCTCGTAGAGCTGCGACGGCAGTTCGACGAAATCGCTGGCCACCGACGTTCCCGCCAGCAGCGGATAGGTCACGTCCGACATCAGGCCATGCAGGCCATGGCCGAACTCGTGGAACAGCGTGCGGGCGTCGTCGAACGACAGCAGCGCAGGCTCGCCCGCCGCCGGCTTGGAGAAATTGCAGACGTTCAGGATGATCGGGCGAACATTGCCGGTGAGCTTCTCCTGATCGCGCAGCAGCGTCATCCAGGCGCCGGAGTGCTTGGAACCGCGGGCGAAGTAGTCGCCGATGAACAGGCCGACATGACGGCCGGCCTCGTCCTTGACCTCCCAGGCGCGCGCGTCCGGGTGATAGAGCGGCACGTCGACGGCTGAGAACGTCAGCCCGAACAGCCGGCGCGCGGTCTCGAAGGCAGCCTCCACCATCTTGTCGAGTTGGAAGTACGGCTTGATCTCGGCCTCGTCCAAGTCGTACTGCGCCTTGCGCAGCTTTTCGGCGTAGTAGCGCCAGTCCCACGGCGCGAGGGCGAAATTGCCACCCTCGTCGGCGATCATTTTTTGCAGCGCATCGCGATCGACGCCGGCCTTGATGCGGGCGCGGCCCCAGACCTCGTCGAGCAGCTTGCGCGCCGCCTGCGGGGTCTTGGCCATCTGATCGTCGAGCCGGTAGTCGGCGAAGGTCTTGTAACCGAGCAACCTGGCCCGCTCGGCACGCAAGCGAATCATCTCGGCGATCGGCGCCCGGTTGTCGGTGGCTCCGCCATTTTCGCCGCGCCGGATCCAGGCGTGGAACACTTTCTCACGCAGGTCGCGGCGGCTGGAGAACTGGATGAAGCCCTCGCAGGACGAACGCGCCAGCGTGATGGCGTATTTGCTCGGCTGGCCGCGCTCCTCGGCTGCGGCGCGCGCCGCGTCGCGGGCAAAATCCGGCAGGCCGTCGAGGTCTGCCTCCTCCAGGATCAGCGCATAGGCTTTCTCGTCCGCGAGGACATTCTGGCCAAATTGCGTGCCGAGGCTCGCCAGCCGCTCATTGATGGCGGCGAGCCGGTCCTGGGCCGGCTTGTCGAGCGCGGCGCCGGCGCGGACGAATCGGGTGTGATAGCGCTCGAGCACGCGGGCCTGCTCGGCGTTGAGCCCGAGTGTAGCGCGACGCTGGTAGAGGCTAGCGATGCGGGCATAGAGCGCGCGGTCGAGATACATCGCGTTGCTGTGGCGGGCGAGCAGCGGCGAGACGTCGCGCTCGACCGCCTCGAGGGCGTCGCCGGTCTCGGCCCCCGTCAGCACGAAGAACACATTCGAGACTCGGTCGAGCGCGCGGCCGCTCCGCTCCAGCGCCTCGATGGTGTTGGCGAAGCCCGGTTCCGCCTTGTCGGCGGCGATAGCGTCGAGCTCGGCGCGGTGCGCGGCCAGCGCCCGGTCGAAGGCGGGACGGAAGTGCTCGGGGCCGATGGCGCCGAACGGCGGCAGGCCGAAGGCCGCGGTCCAGTCGGCGAGCAGCGGATTTTGGGTATCGGGGGACGATGGCAATTGGTTCATCCCGTCCATTTAGTGCGGAACGGGCGCGATAGGAAGGCGCTACGCCCGAAGGGCGCGTAGCGCGTTGAGGATGACCGCCACGTCGATCACCTCCTGCAGCAGCGCGCCCTCGACCGGCACGATGTAGCCGAACGCGGCCGCGATCATGGCGGCAAAGGACAGCCCGATGCCGGCGGTGACGCTTTGCAGCGCGATGGTGCGCGAGCGCCGCGCGATTTTGATGGCGGGCAGCACGCGGTCGAGGTGATCGACCAGCAGCACCACGTCGGCCGCCTCGGCTGAGGCTGCGGTTCCCCTGGCGCCCATGGCTATCCCGAGGTCGGCGGCAGCGAGCGCCGGCGCATCGTTGACGCCGTCCCCGATCATCATCACCGGGCCATTCTTGCGCTCCGACAGCACCACCAGAACCTTCTGATCGGGCGTGAGCTCGGACCGCACCAGATCGATGGCGAGACCGGCGCTGAAGAATTTCGCGACCTCGTGCCGGTCGCCGGTCGCCAGCACGATCCGTTCGATGCCGAGTTCGCGCAAGTCAGCCAACAGTTTCTCAGTGCCGGCGCGTAGTTCGTCGGCGAGCACCAGCACGCCGGCGAGCTTGCCGTCGATCGCCACGGCCGCCGCCAGCGCGCCCGGCGGCCGCTCGTGGCCCAACATCACATGGGTGGTTTCGGCAATCTGGCTGGCGATGAAGTGCAGCCCCCCGACGATGACCTGACGGCCGTCGACCCGGCCGACAATGCCTTCGCCCGCCGTTTCCACCACATCGGTCGGGACCGCCAGCGGCAGACCCTTGCTATGCGCCTCGGCGACGATGGTCTGCGCGATAATGTGCTTGGAAGCCTGATCGAGCGAGGCGGCAATCCGCAGCAGCTCGTCCGGCGTCATGCCGTCGACCACCCGGATCGACACGAGCTTGGCCTGACCCACGGTCAGCGTGCCGGTCTTGTCGATGACCATCGCCCGCACCCGCGCCAGGGTCTCGATTGCCTTGCCGCCCTTGATCAGGATGCCGAGCTTGGCCGCGCGCGAGAGGCCGGCGACGATGGCCACCGGCACCGCCAGAATCAGCGGACACGGCGTCGCCACCACCAGCACGGCCACCGCCCGCACCGGGTCGCCGGTGAGCCACCAGGCCGCAAATGCCAGCACCAACGTCACGCCGAGAAAGACGATGGCGTAGCGGTCCGCCATGCGCGCCATCGGCGCACGCGAGCGCTGCGCCGCCTCCACCAGGCGCACGACGCCGGCATAGGTGCTTTCCGCCGCCAGCCGCGACGCCAACAGATCGAAGGCGTCGCCAACATTGGTCGAACCGCTCAGGACCGCGCTGCCGGCTATCAACTGAACCGGCATGGCTTCGCCGGTCAGCGCCGACTGGTCGAGCACGCCGACACCGCCGGCCACGGTGCCGTCCACCGGCACCACGTCGCCTTGGCGGATCAGCAGCCGGTCGCCCGGCAGGATGAGATCGAGCGCGACCTCCTCCAACAGGCCGTCGCGGTGGCGCATGGCGCTGCGTGGCACCCGCGACAGCAGCGCGGTCATCTCGCGGCGGGCGTGCCGCTCGGCGAAGGCCTCGAGATATTGGCCGCCGGCATACATCAGCGCCACGATGGCGGCGGCGAGTTCCTCGCCAACCACCAGCGCTGCCGTCATCGACAGCGCCGCGACGATGTCGAGCCCGACGTCGCCGCGCCGCAAACTGGTCACGATCTCGACCAGCAGCGCCGTCAGCACCGGCAGCGTGACGGCGGCCCAGATGGTTCCGGACCATCCGCCCGCGCCCGCGAACCTGGCGGCAAGACCCGCCACCAGTCCCGCGGCGACGAGGACTGCGAGCAAGGGCCGGACGTATTTGAGCGCGGCTGACAGGGTCATGGGGCGACACTTTACGCTTGCCGCCAAGGCCGCCATGCGCCAGATCAAACGCGCCGGAGCGTCCGCTATGGACTTGATCCGGCGGCCGGATTCGGGTTGATTGCGGCCACCTAAGGGAGTTCGCCATGGCTCAATCTGACAATAAGGCCGGCCGCCGCATCGTCTGGCTCAACGTCGTCACCGTCGTCAGCGCCGCCATTTTGATCGGCGCCGAAGTGTTCGGCGCGGCCTTCGCCGGCTCCTGGGCGCTCGCCACGCTGTTCGATCTGGGCTCGCTCGGTCAGCGCATCCTCGACGGCGTCTTCGTGCTGTGCGGGATCGCCGTGATGGCGCAGTTCATCCGCTACGCGCACCGCATCGAGCCGTTCACCGCGCGCGGCTGAGCGGCGAGGCTCGCGAAGCGGCGAGCGATCCCGAAAAAATTAAGGAAGACTTTCGCGCGGCGAATTAAATCGCTTGCACAGCGCGAAAAAAATGTTATTTCAATTTTGCCCACTTCGCACGTGCCTGTGGTCGTGTGTCAATCGGTAGGTAGCGGGACAAGAGGCCCGCCAGCCGCCTGAGGTAAGCGAGCTCCTCCCCACGGGGAGAGTAAGTAGCCTCAAGTCTTCTGATTGGCAGCCGGAGGCGAAACCGGCGCACTCTGCTCTCCGCAGGGGACGCGACTTAAAGCAACGACGGAACGGGCTTCTTTGGTCTCTGCTGGCCTTCCACCGCCAGCGACGGGTCACCGACGAGGCTTGTCCATCATTGCCAGCAGCGCGGCGGGGCCTCCCCTCCAAGCCAAGGCAGCTACTTGCGGTTTACGAGCTCGCGCTTTCGGCTGCGTCCCCATCGCGCACCGTCAGCAGGCTCCTAAACCTCGAAATCGAGCGGCTATAGCCGCTTCTTGAGCTGGGAGTGTGCATCCATGACGGAGCGCATCCGCGAATTTCTGCGTAACCGCACCGACGACGGGCCTTGCCTGGTCGTCGATCTCGACGTGGTCAAAGATAACTACACCGCCTTCGCCAAGGCTTTGCCCGACACGCGCGTGTTCTACGCCGTCAAGGCAAACCCGGCGCCGGAGGTCCTCACGCTGTTGGCCAAGCTTGGCTCCTGCTTCGACACTGCCTCGGTCGCCGAGATCGAGATGGTGCTCGCTGCCGGCGCCACCGCCGACCGCATCTCGTACGGCAACACGATCAAGAAGGAGCGGGACATCGCCCGCGCTTTCGCGCTCGGCGTCCGGCTGTACGCGGTCGACTGCAAGGCCGAGGTGGAGAAGGTCGCCCGCGCGGCGCCCGGCTCCAAGGTGTTCTGCCGCATCCTGTCGGACTGTGCCGGCGCGGAATGGCCGCTGTCGCGCAAGTTCGGCTGCGAGCCGGGAATGGCTGTGGACGTGCTGGAACATGCCCTCAAGGCGGGGCTGGAACCGCACGGTGTGTCGTTCCATGTCGGTTCGCAGCAGCGTAACCAGCATGCCTGGGACCGTGCGCTCGCGTCTGCGGCCGCGGTGTTCAAGGAATGCGGCGAACGCGGCATGAACCTGGCCATGGTCAACCTGGGCGGCGGCTTCCCGACCAAGTACCTGAAGAACGTGCCGTCGGTGAAAACCTACGGCTCGGCGATCTTCAAGGCGCTGCGCAAGCACTTCGGCAACCAGATCCCGGAAACGATCATCGAGCCGGGACGCGGAATGGTCGGCAATGCCGGCGTGATCGAGAGCGAAGTCGTCCTCGTCTCCAAAAAGAGCGAGGAAGATGACGTGCGCTGGGTCTACCTCGACATCGGCAAGTTCGGCGGTCTCGCCGAAACGATGGATGAGTCGATCCGCTACCCGATCAAGACGCCGCGGGACGGCGATGCCATGGCGCCTTGCGTCCTGGCGGGACCGACCTGCGACTCGGCCGACGTGCTGTACGAGAAGCAGCCCTACCCGCTCCCGGTCAGCCTGGAGATCGGGGACCGGGTGCTGATCGAAGGCACCGGCGCCTACACGGCGACCTACTCGGCGGTGGCGTTCAACGGCTTCCCGCCGCTGAAGACCTATCACATCTAAGGTCGCCACATCTGACGGTTAAGGGAGGCGGTGAGCCGCCTCCCCCTTTCCTCATCATTCGAACTGACGGCGCTCGTGGGCGCGCGCTTGCGCGCGTCCCGGGCGGGGAAGGAACTGCCATGACCACAATTCGTACTGAACGACTGTCCGACATCGACGCCCGCGAAGCCCTGCTCGACCAGGCCTTCGGCGAGACGCGTTATCGCAAGTCGTCGGAACGGCTGCGCGAGGACCGTCTGCCGGCCGAAGGCCTCTCGTTCATCGCCGCCGAAGGCAAGCGCGTGATCGGGACGGCACGGCTGTGGAACATTGCCTGCGGCAATGGCCAGTCCGCGTTGCTGCTCGGCCCGGTAGCGGTGGCGGAAGACTGCCGCAGCCGGGGACTCGGGGCTGCGATGGTGCGCCGTGCGATCCAGACCGCACGCAAGCTCGGCTATGCGGCCATCGTCCTCGTCGGCGACCCGGAATACTACAGCCGCTTCGGCTTTTCGGGTGCGAAGACCAGCGCGCTGTGGATGCCGGGACCGTTCGAGCGCCACCGCCTGCTCGGCCGCGAGTTGAAGGCCGGCGCGCTTGACGGCGCACGCGGCATGATCGGCGCGGTCGGCCGGCTTGAGCCGAAACCCGACCTGGCCGCCTTGGTGGCACAAGATCGTCGCGCGACACGCATGCGGCAACACGGCCCGCGCGCCGCCTGAACCTTCGAAAAAGCCGCAAAACCGGCAGAAAATCGTGGACGCCGCGCGCAAATCGCGGCGTTCACCCTTCCGTTCGTCACACTCGGCAGATATGACCCGAATATTATTGGAGGATTGAATAATGGCTGATTGGCCCAAGCACGGCGCGATTTCCGGTCCCATCGTCATGATCGGCTTCGGCTCGATCGGCAAAGGTACGCTGCCTTTGATCGAACGCCACTTCGATTACGACAAGTCCCGTCTCGTGGTCATCGATCCCGAGGACAAGGATCGCAAAATCCTGGACGACAAGGGCATCAAGTTCATCCACCAGGCCGTCACCAAGGATAATTACAAGCACCTCTTGAAGCCGCTGCTCACGGCCGGTTCCGGCCAGGGCTTCTGCGTCAATTTGTCGGTCGATACCTCCTCGATAGACATCATGGAATTCTGCAACGAGATCGGCGCGCTCTATATCGACACCGTCAACGAGCCGTGGGCCGGTTTCTACTTCGACCCCAAGCTCGGGCCGGAAGAGCGCTCCAACTACGCGCTGCGCGAGAAGACGCTGGCCGCCAAGGCCAAGCGCAAGCCGGGCAGCCACACCGCGGTGTCCTGCTGCGGCGCCAATCCCGGCATGGTGTCCTGGTTCGTCAAGCAGGGCCTGCTCAATGTCGCCACCGACCTCGGCCTCAAGTTCAAGGAGCCCAAGACCCGCGAAGACTGGGGCAGGCTCGCCAAGAAAGCCGGCGTCAAGGGCATCCACATCGCCGAGCGCGACACCCAGCGCGCCAAGAAGCCGAAGGACATCGACACCTTCGTCAACACCTGGTCGATCGAAGGCTTCCTGTCCGAAGGCATGCAGCCGGCCGAACTCGGCTGGGGCACGCATGAGAAGTGGATGCCGAAGAACGCCGGCAAGCATAAGAAGGGCTGTCAGGCCGCGATCTATATGACGCAGCCGGGCGCCAATACGCGCGTGCGCTCGTGGACGCCGACGGCGACCGCGCAATACGGCTTCCTGGTCACGCACAACGAGTCGATCTCGATTTCCGACTACTTCACGCTGCGCGACGGCCGCAAGACCGTGTACCGGCCGACCTGTCATTACGCCTATCATCCGTGCGACGACGCAGTGCTGTCGCTGCACGAGTTTTTCGGCAAGGCCGGCACCAAGCAATCGGAACTGCATATTCTGGACGAGCACGAGATCGTCGACGGCATCGACGAGCTCGGCGTGCTGCTCTACGGCCACAAGAAGAACGCCTACTGGTACGGTTCGCAGCTGTCGATCGAAGAGACCCGCGAGATCGCGCCGAACCAGAACGCCACCGGCCTGCAGGTGACCTCGGCCGTGCTCGCCGGCATGGTCTGGGCGCTGGAACATCCGAAAGCCGGCATCGTCGAAGCCGACGAGATGGATTTCCGCCGCTGCCTTGAGGTGCAGACGCCGTATCTCGGCCCCGTGATCGGCGCCTACACCGACTGGACGCCGCTCTCGGGCCGGCCGGGATTGTTCGCCGAAGACATCGACAAGCGCGACCCCTGGCAGTTCAAGAACGTGCTGGTGCGCTAGCGCATGATCCCGAAAAGCGGGAACCGGTTTTCGGGCAAGGTCATGCGCAAATAAAATTACGAGCGCGCAGCTCCACTAAATGAAACGGGCGGCCCTTTGCGGCCGCCCGTTTTGTTGTGCGCAATCGACGCGCCCTATTTCCTGTCTTCGGGCTTTTCCGGCTTTTCGCCCGGTTTCGGCGGCGCCTTCTTCTGCACCGCGGCAGGCGGCGGTGGCGGTGCCACCGGTCGAGCCATCGGCGGAGGTGGCGGTGCCGGGGCTCGAACCGCCGGTGGCGGTGGAGGCGGCGGCGATGCCGGCCGCGACTGCATTGGCGCGGGCGCGCCTAGCGGCGGCAACTGCCGCTGTTGTGGCGGTGGCGGCGGTGGAGTTTGCGGCGCGATCGGCCGCTCGGGTCTTGCCTGTGGCGGCTCGCCCGGGCGCACGGGCGCGAACTGCGGCGCCGGACGCGGCGGCGCGCCTGCAGGCGGCGACATCGGAGCCAGCTGCGGTTGTTGCTGTTGCGGCGGTGGCGGTGACGGCGGCGCAGCACCGCCAACGCCACCTTGAGCTGCGCGCGGGGGATGCGTGCCGAGCCGGCCGCGTTCGTCCTGACGCAACGGCTCCGGCTTCGGCACCGCGGTGGCGGGCTGAATCACCGTGGTCGTGCGCTGCACGCTGATCGGCGCCACCGGGTTGACACCGCGCGGCGCGCCGCGCTGGCGGAAATCCTCGCGCCGTACCGGCACGGCGCCGCTGACGCCCTGCGTTCCCGCCAGCACGCGCGGCGCGACCCGGAAGGTCGGGACCGGACGGCGCGACGTCGCGCCGATCAAGGCCGGCGAAATGCCGGGATTGACCGCGACGCGCCCGCCCGAACGGAATGTGCGATTGACGATCACACTCGACCGCAGCGCGCCCAACGCGCGTTGTTGCGGCAGGAAAAACATGCGCGGCCGCGGCGCGGTGACGTAACGCGGCTCGACGAAGGTC
The DNA here is from genome assembly GCA_903878085.1 of uncultured Hyphomicrobiales bacterium. Lineage (GTDB taxonomy): Bacteria > Pseudomonadota > Alphaproteobacteria > Rhizobiales > Xanthobacteraceae > Pseudolabrys. The sequence goes on along the minus strand of CAIRGJ010000013.1, from coordinate 32,419 downwards.
CAGTACGCTGGCTCTTCGCTGTATTCGTACATCACGTCATCGGGCGGCAGCGGCGCCCAGCCAACATAACTGTCGCTACGCCGCCAATCGACCCAGGCTGGGCCCCAGTCGTTGCCGGGCACCCAGAACCATGTCCCTCGGTCATGAATCCAGCGGCCATAGTGATAGGTCACCCAGCCCCAGTCGGCCTCATCGTCGTCGGAGATCCAGTACCAGCCCCAGTCGTCGGTATAGATCCAATGCCCGACGCTATAGGGACGCCAGCCGCGCGGCCGCTGATCCGGCACCCAGACGTCGCCCCAGCGCGCATTGCGCCGCCATTCGCCATAGGGCTCGAGCGCCTGCTGGAATTCGCCGGACACCTGCGCTATGGCCGGCGTCAGCGACGCGGTGACGACCGATGCCGACAACGAAACAATAGCAATGGCGCTGCCGGTGAGCAAAGCCGCCGCAAGCCGTCTGAATTTTGAGGTGCGCATTGATGTCCCACTTCCGCGAGCCCGCCCGGGCAATCCGCGACGAGGGCGTTGGTTCCGAATCGACAGCCTGGAATCTAACGCCGCAGCCGTGAATCGCACGCAATAATGTCAGAAAGCAGTCACAGCGCCAGCACGCCGGCGTCGCCGGATTCGGTACCGAACGCCAGAATACGCCCGGCGGCATCCCAGCCAATGGCGCTGACCGGATCGCCGTGGGCCGCTCGGGCGGCGATCGGCGCGCCATCCTCGATGCGCACCATCAGCACCGTGCCGTCGCCGTAGCCTGCCGCCACCACCGGCTGCTTCGGATGGCAGGCGACCGCCGTAACGCGGGCTTGCGACGGCGCCAGCATTTTCGGCTGCCGTCCCATCGGGCCGTCTTTGCCGTCGAACGGCCACAAGATGAGCTGCTCGGAGCCGGAGGTCGCGAGGTAATCGCCGTCCGCGGTCCAGCCGAACGAGCGCACCCGCGCCGAATAGCCGGACATGCGCATGTTCTTGGCGTCGGCGATGCGCCAGCCGTGCAGCGTCGCTTCCTGCATCGTCGTCATCAGAAATTTGCCGTCGGGGCTGATGGTGACGCCGAGATGCGAGCCCTTCCATTCGAATTTCGCCGGCGCTGCCGCCGCATTGGGGAACCAGAGCGAAGCGCCATTGTAATGCGCGATCGCCAGCCGCAGGCCCTTCGGCGCAAAGCACAGACCGGCCACGGTCGAGGGCGCCTCGAAGCTGCGCACCTCGCCCTTGCCGGTGCGGACGTGCGCGGTTTTCCCCGCCGACCACGCCACCGCGCCGTCCGGCCCGAGCGCGACCTGATCGATCCAGCGTTTTTTGTCGTCGGTGGCGATGACGTCGTGCGCGCCGTCGGCTGAGGTCGCGATCAATTTGCCGTCGTCGCCGCCGGTGACGATGCGCTTGCCGTCCGAGACGCTGGCAAGAATGCCGCCGCCGTGGATCGGCAGCAGCGCCTCTTTACCGTCGGGGGCAAACAGCAGCGCTTGCTCGCCGAGCACGAAGACCGGCGTTGAACCGAAGAAATGCACGCCGACCACCGGCGCCTGCGCCTTGATGGGACGGACGCGGTCGGCAAGCGAGGGAATGGGGGCGGTGGTGGAGGGCATATAATCGGTCTCGTCATTGCCGCTTGTTGTGCTGTCGTCCCCGCGAAGGCGGGGACCCATAACCCCTGGCCTCGCGGACGAACTCGGCACAGGCAACTTTTACTTCGCCAAATCGAAACGACACGGCGTATAGGTCCCCGCCTTCGCGGGGACGACAAGAACCATCACGCAATACAGCTTTCGAAACCCTTGCGGATTTTTTCTTCCGGCAACTGGCGGCCGATGAAGACGATACGGCTGTCGCGCGTCTCGCCGTCTTTCCATTTCCGCTGGTGATCGCCGTCGAGGATCATGTGCACGCCCTGGAACACGTAACGTTCCGGGTCGTCCTTGAAATTGATGATGCCCTTGGAGCGCAGAATATCCTTGCCGTCGGTCGCCACCAAATCCTGCACCCAGGGGAAAAACTTGTCGGGATCGATCGGCTTGTCGGTCTTGATCGAAATCGATTGCATGTCCTCGTCGTGATAGTGCTTGAGGCCGCCGTGATCGTGGTGGTGATGATCGTGGCCGTGATCGTGGTCATGATGATGGTCGTGGCTGTCGGCGGTCAGGAACTGCGGCTCGATGTCGAGAATGCGGTCGAGATCGAAGGCGTTGCGGCCGAGCACCTCGGCGATATCGATTTTGGCGCGCTCGGTGCGGTGCAGCCGGGCATATGGATTGATGGCGCGGATGCGCGCCTCGATCTCGTCCAGCTCGGCCGGCGTCACCAAGTCGGCCTTGTTGAGCAGGATGACGTCGGCGAAGGCGATCTGGTTCTTGGCCTCCGGCGCGTCCTTGAGCCGGTCCTTGAGCCACATGGCGTCGGCCACCGTGATCACGGCATCGAGCCTGGTGCGGGCGCCGACGTTCTCGTCCATGAAGAAGGTCTGCGCCACCGGCGCCGGATCCGCGAGGCCGGTGGTCTCGACGATGATGGCGTCGAACTTGCCCTTCCTGCGCATCAGCCCGTCGATGATGCGCACCAGGTCGCCGCGAACGGTGCAGCAGATGCAGCCGTTGTTCATCTCGAAGACTTCTTCCTCGGCATTGACGATGAGCTCGTTGTCGATGCCGATTTCGCCGAATTCATTGACGATGACGGCGTATTTCTTGCCGTGCGGCTCCGACAGAATGCGGTTCAACAGCGTGGTCTTGCCGGCGCCGAGATAGCCGGTGAGCACGGTGACGGGGATTTTTTCAGGCGTGGCGGGGGCGGTGGGGGTCGTGGATATGGGGGCGGTCATTGAGGGAATGGCTCCTGGAGGGAGATATATAGGGGGTCGAGGGGTGGGGTGCAAAAGGGCTGAATAAGGCCGGATAAAGCCCGGCCATGACGAGGGTCTGCGGATTACGGCCGTCCAACCGCATAAGTATTTAACCGCAGTTTGGGAGAAAACGCCCACGCGTGTATACTTCGGCGCAACCGCGACATGCTTCAAGAAAATCGGAACATGCCGGCCCTCGAGTGTTCAGGCATCACTATGTTCGGTTCTACTCGACGAGGAAAAGACCAGCGCAAGGCCGCGCGCCGCAAGGTGAGCGTGAATGGCTTTATTCGCCCGGACAGCGGCTTTGCGGTGCGGCCCTGCACCATCATCGACCTGTCCGATACCGGCGTTCAGATTTCCATCGACGCCGCCCAATCCGTGCCGAGCACATTCACCTTCATGACGTCGCGTACCGGCACGGGCCGGCGCGCCAGCGTCAAATGGCGGCGCGGGTCACAGATCGGCGCCAAATTTCTGTAGAACGCAGCGCCGGACTGGCGCACCCGTGAAGGCGCGGAACGGCCATTCCGCCACCCGTCACATGCGTGTATTCTACGCGGACCACTTATCGCCGGGTTCGCGGCTGTCACGCCGTGAGCCCTCAACCGGCCAAAAAAGGCCGGCATAACAAACAAACCAGGGGACGAAACAATGAATCGAACACTGCCCATCCTCGCTCTCGGCGCCAGTCTCCTCGCCGGTCTCGCAACAACCGCGCAGGCAGCGCCGGAGGTTTTGCTCGCGCGCTTCGATTGCGGCACGCCGCAGGCACCCGTGCCGGTCAACCAGCGCTTCTCGGACACCTATGCGTATGGCGATCTGAAGCTTCAGTTCGTCTTCAGCTGCTATCTCATCAAGCACGGCGACGACTACATGCTGTGGGATACGGGCCACGCCACGACGGCGCCCAACGTCGCGCCCAAGGTGAGCCTGGTCGATTACCTGGCGAAGATCGACGTAAAACCCGATCAGATCAAATACGTCGGCATCAGCCATTATCACGCCGACCACACCGGCCAAGTTGCCTCATTTCCGAAGGCAACTGTGTTGATCGGCAAAGGCGATTGGGACGCGATCTCCAGTCCGAAGCCGGGCCAAGGCGTAAACTTCAAGCCGTTCGAAAGCTGGATCAAAGGCGAAGGCAAGCTCGAAGCGCTGACGCTCGACAAAGACGTGTTTGAGGACGGCACCGTGATCGTGCTGCGCACGCCCGGGCATACGCCGGGACATTCGAGCCTGCTGGTGAAGCTGCCGCAGATGGGCGCTGTGATCCTCAGCGGCGACGCGATCCATTTCCGCGAGAATGCCAAATCGAGCGGCGTGCCCGCGTTCAACTACGATCGCGCCCAGACCGTGGCTTCGGTCGAGCGCCTCAATAACATCGCATCGAATCTGAAGGCGACGATCCTCATCCAGCACGATGCGCGCGACGTCGAAAAATTGCCGGTGTTCCCGGCCTTCGCGAAGTAGTTACTGGAAAGCAAAGTCATTTATTGGAAAGCAAAGTCATGGGGCGGATCAGCGCAGCCTGATCCGCCCCATGACTTACCGGCACGTGACGATCACGCCGTGCTAGACTTCTCGCTATGACCCCTCCGAAGAAAAACCGTTGCCCGCCATCGGCGCCTATTGGCTCGACGAGGCCGTAGGGCGGATTAGCCAACGGGTCGGCGCGAAGCGCCGGCCGATGACGGCTCCGCATCATCCGCCATTGTCCGATCTGCAGAAGGCGCAATATGCTTTGCTATTGCGCCCGACGTCGCTAAGCCGCGACGCGCAAATGCAGGCCGGCCTTCTTTTGCAGATAGCTGATGACGCTGAAGAGATTTTTCGCCTGCGGATTGCCGCGCGGGCCGAACATGCGGATCAGGCTCTTGGCCGGCGCGCCGGTCGCCTTGGCAAGCTGCTCGAAGCCGACCGTCGCCTTGATGGTGTCGCGCAGCAGAGATTTTCCGGTCTCGACGTCGCCGCTCAACATGGCGTCGATGCCTTCACGCAGCAGCGCTTCGGCAAATTTCTTGTCGGTCTTGACCTGAGCCTGCACCAGGTCCTTGAACTTCTTCGATCGTGGCATGTCTGGTCTTCCCTCAACGACGGATGGGCTTGCGCCGTTTGTAATCCTGCCAGCAGGCGCTGGCCGCCTCGATATCGCGCTGCTGCCGCTTCTTGCTGCCGCCGGTCAGCAGAATGACCAGCGTCTCGCCGTCACGCCCGAAATAGACCCGGTAGCCCGGCCCGAAGTCGATCCGATATTCCAGCACGCCGCCGCCAACCGGTTTGACGTTCGACAGGTTGCCTTGTTCCATCCGGGCGACGGCACGCGCGACCTTGGCACGCGTGACAGGCTCCAAACTCGCAAACCATTCGGCGAATGGCTGGCGGCCGTCTACCGCCACATAATAGCGGATTTCGAGCATATTGAAGGGTAACATAAAAGTTACCTGCGATCAAGCTCCGTGGGGCGGATTAGCCAACGGGTCGGCGCGAAGCGCCGGCCGATGACATGCTCCGCGTCATCCGCCCTTCCTCGCGATGCAGCGGACAAGCCGCACCACAATAGATACACTGCCTCGGCCACTCCCAGGAGCCCCCCATGGGCATGATCAAGCAACTGACGGCGCCGATCCGGAGCATCGTCAGGTTTCCGCTGTTTCAGCTCGCCGTGGTGGTCGCGGTCATCCTGTTTCTCCAGGCCGCCGATCAGACCTCGGCGTTTGGCCGGCTCTTCACCGGTCTCGACAGGTTGGTCAGCGCGACCGTGGATTTGTTCGCGGCGATGTTCAGCGTGCGGTCCTTCACCAAATCATGGCTCACGTCGGGTTTCTGGATCGGCTATGTCTACCTCGCCTGTCTGCTGATCCTGTTCCTGGCGCGGCTCGCGATCACGGCCGCCATCGATCTCGCCGGGCGGCATAATGCGTTCTGGTTGCGAAACGCCATTGCGCGGGAGCGCGGCATTGCGGCGTACCGGGCCTGGGTGCCGTTCGAGAAAATCAGGCCGGACGACGTGCCGCAGGACAAATGGGAAGAGGCCTTTGCCTGGCCCGCCGACAACCAGCCGCCCTACCCGCCGCTCGCGCAACGGCTGCTGCTCGGCGCGATTATCAATGTCGCCGTGCTGGCGGCCATCGCCGTTGCGTTCCAATTCCTGACGCCGTTTCCGGTGCTGACCTGGCTCGGCCAACTGGCAAGAAGCTTGGCCAACTGACAAAAAATTGCCCGGCCGATTCGATTGGCCTGAGCGCCTTCACGTTCGCAGCGGGAGCAGGCCGGGCAACGGCAAGTGCCGCCGCCCGCTGCCTGCACCCGCCATCAGACGGCGGCACTTCGAAACCAAGGCAATTCGCCGATCGCATTCAGAACGGCGGCGTTCGGACAATAGGCCCACCACGCCACGTCGGCGAAATCGTCCGCGAGGCCCACCTCGCATCGCTCGCGATCGGCGCAGAACAAGCAAAGCCACTGAAGTTCGCCGAATGTAACGGGCTCAAGGCGGGCGATTTCCTCCCGATCAAGCTGCAGGGCCCGCATTCGCCGGAAGAGGAGATCGGACACGCATGCCTCCTTCACGCATTTCGGCGCGGTCTGAGGAGGTGTCGTGGCGAAGTGCTGATGGCGATCGGCCGCCGCGGCGCTTCCTTGAACCTATTAAAGCAAAAGCCGCACAATGTTGCATAGCGCGCATTGATCCAGATCACGGCCGGCGAAAATCGAGGGCCCTGCGGGCCGACGGACGATCGCGGCGGTTCTGGCCGCGCAAAATTACCGCACCGCACTTTGATCCAGCGCAATGCGGTGGGGCAGAAATGGTCTTCCGCTTATCAATCAAAAAATTAGGGAGGCTTCGATGTTCGATCGCGCCACCTCATCTCATCCAGACCATTCCGACGCCTTAAGCCGGGGCCTTGCACCCGCGCTCGCCGTCGTTATTTTCGCCGCCGTTCTGTTGTTTGGGATTCTCGTCGCCCTGCGATTCGCCTACGGCTGGGCCGAGGTGGTGTCCGAGGGCGCGGCGGTTGCGATTCCGATGGCCGCCGATGGCCTCGTCAGCTTCGCTTTAGCGGTGGGCACAGCGGCCGGGGCCGTGTGGCTCTACGTGAAACGGCTCGCACACTGAGCAAGCGCAACGCGGGGTGCAGGGCGTTTCCGCCTGCGCTGCGCCATTGCGGATAGGCCATGACCGCGCGGCGCCGCAAAAGAAACGGGTTGCCACACCGGCCGCCCGTCATTGATGTTCATTCGCGCTTCGCCGCATGTCGCGCCCCGTGGCCGATGGTCAAACTCGCCAGCGGAGGGAGATCGTCAGGTTGACGGGTTGATGAGTTTATGTTCGAGACCGTCTATATCCTGCTCTTGAACGAACTGAACCGCAAAGCCATCATCGAAGTGGCGCACAACGCGTCCGACCACTGCGCCAACGGCGAGCGGCGTGCCGATCTCGGGTTGAGTATCGGCGGAAACCGCCGCCCCCGATGTCGAGATGTCGATGACGAAACACTCCATCCGCTTCCCGTCACCCAAGAGCAAGGTCGAGCGAGGATCGATCGGAATGATGCGTTTGTGTATCCTTCTATCAAGGATGTCGTAATTCTTGATCTTTTCGTAGCCTTCAATTCGCGCTGCAAGCTTGCGGCGCTCGCTGTCGCTTGCGGTAATTCTCGCGACGAACCCGCGATCGAGCACGCGCGTAACCGCCCCGTCCAGTTTCCCAAACACATCGCAATGCGCGATGACCCGGCCTCCGATATCTCCCGTTACCGGAGCGAACAGCGTCATCTCGCGCGATGAAATGCCAATCAGCCGGCACGCGAATTTACGTCGATACCGTTACGGCTCAACCCAGTCCGTCAATATGTATTGCGAAGGGATGCTGACAAGGATACGAGGTTCGCAATCGACAAACGCGATATCATCGATCGGTTGAGGTTGAATTCTCTGCATCGTCCAACTCGGCCTGAGGCAATCTGCCGGTTGTCTTATGGCAAATATGCACTAAGGCTCATTTAACGCCGCAAATCGCCACAATCTGCAATAACAATCTGGATTGCTAGGCGGGCGCCGGAACGACGACGGCGACCCACTGCCGCGCGGCCGACACCGTCATATCGGGCACAAAAACCGGGCGGCCGTTTTGGCCCCCCGTCATCGACGTTCGCTGACGCCTGGTGGTTTACTCGTCGTCATCCGCCCCCTGGCTGATGGCCATCAGTTCCTTGGCGAAGTGCTGCTTCTGCTGGTCGTTCAGGCTGACATAAAGCGGTTCGGCGGCATCGGCGAGCTTCTTGCGGTCGACCGATCGCTCGCCCATGGATTTAGCCTGCAGGCGCAATTGGCCGATGATATCGATCGGGGTTTTCTGCTGCGCACGTTCGTCGCGCCAGGCGATCTGACGATCGGCGTTGGTCTTGCCGATGTCGGCCACGGCGCTCTGGAAGCCGGACACAGAACTTTTTAGGATAGAGAAAGTTTTCGAGGCGACATTCGGACGGATGAAAAACTAGTTTTTAGCCGGCTTGTCGACAAAGGCGGCGGCCACGTCGTCCTTCTTGATGCGGGCTGCCGGATTGCCGATTTGATTCAGATTCTGCTCTTCGGTGCCATCACCCATCATGCCGGGATGCGAACCATCGGACTTCTTTGCGTTGTCCTGTTGCGGCGCTATTTTGCTGTCATTTGAAATGCTCCTGTGAAGGGACTTCCATAAAACCCGGCTTGGCCGGTTTAGTTCCCTCGCGGCCAGGCTTAGTCGCCGACAATCCCACCGCGCTGAAAATCTTCGACGGCGGCAACACACCCCCACCCTTGGCCCTTCCCTCCCCCAAGGCTATGCTCACCGGCCAAGCGCGGCCCAACGCACGCGACGAAGCTTGAGGGAGCGCCCATGAACTACGCGACTAATTTTCCGTCGATCAAGGACCAGGTTTCGCCGGAGGAATGGCAGGCGCGGCTCGACCTCGCCGCCTGCTATCGCCTGGTCGACACCTACGGCATGACCGACCTGATCTACAACCACATCACGGCGCGCATTCCCGGCACCAAAGACCACCTGCTGATCAATCTCTACGGCCTGCTCTACAAGGAGATCACCGCGTCGAGTCTGGTGAAGATCAACGTCGACGGCGAGATTTTATCGAAACCGGACACCGACTACGGCATCAACAAATCCGGCTACGTGATCCATGGCGCCATTCACATGGCGCGGCCCGAAGTCTCCTGCGTGCTGCACACCCACACCCGCGCCGGCATCGCTGTGGCGGCGATGGCGTGCGGCCTGCTGCCGCTGTCGCAGACCTCGATCCGCTTTGTCGGCCATCTCGGCTATCACGACTACGAAGGGCCTGCGGTCGAGCTCGACGAGCGCGAACGCCTGGTGCGCGATCTCGGGCCGCACGACGCCATGATCATGCGCAACCACGGCCTCCTGACCTGCGGCGCGACCGTGCAGCAGGCGTTCAACACCATGTACCAGCTCGAACTGTCCTGCCGGTCGCAGGTCGATGCGATGGCGGCGCGCACCGAACTCACCATGCCGGGCGAGAACGTGCTGGCGCATACCGCGCATCTGTATCAGCCGGGCGCGCGGCGTCCTTACGGCGTGCTGGAATGGCCGGCCATGCTGCGCCGGCTCGAGGCCGAGCAGAAGACGACGGATTATCCGCCGTACTGGCAGTGACCGGCCGCCGCGCCGCCAGAACCTCAACGCCGCGAATTGTCTCACCGCGCTGCGCGAAGCGTATTAGGGTGCGCGCATGATTAACCAAGACGACAAGCCGCTGCGCGCCATCGGCGCCTATTGGATCGACGAAGTCGATTATCCGGCGGCGCTGAAAATCTTCGACGACGGCAATACGCTGCCGCGCAGCTGGAAAGAGTGGCTCAAGATCGCCGAGGAGATGGAGAGCGGCCTCAAGGCCTATGGCCACCCGGTGATGCGGGTGCGCATCGATCCGGCGACCTTCCCGGCCTGGTGCGTAGCGCGTGGCACGACGCCGGGCCGGCCCGGCCGCAAGATGTTCGTCGCGGAAGCCGTCAAAGAGCGCTACGGCGACCAAGATTAAGCCGTTCCGCCACCGCGGGCCGGACCACTGCCGTTAATATATATTTTTGCAACGCAGCAACTATTAGTTGCTGAGGGCATTATCCCTGCAACATCCAAGATTTATTCATCCGATCAACCCCAGAGGGGGCAACACCATCAATAACGCAGAAAGCTTTTTGGAAGACGCCAAGCGATCGTTCAGTCTGGCCGCAAAGGCGACGGGGCAAAAGGAAATGGAGCGTTACGCCGCAATGGGGCGGGACTACCTCAGCCTCGCGCACCAGGCCGCCAAGCTCGACACCGCGCCTCCGGCAAAACCGTTTTGGCGATTGCCCTGACGTCGGCTGAAATCCAAGAATTAACGAGGCCGCCCAAAAAGGCGGCTTTTATTATGTCCGAAGCCATTATGACAGCTGCGCGCAAGGCAGATCCCGCGACTTTTACCTCCGTTATTCGCGGAAAATTCATTTCTGGGAACGATGCTGACGGCAGGCTCCGGCGCGCTCGGCCGGCGGTCCGCTGCTGCCCAGGAACGTTCGAAGGCCGTCCATGTCAGTTTCACATACCGAACATATTCTCCGCAACGCGAAGCAGCAGGTTTCGCAGCGGGACATCAACGACAGCCTGCTCAAGGCGATCGCCGAGCTGACCAAGGAAATCAAACGCCTGGATGACGAAGTGCGCCGCGCCCGGCGCGAGGCCCAGGTGGGCCGGCGGTTTTCGTAACCGCCCCAGCGCGCGGCGGCGCGCTTACTTCTGCGCCAGCCCGGCGCGGTCGACGATTTCCTTCCACAGCGGAAGCTCGCGCTGCATGCGCGCGCGCAATTCATCCGGGCCTTCGAATTTCACCATGAAGCCGGCGTTCAGCATCTTCTCCTTAACGTCGGGCTTGGCGAGAATGACGCGCGTCTCGTCGGCGATGCGTTTGACGATGGCATCGGGCGTGCCGGCCGGCGCCAGAAACATCTGCGACGTTTCCACCACCGCGTTGGGCACACCGGATTCCGCCATGGTCGGAACATCGGGCATGTCGTACCATTTTTCTTCACCGGTCTGCGCCAGCGCCTTGAGCGTGCCGGCGCGGATGTGACCGATTAATCCGGCAATGCTGACCGCGGCGATGTCGGTGGTGCCGGCGAGCGCCGCCTGCAGCGACGGATTGGCGCCGTTGAACGGCACGTGCGTCATTTCGATGCCGGCGCGTATCTTCAACAGTTCGACGGCAAGGTGCGAGATACTGCCGACGCCGGGCGAGGCGTAAGTGAGCTTGCCGGGATCTTTCTTCGCCTTCGCGATCAGGTCGGCGATGCTGGCGATGCCGGACGCCGGCCGGGTGATGATGGCGTTGGGCGCAGCGCCGAGATAGGCGATCGGCGCAAAATCCTTCACCGGGTCGTAGCCGACTTTGCCGACGCTCGGGTTGATCAAGATGACGCCGGTGACGACGACCAAAGTGTAGCCATCCGGCGCCGCGCGCGCGCCAGTGGCGATGCCGATATTGCCGACCGCGCCGGCGCGATTTTCGACAATGACGCTCTGGCCGAGCTTGGGCGCGAGTTCGGCCGCCAGCAGCCGGCCGAGCAGATCGTTGGGCCCGCCGGGTGGAAACGGCACGATAATGGTGATGCTGCGCTCGGGCCAGGCGGCACGCGCAGCACTTGGCACGAAGACGCCGAGCAACAGCGCCAGCGCACAGAGCGCCGATGGCATAAGGCTGGCGATTTTTTGGAAGGCTTTCGTCACGCGCGCGTCTCCTCCGGGGCAAGAACCGTTCTATCGAGGGCTCGTTAGACGGCCTTCGTTGCGGCGGATCGTAGGGGTTTTCTCGCAGGAAGCCACGCCTTGCCAGCGATATGTTATATTGTTACATATTATCGGACGGGCGATTAAACGCGCGAGACTGGTGTTATTCGATGAAAGCCATTGCCGGCATTGCCATCGCCTTTGCGCTGGTGCTGACCACCGCCCCGGGCGCGCGCGCCGCGGACGGCAAACTCGCCGTGGTCGCGGCCGAGAACTTCTACGGCGACATTGCGCGCCAGATCGGCGGCGATCGCATCGACGTCGTCAGCATCCTGAACAATCCCGACCAGGACCCGCATCTGTTCGAGACCACGCCCGGCATCGTGCGGCAAATTGCCGATGCTCAAATCGTGATCCTCAACGGCGCCGACTACGATCCGTGGATGGACAAGCTCATCGCCGCCGCGCCGCGGCCGGGCCGCGTCGTCATCAGCGCCGCCGCCCTCACCGGCGCCAAACCTGGCGGCAATCCGCATCTGTGGTACGCGCCCGCCACCATGCCGGCCGTCGCCAAGGCGGTGGCCGAGGCCTTCAGCAAAGCCGACGCCGCGCATGCCGGCGACTATGCCGCGCGGCTGGCGACAACGCTCGCCGCGCTCGCGCGCATCAATGAGCGCGCCGCGCAGATCAAGGCGCGGTCCAAAGGCCAGGCCGTCACCGCGACCGAGCCGGTGTTCGGCCTGATGGCCGACGCGCTGGGCCTGACCGTGCGCAATCAGCGCTTCGCGCTGGCGATGATGAATGACACAGAACCCAGCGCGCGCGACGTCGCGGCGTTCGGGAACGATCTCAAGGATCACAAGGTCAAGGTGCTGCTGTACAACAAGCAGGTCTCGCCAAAGCTGACGCTGCGCCTGCTCGATATCGCCAAGCAGGCGAAGGTGCCGACGGTGGGTGTCACCGAGACGCAGCCGGCCAACGTATCGTTTCAGGATTGGATGCTCGGCCAGCTCGACGCGGTCGACAAGGCGCTGACCGGACCGAATTCATGACTGCTGTCGTCGAACTCGACCACGCCACGATCAAGATCGGCGGCCGCACGGTATTGGCGGATGCCAGCTTTGCCATCAAACATGGCGAATTCATCGGCGTGCTCGGCCCCAATGGCGCCGGCAAGACCACGCTGATGCGCTCGATCCTCGGCCTGCTGCCGCCGAGCGCCGGAAGCCTGCGGGTGTTCGGCCACACGCCGCGATGCGGCGACCGCACCATCGGCTATCTGCCGCAATTGCGCACCGTGTTGCCGGATCTGCGCGTACGCGGGCTGGATTTCATCGGCGCATCGCTGCATGGCGAGCGCTGGGGCGTGCCGCATCTGTCGCACCACGACCGCCACATGATCGAGCAAACTCTCGCGGCCGTCGGTGCGCGCGAACTGGCCGGCCGCCCGCTATCGCAGATGTCCGGCGGCGAACGGCAGCGGCTGCTGCTGGCGCAGGCGCTGATCGGCAACCCGAAACTGCTGCTGCTCGACGAGCCGCTGATCAGCCTCGACGCGCGTCACCAGGAAGTGGCGATCGAGGTGGTGCGGCGGGTTTGCCGCGAGCGCGGCATCACCGTGCTGTTCAGTGCCCACGAGCTCAACCAGTTGCTGCCGGCCATCGATCGCGTGCTCTATCTCGGCAACGGCCAGGCGGTGCTGGGCACCGTCGACGAGGTGGTCACCGCGCCGGTGCTGTCGCGGCTGTACCGCACCGAGATCGAAGTCATCCGCGCCGGCGGCCATATCTTTGTGATGTCGCACGGCAGCGACGTCGAACGCGCCGACGATCATGTGCACGAACATGGGGACCATGACCACGGACACCATCACTAAGCGCCCCCACCCCTAACCCCTCCCCACACTCGCAAGCGCTCGCGGGGGAGGGAAAAAGAAAACAGACATGTTCGCCTATGAATTCATGACCAATGCTTTCGCCGCCGCCGGCATCGTCGCGGTGGTGTCGGGCGTCGTCGGCTATTTCCTGGTGATGCGCGGGCAGACCTTCGCCGGCCACGCGCTGTCGCATATCGGCTTTGCCGGTGCTACCGGCGCGGGCCTGATCGGCCTGGCGCCGCTGTGGGGCCTGCTCGGCTTCACGCTCGCGGCCGGGATCGTGATGGGCGCGCTGTCGGACCGCATCAGCAACCGCGACATCGCCATCGGCATCGTGCTGTCTTTGGCGCTCGGCTTCGGCCTCTTGTTCCTGCACTACTACACGTCGTTCGCGACGCAGGCGACCGCGCTGCTGTTCGGCAACGTGCTGGCGGTCGACCGCGGCATGATCGCGACCCTGGCCGTGCTCGGCGCCATCACGATTGCCGCGCTGGCCGCCATCATGCGCCCGCTGATCTTTGCGACCTTGCAGCCGGAGCTGGCCGAGGCCAAAGGCGTGCCGATGCGCTTCATCTCGACCGCGTTCCTCGCCATCGTCGCGCTGGCGGTGTCGGAATGCGCGCAGATCGTCGGCGTGCTGCTGGTGTTCACGCTGATGGTCGGTCCGCCGGCCGCGGCGCAACGGGTGACCACGGGGCTGTGGAGCGGACTCATTCTCTCGGCCGCCCTGGCGCTGGCCGAGGCCTGGTTCGGCATCGCCATCGCCTATTACACCGACTGGCCGGTGAGCTTCTGCATCGCCATGCTGAGTGCGGTCGGTTATTTCGTCTGCCTCAGCCTGCCCCAGAGACACCTGTCCCGGGCGCACAGCAGCACGTAGTGCTGCGGTGCAGACCCGGGACCTTCACAGATTCGGAGCTTGGAACGGCCCCGGATCTGCGGCTCAGCATTCCGCTTCACCATCTGCCAAGCGGGCAGCCGTTTTCTTGATGCGACGCGCAGCTGGGAAGGCTAGCAGGGGGTTGAGAAGAAGAACCTGGTACAGACGTCTTCAGACAACACCCGATCATTGCCGAGCCGCATTTTTGCGGCGACACAGGCACAGAAACTTTTAGGTGTCCGAACCACAACAATAGCGCCGTCCCCGGACGACATCCAGATGCGCTTTTTGGTGTCTCGCAGTTGCTCCTGGCTGTATTTCGCCTTGCAGGCATCCGCTTTGTCTTTCTGTTCGGACGTTTGCGTTTCCCATCTCTTGGTATTCGGATTGAAAACGCCACCCGCAGCCTTGGAGCACCTGCCCGCTTGAGATAGAGGCTCAAGCGCAAAACTCGGGGTGGCAAGCAGGACCGCTCCCAGAATCAGACCGACTAGTGAGACCTTGGTCATCGCGTCCCCCCCCCCCTTTTGCCTGTTCTGAACCCCAACGGTCCTGCTCGTACTGCGCCACGTCCGGGGAAGGGAATTACAGCTTCGCACCTTTTTCGACGAAGAACTTCACCGCGCCGGGCTGCCACGGGATCGGCGAGTTGCTCTTGATCTGATTTTCGACCGAGAAGCTCGCCGCGTCCTTGTGCACCGCGACCAGATCGGCCTTCTTGTCGACGATCAGCTTGACGATATCGTAGGCATCCTGGTCCGACATCTTGTCGTTGGTGACCAGGATGTTCCAGACCGCGGAAGCCTGATTGTCCTTGTCCTGGCCCGGATAGGTGCCGGCCTTGATCACCGAGGTGGCGTACAGGTTGTTGTACTTGGCGTTCATCGCGGCGACGACGTCGGAGTGGTCTATCATCTTGATCTTCACGCCAGGGGTTGCGGCGAGATCGGTCACGCCCGCGGTCGGCAGGCCGCCGACCCAGAAGAAGGCGTCGATCTTGCGATCCTTGATGGCGTTCACCGATTCCGCCACCGACAGGCGCTCGCGCTTCATGTCCTTGTCCTTGTCGAGACCGGCGGCCTCGATGACGCGGAACGCCATGACTTCGGTGGCGCTGCCCGGCGCACCGGTGGAGATACGCTTGCCCTTGAGGTCGGCGATCTTGTCGACGCCGGCGCCCTCGATGCTCACGACATGCATGATGTTGGGATAGAGCACCATCAAAGTGCGCAGCGGCACCTTATTGCCCTTGAACTTGTCCTCGCCGTTCAGGGCGTCGACCGCGGCGTCGGCCATCGAGAAGCCGATCTCGCTCTGCCCGGAACCGATCAGCTTGAGATTGTCGACCGAGCCGCCGGTCACCTGCGCGGTGGCCTGCATGTTCGGCATCTGCTTCGACAAGAGGTTCGCGAGCGCGCCGCCGATCGGATAGTAGACGCCGCCGGTGCCGCCGGTGCCGATGGCGATGGTGCGCTGTTGGGCGTTGGCCGCACTGAGCGTCAGCGCCGCCGCGGCAACCGCCGCCAGAGCAATCTTCAATCCTGCCTTCATGGCTTCCTCCGTTGTGTGCGTTTCATTTTTTTGCCGTTGAGCGTTTTGCCCTTGAACTCATTTCACCGATACGCCGCGCGCGCCAACCACCGCGACCGCGCCATTTTTCCATTGCCACGCCAGCAAAGCCGCGCCGAGCGCCAGCCCGAACGGCGCCGGGTGCGGAATGTCGAGCCCGGTGATGCTCTCCATCATCGCCTCGAGCAGGCTGGGGAACACCAGCAACAAGCCGGTGAGCAGGAACAGGCCGCGTTCGATCGTTGTCGTGCGGTGCAGCGCCCAGTTCTGCGCCGCCGCCGCCAGCGCGCCGAGGCCGCAGCCGGTGACGAAGGTGATCCAGACGATGTCGTAGACCGAACCGTCCTTCGGAATCTTCATCAGCAGGCCGATGCCGAGCGGATCGAGCACGAAGACGAAGGGCACCAGGAAGGCCGGCAGCGTGTATTTCCACGCCTGCATCGTCGTCTTGTAAGGATCGCCGCCGGTGATCGCGGCGGCGGCAAACGGCGACAAAGCGGTCGGGGGAGAAACTTCCGACAGCACCGCGTAATAGAAGATGAACATATGCGCGGCGTAGTCCGGCACGCCAAGCTTGGTCAGCGCCGGCGCCGCGATCACGGCGCAAATGATGTAGGACGCCGTCACCGGCACGGCGAGGCCGATGATCCAAACCACCAGCGAGGTGTAGATCGCGGTCATCAGCAGGCTGCCACCGGCAAAGTCGATCACGATCGACGAGAATTTCAGACCGAGACCCGTCAAAGTCACCACGCCGACGATGATGCCGGCCGCGGCGCAGGTGGTGGCGGCGCTGAGCACGCCGATCGAGCCGTCCGCCATCGCGGCGGTGAGTTTCTTGGCCGACGGGATCGCCTTCTGCCCGCGCTCGGTCAGACCGATGAAGGACAGCACGGCGATCAGCAGCAGGACCAGCGTCGGGAAATAGCCCTGGAACAGTTGCGCCACCGCCGTCGTCGACGCGCCGGGGATCGCCAGCAGCGCCACGCCGCCGATGGAGATAACCAGCACCGCGATCAACAGTTTTCTGGGTCCCAAAGCGGTTTCGGGCGCCAGCGCGCTCATCGCGAAGGCCAGCACCGTCGAATAGAACACCGCCAACATCGGCGAATAGCCGACGACCATGAACACCACGACGGCAATCAGTGACACAAAATGGAAGCCGTAGCGCTTCGTCATCTCGCGGATGGTCATCTCCTGTTTGAAGACGACTTCGTTGGCGCCGAAACGCAACGTGTCGAGTTCGACCATGAACAGCAGCGACAAATAGTAAAGACAGGTCGGGATGGTCGCCATCCAGATGACGTCGAGATAGCTGATCTTCAAAAACTCGGCGATCAGGAAGGCCGCGGCGCCCAACACCGGCGGCGAGATGATGGCGCCAAGGCCGCCCGCGGCCAGCAAGCCGCCGGCGGCATTTTTCTCGAAGCCGGCCTTCTTCAGCATCGGCCAGGCGACCGTACCGATCATCACCGTGGTGGCGACGCCGGAGCCGGACGGCCCGCCGAGCAGAAATGACGAGGCGACCACGGCGCGGCCGGCGCTCGACGGCTTGCCACCCATGACGGCGAGCGAGAAGTCGATGAAGAATTTGCCGGCGCCGGAATGCTGCAGGATGGCGCCGTAGATCGTGAACATGATGATCAGCGTCGCCGACACGTCGACCGCGACGCCGAAGATGCCCTCGAGCGTGATGAACAGGTGGCCGACCATGCGCGCCACGCCGAAACCGCCATGGGTCCACGGCGGCGGCAGATAGGGGCCGAACATCGCATAGGCCAGGAACATCACCGCGACGATCGGCATGATCGGGCCGGTGGTGCGGCGCGCGGCTTCCAGCACCAGCACGATGAAGATGCCGCCGAGGATGACGTCCCAGCGGTCCGGCACCGCGGCGCGATCCATGAAGTCATCGCCGCCCCACAGCGCATAGACGATGATGCCGATGCCGGCGACGGCCGGGATCACGTCGAACCATTGGATGCGGTTGCGGAAGCGGCTGGCGAGCGGGAACAGCAGGAAGCTCAGCAACAGCACGAAGGCGACGTGGATGTAGCGCAATTCCTGGGTCGGGACGATGTCGTAGGCGGCGTAAAGGTGGAACAGCGTCATGACGATGGCGATGCCCGTCACCAGCATCCCCGCCATGCCGGTGAGCCGGTTGCCGGCGCCCTCTTCCTGCTGGACGTATTCTTCCGCCTTGCGCAGCGCTTCCGCCGAAACGGCCGTATCGGCCTGCAAGTCGGGCCTCAGTTCCTCAGCCATCGCTTCCCCCGCGGCGCCGTTTCGCGCTGCCCGTGTTGTTGCCGGCCGGATTTATCCGGTCCGAGGCGGGCGCTTTCGCACCTGCCCTGCTGGCACGGTAACACGTTTGCCGCACGCAACAACCGGGGCCGCCGCCGACGGGTGACGCTTGGTGACGCTTGACCCCGGTCCGTGATAGTCAGGCGGCATGAGCGAGCAGAGCAAACGCGCCATCTGCATCGGCGAGGCGATCGTGGAACTGGCGCGCGGCGCCGATGGCCGCTTCGCGCTGGCAAGTTCCGGCGACACCTTCAACACCGCGATCTATCTGGCGCGCGCCGGCGCCCTGACGAGCTTCGCGAGCGCGCTCGGCGACGATCCTTATTCCGACGCCATCGTGGCGTTGGCCAAGGCCGAAGGCATCGCCACCGATTTGATCCTACGCGTGCCCGGACGGCTGCCGGCTTTGGCATTGGCGGATGCCGACAAGAGCAGCGAACGCCGCACGCATTATTGGCGCGACGGCGCACCGGCCAATAGCCTGTTCGAACTGCCGCAATGGACCCGAATTGCCGAAAGCATGACGACGGCGCGGCTGGTTTATTTTTCCGGCATCACGCTGTCGCTGTATTCCAATGTCGGGCTCGGGCGGTTCCTGGCCGCGGTCGAACTGGCGCGCAGCAACGGCGCCACGATCGCCTTCGACGGCAATTTCCGTCCGCATGGCTGGCACGGCGACCTGACCCGCACCCGCACGGTGTTCGCCGAAGCGCTCAAGCGCGTCGATATCGCGCTGCCGGCTTATGACGACGAGGCTGTGTTGTGGGGCGATCCCTCGCCCGAGGCGACCATCGAGCGGCTGCAGGCCTTCGGCGTCAACGAGATCGCCGTCAAGAACGGGCCGAACGGCGCGCTGGTCGCGAGCGGCGGCCAACGCGACATCGTGCCGGTGCCGGAGACGATCGTGCCGGTCGATCCGACCGCCGCCGGCGACGGTTTCAACGCCGGCTATCTGGCCGCCAGGCTCGCCGGACGAAGCGCCACCGAGTCAGCTGCGGCCGCGCACAAACTTGCCGGACAAGTCATCCGCCATCGCGGCGCGATCATGCCGCGCTCCGGCGCGGCGGTGCATTAGGGCGGAAACAATCCAATGATGAAAAGAAAAATCATATACGCGACGGCCGTCGGCCTGTTTCTGCTGAGCGCGCAAGGCGCACTGGCCGATCCGATGAAATGCAGCGGCGAGCAGAAAACCTGCGTCAATAATTGCGTGATATCCGGCAACGCCATCCAGGCGAAAAACTGCGCGGAAAACTGCCGCGTCAGCCAGGCCAATTGCATGCGCAGCGGCTGCTGGGCCAACGGCTCGCTGCGGTATTGCGGCTTGATGAAGCAATAGCGCAAAAGCAAACGGCAGCGCCGCAAGCGGCGCCGCCGGCAAATTTTTAAGCCGACCTTAGCTGACGACCTTCAGTTCGGGCGCCACTTGTGGCGCCAAGGCCGGCGCCTCGACCGGCGGCTGGCTGGCCGACGGGGCCGCGACCGGCTTGTCGAGACGGCGCGCCACGCCTTCGAACAGCGCGTTCTGCTCGATGGTCAGCGACTTGTTGAAGATCTCGCCATCGACCACCGCCGTGCTTTGCAGCTTGACGTTGTTGCCGTTGATGGTGCCGCGGAATTCGCCCTGCACGACGAGATCGGGCGCGACGATCTTGCCCTCAACCTTGGCGCCTTCGCAGATCACGAGTTGCGACGCGTGGATGTCGCCGACGACCTTACCGAACACATGCATGGCGCCGGTGCAAACGATGTTGCCGGTGACCGTCATGCCGTGGCCGAGCGTGGACACGATTTCCGGCTTGCCGGACGGCATGGCCTCGGTAAAGCGGACGTCTTCCTTGGTGCTCTTCATATCTCGCTCGCTTTTTCCCTGGGAAAAGATACTCAACGGAGTTCTCCTTAAATGCGGCGCTGACGGTTTGGCGCGCCCGTGGGCCAAGCTTGCCCGCGCAGTGCACCAAGAATTCGAATGCAAGGCAATATCGATTAATATGCAAACGCGCGCCATCGGAACTTGGAAACATCGATAACGCGGCCGGGGAACTCAGTCATCGGCGTGTCTTGGACCTGTCATCGGCCTGTGACTGGGGACCCAAGCGTTAACGCATTAACCAGCGAACAAGGCGCAGGCCCATTAAACTTGAATCTCCGTCCGAGCGCAGGTGTAAGGTGGATCCCATGAGTGACGCGGCAGTCAAAACGGCAGTTGGCCAGTTCCTGAAGAACGTCAATTTCACCGCGCAGCGCGAGCTCGAAAAGGTCGTGCGCAATGCGCTGGCCAGCGGCAAGCTTTTGCCCGGCGAAGTCCTCACCGCCTCGGTGACGCTGGCCGCCGAGAAAATCGACCTCAACGTCACCATCTTCAGCAAGATCGAAGTCCGGTAATTACGGCCTGCCGGCCAGCATCGCGGCGGCGGCGGCGATGAACGGCAGCGGCAGCGACACCGCCGCGCGCAGCCAAACGATATGGGCCGGCATCATCGGCACTTCCCACGTCACCAGCCGGTGCACGGCGTACAGCGCCCAGGCCGTCGAATAGGCGATCACCTGCGGCGCGCCGGCGCCGCTCTTGAGCGCGGCGGCGCCGATCGAAAATCCGACCACCGGCCCGCCCGGCGTCAGCGCGCCGCCGATGGTGGCGATCAGCACGCCGGTCATCCCCGAGTCCGGGCCGAGCCAATCGGCGACCAGCGCGTTCGGCAAAACGTCGGCGATAAAACCGGAACCGACCACGCCGACGCCGATCCTGGGCAGAAGCCGGATGAACTCGATCGAGCCTTCGCGCAGGCCTTCGTTGAGCAGGATGCGGCCGTGCATCGCGGCCAGCAACGCCAGACCGGCGACCACCACCCACAGCAGGATGTTGATGGCCAAAATCATGGCTCGGTCTTTTCGTGGAAATAGCCGGCCTTCACGACGATGCGCGCCAGGATGCCGGCGAGAATCGGCAGCGGCAGCGCCTCGATAATGCGCCAGAGCACGAAGTCCGAGCCGAAGAACGGCAGTTCCCAGACCAGCGCCCGCGTATAGCCGATCAGGGTCCAACTCACGATGAAGGTCACGACCGCGCCGGCATCGGCCCCCATCACCAGGAAGGCGCCGGCCACCGGATAGATCGTGATCGGCCCGCCCGGCAGGATGAAACCGAACAGCGCGGCGATCAGCAGACCCAAAAAGCCGGACTCATGACCGACCCAGTGCGCCACCATCTCTCGTGGCAACAGCAATGTGACGAAGGAACCGATCAGGCACCCAGCCAGGACCTTGGGCAGCATCTCGCCAAACAGCGTCAGGTCGCTGCCGAGGATGGCCAGGAAATGCTCGCGGCCGTCGCGCCAATAGACGCTGGCCGCCGCGCAGAGCGCGATGGCGGCGATAGCGGCCGTCGACCAGTCGAAGGCGCGACGGCGGCGGCGTTTCGGGGCGGGTTTGATCAAAGGCTTCCGGCGGCGGATTTGAGAGCAGGCGCACTCTCATGCCGCACCTCAGCCGACAAAGAAAGAGGCCACCGGCCCCCGTGAAAGGGTCGATGGCCCGCGGGGCAGAATCAAGCCCGCATCAGTCGCGCCACACCCTCACTCGGCGGGGACCGCTTGGGCGGGCGCGTCGACAAAGACCGGCTGTTTCGACAGCGTGAACAAGAAGCCGGCGACGATCAGGTAAGCCAGGGTGACCGCCGGCGTCACGCCGAAGCCGTGGCCGATGCCGATCGCCTCGCCGTGCATGAAGCCGAAATAAGTCAGCACGGCACCGGCCAGCGAGAAGGCCGACGCGTTGATGAACTTGCGGTCGATCACGAAAACCGCGATGGCGCCGAGCACCAAGCCGGTCAGGATCGAGCCGCCACCCATCACTTCGAGGCCGTGGAACAGCACGCCGTTCTGCGCCATTTTGCCGACGAACTCCGGCGCGTGCGTGGCGCCGAAATTCATGCCCGCTGCGCCAAGCGCGCCGCCGAGCAGCACCGTGGCCCAGGCCGCGAGATGCGGCGTGATTGCCAAGGCAATCGCCGGAGCGTGCTCCCGCGGCGTCGTCTGGAACGCCTGGGCGCAGATCAGCATACCGATATAGAGCAGGATCGGAGAGATCGCGACGACGGGGATGACAGCGAGCATCAAGGAGATGACGCCGAACCACGACAGCACGATCACCATCAGGCCGGTCGCCGCCGAGTAGCCGATGCGGCCACCCATCGCCTTCCAGCCGGGATGGCCGATATAGACCGCGTTGATGAACGGATTGCCCATCAGGCAGCCGATCAGGCTGACGACGCCGTCGGCGGTCAGCACGCGGGTGGTCGGATAATGATCGCCGGCCGCTTCCGCGGACTCCACGTTGTCCATGGCCTCGACCAGATCGTAGATGCCATAGGGAATGGCGGTGATCAGGATGACGCCGAGAAACTGGAAGCCGGAGAACACGTGATCGACGGCCGGCAGCGGCACCGAGAAGCCGAAGCTCGAGAAGGCCGACTTGACGCCGGCGACCGAGACGCCGCCGAGGCTCATGCCGAACAGAGTCGAGCCCCACGCGATCAGCATGCCGACGGCGATGGCGACAAGACCCGCCGGAATGCCCTTCGGGTAACGCACGCCGCCGAACCAGCTCGCCATGATAATGGCAAAGCAGACCAGGCCGATGACCGGCGTCATGAACATTTCCAGCGCCGGACGCATCGAGATGAATGTCACCGAGACGCCGGCGAGCGTGCCAAGCAGGGCCGCCCGTGGCGTGATCATGCGGATGTACGGGGCGATAAAGCCACCGATCATCAGAATGAAGCTCTGGAAGAACACCCAGACGAGGCCCGCTTCCCAGCCTTTGATCGGGTCGCCGGTCGTCAAGGCAATCGGCAGCATGATCACGAAGGTGACGATGAACATGTGCGGCACGCTGACGCCCGAAGGCATCGCGCAGACGTCGGTGCGCCCGGTCTTCTTGGCCAACTGGTAGGCGAGATAGGCGTAATAAAACGTGCTCAGGCACATCATGAGCCCGAGCGCCGGCAGGATGCGGCCGAACACGATCGCGTCGGGCATCTTGATCACGAAACGCAACAGGCCGGTGAGCACCAGCATGTTGACGAGAATGTTGGTGCCGAAGCCAAAGAAAGCGTTCCAGTCGCCTGGCGTCCATAGTGTCGGTTTGAAAGTACTAGATGTAGCCATTTCAATAACTCCCCCAGTTACCGGCGATTTCGAAAACCCTCAGCGCATCGTCATTCCTCAAGCGGCCTTCTGATTCGCCGACATGGCGGCGAGTACCTGTTGCGACCCGGTCACCCAGCCGAAGATGCCGCCCTGCGCCTTGATCATGGCGAGGCCCATTTGGTGGAATTCCGGGAAATACGAACCGCAGCAATCCGACAGCACGATGCAGCGGAAGCCGCGGTCGTTGGCTTCACGCACGGTGGTGTTGACGCAGACTTCGGTGGTGACGCCGCAGACCAAGAGATTCTCGATGCCGCGGTTGGCCAGGATCAGTCCGAGATTGGTGGCGTAGAACGCGCCCTTGCCCGGTTTGTCGACCACCGGCTCGCCGGCAATCGGATAAAGCTCGGGAATGATGTCGTGGCCGGGCTCGCCCTGAATGAGAATGCGGCCCATCGGGCCCGGGTCACCGATGCGCTTTGACGGCGCGCCGCGTTCGACCTTGGCGGGCGGCGCGTCGTTCATGTCGGGACTGTGGCCCTCGCGGGTATGGATCACCAGAATGCCGGCCTTGCGCGCCGCCGCCAGCACCTGACGGCAC
The DNA here is from genome assembly GCA_903878085.1 of uncultured Hyphomicrobiales bacterium. Classification (GTDB taxonomy): domain Bacteria; phylum Pseudomonadota; class Alphaproteobacteria; order Rhizobiales; family Xanthobacteraceae; genus Pseudolabrys. The sequence goes on along the minus strand of CAIRGJ010000013.1, from coordinate 8,404 downwards.
GGCTCGACCGCGGATTTGAGCAGGCTGACATTGTTGCCGAGCGTTTCGCCGAAGCCGCCCGGCTCCAGGAAATCGCGCTGCATATCGATGATCAACAGCGCGGTGCGGTCGAGATCGACCCCGATGGTCGCAGGCTCGGCGGCGATTTGGGTCATCACGCAATCCCCCTTTCAACCGGCACTTTGCGGCAGACCAAAGGATGCGCGGCGATGAGGCCGCGGCTTTGCTGCCATGCTCCATCACAGCAAGTCGCGTGCCACTGCACACAATGCGGGAAAATTGCACAAAGCTTGGGCGATTTTGGCGATTCGGCTAGAATTCCATTGGGTTATCAAGTCTCTCAAGCCGCCAATGGATTAGGCAAAAACAGTCCGCGCCAACAGCGATGCTGAAATATTGGCGGATGCGCTCAAAGGCGCGGCGTGTTATCCGCCGCGAACGCAAATTGGGGAACCGCGATGGGCTATCTGATTGTGTTTCTGGGTGGCGGCATCGGCGCGGCCCTGCGCCACGGCATGAATCTCATGGTGGCGCGAGCGCTCGGCACCGCGTTTCCCTACGGCACGCTGCTGATCAACATCAGCGGCTCGCTCGTGATGGGACTGGCGGCCGCCTATTTCGCCTTCAAGGGCGACGCCTCGCAGCATTGGCGGCTGTTCATGACCACCGGCATTCTCGGCGGCTACACGACGTTCTCGGCGTTCTCGCTCGACGCGGCGCTGCTCTATGAGCGTGGCGAGATCGGAGCCGCGGCGGTGTATGTGATTGCGTCGGTGGCGATTTCGATCGCGGGGCTTTTTGCCGGGCTGGCGATCGTGCGGAGTTTTGCGTGAGATTGCAGCTAGCCGACATTCGGTAGGGTGGGCAAAGGCGCGTAGCGCCGTGCCCACGCGCTCAGCTTGGATATAACGCATGTCTCGCTATCGGCGCGCGAAACTCGATGGCGGCACCTTCTTTTTCACGGTGACGCTTGCTGATCGGTCCAGCGATATTTTAATTACAGAAATTGAACACCTGCGCCGAGTCTATCGCGCCATTCAGATACGGCGTCCATTCGAGACCGTCGCGATCTGTGTATTGCCGGACCATATTCACGCCATCTGGTCGCTACCGCCGAATGACGCGGATTTCGCCACGAGATGGAGCCTCATCAAGAGCGGCTTTTCACGCAGCATGCCTGCCGGGCCCGATCACGCAGTAAGATTGCAAGGCGAGAGAAAGGCATCTGGCAGTGCCGATACTGGGAGCATGTCATTCGCGGCGATGCCGACCTAAATCGCCACGTGGACTACATTCACTTTAATCCGGTGAAGCATGGGCTCACGTCGCGCGTCTGCGATTGGCCACACAGCAGCTTCCATCAATACGTCGCTCGCGGCGATTTGCCAGCGGACTGGGGCGGCGATGTTCGTGAGATGGCTGGAACGTTCGGAGAGTAGGCGCCGTGGGCTCGGCGCGTTCCGCGCCTTAGCCCACCCTACAGGTCGCTCGATTACTCCATCGGCCGCATGCCGAGATTTTCCAACAGCGCCATGTCGCGGTCGCGGCCGGGGTTCGGCGTGGTCAAGAGCTTCGGCCCGTAGAAGATCGAGTTGGCGCCGGCGAGGAAACACAAAGCCTGGGTCTCCTCGCTCATGTTCTCGCGCCCGGCCGACAACCGCACCACCGAAGCCGGCATGGTGATACGCGCCACCGCGACGGTGCGCACGAAATCGAGCGGCTCGAGTTTGGCCGCGGCTTCAAGCGGCGTGCCTTCGACCTGCACCAGCATATTGATCGGCACGCTTTCCGGATGCACCGGCAAGCCGGCCAGCGTCGCGATCATGCCGACACGGTCCTCCAGCGCCTCGCCCATGCCGACGATGCCGCCGCAGCAGACATTGATGCCGGCGGCGCGGACATGATCGAGCGTATCGAGGCGGTCCTGGTAGGTGCGTGTGGTGATGATCTCGCTGTAATATTCCGGCGAGGTATCGAGGTTGTGGTTGTAGTAATCGAGGCCCGCGTTCTTCAGCCGCTGTGCCTGAGCCGCCTCAAGCATGCCGAGCGTGACGCAAGTTTCCAGACCCATCGCCTTCACGCCTTCGACCATGGCGCAGACTTTGTCGAGATCGCGGTCCTTGGGCGAACGCCAGGCCGCGCCCATGCAGAAGCGCGAGGCGCCGCCGGCCTTGGCGGCGGCAGCCTCCGCCAGCACGGCATCGACCGCCATCAGCTTTTCGGCTGTGACCCCGGTGTCGTATTGCGCCGCCTGCGGGCAATAGGCGCAGTCTTCCGGGCAACCGCCGGTCTTGATCGACAGCAAGGTCGAAATTTGCACCTCGGTCGGATCGAAATTCTGCCGGTGGATCTCGGCGGCGCGGAACATCAGTTCCGGGAACGGCAGCGCAAACAGCGCCCTGATCTCGTCGCGGCTCCAATCGTGGCGCAGCAGGCTTGAGTGGGGCCGTGGGCTGTTATCTTGAGCCAGTGACATTCCGTAACCCTTTCGCGACCCGGCAAAGCTGAGCCTAAGGCTGAGCCAGACCTAGCTTAACGCCTAGCTTGCGGCCTCATTTATATCAATATCGTGGGCGCTATTGGCAACGAATCCGCCACCCAGAATCGCCACCAAGAATTGCCACATTGAGCGGCTTTCGGCGGCGTGTTAGCCTCAATTCCTGCTGAAAAACCGGGTGCAATCATGGCTGTTATGAGAACGTTTATTGCCGGCGCCGTGCTGGCAGGCCTTGCCGGCCCCGCTTACGCGCAGGGAAAAGGATCCAAGCCTCCGGATCAAACCCCGATGCAGCAGGAAGAACAGCAAAAGCAGCGCGAAGCCGACTCGATCGACCGGCAATATAAGTCGACGCTGCAACGGACTCGCGGCGGCGGCACCACTACGGCAACGCCGGTGGACGATCCGTGGTCGAACATGCGTGGCACCACCGACACCAAAACCAAGCGCTAGCCCGGATGGACAAACCCCGGCTGTTTCGGCTGTTCGCGGTGCTGGTCGGCGCCGCCGTTTTGTTCGGGCTTGAGCAAGGGCTCGGCCTGGCGCTGTACGTCGCCATCCCGATCGCCATCCTGGCCTATACCGCCTGCCGGCTCGGCTTCGCCTTGCTCACGCCGGATACGCCGGCGAAGTAGCTACCAGCGGTGGCGCCAGCCCCAGCCGCGGTAATAGGGAACGTAGCCGTAAGAATAAGGTCGCGGCTCATAATAAACCGGCGGACCTTCGACGACATAGTCCGGGCCTTCGTCATAGATTTCGCCTGGCACGGCGTTGAGCCGGCGTTGCGCGCTCGCGCGCGGCGGCACGCGGCCGCTCAGGTCGAGCGCCGTTTCCTTGGCGAAGCCGGTCTTGCCCTGCCAGGTCACCGAGCACCAACCCTCGGTGCAGTTGTCGGCATCGATCAGGCTGCCACCGGGAATCTTGGTGACGATTTCGCTGCCGGTGCCAGGCGCGGCGCGCAGGTTGACGGTTGCGGGCACATAAGCCGGCTTTGCCGACGCGCTCGTTGCGGCGCCGGTCAGAATTCCAAGGCATACAACATGACACAAGAAACGCGGCGTCGATCTCATGGCTCTGCTCTCTGTTGCTGCCTTCGCACAGCTTAGCCCGAAGGCGTTAAACGATCACAACCGGAAAAAGCGGCGGCATCGGGGCGGCGATTGCCTTATCGCGCCTGCAAAAACGACACCGCTTCCAGTCCGGCAATCCGGCCGAAGACAAAGGCCCGCAGCACCGACACCGCGTTGGGCGCGGTGGCATAGAAATGCCCGGTGATCTCGCCGGCGGCATAAAGCCCGGGGATCGGCTTTTCCTCGCGTAGCACCCGGGCGCAGTCGTCGGTTGCCAGCCCGCCGAAGGTATAGGCCACCGCCCCGACCAGCGGATAAGCCAGGAAGGGCGGCTCGGAAATCGCGCGGGCCCAATTCGATTTCGGCGGCGCGAGGCTGGCGCCGGCCTTCAGGCCATCGCAGCGCGTGGCGTCGAACTTGGCCGGATCGCCGGTGCAGGCCGCGTTGTAGGCGGCCACCGTTTCGGCAAACCCGCCGGCATCGACGCCGACGATATTCGCCAGCTCGGCCAGCGTCTCGGCGCGGGCCGGCGGCACTTCGGAACGGATGGCGCGCTCATAGCCTTCGATCGAAAGCAACCGGCTGTCGAGAATCGCGAACGCCCTGCGATCCGGCGTTTTGAACTGCATGTCGCGCGCGAACCATTCCCAGGTCTCGTGCACCAGACCGCCACCTTCGTCGAAAAACCGCTGGCCGTTTTTGTCGACGACGATGCCGTAGGGATAGACCAGCACCACCGGCGCGGAGTTTTTGGCGCGCGCATCGACCGGCTCGGCGTGCATGCCGCCCCAGTCGCCGGAACCGCTGGCGCCGAGCGCCATCGCGATTCTGATGCCGTCGCCGGTGTTGAATTTTCCGCCTGGCGAGATCAGCCGCATGATCTCGGCGCCGTCGCCGAAATGCTCGCGCATCTTGGCGGCATCGCCCTCGAAGCCGCCGCTGCACAGGATGACCGCGTCGGCGGGCAGCGTCTCGCGCACACCGGCGTGCTCTATTTCAAGACCGCTGATGCTATCCTTGTCGCGCAGGATCGCGCGCGCCGTGCAGTTGTAGCGGAAAATGACGCCGGCCTTCTTGGCCGCCAGCACGAGCTGCTTGACCACGACCGGACCGCCACCGACCGGCTGAATCCGCGGCGGGCCTTTGGCCAGATAATAGACCGGCTGAATGAACTCAATGCCTTGCGCGGCGATCCACTGGCAGGTCGCCGGCGCCTCGCGCGCCAGCCGGGCGAAATAAGTCTCGTCGCCCCGGTATTGCGTCGCCGCCAGCATGTCGTGGACGAAGCTCGGCTCGACGCGATCGACCGCAGCCATCCGCATGTTGGACGGCGACCAGCGCGTATTGCCGCCGGCCTCGTCCTCGGCGGCCTTGTCGACCAGCGTGACCTGCACGCCTGAGCCGTGCGCCGCTTGCGCGGCAGCCAAAGCGGCCGCGAGGCCTGCCGCGCCCTGGCCGACGACGATGAGGTTTTTAGGCGGAATGCTCATGGGGGCAGACTGATAGCACGGACCGCAGCACCGGGAACTCCGGTTGTTTTGGGTTTGCGCCCTGCCCCGCGCCGTGAGAAAAGGCCGCGAAGGAAGACCCCCATGACCGACCTCGAAAACGACACCCCGCCCGACCGCCTGTGCAACGATCCGCGCAGCCCTTATTTCAACGCCGAGGCGTTGCAGCGCGACGTCGGCATCCGCTTCAAGGGCGTCGAGAAGACCAATGTCGAGGAATATTGCGTCAGCGAGAACTGGGTCCGCGTTGCCGCCGGCAACGCCAAGGACCGCTACGGCAATCCGCTGACCATCAAGCTCACCGGCACGGTCGAGCCTTATTTCAAGAACAAGAAGCCAGCCTGAGGCGAGGTTCGGGCGATGAACATCTCGATCCTGGACGATTATTTCGACACGCTGCGCACCCTGCCCTGTTTCGCCAAGCTCGCCGGCCATAGCGTCACGGTCTGGAACGATCACGTTCAGGACACCGACACCCTGGCCGAACGGCTGCGGGATACCGAAGCGCTGGTGCTGATCCGCGAACGCACCAAAATTCTGAAGCCCCTGCTCGAACGCCTGCCGAAGCTCAAGCTGATCAGCCAGCGCAGCGTCTATCCGCATATCGACATCGAGACCTGCACCAAGCAGGGCGTGATCGTATCGTCGAGCCAGCATCCCGGCACGCCGTCTTACGGCGCCGCCGAATTGACCTGGGGCCTCGTGATCGCGGCGATGCGGCAAATTCCGCAGCAGATGGCGGCGCTCAAGGCCGGCCAATGGCAGATCGGCGTCGGCTCTTCGCTCCGCGAAAAAACGCTCGGCATTTACGGCTATGGCCGCATCGGCCAGGCCGTCGCCGGCTACGGCCGCGCCTTCGACATGAACGTGCTGGTGTGGGCGCGTCCGGCGACGCTCGAACAGGCGCGCGCCGACGGTTACATGCCGGCGAACAGCAAGAGAGAATTCTTCGAGCAGTGCGACGTGATCTCGCTACACATGCGGCTGGTCGAGGCGACGCGGCATATCGTGACCGCCGCCGATCTGGCGCGGATGAAGCCGTCGGCGCTGATCGTCAACACCAGCCGCGCCGGGCTGATCGAACCGAATGCATTGGTGAACGCGCTACGCGCCGGCAGGCCCGGCATGGCCGCGGTCGACGTCTTTGAAGAAGAGCCGTTGCGCGACACCGCGCATCCGCTGCTCAATATGCCCAACGTCGTGTGCACGCCGCACCTCGGCTATGTATCGCGCGACGAATACGAGATCCAGTTCACCGATATTTTCGACCAGATCAATGCCTATGCGGCGGGTTCGCCGACCAACGTGGTGAACCCGGACGTTTTGCAATCTCAGGCGCTGCGCACGCATGGATGACGGCGACGAGGGTAATGCCGGTTTTCAGATTGCCCAGCTCGAGGAGCGCATCGAGACGCTGACGGCGTCGATCGAGCACTGCCGCAAGATTTCCTACGCCGCGAAAATCGCCATCGCCGGCGGCGCGGCCTGGTTTGCGCTGTTTCTGCTGTGGATCGTGCCGTTCGGGCCGGCCGCCTTTGTCGCGGCGGTATCGGCCGTGCTCGGCGGCTGCGTGCTGCTGGGCTCGAACGCCACCACCTGGGAACAGACCCAAGCCGAGCGGGCCGCCGCCGAGGCGATGCGGGCCGAGCTGATCGGCGGGATCGAGCTGCGCGTGGTGGGCGGCGATCACACGATTCATTGAACGGCATATCCGGGCGGATTATGACAAGGTCCACGGCCAAGACGATGCCGCCTCTATTTGGCTGAAAGGGCTCCGTTGCCGTGCGTTTATTGTCGAACCTGCTCAATAAATTCATCAAGAACGGAACGCTCCGTCTCTATGACGCAGGCGGCACCGTGCATGTGTTCGGCGGCCGGTTGCCTGGGCCTGACGTCACCGCGCGCATCAATAGCCCGGGGTTGGAAACCAAACTGTTCCTGAACCCGGAATTGAGCGCCGGCGAAGCCTACATGGACGGCGGGCTCACCTTCGAGAACGGCGCCACCATCCACGATTTGCTGATGCTGTTTTCCGTGAACCGCGCGGGGCTGGCCGGGCACGGCTCGCAGAAGCTCATCCGCCGCGTCTGGCGCGCGCTGCGGCGCTGGCATCAGTCCAACCCGGTCGGCACCGCAGCAAAAAACGCGCGCCAGCACTATGACGTGCCGGCCGAACTGTACCGGCTCTTCCTCGACGACAAGATGCAATATTCCTGCGCCTATTTCCGCGACCCCGAACACGACACGCTGGAGCAGGCGCAGAACTACAAACTCATTCACGCCACGACCAAGCTGAACCTCAAGCCCGGCATGAGCGTGATCGAGATCGGCTCGGGCTGGGGCGGCTTTGCCATTCACATCGCCCAGCAGACCGGCGCCCGCGTGCTGGCGATCAACGTGTCGCCGGAACAGATCAAAGTGGCGCGCGACAATGCCGCGGCGGCCGGCGTTTCCGAATTGGTGGAATTCCGCGAGATCGATTACCGCAACGTCGAAGGCCAGTTCGATCGCGTGGTATCGGTCGGCATGATGGAGCATGTCGGCATCGGGCACTTCGACGAATATTTCGGCAAAATCCGCAGTCTGCTGAAAGACGACGGCTACGCCTTCGTCCATTGCATCGGCCGCATGTCGCCGCCCGGCACCACCGGCCCGTTCATCCGCAAATACATTTTTCCCGGCGGCTATTCGCCGGCGATGTCGGAAGTGTCCGCCGCGCTTGAGCGATGCGGGCTGTGGAACGCCGACACCGAATTCCTGCGGCTGCATTATTACTACACCATCCGCCATTGGCGGCAGCGCTTCGCGGAGAACCGCGCCAAGGCCGTGGCGATCATGGACGAACAATTTTGCCGGATGTGGGAGTATTATCTGGCCGCGGTCGAACTGGAATTCCTGCACGGCTCGCACATGGTCATGCAGATGCTGCTGTCGAAAAGGCGCGACGCCGTGCCGATCCGGCGCGATTTCATGATCGACGCGGAACGAGCCGCGCTCGCGCAATAGCCATCGAACGCGCCCGTGTTCCAACAGGGCGCACGTGTGCGCCCGTATTATTTGAGCGGCCCCGGGGAAGCCGTATTCCCTGCCCCATCGCTGGGGCCTGCCAATTCCCCCTCGAAAAGCCGAGGGGACGGAGCGCCGAGCGGCGCATCCTTATGAGTCTCCACGCCTTGCGACGTGGGCACCCTTGTGGCGACAAGGGCGCGCGCCTCTCGGCGCTCCATCGCGGCGTCTTACGGCGTCCGGTCCGCGCTTTCGGCCAGTCTCCCGAAGGACACGCCGTCAGCGAGCTCCTCGCGGGGCACCCTAGTGTGCCCGGGCAGAGT
>CAIRGJ010000012.1 GCA_903878085.1 uncultured Hyphomicrobiales bacterium | reverse complement strand
CGGCAACGGCATCAGCCAGGAATATCATGTGATGCGCGTGCTCTCGAACCTCGAGACGGTCAACACCTACGAAGGCACCCACGACATCCACGCCCTGATCCTCGGCCGCGCGCAGACCGGCATTCAGGCGTTTTTCTGATTGGCGTAAAGTGGGCGCACTCTCTCCACTGTCATTGCCGGGCTTGACCCGGCAATCCATGAGATGGTGCGGCGCAAGCAGACTTACGTAAGTTCACTTTTGCCGCGGCTAAGTCATGGATGCCCGGGTCAAGCCCGGGCATGACAGTTATGGGATCGCCGCGGTTTGCTTCGCCAATTCCACCAGCCGCTTCACCATCGCGCTGTTCGCATCCTTCATCGGATCGATCACGGTGAAATGGTTGGCGCCGGGGATTTCCGCGTAGCGAGTCGCGACACCACGCGCGCTCCACCCATCAGCGATGTCACGGCTTTGCCGCAGGAATTCCGGCGACTCCATGCCGCCGACCGCGACGTCGAGAATGCGGCCCGGCGGCACATCCCAAAACAACGGCGATGCGGCGCGCGCTTGGGCCTCGTCGAGCCGCAATTCCTGGTTCATCGACACCTGCAACATCGGTGTCAGATCGTAGAGCCCGGAAATCGCGTAAGCGGCCGGCACCAGATCGTCGGGCGCGTCGCTGGCGAGCTTGCTCCAATGCGTCGCCACCATGCAGGCGGCCAAATGTCCGCCGGCGGAATGGCCGATTACCAGCACGCCCTGCTTGCGCCGGCGCCACAAGAACAGCACCGCGGCGCGCAGCTCGTCGATGATGGCGCCAAGCGTTACCTGCGGACACAGGCCGTAACCGGCGATGGCGACGTCGATGCCGCGCGCATTGAGCTGCGCCGCCATATGGCTGTAGCTCGACCAATGATTGGTCCGCCAATAGCCGCCGTGAATGAACAAAGCCAGCGGCGCGTTCGGCGCGCCGCAAGGGAACATGTCGATGACCTGCCGCTCGCCCGGCCCGTATTTCAGGCCCAACTCGGCTTTCGGCGATCGGGCGCGATAGGCCGCGGCGTCGATGTCGAGTTGCGCGATAATTTCCGGATGCTCAGGCACCCGGGCGCGGTTGTTGTATTCGGCTTCGAGATCGATCGCTGGCATTGCAGTCTCCCGCCGATTTGCACCGGCGGGAGACTGCGGCAAAGCCGTCGAGACGGCAAGCTAGTACGTCTTGCGCTTGACCTGCACGCTCAAAGTTTCCGCCACGGTGCGGTCGAACGAATCCGCGGCGGGCTTCGGCGCCTTCTTGGCCTGATCGAGTGCGTAAGCGTCGCGCTGCTTGACCAGCCTGGCCATGCGTTCGTTGAGCGCCTTGCGTGCGGCCTGTTGCTTGTCGATGAAGGCCTGCCGCTCGGCTGCGTTCATCGTGCGCACCTGTTCCGGCAGTTCGTCGTCCTTCAACCCAGCGAGTTTCTGCCGTCCGGCCGCGATATCGGCGACCAGATCGCCATTGCCGGTGATGGCTTCGCCGCCGTTCTTGGCGGCGTTGCGCGACATATAGCCGGCCATGTCGGTGGCGACCGAAGCGGGCGCGGCGGCGGCCTGCCGGGTCTTGTGCTCGACGCTGCTGCGCTGCTGGCGCGGCCCGTACGGGATCACGGTGCCGTTGATCTCGCCCTGCAGTTCGATGATCTCGCGGTCATAGGGCGTCTCGATGATCACCAGATGGCCGCCGTCTTGCGGGATCGGAATGTAACGGCCGTTGCCCATCTGGGCGATTTCGCGCCACACCCGTTCGGTATCGCGGGCGCCGCCGGCTTGCACGGCGTTGACGACAATGCCGCGGTCGCGCGCCATGCGTATCACTTCAGGATATTTCACATCCTGGGCATAGTCCATGTGCGGCGGCGCGTCGCCGACCAGGAATATGATGCGGCAGATCTCTGCGCCTTGCGTCCAGGCGAGTTTTGTTACGCCAACATGCAGCGCTTCATTGACGCTTTCCGGCCAATCGCCGCCGCCGCGCGCCTTGAGCTCCAGCAGGTTGGCGTAGAGGTCCTGGATGTCGGTGGTGAGATTGAAGGTCTTGGTGACGTAGTCGTCGCCGATGTCGCGATAGGCCACCAGGCCCATCCGGATTTCGGCGTCGGGATTGGCGTCGACGATCGCGGTGGCGATCGACCAGATCTTGCGCTTGGCGCCCTCGATCAGCGGCCCCATCGAGCCGGTGGTGTCGAGGACGAACGCGACTTCGACCACCGGCTTGCCGGTGGTGGCTTTGACATCGCCCTCAGTGGCGCGAACATTGGTGCTCAAGGCGAACGGCAGCATAAAAAAAGCGAGAGCCGCGGCCCTCGCATGTTTGGCAAACATGAATTCACCCCTCTGATGAAGTTTTCCGAACGGGGGAATTGTCCTTGCGCTTCGCGACCGCCGCGGGCCCGAATTAGGGCGGGGCACCGGCTGATTTGTGGCCGTTTTTGGCGGCGGCATTACCCGCCTTGCGATTTGTCTGGCCGCCGGAAGCGCGTTATGAAACGACCATGAAAGTCGACGGCAAGCCTACGCGCACGATCTGGGTCGAAAGCGACGGACGCAGCGTCGGCATCATCGACCAGACTTTGCTGCCGCATTGTTACGCCACGGTGCGACTGCGTACGCTGGAAGAAGCGGCGCAGGCCATCAAATCGATGCAGGTGCGCGGCGCACCGCTGATCGGCGCCTCGGCGGCCTATGGCGTCTGGCTGGCCTTGCTGCATGACGCCTCCGACGAAAATCTGGAGCGCGCCTATACGACGTTGGCCGCGACGCGGCCGACCGCGATTAATCTGAAATGGGCGCTGGACGAGATGCTGGCCGCGGTGCGCAACCGGCCGCGGGCCGAACGCGCTGATGCTGCGCTCAAGCGCGCCAACGACATCGCCGAAGAAGACGTTGCAATCAATTTTGCCATCGGTGGTCACGGCCTCAAGCTCATCGAAGCGATCGCCGCGACCAAGAAAAACGGCGAACGCGTCAACGTGCTCACCCATTGCAATGCCGGCTGGCTGGCGACGGTCGATTGGGGCACCGCGACCGCGCCGATCTATCTGGCGCATGACAAGGGGATTCCGATCCACGTCTTCGCCGACGAAACCCGGCCGCGCAATCAGGGCGCCTCGCTCACCGCCTGGGAGCTCGGCCATCACGGCGTGCCGCACACGGTCATTCCCGACAACACCGGCGGCCATCTGATGCAGCACGGCCTGGTCGATCTCGTCATCGTCGGCACCGACCGTACCACGGCGCAGGGCGACGTCTGCAACAAGATCGGAACTTATCTGAAGGCGCTGGCGGCGCGCGACAATGGCGTGCCGTTCTATGTGGCGCTGCCGTCGCCCACCATCGACTTTACCGTCAGCGACGGCGTGGCAGAAATCCCGATCGAGCAGCGCGGGCCGGAAGAGGTCGCGACCATGACCGGCAAGACCAAAGACGGCCGTGTCGTATCCGTGCAGGTGGTGCCGGACGGTTCGCCGGTTGCGAACTATGCCTTCGACGTCACGCCGGCGCGGCTGGTCACCGGGCTGATCACCGAGCGCGGCGTCATCGCCGCCAATCGCGCGGCGCTGGCCAAGGCCTTTCCCGAGCGTGTCAATGCGCTAAAGTCGGCGGCCAAAGCATAGGTTGCGATCATGAGCCTCACCGCCAAGAGGCCTTTGGAACTTCCGGTCGATGGCCGCCAGTCGGAAACCGCGCTGGCGGTCGCGCGCGGCACCGCGCGGCTCTTGCACGCGCACGGCTTTTCCGTCGTCAGCGAGTTGCCGCTGCCGTCCGGCCGGAGAGCCGATCTGGTGGCGCTCGATACGAGCGGCGACATTTGGATCGTCGAGATCAAATCCTCGGTGGCGGATTTCCGCGCCGACCAGAAATGGCAGGACTACCGCACCCATTGCGACCGGCTGTATTTCGCCACCTGTTTGGAAGTGCCGTGCGAGATTTTCCCGCCCGACACCGGGCTGATCGTCGCCGATGCCTTCGGCGCCGAATTCAAATGCGACGCGCCGGAGCACAGACTCGCGGCCGGTACGCGCAAATCGATGATGCTGCTGTTCGCCCGCGCCGCGGCGCTGCGGCTCTCGTCGCTGGCCGATCCGACCGGGCCTTATGGCGATATCGACTAGCCGCGGCTAACCGGCCACGCATTCCTTGATGCGGCCCTTTAATTCCCTGGTTTCGCCGCCGCGCGAAATCTTCAGGACATAGCGGCCGGAATATTTGTCGGTCTTTTGATTGAGCCGCGCGATAATCACCAGATTGACGGTTTGCTTGGCGGCGTCATCGCTGACTTCGATCTGAAGCCGCAAGTCGTCGCCAAGATCCCATTGCTGCACGATGTGGGTCCGGTCAAATGTCATCGGCGGCAGCGCCGGCTTGATCGCCGCTGGCTTGATCAAGATGTTGCCGACATTGACTTGATTGATCGGACCGCTGCGGCCGGCAATCGCTTCCATTTCAAACGTGAGATTGGCGTCGTCGATCGAGCAGTCGACATTGGCCGAGGCCAAGACCGGTGCCGTCATCAGCAACAAAGCCGCAATGCCAAACAAAAACCGCGTGGGGGCGCTCACCGCGGCGCGCGCTTTTTGTTCAAGATGGTCTCCACTAACGTGGAGCCCTTTTGGCCAGAATCCGCTGCAAGGTGCGGCGGTGCATGTTGAGCCGCCGCGCGGTTTCCGAAACGTTGCGGCCGCACAATTCGTAGATGCGCTGGATGTGTTCCCAGCGCACGCGGTCGGCCGACATCGGATTTTCCGGCAGCTCGATCTTGCTGTTGTCGTGCGCCAGCAGGGCGGCGACGACGTCGTCGGCATCGACGGGCTTGGCTAGATAGTCGACCGCGCCGAGCTTTACCGCGTTCACCGCGGTGGCGATGTTGCCGTAGCCGGTGAGGATAATGCCGCGCGCTTCCGGGCGGCGGCGCTTCAAGGCGGAAATCACGTCGAGGCCGTTGCCGTCGCCGAGCCGCATGTCGACCACGGCGAAAGCCGGCGCCGCGCGCTCGACCTGCAGCAGCCCGTCGGCCACCGATTCGGCGGTGGTGACGGCAAAGCCGCGACTCTCCAGCGCCTTGGCCAGACGCTGCAGAAACGACCGGTCGTCCTCGACGACCAGCACCGAGCGCTCGCCGGGGATCTCGATCTTCACCGCCGGTTTGGTGACGTCGCTGATAGCCATGTCCACGTCTTCATCCGCTTTTAGAGGCACGGCCATACATAGCCCGCGCGGCACCATAAACACAGTGTAAAAATGGCGATTCTGCGCCCGTCAGGTTCCGGCGAAGGTCAACGGCCGCTCGAAGTCGGCGCGCCGCCAGCGCAATTTGATGACGGCGCCGCGGGCCGGCAGCGCGCGATTAGCGAAGGACAGCGTGGCGCCCGAGCGCTCCAGCAAGGTCTTGGCGATGAAAAAGCCCAAGCCCAGCCCGGTCGGTTCCTCGTCAGTGGCGTTCGGCGTGCGGCGGCGGGTGGTGACGTAAGGCTCGCCGATGCGGTCGAGCACCTCGGGGGCAAAGCCTGGCCCATCGTCGGTGATGGTGAGGTCGATCGCCTCGTCGTTCCATTGCGCGGCGACGTCGACGCGCTCGTGGGCGAAGTCGACGGCATTCTCCACAATATTGCCGAGGCCGTAGAGGATCGCCGGATTGCGCGCGCCGAGCGGCTCGGCGTCGCGGTCGCCCGGCATCGCGACCTCGATGGCGATGCCGAAATTGCGATGCGGCGCGACGACTTCCTCGATCAGCGCGGTCAGCGGCGTGCGGTCGAACGGCTCGCCGCTCGACAGCTCAGTGATCTTCGCCAGGATATCGCGGCAGCGTGCCGCCTGTTCGCGCAGCAGCCGCACGTCGTCGCCGTGCGGCGCGTCGGCGGGGATTGCGTTCTCCAGCTCCTTGGCGATCACCGAAATGGTCGACAGCGGCGTGCCGAGTTCGTGCGCGGCGGCGGCGGCCAGCCCGTCGAGTTGCGACAGATGCTGCTCATGCGCCAGCACCAACTCGGTCGCGGCCAGCGCGTCGCTGAGCTGGCGCGATTCCTCGGTGATCTGCCAGGCGTAGACGCCGATGAACCCGATCGCCAGCAGGATCGAGAGCCAGACGCCCATCATGTAGATCGGCGGCAGTTGCAGCGGGTCGTCGCTGTCCCACGGCAGCGGGTAATGCGCGAACACCAGCACGGTGGCGCAGGCCACGGCGAAGCCGCCGAGCATCAGCGTGAAGCGCGGCGGCAGCGCGGTCGACGACAGCAGCACCGGGCCGAGGAACAGAAACGCGAACGGGTTCTGCAAGCCGCCGGTCAGGAACAGCAGCACCGCCAGCTCGGCGATGTCGAAGGCCAAGAGCCAGGCGGCGCGGTCGGGCTCGAGCCGCTGGGTCAGATGGAAGCGCAGCCGCAGCGCGATATTGAGCCAGGCCGACAGCGCGATGACGGCGAGACAGGCATAAGTCGGCAGCTCGAAATCCAGACCGTATTCGACCACCAGCACTGCGGTGGTCTGGCCGATGATGGCGAGCCAGCGCCACCGCACCAGCGTATCGAGACGCACGTTGCGGCGTGGATGGGTACTGGCGGGATTGGACGTCGGCATGGCGGCCACTGTAACGCGACGCGGCGCGGGCTACCAATCGGGCCCTTGCGCTTCGTGCGGCGGAGCGTCACATCTGCGCATGATCCCGAAAAGTGGGTACCGGTTTTCGGAACGGATCATGCGCAAAAGATTAAGAATCGCCATGGATGCTAGCGCTGCCGCCGCCATCGCCGTCGACAATCTCGTCAAGGTTTACAAGGCCTCGACCGCGGTCGACGGCATTTCATTCCGGTTGCCGGCGGGTTCGATCACCGGGCTCTTAGGCGGCAACGGCGCCGGCAAGACCACCACCATTGCCACCATCATGGGGCTGGTCACCCCCACCGCCGGCACCGTCACGGTGCTGGGCGCCGACATGCCGCGCGAGCGCTACCGCGTGCTGCACCGGATGAATTTCGAAAGTCCCTATGTCGACATGCCGATGCGGCTGACGGTGCGGCAGAATCTGTCGGTGTTCGGCCAGCTCTATGCGGTGGCCGACCTCGACGACCGCATCGCCGGCCTTGCCGCCGAACTCGAACTCACCGAATTCCTCGACCGCCCGACCGGCAAGCTGTCGTCCGGGCAGAAGACGCGGGTGTCGCTGGCCAAGGCGCTGCTCAACCGGCCGGAAGTTCTGCTGCTCGACGAGCCGACCGCCTCGCTCGATCCCGACACCGCCGACTGGGTGCGCGGCCGGCTTGAGCATTATCGCAGCGAACGCAACGCCACCATTCTGCTGGCTTCGCACAACATGAGCGAGGTCGAGCGGCTGTGCGACCGCGTCATCATTATGAAGAAGGGCCGCATCGAAGGCGACGACACGCCTGAGCATCTGCTCGCGCATTACGGCCGCGCCACGATGGAAGAAGTGTTCCTCGATGTGGCGCGCGGCACGCATAGCGAGCTGGCACCATGAGCGTCAGCGACTCCGGCCTGGAATTCTCCGTCAACCGCGTCTTCGCCATGGTGCGGCGCTATTGGTATCTGCTGCGCTCGTCCTGGCCGCGCATTCTCGACCTGATCTATTGGCCGGCGGTGCAGATGCTGATGTGGGGCTTTCTGCAGATGTACATCTCGCAGAACGCCGGCTACTTCGCACAAGCCGGCGGCGTCTTCATCGGCGCGGTGCTGTTGTGGGACATTCTGTTCCGCGGCCAACTCGGCTTTTCGATTTCGTTCCTCGAGGAAATGTACGCGCACAACCTCGGCAATCTGATGATGTAGCCGCTGCGGCCGCCGGAATTTTTAGCCACCTTGATGATCATGAGCGTCATCCGGCTGGCGATCGGCATGATCCCGGTGTCGCTCTTGGCGATTGCCTTCTTTGGCTTCAATCTGTGGTCGATGGGCTTCGCGCTCGCCGCCTTCTTCGTCAATCTGATACTGACCAGTTGGGCCATTGGCATCTTCGTCGCCGGGCTACTGCTGCGTAACGGCCTGGGCGCCGAGAGCATGGCCTGGACCATCATGTTCCTGTTTTTGCCGCTGACCTGCGTCTACTACCCGGTCGGGGTGTTGCCGCATTGGCTGCAATATTTTGCCTGGTCGCTGCCGCCGACCTACGTGTTCGAGGGTATGCGCGCGCTGCTGATCGACCACGTGTTCCGCGCCGATCTGATGCTGGAAGCCTTAGCCTTTAACGTCGTGCTGTTTGCCGCCGCGTCGGTCGCTTTCCTCAAGCTTTTGGCCAGCGCGCGGGTGCAAGGCTCGCTGCTGCAAGGCGGCGAGTAATGGATAACTTACTGATTATAAATGGTAATCAGTAGAAAGTTACGCGTAAACCTGACTCGAACACCTTTCCGCTAGGTTGACCTGATGATCGAAAAACGACACCCTGCCGCAATGCAACATAAGCCCGGGACCAAGCCGTTGCCGATCGGTGAATTCGACGGGGCCGCATCGCTGTCCGGCGATAGCGCTGGTTTGATTGCGACGCCGATGTACTGGCTCTACGAAATGGGCCTTGCCGCGCTCGACCCGTCGCGCGCTTTGGCCGACGCCGCGCGGTTGTTTTTCAAGAACCCGGCCAATCCGTTTGCTCACACTCAGTACGGCAAGTCGATCGCCGCGGCGGCGGAATTGTTCGAGCGCGTGACGCGCCGCTACGGTCAGCCGGAATGGCAGATCGACTCGGCCTTGGTCGGCGGCGAGCGCGTGCCGGTTCACATCAATACGGTCTGGGAACGGCCGTTCTGCCGCCTGCTGCATTTCGAGCGAACCTTTACTCACGTGCCGCGCCGGCCGCAGCCCAAGCTGCTGATCGTCGCGCCGATGTCGGGCCATTATGCCACGCTGCTACGCGGCACCGTCGAAGCCTTTTTGCCCAATCACGACGTCTACATCACCGACTGGCGCAATGCCCGCACGGTGCCGGTGGCGGAAGGCCGCTTCGATCTCGACGACTACATCGATTACCTGATCTCGATGCTGCACATGCTTGGCGGCGACTGCCACATGCTCGCGGTGTGTCAGCCTTCGGTGCCGGTGCTGGCGGCGGTCGCGCTGATGGAAGCCGACAAGGATCCTTACGTGCCGCATTCCATGACGCTGATGGGCGGTCCGATCGACACCCGCGTCAATCCCAACAAGGTCAACAAACTCGCCGAGAACCGCGGTCTCGACTGGTTCCGCTCGCACGTCATCACCAAGGTGCCGTTCCCCAATCCCGGCGTCATGCGCGACGTCTATCCCGGTTTCTTGCAACTCACCGGGTTCGTCAGCATGAATCTCGATCGCCATGTCGAGGCGCATCGCGCGCTGTTCAGCCATCTGGTGAAAGGCGACGGCGACTCGGCGACCAAGCACAGGGAATTCTACGACGAATACCTCGCGGTCATGGACCTGTCGGCCGAGTTCTATCTGCAGACCGTCGACACCGTGTTCATCCGCCACGCGCTGCCGAAAGGCGAGATGATGCATCGCGGCCGCTTGATTGAACCGAGCGCAATCAAGCGTGTTGCCCTGCTGACGGTGGAAGGCGAACACGACGACATTTCCGGCGTCGGCCAGACCGAAGCGACGCACAAACTGTGCCCCAACATCCCGGCCGAGAAGAAAGTGCATTATCTGCAGCCGGGCGTCGGGCATTACGGCGTGTTCAACGGCTCGCGATTCCGTTCCGAGATCGCACCGCGCATTTCCGATTTCGTGTTGTCGAATAACGGCCCGCGCCGCAAAGCCCATGGCACTGCGCCCGCGGCGGGCAAGGCGCCGGCCGTCGCGCATTGACGTCGCCTTTGTGGCTAAATCTGTGGCACACTGAAGGCCCGATCTGATTCTGGGCTGACAATGTCGATCCCGCTCCGCGCCTTATTCTTTCGCCGCACCAGCGCGCCGGTGGCGATCACCGTCGTGTTCGAGCGCGAAATCTATCAGGTGCGTCTGCGCCGTCATCCACGCGCACGCCGCTATACGCTGCGCATTCATTCCACCACCCGCGAAGTCGTGCTGTCGATGCCGCCGCGCGGCAGCGTCAAGCAGGCCACGGAATTCGCACAGAAACACGGCGCCTGGATTGCGGCACGGCTGCAGCGCCTGCCGAGAGCGGCGCCCTTCGGCCACGGCACCGTGCTGCCGTTGCGCGGCGTCGATCATCGCATCGAGCATCGCCATAGCGCGCGCGGCACGGTCTGGACCGAGATCGGCGAAGCCGGCGAACCTCTGCTCTGCGTCGCCGGCGCCGCGCCGCATGTGCCGCGCCGGGTGCGCGATTATCTCAAGCGTGAAGCCAAGGCCGAGCTGGAAACCGCGAGCAAACGCGCGGCGGCGGCGCTCGGCGTCACGCTCAAGCGTGTGTCGATCCGCGATCAATCGAGCCGCTGGGGCTCGTGCTCGACCACCGGCGTGCTGTCTTATTCGTGGCGGCTGATTCTGGCGCCGCCTTTTGTGCTCGACTATCTCGCCGCGCATGAGGCCGCGCATCTGGTCGAGATGAACCACTCCCGCGCGTTCTGGCGGCAGGTCGAGCGCATCTGCCCGGATATGGACCGCGCCAAGGCCTGGCTCGACGTTCACGGCACCGGGTTGCATCGCTTCGGCATGCCGGACAAGGCGCGCTAGCGTCGCGCGGGTGCCTGATATAGACAGGCGCCTCAATCGATACGGACATCCCATAAATGCTGCGGCCCGGTACTTTTGCGCTCACGGCTTTGCTGGCGGCGTTGAGCGCGATTGCTCCACTCACCACCGACATGTACTTGCCGTCGCTGCCGGACATCGCGCGGCAACTCGGCGCAACGACTCCGCAGGTCCAGCTCACCATCTCGGCCTATCTGATCGCCTATGCCGTCGGGCAGATTTTTTACGGCCCGATGTCCGATCGTCATGGCCGTAAGCCGGTGCTGATCGTTGCGCTGGCGCTGTATTGCGCCGCGAGTCTGGCCTGCGCGCTGTCGCGTTCGATCGAAATGCTGATCGTCGCGCGTTTTTTCCAGGGCCTCGGCGGTTGTGGCGGCATCGTGCTGGCGCGCGCCATTGTGCGCGATCTGTATGCCGGTGCGCGCGCCGGACGCGAATTGTCGTTGATCGGTTCGGTGATGGCGCTGGCGCCGGTTCTGGCGCCCATTGCCGGCGGCATCCTGCAAACCGGCTTCGGCTGGCGCTCGATCTTCGTCACGTTGGTGATCGCCGGATTGATCGGCTCGGCTATCGTGTGGCTGCTGCTGCCGGAGACCTTGCGCGAACGCGCCGCCGAACCGGTTTCGCCGTCGACCATGCTGGCGTCCTATCGCGCGGTGGCGCGGAACCCGGCCTATCTGGCCTATCTCGGTCTCGCCACGACGAGCTACGCCGGGCTGTTTGCCTGGATTTCCGGCGCTTCGTTCGTGCTGCAAAATCTTTACGGCCTGTCGCCGTTCAGCTTCGGCGTCGCTTTCGCGGTCGGGTCGATCGGCTACATGACCGGCGCGACATTGGCCGCGCGCCTGGTGATGCGGCTCGGCATCGACGGCATGATGGGTGTCGGCGCGGTGACGCTCGCCGTTGGCGGGCTCGCCATGGTGGCGGCGATCGCGCTTGGCTTTGCCACGGCCGCGTCGCTGGTGTTGCCGGTGGCGGTCTATCTCGCCGGGCTGGGTATGGTGCTGCCGCAAGCCATCGCCGGCGCGATGACGCCGTTTCCCGAGCGCGCGGGCGCTGCCTCGTCGCTGCTCGGCTTCATTCAGCAAAGCATCGCCGCGCTGTGCGGCGCGCTGGTCGGATGGCTGCTCGGTGAAAATGCCTGGCCGCTGGCGGCGGCGGTGGCGACGGCGGGCTGCGCAACTTTGGCCATTTGGCTGTCGACCCGACGGCTGCGCGCCAGCGTCGCCAAGCATTAGTTGCGGCTGCCGAACAGATTGTTGATCAGCCAGCCATCGAGACTGCCGCTGCCGGTGGTCGAGCGGGCCGCCGTTTGTCCGACGGCGGCCGGCGGCATTGGATTATCCGTCGGCGGCGAATTTTGCGCCGGCGGCTGCGAATTGCCGAACAAGCTTGAGAACACGCTGCCGCCCGTCGGGCCGGGCAAGGCAGCAACCGGAACGCCCTGATGCGCGTCGCGCATGAAGCGGCTCCAGATATCGACCGGCAGGCTGCCGCCCGTGACTTTCTTGGTCGGCGTGCCGTCGTCATTGCCGAGCCAGACGCCGGTGACCAGATGGCCGGTGAAGCCGATGAACCAGGCATCGCGGAAGTCCTGCGACGTGCCGGTCTTGCCGGCCGCGGGCCAGCCGGGCAGCGCCGCCTTGTGCGCGGTGCCGACGGTCAGCGTTTCCTGCATCATCTGATTCATCATGGCGACGTAGCGCGCCTCAATGATACGGCCGAGCTGCTGCTCGTTGCGATTGTAAAGCACCTTGCCGTTGGCGGCGGCGACGCGCTCGATCACATGCGGCTGCACGGCATAGCCGCCATTGGCGAAGGGCGCATAGGCGCCGACCAGTTCCAGCATCGAAACTTCCGAGGTGCCGAGCGCAATCGAGGCATTGGGCTCGAGCTTCGAGGCTATGCCGAGGCGGTGCGCGGTGCGGATCACCGACATCGGCGAGTATTCCATGGTGAGGCGCACCGACACCGTGTTGAGCGACATCGCCAGCGCCTTGGTCAGCGTCACCGGGCCGAAATATTCATGGCCGTAATTTTCCGGCTGCCAGCCTTTGATCTTGATCGGTCCGTCTTGGCGCACGGTGTCGGGGGTGAGGCCGTGCTCGATGGCGGTGAGATAGACGAAGGCCTTGAAGGCCGATCCCGGCTGGCGCTTGGCGGCGACGGCGCGGTTGAACTGGCTCTCGGCGTAATTTCGGCCGCCGACCATGGCGCGCACCGCGCCGTCCGGCGTCATCGCCACCAGCGCGCCTTGGCCGACGCCGCCTTTGTCGCCCTTGGCCGCCAGTTCTTCGGTCAGCGATTTCTCGGCGCTGGCTTCGAGCGTGGAGTCGATCGAGGTCTGCACCACGATGTCTTCCTCGACGTGACCCATCACATCGTTGAGCACGTCCATCACCCAATCGGCGACGTAGTTGACCGCGCCATTGCCGGCCTGCGCCACGATGCGCGGCGGCTTGGCGAGCGCGACTTTCTCGTTCGACGGCGTGATGAAGCCCAGCTCAGCCATCGCGGCGATGACGATTTTCGCGCGTTTTTCGGCGGCGTCGAAATTGCGGTTGGGCGCCAGCCGCGTTGGCGATTTCACCAGGCCGGCGAGCATCGCGGCTTCGGCGACGTTCAACTGCCGCGCGGATTTGCCGAAGTAGCGCAATGAAGCCTGCTCGATGCCGTAGGAGCCGGAGCCGAAATAGACGCGGTTGAGATAAAGCTCGAGAATCTGGGTCTTGGTGAATTTGCGCTCCAGCCAGACCGCGAGCAACACTTCCTGCAGCTTGCGGGTGACGGTGCGCTCCTGCGTGAGGAAGAGATTTTTCGCCAATTGCTGCGTCAGCGTCGAGCCGCCTTGCGCCACGCCGCGATGCAGGACGTTGGCCACCAAGGCGCGGCCGATGCCCAAGGGATCGACGCCGTAATGCTCGTAGAAGCGCCGATCCTCGATGGCGACGAAGGCCCGAGGCACATAAGGCGGCAGCTCCTTCAACGAGATGATCTCGCCCGCCAGATCGCCACGTCGCGCCAGCGCTTTGCCGTTGACGTCGTTGATCTGGATCGAGGGCGGCCGCTTCGGGATTTCCAGCGATTGGATCGGCGGCAGGTGCGCGCCGACATAGGCGATGACGCCGACGCCGCCGATCGCGACCCATAGCCCCGCAACCAGGGTCCAATAGGTCAGCCGGCCGATGAGCGAGCGGTGCTTGGCCGTAGACTTGGATTTGGCGCGGGCGGATTTTTTCTTGCGGCGGGGCCGCGGTTTTGGATTTTCGGATTCGGGCGCGCTGCGCTCTGCCGCGCTCACGCGCAACTCGGGACTGCTGTCGAACACCGGCTCGCGGCGCCCCCCCGATTGTCCCCGACCCGACGCCATACGCCATCCATCCAAGCCGGCGGCAGCACGCGCCGCCGGTCCCCACAGGCGACGCTATGCGGGGTGGTTTAAGGGGCCGTTAAACCCGGATTTCTCCGTAAATCCAGAGCTTTGCACCGCCGGTCAACGTGCTAGGTTTCCGCCCCCGACGGCCAAATTTGGAATCGCCTCTTGGACACGCAAGTCATCATCGTCGGCGCCGGACCGGTCGGCCTGACGCTCGCCATCGATCTCGGCCGCCGCGGCGTGCGCTGCATTCTGCTGGAGCAGAAGGCCGCGCCGCAATTTTTGCCCAAGATGGAGCGGTGCAATGCCCGCACCATGGAGATCTACCGGCGCATGGGGCTGGCGCAGAAAATCCGTGACGCCGGATTTCCACGCGACGTGCCGATGGACGTGTTCATCGTCACCTCGCTGGTCGACCCGCCGCTGCTGCATTTGCCGTATCCCTCGGTGGCGCAGGCGCAGGCTGAAATTGCGTCGCGCAATGACGGCACGCTGCCGCTCGAGCCCTATCAGTTGATCTCGCAATACACGCTGGAGCCGCTGCTCAAGTCGGTGGCAGACAGCATGCCCACGATCGACGTGCGTTATGGCTGCGAGTTTCAGGGCTTCGAGCAGGATCAAGGTTCGGTGCGCGCCCGCGTCAAACGCGGCAGCACCATTGAAGAGCTGAGAGCGGATTATCTGGTCGGCTGCGACGGCGGCTCCAGCCTGGTGCGCCGCCAACTCGGCATCAAGTTGCAGGGCGACGCCAACCTGATGCAGTTCCGCCAGGCGCTGTACAAATGCGACGACCTGTTCGACCGCATCCCGATCGGCAAGGGCCGCCACTATCACGTCGCCGACGCCCAGGCGACGTTCCTGATCGTGCAGGATTCGACCAAGCACTTCACCTTGCATTCGGTGGTCGACACCGACGCCGACATGGCGACGATGTTCGAGAAGACCGTGGCCATGCCGGTGCAATACGAGATGCTATCGGTCGGGCAGTGGCGGCAGAATCTGCTGCTGGCGGATAAATACAGCGATGGCCGCATTTTCCTCGCCGGCGACGCCGTGCATCTGGTGATTCCGACCGGCGGGCTCGGCATGAACAGCGGCGTCGGCGACGCCAACGATCTGTCGTGGAAGCTCGCCGCCACGCTGCAAGGCTGGGGCGGCCAGAAACTGCTCGAGTCCTACGAGATCGAGCGCCGCCAGATCGGCGCGCATAATGTCGAGGCGTCGCGGCAGGCGTCGCGCGGCCGGCGCGCCTGGCGCGCGATGTATAAGCCGAATATCCGCGACAATACGCCGGAGGGCGCGGAGACCCGCGCTAACCTCACCCGCGTCGCCAATGTCGAGCAGCGCAAGAGCAACGAGATGATCGGCGCCGAGTTGGGCTACCGCTATGTCGGCTCGCCGGTGATCTTTGCCGAAGACGGCGAGGGGCCGCCGCACGAATTCATGACCTATGTCCCCACCACCTGGCCCGGCGCCCGGCTGCCGCACGTCTGGCTCGTCGACGGCACTGCGCTGCATGACAAGATCGGCGACGGCTACACGCTGCTGCGGCTTGCCGGCAGCGAGGCCAACAGCGCGCCGCTGGCGCGGTCTTTCGCCGAATTTGGCGCGCATTTCGCCGTGCTCGACATCAACGAAGAGCGGCCGCGCGAACTTTACGGCTGCGATCTGCTCTTGCTGCGCCCGGACCTGCACGTGGTCTGGCGCGGCAATAGCCTGCCGGGCGAGGCCGGCAAGCTCGCCGCCCTGGCGACGGGGCATTAGCTCGCGCGCTTACGTTCGATACCTTGGCATGATGCGGGCCGCATTGCCGCGCTCGATGGCCTGCAAATCCTCGGCATTGAACATGCCGGTATTGCGCAGACCCGCTGCGGCGTCCTTCGGCGTGCCGAATGGCGAGTCGGTGCCAAACAGGATTTGCGACGGCTTGACGATTTTGGTCAGGGCCGCCAGAGGATAAACTGTCGTCGCTGACGCGGTGTCGTAGCAGAACCGCTGCATGTAGTGCGCGGGTCCTTCGGGCAGCCGCGGCTGCAAATCCTTGCGTTGATCGAAATAGGCATTGAATCGCTGCATCAGGCCGGGCGCTGTGCCGCCAGCATGCGAGAAGATCCACTGGATGTCCGGAAACTTCGCCACGGTGCCGCTGAACAGCAGGCTGGCGATGGTGCGCGCGGTGTCGGTGCCGAGTTCGATAATTGGCTCCGGCACGTCGGGAATGAGATTGCGGCAGCAGTCGTTGCGGTTGGGATGAGTGAACACCACAGCCTTGCGGCGGTTTAACTCCTCCATGATCGGCGTGAACGCGGCGTCGCCGAGAAATTTTCCCTGATAGTCGGTCATCATGCAAATGCCGTCGACCTTCAGCGTATCCAGAGCGTAGGCGATCTCCTTGAGGGTGCTATCGACATCCGGCATCGGCACGATGGCGAACACGCCGAAGCGGCCGGGATGGTCCGCGATGATCTTGGCGCCGAAGTCGTTGCACTCGCGGGCGAGCGCGCGGGCGCCATCGTAATTGCCGAAGAAAACCCCCGGCTCGCTGATCGACAGCATCGACGTCGCGACGCCGCCCTGGTCCATATCGTCGATCGACTTGGAGACGGTCCATTTCATCAGCGGCACCTGGCCGGTGCGCCGGCCGGCGATCTCCGCGATAAAGCCCGGCGACGACAGATGATGATGCACGTCGATGCGGAACGGCTTTTCACCGGCGGGCGCCTGCGCCCAGGCGCCCCGGCTCGTGCCCAAGGTGCCGGCGCCAAACGCTGCAAGGCCGCCAAGAAAGCTTCGCCGGCTGCAACAGCCGGAATGGATTTGCCGGGCATCGTCGCAGACCGGAGGGAGGCTCGTTTTGTGCGGCGCCAGTCTCATGCGTTTCCCCATATTTTCTTGCAATCAGTTGCCCTGATTGCTTTTGAAGCCCCGTGACATTATCAGCCGGTCCTGCCCGCCGTAAGCCACGGCGGACCGCTTTGCGTTATCGGGGAATATAAATAGCGAGGCCTTGCGCGGTGGCGTCCGCTCCGCTCCAATCGCGTCAACCGGGATAAGTCATGTCGAAAAATCTATCGCTCTCTCTGGCCTGCGGCGATTACGAGATCGTCCGTCCCTTGATGGATGGGCGCGTACAGCCCGACGGCATCGACCTCACCATCCTGACCAAGATGGATTCGGCGACGCGGCACTGGCGCTTTCTGCGCGACCGCGAATTCAACGTCGCGGAAGTGTCGGGTTCGAGCTATCTCGCCGCACACGACAATGGCTGGCCGGTGCGCGCCATTCCGGTGTTTCTGCACCGGCGTTTCCGCCACGGCTTCATCTTCATCAACACGACGAAGGGCATCAAGAAACCCAGCGACCTGATCGGCAAGAAGATCGGCGTCAAGACGCTGATGACCACCGCGGTGCTGTGGATGCGCGGCCATCTCGAGCACGAGTATGGCGTGCCTGCGAAGTCGAATGAGTGGTTCGCCGAGCTCGATAATGACGTCGACGTGAAAATGCCGGCCGGCTTCAAGTTGACGCGGCTGCCGGACGACAAATCGGTCGAGACCATGCTAGCCGAAGGCGAACTCGACGCCGTACTGCATTCCGATCTGATCAAGCCCTTTGTCGCGGGCGATCCACGCGTGGCGCGGCTGTTTCCCGATCACAGGGCGGAAGAGCAGGCCTACTTCAAGAAGACCGGCATCTTCCCGATCATGCATGTGCTCGGCATCAAGCAGGAGTTGGCCGAGCAGCATCCTTGGATCGCGGTCAGCCTGTTCAAGGCATTCAATGAGGCCAAGACAATCGCGATGGCGCGCATGCAGAACCCGCGCATCGTGCCGCTGGCCTGGTATCGCGATGCCTGGGAAGAGCAGGAGAAGGTTCTTGGCGCCGATCCGTGGGAATATGGCCTGAGCGCTTCAAACAAGAAAAACCTGGATGCCCTGATCGGCTACTCGCACGAGCAGGGCTTGATCAAGAAAAAGCCGTCGGCCGACGCGCTGTTTCTCAACGTCTCGCAGGGCAAGAAACGCGGCGTCGAGTTCCGGATATAATAATAAGAAGAAAATAGGAGGATTCATGCTCAAGCCATTCGCCATCGCCGTCATGCTGCTCGGCGGTTTGTCCGCCGCTCACGCCCAGGATAAAGTCTGGAAGCACGGCATCCTCGAAGCCAAGAGCGATTCCGGCTTCATCGGCATGGTCGACAAAGGCGGCTTCGGCGCCAAGCGCGGTCTGAAGATCGAGATCCTTCAGATCAAGGCCGGCGCCACGCTGATGAAAGCGCTGATTTCCGGCGAGATCGACAGCGTCGATATGGGCGCGGCGGAATCGATTGTCGCCGGTGTGCGTGGCACCGGCGTCAAGATCGTCGGCTGCACCTGGCCGGGCGTGCCGCAGGTGGTGCTGGCCAAAGCCGAGATCAATTCGCTGGCCGACCTCAAGGGCAAGAACGTCGCGATTTCGTCGCCCGGTTCGCTGCCCGATCTTTTGTTCCGCGGCATGCTGGATGCCGCCAATGTGCTGTTCGCCGACGTCAATCTGGCGACGCAGGGCGCCGACCTCGACCGCTACAAGTCGCTGGTTGCCGGCATTGTCGATGCCGCGGTGGTGTCGAACGAATTCGAGCCGATCATGCCGCCGAATATCAAGGTGCTGGCCAAAGGCGGCACCGCGGTGCCGAAGTTTCTGCGGCTGTGCCTCGCCACCAACAGTAAGGTGCTGGCCGAGCGCCGCGACGATCTGGTCAAGTTCGTCGCCGCCGAGATGGACGCCTACAAATATGCCGCCGCGCATCGCGACGCGACCATCAAGCTGGCGCACGAGTTGACGCAAGCCAAACCCGACGACAAGCGCGCCGAATTCATCACCGATCAAGCCATTCGCGACAAGCAGATCGATCCGACACTGGCAATCCCGGCCGACCGCATCCAGTGGATGCAGGAATTGTTCGTCAAGGCCGGCGTCATTCCGAAGACAGTACCGGTAGCGACATTGATCGACGTCAGCGTGCAGGCGGACGCTGCCAAGCTGTCGGGACAATAGCCGGCGGCAGGCTCGACGCTCACTTCCCCAGGCGCTTCAATTCAACCCCGGCGGCAAGGTAAGTCGTGGAGTGGATGTTGCACACAGCGCGGGCCCGCTGAAACTGCCCCGCCGCGCCCGCGCTGTCGGTTTTAAGCAGCGCGTGCTCGCCGGAGAAAAACGCCAAGTTGCATTCGCGGCCGCGTCCCATGTTGCCGTGGCTCGAAGGCGGCGACAATTGATCGATCGTCGCCTGGCCGAGATAAAATGCGATCAGCGTGCCGGGCCATGTTTTCAGATCGATCTTCTTGGCGGTGCGGGCGAGTTCCTCGGCGTCGTTCTGGCCGGCACGGGCGCGGGCGATATGCAGCCAGGCCGCCTGGTATGGAATCCACAGCACGTCCTCGGTGCGCGCGGCCGCGCCAATTGTCAGCGCCTTATCGAAATCGGCGGCGGCGGCTTCAAAGCGTTGGGCGAGGAATTGGGCGTAGCCGCGTTCGTTATAAATTTCCCAGCCTTCGAGGCCGGAATCCTTCATGTCGAGCCCAAGCGCCGCGGTGTAGCCGGCGACCGCGGCATCGTAGTCGCCTTTGCTCCGCAGACTGGCGGCGCGCTGGAGGTGGCTGACGACTGCGTTGTTCAGCTTCAGCGCGGCGTCAATATCCGCGACCGCCTGATCGTATTGATCGTTCAAATGGTAGACTTGCGCGCGTCCGACATAGACGCTGGCGTCATCGGTCTTGAAGCCGAGCGCCGCGGTAAAATCGGCGATGGCGCGCTCGCGCGAGCCTCGCGCCTGATCGAGGCGTACGTAAGCGTCGTCGATCAGGCTCTTGACGGTGTACTCTGCGGCGCGGCCTTTGCGGGCGGCGAACTGATCGGCAGGCGAAAGATCGCCGGCCGTCAGCGCCTTGGTGAACAGGCCGATGGCCTCATCGGTACTTCCCTTGTCCACCGCCGCGGTCGCCGCTTTAAGATCGTCAAGGCTGGCGGCCTGTAGCGCCCCGCCCGACAGCACAATACACGTCGCCACCAGTAAAATTTTGATCATGTCCGCTCCAATTGAAGTGCGATCTTATCGCCAAGGCTTAGGCTAACATTGCGTTAGGTCAAGGGCGCAGGTTGTTCTATTTTGCCGCACCCGCAAGCCGCGTGTTGCCCGGTCAGCCGGCGGCATGTTCGCGCAGAACCTCGGTGGCGATACGGTGCGCCTCGTTAGCTGCTGGAATGCCGCAATACAGCGTCAACAGCAATAGCACTTCCTGGATCTGTTCGGCGGTACAGCCATTTTTCAGTGCGCCTTTGAGGTGCACGCGCAGTTCGTTGGCATGGCCGGCCGCCGCCATCATCGCGATCATGGCGAGCGACTTGGTCGCGGGCGGCAAGGCGGTGCGGCTCCAGACGTCGCCGTAGGCGTATGAATTGATGATGTGCTGCAGCGGCTTGCCGAATTCGCCGAAGGCGTTCATTCGTTTATCGACGGCCTCGGCGCCGAACATCTCGGTGCGCAGCTTCAGGCCGCGCTCGTATTGTTTGTCGTCCATGGTGTTTCCTCAAGGCATGTTGTTGGCGTTGCCGTTCGCAGTCTTGCGTGTTCTAACTAACCATGCCGCATTTGCTCCCGCCAGCCTGACAGAAGACTTCCATCATGATCAACGCCGCCGTGATCGGCCTCGGACGCTGGGGCAAGAACATCGTCGAATCCGCGCAGGGCAAAAGCCCGCGCCTGCATTTCATCCGCGGCGTCAGCAAGGAGCCGGAGACGGTCGCGGATTTCGCCAAGGCCAAGGGCTTTGAGCTGTCGACCGATTTCGACGCGGCTATTGCCGATCCGCGCGTGCAGGCGGTGTTCCTGGCGACGCCGCATTCGCTGCATGTGCAGCAGATTTCTGCCGTCGCGGCGTTGGGCAAGCCGGTGTGGAGCGAAAAGCCGCTGGCGCTGACGCGGGCCGAAGCCGCCAAGGCGGTCGCCGCGACGCAAAAGGCCGGCGTGGTGTTCGGGCTCGGCAACAACAAGCGCTGCTTCGCATCGATGCGCGAACTCAAGCGCGTGGTGGCGGACGGTATCATCGGCGAGGTGATGCATGTCGAAGCCAATTTCACCAACGAGCATTCGACGCGCGTGCTCGGCGGCTGGCGCGACGATCCGAACGAGTCGCCGGGCGGCGGCATGACCGGCGCCGGCCTCCATGTGATCGACGCGCTGGTCAATCTCGCCGGCCCAATTGCGTCAGTCGATGCCAAGCTGTTCCGGCAGAAGCCGCCGCCGGACCCGCGCGACGCCGCCACGGCGCTGGTGCAGTTCGCAAGCGGCGCCACTGGCGTGCTCGCCACCGTGCGCGCGGCGCCGGCCTATTGGCGTGTCATGGTGTTCGGCACCAAAGGCTGGGCCGAGGCGCGCGACGAAACCGTGCTCACGACGGCGCTGGTCGGGCAACAGCCGGAGACGAAGGTTTATCCGGCTGTCGATTCGCTTGGCGTGCTGCTGGAATCGTTTGCCGAAGCGGTCGAGACCGGCAAACCCTTTGCGGTGACCGCCGACGACATGCTCGATGTCGTCGGTGCCTTCGAGGCCATCATCAAGTCGATGGAGCAAAGCGCGCCGGTGAAGGTGATGCGCTAGCCACCTACTGCTGCGTGATGCCGGCCGCCTCGCGAACCTTATCCCAGCGCTTGTATTCGCTGGCGAGGAACGCGCCGAACTCGTCCGGCGTCGAGCCTTTGACGAGGACGCCGACCGCGGACATGCGCCGCTTGACGTCGTCTTCCTGCAAGGCCTCGTTGAGCACCTTGTTCAGCTTGGCGATCACTGCCGGCGGCGTGCCGGCCGGCGCGAATACGCCGTACCAGGTGGTGACGTCGTAGCCGTTCATCACGCCGGATTCGACCGCGGCCGGCACATTCGGCACCGCGGAGAAGCGCTCCTTACCTGTCACGGCGAGCGCCTTGAGCTGGCCGCCTTGCACCTGGCCGATCAAGGCCGACACGGTGTCGAACAGCACGTCGGCGTGCTTGCCGAGCACGGCGTTAATCGCTTCCGGCGAGGTCTTGTATGGCACGTGCAGCAGTTCGACGCCTGCGATCTGTTTGAACATTTCCCCGGCGAAATGCTGGGTGGCGGCGAAGCCGGGACTGGCGAAGACGATCTTGCCCGGTTCGGCCTTGGCGACCGCAATCAGTTCCTTGATGTTGTTCGCCGGAAAATCCGGGCGCACCACGATCATCAGGCTGGCGGTGGCGATCTGCGACACCGGCGCGAAGGCCGTATTGGTGTCGTAGGGCATGTTCTTTTTGGTGACGGCGGCGACAATCTGCCCTGCGGTCATGACGCCGAGCGTGTAGCCGTCTGGCGTGGCCTTGGCGACCACGTCATTGCCGAGAATACCGCCGGCGCCCGGCTTGTTCTCGACGATCACCGGCTTGCCCATTTTGCGCTGCATCGCTTCGGCGAGGATGCGGGCGATGATGTCGGCGCCGCCGCCGGGACCGAAGGCGACCACGAATTTGATGGTCTGCTGCGGGTATTCCTGTGCCGTCGCCGGCCGGCTCAGTCCGGCGGCGAGCAGCAAGGCGAGCGCGAGCGAAAGCTTCTTCACGGTATTTTCCCCCCTGACGCCTGTTCGGGAAGTATCAACGGCCCCGGCGGCGCACTTCTTTGATGATGGCGCTGTTGTCCAACTCAGCTTCGCCTGCCTTGGCGCAGGCTTCAAGCACATCCGCATGAACTTGCAGCACCGACAGGGTCTGCCCGACGGCCTTGGCCTGATCCAGCATCAGATGCGCGTCTTTCAGGGTCTGTTTCACCCGGCCTTCCGGCGTGAAATCGCCGCGCACCATCTTCAAACCCTTGGTATCCATCACCTGCGAATAGGACGCCGAACCCTTGGCGACCTCCAGAAACGCTGCCGGATCGAGCCCGAGCTTCTCGGCGAACACCAGCCCCTCGGCCAAGGCTAGGCGGTTGAGGCCGAGAATCAGGTTCACCGCGAGCTTGGCGCGGCCGCCGTCGCCGATTTTCCCAACGTGAAAGCGGCGCACGAACAGCGCATCGAACAGGTCGCTGACCTCGGTGGCGATCGCCGGGTCGCCGCCGATCAAAGCGACGCCGTCGCCCTGCCGGACCTGCTCGCTGGTGCCGGACACCGGCACGTCGAGGTAGCGGATGCCGCGCGGCGTAACGCGCGCCGCTAGCGCCGCCACCTGATCGGGATCGACGGTACTCATGCAGATCACGATCTTGTTCGAGCCTTCGCCGAGCGCCGGCAGCAGGTGGTTCTCGATCACGTCCTCAACCTGCGCGGTCGAGAACACGGCAATGATGATGCAGCGCGACGGCAATGTTCCAGAAGATTTGGCCAGTTCGGCGATGGTGTCGGCGGGCGTGCCGCCGATTGCCTTCAGCCGCGCGCGGCGCGCCGGATCGACGTCGTAACCGCTGACGGCAAAGCCGGCGTCAAGCAGGCGCTGGGCATAGACCTCGCCCATCAATCCAAGGCCGATAATGGCGACGGGGGAGTCGTTCATTCGTGCTCTTCTTTGCGGGAAATTAATCGTCGCTCTTGGTTTTCACCTTGCCGCCGGCTTCCGGCGCAAACAGCGGCAGGATCGCGCGTTTGATCGCGGCTTGCCGGGTCGGCGAGGTGATCTGCGCGCCCATCAGATCGGTAATGTAGAACACGTCGACGACGCGCTCACCGAAGGTGGCGACGTGCGCCGAGGCGATGTTCAGGTTGAGCTTCGACAGCGTCGTGGTCAATTCGTACAGCAGGCCAGTGCGGTCGAGGCCGGTGACTTCCATCATGGTGTAGCGGTGCGACCACTGGTTATTGAGCGTGACCGAGGGCTCCAGCGTGAAGGCCTTGATGCGGCCCTTCGCCGCCACGCGCTTGCCCAGTGTATCGGGCAGCCGCAACTCGCCGCGCACCGCCTTCTCGATTGAATCGGCGATGCGGTTGGCGCGCCGCTGCTCGTCCTCGTCGCGTTCGAATTCACGCGACAGCGAAATGGTGTCGAGCGCCAGCCCGTCGGTGGTGGTGTAAATCTGCGCATCGACGATATTGGCGCCGGACATGGCGCAGGCGCCGGCGATGATCGCCAGCAGCCAAGGATGATCGGGCGCCAGCACGGTCAGTTCGGTGACGCCGCCGGAGCTGAAACCGATGGTGGTGGCGAGCGTCTTGCCGGTGGCCTCGGCGGCGCGCACAAAATGCGCGTGCTCGACCTTATGTTGCAGGTCGACCTTGAGCCAATAGGCCGGATAGAGCCGCGCGACATAGGCATCGAGTTCCTCGGGCTTCCAATGCTTGAGCGTCTGGCGGAATTCGGCCTGCGCCATGGCGACGCGCTGGGCGCGGTTGACCTCGGAGAAGCCGCCGGTCAGTACCGGCTCGGTCTCGTAATACAGCGTGCGCAGCAACTGCGCCTTCCAGCCATTCCAGACGCCGGGGCCGACGGCGCGGATGTCGGCGGTGGTGAGGATGGTCAGCAGCTTCAGCCGCTCGGCCGATTGCACCACCGCGGCGAAATTCTCGATGGTCTTGCGGTCGGACAGATCGCGCGACTGCGCCACGCTCGACATCGTCAGATGCTGCTCGATCAGCCAGGCCACCGTCTCGGTGTCGGCGGCGGAAAAACCGAGCCGCGGGCACAGCCGCCGCGCCACGCGCGCACCGGCGATCGAATGATCCTCGATGCGGCCTTTGGCGATGTCATGCAGGAACATCGTGACATAGAGGATGGTACGGTTGCCGGGCAGCAGCTTGTGGAACAGCTCGTGCGCCAAAGGCGTGTCTTTATCGGTGCCGCGCTCGATTTCGGTGAGGATGCCGATGCAGCGCAGCAGATGCTCATCCACGGTGTAGTGGTGATACATGTTGAACTGCATCATCGCGACGACCTTGCCGAAGGCCGGCACGAAGCGGCCAAGCACGCCGGTCTCATTCATGCGCCGCAGCACGGTCTCCGGGTCGTTCTTGGAAACGATGATCTCCAGAAACAGCTTGTTGGCTTCCTTGTCGTCGCGTAATTCGGCGTCGATCAGATGCAGCGAACGGGTGATCGCCCGCATGGCGTCGGGATGCAGCGCCAGATTGTATTTCTGCGCCAACTGGAAAATGCGGATCAGGTTGGCTGGGTCGCGCTTGAACACGTTCGCCTGCACGAGCGTGATGCGATTTTTATCGGCAATGAAATCGTCGGTGCCGGCGATCTTCTTGTGCTTGACCGGGCGAAATTTCGCCATCACGCGGCTGAGCACCGGCACGGTCTTGGTCTGACTGTCTTCCAGCTCGGCGCACAGAATGGCGGTGAGGTCGCCGACATCCTTGGCGATCAGGAAGTAGTGCTTCATGAAGCGCTCGACGTCTTGCTGGCCGGGATGCTCGGTGTAGCCAAGCCGTTGCGCGATCTCGCGCTGGATGTCGAAACCGAGGCGTTCTTCCGCTCGCCCTGTCACAAAATGCATGTGGCAGCGCACCGCCCAGAGGAAGTCCTCGCAGCGGCGGAACAACTGATACTCGGCCTTGTCGAACACGCCGCGCTTGATCAGTTCGTCCGGCTCACGCACGCGATAGACGTATTTCGCGATCCAGAACAAGGTGTGCAGATCGCGCAGGCCGCCTTTGCCGTCCTTGACGTTGGGCTCGACCAGATAGCGCGATTGGCCGGAGCGGCGGATGCGCTCCTCCCGCTCGGCCAGCTTGGCGGCGACGAATTGCGTCGCGGTGTTGCGCACCACGTCATTGTCGAAGCGCGTCACCAGTTCGTCGAACAGCTTCTTGTCGCCGAGCAGGAAGCGCGCTTCGAGAATGGCGGTGCGGATGGTCATGTCCGCCTTGGCTTGACGAATGCATTCGTCGACCGAGCGGGTGGCATGACCGACCTTCAGGCCGGTGTCCCACAGACAATAAAGCACCGCTTCGGCGACCGACTCGCCCCAGGCGGTCTGCTTGTAGGGCAGCAAAAACAGCAGATCGATGTCGGAGCCCGGCGCTTGCAGCCCGCGGCCATAGCCGCCGGTGGCCACCACGGCCATGTGCTCGGAATCGGACGGGTTCTGCGACGGATAAAAATGCTTCTTCACGAACTCGTAGAGAATCCGGATGATTTCATCTTCCATCCGGCACAGCCGCTCAGCGCAGCGGCGGCCGTGACGATCCTTGAGCAGTAGTTGTTCGGCCTTGGCGCGGCCTTCGTTGAGCGCGGCCTTGAGGCGTTTGGCCAGCGCCGAGCGCAGCTCGCGCTCAGTGCCGGTGTGGTCCTTGGCGAGGTCTTCGAGGTCGGCGACGATGGCCTTGCTGTCGATCAATTCCGTCGCCGCCCGGGTCGGGGTTTCGGCGCGGGCGCGTTGCGGCTGGTCGACGGCGAGGGAGGCCATGGGAGAATCCGAATAGCGGAGCGGGTGCGCCGTGTCACCGCTGGTGCATAAAGATAATTGCGACCATGAACCACCGGTTCAGGGAGAATATTAGTCCCCGTATCGTAAAATATGAGTAATTTAATGCTTTTGACCGGGCTTTAGCCGACCCCTATAGAATAAAAATAACGCCAGTTGGTCATTTGGCCGCCTTTCGCGGCCTGTTCGGGAGGTTATTCCATGCCGTTCTCACGCCGTTCGTTGCTGATTTCCGCACTTGTTGCCGGCCTGTTGCCGACGACGGCGCTGTTTGCGGCGGACAAGCCGGACACCATCAATATCGATTGGGCGACCTACAACCCGGTCTCGATCCTGCTCAAGGACAAGGGCCTGCTCGAAAAGGAATTCGCCAAAGACGGCATCAAGATCCGCTGGGTGCAATCGGCCGGCTCCAACAAGGCGCTGGAATTCCTCAACGCCGGCTCGATCGATTTCGGTTCGACCGCCGGCTCCGCCGCGCTGGTCGCCAAGATCAACGGCAATCCGATCAAGTCGATCTACGTCTATTCGCGGCCTGAGTGGACCGCGCTGGTGACGACCAAGGACAGCAAGATCGCGTCCATTGCCGATCTCAAGGGCAAGCGCGTCGCGGTGACGCGCGGCACCGACCCGCACATCTTCCTGGTGCGCGCGCTGCTCGGCGCCGGTCTGACCGAGAAGGACATCACGCCAGTGCTGCTGCAGCACGCCGACGGCAAGACCGCGCTGATCCGCGGCGACGTCGATGCCTGGGCCGGCCTCGATCCGATGATGGCGGCGGCTGAAGTCGAGGACGGCGCCAAGCTGTTCTTCCGCAATGCGGCGGCCAATACCTGGGGCATCCTCAACGTTCGCGAGGAATTCGCCAAGGCCAATCCCGATCTCGTCAAGCGCGTGCTCGCCGTCTACGAGGATGCCCGCAAATATTCGCTGGCTCACCCCGACGAAGTGAAAGCCGACTTCATCGCAGTGACCAAGCTGCCGGACGCGGTGGTCGAGAAGCAGCTCAAGGAACGCACCGAGCTGACCCACAGCAAGATCGGTGCGCCGCAGCGTGAATCGATCCTCGCCGCCGGCATCGCCTTGCAGCAGGCCGGCGTCATCAAAGCCGACGTCGACGTCAAGAAGACCGTCGACGATCTGATCGACGGCCAATATCTGGCGGCGGCGACGAATTAAATTCCTGTCCCGGGCGCACCGCAGCATGCAATGCTGCGGTGCTGACCCGGGACCTTAACGAATTCGAATGCTTGAAGGTCCCGGATCTGCGGTGCAACGCAAACGCGCT
The DNA here is from genome assembly GCA_903878085.1 of uncultured Hyphomicrobiales bacterium. Lineage (GTDB taxonomy): Bacteria > Pseudomonadota > Alphaproteobacteria > Rhizobiales > Xanthobacteraceae > Pseudolabrys. Next base: position 152,294 of record CAIRGJ010000012.1, on the reverse strand, counting down.
GCACCGCGTCCGGGACAAGCATTTGGCACTATTGCCCCAACACTTGCCTTTCGCGGGCTGCTTATGTCTCTTGTGCCAATGACCGCGACAGCCGGGCCGGCAACGGCTGAACAAAAACACCGAAAACTGGCGCTTGGCCGTTTCACGCGTCCGGCGCTCGGGATTTTATTGCCGCTGGCGCTCGCCGCCGGCTGGGAAGCGGTCGTGCATTTTCATCTGGCCAATGGCCGGCTGGTGCCGCCGCCCTCGGTGGTCTACGCGACCTTCGCCGAACTCGCTGACGCCGGCGAATTGCAGCGCCACACGCTGGCGACGCTGGCCCGCGTCGCCGCCGGTTTCGGCTTCGGCGTCGTGGCCGGCACGCTACTCGGCGCTTTGGCCGGCTACTCAACGTTGGCGCGCCGCCTGTTCGATCCGTCGCTGCAGGGGTTGCGCGCGGTGCCGTCGATTGCGTGGATCCCCTTGTTCATTCTCTGGCTCGGAATTTTCGAGACCTCGAAAGTCGTCCTCATTGCCGTTGGTGTTTTTTTCCCGGTCTATCTCGGCGTGGTCGGCGCGGTGCGGTCGGTCGACCGCAAGATCGTCGAAGTCGGACGCCTGTTCCGGCTGTCGGGCGTCGGCATGGTCCGCCGCATTTTGCTGCCGGCGGTGCTGCCGACTTATGTGATCGCGCTACGTTCGGGCCTTGGGCTCGGCTGGATGTTCGTGATTGCGGCCGAGTTCATGGGCGCATCCGAGGGACTTGGTTTTCTGCTGATCGACGGTCAGCAGCTTGGCAAGCCGGCCGAGATCGTCGCCGCCATCGTCGCCTTCGCGGTGCTCGGCAAGATCACCGATTGGATACTCGTCGGCGTCACTACGCCGTTCCTGCGCTGGGAAGATCGCGCCCGCAGCGAGGAGAGCTGAGCCATGCTTGAGATCCAAGGCATCGGCAAAACCTATCCGAATGGCGTGCGCGCGCTCGACGGCATTACGCTCGACGTCAAGCCGGGCGAGATCGTCGCCATCGTCGGCGGTTCTGGCTGCGGCAAGTCCACGCTGCTGCGCGCCATCAGTGGCCTCGATACGCCGAGCCAGGGCCGGGTGCTGATCGACGGCGAGCAAGTGACGCAGCCGCACGAAAAAATCGGCATGATCTTCCAGGAGCCGCGGCTGCTGCCGTGGCTGACGGTGGCCGACAATGTCGGTTTCGGGCTTGAGCACCGGCCGCGGCGCGAGCGCGATAGACTGGCCGCCGCCGCGCTGGTGCGCGTCGGCCTTGCCGACAAAGCCAAGGCGTGGCCGCGCGAATTATCCGGCGGCCAGGCGCAGCGCGTGGCGATCGCGCGCGCGCTGGTGCCGCAGCCCGAAGTGCTGCTGCTCGACGAGCCGTTCTCGGCGCTGGATGCGTTCACCCGCGCCGATCTGCAGGACCACCTGCTCGATCTGTGGGCCGACCTGCGGCCGATTTTGATTCTGGTCACCCATGACGTCGACGAAGCCGTCGTCTTGGCCGACCGCATCATGGTGATGCGGCCGCAGCCGGGGCGCATCTATGAAGAGATCGCGTCCGACCTGCCGCGCCCGCGCGACCGGCAGTCGGCGGCGTTCGATTTCGTCAAACGCCGCGTGCTGGCGGCGCTCGACCGCTCGCTGGCCAAGCCCGCGACGGTGGACGACACCCAGACCACGTCCAGCGAAGGCGCGGCGCTGTGGTGGTGACCCCTATTCAGGCGGGTACCGGCTGATATGCTCCCGGCGGCATAAGAATACGTCCGGGGAAACACCATGCTGATGTTCCAAGTCTGCACCTGCGGCGAACCGCTGCAGCGCAATCAAGGTCCGACGCCGGAGCCGAAGGGCACCGAGGTGCTGCTGAAGATTCTGGCCGCAGGCGTCTGCCACAGCGACCTGCATCTGGCCGACGGTTATTTCGACCTTGGCGGCGGCAAGAAGATGAGCCTGCAGGATCGCGGCATGAAACTGCCGGTGACGCTCGGTCACGAGAATGTCGGCGAGGTGGTCGCGGTCGGCCCCAACGTCAAGGACATCAAGATCGGCGCCCGCATGCTCGCCGATCCGTGGATCGGCTGCGGCACCTGCGGCGCCTGCCAGCGCAACGAGGATAATCTCTGCGCGGCGATGCGCAGCCTCGGCGTCTTCACCAACGGCGGCTACGCCGATTACATGATCGTACCGCATCCGCGCTATCTGTTCGACATCGGCGATCTCGATCCGGCGCGCGCCGCGCCCTTGGCCTGTTCGGGCGTGACCACGTTCGGCGCCTTGAAGAAGGTGACGACGTTGCGGCGGGAGCCGACGGTGATTATCGGCGCTGGCGGTCTCGGATTGATGTGTCTTGCTTTGCATCAGAAGATGGACGGCCACAGCGCCATCGTGATCGACATCGATCCGGCCAAGCGCGACGCGGCGAAGAAGGCGGGCGCTGTCGCCGTGGTCGACCCCAAAGCCAGCGACGCCGCCGATCAAATCAAGAATCTCACCAATGGCGGCGCCTGGGCGGTGATCGATCTGGTCGGTTCGTCGCAGTCCGCGCGGCTCGGCTATGACAGCCTGATCAAGGGCGGCAAATATATCATCGTCGGCCTCTATGGCGGCGATCTCACGGTGTCGCTGCCGCCGATCCCGATGCGGGCGCTGACCATCCAGGGCTCTTATGTCGGCAGCGTGCCGGAGATGGCGGAACTGATGGATCTGGTTCGCCGCAAAGGCGTGCCGGATGTGCCGGTCAGCACGCGCCCGCTCGACGACGTCAACGCGGTGCATGCCGAACTCCGCGCCGGCAAGGTGGTCGGCCGCGTCGTGCTCACGCCAGCGTGACTGTACGCACGCGCCCGGAATAGATAACGGGATGCGGTGTTGATCTGCATTCCGGATGGCAGCGCGGCTGCACGCTACCGGAATAGCAACAAGAAATTGGAGAATCGAATAATGGATGCCAACGAGCTGCGCGCCATGCAGGCGCCGATCAAGGACCGCTACAAGAGCGACGCCAAGGCCGCTTTCATCACGTTGAAGGCCAAGGGCACGCTCGACGACAGCAACATTGCCTGCAAGGTCGAAACCGGGCGCGCGCTGGCCGTCGCCGGCCTGCATCCGGCCACCGGCGGCTCCGGCATGGAATTGTGCTCCGGCGACATGCTGCTCGAGGCGCTGGTCGCCTGCGCCGGCGTCACCGTGAAAGCGGTGGCGACCGCGCTCGATATTCCGCTCAAGTCCGGCAAGGTTTCGGCTGAAGGCGACCTCGATTTCCGCGGCACGCTCGGCGTCGCCAAGGATGCGCCGGTCGGCTTCGCGCAAATCCGCCTGCGCTTCGATCTCGACACCGACGTAGCCCAGGACAAGCTCGACCAGTTGCTCAAGCTGACCGAGCGCTATTGCGTGGTGTACCAGACCATCAAGGCCGGTCCGCCGGTCGATGTGAAGATGGCAAGGGTGTAGCTGGCGTCTTGTCCCGGGCGCAGCGCAACACGAAGTGGCGCGCTGCAGAACCGGGACCGTACCGAATTCAGAATTTGGAAAGGTCCCGGATCTGCGGCGCATCGCTAAAGCGCGCTGCACCGCGTCCAGGACAAGAGTCAGAAAATGTCCCCCGACCTTTATTTCGCGCTCACGCTGATCGTCAAAATGGCCATCACCGCCGGCTTCGTGCTGGCGGCGACGATCACGGCCGAGCGCGCCGGGCCGCTGGTCGGCGCCCTGGTGGCGACGCTGCCGCTCGGCGCAGGTCCCGTCTACGTGTTCCTCGCGCTCGACCACGACGCGCATTTCATCGCGCTGAGCGCGGTGAACTCGCTCGCCATCAACACCGTCAATGTGATCTTCGCGCTGACTTATTCGCTGCTGGCGCAGAAGCGTTCGCTGGCGGTGAGTCTTCCGGGCGCGATGCTGGTATGGGCGGTGCTGGCCTGGACCGTGCACGAAATCCATTGGAGCATGATCAATGCAACCCTGATCAATGTCGCCGTGCTCGGCATCAGCATCCCGCTGGCGCGGCCGTTGCGTCACGTCCGCATGCCGGTGTTTCACGCGCACTGGTCCGACCTGGCGATGCGCGCCGCGCTGGTGGCGCTGCTGGTCGGCATTACCGTGACCTTCAGCTTTCAACTCGGTTCCGGCGGCAGCGGTATTCTCGCGGTGTTCCCGGTGATCCTGCTCAGCATCATGTTCATTCTGCACCGGCGCGTCGGCGGCAAGCCGGCCGCCGCGGTGCTGGCCAATGCGCCGCTCGGGCTGGTCGGCTTCGCTTGCGCCTGCATCATGCTGCATTACACCGCCGAGCCGTTCGGCAGCGCGGTCGGCTTGGCGCTGGCGCTGGCGACGTCGGTCAGTTGGAGCCTGCTGGTTCTGTTGGCGCGCAAGCGCGGCATCGCGGTCTAGTTGATCAGCCCTTCCTCGAGCGCCTTGATCTGCAGCGCCAGGTAGCGCGAGAAGATGCGGCATTGCGCCAGGCTGCCGGCGTTGAACCACAGGCCGGGCTGCGCGGTGCGCTTCCACATATTGCGCAACTCGCCGCCGTCGTCGAAGCCCCAGACCGGGCCGATTGTCTCGGCGATTGTCTCGCCGAGAAGGCTGCGCACGGTTTCCTGCTGGTTCTTGTAACCGGTGGCGAGCACCAGCAATTCCGCCGGGACGACGCTGCCGTCGCGCAGCTTGGCGCCCTCGGCAACGAAGCGTTCGATGTCGGCATATTGCAGCAGGCCGATCTTGCCGGCGACGATCAGGTCGGAGCAGCCGACGTTGAAGTAATAGCCGCCACCGCGCCGCAGATACATCATCTGGAAGCCGGTCTCGTCCTCGCCGAAGTGCAGTTTGAAGCCGCGCTCCGCCAGTTTGTCGAGGATTGCCTTATCGACCTCACGGCCCTTCGCGGTCGAGATCTGGTAGGAGCGTTGCAGCACCGGATAGGGCATCGAGGTCGCCAGCAGGTCGCAATCCTCGAACGGAATACCTTCGGAATAGATCGCGTAGACGCTCTGGGCTTCCTTCAGGCTGACGACATAAGTCGGGCTGCGCTGGATCAGCGTCACCTCGGCGCCGTCGGCTTGCAGCTCCTGCGCCACGTCGTGGCCGCTGGTGCCTGAGCCGAGCACCAGCGCCTTCTTGCCGCGCCAGTTCTCGGCATCGGCGAAAGCGCCGGAATGCGTCACCGTGCCCTTGAAATCGTCGAGCCCGGGCAGCTTCGGGACATAGGGAATGCTGCTGACGCCGGTGGCGAAGATCAGGTGCCGCGGGTGCATGATGCGCGTGGCGCCATCCTTGAGCCGCAGCGTCACGTCCCAGCGCTTCTGCGCCACGTCGTAGGCGCCGCTCTCCAGCGATGTGCCGGTCCAGAAATTCAGCTCCATCGCCTCGACGTAAGACTCGAACCAGTTCGCCAGTTTGTCCTTCGGGATGTAGGTCGGGAAGGTCGGTGGAAACGGCAGATAGGGCAGGTGATTGACGTGCATTTCGTTGTGCAGCGTCAGCGAATGATAGCGCTTGCGCCAGTTGTCGCCGATGTGACCATGGCGGTCGACGATCAGCGTATCGACGCCGAGCCGATGTAGCCGCGCCGCGATCGACAGCCCGGCCTGGCCGCCGCCGACCACGATTACCGCCGGGTCGCGGTCGGCATAAGCGCGCTGCTTGTTGAGCCGGTCGAGCCAATTCTCGCCGCCGAAGCTGCGGGTATCGCTGTCGGCCACTTCGATTTTCTTGAACTCTTCGTGGCCGCGCAGTTCCTGTAAATTCGTCACCAGCGTCCAGGCGCGCAGCCGCCCATCGTCCGGCATAAGCCGCAATACGCCGTGACACGGACCGAATGCGGTCTCGAATTCGAAGATGACTTCGATGCAGTCCCGCCCCGCCCGGCTGACCCAGCGCGGCGGCGTGCGCTTGCCCGGAATATGGAAGTTCGCCGGCTTGGTGCGCGGCAGCGTCTCGCGCAGCGTTTGTTCGATCTGCTCGCGCCCGAATTGGGTCTGCAAATTCCAGGTGAAGGCCAGCACGTCGCGCCACAGGCCGTCGGTTAGGAACAGTTCGGCCGCGGCCTTGGCGTCCTGCGCTTGCAACGCGGCCTCGAAACTCGCGAGCCAGCTTTGCGCCTCGGCCGGCGCCGTCACATTTTTGCGGTCGGCGATGTTCATCGTCTCTTCCCAATGCGCGATCTTTGCCGGCGCCGTTTTCGGCGTCCGTGATCGCGCGTTATTTCTTAGTCGTCTGCTCCAGCTTCTGCTTCAGCATATAGAGCGCCTCCATCGCCTCGCGCGGCGACATGTCGTCGGGATTGAGCGCGGCCATGGCGGCGACCATCAACTCGTAGGCGTCGTCCTGCAGCTTCTGCGGCGGCTGATAGGGCGCGGCGAACAACGGAAGGTCCTCGAAGCCTTTCGGCTTGGCGCGGTCTTCCTGCTCCAGCTTGGCCAGCACCAATTTGGCGCGCTCGATCACGCTGGCGGGCAGGCCGGCGAGCTTGGCCACCTGGATGCCGTAGGAATGATCGGCCGAGCCCGGCACCACTTCGTGCAGGAACACGACGTCGCCCTGCCATTCCTTCACGCGGACGGTGGCATTGTGCAGCCGGTCGAGCCTTGCTGCGAGCGCAGTCAGTTCATGGAAATGCGTCGCAAACAGCGCGCGGCATTTGTTGACGTCGTGCAGATGCTCGACAGTGGCCCAGGCGATCGACAGGCCGTCGAAGGTCGCGGTGCCGCGGCCGATTTCATCGAGGATCACCAGCGAACGCGCCGTGGCCTGATTGAGAATAGCCGCGGTCTCCACCATTTCCACCATGAAGGTGGAGCGGCCGCGCGCTAGATCGTCGGCGGCGCCGACCCGCGAGAACAGGCGATCCACCACGCCGATATGCGCCGACTTCGCGGGAACGTAGCTGCCGGTCTGCGCCATGATGGCGATCAGCGCGTTCTGCCGCAGGAAGGTGGATTTGCCGGCCATATTGGGGCCGGTGATCAGCCAGATACGGCCACCATTAGTTTCGCCCGGCGGCGACAAATCACTGTCATTGGCGACGAAGGGCGTGCCGTCGCGCGCCAGCGCCTGCTCGACCACAGGGTGGCGGCCGCCCTCGATCACGAAGGCCAGACTGTCGTCGATCTGCGGCCGCGCGTAATCGCGCTCGGCGGCGAGCGCGGCGAGCGCGCTGGCGACATCGAGCGCGGCCAAAGCGTCGGCGCATTGTTTGATCGGTGCGGTCTGCGCGATCACCTGGGCCGCCAGCCGCTCGAACATCTCCAGTTCCAGGCCCAGCGAACGCTCGGCGGCGCTGGCGATCTTGGCCTCTAACTCGCCCAGTTCGGTCGAGGTGAAACGCACCTGACCGGCCAGCGTCTGGCGATGGATGAAGGTGGCGTTGTGCGGCGGCGCAGTCAGCTTGTCGCCGTGCTGCGCCGTGATCTCGACGAAATAGCCCAGCACATTGTTGTGGCGGATCTTGAGGCCCTTGATGCCGGTCTCGTCGGCATAGCGCGCTTGCAAGGCGGCGACCACCTGGCGGGTGTCGTCGCGCAGCGCGCGGGTCTCGTCGAGCGTTGAGTCGTAGCCGGTACGCACGAAACCGCCGTCGCGTTTGAATGCCGGCAGCTCAGTGGCGAGCGCGGCCGATAGTTCGGCGGCCAGCATGCCGTCAGGCGCGCGGCAGGCCTTGATGGCATCGGCGATTTCGGCCGACGTCTCCTTCAGCGCGCCGAGCGCACGGGACAAATCGGCGGCGGCGAGAATGCCGTCGCGGATGGCGGCGAGGTCGCGCGGCCCGCCGCGCGCCACGGCAAGGCGAGCCAGCGCGCGCGCAAGGTCGGGCGCAGCTTGCAGACGCGAGCGGGTGTCGGCGCGCGCCGCGACATCGTCAACGAAGCTCGTCACCGCATCGAGCCGCCGTGCGATGGCTTTCGGATCGGTCAGCGGGGCGGCAACTCTTTGAGCAAGAAGCCGCGAACCGGCCGAGGTCACGCTGCGGTCGATGCAGTCGAGCAACGAGCCCCGCCGCTCGCCGCCGAGCGTGCGGATCAGTTCGAGGTTGCTGCGGGTGGCCTGGTCGATGGCGATGGAAGCGCCGGCGCTTTCGCGTAAGGGAGGCGACAGCGGTGGCCGTTTGCCGAGCTGCGTGCGCTCCACGTAAGTGACGCAGGCCGCGGCGGCGGTGACTTCGAGCCGCGACAGCGTGCCGAAGGCTTCGCTGGTCGCGACCGCAAAGAACGAGGTCAGCCGCCGCTCGGCGGAAGCGCCGTCGAACACGTCGCGCGTCAGCGGCGTCACCGCCGGCAGCGTGCGCCAATAGGGCACCAGATCGGGATCGGCAAACAGCGCATCGGAAACGATGATCTCGCTCGGTTCCAGCCGCGCGATCTCGGCCGAGAGCGACGAGCGCTCGCATTCGGCGATGCGGAATTCGCCGGTCGAGATATCGATCCAGGCCAGGCCGAAGCGATTTTCCTCGCCGGCCGATGACAAGCGTATCCGGGCAACGGCAAGAAGATAGTTGTTGCGCTTGGCGTCGAGCAGCGTGTCTTCGGTGAGCGTGCCGGGCGTGACCAGCCGCACCACGTCGCGCCGCACCACGGACTTGGAGCCGCGCTTGCGCGCCTCGGCGGGGTCCTCGGTCTGCTCGCAGACCGCGACGCGATGGCCGAGCGCGATCAGCCGGTGCAGATATTCGTCGGCGCGCACCACCGGCACGCCGCACATCGGAATGTCGCGGCCCTGATGCTTGCCGCGCTTGGTCAGCACGATGCCGAGCGCGCGCGAGGCGGTCTCGGCGTCGTCGAAGAACATCTCGTAGAAATCGCCCATCCGGTAGAACAGCAGGCAGTCCGGATTATTGGTCTTGATCTCGATGTACTGCTCGAGCATCGGGCTTGGCCGCGCATTGGCGTCGGCAGCCTGCGGCGCGGCTTCGGGGGGCTCGGGTTCGGACAGGCCGATGGGGTGCGTCAGCGCCATGGGGAAAGGTTAGCAGATGGGAGAGGTGAATCCATCTGCGGGAAAGGGCGCATTACACAGCGAATTGAGCCATTTATTGGATTTCGTTCGCCCTTTTGAGCCCGGAAATCATCGAGCTATTGAGCATGTGCTCGCGCGCCTTTGCCGGGTCGGCGGCGATCGCGATCAACTCGCGCAGGTGTGCCCGCTGCACTGCGGGATCGCGCTCCTCCATCATCCGCTTGTTGCGGATCGACATGGCCTGCACCTGCTCGATCGTGGCGGCGCGGCGCTGCCGCGAATAGAGGTCGAGCAGGCCGTCGCCTTCGCCGTGCCAATGGCGGCCGAGCTTGTCGCATAGATTGACGGCATCGTGGATGCCGCTGTTGAGGCCGAAGCCGCCGAGCGGATTATTGAGATGCGCGGCGTCGCCGGCCAGCGCTACGCGCCCGCTGCGGAACGTCGCGGCGACGCGCTGGTGCACGCGGTAGGTGCTCTTGTAGACGACGTCGTAGGGCTCGGGCTTCTGCACCAGCCGTTGCAGCGCCGCCTCGACGCGGGGTGCTTCGAGCAAGGCCTCGTCGCTCTCGTCCGGATTGGCCGGGTAAGCCAGCCGCCACAGACCGGGCGGTCCGTCATGCGGCAGCTTGAACAGCGCGCCGAATTCCACCGGGTCGGCGATGTAGCAATTATAGGCGAAGCCCTGGGCGCCGAAATCGTGGCGCGTGCTCGCCACCACGAAGATCTCCGGCCAGGTGAAGCCTTCGAACTCTACATCGAGCGTCTTGCGTACCACGCTGCGGCCGCCATCGGCGCCGATCAGCCAGGACGCCTCGATGGTCTGCTGCTCGCCTCCGGTTTCGAGCGTCACCGATACGCCGTCTGCGCGTTGCGTAAAGCCAGCGACCTTGCAACCGAAGCGAATGTCGGCGCCGCCCTCGCGCTTGAGAATGTCGAGCTGGATCGGCGTCAGCCGGTGCTGCTCGAGATGCAGGCGGTACGGAAACGGCGTGATGTCGGCGAGCAGGCTGAGATCGAACTCGGCGACCAGATCGCCCGGCTTGTTGCGGATCTGCCAGTGCCGCACCTTGATGCCGTCCACCAGCATCCGTTCGGTGATGCCATAGGGCGCCATCATCTCCAGCGTCGGGGGATGAAACGCCCCGGCGCGGAGATCGTGGGTCAATCCCGGCTCGGCCTCGCACAGCACGACCGGAATGTCCTGCCGGCGCAAGGCCAGCGCACACATCAGCCCGGTCGGGCCGGCGCCGGCAATGACGACTGGTCGGCGCTCAACCATTCTCTTTTTTCTTAGGTCTTGAACTTCACGCCGGTGATGCGCTCGAGATTGCCGTGCCAGACCATTTCCTTGTCGGCCTTCGGCATGTCTTTTTCCTCGATGATCCGTAGCGTCTCGCGGGTGTACATCGTGCCTTTTTCCGGATCGAACGGGCAGTCGGACGCGAACACGATCTTGTCGATGTCGTAGAACGCGAAGCCCGCGTGCATCGCAGGCTCCGCGGTGAAAGTCGCGGTGTCGGCGTAGAACGAGTGCTTGAAATAATCGAGCGGGCGCTTCTTCAGGCTCTTGTACAGCACCTGGAGATCCTCATCCGAGGTACGGGCGCCGAGCTGGTCCCAGCCCGGGCCGATGCGGCCTTCCAGCATCGGCGTGATGCCGCCGAAGTGGTGGGTGATGATCTTCAGCTTCGGATATTTGTCCATGATCTTGGAGAACACCAGCCGCGCCATCGCCGCCGTCGTCTCGTAGGACCAGCCGAGCGTCCACCAGATTTCGTATTTCGATTTCTTCTCCGCGGCGTAATCGGAGAAGCTGGCGTTGCGCGCCGGATGCAGCCAGATCGGCTTGTCGAGCTTCTCCATCGCCGCGAAGAACGGTTCGAATTCCGGCTCGTCGAGCGGCTTGCCGGCGATGTTGGTGTAGATCTGCACGCCGAGCGCGCCATTGGCGATCGCGCGTTTGGCTTCGCCGACGCCGGCGTCGGGGGCATTCAACGCAATTTGCGCCACCCAGCCGGGGAAATGGTCTTTGTCCTTGGCGCAGATTTCGGCGAATTCGTCATTGATCAGCTTGGCGTATTCGTTCGCCTTGGCGCCGTCGCCCTTGGCGAAGACCTCCAGCGGCGGCATGGCGTAGGAAATGATCTGCGCATAATCCTTGAAGGTATCGACCACCTTCTTGCGGATTTCGAGATCGTGGATGCACGGCACTTCGCGCATGCGCTTGCCGATGTCGGGATAGCCGCTGTCGACCAGCAGTTTGAATATCCGGCTCGGCATGAAGTGGGTATAGGCGTCGATACGCATGTGCTGTCCTTGCGCTTTTCTTGGTTTGTTGGCGTTTAGTACGGTGTAATCACGTTGAGCAGCGCCTGACGGCGTTCGTTGACGACGACGTCGCGGGCACGCGCCAGCGCGTCGGGCAGGTCGGCGGGCTTTTCGACGCGCTCGGCATGGGCGCCTTGCGCGGCAGCCATTTCGTCGTAAGGCGGCGCCGGATCGAGATCGGCAAGGTTGCGGCCGTCGTTCTCGCCGGCAATGCCGTCCTTGTACATCGACAGCGTGGCGTTACGCACCGCGCCGTAGCGGCTGTTGTTGAAGATGATGGTGAGGATCGGCAGCTTGTGCGCCGCCGACACCCAGTGCCCGACCATCGGATTGGAGAACATGTACGCGCCGTCGCCGAGCGTCGCGACGATGAACGAGTCGGGTGACGCCAGCTTGGCGCCGAGCGCCGCGCCCAGGCCCCAGCCGAGCCCACCGGCCGGACCCAACGCGAACAGCGTGCCGGGTTTTTCGCGGGCGCAATGGTCGGCGCGCAGCGAATATTCGTTGAAGATGATGGCGTCGTCGCCGACCGCCTCGCCGATGCAGCGCGACAGATAAGCCGGCGAAATGTGCTCGCCGGTGACGGCGGAATCCTTAGCGAGTTGCGCGCGCCGGGTGCGCATGCGTTCGGTCAGCTTCGCGCGCCGTGACGCGATGCGTGCTTCCGCCATCTGCAGCCGGTGCTCGACGGCATCGGTCAACGCCTGCAGCGCATTGATGACGCCGGCCTGAATGTTGAGATCGCTGGGGAACGTCCGCATCGGATAGCGTGAGAACACCGGGTCCTCGGCGATGTGCGCGACGTGGCAGCCGGCCGGCGGATGCTGCAGATGCGGAATCCATGGCACGTCGGATTCCAGCGAGATCACCAGGTCGGCGTCGGTCAGCAGCGCGCCCGGCTCGAAGCCGAAATGCATCGGATGGCTCGACGGCATGCACACGGTGCGCGGATTATGCGTCACCACCGGAATGGCGCAGCGCTCGGCGAGATGCGCCAGGATCGGCACCGCGGCAGCCGGCAGTGTCGCGGCGATGATCAGCGGCCGCTCGGCGGCGGCAATCCATTCGGCCAAGGTCGCGATCGCCTTCGGATCGGGATGTACGGGGGCCGCCTGCGGCCGCGGCTTGATCGGCGCGATTGGTTCGGACACCGGTGCCGACAGCGGCTCGCGCGGCAGCACCATGTAGACCGGGCCGCGCGGATGCGCCATCGCGACATCGACGCCGCGCGACACCACGTCGCCGATCTGGTTGGGGTTGCGCAGTTCGTAATCCCACTTCACCAACTCACGCACCATGCCGGCCTGGTCGAACATTTCCTGCGCCCAGTGGATCGGCCGCGAGCGCGAGCCGAACGAGCCCTTTTCGCTGATCGGTGTGCGCCCGGCGGCGAGGATCAGCGGCACGCGGTCGCGCGACAGGTTGGTGAGGTTGTTGATGGTGTTGGCGGTGCCGACGTTGACGTGGACCATCACCGCCTGCGGCTTGCCGTTCATCAGGTAAGCGCCGTGCGCCATGGCGACCGCGAGATTCTCATGCGGCACCAGCACCGGCTTCGGCACTTTGGCGTTGGTCTTCTTGGCGCGGCTGAAGGCTTCGACGATCGGCGGGAAATCGGTGCCGGGATTGGCGAAGAAATAATCGATGCCGTGATCGGCCAGCGCGCGCAGATAAGCCTCGGCGGCAATCGCAGGCCGTTGTCCGGCATGTTGTACGGCCATGCGTCTCGTCCCTTCGGGCGCGGGCGTCTAGGTCCCGCATCGTTCTTTGTTGGGAGGCCTTTTACGCGACGGGACGGATGCGCGCAAACCTCGGACGGTCATTCCGCCGCGATGCGGAACGCCGCCCGGCCGTCGATTTCGGCAAGGCAATTGGCCAGGCTTTCGCCTTCCGGATCGACCAGCGCCGCCGTGCGGGCGCTCGCCACCGCATCGGCGGCGCGCGCCGGTGGGATATCGCCCGCCAGCGCCGGGCGGATCAGCCGGGCCTCGATCAGGCGGTAGTTGCCGAGCCCGCGCGTATAGGTGTCGCCATAGCCTTTGATCAACCGGGCGCATTCCGCGACTTCGAGCGCCAGTGCCGCCGATATTTTGGCGGCTTCGACAATGAGCCCGAGCCAGGAGATGAGCTGCGCCTGTTCCTGCGCGTAGCGATAGCCGTAGGGCCGAATGCCGCGCAGGCTGGCGAGCGACAGAAAGCGCAGGTAGCCGCTGATCGAGGTCGCGTTGATCTCCATGCCGAAATAGACCTTGCCGAGCCAGCCGCGGCGCTCCGCAACGCGCAGGATCGGCCGCGCCAGAAACGGCGGCAGCAATTGGCACAGTTCCTCGATGCCCGGCTTGAGGAAGTCATGCACCGAATAGGGCTCGTCCTTGACGCGCAGTTCGTCGCGGGCGATGCGCCGCATGCGCTCGGGCGAAATCTTGGCCTGCGCCACGCGCACGATGTCCTCGTAGGACATACGCACGGCGAGATGGCGCGCGGTCTCTTTCAGCAGATTGCCTTGCGCGCCGCAGGCTTGGTCGGCTGCGGCGATGGGCTTGAGGCGGTCGAGGTAAAGCCGCGCGTAGGCCACGCTCTGATAGGCGACCTGCCGCCGCACGCCTTCGGCCACGATCGGCTGTGCGACAAGTGGAATGGTCTCGGCGACGTCCTGTTCGAGCGATTGCAGCGTCAGGGCCGCGTGCTCCCTGCGTTCGGCGGTAGCGACCGGCGGCAGCTTGGCGCGGGCGGCGTCGAAGCCGGCGCGCAGACCGCGCAAGTTGCTGTCGATCGACTTGCCGTCGGCTCGGATCGCCGCTTCCAGTTGCTCGATGGTCAGCGGTAGCCGCTGCGAGCCGGCAATGGCGCCGAGCATGACGGCACTGATGATCGAGCCGTTCTTGGCCGCGAGTTCGCTCATGTCGATGAGCAGGCTGTCGCGCGCGTTCTCTCTCACCACGGCGATCAGTTTGTCCTGATCGAAGCGGCCGTCGCCCATCGCGGTCTTCTCGTCCATCGCATAGAAGCGGCTGAGCGAGGCGATCACGGTGGTGCGGTCCGGCGTGACGAAGCCGTTGGCGACCGTGCGGCCGGCTTCCAGCAGTTCGCTTGCCACCGCGATGTCGATGTCGCCGACGCCGGGCGTCAGCGCCAGCACCGGGCGCTTGCCGCCAAGCTCGGCGGTCTTCACCGGCAGGATCTCGATGTAATAAGTGGTCGCGCCGGTGCGCTGCGCGACGCCGGGGATCGACGTGCTCTGCACCGGGAAGCCGGCTGCTTCGGCGGCGCTGACGATCCAGCCTGTCAGCACGCCACCGCCTTCGCCGCCGAGCGCGGCAATCAGCAAAGTGATGGGGCGGGGGGAACTCATGCGGAAACCTCGCCGGCATAGCCGCCGAGCCAGCCGATCACCTTCTGCCGCAGCCGGAACAGCGTACGGTCCCACATCGTGGTGTTGCGCACGATCTCGGCGCGGTAGAACGACGGGCACAGCACCGCGGCGTGCGCGACTTCGCCGCACAGGCCGCAGCCGACGCAGGAGTCGATCACGTTCGCCACCGGATCGGTGCGCAGCGGATCGGGCGACGGCTTCACCGTCAAAGACGGACAACCGGAAAGCCGAATGCAGGAATGGTCGCCGGTGCAGATTTCGTCATCGACGCCGTAGCGCGTGCGGGTAACGCGCTCGCCGCGCTCGAGCTTGACGGCGTCCTCGGCGCGGACGCGGCGCTGGCGCGCCAGCATGCATTCGCCGTCGGCGATGATGACCTTCAAGCCGTGCTCGGCGCTGCGCATTGCCTCTTTCAGCGTCTTGACCATGTTGGCGACGCCATAGGTGCGCACCTTGCGCAGCCACGTCACGCCCATCGAGCGCAGCGTCTTTTCGATATCCATGCCGGGCGCCGCGCCGTCGCGGTTCGTCAGGCTCGACGGCATGTATTGCTGGCCGGTCGCCGAGGTGTAGCCGTTCTGCATCACGATCAACACGCCGTCACCTTTGTTGAATAAATTCGACGCCACGCCGGTGATCAAGCCGTTATGCCAGAAGCCGCCATCGCCCATGATGGCGATCGAACGCTTATCCATATTGGGGCCGACCGCGGCGGCGCTGGCCAGCGACATGCCATAGCCGAGAATGGTGTTGCCCATGCTGAACGGCGGCAGCGTGCCGAAGGAATGGCAGCCGATATCGGCGCTGATGTGGGCCGGCCCGAGTTCGCGCTGCATCAATTTGAGGGCGGAAAACACCGGACGTTCCGGGCAGCCGGTGCAGAAGGCCGGCGGCCGCGGCGGCAAAGGCCCGAGCGCGGCGGCGGCCTTGGCCTTGTGCGCGAACAGGCTGCGGGCTTTGGCCGCGACGCCGTCGGCGTCGACGCCGGCGGGTGAAGCTGCTTGCACAAACGCGGCAAGGCCTTCCAGCAAAACGTCGGAGGTGTATTCGCCAGCATTCGGCAGCGCGCCTTTGCCCAGCACCTTGGTCTGGATGTCGCCGCGGCGCAGTTCGACGTTGACCGCCTGTTCGATGTAATCGGGCGAGCCTTCCTCGACCACCAGCACGGCGCGCTTGGTCGCGCAGAATTCGCGGATTTCTTCCGGCACCAGCGGATAGACGACGTTGAGCACCAGCAGCGGCACCCGCGACGTGCCGAACACGTCGGCCAGACCCATGCGCTCCAGCGCGCGCAGCACGGAATTGGTCAGGCCGCCCATGACGATGATGCCGACGTCGGCGAGATCGCCCGGGATGATCTCGTTGAGCTTGTGTTCGCGGATGAAGGCGCGCGCCGCGGGCAGGCGCTCGTCCACCTTCAGCTTCTCTTGGCTATAGATCACCGGCGGATGCGAAAGCCTGTTGTAGTTGAAGCGCGGCGGTCCGGCGAGTTTGTCGAGCCCGGAGGCGATGCCTTTGCGATTGTCCTTGGCGGAAAATTCACCGGTGGCGTGACAGGCGCGGATGCGCAGCTCCAGCATCACCGGAGCGTGGCTGGCTTCCGACAGTTCGAAGCCCATCTCCACGGTGCGCACGATCGACGGCAGATCGGGGCGCGGATCGAGCAGCCACATCGAGGACTTCAGCGCGTAGGCGTATGAACGTTCCTGGATGACGCTGGCGCCTTCGCCATAGTCCTCGCCGAGAATGATCATGGCGCCACCGATGACGCCGGGCGACGACAGGTTGGACAGCGCGTCGGCCGCGACATTGGTGCCGACGATGGACTTCCACGTCACCGCACCGCGCAGCGGGTAATTGATCGAGGCGCCGAGCATGGCGGCGGCGGAGGCTTCGTTGGAGCAGGTCTCCAGATGCACGCCGAGCTCGGCCATGATGTCTTCGGCGTCGATCAGCACGTCGAGCAAGTGCGACACCGGCGCGCCCTGATAGCCGCCGACATAGGACACTCCCGATTGCAGCAGCGCCTTGGTGACTGCGAGAATGCCTTCGCCGTGGAAGGTTTCGCCGTCCCCGAGCCGCAGCGACTGCACTTCTTTCTTGAACGAGCGTTCCATTCAGCGGGCCTTAAAATAGTAGGGGTCCCAACTATCCCGATAATACCGCCCTACATCTTTGACGGCAACCACAACGCCAGGATCGGGAAGGCGATCAGGATCACCAGCCGGATCAGGTCGGTGGCGATGAAGGGCAAAACACCCTTGAAAATGGTGGTGAAAGACACGTCTTTGACCACGCTTTTGATGACGAAGACGTTCATCCCGACCGGCGGATGGATCAGGCCAAGTTCCACGGTCATGACGATGATGACGCCGAACCAGATCGGATCGAAGCCCAGATGGATCACGACCGGGAAGATGATCGGCACGGTCAGGATGATCATGGCCATGGCGTCCATCAGGCAGCCCAGCACCAGATACATCAGCATGATCAGCGCCAGCACGCCGTAGCTGCCGAGGCCCAATCCGGTCAGGAATTCGGTGACCTTCTGCGGCGTCTGGGTGACGGTGAGGAAATAGCCGAAAATCAGCGCGCCGATCAGCACGGTGAACACGGCGGCCGCGGTGCGGGTCGCCTGCAGCAGCGACGCCAGGATTTTGTCTTTGTCGAGCCGGCCGGTGAGGACGCCGATCAGGAACGCGCCGGTGGCGCCGACGCCGCCCGCTTCGGTCGGTGTGAAGCGCGGCAGAAACGGCAGGCCGTACAGTCCGCCGATGACGAACACGAACAGCAGCATCGGCGCCCAGATGTCTTTCAATCCGGCGAAGCGCTGCCGCCATGTCGTGCTCGGGCCGGTCGGCAGGAAATTCGGCCGCACGTAGCCGATGATGGCGATGGTGATGAGGTACATCAGCATTGCGATCAACCCGGGCACGATGCCGGCAATGAACAGCTTGCCGATGTCCTGCTCTGTGATGATGCCGTAGACCGCCAGCACCGTTGATGGCGGCAGCATGGCGCCGAGCGTGCCGCCGGCCGCGATCACGCCGGTGGCGAAGCTCTGTGGATAGCCGAAGCGGCGCATTTCGGGATAGGCTACGGCGGAAAACGTAGCCGCGGTCGCCACCGACGAGCCGCAGATCGCGGCAAAGCCGCCGCAAGCCACCACCGTGGCGAAGCCCAAGCCGCCGCGCAGGTGGCCGACGAAAGCATTGGCGGCCTTGAACAGGTCGCGGCTCATGCCGGAGTTCGACACGAACGTGCCCATCAGCAGGAACATCGGAATGACGCCGAAAGTGTAGTCGGTCACCGTACGCATCGAGGTCTGGCCGACCAGTTTCAGCGCCGGTCCGCCGCCGACCAGATAGCTGAAGCCGGACACGCCGACCAAGCCCATCGCCATGCCGACCGGCACGCGCAGCAGCATCAGCGCAAACAGCGCGACAAAGCCGAGGATGGCGACGACGTCAGTGCTCATCCGGCTGCTTTCATTCTGGGATTTTGATTTTGGGTTCTTGCATCAATTCCGGCTGGAAGATCAGCCGGTAGGTGCGGACCGCGATCAGCAGCACCGCGGAGACGTCGCCGGCCCAGGCCACCGCGAAAAACGGCCAGGTCGGCCAGCGCAGATCGAAGGTCAGCACGTTGTCGTAATAGGTGCCGCGTACTTTATCGAACAGCGTGTAGGTCTGCACCGTCACCACGAACAACAGCACCAGCGTCGCGAACACGTCGATCCAGCGCTGGTATTTCGGACCGACATTGGCCCAGATCAGATCGACGGTGATGTGCGTGCCGCGATAGGACGTCGCGGCGATGCCCCAGAAGATCAAAATGCCGAGCAGCAGCCGGCCGAAATCGAACGAGTCCGGAATCGAGTAGTTGAAGACGTTGCGCAGCACCACGGCGAGAAAAATATTGGCGGCGACGATGCCGACGAAACCGGCGGCAATCCATTCGATGGTGTCGATGAAACGATCCATATAGATGCGTTTCATATCCGCTCCGGAGCTTTCGAAAGATCGGAAGGTCCGGCGGCGGGAGCACCCGCCGCCGTCATGATCGGCGCTGCGCCGGGCTTACTGCGCCAGCGCCTTGTACTTGGCGAGTTCGGCGCGCAGGTCCTTCATCGCCGCGTCGGGATCGACGCCGGTCTTCTTGACGCCATCGGCCCAGGTCTTGACCAAAGGCTCCGACGCTTTCTTCCACTGCGCGGTCTCCGCCGGGGTGAGCGAATAGACTTCGTGCCCGGCTTGCGCCTTGACCTTGTCGACGCCGGCGTCCTCGAACACGCCCCACGGTCCGCCGACGCGGCCGGCGGCTTCGGTGTTGCAGTTATCGTCGATCGCCTTTTTCTGCCGCGGCGACATCTCGTTGTATTTGTCCTTGTTGAGGACGAAGGCGAAGGTCGTCACATAGAGCGGCGCTTCCATGTGATACTTCGTCACCTTGTCGATGCCGAACAGCACCAACGATCCCCATGGGAAAGTCACGGCGTCGGCGACGCCGCGCTCGATGATGTCGCGCACTTCCGGCGCCGACGACTGCACATTGGTGCCGCCGAGCAACGTCACGAAGTTGGCGATGGTCGCGTCGGCCGGGCGGATCTTCATGCCCTTGACGTCGTCGGGCACTAGAATTTTTTTGGCGCGCGAATGGAATGACGACGGCGCATGGATGAAGGCCAGGCAGAACTTGACGTCCTTCATCTCCTTCTCGGCGTATTTGCGATACCAGGCATCGAGACCCATCGAGCCGCCTTTGGCGTCGGAGATCAGGAACGGCAGTTCGCCGGCGCCGATGATCGGGAAGCGGCCGGGCTGATAGCCGGGGTTGATGTAGGTCAGATCGGCGATGCCATCGCGCGCCATGTCGTAATGGTCGAAGGCCTTGCCCAACTGTTGGGCCGGGTAAACTTTGTAGTGCAGGGTACCGCCGGATTCCTTTTCGACCGCAGCGCCCCAGTCCTCGAGGGCTTTCTGCAGCGGATGCGACGCCGGCACCCAGTGCGACAGCTTGAGTTCGAAGGTCTTTTCCTGAGCCTGAGCGGAGCCTGTGGCGCCAAGCAGCGCGGCGACGGCGGCAGCATAGACACATCCGGCGAAACGGAGTTTCATGGACTTCCTCCCTGGGTTTGGTGTTGGTCTCAACGCCAACTTTTTCTTTATTCAGCCGAATGTTGGGTCAAATGTAAAGTTTATCGTTTGATGTCCAACTAACTTACGGGCCTCGCCCGGTTGGTGCAGAGGCCGACAAAAGTCCCGGAGGAATCGTGGAGGCGACATGGCGACCCAATTGATCAACGGCCCGGGCGGCGATCGCCGCGCCAAACTTAGCGCTAATAGCGACGCCAAGAGCGTTGCCAAGAGCCGTGGCAAAGCCGGCGCGAAAAATGGTGCCAAGAATAGTGCAAAGAGCGGCGAATCCGTTGGCAAATCGATTAATTTCGGGCCGCTGGGGACGTGGATCGGCTTCAACTTGCGCATGGCGCAGGAAACCGCCTTCCAGGCGTTCTCGCGCCGCTCGCAGGAAGTCGGCGAAAGCCCCGGCCGCTTCGCCACCTTGACCCTGATCGCGCGCAACCCCGGCATCAGCCAGACAGAACTCAGCCAGGCTGCGGGCCGCGACAAGTCCAGCCTGACGCCGGTGGTCGAGGATTTGGTGCGGCGCGGCATGGTCGAGCGCAAGCGCATGCGTGACGACCGCCGGGCCTATCGTCTGAATCTGACCACGGCCGGCAAGAAGACGTTGACCCAGTTGACGCGCTGCGCGCGCCGCCACGAGCGCAATCTCGACGCCGTCATCGGGCTGCGCGACCGCAAGCGATTTATCCAGATTTTGAAAAAGATCGCGGCGGAGATTGAGTAGCCGTTACGCGCCGGCGAACTTCGCCAGCACCGCCTCCGGCACCGGATGCGACTTCATCTGGCCTTGCGCATCGCGCAGCGTCCACACCCGTTTCTCCGAGCACTCGGCGCACAGTTCGTCCTTGAGACTGAGTCTGTGTTCGATATCGAAGCTGGTGCGGCCGAACTTGATGCTGCTCTCTACCGAAACGTCATCGCCGAACCGCGTCGGCTTCAGGAATCGCGCCTGGGTGCGCACCAAAGGCCAGCCGGAAAATTCCAGCGTCTTGAACATCTCGCGCTTGGTGATACCGAGCGCAGCCTCAAACAACATTGTGGTCGAGGCATCGAAGATTTCAAAATAGCGCGGATAGAAAATGATTCCGGCGGGATCGCAGTCGCCCCACTCGATGCGCACAATGCGGGTGTTGCTGAGCACGCGTTACCTTGGCGCCATGCGCAGGGCGCCGTCGATGCGGATTACTTCGCCGTTGAGGTAGCTGTTGCCGACGATGTGCATCACCAGCGACGCGAACTCGCTCGGCTCGCCCAAGCGCTTGGGGAACGGCACCGACGCGCCGAGCGAATCTTGTGCCTCTTGCGGCAAAGCGCGCAGCATCGGCGTGCCGAAAATGCCCGGCGCTATGGCGAGAACGCGAACGCCGAATTGCGCGAATTCACGCGCCGCCGGCAAGGTCAGCGCGGCGACGCCGCCCTTGGACGATGCATAGGCAGCCTGCCCGATCTGGCCCTCAAAAGCCGCGACCGAAGCGGTCGAGACGATCACGCCGCGCTCACCGGAGGCGAAGGGCTCCAGCGGCTGCATCGCCGCGGCCACCAGCCGCATCATATTGAAGGTGCCGATGAGATTGATGCGGATGACACGCTCATAGTCGGCCAAAGGCTGCGGGCCGTCGCGGCCGACGATACGCTTGGCCGGACCGACGCCGGCGCAATTGACCAGCACGCGGGCCGGGCCGTGAATCTCGGAGGCTTTCTTCACCGCGGCCTCGCCGGAGGCGGCGTCGGCGACGTCGCAGGTCACCGCGATGCCCTTGATCTCGGCGGCGACTTCGGCGGCCGCCTTCTCGTTGATATCGAAGATCGCGACCTTGGCGCCGCTCGCTGCCAGCGCGCGGGCGGTGGCGGCCCCCAGTCCCGACGCGCCGCCGGTAACGATCGCCGCCTGTCCCTTGATCTCCATTTAATACGGTCCTTGAACTGAGATAAGCCGCGACGATAGCGGCGAAGCATAGAGCTCGTCCACCAGCGCCGCACGATTCGTCAAGACCGCGCGCTGATTGATCGAGCCTTTGTCGGTCATTTCGCCTTTGTCCATCGACGGCGGCTCCGCCATCAGAATGGCGCGTTCGATCCGGGTCGAAGTGCCGGGGCTCAACGCGTGGAGCGCGTTGAGCAAGGCATCGAATGTCGCGCGCACCTGAGCGTTCTCAACGATCGTGGCAGGCGTCGCGTCGGCGCCAAGCCCGCTCAGCGTGCGGCAAGCCTCAATGTCGGGAAACACCAACGCGGCAATGTCATCGCGGTCGGGGCCGGCGAACACGACGTCCCTCACATAGGGCGCAAAGTGGTCGATGAAGCACGCCCGTAACGGGCCGACGCTGGTCCAGGTGCCGGTCGACAGCTTGAAGTCCTCGGCGATGCGGCCGTCAAACAGCAGGCCTTTGCCAGGGTCGTTGGCATCGACGAACTTCAATGCGTCGCCGATTTTGTAGAAGCCGTCTTCGTCGAAGGCGGCGCGCGTCAATTCGTCCTGCCGCCAATAGCCCGGCGTGATGTGCGGCCCGCGCAGCCGCGCCTCCAGCTTGCCCTCGTTCGGCACCAGCTTGAGTTCGACGCCGGGAGCCGGCAGACCGATATTGCCCGGCCGGCCGAAATCCCAGCAGCAGGCCAGCGCCAGCGGCGCGGTCTCAGTCGAGCCGAGCGAAGACAGAAAAATGATGCGCTCGCCGGCGGTCTCGATCGCGAGTTCGCTGATTTCGTTCCAGGTATTCTGGTTCAAGCCGGCGCCGGCGTAGAACAGCACCTTCAGGCGGCTGAAGAAATTGCGGCGCAATTCGGCGTCGGCGCGGAAATGCGGGATCAGCGCTTCGTAACCTTTCGGCACATTGAAATAGATCGTCGGCGCGATGTCGCGCAGGTTTCGCGCGGTCTTCGGCACGCCCGGCGGCGTCGGATTGCCGTCGTCGATGTAAAGCGAGCCGCCGTTGACCAGCACCATGTTGAAGTTGTGATTGCTGCCGAAGGTGTGGCTCCACGGCAGCCAGTCGACCACCACCGGCGGTTCGTCGGCCACGAAGCAAAAGCCCGCCGCCAGCATGGCCTGGTTCGACAGCAGCATGCGGTGAGTGTTGATGACGGCCTTCGGGCTTCCGGTCGAACCGGAGGTGAACAGGAATTTCGCGATTGAATCGGGCGTCACCGCGCGCTGTGCCGCCGCGACACCGGCTGCGTCCTCTGCGCCGAACAGATCGCCAAACATCGTCACCGGCCGGTCGCCGAGTGGATGGCGCGTCACCACCAGTTCGATGGTGTCCGGCACCGTTTCATAGAGCGCGCGCGCGAACGGTCCGCCGTCATTGGCGAATACCAGGCCCGGCGTCAGCAGCTTGAGGATGGCGCGTAACTTGCCGAAATCGCTCGACATCAGTGAATACGCCGGCGAGATCGGCGCATAGGGAATGCCGACCGTCATCGCCGCCAGCGCCAGCAGCGCGTGCTCGATATCGTTGCCGGACAAAATCGCGATCGGCCGCTCGGCCGACAGCCCGCGCCGCCGCAGCGCGGCGCCGAGGCGCTTCACCTGGGCGAGCGTCTGCGCATAGGTCAGCGTGCGCCAGTTGCCGTCGGCGTCGCGCTGGCCGAGGAACACGCGGTCGGGCGCTGCCTTGGCCCAATGTTCCAGCGGCTCGCTGATCTTGTCGTGGTACGGCGGCAGTACCTGCGCGGTGCGGACATGAATGACGCCGCCGGGCCCCTGTTCGAGTACGGCGTCGAACGTGCCGAGCCGCACCGGACGCAACGGCGCGGCGGTCGCGTTCTGTGGTAACGGCTCCGCCATCAAGACCCCGGCTTTACCTTGGGCGCACGCTTTTCCAGAAAATCCTTCAGCCTGCTCTTCGCCTCGCCGTCGGCCTGCGCGATCGACGACATCAGCGCCTCCACCGCGTAGCCCGAGCCCGGCGGCATTTCTGCAATCCGCGGCAATGCGTGCATGATGGCGAAGTTGGTGAGCGGCGTATTGCCGGCGATGCGCTTGGCGAGCTCGAGGCCTTTGGCAAAGCCTGCGCCCTGTTCGACCACGTAGGTGGTGAGCCCCATGGTCTGGCCTTCCTCGGCCGAGTAGGTGCGGCCGGTCAGCATCATGTCCATCATGCGCGCGACGCCGATCAAGCGCGGCAGCCGCACCGAGCCGCCGCCGCCGACATAGATGCCGCGGCTGCCTTCCGGCAGTGCGTAATAGGCGTTGCGCTCGGCAACGCGCACGTGGGCTGCCGCCGCCAGCTCCAGCCCGCCGCCGACCACCGCGCCGTGCAGCACCGCGACCACCGGCGCCTTGCCGAACTGAATTTTCTCGAAGGCGCGGTGCCACAGCCCGGAATGCGCGATGCCCTGCTTGATGTCGCGTTCCTGCAGCTCGGTGAGATCGAGCCCGGCGGAAAAATGGTCGCCCTCGCCATGCAGCAGCACCGCGCCGATGCCGTCCGGCAGCGAGGTGAAGAAGGTTTCGATACCGAGGATGGTCTCGTCGTCGAGCGCATTGCGCTTCTGCGGTCGCGCCAGCCGCAGGATGGCGACCTCGCCGTCGTGCGAGGCGGCCAGCGAGGTGGGCAAGGTAATATTTAAAGACTTGGCTTGAGTATTCGACACTCGCAACTCTTTCCACTGTCATGCCCCGCGTAAGCGGGGCATGACAGTAAATGCAGGCCTCGGTCTATTTGCCAATGCCGGGATAACTGGATCATCCGCTTTAGCGGATGATCCAGTAAACAAGCTCAGTTCTTGACCAGCGGACAGCCGCCTTCGTTCAACGGCCGGAACGCCTTGTCGGCCGGTATCGTGCTGACGACCTTGAACACGTCCCATTCGCTTTTCGATTCGGCCGGCGTTTTTACTTGCAGCAGATACATCGGATGGACCTTGCGGCCGTCCGCGCGGATCGCGCCCTTTCCGAATAGCGGGTCGTCGGTGGGCATCGCCTTCATGGCCGCGACCACCGCGCGCCCATCCGCCGGCGAGCCGACCTTCTCGACCGCCTTGAGATAATGCAGCACGCCGGCATAGACGCCGGCATGCATGTGGTTGGGCATCATTTTCTTCGGGTGCCGATCCTGGAAACGCTTCGACCAGGCGCGGGTCTGATCGTTCATGTCCCAATAAAACGCATTGCTCGCGACCAATCCCTGCGCCGTGGGCAGGCCGAGCGCCGGCACGCTCTGCAGGTCGAAGATCAGTGACACGATCTTCTGTTTGGCGCCGATCTTGAATTCGGCCGCCTGCTTGACGCTGTTGGTGGTGTCGCCCCCGGCATTGGCCAGCGCCACGACTTGCGCGCCGGAGGCCTGCGCCTGCAACAGGAAGGAGGAGAAATCCGAAGCGCCCAACGGATGGCGGACGGTGCCGATGATTTTTCCGCCGCTCGCCAGAATCTCGTCGCTGGCCTGCTTTTCGAGATCATGCCCAAAGGCATAATCGGCAGTGATGATGAACCAGGTCTTGCCGCCGGCCGCCAAAACGCCGCGCGCGAGCGTATGGCCCATGGCCCAGGTGTCGTAGGTCCAGTGCACGAAATTCGGCGAGCATTTAGCTCCGGTGAGCAGCGAGGTGCCGGCGCCGGAGCCGATCGCGACCTTGTTTCTTTCACGCACGATGTCGCCCACCGCCAGTGCGACCGCCGAGTTCGGCATGTCGATGATCATGTCGACGCCTTCGACATCGAGCCAGCGCCGCGCGATGCCGGCGCCGACATCGGGCTTGTTCTGGTGGTCGGCCGAGATCACCTCGACCTTTCGTTTCGATTGCTTGGCGAAGTCCTCGACCGCGAGCTGGGCGGCGACGACGGAACCCGGCCCCTGGAAATCGGCATAGACGCTCGACATGTCGTTGAGCACGCCGATGCGCAGCGCGCCGTTGCTCTCGGCCAGCACCGGCGTTGCAGACAGCGCGAACAGAACCGCGGCGGATTTTAGAAATCGCAGCATGGCTTCCTCCCAGGAAACGGCAATTTTGTAAAATTGGCAGACTGCGGGCAGAATGTTGTCATTGACAACAAAGTGCGTCAAGTAAGCTATGCTGAGATAAGTGGCCGGAAGCGAACTTAGGCGAGCCTCTATGAAGCGTCGGCGATCGGTTGCGCGTGCAGCAAAGACCAAGCCCGGCAAAAATGCTGCGCCGCCGAAGTGCGCGCCAAAGCTCGCGCTGGGCCAACTCGACCGTCATCTCGGCTATTTCCTGCGCCGCCTGCAGATCTGGGTGTTCCAGGACTTCATCGAGACGCTGCGCTCAATGAAAGTCCGCCCGGCGCAATATTCCGTCCTGCTCCTCATCGAAGCCAATCCGGGCCGTTCGCAGGCGGTGATCGGCCAGACGCTCGGCATCGAGCGGGCGCGTCTGGCCCGGCTGCTGCACGAGATGGAACGGCGCAAATGGGTCGCCCGGCGTGCCTCCGGCAGCGATGCGCGCTCGCATTCGCTGCACTTGACCGCGGACGGCGAAAAGGAATTGGCCAAAATCAAAAGCCTAGCCGAGCGGCACGAAGCTAGGCTCGCCGACCATGTCGGACCCAAGCGGCACAGGCAGTTGATGGATTTGCTGCGCGACTTCGGCTGACCGCCGCCGTCATTCCACTTCGTAAACGTCGAGCCGCACCGCCCGTGCCTCACGTGCGCCGCGGGCTACCGCAAGGACGCGATTGAGCCAATCGACTGAAGGGTCGGCGGTCTCGAACCGCATCGCAGTGCGAAAATAATAGAGCGACGGATCGACGCTGTCGCCCGCCGCCAGCCGCTTCATCACGTCCGGCGGACCATGCCGCAGCCCGTCGCTGGTGACCAGGATACGCGCCCCGGCCTCCGTCTCGATGGTGTAGCGCGCCTGGATATCGGCGGCGCCATCGCCGCGGATGATCTGCCAGTCGGCGCCGCCCGGGAGGACGCGGCCATTCAGCTTCGGTCCGCGCACGGTGCCGCCGGTAATGCCGATCACGCGCCGCTCGCCATAGGGCGTGCGGCCGAGATTCATGAGGGCCTCGAGCTCGGCATGAATGGTGAAAATCGGATGTGCGCCCAGCATGGCTGCCACTGGTTGGAACCCAAACTTATCTCTGTTTCGCCATTTGACCCTGTCCGTGGCGGGCCGTAAATACGGTTTCGAAAACCGGGCCAAATGCCCGCATTATTGCAATCCGGGGCCGTCAATGGCGATACGTGACGTTTTTCTCTGCGACGCCGTCCGCACGCCGATCGGACGTTATAACGGCGCACTCGCCAAGGTGCGCACCGACGATCTCGCCGCGGTGCCGCTCAAGGCGCTGATGGCGCGTAATCCCAAGATCGACTGGGAACTGCTCGACGACGTGTTCTTCGGCTGCGCCAACCAGGCCGGCGAGGACAACCGCAACGTGGCGCGCATGGCGCTGCTGTTGGCCGGCCTGCCGCAGAGCATTCCAGGCGTGACGCTGAACCGGCTGTGCGCGTCCGGTCTCGACGCGGTCGGCACCGCCGCCCGCGCGATCCGCGCCGGCGAGATGGAATTCGCCATTGCCGGCGGCGTCGAATCGATGACCCGCGCGCCCTTCGTGCAGGGCAAGGCGCAGGAAGCCTTCTCGCGCTCGGTCGAGATCTACGACACCACCATCGGCTGGCGCTTCATCAACCCGCTGATGAAGCAGCAATACGGCGTCGATGCCATGCCGGAAACCGGCGAGAACGTCGCCGAAGAATTCCAGATCAGCCGTGCCGATCAGGACGCTTTTGCCATCAGGTCGCAGCAGCGCGCCGGCAAGGCCATCGCGTCGGGCTATTTTGCCAAGGAAATCGTGCCGGTCGAGATCGCCGGCCGCAAGGGCGAGACGGTCAAGGTCGACAAAGACGAGCATCCGCGTCCCGAAACCACGCTCGAGCATCTCGCCAAGTTGAAGACGCCGTTCCGCACGCCCGGCACGGTCACCGCCGGCAACGCCTCTGGCGTCAATGACGGCGCGGCAGCGTTGATTATCGCCTCCGAAGCGGCTGTGAAGGCGCATGGCCTGACGCCGCGTGCGCGCATTCTCGGCATGGCGTCGGCGGCGGTGCCGCCGCGTATCATGGGCATCGGCCCGGTGCCGTCGACCCGCAAGCTGCTGGCGCGGCTCGGGCACAAGATCGGCGACTATGATTTGATCGAGATTAACGAAGCCTTCGCCTCGCAGTCGCTGGCATGCTTGCGTCAGTTGGGACTTGCCGACGATGCCGAGCACGTCAACCCGCACGGCGGGGCAATCGCGCTCGGTCATCCGTTGGGCATGTCGGGGGCGCGGCTGGCGCTGACGGCAGTGCATGGGCTGGAAGAACGGGGCGGCAAACTCGCTCTCGCCACGATGTGTGTCGGTGTCGGTCAAGGCGTGTCGCTGGCGCTTGAGAAAATCTAAAGGACAACAGGAATGTCGCTGATCTATCCCAAGGAAAGCCTGAACGCTTATCCGAAGCACTTGAGTCCGGAATACAAAAGCACGGTCAAGCGTTCGCCGTCGAAGCCGCTGATCATCGTGCCGCATACGCTGTCCGAACTGACCGGGCCGGTTTTCGGCCATGACGCGGTGCAGGACGGCGACGCCGATCTCACCAAGCAGCACAAAGGCGAGCCGCTGGGCGAGCGCATCATCGTGCACGGCCACGTTTACGATGAGGACAAGCGGCCGGTCGCCGACACGCTGGTGGAAATCTGGCAGGCCAATGCCTGCGGCCGCTACGTCCACATCGTCGATCAGCACCCGGCGCCGCTCGATCCGAACTTCACCGGCACTGGCCGCACCATCACCGACAAGAACGGCTACTACAAATTCATCACGGTGAAGCCCGGCGCCTATCCGTGGGGCAATCATCACAACGCCTGGCGGCCCAATCACATCCACTTCTCGGTGTTCGGCCAGTCGTTCCTGACCCGCCTGGTCACGCAGATGTATTTCCCCGGCGATTACCTGTTCCCCTACGACCCGATCTTCAATTCGGTGCCGGATGAAAAAGCGCGGCTGCGCATGGTCTCGACCTTCGATCTGGAAAACACCATTCCCGATTGGGCGTTGTGCTTCCGCTGGGACATCGTGCTGCGCGGCCGTGAACAGACTCCCTTAGACAACGACGAGCACTAGCGCCCGATCCCGAAAACCGGAGAGCCGGCGTTCGGATCGGACCACGCGCATAAGGAAACAATGATGTCAGACATTACGCCTTCACAAACCGTCGGCCCGTTCTTCGCCTACGGCCTGACGCCCAAAGGACGCTGCGAGTGGGCCCCCAACGGCAGCTATAGCTGGAAGGAAACCGTCGGCGACAATCTGATCACGCCCGACGCCACAGGCCAGAAGATCCACATCGAGGGCCGCATCACCGACGGCGACGGCGTGCAAATCAACGACGCCATGATCGAAATCTGGCAGGCCGATTCGCAAGGCCGCTATCTTCACGCGCGCGGCGAGCAGCCGCGGCCGAACGCCAAGTTCACCGGTTTCGGCCGTTCCGCCACCGACAAGAACGGCGTGTTCGGCTTCGACACCGTCAAGCCCGGCGCGGTCGCTGGCCCGAACGGCAAATCGCAGGCGCCGCACATCGTGGTCTGCATCTTCTCGCGCGGCATGCTGCGGCAGATTTATACGCGGCTGTATTTCTCCGACGAGGCCGCTAACGCCACCGATTCGATCCTGAACCTCGTGCCCGCCGACCGGCGTGGGACGCTGATTGCCCACAAAGAGGCCGGCACCGAGCCTTCGTGCTATCGCTTCGACATCCACGTCCAGGGCGATAACGAAACGGTTTTCTTCGATATCTGAATAAGTTATGGCGGGGCTGTGTTGCCCACTCACGCCCACGCGCTGGCTCTGAATGTGGGATTTAGCCCACTATATTGGGTGGGCAAACGAAACATAAAAAATTATTCGCCAATCCTGCATTGAAGCCATGTATTTTTTCTCAAAATTGGTTGCCCACCCACGCTGCCCAACTATCTTGAGTTGAGTTCAGCTGTTGACGAGTGTCGAGCGGCTTGGTTGTCTTTGCATCTGAACGGCCATCAGAGCCGGCAGAGGAAATGCAAGGACGCGCCGCCATGAACGAAGCCATCCTTCAGGAGATCGGCGAATTCTGCCGCCAGCGCGGACTGGCGGAATCGACCTTCGGCCGCCGCGCCGTCAACGACGGCAAGCTCGCCAGCCGCCTGCGCAACGGCGGCCGCATCACCACCGATACGTTGGACCGCATCCGCTCCTTCATGGCGCACCATGCGGGCGCCGCGCCGGCGCGCCGCCGCATGTTGTTCGATCCCGCCACGCAGACCGCAATGCCGCCGATGAAGCCGCTGGCGCCGCCGCTCGCATCGGGCCAGGCGAGCGACGACCCGCAGCGCAATTTCCGCTTCTTCGACAACCGGCAGAAATATCTGCTGTTCGTGAATACGTGCAGCGAGAAATGGGAAGTCGCCAACCGCGTCAGCCTCGAACTCGCCAATATTCACCCGCGGCCGCCGGCGGTGCGCGTGTTCGATGCCGGTGTCGGCGACGGCACCGTGCTGGCGCGCGTGATGCGCTCGATGCATGACCGCTATCCGACCATGCCGTTTTATATCGTGGCCAAGGAAATCAGCCTCGAGGATGTGCGCCTCACGCTGCAGAAGATGGCCGACCGATTCATCGAGCATCCGTCCAGCGTGATCGTGCTGACCAATCTCGCTTACGCCGAAGCGCCGTGGCTGTCGGTCAAGTCGGTGACGGCCGCGTCCAGCATGGTCTGGAAAGAAATGCCGCTGGAAGGCAACACCGCACACAGTTTCGAGCAGCAGATCACCGCGCTCGAACCGTTCCTCGGCGAAAACTGGAAAGCGCGGGTCTCGCCGAAAAGCGGCAATCCGGTCTATGAGCGCCCGGTGGTGCTGGTGCTCTATCGCAACGATCACAAGTTCCTGCTCGATCAGGTCATCCCCAAGCCGGGCGGTACGGTCGCCGATTACGATCTTGTCATCGCGTCGCAGCCCTATCGCGCGCGCGCCTCGGTAGAGTTCAAGGCCAAGCGCGTGCTGGCGCCTTTGGCGCGGGCGCTCGGGCCGGGCGGCCGCATGATCGCGATCCACTCCTACGGACGCGATCCCGGCATGGAGATTATTCACAAGGTCTGGCCGGAGGATAATCCGTTCATGCATAGCCGCCACGAATTGCTCAAGGTGGTGAAGCACGAACTCGGATCTGCCGCCCGCGATCTCAACTTCAACGCCTATTCCGACGAGCGTTCGCTGTTCCGCTACGAGATGCACACGCTGCCGTCGGAAATATCATCGTCGATCGGCACCTCGACGCTGCTCGCCGCCTGGAATGCCGCGATCTACGTGGCGCAAATCGAGGACGACCGTCTGGCCGACGTCAACAGCGACCGCCGCTACATCGAGGCGACGCGCGACGTGCTGCAGCAGCACGGCGGGCTGTGGTTCTACGACGAGTCTTTCGTGATCTCGCGCCGGCGGGAGTAACGCATGATCCAGAAAAGTGGTCACCGGTTTTCGGATCAGATCATGCGCGAAGAAAAAAGCATGGGCATTACCCGGAACTTCTCGCTCGAAGCCACGCGGCCGGACGCGGCCGAGATCGCCGCGCTGGCCGCAATCCTGCCGCCCGGCACACCGGTTTATCTGACCGCGGTGCCGACGGTCGATCCGCAGGCGCAGGTCGGCGCTGCGGCGGGCCTGCGCAAGGCCGGTCTGGAGCCGGTCGCCCATATTGCCGCGCGGCGTATCGCCAGCGCCAAGCAACTGAGCGAACTGCTCGCCGGACTGCGCGGCGAGGCGGATATTAAGCGGCTTCTGATCATTGGCGGCGACGTCGAGTCGTCGGGGCCGTTCGCCGATGCGCTGTCGGTGATCCAGAACGGCGGATTACGCGAGGCCGGCATCGAGGACATCGGCATCGGCGGCTATCCGGAAGGCCATCCGCGCATCGCGCTGAGCCGGCTGGAAGCCGCGCTCGACCAGAAGATCGCCGCGGCCCGCGCCGCCGGTCTGCGGGTCAGCATCGTCAGTCAGTTCTCGTTCTCGCCGGAGCGGATCGTCGCCTGGCTGCGGCAATTGCGCGCCTGCGGCATCACCGTGCCGGTGAAGGTCGGCATGGCCGGCCCCGCCAGCGTCACCGGGCTGCTGCGCTACGCCAAACGATGCGGCGTCTCCGCCTCCTTGCGCGGCCTGATGTCCGGCACCGGTCGCGGTCTGATCGGCCAAGTTGCCGGCCAAGCTGCCGGCCCGGATGCCATTCTGGCGGCCCTGGAAACAGCCGGCGACCTCGGCGCCAGCCCGCATTATTTTTCATTCGGCGGGGCAGTTGAAACCGCCCGCTATGCATGCGAAGCCGCTGCGGGACGAATTGCCGCCTGACGTGCTAAGCGCGTGATCCCGAAAAGTGGGCACCGATTTTCGGATAAGATCACGCGCAAAAAACGACCCTGGAGGATCTCATGACGCAGCGTACCAAACCGCCGTTCCGCGCCGACCATGTCGGCAGCATTCTGCGCACCGCGCCGGTCAAGCAGGCTCGCGCGAGGCGCGAGAAGGGCGAGATCACCGCGGCTCAGCTCAAGGAAGTTGAAGACCGCGAGATCGAGAAGATCATCAAGAAGCAGGAAGACGTCGGCCTGCAGCTTGCGACCGACGGCGAATTCCGCCGCTCCTTCTGGCACTTCGATTTTTTCAGCATGCTCGATGGCTGCGAGCTCTATGAGCTTGACCACGGCATCCAGTTTCAGGGCGTGCAGACCAAGGCGCAGTCGATCCGCATCAACGGCAAGATCGGCTTCTCCGCCAATCATCCGATGCTGGAGCATTTCAAGTTTCTGAAGGCGCACACCAAGGTGACGCCGAAGATGACGATCCCCAGCCCGACTGTGCTGCATTTCCGTTTGGAGCCGGGCTCGGTCAACAAAGCCGCTTACGCCAGCCGCGACGCCATCTTCGACGATCTGGCCATCGCCTATCAGAACGCGATCAAAGCGTTCTACGCGGCGGGCTGCCGCTATCTGCAGTTTGACGACACCGCCTGGGCCTACCTCTGCTCGAAAGAGGAATTGCAGAAGGCGCGCGACCGCGGCCTCGACGTCGATCATCTGCAGGACACCTACACCAAGTGCATCAACAAGGCGCTTGAGGCCAAGCCCGCTGACATGACGATCACCACCCATGTCTGCCGCGGCAATTTCCGCTCCACGTTCATCTCGTCGGGCGGTTATGAGCCGGTGGCCGAAAGCCTGCTCGCCAAGTGCAACTACGATGGCTACTTCCTGGAATATGACACCGATCGCGCCGGCGGTTTTGAACCGCTGCGCTTCCTGCCGAAGGGCAACAAGATCGTTGTGCTTGGCCTGATCACGTCGAAGTCCGGCCAGCTGGAGCAGCCCGAGGACATCAAACGGCGCATCCAGGAGGCGACCAAGTTCGTCGCGCTCGAACAGCTCGCGCTGTCGCCGCAATGCGGCTTTGCCTCGACCGAGGAAGGCAACGTGCTGGCCGAGGACGAGATGTGGGCCAAGTTCAAGATGATCGTGGATCTGAGCAAGGAAGTTTGGGGGAAGTAATCTAATAACGTGTCATCACCGGGCCGCGCAAAGCGCGTGACCCGGTGATCCCGCTTAGGAGAGCACAACGCGTCCCTACGCGGGATGGCCGGGTCAAGCCCGGCCATGACAAGAAAAATAGGGAGCGAAACATATGTCCCAGCGCGCCACACCGCCGTTCCGCGCCGATCATGTCGGCAGTTTGTTGCGGCCGGCCGCGCTGAAAGACGCCCGTGCCAAATTCGCCAAAGGCGAAATCGACGCCGCCGCGTTGAAGGCGGTCGAAGACCGCGAAATCGAGAAGGTCATCAAGAAGCAGCAGGACGTCGGCCTGCAGCTGGCCACCGACGGCGAATTCCGCCGCTCGTGGTGGCATTTCGATTTCTTCCGCGAGCTGCAAGGCGTCACGATGGTGCCGATGCCGGCGATCAAATTCCACGGCGTCGAGACCAAGAGCGAAGGCATTCTGATCGACGGCAAGGTCGGCTTCGCCGGTCATTCACACCTCGAGCATTTCAAATTTCTTAAGGCGCACTGCAACGTCACGCCGAAGATGACGATCCCGGCGCCGTCGACCTTCCACTTCAGGCAGGGCCGGGCGCGGGTCAGCAAGGACGCTTACCCGGACATCGATGTATTCTTTGACGACATTGCGGAGACGTGGCGCAAGGCGATCCGCGCCTTCTACGACGCCGGCTGCCGTTATCTGCAACTCGACGACACCGCCTGGGCGATGATGTGCGACCCGCACGAGCGCGAGGAATCGGTCAAACGCGGTGACGATCCAAACAAGCTGCCGGCGATCTATGCGCAGGTCACCCGCGCCGCGCTCGAAGGCAAACCCGCCGACATGGCGATCACCATGCACTCCTGCCGCGGTAATTTCCGCTCGACCTGGATCGCCGAGGGCGGTTACGAGTTCGTCGCCGCGGAATTGCTCGGCAATACCAATCTCGACGGTTATTTCCTCGAATACGACAGCGACCGCGCCGGCGGCTTCGAGCCGCTGCGCTTCTTCCCCAAGGGCAAGAAGCAACTGGTGCTCGGTCTGGTCACGTCTAAAAGCGGGCGGCTGGAATCCAAAGACGACATCAAGCGCCGCATCGACGAGGCCACCAAATACGTCGCGCTCGATCAGCTTTGCCTGTCGCCGCAGTGCGGCTTTGCCTCCACCGAGGAAGGCAACGTGCTGGCCGAGGACGAGCAGTGGGCCAAGCTGCGGATGATCGTGGAGCTGGCCGACGAGGTGTGGGGCCGCTATTGATCTTGCTCAAATCTACCCGGCCGCTTGCCGATAGGGTCGCCACGCGGGATATCGTAGAAGATCACAACCTGATTACGCCGTATCCAGAGAAATCAACAGGAAGGGATGGAAAAAATGTCCACGAGATCGCAATGGACTAATTTAAGCCAGTTGGCGTGTTCGGCTGCGGCCGCCGCGCTGCTGTTTGCCGCCGCGCCGGCCCAAGCGCAGGAGCCCATCAAGATCGGCTTCGGTATGTCGCTGACCGGCCCGTTGTCGGCCAACGGCAAGTCGTCTTTGCTGGCGATGAAAATCTGGGAAGACGACACCAACGCCAAGGGCGGGCTGCTGGGGCGTCAAGTCAAGCTCGTCTACTTCGACGACCAGAGCAATCCGTCGACCGTGCCCGGCATCTACACCAAGCTGCTGGACATCGACAAAGTCGATCTGATCGTCAGCGGTTATGCTTCCGGCCAGATCGCGCCTGCGATTCCAATCGCGATCCAGAAGAAAAAGCTGTTCATCAGCCTGTTCGGCACCGGCGTGAACGAGCAGTTCAAATACGATCGCTATTTCTCGATGATCGCGAATGGCCCGACGCCGAAGCCGGCCTTCACGCGCGGCTTCTTCAAAGTGGCCGAGCAGCAGACGCCGAAGCCGCAGACCATCGCCATCGCGATGGCGGACGCCGAGTTCGGCCGCAATGCCTGCGAAGGCGCGGCGGAGAATGCCAAGACCGCCGGCTTCAAGGTCGTTTACAACAAGACCTATCCGCCGGCGACCACCGACTTCTCGCCCGTCGTGCGTGCGGTGGCGGCGACCAATCCCGATTTGTTCGTGATCTGCTCCTATCCGCTCGACTCGGTCGGCATGGTCAAGGCCATGCTCGAAGTCGGCTTCAAGCCGAAGATGTGGGGCGGCGCGATGGTCGGCCTGCAGGCGACGGTGT
This sequence comes from uncultured Hyphomicrobiales bacterium, assembly GCA_903878085.1. Classification (GTDB taxonomy): domain Bacteria; phylum Pseudomonadota; class Alphaproteobacteria; order Rhizobiales; family Xanthobacteraceae; genus Pseudolabrys. The sequence continues at coordinate 116,821 of CAIRGJ010000012.1, read as the reverse complement.
TCAAGACCCAGCTTGGCCCGATGCTCAACGGTCTGGTTAACTTCGAAACCTGGCTGCCGCAGAAATCGATGGCGTTCCCGGGCTCGCTCGAACTCCTGAAGAAGTATCAGGAACGTGCCGGCGCCGAGGGCGTCGACCCGCTCGGCTACTACATGCCGGTCTGGGCCTATTCCTATCTGCAGGTGCTCGGCCAGGCGATCGGCGAGACCAAGACGCTCGATGACGGCAAACTCGCCGACTACATCCGCAAAGCGACGTTCAAGACCGTTGTCGGCGACGTCAAATTCGGCAAGGACGGTGAGTGGGTGGTGGAACGCGTGATGGCCGCGCAGTTCCAGAACATCAAGGGCAACAAGATCGACGACTTCCGCGATCTGTCGACCGAAGTGATCATCTATCCGCCGGAGTTCAAGAGCGGCGAGGTGATCTACCCCTACGAAAAGGCGATCGCGAAATAAAGTTTCGCCTATAGTTGACATCATAAGCGGTCGGCGTCGCCAGACGCCGGCCGGCTTTTTTCCGAAGCTCCTTAAGTGTGCCGAACCATGCAACGCACCAAGCCGCCCTTTCGCGCCGACCACGTCGGCAGCCTGCTGCGTCCCAAGGCGCTGAAAGACGCCCGCGCCCAGCGCGAGCGCGGCGAGATCACGCCTGAGCAACTTAAAGTCGTTGAAGACCGCGAGATCTCCGCCGTCATCAAGAAGCAGGAAGACGTCGGACTGAAAGCCGTCACCGACGGCGAATTCCGCCGCGCCTTCTGGAATTACGATTTCCTCGGCGCGCTCGATGGCGCGCAAGCCTATCTCGGCGAACGCAAGATCAAGTTCCAGGGCGTCAACCCCAAGCCGATGATGATGCGCGTCACCGGCAAGCTCGGCACCTTCTCTGGTCACCCGATGATCGAGCACTTCAAATATGTCGCCGCGCATACGCGTGTGGTACCGAAAATGACGATCCCGTCGCCGTCGTCGATGCACTTCCGCTATGGCCGCGATGCCATCCCGGAATCGATCTATCCGGAGATGGGCGCGTTCTATGCCGATCTGGGTCAGTCCTACCGCAAAGCCGTGCGAGCTTTCGCCGACGCCGGCTGCCGTTACCTGCAGCTGGACGAGGTCAACCTCGCTTATCTGTGCGACCCAAGCTTGCGCGCACAGGTCACCGAGCGCGGCGAGAGCGCCGAAGAATTGCCGGGCATTTACGCAAAGCTGATCAACTCGGCGATCTCCGACATTCCACCGGACATGACCATCGCGATGCATCTGTGCCGCGGCAATTTCCAATCGACCTTCGTCGCGTCGGGCGGTTACGAGCCGGTGGCCGAGGTGCTGTTCAATTCGATCAATGTCCACGGCTACTTCATGGAATACGACAGCGACCGCGCCGGCGGCTTCGAGCCGTTGCGTTTCGTGCCCAAGGGCAAGACGGTGGTGCTCGGGCTGGTCACGTCGAAGTCGGGCCGACTCGAGTCGAAGGACGAACTCAAGCGCCGCATCGATGAGGCTTCGAAGTTCATCGATCTCGAGCAGCTTTGCCTGTCGCCGCAATGCGGCTTCGCCTCCACCGAGGAAGGCAATATCTTGGCCGAAGACGAGCAGTGGGCGAAGCTGCGTACCATCGTCGAGGTGGCGGAAGAGGTATGGGGCCATTAACTGTCGTCCCCGCGAAGGCGGGGACCCATACGTCGCGGCCTATCGATAGAACACGGAGTATGGGTCCCGGCTCTCGCTTCGCTCGGCCGGGACGACAAAAATCAATTCTGCGGGGGAGAAACTCATGCACCGCACCAAGCCGCCGTTTCGCGCCGACCACGTCGGCAGCCTGTTGCGTCCCGCCGCGTTGAAGCAGGCCCGCGAGCAATTCGCCAAAGCCGAAATCGATGCCGCCGCGCTGAAGGCGGTCGAAGACCGCGAAATCGAGCGCGTCATCAAGAAGCAGGAAGACGTCGGCCTGCAGTCGATCACCGACGGCGAATTCCGCCGCTCCTGGTGGCATCTCGATTTTCTCTGGGGCCTCGACGGCGTCGAGAAGCACGTCATGGACACCGGCGTTGCGTTCGCCGCCGTCACCACCCGCAATGAAGGCGCGCAGGTCACCGGCAAGCTCGGCTCGCGCCATCATCCGATGATCGAGCATTTCAAGTTCGTCGCGGCGCATACGAAGCGCACGCCGAAAATCACTATTCCGGCGCCGTCGGCGATCTACGGCCGGCCAATGCGCACGCCGATCGACAAGAATATCTATCCGCGCCTGGATGAATTCTTCGCCGATCTCGGCCAGGCTTACCGGCAGGCGGTGCGCGGTTTTGCCGATGCCGGCTGCCGCTATCTGCAGCTCGACGAAGTCTTCATCGCCATGCTGTGCGACTCGAAATACCGCGACCAGATGACCGCGCGCGGCGACGATCCGGCAAAGCTCGGCACGCTGTACGGCGATCTGATCAACACCGCGATGTCGGATATTCCGCAGGACATGACCATCACCATGCACATGTGCCGCGGTAATTATAAATCCACCTATATGGGCGCCGGCGGCTACGAGGGGGTGCAGGAAATTCTGTTCAACCAGATCAACGTCCACGGCTTCTTCATGGAATACGACAGCGACCGCGCCGGCGGCTTCGAGCCGCTGCGCATGGTGCCGAAGGACAAGATGGTGGTGCTCGGTCTGGTCACCAGCAAGACCGGACGGCTCGAATCCAAAGACGAGATCAAACGCCGTATCGATCAGGCCGCCAAGTTCATTCCGCTCGAGCAGCTTTGCCTGTCGCCGCAATGCGGCTTCGCCTCCACCGAGGAAGGCAATACGCTGGCCGAGGACGAGCAGTGGGCGAAGCTCAAGATGATCGTCGAAGTGGCGACTGAAGTTTGGGGCTAGCGCAGCAGCAGTTCGTCAAAGCGGCTGGCGACGTTGACCGGTGGGCTGTCGTCGACGGGGCCGAGCGCCACATCCTGACCAACCAAAGGCGTCACGCTGACTTTACCAATGAGTCCAAGCTGCAATGTCGGGTCGAAGTAGCGCATCGACCGTATATTCAGGTCGATGATGCGGCCGCGCTTCAGCGGCCCGATGTCGTTGATTCTGACAACGACCTGTTTTCCGCCGCTCGTCACCAAGGCGAATGCCGGGCGATAGTTCCTGCCAAAGCGGACGCCGCCGAACTGGGCGCGCAAATCCGTGCGGATCGCGGCGGTCCAGCCGTTCGGATCGTACCGTTCCCCTGACGCAAGTTCTTCATTGCCGGCATCCATGTCTTTTGGATCGGTCGGGTTGTACATCGAAGCGGTCCCGACAAGTGCCTTGGCGGACGGTACAATTTTTTGGCGGCGTGGCAGGCTTGCCGTCGTTAGTTCCGTCTGCGGGACGTAATAAGTCAGGCTCGCAAACATCTCGCCGGCGCGCGATGTTTGCGCAACCTCGAAGCGTTCTTTGAATGACGTTGCGGTTGATTGATCTATTCCGGCCGATGCAGGCGTGAGAAACGGCACCGTTGCAAAGGAACTGGTGGGCGCGGCATGACCGCTGCCTATGGCGGCGCAGATCGTGCAAGCGGCCAGCGCGGCCGCGATGCCGCCGCGAAGCAATCGCGCACCAAAAGGCGTCTTTACGAATGAAGCGAAATTGCCGAATGACATTTGGCCCCCCAGCCAATGATCGCCGACAATCTCGATTGAACGCCCGCCGCAATAAGGCCGCGTAAAATGTTGCGGTGAAAAATGTGTGAAATCCGGACCATTTCAAGTGAAGGCCTGTATTCGCCGGTCAATAAAGGCGCGAGCCTCGACACGGCAAGCTTGCAAGGGCAAGATTGACGGCGACCTTGGTTAAGGAATTGCAGCGCGTGCAGTGCGAAGCATGCGCGGTCGGTGTGGGAGACAGAATTAATGCCAGGCATTGTTTCGAACAAAACCGCCATCGTCACCGGCGGCGGGCGCGGCATCGGCCGCGCCATCGCCATGCTGCTAGCTAAGGAAGGCGCGCGCGTCGTGGTCTGCGACATCGGCGCCAGCCTGCAAGGCGAGGGCGCCGACGCCGGCCCGGCGCAGGACACCGTCGCCGCGATCAAGCAAGCCGGCGGTCAAGCCATCGCCTCGACGCTGTCGATCGTCGATCCGAAAAACGCCGAGCAGATCGTCAAGGCCGCGCTCGACGCCTTCGGCCGCGTCGACATCCTGGTCAACAATGCCGGCATTCTGCGCGACGTCATCTTCCACAAGATGAGCTGGTCGGATTGGTCCGACGTCATCAACGTGCACCTCAACGGCGCCTTCAACATGAGCCGCGCGCTCGCCGGCCTGTTCCGCGAGCAAAACTCCGGCGCTTACGTGCACATGACCTCGACCTCCGGTCTGGTCGGCAATTTCGGCCAGGCCAATTACATGGCGGCGAAGATGGGCATCGTCGGCCTGTCGCGCGGCATCGCGCTCGACATGGCGCGCTTCAACGTGCGCTCGAACTGCATCGCGCCCTTTGCCTGGACCCGCATGATCGAGTCGATCCCGGCGCAAACGGACGAGGAGAAGCGCCGCATCAAGGCGTTCCAGGAAATGACGCCAGAAAAGATCGCGCCGCTCGCGGTCTATCTCGGCTCTGACGCGGCGTCCGGCGTCTCCGGCCAGATCCTGTCGGTGCGCAACAACGAAGTGTTCCTGTTCAACCAGCCGCGGCCGGTCCGCACCATTCACCGCTCGGACGGCTGGACGCCGGAGAAGCTGGCGGCGCAACTCAAGGGCGCGTTCGGCGGCGCGCTGACGCCGCTGGAGCGCTCCGAAGAGGTATTCGACTGGGACCCGATTTGATTTAGAGCAATGCAACCTGCGCCCCTAAGCACTGTCATGGCCGGCCTTGTGCCGGCCATCCACGTCCTTACAAGTGGCAGCAAAGCAAGGCGGGAATGCCCGGCATAAAGCCGGGCATGACGAATCGAGAGTTAGCCGGATGAGTAAACGTCCCACCGAACCCGACCAATATGCCGATATCCGTGAATCGGTGCGCGCGCTGTGCGCTAAATTCCCCGGCGAATATTGGCGCGCGCTCGATCGCGACCGCGCCTATCCGACCGACTTCGTCAATGCGCTGACCGAAGCCGGCTATCTCGCCGCGCTGATCCCGGAAGAATTCGGCGGCAGCGGCCTGACCATCAGCGCCGCCGCCGCCATTCTGGAAGAAGTGCACGCCGCTGGCTGCAACGGCGCTGCCTGCCACGCCCAGATGTACACCATGGGCACGATCCTGCGGCACGGTTCGCCTGAGCAGAAAGCGCGCTATCTGCCGAAGATCGCCAGCGGCGAATTGCGGCTGCAGGCCTTCGGCGTCACCGAGCCGACTTCGGGCACCGACACGCTCGCTCTGCGCACCACGGCCAAGCGCGAAGGCAACGACCACTACGTCATCAACGGCCAGAAGATATGGACCTCACGCGCCGAGCATTCCGACCTGATGCTGCTGCTGGCGCGCACGACGCCGCGCGATCAGGTCAAGAAGCGCACCGACGGCCTGTCGGTGTTCCTCGTCGATATGCGGCTGGCGCAAAGCGCCAAAATGAACATCACGCCGATCCGCACCATGATGAATCACGCCACCACGCAGGTGTTCTTCGACGATTTGCGTGTACCGGCGGAAAATCTGATCGGCGAGGAGGGCAGCGGCTTCCGCTATATTCTGGCGGGCATGAATGCCGAGCGCATTCTGATCGCCGCCGAATGCGTCGGCGACGCCAAATGGTTCATCGCCAAGGCCACGGCTTACGCCAAGGAACGCGAACTGTTCGGCCGTCCGATCGGGCAGAACCAGGGCGTGCAGTTTCCGATCGCGCGCGCCTATGCGCAGATGCGCGCCGCCGAACTGATGGTGCACGAGGCCGCGCGCAAATACGAAGCCGGCGAGGATATCGGGCCCGAGGCCAACATGGCGAAACTGCTCGCCGCCGACGCCTCGTGGTTCGCCGCCGACATGTGCGTGCAGACCCATGGCGGCTTCGGCTTTGCCGAGGAATACGACGTCGAGCGCAAATTCCGCGAGACCCGGCTCTATCAGGTGGCGCCGATCTCCACCAACATGATCCTGTCATATCTCGCCGAGCATGTGCTCGGCCTGCCAAGATCGTATTAATATGACGCTCCCGCTCGAAGGCCTCCTCGTCGTCTCCGTGGAACAGGCCGTGGCGGCGCCGCAATGCACCTGTCGCCTGGCCGACGCCGGCGCGCGCGTCATCAAGGTCGAGCGGCCGGAAGGAGACTTCGCGCGCAGCTACGATCACATCGTGCATGGCGAGAGCGCGCACTTGGTCTGGCTCAATCGCGGCAAGGAATCGGTGGTGCTTGACCTGAGCAAGCCCGACGACAAGATCGTGCTCGAAGCGATGCTCGCCAAAGCCGATGTGTTTGTGCAGAACCTCAAGCCCGGCGCGCTGGCCAAGCTCGGCTTCGCGGTCGCGCGGTTGCGTCAGGATTATCCGCGGCTGATCTGCTGCTCGATTTCGGGCTACGGCGAGAGCGGGCCTTACGCACAGCGCAAGGCCTACGACCTTTTGATCCAGGCCGAGTCCGGCGTGGCCTCGGTCACCGGCGGGCCGGAAGGCCCGGCGCGCGTCGGCGTGTCCATCGTCGACATCGCCGCGGGCCTGAACGCCTATGAGGCAATTCTCGAAGCCTTGATCGGGCGCTCGCGCACCGGCGCAGGCGCCGCGATTTCCATCTCGATGTTCGACTGCATGGCGGAATGGATGACGATCCCACTGCTGAACGAAGAATACGGCAATCCGTTCAAGCGCATCGGTCTGGCGCATCCGACCATCGCGCCCTATGGCGTGTTCAAGACGCGCGACGATGCCGACATCCTGATCGCGATCCAGAACGACCGCGAGTGGCGCGTGCTGGCAGAAAAAGTGCTGGGCGATGCCGCGCTCGCGGCCGATCCGAAATTCGCCACCGTGCCGAAACGTCTGGAGAACCGCAGCGAGACCGATGCCCAGGTCGCCGCGGTCTTTGCCGCCCATGACGTCGCGCCGCTGATGCAAATGCTGGAGGCCGCCGAGATCGGCTTCGCGCGGGTCAACGATTCCGCGCTGCTGTCGACGCACCCTCACTTAAGACGGATCACCGTCGATACCCCGAGCGGGCCGGCCTCGATGCCGGCGCCGGCGCCGCTGCGCGCGGACGAAACCCGCAACTACGGCGCGGTGCCGGCGCTAGGGCAGCACACTGCAAATATCAGAAAAGAGTTTTCGCGCTAGGAATTGGTCGTCGTGGTGCGGGCGGCTTCGAGCCGTTTTGCCTGGCGCACTGCCAGCCAGATCGCACCGACGATGCCGCCGATCCAGAATCCGAAGAAGCCGAACATCACCGCGCCCAGTCCGCAGCCGCCTTCAAACCTGCACTCTTCAGCCGAGATGAAAATCTGCATCAAACCGGCACTGACCACGAAGGCGCCTACGCTGCCGCCAATGCAGCCCAGTACGAAACCGAGGATTGCTTTGAGAAATATGCTCATCGGATTACTCATCCGACGATTAGCATTTTTGATCCAGGCGGTAAACTGCGCCGCACTCAATCCATCGCGTGGATCGGCTCGTCCAGCTTCGCCGCGCCGGGCGCCTTCTTCGCGGTGCCGATCAGCATCACCAGCGGCATCACCGCCAGCGTCAGAAACATCAGCAGCTTGAAATCGTTGAGATAGGCGATCAGCGCCGCCTGCTGCGTAATCATGCCGTCGAGCACGGCTTTGCCGCTGTCGGTGCCCAGATTCAGGTTGCTGGCGATGTCCTGCATCTGCAGCACGCCGTTGAACGGCGTTATGCCTTCGGTCAGCCGCGCATGCATGATCGTCGTGGTGCTGGTCAGCTGCGCGATCATCATCGAGATGCCGATCGACGAACCGATGTTGCGCACCAGCGTGGTGATCGAGGTGGCGCCGTTGCGCATGTGGCCGGGCAGCGTCAGAAACGCCACCGCGGTGATCGGCACGAACAGCAGGCCGAGGCCGACGCCCTGCGCGATGCTGGTGACCACGATCCTGGTTTGCGTAATGTCGAGCGACCAGCCGGACATCTCATACAGCGTGGCGGCGGTGATCAGCAGCCCGCACAAAATGAGATAGCGCGGCTCGATCATCTTCATCAGTCGCGGCGCCGCCATCATAGTCAGTAGCGTGCCGACGCCGCGCGAGCCCAACAGGAAGCCGGCGGTCTGGATCGGATAGCCGAGCAGGTTCTGCATGAACGGCGTGACCAGCGCCATGGTGCCGAACAGCACCACGCCGATCACCACCATGAACACCACGCCGCTGATGAAGTTGCGGTCCTTGAACATCTCGAAGCGCACGAAGGGTTCGTCGGTGGTCAAAGAATGGGCGAAGAAATAATAGAACCCGGTGACGGAGACGATCGCCTCGACCCAGATTTCGGTGGAGCCGAACCAGCTCACCTGCTCGCCGCGGTCGAGCAGCAATTGCAGCGAGCCGATGCCGACGGCCAGCGCCAGGAAGCCGAACCAGTCGAAGCGCAGATGTTCCAGCCGCTTGGTCTCGGTCATGAACAGCGTCATGCCGACCACCGTGGCGATGCCGATCGGCAGGTTGATCAGGAACACCCAGTGCCAGGAATAATTGTCGGTCAGCCAGGCGCCGATGGTCGGGCCCATGATCGGTCCCAGCATCACGCCGACGCCCCACATCGCCATGGCCGAGCCGCGTTCCTCGAGCGAATAGGCGTCGAGTAGCACCGACTGCGACAGCGGCACCAGCGCCGCGCCCGCCATGCCCTGCAACAGGCGGAACAGCACCATCTCTTCGATGTTTTGCGCGAGCGCGCACAGCAGCGAGGCGATGGTGAAGCCGGCGACGCAGGCGATGAACACCGCCTTGCGGCCGAAGCGATCGGCCAGCCAGCCGACCGGCGCGGTCATGATCGCGGCGGCGACGATGTAGGAGGTCAGCACCCAGTTGATCTGGTCGAGCGAGGCCGACAGCGAGCCCTGCATATAAGGCAGCGCGACATTGGCGATGGTGGTGTCGAGCGCCTGCATGATGGTCGCCGTCATGGCGCAGACGGTGATCAGCAGGCGCCGGGTCTTCGGCGCCATCGTTGATGTCGCAGCCGGGCTCATCGCGCGTCGGTGAGTTTGGCCGACATATACGGAATGCGGCTATGGCCGGTGTCGATTTCGACGTTCACGCTCATGCCGGAGCGCAGCAGATGCACGTCTTCGCCTTTGTCGAAGGCGATGCGCACGGGAACGCGCTGCACCACCTTGATCCAGTTGCCGGTGGCGTTCTGCGCCGGCAGGATCGAGAACTGCGCGCCGGTGCCGGGGCTCACCGCGACGACGGTGCCCTTGAAGGTGTGATTGGGGAAGCTGTCGACGTCGAGCGTCGCCTTCTGGCCGACGCGCAGATAGGTGATGTCGGTTTCCTTCGGATTGGCGTCGACCCAGGGCGCGTCGTCATCGACCACGCTCAGGATCGGTCCGCCGGCGGCGATAAAGCGGCCAAGCTGGATGTTGTCGACCTGGGTGGCGGTGCCGGCGATCGGCGCGCGCAAGGTGGTGTGGTCGAGATCGCGCTGCGCCTGATCGAGCGCCGCCTTGGCCTGGGCGTATTCCGGAAATTGCTCGAGCGGCAGATTGGCGTCGCCAAGCAGCGAGTTGAGCGTGCTGTCACGCTGCTGAACGGTGAACTCGGCCTGCAATTGCGCGGTCACCAATCCCGCCATGGCGGTATCGACGTCGGCCGGCGATCCCGCCAGCGAACTCGCCAACTTGGTCTTGCGGTCGACGTCGCGCTGCTTGAGATCGGCGTTCTTCTGCGCGAGTTTCACCAGCGTGTTCAGCGAGCCGAGATTGGACTTGGCCTTGTCGTAATCGCTGCGTGCGGTCGCGAGCTTGGCCTGGGCCTGCGCCAAGGCGAGTTGATAAGGCTGCGGGTCGAGCGTCATCAGCACGTCGCCGGGATTGACGCGCTGGCCTTCGCGCACCGCGACGTTGATCACCTTGCCGGAGATGTCGGGCGTGATCAGCACCTTCTGCGCGCCGACATAGGCATTGTCGGTCGAGATAAAGCGGCCGCCCATCAGATAGAGGACGAGGCCGATCGCCAGCGCCAGCGCCGGCAGCGCGACCAGCAGCATTGTTCGCATCCGCTTGCCGCCAAGCCGCGCGAACATTCCGGCTTTTGCCGGCGTTGCGGTCGTTCCGTCCAGAGATGTTTTCGACTCCGGCGCCGGGACGACCTTCAAGACTTTCTCGCTCATGTCATTCAACCGATGGCGGCTTGTTGTTGTGTGGAATTGCGCTGGATTGCGCTGCGCAGATTGTCTTTCACTAATCCAAGTTCCTTGAGCATTCGTTCGATGCCGCGGTCGTCGAGGCCGCTGAGCACCGTTTCCATCATCCCGGCGCCAAGCGCGGCCAGTTGCTCCAGCACCGGCTTGGCCGCCGGCTTCAGGAATAACCGGTTAGCCCGGCGATCGTTCGGATCGGCGCGGCGTTCGATCAGCCCGCTGCCGGCCAGGCGGTCGAGCAGGCGGGTCAGCGAAATCGGCTGCAGGTCGAGCATCTCGGCGAGCTCGGACTGCTTCAGGCCCTCGGTGCGCTCGATGCGGATCAGCACTGCCCATTGCGCGCGCGAAATGCCGAACTGCCGGGCCCGCTGGTCGGCATAGGTCTTCAGCAGCCGCGCTACATCCATGATTGTAAAGGCGAATTCGCGCTTGATGGATTGCTGTAAGGTGGGCTGGGCTTTCATGCGAGGCTTATTATAAGCAAGCTTATAATAATTTCAAGACGGTTGCCGGCGGGGTGACGGCGCCGCCAGCGTCAGGCAAAGTCGGCGCACAAAAAATCTCACAGGGACGGACACGACATGGAAATCGGCTTTATCGGGGTTGGCATGATGGGCCAGCCGATGGCGAAGCGCCTGATCGCGGCGGGGCACACGCTGATCATCTACGACACCCGCAACGACGCGGTCGCGCCGCTGGTGGCGCTGGGCGCCAAGCTCGCCTCGTCGCCGCAGGATGTCGCCGATCGGGTCGAGACCGTGATGGCCAGCCTGCCGGAACCGCACATCGTCAAGAAGGTCGCGACCGGCGAGGGCGGCGTCATCCAGGGCAAGCGCGTTAAGCGTTTCATCGATCTGTCGACCACCGGCCCTGGAGTCGCTGCGGAGATCGCCGCCGAGCTCGCGAAAAAGAACATCGCGCAGATCGACTCGCCGGTCAGCGGTGGCGTCGCCGGCGCGATCAAGGGCACGCTGGCCGTCATGGTCTCCGGTCCGCAGGCCGACATCGACGTGGTCAAGGACGCGCTGTCGGTGTTCGGCACCGTGTTCGTGGTCGGCGCAAAAGCCGGCATGGCGCAAACCATGAAGCTCGCCAATAATTTCCTGTCGGCCTCGTCGATGGCGGCAACGTCGGAAGCGGTGGTGATGGGCGTCAAGGCCGGGCTCGATCCCAAAATCATGATCGACGTCATCAATGCCGGCTCCGGCCGCACCACGGCTTCGACCGGAAAATTTCCCAACAACATTCTGCCGCGCACCTTCGATGCCGGCTTTGCCACCGCGCTGATGCTCAAGGACGTGCGGCTGTGCCTTTCGGAAGCAACGGCTCTCGGCGTTCCGCATGACATGATCGGCATGGTCGCCAGCCTGTGGGAGCGCACGGCAAAGGAAATCGGCGCCGACAAAGATTTCACCACCATCGTGCAGACCGTCGAGAGCCGGGCCGGCGTCATCGTCGGCGCCAAAAAATGAGCGACGATATCCACGAGGTCTTTGCGCTGGCCTATGCTAGCCACAGCCGCATGCGGTCGGAGAACTACATCTTCGGCGATCCGCACGATGAGATGACGTCGATCACGTATTACGTCTGGGCGATCAAGGGCGCGCACGGCACTTTCATCGTCGACACCGGCTTCGACCACGCTGCCGCCAAGGAGCGCGGCCGCACCATCATCCATCCGGTCGGCGACAGCCTCAAGGCGCTCGGCATCGAGCCCGGCGAGGTCAAGAACATCATCGCCACGCATATGCATTGGGATCACGCCGGCAATTACGATCTGTTCCCGAACGCGCGTTATCACATCCAGGACGACGAGATGGCCTACGCCACCGGCCGCTGTATGTGCCACAAGATGTTGCGCATTCCGTTCAGCGAAAGCGACGTGCACGCGATGGTCAGCAAGGTGTTTTCCGATCGCTGCGAATTTCACGACGGCGCGGACGAACTCGCGCCCGGCATCAGCGTGCACAAGATCGGCGGCCATTCGAAGGGCCTGCAATGCGTGCGCGTGAAAACCAAACGCGGGCCTGTCGTGGTGGCGTCGGACTGCTGCCACCTCTATTCGCACATCGACGAGGGCCGCGTGTTCCCGATCACGTATTCGGTCGGCGATACGCTGGAGGGCTACAAGACCTTGCAGAAACTCGCCGGCGGTTCGCGCCAGCACGTCGTGCCGGGCCACGATCCCGATGTGGTGAAGCGCTATCCGGCGGCCAAGCCCGGGCTGGAAAACTGGATCGTGCGGCTGGACGTCGAGCCGACGGCTTGATTTGTCCCGGGCGCAGCGCAGCGCATTTGCGGTGCGCTGCAGAACCGGGACCGTCGCACATTCAGTGGGTGGTAAGGTCCCGGATCTGCGGCGCAGCGTTTCACGCTGCACCGCGTCCGGGACAGGGGCTAGATCAACCCCAACTCCGCAAACGCATCCTTATGGTGCTCGGCGCTGCCGGCCGAGAAGCAGCAGAAGATGACGCGCGCGATCCCGCGCGGCGCTGACGCCAATTCCGATGCCACAGTGCCGACTGCGACGCGCGCCGCGACATCGGCGGGAAAGCGATAGATGCCGGTTGAGATCGCCGGATAGGCGATCGAACTCAGTCTGTGCGCTGCGGCAAGCTCAAGCGCGGTGCGATAACAGCCCGCGAGCAGCGCCTCCTCATCCGCACCCCCGCCCTGCCACACCGGGCCGACCGCGTGGATCACGGCGCGGGCCTTGAGCCGGTACCCGCCGGTGATCTTGGCGCTACCCGTGTCGCAGCCGCCGAGCGTCGCGCATTCCGCCAGCAGTTCCGGGCCCGCGGTGCGATGGATCGCGCCATCGACGCCGCCGCCGCCCAATAGCGAGCGGTTCGCCGCGTTGACGATGGCATCGACGTCGAGCGTGGTGATGTCTGCGACGTGGATTTCCAGCAGCGTCTTGCCGATTTCGGCGATCAGTTCTGTCATGAGTTAAGTCTACTCTTGTCCCGGGCGCAGCGCAGCACGGCTTCGTGGTGCGCTGCAGAACCGGGACCTTTACACATTCAGAGTTTGGAACGGTCCCGGCTCTGCGTCGCACCACTCCGCTGCGCTTCGTATTGCGCCGCGTCCGGGACAAGCACGTCGCATCACCCCCGCTCGGAATAGACTTCCGTCTTGAGATCGACGCTGGAGCGCACGCCGATGTCGTCGAAATGCGCGTCGAGGAAGCGCCGTGCCGAGCGCTGGCCGACCTTGCGCAGCAGTTCGAGCGACTCGAAGTCATTGCGCAGCTTGGAGGAGGACGACAGCCGCTCGCCCAGACCTTCGAGCACGATGCGGTGCACGTTGATGCGGCGATATTCGTTCGGGCCGGTGCCGTGCGGAATGCGGCCCTGATCGATCAACCGGTTGACGAATTCGATGGCGCGCAGTTCCGCCATCAACGCCGAATTGAACGTGATCTCGCTGACGCGGCCCATGATGTCGCGGGTCGAGGTCGGGATTTTCTTGCGCACCAGCGGATTGATCTGGACGATCACCACGTCCTCGACGTCGGTCGAGCGGAAGAACGGGTAGAGCACCGGATTGCCGAGATAGCCGCCGTCCCAATAGGGCACGCCGTCGATCTCGACCGCGCGGAACACCGCCGGCAGGCAGGCCGAGGCCATCACCGCTTCGGCGGAAATCTTGTCGTGCGGAAAAATATGCAGCCGGCCAGTCTGCACATTGGTGGCGGCGATGAATATCTGCCGCGGGTCGGCGCGCAAGCCGTCGAAATCGACGAAGCGCTCGATCATGTCCTTGAGCGGATTGATGTTGAGCGGATTGAGATCGTAGGGCGAAAGGTACTGCGACCACGCCGACAGCCAGTTGAACGTCGGTGAACCTTCGCTGGGCAGCAGCGAGAACAACCGGTCGGTGACCGCGCGCTGCACCGCCGGCAGGTCGCCGCCGAGACTCGCGGCGCGCCAGAAATCCGACAGCCGCTTGCGCGCTTCGTCCGGCCCGCCGCGGCGCAAGCCGTCGGCCAGCATCACGGCGTTGACCGCGCCGGCCGAGGTGCCGGAAATGCCTTCGACCGTCAGCCGCCCGTCTTCGAGCAGATGATCGAGCACGCCCCAGGTGAAGGCGCCATGCGCGCCGCCGCCTTGCAGCGCCAGATTGACGCGCTTGGTGCCCTTCGGCTTGTCCGCTTTGTCGCCGCCCAGGACGCGGGAAAGGAAGTCGATCATTGAATGCGCTTCACTGCGCCACCCAGCCGCCGTCGATGGAATAGGCCGAGCCGGTGATGCTGGCGGCGCCGTCGCTGCACAGGAACACCGCCAGCGCGCCGATGCCTTCCGGCTTGGTGAATTGGTGCATCGGCTGCTTCTCCGACAGCAGCGCGATCTCTTCTTCGCGCACCGATTTGCCGGAAGCCTTGGTGCGGTCGTCGATCTGCTTCTGCACCAGCGGCGTCAGCACCCAGCCGGGGCAGATGGCGTTGCAGGTGACGCCGTCATTGGCTGACTCAAGCGCCACCACTTTGCTCAAGCCGACAAGGCCGTGCTTGGCCGCGACGTAAGCAACCTTCTGCGGGCTGGCGACCAGACCGTGCGCCGAAGCGATGTTGATGATGCGGCCCCATTTGCGCTTCTTCATGCTGGGCATGGCGGCGCGAATCGAATGAAACGCCGACGACAGATTGATGGCGATGATGGCGTCCCACTTCTCCGGCGGGAAGTCTTCGATGTTGGCGACGAACTGAATGCCGGCATTGTTCACCAGCACGTCGAGCGCGCCGAACGTCTTCTCGGCGGTGGCGACCATCTCGGCGATTTCGGCGGGCTTGCTCATGTCTGCGGCCGAATAGATCGCCTTGATGCCGAAGTCCTTCTCCAGCCCGGCGCGTTCGGCCTCAATCGCGGCCTTGTCGCCGAAGCCGTTGATGACGATGTTGGCGCCGTCTTGTGCGAGCGCGCGCGCGGTGGCGAGGCCGATGCCGGACGTCGAGCCGGTGACCAGCGCTGTCTTGCCTTTAAGCATGGCTGTCCTCGTTGCGGGCGGCCGCGAACCGGCCGGGGGAATAGGGGAGAGCGCTGAAACCTGCCCCTATTTTTGTTGCAGTGCAATATCTATGTATCCGGTTTCGGGATACAAACCCCTTTAGGTTAGACTTGCGTATGAAGGCGACTCGAACCTTGACCAAAAAAACACATGCGCACGCGGTGTTCCCGACGCCCGGTCACGATCATGACCGCTGCGCCAGCGACGCCATCGCGCATGCCGAGGCGATCTGCGTCGCGCGCAAGGAACGGCTGACGCCGATCCGCCGTCAGGTGCTGGAAGCGCTGCTGGCGAGCCACGCGCCGCTCGGCGCCTATGAGCTGATCGACCGGCTGGCCGAACACGGCGCGCCGCCGGCGCCGATCACCATCTATCGCGCGCTCGATTTCCTGCGCGAGCAGGGCCTGGTGCATCGCATCGAAAGCCGCAACGCCTTCATCGCCTGCGTGCACAATCACGACAGCGGCGATCCAGTGGTGTTCCTGATCTGCGAGAAATGCGGCGCGGTCGGCGAGGCGGCGTCCGCCGCGGTCGCCGACACCATCAAGACCGCGTCGCGCGCCGCGGGCTTCACGCCGAAAACGCCGGTGATCGAGATCAGCGGCATCTGCGCGCATTGCAAGGCGGCGTAAAATTTCCCGTCGTCCCTGCGAAGGCGGGGACCCATACGCCGAAATCTATCTCCGCCTCATCCTGAGGAGTACGCGAAGCGTGCGTCTCGAAGGACGAGGCGGCTCCATGGTTCGAGACGCGCTGCTGCGCAGCGCTCCTCACCATGAGGCCGAGTGAGGTCTGGGGTTATGGGTCCCCGCCTTCGCGGGGACGACAACAGAGAGCATGGCCTCGCGCTGCTTCGCGGGCTAAGACACGCTCCCGCTCCGCTGGAATTCTCATCAATGTCCACCCCACCATCCTCCCATCACACCACGCGTCCGCTCGACGCGGTCGCCGCCGCCATCGTGGTGGTGCTGTGCCTGTCCTGGGGCTTCAACCAGGTCGCCACCAAACTGGCGATGCACGACATCCCGCCGCTGACGCAGGGGACGATCCGTTCCGTCATTGCGGCGCTGATCGTCGCCGGCTGGTGCCGCTTACGCGGCATATCGCTGCTGACGCGCGACGGCACGTTGCTGCCCGGACTTGCCGCCGGGTTCTTCTTCGGCATGGAATTCATTTTCATCTTCCAGGGCCTCGCCTACACCACGGCGTTGCGCGCGACGCTGTTCATCTATCTGGCGCCGTTCTTCGTCGTGCTCGGCGGCCGCATCTTTCTGCCGGCCGACCGTTTTCGCGCGGCGCAATGGCTCGGGCTGTTCCTGTCCTTCGCCGGCATGGTGGTGGCGTTCGGCCTGCCGACGCCGGCGCTTGATCCGCGCCAGGCCATCGGCGATCTGATGATGGTGGTGGCCGCCGTTTTATGGGCGACGACCACGCTGATCATCAAGGCCAGTTCGCTCAACCGCGCTCCGGCCGAAAAAGTCATGCTCTATCAGCTGGTGGTGTCGGCGCCGCTGCTGGGACTGGCCGCGCTCATTTTCGGCGAACGCATCGTGGCGATGCCGTCGGCGCTGGCGCTCGGCGCGCTGGCCTACCAGACCGTGTGGGTGGTCAGCGTCACTTTCGTCATCTGGTTCGCGCTGATCGCGCGCTATTCGGCCAACCGCCTGTCGGTGTTCACCTTCCTGACGCCGCTCTTCGGCGTCGGCGCCGGCCATTTCGTGCTGGGCGAGCCGTTGACGCCGGCTTTCGGCGCCGCGGTGGCGCTGGTGGCGGCCGGCCTGGTGCTGGTCAATCGTGCGAAATAGGCCTCTTTCGGACGCGTTGACCGGGTTATATTTGTCTGGCACTCCGGTGGCACATGAGCACAGCAGCGCAAGAACGTCATAAATCGGTGGCCGTCGATGTCGGCGGCGTCATCGTCGGCGGCGGTCACCCGATCGTCGTGCAGTCGATGACCAACACCGACACCGCCGACGTCGAGGGCACGGCGCGTCAGGTCGCGGCGCTCGCGCGGGCCGGTTCCGAATTGGTGCGCATCACCGTCGACCGCGACGAGGCCGCCGCCGCGGTGCCGAAAATCCGCGACCGGCTGGCGCAGATGAACGTGCGCGTGCCGATTGTCGGCGATTTCCATTACAACGGCCACACGCTGCTGACGAATTATCCCGGCTGCGCCGAGGCGCTCGACAAATACCGCATCAATCCCGGCAATGTCGGCTTCAAGAACAAGCGCGACCCGCAGTTCACCCAGATCGTCGAGATGGCGATCAAGCACTCCAAGCCAGTGCGCATCGGTGTTAACTGGGGCTCGCTCGATCAAGAGCTTCTCACCAAGCTGATGGACGACAATTCCCGCACGCCCGAGCCGCTCGACGCGCGCGAGGTCACGCACGAGGCCATGGTGCAGTCGGCGCTGTTGTCGGCTTCGCGCGCCGAGGAGATCGGGCTGCCGAAGAACCGCATTATTCTCTCGGCGAAAGTTTCGGCGGTGCAGGATCTGATCGCGGTCTATGTCGAACTGGCGCGCCGCTCCGATTATGCGCTGCATCTCGGCCTCACCGAAGCCGGCATGGGCTCCAAGGGCATCGTCGCCTCGAGCGCCGCGATGGGCGTGCTGCTGCAACAGGGCATCGGCGACACCGTGCGCGTTTCACTTACGCCCGAACCCAATGGCGACCGCACCCTCGAAGTGCAGGTCGCGCAGGAGCTGCTGCAAACGATGGGCCTGCGCACCTTCGTGCCGCTGGTTGCGGCCTGCCCCGGCTGCGGCCGCACGACGTCCACCACGTTCCAGGAACTGGCCTCCGACATCCAGAGCTTCATCCGCACCTCGATGCCGGAATGGAAGGCGCGCTACCCCGGCGTCGAGACGCTCAACGTCGCGGTGATGGGCTGTATCGTCAACGGCCCGGGCGAGAGCAAGCACGCCGATATCGGCATCTCGCTGCCCGGCACCGGCGAAACGCCGACCGCGCCGGTCTTCGTCGACGGCAAGAAGGTCGCCACTCTGCGCGGCCCGACGCTGACCGCCGACTTCAAGGCGATGGTGATCGATTACATCGAGCGCCGCTTCGGCGCCGGCGCCAAGGCTGCTGAGTGATGGCGGCGGCGTGAAGGCGAAACCGTTCATCGTCGGATTCTTCGCCGTGGTCGCACTGCTCGGCGCCGCTTCGGTCTACCTCGCCGTTACCGTCGAGCCGGCGCAAAAATATTTCACCGCGTTTCCGGCACCCGACAACAAATACAAGGCGGTCAAGATCACGCTGACGCGCGCCGGCGCGCCGCCGTTCTGCGCCGACGGCATCGCCGTCATCCTCGGCGTCTATCCCGACGACTTCGCCGAGCGCGACAAAGCCTATCTGGTTTATGCCGCGCCCTGCGCCGCCGACCGCGCTTTGCCGAAGATCGAGTGGCTGTCGAACTCGGCGCTGCAAATCAGCTACACGAAAAATCCCGCGGCAAAGCAACCGACGCTGAAAAGCACCGACGTCACCAAGACGGTGCAGGTAATGTTTGTCGTGCGCGAGTAGCGTCGGTTAGCGAAGCTGGCGCATCATATTCAACTGTCATGCCCGGGCATAGCCGTTCGAAGAACGGCGTCGCTTCGCTCGCCTATGACCCGGGCATCCATGACTTAGTCACGGCGACGGCGGTCTTACGTAAGTCTTCCGGCGATGCACCATTTCATGGATTGCCGGGTCAAGCCCGGCAATGACAGAGCCGAGGACGAGCGACTCGCTGCTCTGAAAAAAACTTATCCCCGCGCGCCAAACCGCGCTTATATTCATCCCGCCTTAATTGCGGCGGGCGTCATCTCGAGGTGACGCCCAACGAGAGCCAAGGCCGGCGCGCCGACAATGCGTGCCGTGGTCAAGCCTGCGCCGAGCGCGCAAGCTTGATGTGGTGGAGCGCCGGGAGGCGCCGCCCCTCCGTCAATGGGGGCGCGCGCCTTCGCAGGGCGCGCAGGGGGGCCTCGCAAGCCTCGCTAAGAGGGTCTCGCAAACCCTCTGGCGCCTCCCGGCGCTCCATTCCCTCGCGGAAAGGAAAACGGGAACGACGGCGACCCCGCGCCGCAAAGAACAGGGGCGATGACGCACGCCTACATCCAGCCGCCGCCATCCTGGCCGCGATTGGCGACGCCGGCTTCTTCCAGATCCAGTTCGTATTCGATGCGCCGCCGCGCTTCGTCGGTGATCTTGCCGTCGCGCAGCAGTTCATAAATGAAATCGCGCTCGGCGGCGATCAATTCGATTTTCAGCGCCGCGGTCCGGCGCATCTGATCGAGTCCTTCGGTCAGGTTCGTCGGCAGGATCTGCGAGCGGCTCTGGTTGCGCGTGCGCAAATGGTCCGCCGCCTCTGCCGGCAGTTCGTGATCCTTGATCGCCTTCTCCAGCCGCTTCTTGACCTCTTTCAGTGCGGCCTGGCGCGCGGCGAGTTCGTCCTTGATCTCGTGCTTGCGCTCTTCCTTGCCGAGCTTGGTCAGCCCGAGCCATTGCACGACAAAGGGCAGCATCAGGCCTTGACCGACCAGCGTGATGACGATGACGCCGAAGGTGATGTACAAAATCAATTCGCGGTGCGGGAACGGCGCGCCGCTGGCGACGGTGTAGGGAATGGCCAAAGCGGCGGCGAGCGACACCACGCCGCGCACGCCGGTAAATCCTAAAAGAAACGGTCCCTGCCACGGCGGCGCCGGATCGCGCTTGGCCAGTGACGGGATCAGCCAGCGCGGAATATAGGTTGCGGGAAAAACCCAGATGAACCGCGCCGCGATCGCAATCGCCGTGGTCAGCGCGGTCGCTATCAGCAGGTCGCGGATCGAGAACGCGTGCGCCTGCTCGACCAGTGTGCGCGCCTGCAGGCCGGTCAGCAGGAACACGAAGCCCTCGATCAGATAGACGATCAAATCCCAGAAGAAGATGCCTTGCAGTCGCGTCGCGGGCGCGATCAGCCGCGGCCCGATCCAGCTCACGTAAAGCCCGCAGGCGACGGTCGCCAGCACGCCGGAGCCGCCGAAATGCTCGGGCACCCAATAGGCCAGATACGGCGTCATCAGCGACAGCGTGATCTCGACTCGCGGCTCGCGCGCCCATTTACGCAACCGCAGGCTCAGCCAGCCGACGGCGATGCCGTAGATGACTTCGCCGACCACGATCAGCGAAAACGTCCCGGCGGCTTCCGGCAGCGAGAACGTGCCGAGGCTGACCGCAATGACGGCGAAGCGATAAAGGATCAGCGCGGTGGCGTCGTTGGCGAGGCCTTCGCCTTCCAGCACCACCATCAACCGGCGCGGCAGCCCGAGCCGCCGCGCGATGGCCAAAGGCGCCACCACATCGGGCGGCGCGATGATGGCGCCCAGCACAAAGCCGGTCGCCCAGTCGAAGTGCAGCCAAGTATGCGCCGCCGCGGCAATGGCGCAGGTGGTGAAGACCACGGCGCCGAAGGCCAGCAGCGCAATCGGCCGCAGGTTATAGCGGAATTCGCGCCAGCTCATGGCGACGCCGGCCGAATAGATCAGCGGCGGCAGGATCACCAGCAGCACCAGTTCGGGCGCGAGCTGCACCTTGGGCAGGCCCGGGATCAGCGCCATGCCGACGCCGGCGATCACCAGCAGGATCGACGGCGCGACATGCAGCCGCTTGGCCGCGACCGCCACGGCCGCCAGCACGGCCATCATCAACAGAATGGTCTGAGCGATCGCCGTCATATCAGATTCGACAGCATGTTCACCGACAGCGCCAGCACGGTGAGATTAAAGAAGAACGACAGCACGCCGTGAACGCTTACGGCGCGCCGGATCACCTTGCTGGTGATCTGCACGTCGGACACTTGGCTGGTCATGCCAATGACCAGCGAGAAATAGAGGAAGTCCCAATAATCCGGCTCCTCGGTGCCGGGAAAATCGAGCCCGCCGATTTTGCCGTCGCGGCGCTCGCCGTAATATTCGTGCGCATAATGCAGCGAAAACATCGTGTGCATGAAGCCCCACGACAGCAGGATCGTGGCGGTGGCGAGCAGCGCGGACAGCGCGATGTGCCCGCTTTGCTTAGCGCCGCCGAGTTCGATGACGATCGCGGCGATGCTGGCCAGCGTTGCGACCATCGTCAGCAGTAAAATCGTGAACTCGCCTTCGTCCTGTTCCTTGGCGCGTCTTTGCAATTTGCCGACATTCGCCCGCCAGAACATCGTGTACGTCTGTAGCAGATAAAGCCCGACGCCCGTGTCCCAGCCGATCAGCATGCGCGTCGGCAAATGCCAGACGGACGGGAGAAGGAAGATCGTCAGCAGACCGGCGATGGCGCCGAGCGTCAGTTTGGCATGCAGTTTGACGACGCGAACCGGAAGAGGTCGACGGACCGGCGGCGTGGTTTTCTTGGTGGCCATGGTTGCGTCCCGACCGCGTCAGTTGCGCCGCTGCGCGACAAAGCGGGCGGCGGCGCACAGAGTATCGGCTTTGGCGCCGAACGTCTCCAGCGCGGCATCGGCTTCGGCAATCAGCGCGTCGAGCCGGGCGTGTGCGCCTTTGACGCCGAGCGCGCTGACCAATGTGGCCTTGCCGGCGGCGGCATCTTTGGCGGTGGCTTTGCCGAGCGTGGCGCTGTCGCCTTCGACATCGAGCAGATCGTCGGCGATTTGAAATGCCTGGCCGATCGCCGCGCCATAGCGGTCGATGCTGGCGCGCTCCGGGCTGCCGGCTTGGCCGAGGATCGCGCCGGCACGGCAGGCGAAGCGGATCAGCGCGCCGGTCTTCATCGCCTGCAACATCGCGATTTCGATTTCGCCCAGCGCGCGCCGTTCGACGAAGCGGCCTTCGGCGGCGAGATCCAGCATCTGGCCGCCGGCCATGCCGCCAAGTCCCGACGCGCGCGCCAATTCCGTCACCAGTGCGATGCGCACGTTCGCATCGTCATGCACTTCGACGCGGGCCAGAATATCGAACGCCAAAGTGAGCAGCGCGTCGCCGGCGAGAATCGCGGTGGCTTGGTCGAACGCTTTGTGCACGGTCGGGCGGCCACGCCGCAGCTCGTCGTCATCCATCGCCGGCAGGTCGTCATGCACCAGCGAATAGCAATGCAGGCATTCGAGCGCCGCGCCCGCCAGAAGCGCGCCGTCGCGTGGCGCGCCGCACAGCGCCGCAGTCTCGACCAGCAGGAACGGCCGCAGCCGTTTGCCGCCGCCGAGTACGGCATGACGCATGGCGGCGAGCAGGCGCTCCGGCCGCGCGGTCTCGCCCGGCAACGGCTCGCCGCCGAGCAGGCGGCCGAGCAGCGTCTCGGTCTCGGTCGCGACCGCGGTCAGCCGGGCGGCAAAGTCGTTGGCAAAGTCCTTGGTAAGCTCCATGCGGGCCATTGTTAGCCTTGAGCGGCGGCAAACCGCAATTCGTGCCGGGATCGGTTAGTGTAGCCCCATGTATCGGCCCGACTATCGCCCCGGCAAGCGGCTGACGGTTGCCTACGACATCCTGCGGCTGCCGCGGGTGGCGCGGCCGTTGCGGGCGGTGTTTTTCGCCGTCCTGGTCATGCTGCTGGCGCCCTATGTGCTGACGCCGCTCTATGCGGTGATCGATCCGCCCTCGACCGTGATGCTGTGGCGGAACATGAGCGGTCAGCGGGTCGAGCGCCAATTCGTGCCGCTGAGCCGCATTTCACCGGCGCTGGCTCTTGCCGTGATCATCGCCGAGGACGGCCGGTTTTGCAGCCACCACGGCGTCGATTTCCGGGAGCTGCGCGACGCCATTGCCGATGCCGACGACCTGGACGCCCTGCGCGGCGGCTCCACCATCACCCAGCAGGTCGCCAAGAACCTGTTTTTGTGGGGCGGCCGCAGTTTCGTGCGCAAGGCGCTGGAGTTCCCGCTGGCGCTGTGGATCGATCTGGTGCTGACCAAGCGGCGGGTGCTGGAAATCTACCTCAACATCGCCGAATGGGGCCCGAACGGCGAATTCGGCGTCGAAGCGGGTAGCCGCCGGGCTTTTGGCAAATCGGCGCGCGAGTTGTCGCCCTACCAGGCGGCACTTTTGGCTTCGATGCTGCCCAATCCTGTCACCCGCGACGCCAAATCGCCGGGGCCTGGCCTGCGGCGGCTGGCCGGGCTCTACGTCGCCCGCGCTGCCCGTTCGCCCGAGGCGGCCAATTGCCTGCGCCAAAGCCGCTAGTTTAAGGCCAAAAGACCGGCTTTTTGCCCCTAGCCTTAGGCTGCACCATCCTCTATAAGCCCGGCTTCAACCGACAAGACGTGATTTCTGGGAGTTCCTTTCCATGGCTGTGCCGAAACGAAAAACCTCGCCGTCGCGCCGCGGCATGCGCCGTTCCGCCGATGCGCTCAAGCGGCCGGCCTATGTCGAGGACAAGGACTCCGGTGAGCTGCGCCGTCCGCACCACATCGACCTGAAGACCGGCATGTACAAAGGCCGTCAGGTGCTCAAGGCGAAGACCGAGTCGTAAGTCTCGTCTCAAGCGGGAGGAAAGCTGGAATGTTCATCCTTGGCTTTCCTCTGCTGCTGCTTCCCTTCGCGATCTACAACATCATTGCCTTCCTGATGCCCGGCCTCGGCTGGACCGCGCCGCTGACCACCGTGCACATGGTGTCGGGCGGCGACTGGTCGATGTCCGCCGGCGACATGCTGATCGCGCTGTCGATCATCATGCTGTTCGGCGAGATGATGAAGTCGACCCGCATCGGCATCCGCACCGTGGTCGATCACGGCCTGTCGCTGATCCTGTTTCTCGGTATCATGGCCGAGTTCCTGCTGGTCAAGCAGGCCGCCACCGCCACCTTCTTCCTGCTGCTGGTCATCAGCTTCATCGATGTGCTCGGCGGCTTCGCCGTGACGCTGCGCTCGGCGCAACGCGACCTCACCGTCGAAGGCATCGAGCACGTCTCGTCCTGATCGTTCCTCGCAGCGACATTTTTCCATGACCCGCGACTTCCAGATGCCCGGCCGCTCGCCCGTGATCGCCTGCGACGGCATGGCGGCGACCTCGCATCCGCTGGCAACTCTCGCCGCGGTGGACGCCTTGCGCGCCGGTGGCACCGCGGCCGACGCAGCGGTCGCCGCGGTGGCGACGCTCTGTGTGGTCGAGCCGCACATGACCGGCATCGGCGGCGACTGCTATTGGCTGGTGGCGCAGCCGGGCAAGCCGGTCGCTGGCTATAACGGCTCTGGCCGCGCCGGCGCCAAGGCATCGGCGCCAGCGCTGCGTGCCCAAGGCTTGAAAGAGATCGGCAACTCGATCCACGCCGTCACCGTGCCGGGCGCGCTCGATGCCTGGGAGGCCTTGCTCAAAAGCCACGGCCGCTTCGGCCTCGACCGCGCGCTGCAAGCGGCGATCAAATATGCCGAAGGCGGCTTCCCGGTGGCCGCGCGTGTGGCCTGGGATTGGCAGCGCCATGTCGCCAAGCTCAAGGCCGATACCGGCGCATCGAAGCACTATCTGTTCAACGGCGCCGCGCCGAAACAAGGCGACGTTATCCGCTTTCCGGCGCTGGCGGCGACGCTCAAGACTATCGCCGCCAAAGGCGCGCGCGCTTTCTACGAAGGCGAACTCGCCGACGACATGGCGGCGACCGTCGCCGCGCGCGGCTCGTTCCTGACCGCGGAAGATTTCGCAGCGCATCGCGGCGACGCCGTCACGCCGATCTCGACCAATTATCGCGGCCTCGATCTGGTCGAGATTCCGCCGAACGGGCAGGGCCTCACCGCGCTGGTGATGCTCAACATCCTGGAGAACTTCGACCTCAAGGCGCTCGATCCGCTCGGGCCCGAGCGATTCCATCTGGTGCTGGAGGCCGCCCGCTTAGGCTTCGCGGTGCGCGACACGCATATTGCCGATGCAGCGCACATGCGCACGCCGGTCGCCGACCTGCTCGACAAGAGCTTCGGCAAGAAGCTGGCGTCGCTGATCGACATGAGCAAGCGCTCGACCTTGCCAACTGCGCCCGCGCCCGGCAGCAACACCATCTATCTCAGTGTCGTCGACCGCGACCGCATGGCGGTGTCGTTCATCAATTCGCTGTATTCGAGTTTCGGCCTCGGCATCTGCACCGAGAAGTCCGGCATCATGCTGACCAATCGCGGCGCCTGCTTCACGCTCGATGCGGATCATCCCAACACTTTCGGCCCCGACAAGCGGCCGATGCACACCATCATCCCGGCGCTTGCCATGCGCGACGGCCGCTGCGACATGAGTTTCGGCGTCATGGGCGCGCATTATCAGCCGATGGGCCACGTCCAGATCGTGCTCAATATGCTCGATTACGGCATGGACGTGCAGCAGGCGATCGACGCGCCGCGCTTCTTCTTCGAAGACGAACAGACCGTGGTCGAAACCGGCACCTCGGCTGCGACCATCGAAGGGCTAAAAGCACGCGGGCATACCGTGGCGATGGCGGACCAGCCCTGGGGCGGCGCGCAGACGGTCAAGATCGATTGGGATCGCGGCGTGCTGATCGGCGGCTCGGAATCGCGCAAAGACGGCTGCGCGCTCGGCTATTAAGCCTCAGTCGAATTCGGTCATCGCCACGACGGCGCGGTAAGCATCGATGGCGTCGGACGGCGCGGCGCGGCGGCGATTGCGCGTCTGCGGGTGATGATCCTTGGTGGCAATCAACTGCGCCAGGAACGGGGCCTGGCGAAAGTTCGACACCACCGGCTCTTCGGTAACGGGTCGCGGTTCGACGACCAACAGCGCGCGGCCGGCAACATCCTTAACAAGCTCGGGTGTGAATTCCGGCTCGGAAGAATCTGTTAACCGTGAACTTGGTCTGTTGGTTTGCTCGTTGCGCATTTACAGTGCCTGTCTCGATTCGCGACAACTAATTGTTGTCTACGTGATCATCGCAAGGCCCGTACCACCCGTCTGAAACGTCATTAACGCGAATACAGCGGCGGTTTTTCCAGTTGTTTAGTGATTCCCTTGTAGGTTCGTCAGTAGTATTCAGTTCTCCAAGCCAACGCCTCAGCCGGCGCTGCGTTCCAAAAAGGGGCGAGCGTGACCCGTAATGAACAACCAGCTGGCGTCCCCGACGCCGCGGAAATTCTCAACTCGATCGGCGAGGCCGCCTATGAATGGCGGCTCGACACCGACGCGTTAACCTGGAGCGGCAATGCCGCGCCGGTGCTGGGGCTCGCCGATACGGCGGAGATCGCCAGCGGCAAGGCTTACGCGCTCCGCACAGATGCTACCGGCGGTCAGGCGCGGGTCGATGCCGTCAACATGCCCGGCGTCCGCGACAGCGGCAGTGGCGTTGCCTATCAGGCGCAATACGCCTTCAAGCGCGGCGACGAGAATATCTGGCTGGAAGATACCGGCCGCTGGTTCGCCGGTCCCGACGGCAAGCCGCAGCGCGCGCATGGCGTGATCCGCGCCATCACCGAACGTCACGCGCGCGAAGCCAAGCTGACGCAGCTTGCGAATTTCGATCCGCTCACCGGCGAGCTCAACCGCACACGCCTCATCGAAGTGCTGGGCGCGACGCTTGACGAAGCAATCAAATTTCGCGGCTCGTGTGGCTTCCTGCTGGTCGCGATCGACCATCTGGCTAGGCTCAATGAATCCTACGGCTTCGAGACCACCGAGAGCGTGATCGCGCAAGTCGCCAAGTGCATTCGCGCGCGGCTGCGCGGCAAGGACCATCTCGGCCGCTTCACCGGCAACAAATTCGGCGTGGTGCTGACCAGCTGTACGCCCGACGAATTGACCATCGCCGCCGAACGGCTGCTGGCCGGCGTGCGCGACGAGCCGATCATGACGCCCGCCGGGCCTGTGGCCGTCACGGTCACCATTGGCGGCGTGACCGCGCCGCGCCATGCGCGCACTGTTCCCGAAATCCTCAGCCGCACCCAAGACGCGCTGCACGCCGCGCGCGGCAAGCGCCACGGCTCGTTTGCCGCCTATCGGCCTAATGTCGAACGCGATGCGCTGCGCCGCGAAAGCGTGCGCGCTACCGACGAGATCGTGGCGGCGCTCAACGAGCGGCGCATCGTGCTGGCTTTCGAGCCGGTGGTTGAAGCGGCCGGCCGCAAGCCGGCATTCTACGAATGTCTGATGCGGGTCAACCGCGCCGACGGCACCGTCTGCCACGCCAACGAAATCATCCCAGTGGCTGAGCGGCTCGGGTTGGTGCGGATGCTGGACTATCGCGTGCTGGAGCTGGTGGTGGGCGAACTCGCCGAAGCGCCGACGCTGACCGCCAGCGTCAACGTCTCGCCGGCCTCGACCGTCGATCCCGATTGGTGGACCGGTCTTGGCGGCTTGCTGAGCTCCAGCCCCGGTGTTGCCGAACGGCTGATCATCGAGATCACCGAGACCGCCGTGATCCAGGACATCGACGACACCCGCGGCTTCGTCAAGCGGGTGAAGGATCTCGGCTGCCGCATCGCCATCGACGATTTCGGCGCCGGCAACACCTCGTTCCGCAATCTGCGCAAGCTTGGCGTCGATATCGTGAAGATCGATGGCGCCTTCGTGCAGAACATCATGAAGTCGGAAGACGACCGCGCCTTCGTTCATACGATGATCGATCTGTCGCACCGGCTCGGCCTCAAGGCCGTCGCCGAATGGGTGCAGAACGAAGAAGCCGCGCAACTGCTGACCGGCTGGAATTGCGATTTCCTGCAAGGCGCGCTGATTGGGCTGGCCAGCAGCGAGCGGCCGTGGCTTACGGAAAACAACCGCACCGCGACGGCGTAAAACTTATTCCTTGCCGCCGAGCTTATCGAGCCGCTTCTGCATTTCGCCGAGTTGCTGCTTCAGCTCGTCCATCTCGCCGCCGCCTGCCGCCGGTTTGTCGGCCGCGCCGGGCGTACCGGTCGCGGTTTTGCCGCCGAGCGCGAAGGGCGGGGCGAACATGGCGAAGGTCTTTTCGAACATCTCCATGTTGCGGCGCACTTGCTCTTCGAGCGTGCCGAAGCCGCCGGCGCCGAAGGCCTGCGTGATCTGCTCGCGGAACTTGCCCTGCTGGCTGGTGAGCGATTGCATCGATTGCTCGAGGAAGCTCGGCACCATCATCTGCATGCTGTCGCCGTAGAAGCGGATCAACTGCCGCAGGAAGGCGATCGGCAACAGGCTTTGGCCTTCTTTGCCCTCTTGCTCGGACACGATCTGCGCCAGCACCGAGCGCGTGATGTCTTCGCCGGTCTTGGCGTCGAAGACCACGAAATCCTCGCCGCTCTTGACCATGACGGCGAGGTCCTCGAGCGTGACGTAGGTGCTCGTGCCGGTATTATAGAGTCGCCGGTTCGCGTATTTCTTGATCGTAATAGGCTGTTTTTCGTCGGCCATTTTGATCACATTCCCCTGCCCAGATCTCAAGCATAGTCGCATTCCGCAGCCCTGGGCCACTATTTTGTGGCGTTGCGGTAAACCCCCTTTGCAGTGCGAAGGGCTTGCGGAATGTGCCAAAAAGAGCCAATTCTCGCCCGACACGCCCCGTAGCCGCAAAAACATCAGGAGTTTCCGATGAAAGACGACATCGTCATTGTGAGCGCTGCCCGCACGCCGGTCGGTAGTTTCAACGGGGCCTTCGCCAACCTGCCGGCCCATGAGCTCGGCAAGGCCGCGATCGTCGAAGCCCTGAAGCGGGCCGGGATCGAAGGCGGCCGGGTCAGCGAAGTCATCATGGGTCAGATCCTGACCGCCGGTCAGGGCCAGAACCCGGCCCGCCAGGCCTCAATCGCCGCCGGCATCCCGGTCGAAAGCCCGGCCTGGGGCATCAACCAGCTCTGCGGTTCCGGCCTGCGTGCGGTGGCGCTCGGCTATCAGGCGATCATGAACGGCGACAGCGACATCGTGGTGGCCGGTGGCCAGGAATCGATGAGCATGGCGCCGCACGCCCAGCACCTGCGCAACGGCGTCAAGATGGGCAACTTCGAACTGGTCGACACCATGATTAAGGACGGGTTGTGGGATGCCTTCAACGGCTATCACATGGGCACCACCGCCGAGAACGTCGCCAAGCAGTATCAGATCACCCGGGCGCAGCAGGACGAGTTCGCGGTCAAGTCGCAGAACAAGACCGAGGCCGCGCAGGCCGCCGGCAAATTCAAGGACGAGATCGTTCCGGTCATCATCAAGTCGCGCAAGGGCGATACCGTCGTCGATACCGACGAATATCCGAAAAAGGGCGTCACGCTGGACGCGCTCGCCAAGCTCCGCCCGGCCTTCGACAAAGAAGGCACCGTAACGGCCGCCAGCGCCTCCGGCATCAATGACGGCGCCGCCGCCGTGGTGTTGATGCGGGCGTCGGAAGCCGCCAGGCTCGGCAAGACGCCGCTGGCGCGCATCGTGTCGTGGGCGCAAGCCGGCGTCGATCCGTCGATCATGGGCACCGGCCCCATCCCGGCGTCGCGCGCGGCGCTCAAGAAGGCCGGCTGGAAGCACGAGGATCTCGATCTGGTCGAGGCCAACGAGGCTTTCGCTGCGCAGGCCTGCGCGGTCAACAAGGATCTCGGCTGGGATACCGGCAAGGTCAACGTCAACGGCGGCGCCATTGCCATCGGCCACCCGATCGGCGCCTCGGGTGCCCGCATTCTGGTGACGCTGCTGCACGAGATGGGCCGCCGCAACGCGAAGAAGGGCCTGGCGACGCTCTGCATCGGCGGCGGAATGGGAATTGCTATGTGTGTCGAGCGCGGCTGATCGCTCGCTCAAGAATTAAGCGAGCGTAATTACGCCGCATTGCAGCGTCACTCTGGTGCAATGCAAAAATTCTAAAAGATGCCCGGTTCATGCCGGGCATTTTGTTTTTTGCGCCGCCGAATGCAAAACGGTGGACGTGACAATGCCGCCATGAGAAAACAAAAACAAATCTGGAGGAATGAGGATGTCTCGCGTTGCATTGGTCACCGGCGGCACCCGCGGTATCGGCGCGGCGATCGCCAAGGCGCTGAAGGCCGCAGGCTATAAAGTCGCGGCCAATTACGGCGGCAACGACGAGGCGGCAGAGAAATTCAAAGCCGAGACCGGCATCCCGGTGTTCAAGTGGGACGTGTCGTCGTACGACGCTTGCGCGGAAGGCGTGAAGAAGGTCGAGGCCGAGGTCGGCGCGATCGACGTCCTGGTCAACAACGCCGGCATCACGCGCGATTCCCAGTTGCACCGCATGAAGCCGGAGCAGTGGACGGCGGTGATCAACACCAATCTCGGCTCGCTGTTCAACATGTGCCGCCAGGTGATCGAAGGCATGCGCGCGCGCAAGTTCGGCCGCATCGTCAACATCTCGTCGATCAACGGCCAGAAGGGCCAGTTCGGCCAGACTAACTACTCTGCGGCGAAAGCCGGCGAACTCGGCTTCACCAAGGCGCTGGCGCAGGAAAGCGCGCGCTCCGGCATCACCGTGAACGCGATCTGCCCGGGCTACATCAACACCGAAATGGTGCAGGCGGTGCCGAAGGACGTGCTGGAGAAAAGCGTCCTGCCGCTGATCCCGATCGGACGTTTGGGCGAGCCTGAGGAAATTGCGCGCTGCGTCGTGTTCCTGGCGTCCGACGACGCCGGGCTGATGACCGGCTCGACGCTCACCGCCAATGGCGGGCAGTACTTCGTTTAAGGACCCTTCAATGACCACCAATCGCGTTCACCGCGTCGCCGTCATCCCCGGCGACGGCATCGGCAAGGAAGTCATGCCCGAAGGCGTGCGCGTGCTGGAGGCGGCGGCGAAGAAATACGGCTTCGAATTGCGGCTGGATCATTTCGATTTTGCATCGTGCGATTATTACGAAAAGCACGGCCGCATGATGCCGGAGGACTGGAAAGACCGGATCGGCAAGCACGACGCGATCTATTTCGGCGCCGTCGGCATGCCCGACCGGGTGCCGGATCACATCTCTCTCTGGGGTTCACTCATTCTGTTCCGCCGCGAGTTCGACCAGTACGTCAATCTGCGGCCCGTGCGCCTGATGCCCGGCGTGCCGTGTCCCCTCGTCGGCCGCAAGCCCGGCGACATCGACTTCTGGGTGGTGCGCGAGAATACCGAAGGCGAGTATTCCGCGATCGGCGGCAAGATGTTCGCCGGCACCGACCGCGAAGTCGTGGTGCAGGAGACGGTGATGAGCCGCGTCGGCGTCGACCGCGTGCTTAAATTCGCCTTCGAACTGGCGCGCTCGACGCCGAAGAAACATCTGACGTCGGCGACCAAGTCCAACGGCATCGCCATCACCATGCCGTACTGGGACGAACGCGTGAAGGAAATGGCGAAGGGCTATCCGGATGTGAAGTGGAATCAGTTCCACATCGACATTCTCGCCGCGCATTTCGTCATGAACCCGGACCGCTTCAACGTCGTGGTCGCGTCGAATTTGTTCGGCGATATTTTGTCCGATCTCGGGCCCGCTTGCACCGGCACTATCGGCATCGCGCCGTCGGGCAACATCAATCCCGAGCGCCTGTTCCCGTCGGTGTTCGAGCCGGTGCACGGTTCGGCGCCGGACATCGCCGGCCAAGGCATCGCCAACCCGATCGGCCAGATCTGGTCGGGCGCCATGATGCTGGAACATCTCGGCGAGCCCGAGGCCGCCAAGGCCATCGTCGACGCGATCGAGAAGGTGCTGATCGAGCAGAAGCTGCGCACCCGCGATCTGAAAGGCTCGGCCGACACGGTCACCTGCGGCAAGGCGGTCGCCGACGCGCTGGCGTAGGCGCGCAGCTACGCCCGCGCAAACACCAAAGCCAGATCGGCCGCGCCGAGAATGCGGAATTCTCCGGCCGGCAGATCGTCGGGCAAACTCAGACTTCCAATCCGGTCGCGATGCAGCGCGGTGACGTGATTGCCGACCGCCGCGAACATGCGCCGCACCTGGTGATAGCGGCCTTCGGTGAGCGTCACGAAGGCGCGCGTCGGCGACGCCACCTCCATCGGTACCGGCAGCAGCGGCGTGGTTTCGCTCTCCAGCATCAGCTCGCCGGAGGCGAAGATATTCTCCTCAGCCCCGCGCAACGGCCGGTCGAGCGTCACGTCGTAGCGCTTGGTGACGTTACTGCGCGGCGAGATGATCTTATGCAGCAGCGCGCCGTCATCGGTCATGAGCAGAAGGCCGGAGGTATCCTTGTCGAGGCGGCCGACGGTCGAGATCGCCGGCTCGCGGCGCCGCCAGCGCTCCGGCAGCAGCGAGTAAACCAGCGGCCCTTGCTCCTTGTGCGAGCAGGTGACGCCGATGGGCTTGTTCATCACCACTACCATGCCCGGCGGCGGGTCGA
Organism: uncultured Hyphomicrobiales bacterium; assembly: GCA_903878085.1. GTDB lineage: Bacteria > Pseudomonadota > Alphaproteobacteria > Rhizobiales > Xanthobacteraceae > Pseudolabrys. Next base: position 84,343 of record CAIRGJ010000012.1, on the reverse strand, counting down.
GCGGCTCGTCATCGACCGTCATGCGCGCCGACAGATCAGGTGTGATGACGATGCGCTGGTCGCTGTCTGTCAACGGAACGCCGTCGAGCGTGACGAAGCCCATCACGACCAGCCGCTGTACTTCGCGGCGCGAGCCGTAGCCGAGATTGGCGAGCAGGCGGTCGAGCCGCAATGTCGGCGGGCTTTTGCTCACGTGTGCGCCTCGTAGATCTTGTAGCCGCCAGTTTCGATCTTCAGATCGACGCGCTTGAACAGCGGTTTCATGGCCGCTTCATACGGCAAATGGCGGTTGGCGGTGAGCCAGCAGACGCCGCCCGCGCGCAGCGATTCGGCGGCGCGCTTGACGAAGTTGAGAGCAAGCCCGCGGTCTTCCGTACCGGCATCGTGAAATGGCGCGTTCATCACCACGAAGTCGAGCGCCGTCAGGTCGGGGTTGGGCTCGCGCACGTCGGTCCACCGGAAACTCAAGCGCGGGTCGTCGAGATTGCGTTGCGCGGATTGAATCGCGCGGCGGTCGATGTCGATCAAAGTGAGCTGCGCGACCTTGGGCGAGGTCAGCACCGCGCGCGCCAACACGCCGACGCCGCAGCCGAAATCGGCGCCGCGTCCGCTCTGCGCGGGCAAATGCTGCAGCAACAGCGCGCTGCCCGGATCGATGCGGTCCCAACTGAAGACGCCGGGCTGCGACCACAGGCCGAGATCGGACAGCAATTGCGGGCCGCCTTCCGTTATTGCTTCGTCGATGCCGGTCAAGCGGTCAGGCCGGGCGCAAATCGCGATGCGATGATGCCGCCGCGCGGCTTCCTCGATGGTGCAGCCGAAAGCTTGCATCTCCTTGCGCAACCGTGTGCCGCCTTGATCTTTGGGTGCCAGCGCGACGAACGACCCGCCCGGCGCGACGGCGCGCAGCGCCTGCGCAAGTGTGTAGCGCCGCTCCAGCGTACCCGGCGGCGCCAGCATGGTCATGGAGGCGAGGGTGCCTTCAGCCTGCGACCCCAATTCCGATGCGCCCGGCATCAGCGGCGAGAACTGAACCGCACCGGCGGGCAGGTCCACCACATCGGCCGGCGGCTTGCCATAAATACCCGCGATATTCGGGATCATGCGCTAGGCAGCCATGACGTCGAGCAGCGCCGGCTTGACGCCGAGCTGGTCGATCAGCCGGTTGAGCTCGCCGCGCGCCTGCGCGTTGCTGCGCTGATGGCGCTCGGCCAGGATCAACTCGTTCTTCATCGTGTGTTCGAGCCCGGTGAACTCGGTGACGCGCACTTTGTAGCCGTGCGCTTCCAGCACCAGGCCGCGGATCACATTGGTCACGTGGGCGCCGAACTCGCGCCGCTGGATCGGGTGCCGCCACAACTGGCGCAACGGCCCGGATTGGCCCTCCAGCAGCCGCGCCACCTCGGCCTGACAGCAGGGCACCAGTGCGATGGTCTTGGCTTCGTGACGCAGCGCGAAGCGGATGGCGTCGTCGGTGGCGGTGTCGCAGGCATGCAGCGCCGTCACCATGTGTGCGTGGCCGCTGGGCAGGGTCGCCTCCGCGATCGGCGCGGCGATGAACTGCATGCGCTCGAAGCCGGATTGCGTCGCCAATTCCCGCGACGATTCGACCAGCTTTTCCCGAGCCTCGATGCCGACGACGCTTCCGCGTCCGGCCGGGCCCAGGATCAGGTCGTAGAGAATGAAGCCGAGATAGGATTTCCCCGCGCCGACATCGGCGATGACCGGATCGCCATCGTCCTTGAGTAGGCTCTCCAGCGCCGGGCGCAGCAACTGCGTCAGATGCAGCACCTGGGTCAGCTTGCGCCGCGAATCCGCGTTCAGCGTGGCTTCGCGGGTGAGAATATGCAACGCCTGCAACAGCGGCACGGATTTCTCAGGCGTCTGGCTCGGCCAGAGCTTGGCCCAGGTTTCCCGTTCTTTGGCGGCTTTGGCGTCACGCGTCATTGAAGGCTCTCCAGCCGCCTATCTAGCGGGGCAGCGCCCCGGTTGCCAGTTGGCAGTGTTGGCGGCGCTGGAAGTGCCAAATGGCAGGGCTAGAAAAAGCCCACCGATTCGCAGCCCGAGCCTGCCTGGAAGCTGTGTTTCACGCGGCGGCCGGGGATATCGATGACGTACATCGAGCCGTCGCCCTGGCAGCCGACGAACAACTCGTTGCCGCGGAAGGCGAAATCCATCGGTTGGCTGCCGACCGGTACGCAAAATTGCGCGCCGAACGCGGCGTCGATGAAGTGGATCATATTGGCGTTCAGGTTGCTGACAACGAGCATCGTGCCATCTGGCGAATAACGCGCGATCTGCGCCGCCTTCTCCGCCCCCTCAAGCGGGATTTCGCGGGTGACTTTCCCGCCCACAGGGTCGATCGCGAATATCACCGGCTGCTCGGCGCTGACCGCGATCACGGTGCGGCCGTCATTGGAGACGGCGATGCCGGCCAGCGCCTGCGGCGTCTTAATCTGGCCGATGAGCTTGCGGTTCGGCACGTCGATCACGGAGACCGAGGCATCTTCCTCGTTGTCGGTGTAGAGCCGTTGCCCGTCCGGCGCGATGGCCAGCCGGTGGCCGTTGGTCGAGCCGGATTGGATAGCGTCGATCATCGCGTTGGTCTTGGGATCGATCACCGCCACCACCGCGCTGTTCTCGCAGGTGATGTAGATCAGCCCATCGGCGCCGAGCCGCACAGTATGCGGCGCGCGATAGGGCGACAGATCGATGCTGTCGGCGATCTTGCGCTCGAGCAGGTCGATGACGTGCAGCGTATGGCCTGGGTTGGGATTGCGGCCGTGAATGCCGTCGCCGAAGATCGGTACATAGGCTAAGCCTTCTTCCGGCATCACCAGCAATTCGTGCACCGTGCGCTGAAAGCCTTCGAGAACGGTTTCAGTCTCGTAGGTTTGCGGATTGAGAAACAGGATTTTGCAGCCGATCTTGTCGACTGCGATCATGCCGCGAATTGGATTGGTCATGTCCGTCCCGGGTTGGCGAATGCGGGTCCTGCGATAGCACTGCCGCCGCCGCAAATCGAGACAGGGAAGGACGCCGCGGCTATTTGATACCGGCGGCCTTGATCAGCTTTTCGTTGGATGAAAGTTCTTTGACCACCAACTGATCGATCTCCGCCGGCGTCATCGGCATCGGATCGACCGCGAGTTGCTTCAATTTGGCTTTCATCGCCGGCGTCGCCAGCACTTTCATTCCCGCGGCGTGGAATTTGTCGATGATGGCCCGCGGCGTCTTCGACGGCATGAACGCCGCAAACCAGATCGTGGTATCCGCGTTGGCAAAGCCCGCCTCGGCCGGAGTCGGCACGTCGGGCAGATCCGAGGCACGCGTCGGCGTCGATACCAGGAGCGCCACGGCGCGGCCGTCGCGGATCAGCGGCAGCGCGGTTGAGATCGGACAGAAATAGAAATCGATGCGGCCGCCCAGGATGTCGGTGATGGCCTCGGGACCGCCTTTGTACGGAACGTGGGTCGCCTGGATGCCGGCGGCGAGGCGGAAACGCTCGGCGCTGATGTGGGTGGCGGTGCCGACGCCGGCCGAGCCGTAATTGATCGAGCCCGGATTAGCTTTGGCGGCGGCGACGAAGTCCTTGATCGTCTTCCAGCCCTTCGACGGGTTGACGATCATGACGTTGGCGTTCTGGCCGACCATCAAGACGCCGGACAGGTCCTTGGCGGTGTCGTAAGGCGCGCTGACGATGAAGGGCGAAACGGTATGGGCCGACGAGTTGGCGAGGACGGTGTAGCCGTCCGGTTCGGCGCGAACAACCGCGCCGGTGGCGAGTGTGCCGCCGGCGCCGCCGCGGTTCTCGACAATGATCGGCTGGCCGAGTTCGGCGGCCACGGCGTCGAACACGGCGCGGTGGATGACGTCGGTGGCGCTGCCGGCGCCGAACGGGATGTAGGCGCGGATCGGTTTGTCGGGATAGCTCTGCGCCATCGCCGCGGAGGTGAGGACGATCGTGACGGCGGCAAATGCAAAACGGCGGACAGCACGCAAAGCCAAGTTCATGACGGCCCCTCTAAAAGTCCCGCCGCGCCGGCCCGCAGCTCATGCCGCATTATCGCCGATCCTGTTTTCGCGGCAAGGGCCGTGCGGTCACCGCGACCGTTTGGCCTTCGTCTTGCGCTTCTTGGCTGCCGTCTTGATGACGGGACGCTTCTTGGTTGCCGCTTTCGCCGGCTTCTTCGGCAAAGTCTTGGGTTTTGCCGCGCGCCAGTTGCCTTCGGCCTTGTCGAGCCGCACCGACCAGTATTCCCAGGCGCGCGCCACCGGCCCGGGCCGCAGATTATATTCGCCCGCCAGCTCGGTTTCGGCGGCAGTGAGCGGCGAGACATGGCCGAGGCCATACGCCTGAATCTGCATCGAGGCGTTGCGCGCGGTGTAGATGGTGCGGAAGGTCAGTTCCTCGAGCGTGGTGCCGGCGACGGTCGCGCCGTGGCGGCGCATCAGCACGATCCAGTTCGGCCCCAAGGCCTTGGCCAGCGAGGCGCCTTCTTCGGGCTTGGCCACGATCAGCGTGGTATCGCCGAAATCGTCGCGGCTGTCCCAGAACGGCACCGCCGGGCCCAGCGTCGCGCCGAGGTGATAGACCGGCTTGAGCTCCATGCCGGAAATGCAGAACGGCAAAATCGACGGCGCATGGTGGTGGCAAACCGCATTCACTTCCGGCCGCGCCTTGTAGATCTCGCCATGGATGACGCGCTCGCCGTAAAGACGCGGCTCGATCGGCTTGATGATCTGCGAGTCGAGGGTGAACTCGTGAATATCCTCGGGCTGCACCAATTCCGGGCCACGCGAGCGCGACATCAGATAGCGGCCGGGGTCGGTCGGATGCCGCATGGTGACGTGGCCGAAGGCGTCAAGCACGCCTTCGTTGGCGATCATGCGGTTGGCGCGCGCGAGAACTTCTTTGGCTTGGTCGAGCGTTAATGGCACTGGCATTTCCCCTTCAATTTTTTCGGTTCTAGCGCGTTTACCGCCGGGGCGGCCAGCCCTCATGGAACTCTTTGGCGCTGCCGGGATTATTCCCCGTTCACGGGGGATTGGAGCGTTTTTTAATGAGTCGAAGAAAAGCCAAATCCGAGTCGATGGTCGAACTGTTTTGGGCCTTTGTGCAGGACAATCCAAAGCTGGCGACGACGCTGGCTTTCGAACTCGGTTCGCTGGCGGGCATCGCGGTCCGCAACTCGTCCGGGGCGAAAAAGTATCTGAGAAACGGAGCCAAGAAGGTGCCGCAAGCTTTCGCCGATGCCATGCCGTCGGCGGTCGCGAGCGCGCTGAAATTTTTGCCGGCGCCCAAGCCGCAGCCGCGCAAACAAGCCAAACGTGCGGTGACGCGTAAGACCAAGCACGCGACTGACTAGCGCCCCGGCGAGCGGAATTTTCACCCGTCGACCGGCCACCCATAAACCAAATTTTTTAGGAGCCTATGATGGCGAAACGCCGGAAAACGTCACGCAAGAAGACAGCCAAGAAAACTGCCAAGAATAGCGCCAAGAAAACCGCGAAGAAGGCCGTAAGGCCGGCCGCATCGTCGAGCCTGTACCAGGTTGCGGAACGCGCAGTTCTCAAGCAGTCGAACAAGATGCTCGACGCCGCGACCAAGCGCTACCAGCGCTTCGTCCGCCAGGCGGCCGTAGCAACCAACGATGCCCATCGACGGAAATACCTCACGGCTGCGCTGTCCGCGGTGGCGATCGCCGGTGTGGTCGCCAACGATCTCAGGCGGCGAATTGAAAGGGCGCCGACGGCGCGCGCGCGCAAGAAGCGGCTCTAGTCTGACTTCGCCGGCGCCCAGCCCGCTGGCGCCAGTTCGAAGCCTTCGAATGTAAAGCCTGGTGCGACTGTGCACCCGACCAGGGTCCAGTCGCCCAGGCTTGTCGCTGCCTGCCAGGCCCGCATCGGCACCATCACTTGCGGGATTTCGCCGGCATGAATATCGGCGCCGAGCCGGATGATCTCTTCGGTCGAGCCATCGACGATCGACAGCTTCAGCGGCGCACCGGCGTGATAGTGCCAGATTTCCACCGCGTCGACGCGATGCCAGTGCGAACGTTCGCCGCGCGCCAGCAGAAACAGGATCGCCGTCGAGGCGGCGCGGCCGTCGATCAGCTTGGTATCGCGGAAGGTTTCGCGGTAATGCCCGCCCTCCGGATGCGGCTTGAGCTCGAGTTTGGCGATGATGTCGGCGGCGGTGACAACAGGCATCGCTAGAACTTGTTCTTTCGCGCGCGGATTTCGGCAAACACCTGCGATGCCTCTTTGCCGGTCATGCCGATGCCGGCCGCGACGTCCGGCAGATCGGCGCGCAGGAACGGATTGGCGAGCTTCTCCTCGCCGATGGTGACGGGAATCGTCGGCTCGCCTTTCGCAAGCTGCTGGGTTGTCTGCGCCTCGCGGGCGGCCAGCGCCTTGTTGTCCGGTTCGATTGTCTTGGCGAATTTGATGTTGGCCGCGGAGTATTCGTGCCCGCAATAGATTTTGGTGTCGTCCGGCAAATCGCGCAGCTTCAGCAGCGAGCGCCACATCATCCCCGGCGTGCCCTCGATGACGCGGCCGCAGCCGATCGCGAACAGCGTGTCGCCGACGAAGGCGAGCTTGTTGGCGTGAAACCAATAGGCAATGTGGCCGCTGGTGTGGCCCGGCGTCTCGATCACATTGGCGGTCAATTTGCCGACCGTCACTTTGTCGCCTTCGCGCACAGCTTGGTCCACGCCCGGAATCTTGTCGGCTTCCGCGCTCGGGGCCACCACGCGGCATTTGTATTTGTCCTTGAGTTCCTGGATGCCGTCGGTGTGGTCGGCATGATGGTGGGTGACGAGAATGTCCGTCAGCTTCCAGCCGGTCGCCTTCAATGCGGCCTCGATCGGGGCTGCTTCCGGGGCGTCGATCGAGGCGGTGGCGCCGGTCTCCGGGTCATGCAGCAGCACTCCGTAATTGTCGGATCGGCAGCGAAACAGGCGGATTTCCGCGGGCATGGTCTCAATCCTCTTCAGAATGGCGCGTTAACCGTATCATGCGGGCGAACCGCCCGACACGCCCGGCCTGGCCGGCGATACGCTTTAGCTAATCGTTTCATGGTAGTTTTGCTCCATGTCGATCGATGTTGTGGACCTGCGCAACTTCTATGGCCAGCGCCTCGGCGTGGTGGCTCGCCGCTTCGTCGGTCGTGGCATTCGCAGCCTGTGGCGCGACGCCGCCGGCCAGCGCGTGCTCGGCATCGGCTATGCCACGCCCTATCTCGGTCTGTTCCGCGAGGAGGCCGAGCGCTGCCTGGCCTTCATGCCGGCGGGACAGGGCGTGGTGAAATGGCCGACCTCGAAGCCGGCGCTGTCGGCGCTGGTCGATGAAAACGATTTGCCGCTGCCCGATAACGCGGTCGACCGCGTGTTGCTGGTGCATGGTCTGGAAATGACCAACGACCCGGCGACGTTGTTGCGCGAAGTGTGGCGGGTGCTGGCCGCGGGCGGACGGCTGCTGGCGGTGGTGCCGAACCGGCGCGGCCTGTGGGCGCGCATGGACACAACGCCATTCGGTCACGGCCGGCCCTATTCGCGCACGCAGATCAATCAGTTGTTGCGCGAGACTTGGTTCACGCCGACCGGCTGGAGCGAAGCGCTCTACGTGCCGCCGATCGCGCGCGGCTGGTTTCTGCGTTCGGCGGTGGCGTGGGAGCGCACCGGCGCGACGCTGTCGGCGCCGTTCGCGGGCGTGCACCTGGTCGAAGCGACCAAGCAGGTCTATCGCGCGATCCCGGCGCGCCGCGAAAAGCGGCGGCTGGTGCCGGCGCTCGAGCCGGTGCTGACGCCGTCACCGGGTGGTGCGGTGCGTGCCTTTCAGATCCATAGAGATTGAGCGCGGTCAGTCCGGCTGACCGGGGCCGTCGCCGCCTTCGCTCGGGATAGATGGCGCTGCACCTTGCGGGCTGACATTGCCGAAATTATCCGGACGCTGAAAGCCGCCGCCCGGGCGATGACGCCGACGCCGGCGATGTCCGAAACGATCCTGGCGGTCGCCCTGATCCTGGCCGTTCGGCCCTTCGGCCTGACCAACATTGGCGCCGATATCGGGCTGCGGCTGGCCGCCGCCGGTGATGAAGGCCGGCAACGCGTTTACGTCGGGCGTGCTCGTGACGCCCTGGTTCGGCTGCACGTAAGGCTGGCGCTGCGGCTGGGGCTGATGTTGCGGCTGGTGGTGTTGCGGCCGCGGCTGGTGCTGATCGCGCGGCGGGAACGGCTGCGCATCGCGCGGCAAGTAAGGCTGCGCTTGCGGCACCGGCGGCTGCGGCGCGAAGCCCGGTTCGTTCTGACCGGCGAAGGGCTGGCCGTCATCGTCGTCGTCGAAGTTGTCGTCGGCGGCGCCCTGCGGCGTGTTCTGGCCCTGCGGGTTCGGCGGGCTGGTGTAGTTGGGGTTCTGCTGGCGGAACTGCTCCTGCGCGGTCGCGATCAAGCGGAAATAATGTTCGGCGTGCTGATAGTAATTTTCGGCCGCCACCGGATCGCCGGAGCTCTGCGAGTCGCGCGCGAGCTGGATATATTTCTCGGCGATGTGCGAGGCGGTGCCGCGGATTTTTACGTCGGGTCCGTTCGACTCGTAAACCCGCGTCAATGGGTTCTGACTTTTGCGGAAGTTGTTATTATTGTTGTTGTTATTATTGTTATTGTTGCTGCGTCCCCGCATGCGCTTTTGACCGTTTCTCATGATGTGCCTTTTCGCAGACCTTTCGCTTCGTTTTGTTGCAGCGCTTGCCGCCGAGTGAGGTGCACTAAGTGAGTAGCCTTGAGTTCAAACGAAATTCACTGCGCGGCCGGACCTGAGAAGACGCCCAATCGGGACGTCAGTTGTCCGCGCGAATGTTCGATACGTTTTCGATTCTTGTTTCGCGATTGCTACAGCAACCCCATGGTTGCAAATTTGGCTGCGGACTTGCCGCAGCGTTGCCAACCTCTCGTTACGCGCATCTCGCTAAGCATAAAATTTTGATGCGCCCAATCGGTGAAGCATCCAAACCCGTATTTGTTCGATTTCGATTGCCGTCTTTTTCGGCTCTTCGTCATCGGCTTTGCGCCGCCGCCTCACAGAGCGTCTTGGCTCCGGGGTTTCGTGGCGATGCACCCGTCCGGGTCGATTCCGTTACCGAAAGCTAGTCGTTTCCGGCCCACATTCCAAGAGGTTTTTTCAATTTAAACACCGCCCTGCGCTTTTCGCCAAGTCGCAATGCGACATGATCATGGGGCGCTTTTAGCCCGGTTTTCAGGCCCAAACGCTGCGCCGAGCACGCGGGCAATGCCAGCCAGATCGTTTAGCGGAGCGTCTACCGTCATGCCGGCCTCGGTTAACAGCGTGCGAACCGCAGGCTCCTGGCCCGCGCCCAGTTCCACGATCAAGCGGCCGCCGTCCGCCAGCAGACGGCGGGCGTCCCGGGCAATGGCGCGATAGTAGTCGAGGCCATCCTTGCCGCCATCGAGCGCAATGCCGGGGTCGTAGTCGCGCACCTCCGGCTCGAGCGTGGCGATATCGCTATGCGCAATATAGGGCGGGTTGGACACGATCAGGTCGAACGGGCCTGCCACGCCGTCGGCGATATTGCATTCGACGAAGGTGCAGCGCGACGCGAGGCCGAGGCGTTCGGCATTGCCGCGCGCGATGTCCAAAGCCGCGGCGCTGATATCGGTCGCCGTGCCACGCGCATTCGGCAACTCGGTCAGCAGCGCCAGCAGCAGCGCGCCCGATCCGGTGCCGATATCCAGAATGCGCAACGGCTCCATGCGCAAGCCGCCGCGGCCGATGAAATCCAAAGCGGTCTCGACCACGGTCTCGGTGTCGGGTCGCGGCACCAGCACGGCGTCGCTGATTGCCAGTTGCAGGCTCCAGAATTCCTTGGTGCCGAGGATGCGGGCGACCGGCTCGTGCCTGAGCCTGCGGGCCGCGAGCGCCGAGACGGCTTCGACCTCGCGCGCCTCAAGCAGCCCATTGGACTCCACCAGCAGTTGGGTGCGGTCGAGGTGCATGGCGTGACCGACGAGCAGGCGGGCATCGGCCTCCGCCGATTCGATTCCGCCGATGCGAAACGTCTGCGCCACCATGCGCAGCGTCTCGGACAGTGTTGCGCCGGCCTTCAGTCCAGGGACGACCCCGATCACGTCGCGCCTTCTGCCGCCAGCAGTTCGGCCTGATGTTCGGTGATCAACGCGTCGATCAGTTCGTGCAGCGCTTCGCCTTCCATCACCGCCGGCAACTTGTAGAGCGTCAGGTTGATGCGGTGGTCGGTGACGCGACCCTGCGGATAATTATAGGTACGGATGCGCTCGGAGCGGTCGCCCGAGCCGATCTGGCCGCGCCGGTCCGCCGCACGCTCGGCGTCGAGCTTGCTGCGCTGTGCGTCATAGAGCTTGGCGCGCAGCATCTTCAAGGCCTTGGCCTTGTTCTTATGCTGCGAGCGATCTTCCTGCACAAAGACGATGGTGTTGGTCGGGATATGGGTGATGCGGATGGCGGATTCGGTCTTGTTGACGTGCTGACCGCCGGCGCCTTGTGCGCGCATGGTGTCGATCTTGAGATCGTCATCCTTGATCTGAATATCTACGTCTTCGACTTCTGGCAGCACCGCGACAGTGGCGGCCGAGGTGTGGGTGCGCCCTTGAGTTTCGGTGTCGGGCACCCGCTGCACGCGATGCACACCGGATTCGAATTTCAGCTTGGCGAACACACCGCGGCCGTGCACTTCGGCGATGACTTCCTTGAGGCCGCCTTTGGAGCCCTCGCTCGTTGACAGCACTTCGGTCTTCCAGCCCTGCTTGGCGGCGTAGCGCTCGTACATGCGGAACAGATCGCCGGCGAATAGCGCGGCTTCGTCGCCGCCGGTGCCGGCGCGGATTTCGAGAATGGCGTCGTGATCGTCCATCGCGTCTTTGGGGATCAACGCGAGACGGATCTGATGTTCGAGCTTTTCCAACTGCGCCTGCAAAGCGGGCTTGTCGGCCTCCGCCATCTGGCGCATCTCGGCATCATTGCCGGGATCGGCAATCAGCGCATCGAGGTCGGCGAGTTCAGAGGTGACGGCGCGGTAGGCCTTGATCGCCTCGATCACCGGGCCGAGGTCGGAGAATTCGCGCGACAGCTTGACGTAAGCGTCGGTGCCGAGCCCGCTGGCGAGCTCATTTTCCACCATCGAGTGGCGCGAGAGCAGGGCGTCGAGGCGATGTTGCGGAAGTGCGATCAAAGCTGAAGTCCCTCGGCCGCCGCGAAGCCCTCGAGCTTGTGGCGGATCGATACGCTGCCGACCGGCTGATCGAGGAACGGCAGGATTTCCGCCGCGGCCTTCTTGCAGTCGAGGTCGAGCAGCAACGCCTTTACCGGGCCGATCGCCGACGGCGACAGCGACAGCGCGCGATAGCCGATGATGGCCAGTGCCAGCGCGCCGATCGGCTGCGAGGCCAGTTCGCCGCACAGCGCCACCGGCTTGTCGTGCTTGCGGGCCTTGTCGGCGACCTCCTTGAGCGCGCGCAGCACCGGCGTCGACAACACATCGAACCGCTCCGCGACGCGGGCGTTGCCGCGGTCGGCGGCGTAGAGGAACTGCATCAAATCGTTGGAGCCGACCGACAGGAAATCCACCCGCTCAAGCAATTCGTCGAGCTGGAACAGCAGCGACGGCACCTCGAGCATGGTGCCGATTTGCACCCGCTCGGGCAGCGCATGGCCGTGCCGGCGCAGATGCGTGAGCTCGACCTCGACCAAAGCCTTGGCCCTGTCGAATTCCTCCACCGTGGCGATCATCGGGAACATGACCCGCAATTCGCGGCCGCCGGCGGCGCGCAGCATCGCGCGCACCTGGCTGCGCAGCAGACCCGGCCGGTCGAGCCCGAGGCGGATAGCGCGCCAGCCGAGCGCGGGATTCTCCTCCTCGAAGTTGCGCATATAGGGCAGCACCTTGTCGCCGCCGATATCCAGCGTGCGGAAGGTCACCGGCTTTTTTGCCGCGGCATCGAGCACGGAGCGATACAACGCGAGTTGTTCGCCGACGCGCGGCAGCGTATCGGCCACCATGAACTGCAGCTCGGTCCGGAATAGACCGATGCCGGCAGCACCGGTTTCCTCCAGGTGCGGCATATCGATCATCAGGCCGGCATTGATCATCAGCGTGATCTTCTCGCCGTCTTTGGTGATGCAAGGCCGGTCGCGCAAGGCGCGGTATTGCGCCTGCCGGCGGGCTCGCAGTTTGACCCGTTCGCCATAGGCGGCCTGGATGTCCTGGCGTGGCCGCATGTGCACTTGGCCGGTCGCGCCGTCGACGATGATGGCGTCGCCGGGCTCGACCAAGCCGGTGGCATTCTCGATCTCGCCGACCGCCGGAATGCCGAGCGCGCGTGCGACGATCGAGACATGCGAAGTCGGGCCGCCTTCCTCCAGGATCAGGCCGCGCAGCTTCTTGCGGTCGTAATCGAGCAGCGCCGCCGGGCCCATCGAGCGCGCCACCACGATGGCGTTGTCCGGCAGTTGCTCTCTGCCCGGCGCATGATCCTGACCCATCAGCACCCGCATCAGGCGGTTGGCCAGGTCGTCGAGATCATGAAGACGATCACGTAGGTATGGATCGGACGCTCGTAACATCCGCGCCCGGGTATCGGACTGCACGCGCTCGACACCGGCTTCGGCGGTCAGGCCGGTGGTCACGGCTTCACGGATTTTGTGCAGCCAGCCCTGGTCGTAGGAGAACATGCGATAGGCTTCGAGGACGTCGCGGTGCTCGCCGCCGTCGGCGACGTCGCGATGCTCGACCATGCGGTCGAGATCGGCGCGCATGGTGGTAATAGCGGTGTCGAGTCGCTTGAGCTCGCGTGGCACGTCGTCGGCGATCACATTTGTGATCACCACACGCGGCTCGTGCAGCACGACGTGGCCGAGCGCAATGCCGTCGGACAAAGACATGCCGGTGACATGCATCGCATGGCGCGCAGCAGGCTCGGCGCCGGGGCGGGCAATGGACGACAACTCGCCCGAGGCGATCATCTCGGCGAGCACCATCGCCGTGGTTTGCAGCGCCTCTTCTTCTTCCTCGGTGTAAGTACGGCGGGCGCGGTTCTGCACCGTCAGCACGCCGAGCGTATTGCCGGCGCGCAGTACCGGCACGCCGAGGAAAGAGTGGTAGATTTCTTCGCCGGTTTCCGGCCGGAACGAGAAGGCCGGGTGGTTCTGGGCGTCCGACAGGTTGATCGGATTGGCCTCGCTGGCGACCAGGCCGACCAGGCCTTCGTCGGCCTTCAGCACGGTTTCGTGGACGGCTTCGCGCTTCAGGCCTTCGGTGGCGTATAGCTCAAGGGTTCCGTCCACGCGTAAAACGTAGACAGAGCAAACCTCCGCCACCATGTTGGCGGCGATCAGGACGACTACCTTGTCGAGACGATCCTGCGCGCTGACCGGCTCCGCCATGACTTCGCGAAGCCGGCGGAGCAGCACGCGCGGGCCGCCAAGCGCGCCACGCATCGTTTGATCCCTAAAAGCGGCCAAATGAAACGGATCCTTGGGCCACTGGCTCAGGCTATAGCCAATGGGCAAGGGCAGGGGCAAGGGAACTTCGCCCTGTCCACGCCCGCAAGGCGAGGAATGGGTCCAGGAGCCTGTTTAGGCCACGAAAGGGCCCGCTCAGCCGGGCCGCCGTCGCGGTGACGAATCAGGCCTTATCCAGCCCGTACAGCGTGTGCAGCGTGCGCACCGCCTGGTCTGTCTGGGCGGCATTGATCAGCACCGAGAACTTGATCTCGGAGGTGGTGATGGCCAGGATATTGATCTTCTGCTCGGACAGCGCCTTGAAGGCCTGGGCGGCGACGCCGGCATGGCTGCGCATCCCAATACCGATGACCGAGACCTTGGCGACGTCGGTGGCGCCATCCATGCGCTCATAGCCGATGGTGCCCTTGGCCTTTTCGATGGTCATGCGGGCGCGCTCGTAGTCGGCGGAGGGAACCGTAAAGGTCAGGTCGGTGGTGGCGCCGTCGGCCGAGACGTTCTGCACGATCATATCGACATTGATACTGGCGTCCGCGAGCGGCCCGAAGATCGCGGCGGCAACCCCGGGCTTGTCCTGCACGCGGCGAATCGAGATCTGCGCCTCGTCCTTGGAGAAGGCGATGCCGGTGACGACTTGCTGTTCCATGATTTCACTCTCGTCGCAGATAAGTGTTCCGATAAAGTTGGATCGCGGGTTGATGTCCTCCGGCTTGACGAAGCTGGAGCGCACGAAGATGCGCACATTGTGCACCATGCCGAGTTCGACTGAGCGCACCTGCATGACCTTGGCGCCGAGCGAGGCCAGTTCGAGCATTTCCTCGAAGGCGATCTTGTCCATGCGGTGCGCGGTCTTCACCACGCGCGGATCGGTGGTGTAGACGCCGTCGACGTCGGTGTAGATGTCGCAGCGCTCGGCGCCGATGGCGGCGGCGATCGCCACCGCGGAGGTGTCCGAGCCGCCGCGGCCGAGTGTGGTGATGCGGCCGGTCTCCTTGTGCAGGCCCTGGAAGCCGGCGATGACGGCGACTTGGCGGTGCTCCTCGAAGCGCTTGATCAGCTCGGCGCCGTTAACGTCCATGATGCGGGCGGAGGCGTGCGCGTTGTCGGTCAGGATCGGCAATTGCCAACCCTGCCAGGAGCGGGCGTTGACGCCCATGCCTTCCAGCACCAGCGCGAGCAAACCTGCGGTGACCTGTTCGCCAGTCGCCACCACGGCGTCGTATTCGCGCGCGTCATGCAGCGGCGCGGCTTCGCGGCACCAGGCGACCAGTTGATTGGTGACGCCCGACATCGCCGAGACCACGACGGCGACGTCATAGCCGGCATCGACCTCGCGCTTGACGTGGCGCGCCACATTACGGATGCGGTCGAGATCGGCGACCGACGTTCCGCCGAATTTCATGACGAGGCGAGGCATTATTTTAAGGACCTGGACGTTCCCGGAGACGGCAAAAGGCGCGTATACATAACGGCGGGGTGGCTGACCTGCAACTTTGGCCTGCCCAGCTCAAAACGCGATAGAAATGGTCCGAATGGTGAACACGCGCGCATCCAGCATCGATACCGCCGAAGTGGAGCGATTTTCGCGCCTGGCCTCGACGTGGTGGGATCCACGCGGGCCGATGGCGCCGCTGCACAAGCTCAACCCGGTGCGGCTTGGCTATATCCGCGACAAGGCGGCGGCTCGCTTCGAGCGCGATCCCAAGAAGCTCGACTGCCTCAAGGGCCTGCGCATGCTCGATATTGGCTGTGGCGCCGGCATTCTGTCGGAGCCCTTGGCGCGGCTCGGCGCAACGATGGTCGGCGCCGATCCGGCGGAGGAAAATATTGCGGTCGCGACGGCGCACGCGCAGGACAGCGGCGTTACGGTCGATTACCGCGCCACGACGGCAGAGGCGCTGGCGGAGGCTGGCGAGCGCTTCGACGTGGTGCTGGCGATGGAAGTGGTCGAGCACGTCAACGACGTCGGCGAATTTGTTGCCACCTGCGCCTCGATGGTGAAGCCGGGCGGGCTGATGATCGCCGCCACCTTGAACCGCACGCTAAAAAGCTTCGCGCTCGCCATCGTCGGCGCCGAATATGTGCTGCGTTGGCTGCCGCGCGGCACGCACCAATGGGACAAGTTCGTGACGCCGAACGAACTCGAACTCGCCATCGAAAACGCCGGTCTGCAAGTGACTAGCGAGCGCGGCGTGATCTACAATCCCTTCGCCGATCGCTGGCAGCTCTCATCCGATATGGACGTGAACTATATGCTGGTCGGCGAAAATAATTCTGAGTGGAAGGGCGGTTCAAAATGATCCTCGAACTGGTTGAATTCAATTCGCCGAAGGGGTGGAGCCGCGCGCAGGTCGCCGAGGAAGCCAAGCACGTGGTGCCGAAATGGCAGGCCAACAAGGATCTGCTGCGCAAGCATTTCCTGCTTGAGCTGAACGGCAAAACCGGCGCCGGCGTCTATATCTGGCCGTCGGTCGCGGCGGCGCAGAAGGCGCATAACGAAGAATGGCGCCAGTCGGTGATCAAGCGTTGCGGCAGCGCGCCGACCATTCGCTATTTCGATCTGATGCTGCTGGTCGACAACGAGAGCGGCAAGGTCACCGAGTTTTCCGCCGCTGCTGAAATCCTCACGGCGGCCTGAGCGATAACGTCACAGCATGCTCTGGGCCGTCTTTACGCTGATCGCCGCCGCGGCGCAGACCGCGCGCAACGCCATGCAGCGCAAGCTGACCGCGAGCCTCGGCACGGTCGGGGCGACGCATGTCCGGTTCCTGTTCGGCTTTCCATTCGCGATTCTGTTTCTCGCTGGCGTCGTGCTGGCGACCGGCTATGGCTGGCCGGCGATGCCGCCGGTGTTCTGGCCCTGGGTGGTCCTCGGCGCCGCGACCCAGATCGCCGCCACCGCGCTGATGCTGTCGGCGATGGGCGAGCGGTCTTTCGTGGTCGCCTATGCTTATATCAAGACCGAACCGGTGCAGGTCGCACTGTTCGGGCTGATCTTTCTCGGCGATCACATTACGGCGTTGTCGGGCCTGGCGATCGTCATCGCCACTGCCGGCGTCATCGTAATTTCTCTGAAACCCGGCGCGGCCAGCAGCAGCACCACGCGTTCGACGCTGATCGGGCTGGGTAGCGGCACCATGTTTGCGGTATCGGCGATCGGCTATCGCGGCGCGATTCTGTCGCTCGATCATCCGAACTTCGTACTGGCGGCGACCTTCACACTGACTGTCGGACTGGTGCTGCAAGCGGCGCTGTTGTCGCTGTACCTGGCCTGGCGCGACCCCCAGGTGCTGCGCAACATCATGCGGCTATGGAAGCCGTCAATGCTCGCCGGCTTCATGGGCTCGTTCGCATCGGAATTCTGGTTCCTGGCCTTTGCGATTACGACCGCTGCAAATGTGCGCACTTTGGCGCTGGTCGAGGTGTTGTTCGCGCAGGGCGTGACGCGCTTTATCTTCAAGCAGCCGACGACATTGCGGGAAGGCTTCGGCATCGTGCTGGTGGTCGCCGGTGTCGCGCTGCTGGTGTGGGCATATTGACTTGGAAACGAAAAATACACGTTGAAGGCGAGAAGCTGAGCGGCGGCCTCATCGGTTTAACGAAGGTAAAAGTCATTGCTGCGAGAGTTTGGCATCGACCGGGCCTTTCCCGGCAACCCAAACGAGAGCGGTGCATGCCATGCTGACCGTCGAACACGAAACGGCTGAAGCTCTGCGTTATGCACGTATGAAAGCCTATGCGGCAAACCGCACCGGGCATCATGGCCTTCGCTGGCTTTTCGAGATTCTCGGATGGCGCATGCGCCACGCGGCGCATCAATCCGGAAGAGATTGAAGCTGAAGCTGCCTTAAGTCATCCGAAATTGGCGATCCGCAGAACAGGCGGATTAATTCCGTTCGTCCGGCAAAATCGGCAGCGGATGAAATTCGATGCCTTCTTCAAGCAGTTCCTTGGCATCCTTAGGCGTGGCCTCGCCATAGATCGAGCGATGTTCGATCTCGCCGTAATGCATCTTGCGGGCTTCGTCGGGGAATTTCTGGCCGACATTGTCGGCGTTCTTGGTGAGATGCTCGCGCAATTCCTTGAGCTTGCTGCGGAACTCCTGCTCTTGCGGCGACATCATCGCCACCGGCGAATTCGCCGCCGGCGCAGCGACAGCCGGTACTTCGGAAGGCACGCTGCGCTTTTTTGATGCCGACGACAGCCGCGGCGCCATGATCGCCTTCTCGACCTTGGCCGAGCCGCAATACGGGCAGGTCACCAGCTTGCGCTTGGTCTGCTTGTCGTAGGCCACGGAGTCCGGAAACCAGCTCTCGAAATTGTGGCCTTTGTCGCAGGCGAGGGCGTAGCGGATCATTCGCGCACCAGATGCAGGTGTGCGGGTTCCGCGATCGGCTCGACGATTTCGAAGCGCCGGCCATGCTGCAGCGATGGCACCCGTGCGCGCGCCTTCGATACTTCGGCCATATCGATCTCGGCCATGACGATGCCCGGCTCGGTGCCGCCTTCCGCCAGAATACGCCCCCACGGGTCAACGATCAGTGAATGGCCGTAAGTTTCGCGGCCGCTTTCATGCTTGCCGGCCTGTGCCGCGGCGAACACGAAGCAGCCGTTCTCGATGGCGCGGGCGCGCATCAGCACATGCCAATGAGCTTCGCCGGTCGGCTTGGTGAAGGCGGAGGGAATAGCCAGCATGGTGGCGCCGGCTTCGGCCAGGGCGCGATAGAGCGCAGGGAAGCGCAGGTCGTAGCAGATCGTCAGTCCCAACACGCCCCACGGCAGATTGCAGATGACGGCCTGTTCGCCCGGCTGATAGCTGCGCGATTCGCGATAGCTTTCGCCTTTGTCGAGATCGACATCGAACATGTGGATCTTGTCGTAGCGCGCGGCGATATCCCCTGAAGGGCCGATCAAAAAGCCGCGGTTGGCGGCCCGGTCGGGCGAGACCTTGATCGCCAACGATCCGACGTGAATATAAATGCCGAGCTTGTGCGCCAGGTCCCGGTATGCCGCCAGCGAGGCGTCGGCATTTTCTTCCACGATGGTGGCGAACAGTCGCTCGCGCTTGACCTCCATGATGTTGGTCATTTCCGGCGTCTGTACGTAATCGGCGCCGGCGGCTTTGGCCTCGCCGATCAGCGCTAAGGCATCGTCGAGATTGGCGGCAGGCGACAGGCCCGACCGCATCTGGATCATCGCGGCTTTGAAGGTTGCGGATGAGGTTTCCGTCATGCGGATGGGCCCTGGAGCAGCGTGTCGAGCTTGCCGGCGTGCTCCAGCGCGTGCAGGTCGTCGCTGCCGCCGACGTGAACCGGTCCGATGAATATCTGTGGCACGGTGGTGCGGCCATTGGCGCGCTGGATCATCTCCTCGCGCTTGGCGTAGTCGCGGCCCAGGTCGATTTCCTTGAAGTCCACGCCTTTGCGCGCAAGCAGGGCCTTGGCGGCGTGGCAGTAGGGGCAATAACCGGTGGTGTAGATTTCGACGGGGGGCATAACTGTTCCGCTGCGGTTTCGAGCACCAGTTTATATGGTGCTGCGCAGCGGCGCGACAACCCGGGCGAAGACCAGCACATCGACATGGGCGCAGCCTGCCCGCAGCAGCGCGCGGGCGCAGGTATCGACCGTGGCCCCCGAGGTGAGCACATCGTCGATCAGCACCAGCCTTTTGCCGGCGATCTGGGCCTTGCGCTCGGCCGGGACCTGGAACGCGCCCTGCACATTGCCGGCTCATTCCGACTTGGACAGGCCGACTTGCTGCGGCGTAGCGCGCACGCGGTTGATGCTGCCATGCAGCACGGGCACGCCGGAGACTTCCGATATTGCCCCGGCCAGCGCCGCCGCCTGGTTGAAGCGCCGTGCCCATAGCCTGCGCCAATGCAGCGGCACCGGCAGCAGCCCGTCGGCGTCGGCGAGCAGCTCGCTGCCGGCCCGCGCCATCCAGCGTCCCATCATCGGCGCCAGATCGAGCCGGTCGTTGAATTTGAAAACAACCACCAGCGCGCGGGCAACGTCGTCATAGCGCACCGCGGCCCGCGCCCGGTCATAGGCCGGGGGATCGGCGATGGCTTCCATCGACAGCAAACCCGGCCCAGGGTCATAGGTGAAGGGTATGCCGAGCCGTGCGCAATAAGGCTTCTCGATGAGCGATAATTTCGACCAGCACTCCGCGCACAGACCGGCGCCGTCACCCAGCGGCGCGCGGCAGGACGGGCATAGCGGCGGCAGCGCCAGGTCGAGTGCCAGCCGCAGCGCGCTGCGCAATCCGCCGCGAAGCCGCGCGCGGCGTGACGGCGCCTGTTCTTGCTCAAGTTCTTGGCTTGCCGACACAAGCTCGTTCATGCTGCAAAGGCTACCAGATGTCATCGAACCCGGCCATATTCGACCGTAGACTGCTGCGCACGCGCCAGAGGCGCGCGCGGGCGCTCGGGGCTGAGACTTTTCTGCTCGACCGGGTCGCCGAGGAACTCGGCGAGCGTCTTGGCGTCGTGCTGCGGCAGTTCGAGCGCGCCGTCGATCTCGGCACCCCGGCCGACACTGTGTGCCGCGCGCTTTCGGCCAGCGGCAAAGTCGCAACGATCATTGCCGCCGAAACGGCCGCGACACACCTTGCGCCGGCAGCGTTGCGCGTCGCCGCCGACGAGGAAGCGCTGCCGTTCGCCGACGGCTCGCTCGATCTGGTGGTGTCGGCTCTGACGCTGCAGTTTGTGAATGACTTGCCGGGCACGCTGATTCAGATCCGCCGTGCGCTGAAGCCCGACGGCTTGCTGCTGGCGGCCATGATTGGCGGCGACAGCCTGACCGAATTGCGCGACGCTTTCGCGCAAGCCGAGAGCGAGATCGAAGGCGGCATCTCGCCCCGGGTTTCGCCCTTTGCCGATGTGCGCGGACTCGGCGCGCTGCTGCAACGCGCGGGCTTCGCGCTGCCGGTGGTGGATTCCGACCGTCTGACGGTGCGCTATGATTCCGTGTTCGGCCTGATGCGCGATCTGCGGCGCATGGGCGCGACCAATATCTTAAGCGAACGCCGGCGCAAGCCGCTCAAGCGCGCGACTTTGGCGCGGATGGCGGAAATCTACGCGCAGCGCTTTGCCGACGCGGACAGCCGCCTGCGTGCGACGTTCGAAGTTGTTTGGCTGTCGGGTTGGGCGCCGCATGACAGCCAGCAGAAGCCGCTCAAGCCGGGCGCCGCCGCGCAGCGGCTGGCCGACGCGCTTGGCGCCAAGGAAATATCGACCGGCGAAAAAGCCGGGCGATGAAATTCAATTTCACCGTGCCGGCGAGGGGCCGTCGATCGTGGCCTTGAGATCCTGCTTTAACCCCAGTGCCATCAGCACTTCGGCCATGATGAACATCGGGCCGATGAAGGCCTGAAACAGATTATCTGTCAGCGCCGGCCGCCGACCCTCCCAGATATGACCGACGAGCTGGAATACCCAGCCTCCGACAAAAAAGACCGCGAACACCGTCCACGCGGTGGCGCTGCCATAGCCGGCGATCGATTCGGCGATCAGCAGCATGGGCACCATCATGACCAGCATCGCGAGACCGATAATGCGGTCGAGGGCGATCCAGCCGATCACGGCTGCGAGTGCGACCAACGGCGCCGCGGATACGCCGCCGATAGGCACCAGCGCCAGCGGCACCAGGATCGAAAACACGATCGCCGGAATGCCGATGAAATGGGTCGCGCGATTGCGGGTGTCGCGATGATAGCTGGCATACATTGCGAGCTGGCGCGAGAAGAAGCTATCGCCTGTCATGACGTACCTCCCCGGTTGCGGCCTCTGTTGGGCCGTTAGGGTGAGCATAGCACCAAACGGGGCCGCCAGCGCATGGCGGTCGAGACTCGCGTCCACATCGCATTGACGTTGCCGCCGAGCGTGGTGACCGCCAGGATGATCGCGCCGGCGATGCCGCCGGCGATCAGCGCATATTCGATCGCGGTGGCGCCGCCTTCATCCTTCAGGAAGCAAATAGCGGTCGAATAAAAGCGGCCCATCGGAACATCCTGTTCAGGCAAATCGATCAATCGAAATCAAAGCAGCGCCATCAAATGGGCGATCAGCGGAACGTCCGCCGGCGGCATGTCGTAGTCGCGCAGCCGGTTCGGCTTCACCCAGGCGAGTTGCTGTCCTTCCATCGCGGTCACCGTTCCTTCCCAGCGCCGGCAGACATAAAGCGGCATCAACAGGTGAAAATCGGGGTAGCTGTGGCTGGCGAAGGTCAGCGGGGCCAGACAGGCCTCGCTGACGGCGATTCCCAATTCTTCCTTCAACTCGCGGATCAAGGTCTCCTCGGGCCGTTCGCCAGACTCGACCTTGCCGCCGGGAAATTCCCACAAGCCCGCCATCGCCTTGCCTTCGGGACGCCGTGCAAGCAGCACGCGGCCGTCGGTATCGACGAGGGCGCAGGCGGCAACGAGAAGAATTTTGGCGCTCACAGCCCCTCCGCCAGAAGAGTGGCAGTCCTTGGTTAAGAGGGCTTCAACGCGCTCGGCGGCAGGTCCGCCCGGCGCGGCAGTTAATGAATGATTACGAGCGGTAGTCGCCGTTGATGGCGATGTATTCCTTGGTCAGATCGCAGGTCAGCACCCGGTCGCGGCCTTTGCCGAGGCCGAGTGCGACTTTCAGGAAAATCTCCGGTTTTTTCATTTCGGCGCTGACAGCGGCCTCGTCATAACCGGGATCGCGTGCGCCCTTGTGCGCGACGCGAATGCCGCCGAACCAGATCGACAATTTATCGCGGTCAGCCGGTTCGCCGGCTTTGCCGACCGCCATGACCACGCGGCCCCAGTTGGCGTCCTCGCCGGCGATTGCGGTCTTCACCAGCGGTGAATTGGCGATCGACATGGCGATGCGCCGCGCCGAAGCCTTCGACACCGCGCCTTCGACCACGATCTCGACCAGCTTGCGGGCGCCTTCGCCATCGCGCGCGACCTGCTCGGCCAGATTGGCCAGTACCGCCAGCAGCGCCTTCTTGAAAGCCTTGAGCCGCGGATCGGCGGCGCGCGCGATCTTCGGTGCACCCGCGGCCTGGCCGGTCGCGAACATCATCAGCGTGTCGGATGTCGAAGTGTCGCCGTCGACCGTGACCGCGTTGAAGGTGTCGGCGACGCCGTCTTTCAGGAGCGCTTGCAGCGCCGGCGCCGAAATCGCGGCGTCAGTGAAGATGAAGGAAAGCATGGTCGCCATGTCGGGTGCGATCATGCCGGCGCCTTTGGCGATGCCGTTGATGGTGACGGTCGCCTCGCCGATGCGTGCATAGGCGGTCGCAACCTTCGGGAAGGTGTCGGTGGTCATGATGGCCTTGGCGGCGGCGAAGAATTCACCGGGCTGGGCGCGCGCGGCCAGGCTCTGCATCACCGGCGCGAACTTCGAGCCGTCGAGCGGCTCACCGATCACGCCGGTGGAAGCGAGGACTATCTCGGACGGCTTGCAGCCGGCGGCCTTGGCGGCGATGGCGGCGGTGAGCTTGGTCGCCACCCGGCCGCTCTTGCCGGTGAAGGCATTGGCGTTGCCGGAATTGACCACCAGCGCGCGTGCTTTACCGGATTTCAAATTGGCGCGGCACCATTCGACCGGCGCCGAGGGACACTTCGATTTGGTGAAGACTCCGGCCACGGTGGTTCCGGCATCGAACAGCGCCAGCAGCACGTCGGTGCGGTTCGCATAGCGGATGCCGGCTTGCGCCGTGGCGAGCCGCACGCCGGCAACCGCCGGCATATCGGGCACGGTTTTGGGGGCGAGGAGGGAAACTGAGGTGCTCATCGGCGCGGCATCCAATGATTTGTCATCACCGGGCTTGTCCCGGTGATCCCGCTTAGGCGGTCGTCGATGTGACTACCTAAGCGAGATGGCATACGCAACTCGGGTTTACCCGAGTTGCGCAAGCGCATTCAGCCCCACGTCGGGTAAACCCGACTTGGGGTGACAAGCCCGGCCATGACACCAAACATCGGACCGCGCTTACTTCTTCGCTGGTTCGGCCGGCTTCGCGTCAGCGGGCGCGGCCGGGGCTTCGGTCTTGTAGAACTTCTCGACCGGGAATTCGGCGCGCAGCTTGGTGACCATCTCGGCTTGCGCCTTGCGCGTCACATATTGCTCGATCTGCGGCTTGACCTCTTCGAACTTGGGCTGCGGCTTGACGCGGGTTTCTTCGGCCTTGATGACGTGCCAGCCGAACTGGGTCTTCACCGGGCCGGAAATCTTGCCCTTCTCCAGACCGAAGGCGGTGTCGGAGAATTCCGGCACCATCTGCTCCTTGCTGAAGAAGCCGAGATCGCCGCCATTGGCCTTGCCGGACGGGTCCTCGGTCAATTCGCCGGCGAGCTTGGCGAAATCCTCGCCTTTGTTCAGCCGCGCGATCACGGCTTTCACCTTGTCTTCGGCTTCCTTGCTGGCCTTCTCGTCGCCGGGGGTGGCGCGGAACAGAATGTGGCGGGCGTGGACTTCCTTTTCCTCGCCCATCTGCTTGACGGCGTCGTCGTAGACTTTGCGCATCGCATCTTCGGTCAGCGCTTCCTTGCCGGACGAGACCAGCAGCGCTTCCATCAGCAGCTTGTTGCGGGTGAAGGCGAGCTTGCGCTTGAAGTCCGGCGTGTCGCCGAGCTTTTTGTCCTCGGCGGCCTTCGACACCAGAATCATGTCGGCCGTGAACTGGACCAGGTAGTCCTGCTTGGCGTCCGGTGACATCGGCGGGATTTGCCCGGCCTCTTCCTCGGCGACGGCAAGGTCGCTCTGGCGGATATCGACGCCATGCACCTTGGCGACCACCGGGTCCTTGTCTTGAGCGCGCAACGGGGCGGCCGACACCAGCAGCACCGCCAGCGTCACCACGAGGAGGCCGGCCCGGCGCAAGGGGGCCTGCAAGGGGGCCTGATTGCCGAGGAGGGAAAGGGTCATGGTCTGTCCTTGGAATTGAATGGTCCGCTGCACCGCGGACGGCGGCGAACTTGTCACCCAACAACCGTGGCTTTGCAATGGCGGACAAATTGCGAATATTTAACGTCTGCGTGAGGCTAAAAGGGCAATAACCCCTTGAAGTGCCGCGGCAACCCGCCAATTGACAATAAACCGACCCCCCTCCTATCTCTCGGCTAGCGCTGAGCAAAAGCCGCTAATCGCGTCGAAATTGCCCGAAAAGTGCTGTATTTCCGGAGCGCCGGAAGCGACAACCGGCCGCGGTGGCGTGTTAGAAGCGCCCCTGCACCAATGAGGAGCTCACCCGATGATCGGCGCCGTTGCCCGCAAGCTGTTTGGCTCCGCCAATGAACGGCGGATCCGCAGCTATCAGCCGCGGGTTGCCGCCATCAACGCGCTGGAAGCCGAGGTCGCGGCGCTGTCCGACGAGGCGCTCCAGGCCCGCACTGCCGAGTTCAAGAAACAGGTCGCCGACGGCACCTCGCTCGACGACGTCCTGGTTCCTGCCTTTGCCACCGTGCGCGAGGCCGCCAAGCGGGTGATCGGCCAGCGCCATTTCGACGTGCAGCTGATCGGCGGCATGATCCTGCACGAAGGCAAGATCGCCGAGATGAAGACCGGCGAAGGCAAGACCCTGGTGGCGACGTTGGCAGTCTATCTCAACGCCATCTCCGGCCGCGGCGTGCATGTCGTTACCGTCAACGACTACCTTGCCAAGCGCGACTCCGAATGGATGGGGCAGATCTACAAGTTCCTCGGCCTGACCACCGGCGTGATCGTGCACGGTATCGACGACGAGCAGCGCAAGAAGGCCTACGACTGCGACGTCACCTACGGCACCAATAACGAGCTGGGCTTCGACTATCTGCGCGACAACATGAAGTACCGCATGGAGGATATGGTTCAGCGCAGCCATATCTACGCCATCGTCGACGAAGTCGATTCGATTCTGATCGACGAAGCGCGCACGCCGCTGATCATTTCCGGCCCGCTCGACGACCGATCCGAATTCTACAACACCATCGACAGCTACATCCCGCTGCTCGACAAAGCCGATTACGAAGTCGACGAGAAGCAGCGCACCGTGACACTGACCGAAGGCGGCATGGAGAAGCTCGAGCAGCGCCTGCGTGACGCCGGCGAGCTCAAGGGCGAGTCGCTCTACGACGTCGAGAACGTCTCCGTCGTTCACCATGTCAATCAGGCGCTGCGCGCCCACAAGCTGTTCCAGCGCGACAAGGACTACATCGTGCGCAACGGCGAGGTTGTCATTATCGACGAGTTCACCGGCCGCATGATGCCGGGCCGCCGCTATTCCGAAGGCCTGCACCAGGCGTTGGAGGCTAAAGAGCATCAGCCGATCCAGCCGGAAAACCAGACGCTGGCCTCGATCACCTTCCAGAACTACTTCCGCATGTACGAGAAGCTCTCGGGCATGACCGGCACGGCGCTGACCGAAGCCGACGAATTCATGGATATTTACGATCTCGAAGTGCTCGAAGTCCCGACCAACATGCCGCTGGTCCGCATCGACGACGACGACGAGGTCTATCGCACGACAAAGGAAAAATACCGCTCGATCATCACGCTGATCGAAGAGTGCAAGCTGCGCGGCCAGCCGGTGCTGGTCGGCACCACCTCGATCGAGAAATCCGAACAGCTCGCCGAGATGCTGCGCGAAGCCGGCTGGGAAGCGCACGACTTCTCCGACCCGAATGCTTTTGCCGCGCTTTATTCCGGCGACGACGGCGCCACCAAAACCAAGGTCTTCGCGATTCTGAACGCGCGCTATCACGAGCAGGAAGCCTTCATCGTCTCGCAGGCCGGCGTGCCCGGCGCTATCACCATCGCCACCAACATGGCCGGCCGCGGCACCGACATTCAGCTCGGCGGCAATGCCGACATGCGCATCCGCCAGGAAATCACCGACATCGAGGATTGGGGCCAGCGCGACAAGGACCCGCGCGCCGACGAGATCCGCAAGCAGGTGGCGCGGCTGAAGGAAAAGGCGCTCGCCGCCGGCGGCCTGTTCGTGCTCGGCACCGAGCGGCACGAAAGCCGCCGCATCGACAACCAGTTGCGCGGCCGCTCCGGCCGTCAGGGCGATCCGGGTCATTCGAAGTTCTTCCTGTCGCTGGAAGACGACCTGATGCGCATCTTCGGCTCCGACAAGCTCGACGGCATGTTGACCAAACTGGGTTTGAAAGAGAACGAAGCGATCATCCATCCCTGGATCAACAAGGCGCTGGAGAAGGCGCAGCAGAAGGTCGAGGCCCGCAACTTCGACATCCGCAAGAATCTGCTGAAGTACGACGACGTGATGAACGACCAGCGCAAGGTGATCTTCGAGCAGCGGCTCGATCTGATGCGCGACGAGGCGGTCGATGAGACCGTTGCCGACATGCGCCACACCGTAATCGACGAGATGGTCGCCAAGTACATCCCCGCCAACGCCTATGCCGAGCAGTGGGACGTCAAGGGTCTCGATACGGCGCTGCGTGAGGTGCTGACGCTGGCGCTCCCGGTCGAGGAATGGGCCAAGGAAGAGGGCATCGCCGACGAGGAAATGCGCGAGCGCATCGAGCGCCGCGCCGACGAGTGGATGGCGGCCAAGGTCGCCAAATGGACGCCCGACGTCATGCGCTATGTCGAGAAATCGATATTGCTGCAGACGCTCGATCACCTCTGGCGCGAGCATCTGGTGATGCTGGAGCATCTGCGCCAGGTCATTGGTCTGCGCGGCTACGGCCAGCGCGATCCGCTCAATGAATACAAGGCTGAAGCCTTCAGCCTGTTCGAAGCGATGATCGGCAATTTGCGCGAAGCGGTGACGAGCCAGTTGATGCGCGTCGAGATCGTGCAGCAGCCGCCGGCCGAGGAAGCCTCACAGCTTCCTTACATGGAAGCCCACAAAGTCGATCCGGCGACCGGCGAAGACGAGATGGCGTTGGCACCGGCGCTCTCTGGCGGCGATGTCGCGGTGAAGCGCAATCCGAAAGATCCCACGACCTGGGGCAAAATCGGCCGCAACGAAGAGTGCCCGTGCGGCTCCGGCAAGAAATACAAGCACTGCCACGGCAAGTTCGCGTAAGCGCACCGCCGCGGCTTACGAAAGAAAACAGATGTCCCCGCTGTCGTTGTTGTTCAACCTGCTGTGGATTCTGTTCGGCGGCTTCTGGATGGCGGTTGGCTGGGCCATCGCGGCCGTCATCATGGCCATTACGATCGTCGGGCTGCCGTGGTCGCGGGCCGCCTTCACCATCGCGGCCTATACGCTGTTCCCGTTCGGCCAGAAGGCCGTTTTGCGCGATGAATATTTCGGCCGTGAAGATTGGGGCACCGGACCGCTCGGGCTGCTTGGCAACATCATATGGTTCATGCTCGCAGGCTGGTGGCTCGCGCTCGGGCACGTCGTCACCGCAGTGCTCTTGGCCGTTACAATCGTCGGCATCCCTTTTGCGTGGGCGCATTTGAAACTGGCCGGAATTGCGCTATGGCCCATCGGCAAAGTCATCGTTCCCGCTTAACGAGGCCAGAAAAGTTGAAATGCCGAACAAACTCGACGATATGAAAACGCGGCTTGCCGAACTCATTGGCGAGCGCGATAAACTCGAAACCGCGGTCGAAGAGATGATCGCCAGCATGGCCGAATTGCCGCCGGAACAGCGCGCGGCGAGCGATTGGGGCCCCGACGGTGCGTCGACCCGGAAGTATCTGGAATTGACCGAACGCCTGGCTCAAGTGGAAACGGACATCATCGATCTCGGCCGCGCCATCGTTGAGGCCGACGAGCCGGCTTCGTCGCTGCACTAGCGGCCATGCTGACCCGTGCCGTCCTGAAAAGTTATCTGCTCGACATGCCGCGCGGGCATATCTTCGATCTCACCTACAAACTGTTCGCGGACGTGTTTCCGCCGGGCGAACCCGATGCGTCCGCGCGCCAGAAGCTTCACGCGCTGGCCGAGGAATGCGGCTTTGACGTCGCCAACAATGCAGCCGAAGGCCGCTTCGAACTGACGCGGCGCTGACGTAAGTCGTCGGGCAGTGGGCGTTCAAGGCAGAACCTAGGCAGTTGCGAATGCCATCGGCGGTGCCAGGCAACGCCGCCTGTTGGGTGGCAACCAATATCGCAATGTCGCCAATGGCCCAAAGCGGACAATTGGAAAACAAATCACCGGCTGGTTTACGAGTTAAGTCGAACTGCTCGCTTGGTCTGACAATCAGAAGTGACCACGCAAACGATCAGTGTGACATCAAAGTCGGTGCGGTCATTTTATCCAACAGGCTGCGCGTTGCGCCTCCGAGTATAAATTCGCGGAACCGCGAATGGCCGTACCCACCCATCACAATCAAGTTCGTCGAAACGTCGGCCGCGTAGTTCAGGATCGCGTCTCCGACATTTAAAGTGAGTGGAATCCGCTTAAGTTCAACGTTCAAGTTATGACGCGTTAGATGATTGACCATGTCAAACGCGGGAAGGTCCTCGCTCTTCGGCCGTTCGCTCTCCATGACAATTATGCTGATGAGTTTTGCGCGGGTGAGAAAAGGCATCGCGTCGGCTATGGCGCGGGCGGCCGCGCGGCTTCCATCCCAGCAAACTGTGACATGCCTAAGATCGAGACCGGCCGCGTGAATATATGGCACAAACAGCACAGGCCGGCCGGATTCGAAAAGTGCGGCTTCGGCGATGCGGTCTTCTACGGTTTCCTTATCGGGCTCCGCCTGCCCGACGATTGCAAGATCGAACCGCCTGGCAATTTTAGCGAAGCGGTCTGAGGCACGCGCCGCTTCGGCGTCGAGCGCGTGAGATTCCATTGCGACACCGGCCTTGCGTGCACCCTCTTCAAATATTTCCATCGCGGCATTGGCGCGCCGTTGTGCTTCGTCGCGTTGAAATACGACATCGCTGCCATGCATTGCTGTGCCCATATAGACCGAGGGCAATGTCGGCGCATACATGAAAGCAATTCCGGTGAGTCGGGCCTGAAATGCACTGGCAACCGAAATCGCATATTGGGTTGCGGCAACTCTTGACGGATTGAGAGAAAGGTTGACGACAATATCCTTGATCATGACCGGTCCCTCTGGCTCGCCGACACTTTCGAACAATCTAGTGGAATAATTGTGAGGTGGAATTGACCAAGGTCAATAACGTGTCATTCGCCACGCTATAGTTAGCTGGCCGAAAACTCCATATGGCATCGCCGTAATGCTGCAGGCTAGCGCGCAGTGTGGGCCAGGCCAAGGATAGACAAAAATGTACCGCTTTCTCGAATGCACAGCCGATCGGTATATGACATCGGGCGTGATGAGCATGACGCGTCATTGCACAATGAGTGAGGCGGAATCATTATTTACACAGCACGATTTCAATTCTTTCCCAGTGGTTGAAGAAGGAAAGCTGCTTGGTATTGTAACCAAATTTGATTTTCTCCGCGCTTTCGCCTTCACGACCGATCAGATGGTTCCCCGTTACGACGAGTGGATGAAGCGCCCGGTGAGTGAAGTGATGACGGAGGCCGTTGTCCAGGTTGAACCAACAACGCCGTTGACCAGGGTTTTGCAGTTAATGGTCAACCTCAGGATCCGTAGTTTTCCGGTTTTGAGTGCTGGTGGCGAACTGTTGGGCATGATTTCTCGTGGAGATGTGATGCGCGCTCTCGGAAAGACAACGCAAGAAGCTCAGAGAGCCGTCCCCAAATAGCGAGTGACGCTTCGCGGTCCAAGGCAGACGCGTTCAATGCGTCGACGAATGACTGTTTTCGACAGAGCAACGAACTTGGCGCAAACATCACGAAAGCAACGGGAAAGACCAAAACGGTCATTTCCTAATCGGGAGATGCCAAGTGCGCAGGGCTTATGAAAAAAACCGCGCCGGTTAAGGCGCGGTCATTAGAGAAGCCACGTCGCAAAATGGGATGAATGCGACGACTATACGACGCATTGAACGACCTCCGCGATGAGCCGGCAAGGACACCAGGTCCTTCATTTCGTCGCATCAGCTGCCAATAAACGCATGGCTGCAATTGTACGGGGTCCGCAGCCGCGCTGACCCGCGCCGTCCTGAAAAGTTATCTGCTCGACATGCCGCGTGGGCATATCTTCGATCTCACCTACAGACTGTTCGCGGACGTGTTTCCGCCGGGCGCGCCCGATGCGTCCGCGCGCGAGCCGCTTCACGCGCTGGCCGGGGAATGGCGGCTGCGACGTCGCCAACAATGCAGCCGAAGGCCGCTACGAACTGACGCGGCGGTAGCGTTTTGCCGCGGCGATCTCGCCGCAGCGTATCTAATTACCGAACTTCTGGCTCGAATTTAACCAAGTTCCTACAGGCCGCCTTAATCCACAGACGATTGAGTGTGTTTTGGTATTGGGGAGACGATGCCGCGCATGGCATCGAGGATGCCGGCGGCACAGACGGGGTGTTGGGCCTATGAGCTTGCGCACGCGCTTGCTGCTGCTCGTTGCGCTGGCGACATTGGTGCCGGCAATCCTGCTGGGGATTTGTTTTTTCCAGAACCGCGCGGCCGAAATTGAATCGGCACTGGCTGCAATGTCGATGCAGGCCAACAGCATCGCCAATGATCTGGACGAAAAAATCCAGGGTACCGCTCAGCTGCATTATGGCTTGGGGCGCGCCGTCGATCTCGACAGCTCGGACAGGGCGCAGTGCTCCGCATTCTTGTCCGCGGTGCGGGAACAATATCCCCAGTATACCGGGATACTGACGATCACCCCCGATGGAAATTTGTTCTGCGATTCGCTGCAGACCAACCGCGAACTCGATCTCAAGGACCGGGTCTATTTCCAGAAGGCATTAGTGTCGAAAGATGCGGTGACGATGCAGCTCGCTTTCGGCCGGTTGACGGGCATATCGGTTTTGCAGATTGCGTACCCGGCGCGCGCGGCGTCCGGAAAACTGAAATATGTGCTGCTCGCTTCGTTCAACCTGCAAAAGTTTGCGGACTTTCATAACCAGCGGCTTTCGACCGCGCTGAATATTCTGCTGCTCGACAAGGACGGCACGGTTCTCGCTTCGCCAACAACCCCGGACTGGGCCAAGAAGACCGGAACCTCGATCGCAAATACGGCACTGTTCAGATTCGCCGGTGAAGCCACCGAGGACGTCCGTGAAGTCGCCGGGATCGACGGCAGCAAACAGTTCTGGGCCGCCGTCAGCACGCCCGGCATTCGCGATGCCGGGCTCTACGTCATGGTTGGCGTATCTAAGGCTAGGCTGGTCGCGGCCGCCGACAAACGGCTCTACGAAGATCTTGCCATTGTTTTGCTGGTTTCATTTTTGCTCTTCGCTGGCGTCTGGACGCTGGCGGAACTCGGCGTTCGCCGTCAGGTCGGCCGCATCGCGGCGATGGCAAAAAGGCTTGGGGCCGGCGATCTGGGCATACGCATTCCTTCGCCATATTCCGCCGGTGAACTAGGCGGGTTGATGGCTGAGTTGAATGCTGCCGCCGAATCGCTTGAACGCCAGCACGCTGCGATCGATGACTTGAACCGGAAACTCTATGAATCGCAGCAGATGGAGGCGCACGCCAATATGTTTCTCGACGCCGTCATCGAGCACATTCCCAACCCGATTGTGGTGAAGGCAGCGTCGGAGTCGCCGCAGTTTGCAGCCGACCTGAAACTGACGCTGGTCAATAAAGCGTATGAAGATCTCTCGGGTCTTTCCCGCGCCCAATTGATCGGCAAGTCGGCAAAATATCTCTATCCAGAGGAATCCGCCGACCTCATCGCGGCTTCCGATGAAGATGCTCTGGAGTCCGATGAGGAATTAATCGCGCGCGAATTTCCTTTCATCACGGTCGGGAATGGCACTCGCCTCGTCAACATGCGAAAGGTTGTCATCCGCGACGGTAACGGCATGGCGCAATACCTGCTGACCGTGCTTGACGATATTACCGAGCGGCGGCGCTCCGAGCAGCTCATTGCCCATATGGCGCATTACGACACGCTGACGGATCTGCCGAACCGGGCGGCCTTCAATGCGTTTTTCGCGGCTACGCTGGAGAAGGCGGCGTCGCTTGGCGAGGGTTTCACAATCCTGAGTATCGATCTCAACCGCTTTAAAGAGACCAACGACGTTTACGGACATGCCACCGGCGACGCCCTGCTGCAGGGGGCGGCCCGCCGTTTGCAGGCGGCCGCGGGCGGCGCCTTCATCGCGCGCATTGGCGGCGACGAGTTCATTTTGATCATAGCGGGTGGCGCGCAACCGGCGGCGGCAACAACGGCCGCCGATCGCCTGCTCGCCGCCTTTGTCGACGACTTCGTGATCGAGGGGAAACGCATCCAGATAGGGCTCAGCATTGGCGGCGCGGTCTATCCGGCCGACGGCACGGACGCCAAAACACTGATGGTCAACGCCGATGCCGCGCTCTACCGGGCGAAAGCGGAGCAGCGTCCTTCAGCGCTGTTTTTCCAGCCGGAAATGGGTGTTCAGCAGCAAGAGCGGCATGACTTGCAGCAGGACCTGCGGCTGGCGCTTGGAAGTGGCGAACTTGCTTTGCATTACCAGCCCCAGTTCAGGAGCACCGGCGAAGCGATTGGCTTTGAAGCGCTGGCGCGATGGAATTGTCCGAAACGCGGCATGGTTTCCCCTGGCACGTTCATTCCGATCGCTGAAGAATACGGACTTATCGTACCGCTGGGCGAATGGGCGCTGCGCGAAGCCTGCCGCGAGGCCGCGTCCTGGCCGCAGCCACTCAAAGTCGCGGTCAATGTCTCTCCCGTTCAGTTCCATCATGGCGACCTGCCCAACCTGGTTCATACGATCCTGATCGAAACCGGGCTTGCGCCGTCGCGGCTTGAACTCGAAATCACCGAAGGCGTCCTGATCAACGACTTCTCGCGCGCGGTATCGATCTTGTGCCGGCTCAAGGCGATCGGCGTGCAGATTGCATTGGACGACTTCGGCAAGGGATATTCGTCGTTGTCGTATTTGCACTCCTTCGCCTTCGACAAGATCAAGATCGATCGCGCCTTTATTTCCGATCTGGACTGGAACCATCACGCGATGGCGATCGTCCGCGCGGTGATCGGGCTGGGTCAAAGCCTCAAGATTCCGGTGCTTGCGGAAGGCGTCGAAACCAAATCGCAGCGCGCGTTCCTCGTTCAGGAAGGCTGCGATGCGATCCAGGGCTTCCTGGTTGGCCGGCCGTTTCCGATTGGCGACTATGACGGTTTGGTGGGCCGCCTGACGGCGCGCAACGAGACCAAGCTGTTGTGTTACGGCTAAGTCCTGACGCAACGGTAGCGTTCGCACCGGCGCACAATCCGTTCTGACATCGTGAAACATGCCGGCCGTAGCGCCGGCGTTTTTTGTCCGTTGCGGCAGACGGCGATCCCCCTATGATGCCGCGCGAGATACGGGGTCAAAGCCAATGAACGACGGTGAAGTGCGGTTGGTGCGCGATGGCGCGGTGGCGACGATTTGGTTCGACCGGCCGCAGGCGCGCAACGCGATGACTTGGGCTATGTACGAAGGCCTGGCGGCGGCCTGCGCCGAGCTCAGCGCCGACGCCAGCGTTCGCGTCACCGTGCTGCGCGGCGTCGGCGGCAAAGCCTTCATCGCCGGCACCGACATCGCCCAATTCTTGGAATTTACCACGCCTGAGCAGGGCGTCGCCTATGAGGCGAAGATGGAGGCCTATCTTGGCGCGCTGGAGGCGTTGCCGATGCCGACGCTCTGCGTGGTCGAAGGCTGGGCCATTGGCGGCGGGCTGGCGATTGCCGCCTGCTGCGATCTGCGCATCGCCACCGCAGGCGCCAAGTTCGGCGTGCCGATCGCGCGCACATTGGGCAATTGTCTGTCGGTCGCCAACTACGCGCGCATCGTCGCGCATCTGGGCGTCTCGCGCGCCAAACGCATGTTGCTGATGGCGGAGAACGTGGCGGCCGAAGACGCGCTGGCCGCCGGGTTCGTCATGGATGTGCTCGCGCCTGAGGCGCTGGACGCACGCATCGCGGAAATCTGCGAACGGCTGCAGGGCAATGCCCCGGTCACCATGCGCGTCACCAAGGAGGCGATCCGCCGCCTGATGCAGGCCGGCATCCCGGATGGCGAGGACCTGGTGCGCGCCTGCTACGGCAGCGAGGATTTCCACACCGGCGTCAAAGCCTTCGTCGAAAAACGTGCGCCGGAATGGCGCGGCCGCTAAGCCTCACCGCAAAGAAAATCTAACAAGGAAACGTCGATGCATCCGTTCGAAAAGCAAATGTTGACCGTGGTCCGGCAGGGCAACATCGGCACCGACACCAGCTACGAGCCGCCGCTGCGCATCGGCTTCGGCATCAGCGATAAGACGGTCGGCGACGTCGCCAACGCCACCATGGGCCGCAGCATCCTGGCGCCGGGCGCGGGTCCGAATCCGACGCATTATCACGCCAAGAACGACGTCTGCTGGTACATCCTCTACGGCAAGGTGAAGTGCTGGTACGCCAAGAGCGACGGCAGCGACCGCACCGAGGTGATCCTGGAAGGCGGCGACTTCGTCTACGTGCCGTCCGGCGCCATTCACGTCATCTCCAATGCCTCGGAGACCGAAGAGGCGTCGTTGATCTTCTGCTATATCGGCGTGCCGAACACCGACGCCGCCGAGACGGTGTGGCTGCCGCATATGAAGTAACAATAACTCGTCATGCCCGGCCTTGTGCCGGGCATCCACGACTTGGCTGCATTGAAAGCAAGACGTGGATGGCCGGGACAAGCCCGGCCATGACGTAACGAGAGATGAAACCCATGACCGTGATCGACTGCCATCATCATTTCTGGACCTTCGGCAAGCGTGCCCACAAATTTCCGCCGCCGGTCGGCACGCGTCTCGACCACGATTACATGCCGGACCATCTGCGCCCGCAGTTGAAGGCCGCCGGCGTCGACAAGACGATCCTGGTGCAGGTGCTCAACGAAGTCGACGAGACCCACGAGTTTTTGCAGATGTCAAAAGACATCGATTTCGTCGCCGGTGTGGTCGGCTGGGTGCCGCTCGCCGATCCGCCGGCTTGCGCGCGTGCGCTTGACGACATGAAGCCGCGCGGCAAACTGGTCGGTATCCGCCCGCTGATCGCCTACGAGCCCGATCCGAACTGGCTGGTCCAACCGTCGGTGCGTGAATCGCTCGGCCTGCTGGCGAAAGCCGGTCTGGTGTTCGAGGCGATCCCGGTCAACGAACAACAGTTCGAAGCGGTGCTGATGGTGACGCGCGACATCCCCGGCTTGAAGGTCGTGCTCAATCATCTCGGCAATCCGCCGGTGCCGGAAAAAGCCTGGCAGCCGTGGGCTGGCAATATGGCGCGGGCCGCCGCGCTGCCGAACATGTCGGTCAAGCTGTCGGCAGGACTGGCGCTGGTCGTGAAATGGAAATGGTCGACCGAGGAAATCCGCCGCTACGCCGACTACGTGCTTGAATTGTTTGGGCCAGATCGGGTGATGGCGGGCAGCAACTGGCCGGTGGTCGAACTCGGCGGCACCTATACGCAAGTCTGGCGCGGCATCACCGATCTCATCGCAAATCTACCGGCGGAGGATCGCGCTAAGGTGCTAGGCCTCTCGGCGCAGCGGATTTATGGAATCTAACCCGCGCGTTTTTTCTTTGACACGTTTTTGGGCGTGGCTTTGAGCTTGAGCGCCAGTTGTTTGCGAAACTTGCGGTCGCGCTTGAGGTGCCACTCGCGGCTCATGGCCTCTTGCTTGGTCGGAAACCATTCCGAATGCAGCAACTGCCAGGCACGGCCGCGCGTCGTCTTCGCGCCTTTGCCAATGTTGTGCTTGGCCAGACGCGCCATCACGTCGTTGGACCAGCCGACATAAGTCAGCGGGCGATTACCGGCGTGGGTGCCGAGGACGTAGACAAAGCAATCCATAGCGTAATCGCTAGCACACGATCCGGAAAATGGGGATCGGATTTTAAAACAGCGTCATGCGTGCAATGTGAAAAGTTTCGCGCGCGCGTCAGCGCATGCCCGACCAGCGGCTGTCGAACGAGCCGACCGGAACCACCGGTTGCGCGCCCGCCAGGAGACCATTGCTGCTTGCCGGCGGCGCCGAGTACGCGGTGCGCATTTCCCGCTCGGGTGCGCGCGGCGTTTCGTTCTTGTCGGCTTGCTTCAGGCGCAATGGCGGCGCGGCTTCGGCGACCGCCTTGGGTGCGGCATCTTGCGGCTTCGGCGGAACCGAAGCCGTACGGACCGCGGGGGTCTGCTTGGCGCGCGCCGCGACCTCGGTCCTGTTGCTACGCACCGTCACCGGCGCGCTGGTCTCGGCCGGCGCTGCAGGTTGCGGTTCGGCTTTCGCGTTGTTGAACACATTGCCCAGGAGGCTGGCGATCGAGGTCGGTGCTTCCGGCGGCGCTTCGCCTTCCTTCGCCCGCGGTGCGGGTTGTGGCATCCGCACGCTCGCCAGCACCGGCTGCTCGCTCTCGGTAACTGGCTGCGCATTGGACCGCGTCTCGGCGGCGGTGATTGCCGCTACCGGAGTGCGCGGCAAGGCGCCGGGTGCCAGGGTGTTGCCGGCGAGCTGATAGGTGCGGCCGTTATTGTCGAATTCGTTATGGGCGGCGAGCTTGGCGGCGAACACCGGGTTCATGCCGCCGTCGATGCCGGCACGCGATGGCACCACGGCGACGTCGCGCGCGATGTACTCCGCCATTTTGGTCTGTTCCTGGCGGCGATGGTCGAGCACCGCGTCGGCCACCGTCGGATCGATCTGATAGGCCGGGCACTTGCCAGCGGTGTTGAACGACAGCGGCTTCGACGCATTGGCCGGCGCCGCTGGATCGAACACGTAGCGCTTCTCGCAGACCGCGACCTTCGGCTCCTGGTGGCTGGCTTCGAAATGGTCGTAGCCATCCTTGATCATCTTCCAGAATGCGAAGTTCGGATTGTTGCGATGCTTGGCCATGTTCAACGCGGTCATGCGGAACGGGAAGGCCTGCAGCTGGAATGCGCGCTGACCGCCGAAGAACGACTCGCGTCCGAGCGCGTAGATTTCCTGGATCTGTTCGTCGGTCATCGCGTAGCAGCCGCGCGACGAGCAATCGCCGTGCACCATCAGCTCTGATCCGGTGTAACCCATCGAGCGGTCATAGGCGTTCGGAAAACCGGTGTTGAAGGCGAGGTAGTAATTGGAGGCCGGATTCATCTGCCCCGGCGTGATCGTGTAGAAGCCTTCGGGCGCCTGGCGGTCGCCTTCCTTCTTCTTCGGGCCAAGGTCGCCGGACCAGCGGCAGATCGGATAAGTCTTGAGCAACGCGTATTCGCCGTCGCGGTTCTTCTTCCAGACCTCCATCTCCGACTCTTCCTTGAAGAGCCGGACCAGGATCGGAGAATCCTTGTCCATGTTTTTGGACGTGATATCGGCGAGCGTCTTTTCCGACAGCGGCGCCTGCGCGCGGCCATTGGTCGGAATGTCGCTGGCATCGCAGCCGGCAAGAGCAATCGCAGCAGCAACTGCCGCAGACGCCAAGAGCGCTCGTAGGGTAGCTCGATTCAAACGCGGTACTCCCCCGGACGGCGGGCCATTGCGACAAGCGTTACCCATAAGATGTGGCAGCCGCAAGGCAAGCAATCCTCTTGGAGGCAACGGTAACCCTATGGCGGACCAAGGTAAATGCCTTGGTGGCCGGGAACTTAGCCGAAAGGAATTGCCGTCCCCTTAAGGGCCTGCCGCGAGCCTAGCCGGCGGGCCGGGCTATGATCCTGCCCATATTGAGGAATTTCTCACGGCGCTGCTTGAGCACGGCCTCGCGGCCGAGCGGCCGCAATTCTGCCAGCGCATGGGCGATGGCCTCGCCGGTGGCGGCGATGGCGGCCTTGGGGTCGCGATGGGCGCCGCCGGTCGGTTCCGGAATGATCGCATCGATCACCCCAAAACGCACCATGTCCTGGGCGGTGATCTTCATATTGGTCGCCGCCTCCTGCGCCTTGGTGGTGTCGCGCCACAGGATCGAGGCTGCGCCTTCCGGCGAAATCACGCTGTAGATGGCGTGCTCCAGCATCAGCACGCGGTTGGCGGCGGCCAACGCAATGGCGCCGCCGGAGCCGCCTTCGCCGAGTACGACCGCGACGCTCGGAACGCTCAAGCCCAGGCAGGCGTCGGTCGAGCGCGCAATGGCTTCGGCCTGGCCGCGCTCTTCGGCGCCGATGCCGGGATAAGCCCCGGCGGTATCGACCAGCATGATCACCGGGATATTGAAGCGGTCGGCCAATTCCATCAGGCGCACCGCCTTGCGGTAGCCCTCGGGCCGCGCCATGCCGAAATTGTGCTTGAGCCGGCTCTCGGTATCGGAGCCCTTCTCGTGGCCGATGACGCAGACGCTTTCGCCGCGGAAACGGCCGAAGCCACCGATGATCGCGGTGTCGTCGCCGAATTTGCGGTCGCCGGCGAGCGGGATGAAATTGCTGATCAGCCCGCCGATCGTATCCAGGCAATGCGGCCGCTGCGGATGGCGCGCGACCTGGGTCTTCTGCCACGGCGTCAGGTCGGCATAGAGCTCTTTGAGCGCGGTGGCCGCTTTGACCTCGAGCCGGCTGATCTCGTCGCCAACGGCGACTGCGCTGCCGCTCTCGCCCATGGCGCGCAGTTCTTCAACCTTGGCCTCCAGTTCGGCCACTGGCTTTTCGAAATCGAGATAGCTGCGCATGGGATCCCGGCAGGGTTAGAAATGCGGTGTGACGCGGATGGAGGCTTTTAGTCAAGCAATCGGGTTAATATGGCTCTTACGCCGCCTTTTACTACCCATCGGCGAACTCTACCCGTCCGCAAGCGGGTGCAGGTCGCGCACCAGCGCTTTCAGGCGCTCTTCCAGCACATGGGTATAGATCTGCGTGGTCGAGATATCGGCGTGGCCGAGCAGCGTCTGCACCACGCGCAGATCGGCCCCGTTATGCAGCAGATGGCTGGCGAAGGCGTGCCGCAGCACGTGCGGGCTTAAGCGTTCCGGCGTAATGCCGCAGGCCGCGCCCAGGCTTTTGAGTTCGCGGGCGAAATGCTGGCGGGTGAGGTGGCCGGTCTCGCCGAACGAGGGGAACAGCCATTTCGAATTCGCATCGATACCGGCCTCGCCGCGCAGCTTGAGATATTCCGCCATGGCGCGCTTGGCGGCGCCATTGAGCGGCACCAGCCGGTCCTTGTTGCCCTTGCCGCGCACCACCAGCATGCGCTGGTCCTTGCGCGCGGCAGACGCCGGCAAGGCCACCAGCTCGGACACACGCAAGCCGGTGGCGTAAACCACCTCGAGCAGGCACAGCAGCCGCGCCGCGCGCAGGCGCACGGCCGGCGGCGATGTGCCGTCTTCCGCCGGCGCGCGCGCTTGCGTCAGCAGGCCATCGACCTCGGCGATCGAGAGAATCTTGGGCAGCGTGCGGGCGCGCTTCGGGCCTTCCAGCACCGCGGCGGGATCGTCGCTCCGCTTACCTTCGGCATAGAGAAAGCGGTAGAGTTGGCGCACCGCCGACAGCCGCCGCGCCAACGACGCGGTCGCAAAGCCGCGCTCGGCGAGGGAGCCGAGGAATTCGCGCAGGTCGTCGGTGGTGGCCTTGGCGACGCTGACTTTGGCGGCGCGCAGATGCGCGGTCAGGTCGGCGAGGTCGTTGCGATAGGCGTCGAGCGTGTTCTTGCCGGCGCCGCGTTCGGCGGCCTGCATGTCGAGAAACAGTTCGACCAGCGATTCGTCGGCGTTATTCCCACGTTTCGGGGTCATGCGCCGGGATCACCGTTGCTGCTTGAGAAATTTGTCTTGCGGCACGGTCACGATGATCTCGCGCGGTTTGGATTGCACGAAGGTCGCGAGCGCGAACACCCCGCCATAGGCGAGGCCGCCGAGCACGCCGACGAAAATCAGGAATCTGAATAAACTCGGCATGATCGAATTCCAGCTGTCGTCCGCGCCGTTAAGGCCGATCTATCACCAACGCGTTACGACCACGTTCCGCCAGCGCTGACAAGATCGCCGTTTTTCGGCCCGCTACCGCCCGCTCTCGCGGCGCTGCATTTGCTGGTATATGGAACCGGTTGGACGATTTTGGAAGACTAGTATGGTTAACGGCGCCGTTCAAAAAACCGCGGAAAATGGCCTGGAGTCGGCCATCGCCCGCGCTTTGGCCGGGCGTTCCGTCGTGCTGGTCGGCATGATGGGCGCCGGCAAGTCGTCGATCGGGCGCCGGCTTGCGGCCCGGCTTGGAATACCGTTTGTCGATGCCGACACCGAAATTGAAAGCGCGGCGGGAATGACGATCCCCGAGATTTTCGAGAAACACGGCGAGCCGTATTTCCGCGCCGGCGAGGCCCGCGTCATTGCCCGGTTGCTCGACGGCAAGCCAAGCGTGCTGGCGACCGGCGGCGGCGCCGTCATGGATGCCAACACCCGCGACCTGATCGCGGCCAAGGGCATCTCGGTCTGGCTGAACGCCGATGTCGACGTGCTGGTGAAACGCACCAAGCGGCGCACCGACCGGCCGCTGGTCGAGAAGATCAAGGAACTGATGCCGCTGCGCGAGCCGTTCTATGCGCAGTCCAAGATCGTCGTGCATTCGCGCGACGAGCCGCACGACACGATTGTTAACGAGATCATGGGCGCGCTGGCAACGCATCTTCGGATCCCGGCGGCCAAGGAGCAGACACCATGACCGCACCATTGCGTTCGGGCGAACCCATCGTGGTGCAGGTCGCGCTGGCTGAGCGCGCCTACGACATTGTCATCGGCCGCGGCCTGATCGGCTCGCTCGGCACGCGCATCAAGGCGTTGCGCCCGGGCGCCAAGGTCGCGATCGTGACCGACGAGAATGTGGCGCAGAAGCATCTGGCCACCGCCGAAGCCGCGCTCGACGCCGCCGGCATCGAGCATTCGGCGATTGTCGTGCCGCCCGGCGAAGGTTCGAAGAATTTCGCGACCTTCGAGAAAGTCTGCGAGGCGATCGTCGCCGCGCGCATCGAGCGCAGCGATCTGATCGTCGCGCTTGGCGGCGGCGTCATCGGCGACCTCGCCGGCTTTGCCGCGGCGAGCGTGCGGCGCGGCCTCGACTTCGTGCAGGTGCCGACGACCTTGCTGTCGCAGGTCGACTCCTCGGTCGGCGGCAAGACCGGCATCAATTCGCGCCACGGCAAAAATCTGGTCGGCGCGTTTCATCAGCCGGCTTTGGTGATCGCCGATACCGCCTTGCTCGACACGCTGTCGCCGCGCGAATTCCGCGCCGGCTATGCCGAAGTGATGAAGTTCGGGCTGCTGGGCGATGCGGCGTTCTTCGCCTGGCTGGAAGCCAATTGGCAGGACATTTTCGCCGGCGGGCAATCTTCCGGAAGTTTTGCGCGCGAACACGCCATCGCGGTGTGCTGCCGCGGCAAGGCCGGCATCGTGTCGCGTGACGAGCGCGAGATCGGCGAACGCGCGCTGCTCAACCTCGGCCACACCTTCGGTCATGCCCTCGAGGCCGGCGCCGGCTTCTCGCAGCGGCTGCTGCACGGCGAGGCGGTGGCGCTCGGCTGCGTGTTGGCGTTCGAATTCTCCGCCCGCAAGGGTTTGATCGCCGCGGCCGATGCGACACGCGCGCGCGCCCATCTTGAAGCGGTCGGGCTGCCCACCCAAGTCAAGGATGTGTCCGGCGGCGTGCCGGACGTCGATGCCTTGATGAACCTGATCGCCCAGGACAAGAAAGTGAAACGCGGCAAGCTCACCTTCATTCTGGTGCACGGCATCGGCAAGGCTTTCATCGCCAACGACGTCGATCCCGCCGAAGTGCGGGCGTTTCTCACCGACAAACTGAAGGCGTAATCGCCAAACGATGAACGAATACGACTGGCTGTCTCTCCTTGTGGTGCTGGTGTGCCTCTTGCTGTCGGCGTTCTTCGCCGGCAGCGAAACGGCGCTCACGGCCTCGTCGCGCGCCAGCATGGCGCGGCTGGAAAAGCACGGCAACAAACGCGCGGCCATCGTCAACCGCCTGCTGCAACAGCGCGAACGGCTGCTCGGCGCGCTGCTGTTCGGCAACAATGCGGTCAATATCGCCGCCTCGGCCTTGGCGACCCACATTCTACTCACCTGGTTCGGCGATGTCGGCGTGGTCTACGCGACGGTGGCGATGACCATTGTCGTCGTGGTGTTCTCCGAAATCCTGCCGAAGACCGCGGCGTTCAACGCGCCCGACCGCATCGCGCTGGCGGTGGCGCGGCCGATGCTGTGGTTTGTCAGATTTTTCGGCCCCATTTTGATGGCGATCGAGACGCTGGTGCGCTGGCTGCTGAAGTTCATCGGCATGACGGTCGGCGAGGACCAGCAAGTGCTGTCGGCGCGCGAGGAACTGCGCGGCGCCGTCGATCTGCTGCACCGGGAAGGCGACGTCGAGAAAATCGACCGCGATATGTTCGGCGGCGTGCTCGATCTGCGCGAACTGGCGGTGTCGGATGTGATGATCCATCGCACCAACATGATCACCATCAACGCCGACGACCCGCCCGAAGAGGTGGTCAACGCGGTAATCGCTTCGCCGGTGACGCGGTTGCCGCTGTGGCGCGGCAACCCCGAGAACATCGTTGGCATCCTGCACGTCAAGGATCTGCTGCGCGCGCTGCACGCGGTCGATGGCAACGCCGCCAAGGTCGACATCGGCGCGCTGATGGCGCCGCCCTGGTTCGTGCCCGATACCCGGTCGGTGTCGGAACAGCTCAAGGCGTTCCGCCGCCGCAAGACGCCGTTCGCACTGGTGGTCGACGAATACGGCGAAGTCGAAGGCCTGGTGACGCTCGAGGACATCCTTGAGGAGATCGTCGGCGACATCACCGACGAGCACGATGTCGCCGTTCCCGGCGTGCGCCGCCAGCCGGACGGCTCGGTCAATGTCGATGGCGCGGTATCGATCCGCGATCTCAACCGTGTGATGGATTGGAACTTGCCGGACGAAGAGGCGACCACCATCGCCGGCCTCGTCATTCATGAGGCGCGCTCGATTCCGGAGGTCGGGCAAAGCTTCACCTTCCACGGCTTCCGCTTCCGCGTGCTGCGCCGCAGCCGCAACCGCATTACCGCGCTGCGCATCCAGCCGCTGCCGCGCAAGCAGGCCGCCAAGGCGAAGTAAGCGGCCTTGCATCCGTGCCGCTTGCCCGGGCAAGATGACGGCCGCAACG
This sequence comes from uncultured Hyphomicrobiales bacterium, assembly GCA_903878085.1. Lineage (GTDB taxonomy): Bacteria > Pseudomonadota > Alphaproteobacteria > Rhizobiales > Xanthobacteraceae > Pseudolabrys. The sequence goes on along the minus strand of CAIRGJ010000012.1, from coordinate 40,772 downwards.
CGTCGATCGCAACAAGACGCGACAGATCTGGGAGGCTTTCGTGAAATTCAAGGTGCTGCGCGCGCTGGCGCTGGGAATTCTGTTGTCCATTTGCGCCGGCGCGGCGCGGGCGGACTATCCGGACCGGCCGATCCGTCTGATTGCGCCATTCCCCGCCGGTGGCCTGGCCGACGTGCTGGCGCGCGCGGTCGGCGATGAGCTGTCGCGTTCGCTCGGCCAGCCGGTGATCGTCGAGAACCGCACCGGTGCCGGCGGCAATGTCGGCGCCGAGGCCGTCGCCCGTTCGACGCCCGACGGCTACACTTTGCTGATGACCTCGGCCGGTATTCTCACCGCCAACCAATTCCTCTACGCGACCATGCCGTTCGATCCGGAGAAGGACTTCGTCACGATCTCGAATGTCGCCGACATGCCGATGATGGTGGTGGTCGGTCCCCGGGTCGAAGCCAAGACGCTGGCGGAATTGGTGGCGCTGGCGCGCGCCAATCCCGGCAAGCTCAATTTCGGCTCGCCCGGCGTTGGCACCACCGGCCATCTCGGTCTGGCGATGTTCATGCACGCCGCCGGCATCAAGTTGACGCACGTGCCCTATCGCGGTGCGGCGCCGGCGATCACCGATCTGCTCGCCGGCCAGATCGATGGCGTGGTGGACAATCCGCCGACCGTGCTGGCGCATATCGAGGCGGGCAAGCTGCGCGCGCTCGCCGTGACCGCGAAACAGCGCATGGCGCTGCTGCCGAATCTGCCGACCGCGGCCGAGGCCGGCGTTGCCAATTATGAAGCCTCATCTTGGTTCGGCGTGGTGGCGCCGGCGGGCACGCCACCGGCCATCGTCGCGCGTCTGCACAAGGACATCGCCGCGGCGCTGCGCAAGCCGGCCTTGCAGGAGCGCTTCGCCAAGTTGGGCGCGCGGCTTCTTGGCAATACGCCGGAGGAGTTCGCGCAGCAGATCGTGCACGATCGCAAAATGTGGGGCGAGATCATCCGCGCCGCCGACATCAAGCCGCAATAATTCCGGTTTTTAAGTAATTATCCTTCGTCCGGCGCCTTGGCGTGGATCGCCAGCGCATGCACGCCGCCCGCCAGCTCGGCCGAAAGAATTTCGTTGATCAGGCGATGGCGTTGCAGCCGGGTCTTATTTTCGAACGCATTCGACACGATATAGACGCGATAATGAGTTTGTCCGCCCTCGCGATGGCCGGAATGGCCGGCGTGGAGGTGCGATTCGTCTTCCACCTTCAGGCTTTGCGGGGCCAGAGCCTCGGTTAGTTTCTGTGTGATTAGATCGGCGGTAAGCATGCTGTGGGAGGTAAGTGACCGCGGCGGGCAGGTCAATGGCGACTTCGTGGCGGAATCAAGTGCAATGCAACCCTGTTAAGACTTGAACGCGTCACCCGAGAAAGCGCATAGTGGCCGGTCATGAAAAACAGCAAAGACAAAAAAGACGCACCGTCGATTTTCGACAAGATTCGCGTCAAGCCCGACAAGGACCGCCGCTCCAAGACCGGCGGGCCGGTCTGCGAATGGCATGGCTGCAACGAGAAGGCGACCAACAAGGCGCCGAAGGGCCGCGGCAGCGACAAGGATTACTGGAACTACTGCATCAAGCACGCGCGCGAATACAATCAGTCGTATAATTTTTTCGCCGGCATGAACGACGCCGCGGTGCTGGCCTTCCAGAAAGACGCCCTGACCGGCCATCGGCCGACCTGGAAGATGGGCACCGGCAAACGCACCGTGAAGCCCGATCTGGGCGCGCTCGGCGCCGGCGACGATCCGTTCGGCCTGTTCGGCGCCGGTATGAAAACCGAGCAGAAACAGCACACCGAACGCCGCCAGATCCGCAACGCCGAGCGCAAGGCGCTCGACAGGCTCGGCCTCGACATCGGCGCCACGCCGGCGCAGGTGAAGGTGCGCTTCAAGGAACTGGTCAAACAGTTCCACCCGGATGTGAACGGCGGCGACCGCTCCACCGAGGACCGCCTGGTGGAAGTCATCCAGTCCTACAATTACCTGAAATCGGCCGGCTTCGGCTGAGCCTCTTTCCTTCTTTATCCCTCCCCTGAAAGGGGAGGGCATAGGCGGCCTACGGCCGCCGTTTCCACTTCAAGAACGCCGATGCGGAGCATCGGCTATGGCGGTGCGCCGGGGTGGGGTGATCTCGATGCGGCGCTCAGCCCTCACCCGGCTCGCTTGCGCCCGCCACCCTCCCCGCAAGCGGGGGAGGGATCAGAAAGCAACCCAGCCCCGCCTTTAAGGCAGGCCCGACAACCCCTATCTGATTGATATTATTGATGGTGTTATTCGTGGCCCCTGGGTTTTTTGCGGCCAATTGGTCTGCTAAGTTGCCGCCACCAATCAGCCGGACCGTACGAGTCGGGACCACAGGAGGGGCTTCGGGCGCACCCGAAGCCACGGAGGATCAATGACTGCCGCAGTGCAAGAAGTGAAAAACGTGCCCGACATGAAGGTGTCGATTCGCCAGGTTTTCGGCATCGACAGCGATATGGAAGTCCCGGCTTTTTCCAAAACCGATGAGCACGTCCCCGATGTCGATCCGGACTACCGCTTCGATCGGCCGACCACGCTCGCCATTCTCGCCGGCTTTGCCCACAACCGCCGCGTCATGGTCACCGGCTATCACGGCACCGGCAAGTCGACCCATATCGAACAGGTCGCGGCGCGGCTCAATTGGCCGATGGTGCGCGTCAATCTCGACAGCCACATCAGCCGTATCGATCTGATCGGCAAGGACGCCATCGTCGTCAAGGACGGTCAGCAGGTCACCGAATTCCGCGACGGCATCTTGCCGTGGGCGCTGCAGAACAATGTTGCGATCTGCTTCGACGAATACGACGCCGGCCGGCCCGACGTCATGTTCGTGATTCAGCGCGTGCTGGAAACTTCCGGCCGGCTGACGCTGCTCGACCAGAACCGCGTCATCAAACCGCATCCGTCGTTCCGCCTGTTCGCCACCGCGAACACCGTCGGTCTCGGCGATACGTCGGGTCTCTATCACGGCACCCAGCAGATCAACCAAGGCCAGATGGACCGCTGGTCGATCGTCACCACGCTGAACTATCTGCCGCACGACAACGAAGTCGAGATCGTGCTGGCCAAGGCCAAGCACTATCGCAACGAGCAGGGCCGCGACATCGTCGGCAAGATGGTGCGGGTCGCCGATCTGACGCGCAACGCCTTCATGAACGGCGACATCTCGACCGTGATGAGCCCGCGCACGGTGATCACCTGGGCGGAGAATTCCGAGATCTTCAACGATATCGGTTTCGCGTTCCGGCTCACCTTCCTCAACAAGTGCGACGAGCTGGAACGCCCGATCGTCGCCGAGTTCTATCAGCGCTGCTTCGGCATCGAGCTGCCGGAGTCGTCGGTGAACGTGGCGCTGTCGTAGTTGTCGTCCCCGCGAAGGCGGGGACCCATAATCCCGGTGCCGCGATTGAGCCGAAAGGTTCGTGAGTATGGGTTCCGGGCTCGCCGCTAACGCGGCGCCCCGGAACGACGGATAGACAAATGGCGTCCAACATAAAAAGCAAACCGTCGTCGAAGGAATCGCCGGCCGAGCCGTTCAAGCGGGCGGTGGCCGGCTGCATGCGCGCGCTGGCGCGCAAGCCCGACCTCGAGATTTCCTTTGCCGCCGAACGCCCAGGCTTGATGGGCGGCAAGGCGCGGTTGCCGGAGCCTGCGCGCAAGCTGACCAAAGCGGAAGCGGCCATCGTGCGCGGCAATGCCGACTCGATCGCGCTGCGCATTGCCTGCCATGATCCGGCGCTGCATCGCCGGCTGCAGCCGGCCGGCCAGCAGGGCCGCGCGGTGTTCGAGGCGGTCGAGCAGGCCCGTGTCGAGGCCATCGGCGCGCGGCGCATGGATGGCGTCGCGCTCAATCTCACCGCGATGCTGGAAGAACGTTTCCATCGCGGCAAGTTCGAAGACATCACCGATCGCGCCGACGCGCCGATCGAGGACGCGCTAGCTTTGATGGTGCGTGAGCGCCTCACCGGTCTGGCGCCGCCTGCGGCCGCCAAGAAACTGGTCGATCTCTGGCGCCCGACCATCGAGGCGCGCGCCGGGAAGAATCTCGATGCGCTTGAGGATTTGCTTGAGGATCAGCGCCATTTTGGCGACGCCGTGCACGATCTGCTCGACGCGCTGGAAATGGGCGAGGACCGCAGTACCGATTCCGATGACGAAAGCGAGGACGGCGAAGAGGAACAGCGCAAGCAGCAATCCGGTGAAGACGGCGAGGCTGAAAACAGCGACGACATGCAGCAGACCAGCGTGGACGACAGCCAGATCTCGGCCGAGGACATGCCCGACGCCGCCGCCGAAGCCGCCGATGCGCCCTCGGCCGATATGGCCGACGATACCGACATGGGCGATGCCGAAACCCCCGGCGAGCCGCAGCGGCCGAAACAGTTTGGCTCGAACCAGCCGCGCGGTCCGGACTATCGCGCCTTCACGCCGAAGTTCGACGAGACCATCGCCGCCGAGGACCTGTGCGAGCCGGAAGAACTTGAGCGCCTCCGCAGCTATCTCGACAAGCAGCTGTCGCATCTGCAGGGCGTGGTGGCGCGGCTCGCCAACCGGCTGCAACGCCGCTTGATGGCGCAACAGAGCCGTTCCTGGGACTTCGACCTCGAAGAAGGCCAGCTCGATCCGGCGCGGCTGTCGCGCATCATCACCGATCCGATGCATCCGCTGTCGTTCAAGGCCGAGAAGGACACCGAATTCCGCGACACCGTGGTGACGCTGCTGTTGGACAATTCCGGCTCGATGCGCGGCCGGCCGATCACGGTCGCCGCCACCTGCGCCGACATCCTGGCGCGCACGCTGGAGCGCTGCGGCGTCAAAGTCGAGATTCTCGGCTTCACCACACGGGCCTGGAAGGGCGGCCAGGCGCGCGAGCATTGGCTCACCGCCGGCAAGCCGGCCAATCCCGGCCGCCTCAACGACCTGCGCCACATCATCTACAAATCCGCCGACGCGCCGTGGCGTCGCGCGCGCAAAAATCTCGGCCTGATGATGCGCGAGGGTCTGCTCAAGGAAAATATCGACGGCGAGGCGCTCGACTGGGCGCATAAACGATTGTTGGGCCGTCCCGAACAGCGCAAGATTTTGATGATGATCTCCGACGGCGCGCCGGTCGACGACTCGACGCTGTCGGTCAACCCCGGCAACTATCTCGAACGCCATCTGCGCTGGGTGATCGAAGAGATCGAGAACCGCTCGCCGGTCGAACTGATCGCGATCGGCATTGGTCACGATGTGACGCGCTACTACCGCCGTGCCGTCACCATCGTCGATGCCGAGGAACTCGGCGGCGCCATGACCGAGAAGCTCGCCGAGCTGTTCGAGGAAACCACCGCTACCGAACGTCCGGCGCGCCGCCCGCGCCGGCGCGTCGCTTGAGGCTACCGCGCCGCCGGTGGCTGATTGGCGGCGGCCTATTCGCCGCACTGATGGTCGTTGCCGGCACGTTCGCGCTGGCGGAAGCGCTGCACTACACCAAGGCGCCGACGCGGATCGACGTTCAAGCCGTTCCGATTACGTCGTTCGACAATCGCGACGCCTCGCGCACCCGTTTCGGCGAACTGGAATTCCGCGGCGGGCTGGTGTTGACGTCGAAACACGATGCGTTCGGCGGTATCTCCGCCATTCATGTCGAGCCCGACGGCGCGCATTTTCTGGCGATCACCGATAACGGCTCGTGGCTGCGCGGCCGCATCGTCTACGACAAAGGCAAGCCCGCCGGCGTTGCCGATGCCGAGATGGCGCCCATTCTCGGCTCCGACGGCAAATCGCTCGCCGCGCGCGGCTGGTTCGACGTCGAGTCGCTCACCGAACTCGACGGCCTGTTCTATATCGGCATCGAGCGCGTCGAGCAGATCGTGCGTTTCGACGTTCGCCGCGACGGCTTGCTGGCGCGCGGCGAGCCGATCGCGGTGCCGCCGGACTTCAAGACCTTCGTCTTCAACAAAAGCCTGGAATGCCTGGCGGCGGCGCCGAAAAATTCGGCGCTGGCCGGCAACCTCATCGCCGTCACCGAGGAGAGCCTCGACGCCGCCGGCAATCACCGCTCGTTTCTGCTCAAGGGCAACCAGGTCGAACGCTTCAGTGTCAAGCGCAGCGACGACTTCGACATCAGCGACTGCACGATATTGCCGCCGGGCGACCTGCTGCTGCTGGAGCGCCGCTATTCGCCGGCGCGCGGCGTCGCCATGCGCATCCGCCGTGTGCCGCTGACCAGCATCAAGCCGGCCGGATTGATCGATGGCAAAGCGTTGATCGAAGCCGACCTCGGCTATCAGATCGACAACATGGAAGGCATCGCCGTGCACCGCAATGCCGAGGGCGAGACCGTCATCACGCTGGTGTCGGACGATAATTTTTCCGCGATCCAGCGCAACCTGCTGCTGCAGTTCACACTGGTCGGCGATTGAGCGCCACAAACGAAAACGCCGCCTTGAGGCGGCGTCACATTGATCCTGGATCGAAGACGATCAGCTCGCGGCTGCGACCGGCTCGGCTTTGGCGGTCTTCTTCACGACCTGGCGCTTGACGTCGAGCATCTTCGGCGCGAGTTCCGCGTCCTTGGCCTTGAGCAGGAACGAATCCAGCCCGCCGCGATGGTCGACGGTGCGCAGCGCGTTGGCCGATACCCGCACCTTGAAGCTGCGTCCGAGCGCGTCGGAAATCAGCGTGACGTTGCGCAGGTTCGGCATGAACCGGCGCTTGGTCTTGGTGTTCGAGTGGCTCACTTTATTCCCGACCAGGGGTTTCTTGCCGGTCAGATCGCAACGCCATGCCATGGCAAATTCCTCAAATCGCACCGGCGCGTCACCGCACCGCTAATGGTCCATCATCTTGGAAGGATGGCCGGACGTATAAAGTGAGGGGGGAGAGGCGTCAAGCTTAAGGATTCCGGGCGATTTTAGCCCCCCACCGCGCGTTTCCATCACATAATCGACTTATTCCGCTCCGACGAGAGCTGTATTGCGCTAATGGTAATGGCATTGACCGCCCGCGGCCATAAAACCCGGTGCCGTTGCGCAGAAGGGTTAGTTTCGTGCTCGCATCACGGCAGATCTGGTGTGCGGTGCTGGCGGGCGGCTCGATTTGGGCCGCCGCGGGGTTCTCCCCGGCTTGCGCGCAGGGCAGGCTGCAGGCGCATTACACCGCCTCGCTGGCCGGGCTGCCGATCGGCGAGGGCAGCTGGACCATCGATCTCACCGACACCCAATACAGCGCCGCCGCCAGTGGAACCACCGTCGGCCTGCTGCGCGCTTTCACCGGCGGCCGGGGCGCCACGACCGCCCGCGGCACGCTGCAAGCCGGGCGGCCGGTAACGTCGACCTACGCCGCCACCATCGCCACCAGCCACAAGACCGACGAGATCCGGCTCAGCGTCGCCAACGGCAACGTCAAGGATTTCACGGTCGATCCGCCGCAGGACAAGGACCCCGAGCGCGTGCCGATCACCGAGGCGCATCAGCGCGGCGTGCTCGATCCGATGACCTCGACGCTGGTCCGCATGCCGGGCACCGGCGATCTGCTGACGCCGGAAGCATGCCAGCAGACCGCGTCCGTGTTCGACGGGCGGCTGCGTTACGATCTGAAGATGGCCTACAAGCGCATGGAAATGGTGAAGGCGGACAAGGGCTATGCCGGCCCGGTGGTGGTCTGCGCGGTGTATTTTTCTCCGGTCGCTGGCTTCATCCCGTCGCGCACCGCCATTAAATATCTGGCCAAGGAGCGCGACATCGAGGTCTGGCTGGCGCCGATCGCCGGCACCCGCGTTTTGGTGCCGTTCCGGGCGCAGGCGCCGACGCCGGTTGGCCGCGCGGTGCTGGAAGCATCCGAATTCGTCTCGGTCGCGGTGCCGACGCGGGCCTCCGCCAACGGCACCAAGACGCAATAATCGCGCAAACCTTGCTTGACTCTTTTTGGGGCATCGAGTCCGTCGCCGTTAACGTTTGCGCAGCCTTAAAGACCGGCAAAAACTGCCTATTCTACTTGATGTGGTGGGACTCCGCCGAAGCCGGGCCAGATGTCGCCGTGAACGAACGCATACAGCACCTGAGTCAGCGATTCGGGCGCGTTTCGTTCCAGAGTCGTTCTAATGCTTAAGGTGCAACAGGCGCGAAGCGCCGTCTTCCAGGTAAAAGCTGTTTTCCGTCGCATTGTGATACAGAACGCCCGCGCCAAGACTTCCCACTGAAGTCTCGCCGGCAACTTGGATGCGTAATGGCCATTTCTTTCTCCCCACAGCCGAACCGGAATGCGAAGGCGCGCGGCGCCGGCGTTACCGCCGTGCTTGGGCCGACCAATACCGGCAAGACCTATCTCGCCATCGAGCGCATGCTGGCGCATTCGTCGGGCGTGATTGGGTTGCCGCTGCGGCTGCTGGCGCGCGAGGTCTACAACAAGGTCTGCGACCGCGTCGGCAAGGACTCCGTCGCGCTGATCACCGGCGAGGAGAAGATCAAGCCGCCGCATGCGCGCTATTGGGTCTCGACCGTCGAAGCCATGCCGCGCGATCTCGATGTCGCCTTCATGGCGATCGACGAAGTCCAGCTCGGCGCCGACTTCGAGCGCGGCCATGTGTTTACCGACCGCATGCTCAATTACCGGGCGCGCGACGAAACCATGGTGCTGGGCGCCGCCACCATCCGCCCGATGGTCGAAAGGCTGTTGCCCGGCGCGCACATCATCAGCCGGCCGCGGCTGTCGATGCTGACGTATTCCGGCGAGAAGAAGCTCTCCCGGCTGCCGTCGCGCTCGGCCATTGTCGCCTTCTCGGCCGAAGAGGTTTACGCCATCGCCGAACTGATCCGCCGCCAGCGCGGCGGCGCCGCCGTTGTTTTGGGCGCACTCAGCCCACGCACACGAAATGCGCAGGTTGCGCTCTACCAGAACGGCGATGTGGATTATCTGGTGGCGACCGACGCCATCGGCATGGGCCTCAATCTCGACGTCAATCACGTCGCTTTTGCCTCGGACCGTAAATTCGACGGTTACCAATTCCGCAAGCTCAATCCGGCCGAATTGGCGCAGATCGCCGGCCGCGCCGGCCGTGCCACCCGCGACGGCACCTTCGGCACTACCGGGCGCTGCGATCCGTTCGATCCGGAATTGGTGCAGGCCTTGGAAACCCACAACTTCGAGCCGGTGCGCATGCTGCAATGGCGCAACAGCAAGCTCGATTTCGGCTCGATTGGCGCGCTTCAGGCGTCGCTGGCGATGATGCCGACCGAGCCGGGGCTGACCCGCGCGCCGATCGCAGAAGATATTCTCGTTTTGGAGCATGCCGCGCGCGATGAGGATGTACGCGCACTTGCGCGCAACCCGGCCGCCGTCGAGCGGTTATGGGATGCCTGCCAGGTTCCCGACTATCGCAAAATCGCGCCTGCCACCCATGCGGAAATGGCGGTGACCCTCTATGGATTCTTGATGCGAGAGGGTAACATCCCCACCGATTGGTTTGCCCAGCAACTGGCGCAGGCCGATCGAACCGATGGCGACATCGACACTCTCTCGAACCGGATCGCGCATGTTAGAACTTGGACGTACGTCGCCAACCGTCAGGATTGGCTTGCCGATCCCGAACATTGGCAAGGCGTCGCCCGCGCGGCCGAAGATAAACTGTCCGATGCGCTGCACGAACGTCTGGCCGAACGCTTCGTGGACCGTCGCACTAGCGTCTTGATGCGGCGGCTACGAGAGAACACGATGTTGGAAACTGAAATCGGTAAATCTGGCGATGTGACGGTCGAGGGCCATGTGATTGGCCGCCTCGACGGATTCATGTTCGCGCCCGACGCCTCCGCCGCCGGCTCCGAAGCCAAGGCGCTGAACGCCGCCGCGCAGAAGGTCTTGGCCGGCGAGATCGAAGCCCGCGCGACGAAATTGTCGCAGGCCTCGAACGATCAGATCGTGCTGGCGAATGACGGCGCTCTGCGCTGGACCGGCGACGCGGTCGGCAAACTGATTGCCGGCGACGATACGCTGCGGCCGCGCGTGCGCATTATCGCCGACGACCATTTGACGGGACCGGCGAAAGAGCTGGTGCAGAACCGGCTCGACCTCTGGCTCAAGAACCATATCGAGAAGCTGTTGGCGCCGCTGTTCTCGCTGACCGCCGCCGATGACATCACCGGCATGGCGCGCGGCGTTGCGTTCCAACTGGTCGAAGCGCTCGGCGTGCTGGAACGGCAGAAAGTGGCGGAAGAGGTCAAGGGCCTCGACCAGCCGTCGCGCGCCACCTTGCGCAAATACGGCGTGCGCTTCGGCGCCTATCACATCTATCTGCCGATCCTGTTGAAGCCGGCGCCGCGCGCGCTGGCGACACAGCTCTGGGCGCTCAAGCACGAAGCGCCGGACGCCAAGGGCGTCACCGAATTGCTGCATCTGGCCGCCAGCGGCCGCACCTCGATCCCGCTCGACAAAGAGACGCCGAAGCCGCTGTATCGCACCGCCGGTTATCGCATCGCCGGCGAGCGCGCGGTGCGGGTCGATATCCTGGAGCGGCTGGCCGATCTGATCCGTCCCGCGCTGTCGTGGCGCGAGGGCGTGCAGACGCCGAAACCCGATGGCGCCTTCGATGGCCGCGGTTTCACCATTACCGGCGCGATGACGTCGCTGACCGGCGCCTCGGGCGAGGACTTCGCCTCGATCCTGCGCTCGCTCGGCTATCGTCTGGACCGCAGGCCGAAACCGCCGGAAGCCAAACCCGCCGAAGCCGCTCCGGCAGAAGCTGCGCCTGCATCGGAAACGCCTGCCGCTGAAGCGGCGGTCGAGGGGACTGCGCCTGCCACCGAAGCGCCCGCAGCGCCGGTCGAGGCCGTGACGGAAGCGTCGGCGGCCTTGCTGCCGACGGCCGATCTCATTCCGCAAGTTGAAATTCCTGTCGAAGTACAAGTTGAAATACTTGCCGAGCCCGCGCCCGCCGTCGAGGCTCCGACGATCGCGCAGGCCGCCGAGGCAATGCCGCCGATGGCCGGCGACGGCGTGGTCGCGCCCGAAGCCGCCGCGGCAACTGCGGCAACGTCTGAAAAGAAGTCCGACGAGCCGGAGATGATCGACGTCTGGCGTCCGGGCGGCCGCTCCGAGAAACGGCCGCCGCGCGCGCGCCGTCCGCAACGTCCGCAGCAGGCGCCGGCGCAAGCACATGCCGCTGCCGCGCCCGCGGGCGAAGCACCCGCCGTTTCGACGCAAGTTCCGCCAGCCGACACGGCGGAGGCGCCGCGGGCCGATCGCAAGGACGGTCCCAATCGCCAGCAGCGTCAGGAACGTCACGAGCGCCAGCAGCGCATGGAGCGGCAGGCCAAGAGCTTCGGCGCGCAAAGCGGACGTCCGCCCGGTGGCGGCCCGCCGCGCGGCGACCGCCCACGCCGCGACAAAGGCTCGCAGGTCGAACGCGCCGAGCGCGAGCAGTACTACGCCAAGCCGCACGGCAGTTCCGGCGGCTCCGACCGCAACAAGGCGCCGGATCCCAACTCGCCCTTCGCCAAGCTCGCCGCGCTCAAGCAGCAACTCGAGCAGGGCAACAAGCCCTGACCTAAGCTGCGCATGGCGGTGCGCGCATGATCCCGAAAAGTGGGAACCGGTTTCCCGCCTACGCGAAGCCCGCTTCGGCGGGCGAAGGTAGGTCGGATGAGATCATGCGCGACCCAAAAAGGCAGCGCATCGACAAATGGCTGTGGCACGCGCGCATGGTGCGGACCCGCAGCGACGCCGCGGCGCTGGTGCAGGCCGGCTACGTCCGGATCAATTCCGCCAAAGTGAGCGCCCACGGCCATCCGCTGCGAGTAGGCGACGTGGTGACGTTGGCGCTGGACCGCTCGGTGCGGGTGCTCAAGGTCGAGGGTTTTTGCGACAAGCGCGGCGATGCCTCGGCCGCCCGCCGACTATACCGCGATTTAAGCCAGGAGGCTGCGCCGTGACCCGCTTTTTGCATATCCGGGCCACCCGCTGGCAGCGTTGCGGGTTGCAGCCAATTTAGCGTAACGATAGGCAATACTGCTGACGTCCGGAGCCTTTCGATGACCTATATCGTCAACGACAACTGCATTAAGTGCAAATACATGGACTGCGTGGAGGTGTGTCCGGTGGACTGCTTCTACGAAGGCGAGAATATGCTCGTCATCCATCCGGACGAATGCATCGATTGCGGCGTCTGCGAGCCGGAATGCCCGGTCGACGCCATCAAGCCGGACACCGAGCCGGGCCTCGAGAAATGGCTGGAAATCAACACCGAATACGCCAAGGTCTGGCCGAATATCACGGTCAAGCGCGACGCCCCGCCCGACGCCAAGGAATTCGAGGGCGTGCCGGACAAATTCAAGAAATTCTTCTCGCCCAAGCCCGGCACCGGCGATTAGGCCGGAAAGCGGGTATTCCCCACGCGGGTGAGCCGAATTGACTGCCGCAACTGGGGGTAATTTTCGCCCCTTCCCGGCCTAGGCGTTAACCGATTCGGCAAAATCGCAGCCCTAAGGCCGCCGAATTGCGCGTTTGCGATGCCATAAGGCTTTGATTTTAGCCAAAAATGTGCTATATGTCATTTCATCCGATGAATATGAAAAAAACCGCGCACGGATGCCGCTCCCTCGTCGGGAGCCTTATTTTTCGCGGTCCACCCCAAGGGTCAGTCAGAGGGCGTGAAATTCCACGCGTTAGCAGTGGCAGATAAACCGCGTCAAAAGTCGAAAAAGGGTTCTTCCGGTTCAAGCCGGGGAGCTAAAAAGTCTGCCGGAGCGCGGCGGACCTCTCATGCCTCTCGCGGGTCCGCCCGCGCCGGGGCGCCCACAGCCAAAAGTGCCGGTCCCCACAAGGGCGCCGGTGAAGGAGTTTTGCCCGGAATGCCCACCTCGAAGAAGACGACCCAACGTCAAGGCTTCAAGACCAACGAATTCATCGTCTACCCGGCTCACGGCGTTGGCCAGATTCTGGCCATCGAGGAGCAGGAAATTGCCGGCGCCAAGCTCGAGCTTTTCGTCATCAACTTCGTCAAGGACAAGATGACGCTGCGGGTTCCGACCGCCAAGATCATTTCGGTCGGCATGCGCAAGCTGGCGGAAGCTCCGCTGGTCAAGCGGGCGCTCGAGACCCTCAAGGGCCGCGCGCGCATCAAGCGCACCATGTGGTCGCGCCGGGCGCAGGAATACGAAGCAAAAATCAACTCCGGCGACATCGTCGCCATTGCCGAGGTGGTGCGCGACCTGTTCCGCTCCGACTCGCAGCCTGAGCAGTCTTATTCCGAACGGCAGCTTTACGAAGCCGCCCTCGACCGGCTGTCGCGCGAAATCGCGGCGGTGCAGAAGATCACCGAGACCGAAGCGATCAAGGAGATCGAGGGTGCCCTCGCCAAGGGCCCTAGGCGTGGGCCCAAGCCCGCCGACGAAGCCGACGCGGAACCGGCCGCCGAGGAAGAGGCGGCCTGAAAGCCCCACACTTCGGATCGAGACGAATAACGAAAAGCCCGGCAGCAATGCCGGGCTTTTTGCTTTTGCACGGCATTGCCGCGTCACCGCGAAGAGGTTTCCTCACGACGAATCGATTCTGTCCGCGCGCTTTGCGCCTTCGTGTTGCGCCGCAAGAGCGTGCGCCGCATTCCGAGCGACCCACCTTGCCGGCCCAAACTAAAGTCATCATGCTCACCGTTAAAAGCTAGTCCTCGGGGCTCGGCGTCATGGTTCGGCGTCTTGGGCACCCAGAGGCAAAAGGGAGCGAGCCCAATGACAAAACCGGAATCGCCAAGGCAGGACTCTGTCGGCAAAGAATCCGCCCACACGGAATCCGCCAGCCCGGAATTCGATCGCCGTAATTTCTTGAAAGGCGCCGTCGTCGGCGGCGCCGCTGCGGCTAGCGGCGCGGCTGCCATCGCGCCCGAGAGCGCGCAGGCGCAACAGCCTGCAGCTGCACCGGAACCGGCCGGCTACGCATTCTTCAACCTCGACGAGGCCGCCTTCATCGAAGCGCTGGTCGATCACATGGTGCCGGCCGACGATCTCACGCCCAAGGGCACCGACGTCGGCATCAATATCTACATCGATCGCGCGCTGGCCGGCGCCTGGGGCAAAGGCGACCGTCTCTATATGCAAGGCCCCTGGAAAAAGGGCGTGCCCAGCCAGGGCTACCAGCTGCCGTTGACGCCAGCGCAGCTTTATCGCGCCGGCATCGAGGCGACCAACGCGCATTGCCGCAAGACCTACGGCAAATCGTTCGACCGGCTCGACGAGACGCAGCGCGAAGAGGTGCTGGTCGGTCTGTCGAGCGCCAAGATCAATTTCGACAGCGGCCTGCCGGTGCGGGTGTTCTGGGGCGCGCTGTATCAGACCGTGATCGAAGGCATGTTCTCCGACCCGATCTACGGCGGCAACCGCAACAAGGTTGGCTGGCAGTTGATCGGCTTCCCCGGCGTCATCGCGGTGCATCGCGATCACGTCGCGCAATATCGCGGCAAGCCGTTTCCGAACAAGCCGGTCGGCATCGCGGACATGAGTTAACGCGTGTCCCGGAAAAGTGGGCACCGGTTTTCTGACAAGGACACGCGCAAAAAATAAGAGGACGACATGAGCACAAAACTCAAAGAAGTCGACGTCGTCATCGTAGGTCTTGGCTGGACCGGCGGCATCCTCGCTAAGGAACTGGCCGAAGCCGGCATGAAAGTGGTCGCGCTGGAGCGTGGTGCTGCCCGCTCGAGCGAGAACGATTATTCGCTGCCCAATATCCGCGACGAGCTGCGCTATGTCGTGCGCCATGACCTGATGCAGAACACTGCGCGCGATACGCTGACCGTGCGCAATAATCCGACGCAGGAAGCGCTGCCGATGCGGCGGCTGGGTTCGTTCCTGCCCGGCGAAGTGGTCGGCGGCTCCGGCGTGCATTGGAGCGGTCACACCTGGCGCTGGACCGATATGGAATTCAAGGTGCGCTCCAACTACGAGGAGCGCTACGGCAAGAAGTTCATCCCCGACGACATGACGATTCAGGATTGGGGCATTTCCTACGCCGAGCTTGAGCCCTATTACGACAAGTTCGAGCGCACCGCGGCAGTGTCCGGCAAGGCCGGCAACATCGCCGGGAAAATTCAAGAGGGCGGCAATCCGTTCGAAGCGGCTCGCGCCAAGGAATATCCGCTGCCGCCGCTGACGCCGATATTGGCCAGCGAAATGTTCAGCAACGCGGCACGGAACGCGGGCTATCATCCGTTCCCGCGGCCGTCGGCGAACGCGTCGCAGGCCTATACCAATCCGGACGGCTCCCAGTTCGGGGCCTGCCAATATTGCGGTTATTGCCAGCGTTTCGGCTGCGAGGCCAACGCCAAGGGCTCGCCGCACATGACGGTCATTCCGCTGGCGATGCGCAGCCCGAATTTCGAACTACGCGCCAATTCCTGGGTCACCAAGGTGCTCAAGGATTCCGACGGCAAGAAGGTCACCGGCGTGACCTACACCAACGTCCTCAACGGCGAGGAATTCGAGCAGCCGGCCAACATCGTTCTGCTCTGTGCCTATGCCATCAACAACGTGCACCTGATGTTGCTGTCGGGGATTGGCCAGCCCTACGATCCGGCCTCAGGGGCTGGCGTGGTCGGCAAGAACTACTGCTACCAGACCGGCGCTTCGGCGACGCTGTTCTTCGAAGGCAAGTATTTCAATCCGTTCATGAACGCCGGCGGCTCCAACGCCACTATCGACGACTTCAACATCAACTGGGGCTTCGATCGCGGGCCGCATAATTTCGTCGGCGCCTACAATGTCGGCGGCGGCTTCAATACCGCTTTGCCGATCGGTTACCGCCCGGTGCCGAGCGGCACGCCGCAATGGGGCAAGGCGTGGAAGCAGGCCACCGCGAAATGGTACCAGACCGCGATGGTCATCAACGCGTCCGGCAGCGTCATGGCCAACCGCAACAACTACTATGATCTCGATCCGACCTATCGCAATGCCTTCGGTCAGCCCTTGATGCGCATGACGTTCGATTACCAGACCAACGAACACCGCATGGGCACGCACGCCGCCAATGTCATCAACGATATCGCCAAGTCGATGAACCCGACCAAGCTGAACCAGGCGGTGGCGCGCACCAATCCCTGGACCGTGGTGCCGTATCAGAGCACGCATAACACCGGCGGCACCATCATGGGCACCAAGCCGAGCGACAGCGTGTTGAACAAATATCTGCAGAGCTGGGACTGCCACAACCTGTTCGTGGTCGGCGCCAACGTGTTCCCGCACAATTCGTCCTACAATCCGACCGGCCCGGTCGGCGCGCTGGCCTATTGGACGGCCGACGCGATCAAGAACAAATACGTGAAGAATCCCGGACCGCTGGTGCAGGCATGATCAAAACGAACTGGGTCGCCGCGGCGCTGGGGCTGGCGTTGCTCGGCGGTGTTGCGCACGCCGACGGCGACGCCGCGCGCGGCGAAGTGAAATATCAGGAGTGCGCCGCCTGCCACAAGCTGGAGCCTGGCATCAATAACGTGGGTCCAAGCCTGCACGGCATTGTCGGCCGCAAGGCCGCGGAGGTTTCGGATTTCCGTTACTCGCCGGCGATGAAGCGCAGCGGGATTACGTGGACTGCGGACATGCTCGACAAGTTCATGATCGATCCTCAGGCGATGGTTCCCGCCAATCGAATGCCCTACGCCGGCCTCGCCAATGCCGCCGACCGCGCCGACCTGATCACCTATCTGCAAAAGGCGGCGCGATAGCCGCGGCCCACTTGACGGGCGTGGCGTTTAGGACTATATTCTACTTTGCTTAGGCTCGGAGCGGCGCTCTTCTAGGGGGTGTCGCACCGGGTGGTGGAGCGCCGGGAGACGCCGCCCCCCTAAACCAGGGGCGCGCGCCTTCGCACGGCGCGCAGTGGGGCCTCGCAAGCCCCGCTAAGGGCGCCTCGCAAGCGCCCTGGCGTCTCATCGCAAGTCGGGTTTACCCGACTTGCGCAATAACATTGCCGATCTCGGGTAAACCCGAGATCGGTGGCTCCATTCCCCTTTTGGGGAAAAGGAAAAAGGGAAAAGGGAAAAGGGAAAAGGGAAAAGGGAAGCAGGCGTACCCGGCGCCTTAAAGAATACGGGCGACGATGCTTGCCCAAGACGATGCTTGCCCAAAACATTTTGACGCGATGAAAGAGTGGGCAAGCCGCCGGTTGCTCCGCGCGCGCGGACGTCTACAATGCGCACCAAATCTCCGCATCACGCTTGAAGGAGTTACCTATGACCGCCATCGCTGGCTACGTCGCGCCTGAAGCTAAGTCAGGCGACCTCGGCATACATTCGCTCGATCAGTTCGTGCTGTCGGTGCCGGACGTCAATGTGGCCGACGACTTCTATACGAATTTCGGGCTGAACATGGTGCGCAACGGCAATGCGCTCCAACTCAAGACCTTCGGTCATGACCATGCCTGGGGCTCGGTCGTGGAGGGCACCGACAAAAAGGCGCTGCATCATCTGTCGTTCGGCTGCTACGCCGAGGACATATCGCGGCTGAAGGCGCGCATCGAAGGCGAGGGCGTCAAGCTGATCGATCCGCCGCCGGGTTTCGAGAGCAACGGCTTCTGGTTCCGCAACCCCGAAGGCGTGCTGATGGAAATCAAGGTAGCGCCCAAGGTGTCGCCGGACCATAAGGCCGACAGCCAGTGGCCTACCGTCGGGCCGGGCGTGGCCGCCGCGACGACCCGCGACAAGGCGCCGCCGGTGCGGCCGCGCCGGCTCTCCCATGTCCTGATCTTCACCGCCGATATCGACGCCTCGATCAAGTTCTATGAGCGCACACTGGGCTTGCGTCTGTCCGATCGCGCCTCCGACATCGTCGCTTTCATGCACGGCATCCACGGCAGCGATCATCATCTGCTGGCGCTGGTGAAGTCGAGCGGCCCCGGTTTCCACCACTGCAGCTGGGATACCGCCAGCATCCAGGACATCGGCCTCGGCGCCATGCGCATGCACGACAAAGGCTGGCAGAAAGGCTGGGGCCTCGGCCGCCACGTGCTCGGCTCCAATTATTTCCACTACATCATGGATCCGTGGGGCAGCTTCTCGGAATATTCCTGCGACATCGATTACATCCCGAAGGAAGAGCGCTGGCCATCGGCCGATCACAAGCCGGAAGACTCGTTTTATCTCTGGGGTCCGGATTGCCCGCGCGAATTCACGCTCAATTGCGAGGTGGACGAGAGTTGAGCTTCCGCACGTAGCAGCGGCATAACTTCTGTCATGGCCGGGCTTGTCCCGGCCATCTCGTTTAGGGACGCATTGTGCTCACCTAAGCGGGATGCCCGGGACAAGGCTGGGCATGACAAAGAATTTAGTGCGTGCGGTTATTCGACGACGATCTTCACTTTATCGCCCGGCTTCACCCGCTCATTGGCGGCCAGGCCGTTGATGACGCGGAAGCGTTCGGCGGGGTGGTCGGTGGCCATGCGATGCGCGAGGCTGTCGACGCTGTCATGCGTGCCGGCGGTGACGATCTTGAGCCGCAACGGATGTACTTGTTCGCTTTCCTTCAGGCTCATGCGGCGGAAGCTGGCGACCGATTCGCGGAACGAGCGGTCGATCGTGGCGGTCTTGGTCTTGGCCGCGAAAATGAAGCGATAGACATCGCTGCCGAACCGCACCGCGAATAGCCGGAACGACCATTGTTCGCCGGTCGCGGTGGCGGTCGCCGCCGGGAAGCCGTTGACGGTGAATTCCTCAAGGCTCGACGCATCGACATTGTCCATCCAGCCGGACTTCAGATAGTCGGGCAGCGATTGCTCGGCTAGCACGCTGACGACGTCGAGCCGCAGCGCTTCGCCGCCGCCGTCCTTGAGGCCGAGCACGGCCTGCGCGGTGTTGTCGAGCGAGAAGCCGGGCGGCGCCATGAAGGTGAAGCCGAGCTTGGGATGCTGGAATCTGCGGCCGCGCGCGAAGCCCTCGCTCGGGTCCTCGCCGTAAATCACGCCGTCGAGGCTGGCGAGATATTCGGTACGGTCGCGCTCGCCGGCGCCAGGTCCGCTGAACTGGCGGGCGTTCGCCAGCGCATTCTGCACGCGCTCAGGCGTTGCCGGATGGCTGGAGAGAAAGTCGAGCGCGCGCGGATCGGTATTGCCGCCCGCAGCCTTGAGGTCGGCGTTGCGCTGCATGTCGGTCAGAAACCGCGACGCGCCGAACGGATCGAACCCGGCGCGCGCCGACATGCCGACGCCGATGCCGTCCGCCTCGAATTCCTGGGAGCGCGAGAACGCCGCCAGCGTCAGCTTCGATTTGGCGAGCGCCAGCGCGCCGATCTGCGGGTCGCTGAGCACGTCGTTGACAACGTGGCTGATCATGGCGGCCTGCTTGGCCTGCTCCTCACGGATCGCGGCGTGGCGTGCGATCACGTGGCCCATCTCGTGCGCCAGCACCGAGGCAAGCTCGGCCTTGTCGTTGGCCAGCGCCACCAGGCCGCGCGTGATGTAGACTTGGCCGTTCGGCAGTGCGAAGGCGTTGATCGCCGGCGAGTTGAGAATGGTGACCTTGTAGCGCAGGTCCGGCCGCTCCGACGCCGCGACCAGGCGGTCGATGGTCCTTTCGATCTCGGTTTGGACGCGCTCGTTCTCATAAGCGCCGCCATAGGAGGCGAGAATGCGCGCATGCTCGCGCTGCGTCGCCGTCTGCGTTTCGCTTTGCACGGGCGGCTGCGGCAGCGCCAGCGAGATCTGCTGATTGTCGGGCGCGGCGGTACAGGCGGCGAGCAGCAGCGCCAGCGCGGCGACGCTGCCGCGCAAAACTGAAATCCGCTGTGTTTTTGTCGCCGTCATACGCTACTCAATCAACTCGATCTGTTCGGGCGCTTCGGCCGTGATAATTGGTCCGCCGCGCTGTTCGATCCAGCCGCGGACCCGGATACGGTGGCCTTCAAGCTGTTTCGGTTCGACGCCCGCGGCAGCGAATGTCCGCTGTTGGCGTTTAAGAATGATGACGGTGAAATCCCGCGTCCAGCGCCGCCCATAATTGACATATATAGTGGCCCCGCTTTCGCGCACCGACAAGACTTTGCCCTCGACCAGCGCAAAACGGCCCCGTTCGGCCTGCAACTGCGTCAAATTCTCGGCCTGCAAAGGGGCGAAATTGGGATCGGCCCAAAGGCCCCGGCGGGCTGCCCGCGCCGCGCGTTCTAGGGTTAACAGGGCGTCGGCGCAGGGCTTGGCGCCGATCCGTGCCGAAACCCGGGCGCGCCCTTGTTCCAGCAGGCTCGCTTGCAGCGATTGCGGCGCGTCACCGGGGAAAGCATAGGCGACCAGCCGGCCGTAACGATCCTGCTCGGGTCCCAGCCGCTCAAGCCGCAACGGCCGATCGCCGGCGAGCGCCTGCAAGGCGTCGCGGCTGGCCGCGGCGACTTCGACACCCGCCAGCCGCAACTCGCGGCCGTCGTCGAGCATCAGCGTGCCGCCGTCCAGCACCGCGGCGACTTTCGCGGCACCGAGCGGGGAGAGTTTGCAGGCCGCAGCATTTTGCGCTTTCGCACTGCACCCAATCGCCGCCAATGCGAAGGCCGCCAACGCGATTGTCCGTATAGGGCGGCGTTTCATGATGGCGGCCGGCTGCCGGATGTCGTTACAATGACGCATCGATCATAGACGTCATTGTGACCACCGGGGAGGGGATCAATGTCATCGCAGAGCAAGGCGATCAATCGCCGGCTATTCCTGCGCACCGCCGCGGCGACCGGCGCATTGATCGCGACCGGAGGGCACGCGCAAGCCGCGTGGCCCGATCACAATATCCGGCTGATCATTCCTTATCCGGCCGGCGGTTCGACCGACGTGCTGGCGCGCATTCTGGCCGACCGTCTGAAAGACATGTTCAACCAATCCATCGTGGTCGAGAACCGCCCCGGCGCCGGCGGCAATATCGGCATCACCGCTGTCACGACCAGCGCGCCGGACGGCTACACCATCGGCGCGGCGACCGTTGGCCACTTCGCCATCAATCAGTTTCTCTACAAGGACATGTCTTACAACCCCGAGCGCGACATGATTCCAGCAACGTTGACCTGGGAATTGCCCAACGTGTTCGTCGTCGCCTCGGATCATGTGCCGGCCAAGACACTGGCCGAATTCATCGCCTGGGCCAAGCAGAAGGGCAAAACCAATTTCGGCAGTCCAGGCGTCGGCACCTCGCCGCATCTGTCGGGCGTGTTGTTCGTCAACCGGACCGGCCTGGACGCCGTGCACGTGCCGTTCCGCGGCGCGGCGCAGACTATTCCGGCGATGCTGTCGGGCGACGTTACCTTCGCGATCGACAATCTTGCCTCGTATATTCCGCAGATCCAGTCCGGCAAGATGCGCGCGCTGGCGGTGACCTCGGCGCAACGGTGGCCGACGCTGCCGGATGTGCCGACTATGGGCGAAGCGGGTTTGAAGGATTTCGTCGTCACCTCCTGGGCGGCCTTCGTGGTGCCGGCCGGCACGCCGCGTCCGATCATCGACAAGCTGGCCGCCGCGATGAAATCCCTGGCGGCCGATGCCGACCTGCAGAAGCGCTTTCAGGTCGCCGGTGCGCGCTGCATTTCCAGCACGCCGGAGGAGGCGATCGCCTATGCCGCCAGGGAACGCGCGATGTGGAAAGAGGTCGTCGCGCTGTCGGGCGCCAAGGCCGAGTAGCGGAAAAGCCGGAGTTGCGGAAAAGACGAGCGTGCGTGGCGCTGAACCTTGTGCTAAATCGCCGCGGACGGTCCCGTAGCTCAGCTGGATAGAGCAGCGGTTTCCTAAACCGAAGGTCGGAGGTTCGACTCCTCTCGGGACCGCCATGAAATCAAACGAGAATTTCCGATTTGTAGCCCGAGCAAATCTCACTTTGTTCGCGAAATAGGCCTCTGGGGCTACACGGGGCTACAAGCCTTGACGCGCTGACAAATTGGCGCGTCGATGAATTCGCGTTTGCATAGGCTGCGATGTCGGTCACAAGAAACAACCACTACGTCCCGCAATGGTATCAAGAGGGATTTTTAGAGCTCGGCCGCTCGTCGCTTGCCTATGTCGACATGACACCGGTGTTAATCGGCGCGGGGTCCCGACGCCGATCGGCACGCTAAGCTGTTGAATCACTTGGCAGCAGAGGGGTCACTCTTGGGCGCCTATTCACACAACGACCTAACCTCTGTTACAAAATGCTTCGGAATGCTTCGAAATGTTTCGTTTTGACTCGTTCATATCTGTGCATCTGTGGATGACGCCCACGTAGCAAGAACTATTTTGACGCTACGGCATTTAGTCGTTGTGGTCATCTGTCCGGCCTCATGGTGCGGCTCATATGAGCCGCGGGCCTTAATGGCTGTCCGCTGATCAAGTCCCAATCACCGTTAGCGGATTCGAAGTCCGTGCACAGGTACGGGTTGTGGGTTGTCCCGATCATCGGTTTGTCGATCGGATGCCATTACGTCGTCGCTCCTGCCAATTCGTGTGATCGTTTCGCGTGATATCAGAGGGACGCTCGATTATTTGATGAGCCGCAAGATTGCTTCGGCCTCAAGCGGGAACGTGTCCTTCGCGGTCGCACGTTGAAAGTCAGCAAGGATGTCGGCCCCGACGTCGCAGGCGGGGACCGGGCGGCCAAAATAGAACCCTTGCACCATATCGGCGTTGACCTGGTCGAGAAATGTGGCCTGACCGGAGGTCTCGACGCCTTCCACGGTCACGTGCATGTGCAGTTCGCGTCCCAGCGCAATGATCGTCTTCACCACCGTCTCGGCATCGTGGCCAGACTCGCCGAAGGCGAGCATGAAGCTGCGATCGATCTTGATCTTGTCGAACGGGAACCGCCACAGGTAGCTGAGGCTCGAATTGCCGGTTCCGAAGTCGTCCATCACGACCGCAACGCCCATCTTCTTGAGAGTCCGCAATTGCGCCATGATGGATTCGCTCTCGCCGAGGAGCAGACTCTCGGTGATCTCCAGCTCGAGCCGATGCGGCGCTAGGCCCGCCTGTTCGAGTGCGTCGGCGACGATGGCGCTGACGCTACCGGCCTTAAATTGCGCCGGCGATAGGTTCACCGCGACGGTCAGGTGCGGCGGCCACGTCGCCGCAGTCCGGCATGCCTCGCGCAGCACCCATGCCCCGATCTGGTCGATGAGACGTATGTCCTCCGCCACCGGAATGAAGACCGCCGGCGGGATCAGCGTCCCGTCCTCGGCGGGCAGGCGGATCAGCGCCTCGAAGCCGATGAGGCGGCGGCTGGCGATCTCGAACGTCGGCTGGTAGTGCAGCTCGAAGCCATCGTGCAGAACCGCCTTGCGGATGGTCTTCTCGATCTCGATGCGCGCGAGCAGTTCGGCATCCATCTCCGGCTGGAAGAAGCGGATGCAGTTGCGGCCGTCGGTCTTGCACCGGTAGAGCGCCAGATCGGCGCTTTTCAGCAGCCGCTCAGAGGTATCTCCGTCCGCCGGTGCAAGCGCAACACCGACGCTCATTGTGGGAACGATCGCCTGCCCATTGAACTGCATGGGCATAGTCAGGGCGGAGGTGAGGCGGTGCGCGAACTCGTCGGCCTCGTCCTTGCTCTTGATGGCGGTCTGGAGCGCGATGAACTCGTCGCCGCCGATGCGCGCGATCACGTCGCCGGGGCGGGTCACCGCGCGCAATCGCTCGGCAATGGTCTTGAGCAGGAAGTCGCCGCCATCGTGCCCGAAGGTGTCGTTGACTTCCTTGAAGCGGTCAAGGTCGATGAAATGTAGAGCGAGCCCGCAGCCGCGCGCAGGCAACTCGGTGAGCGCCTGACCCAATTTGTCGACCAAACGGGCGCGGTTGCTCAGCCCGGTCAGCACGTCGTGATGCGCGAGGAAGCGCACGCGGCGGTCGACCTGCTGCTTTTCCTTGGTCCGCCGATACCACGCGAACGCCGGAATTCCGAAGGCCGCGCCGGTCAGCGCGCACAGCGACGCAGCAGTGATCAGGAACGTCTTGTAGAACTGGTTGCGCTGGGCGGTCTGGTCGACATAGGCCGCAACGATGGCAATTGAATGCTGATCGACGATCACGGGGACGTATGCCTGGGCAAAAAAGGGCGGCCATTCGAGGCCTTCCCCCTTCTTCGCATTGACGATCGGTTGTCCGGTCGCGATGGAGCGGGCGGCCTCGGTGTTGTATTCGGACACATCGACCGGGGAGATCTTGCCGCGATCCGAAACGAACTGCGAATAGCCATACCGGTTGAATATCTCGTAGCGGAAGACCTCGCCGACGTTCTGCGCCAACCGAAAGAACACCATGCTGGCTGCCGACGGCCGTTCGCCGGCGGCAATCTCCTCCAGGTCCTTCACGTTTTCCGTTACGTATCGCGCCCAGTTCCGCGCCGTCGACGTGGCATCGTTGTCGAGGAGATAATCGGTCGAGAGCTTCACCGCAGTGAACGTTCCGGCGATCAGCATGAGCAGCAGAACGACGACGGCACCGATGGTGCGATACATGGGCATGGGCGCTACTTTGATGAACGTAGTTTGGCGATCTCCGATTCGGCCGCGCTCAGGATCTCCCGATTGCGCGGGTTTCCATTCGTCGCCTCCTCGGTGACCGCTCGGAATGCCGCCGCGGCCCTGTCCCTGTCGGGCTGCGACGGGAAGATGACCTTGCGCTTGGGGTCAGACTTCAATTGTTCCATCAACGGCCTTTCGATGGCCTCGAACGTTGTGATGAAGCGCTCGGCCGCCCATTCGCCACTGTACTTGCGGATGATGTCCTGCGCCTGCGGGGGGAGGCCGTCGAATTTCTTGCGGCTCATCAGGACCACAAGCGGAGCGCTGCTAAACGGCATGAAATAGTGATAGGTGGCGATGCGTCCGATGCCGAACTCGAACAACGGCGACACCGGCACCGCGGCGCCGTCGAGCTTGCCGCTGCTGATGGCTTCAAGAGCCAGATTGGCCGGCATCACGACCCCCGACATTCCCAGCTTGGCGAGCGTCGACGCCAAGGTAGGATTGTTGACGCGAATCCGCATGCCGCGCAGGTCGTCGAGGGAGGCGACCGGCGCGCGAGTATGGATGCTCTCCGGCTCGACGGCGAACGCGCCGATAACGAAGAAGTCCCGATACTCCTTCAACGCACCGGCGGCGACCAGCCGGGTGAAGACGAGGGTTGCCTCTCGCATATTGCGGAAGAGGCCCGGCAACGCGACGATCTCCGTGTCCTGGAACCGATCGGACATTTGCCCCGGGATGACGAAGGCGATGTCCGCCGTGCCGTCCTCGACCAACTGCAATTGTACCACCTGCCCCTTGCCAAGCGTGCCACTGGTATGGACCTTGATCTCGACTAGCCCTGTCCCTTCGGCGTTCACGGCATCGACGAACGGCTTGATCGCCGCCTGATAGAGGTTCGACCGGTCGGACGTATAAAACGCCAGCTTGAGCTTGATTGGCTCGGCCCCCACCGCGAATGCGAGCGGAAACAGCGCGATCGCGGCCACGGTAGTGCGTACAATACGATTGATCATCAATGTCCCCGTCTTGACTGCGCCTGTCGCTTAGATCGCATCCCCAAAAATATCCTGTGCCAGCGAAGTTGACTTTTGGTCATCACAGCGGCGCCGCCGCAGAAAATTGTGATTGTTGTTTCCAAAATGTGAACGCCGGAATTTGCGCTACCGTTAGGTGATTCCTTCAGCAAATTAATGCAGATTACCTTTGTGCGCTATTCGGCGCGCTGAACGACGCGGTGCGCAAGCTTCAAAAATAACAGCGACCGTCAGCACTCCTTCAAGTTGGATGCCGTCAGCATTACCCCAATCTGAGAAATGTAATCTAAGAATAGAGTTTTATTAGGAATATAGTATGGTTATCGCCGATTAAGATTTTGAGATTATTCGCCATTAACTCGGTTACATTGCACGATATTGCATGCTCTTAAGCATGAACGATTTAGCCGCGCAGCTTGACGCATCTGAACACGACCGGGGCGAACCGCCCCTGGGGGAGCCCGCGCACGTCATTGGCAATTTGGCCACCGCAGGCAAAGTGCGCTCTCGCCCGATAATTATGCTCATCGTGAGCGGTATCGCGTTGATTGCAGCGATTGTAATCGCCACTGCGATAGCAATTTCCAATTTGCGCGATAGCGCGTTGGCCGACAGTGAGCGCGGGCTGGCAAACACCGCGTTGTTGCTTGCCAAGCACGCCGATCGTGCGATTGAAGAACTTAATGCTGTTCAAGATAGCCTTATTGAGGAAATGCAGCCGCTTGGCAACGTTTCGAGTGAGAACTTCGAGCGCAAGATGTCCGGTATGGACGTGCATCTGATGCTAAAGCACAAAATCAGCGGGTTATCTCATATTGGCTCCGTCATTCTGATCAATTCCGACGGAATGCTGATCAATGCCTCCCTCGAATGGCCAATTCTAGCCACCAATGTGGCCGATTGGGCATATTTCAAAGCATTAAAATCGGATGCGCAGTTAACTTCCTTTGTGAGCGAACCGATACGCGGTCGTCGCACCGGAAACTCGACAATAGTTTTTGCCCGCAAGATTGCCGCGCCGAATGGCGAGTTCCTGGGCGTGGTTCTGGGAACAATAGACCTGCAGTATTTCGAAAACTTTTTCGAGTCCGTTATGCTTGGTGAGGGGGGCTCAATTTCCCTTTTCCGTAACGATGGCACCCTGCTGGTACGCTATCCGCATATTGAGCCGATCATCGGCCATGTTTTTCAGGGCGCTATCGACGCGCTCCAGCGTAGAACGACTCGGTTGGTTGGCAAGATGGACGGCAAGGACCGCCTGCTGGCCGCTCAACGCTTGGAGCATTTTCCGCTTTTTATAACGGCCGGCGTGGACGTCGCAGCCGCTCTCGACAATTGGCACAAGGAAGTAATAGTTCTGA
Source organism: uncultured Hyphomicrobiales bacterium (assembly GCA_903878085.1). Lineage (GTDB taxonomy): Bacteria > Pseudomonadota > Alphaproteobacteria > Rhizobiales > Xanthobacteraceae > Pseudolabrys. Next base: position 13,910 of record CAIRGJ010000012.1, on the reverse strand, counting down.
TCGGCCTGGGAGGCCTTGCGGCGTTGTTGATCGCCGCCATGCTTTTCATCATCGTGCGGCAACTGTTGCGAGGCAAAAAGAAGTTTCAACAAGAGTTTGACGAGCAAAAACTGCAACTCAATGCCGCCTTTAGCAATATGTCCCAAGGGCTGGTTATGTTCGATTCGGCGGCGCGGCTTGTCGTTTGCAACGATCGCTACCGGAAAATCTACAATTTGCCGCCAGAATTGACGAAGCCGGGCTGCACGGTTCTCGACCTGCTCAAACATCGTGCTGCGAACGGAACCTTTTTCGGCAACCCAGAGGAATATGTCGGCAACCTCATGGCTGTGATCGCCAAAGGGAAGCCGGAAAATCGAGAGATCAAGACTGGCGACGGCCGCACTATTTTAGCAGTGAATCAGCCAATGGTGGGCGGCGGCTGGGTCGCCACGCACGAGGATGTAACCGAGCGCAAGCAAGCGGAGGCATTGATCGATAAAAATCATAAGAGCCTTGAGCATGCGGAGACGATAGCGCTTTTAGGGCACACCGAATTCGAGCAAGAGTCGGGAAAATACACTTGGTCAGCGGGCGTCTACCGCATCATGGGCAAGTCGCCCGCGTCCTTCACACCGACTCCGAACAGTGCTCTCGAACTTATTCACCCCGACGACCAGCCGGCTCTCGCACAATATCGCCGCGATGTCATGGCGGGCATCGACGTTCCTCGCAAGACGCTGCGTGCGATCTTGGACGATGGCCGGATCATCTATGTTGAATTCTGGTCAGTGCCCATCCGGGCCAAAAATGGTACCGTTACGGGGAAGTTCAGTACGATTCAGGACGTCACCGAACGCAAGCGCATTGACGAGGCGCTGGCGCGTGCGAACCAGGATCTGATCGAAAAGCAATATGCGATCGATCAAGCGGTCATCGTCGCCATCACCGACGTGAAGGGGAAAATCATCTACGGCAACGATAATTTCTGTCAGATCAGCGGCTATGCCCGCGAAGAACTGCTTGGCAATAATCATCGCATATTGAACTCCGGCACTCATTCCGAGACGTTCTTTCGCGACATGTACCGCCAGATCACCAACGGCCAAGTCTGGCGCGGCGAGATCTGCAACAAAGCAAAAGACGGCTCGCAGTACTGGGTCGATACCACCATCGTTCCGCAACTCGGTCAGGACGGCAAACCCGTCACCTATATGGCCATCCGTGTCAATGTTACTAACCGCAAGAGAGCCGAAGACGAGCTTCGTAGCACTCAAGCATTCCTCGATATGATCATCGAGAATATGCCGACACCGATTATTGTGAAGGATGTCCATGAACATCGATACACTTTGGTCAACAGGGCCACCGAGGAGTGTTTTGGTATTCCCCGCGACAAAATGATCGGAAGGAATGTACACGAATTATTTCCGAAAGAGGAGGCCGACTCTGTCGTCATGCACGATAGTGAGGCGTTACAGTCTGATCGGCCGCTAATCACTGACACCTATCCGCTCCATACGCCTCATAATGGCACCCGCCTTCTCACCGCAAAGCGGCTTGCCATTCGTGACAACGGTGGGAATCCGCAACATATATTGACTGTTCTCGAAGACGTGACAGAGCGAAGCCGTTCGGAACAACGCATCGCGCATATGGCGCATCATGACACGCTGACCGACCTACCCAATCGGGCAGCCTTTAACGAGCGCCTCGCTTCCGCGCTCGATCAGGCCGCGATAGCCCACGAACAATTTGCCATTATGTCCATCGATTTCGACCGCTTCAAAGAAATCAACGACCTGTTCGGACATGCGGTCGGCGACGCGTTGCTGCTTGAAGTCGCGTGTCGCATGCAAGTGACTGCTGGAGAGGCATTCCTTGCGCGACTCGGAGGCGACGAATTCAGCCTCATCGTGGCGGATGGCCCGCAACCGGCGACAGCATCGACGCTGGCTGACCGTTTGCTCGCTGCCGTCGCGGGCGATATCAAGATCGAAGGTCTTCAGCTCCGCATGGGCTTGAGCATCGGGGTTGCGGTCTATCCTGCTTCCGGCACCGACGCAAAATCGCTGATGAACAATGCCGACGCCGCACTCTATCGAGCAAAAGCCGAAGCGCGCGGGTCGGTACGATTTTTTGAGCCTGAAATGGACACGCGACTGCGCGAGCGTCTTGCGCTGCAGAATGATTTACGATTGGCTATCGATCACGGCGAACTCACCTTGCACTACCAGCCGCAGCTGAAAATGGCAGGTGAGCCGGTCGGCTTCGAAGCACTGGTCCGCTGGCAATGTCCGAAGCGCGGCATGGTGGCGCCGGGCACGTTCATCCCCATTGCCGAGGAGAGCAGTCTCATCATTTCGGTGGGTGAGTGGGTTCTTCGCAAGGCCTGCCGCGAAGCCGCATCCTGGCCGCAGCCGCTAACCATTGCCGTCAATGTCTCTCCGGTCCAGTTCCACAATGGCGACCTGCCAAGCCTCGTTCATTCAATTCTGCTTGAAACTGGCCTTGCTCCGGCTCGCCTCGAACTCGAAATCACCGAGGGCGTGTTGATTAACGACTTTTCGCACGCGGTATCGATCCTACGTCGGCTCAAGGCGCTCGGCGTACAGATCGCATTGGATGACTTTGGAACGGGATATTCCTCCTTGTCGTATTTGCACTCTTTCGCCTTCGACAAGATCAAGATCGACCGCGCTTTTATTGGCGACTTGGAACACAACCGCCACTCCATGGCGATCGTCCGTGCGGTCATTAGTCTCGGCCGAAGCCTTGACCTGCCGGTCCTGGCGGAAGGCGTCGAGAGCAATGCCCAGCATGCGTTTCTGCTGCAGGAAGGCTGCGACGAGGTGCAGGGTTATCTGACGGGTCGGCCGCTGCCGATTGCGGACTACGCCGAACTGGTCGGTCGTCAAGCAATCAGCCAGCAAAGATACTCGACGGTAGGTTAAATACGGCGCCCGGATCACGTCATAAAAGCGCATTCGGGATGTCTGATGGCGCTTTTCTACTGTTCGCGGCACTGCGCTGTTAATCGGCGCGGGGGCCCGACGCCGATCGGCACGCTAAGCTGTTGATCCAACTGGCAGTGGAGGGGGCGCTCTTGGGCGCTTATTCACACTTGCGGACCATTCATGGCTCCGCGCATGCCACGCCCCATCATGCCGCCGCCGTTCTTCATCATAGCCTCATGCGCGGCGACCATTCCGCGATTGGCAAGATCGGTTACTTCCGCAGCGTGATCCTGAAGGGCTTTGACGGCGGCCACGTCGGCCGACTTCTGGACAACGATAACGCCCTTTTCGGTCGTCTCGTACGTGGTGCTGATCTTGTCTTTGTCCCGGAAAATCGCGTGCAGCGCCGAGCTTTCAATCGGCAGACTCGGGTCACGTCCTTCTTGGACCCGTTTTCCCATTTCGGCGACGTGCTTTTTGATCGTGGCCGCAACCTGGGGGTCGTCCGATTCGGTAGCCGTACGAATGCCGTCCGGAAGGTTCGTCACGGTTCGCTTGATCTGATCGTGGTTGGCGAATAGGTCATGAAGATCGCTGCGCTCACTCACCGTCGCGTTGCCGCCCATCATCCCCATCATTCCGGGGCCCATTTGACCGCGCATGCCCGAACCCATTTCGCCACGCATGCCCTGACCCATCTGGCCATGCATGCCCATTCCCATCCCGCGCATACCGCCCGGCCCATGATCGGCCGACTGTGCCAAAGCCCATCCGCCAACGAGCAAGGTGGCGGCGGCGATACCACCAATAACTAAGGTCTTCTTTTTCATCTTAATCTCCAATGCCTGTGCAACATGGTCTGTTGCTAGTGCCCATAGGAGAGGTCGGATTTCACCGAAGTTTTTCAGGAACAGGTTTTTTTGTGACAAAGTTTGTCAAACGCAGTAGCAGCCACAATCCGACACATATTTCGCAAAACGCGCCGGATACGTTGGTCTATATTGCAGGGATGCAAAATGGACCTCACATCCTGATTGTCGACGATCATCGCGAGATCCGCGATCTGGTGTCGCGCGCCCTGACCAAGGAGGGATTCCGGGTCAGCACGGCCGCGGATGGCCGTGCCATGCAAAAGATCCTGGCGGATGGCCATATCGACCTCATCTTGCTTGACCTTATGCTCCCCGGCGAAGACGGCCTATCGCTATGCCGGACGCTTCGCGCGGAATCCAACATTCCGATTATCATGCTCACGGCAAAAGGCGAGGAGATAGACCGCGTCATCGGCCTAGAGATGGGCGCCGACGATTACCTCGCAAAGCCGTTTGGAAGCCGCGAACTCGTGGCGCGGATCAAGGCCGTCCTGCGCCGCAGCCAGGAAAGAATATCGAAGGAAGGCTCGGAGCAAAGACCTAACAGCTACCATTTCGAGCGCTGGGGCTTGGACACCGGTACACGCGCGCTGCTGCGCGATGACGGCGTCACGGTGCCGCTGAGCACCGGCGAATACGACCTTCTCATTGCGTTAGTCGAGCGGCCGCAGCGTGTGCTCAATCGCGACCAACTGCTCGATCTAGCGCGTGGCCGCTCCGCAGCAGGCCTTGACCGCAGCATCGACACGCAGGTGAGCCGCCTTCGCAAAAAGCTTGAGCGCGATCCCGCCGACCCGCAACTCATTAAGACCGTATGGGGCGGTGGCTACATATTCACGCCGACGGTGAGCCGAAAATGAATTGGCTCTTTCCCAAAAGCCTATTTGGCCAGACTCTGCTCGTATTGGTCGCCGGTTTGGCCGTTTCGGTGCTTGTCGGATCATGGATCTACACAATGGACCGCGAGCAGGCAGTACGCGCAGCCGGCGGACTAGCTGCGGCGCAGCGAATTACCAATCTCGCGAAGCTTGTGCAGGACACTCCGCGCGAAGGTCGCGAGCGAATAGTTGCCGGTCTCAGCGATCAGGCCTTTCGCGTCTCGCTCTCTGCCATCCCCCCGTCGACAGCCCCGAATGACGATGAGGCGGCGGTTGCGCGGGCGATTAAAGAATTTCTCATCGATCAGCTAAACCTCGGACCAGGACAGCAACCGCGTGTATCGGCAACGGTGCCAGACAGTCCGGTATTCGGCGGGGTGGGTCCGATGATGGGACGCGGCCCGATGATGCATGGCTTCGGCGGCTTCGGAGGATTTGCAGGCTTCCGTGATTTGCGGGTCGCGATACCGCTGGCCGATGGCCAATGGCTTTCCATTGCGACAGCCCTGCCCGAGAGTGGCTCGACATTTTCACGTCAGTTCTTGTTGTCGATGGGGATTATGGCCGTCGTTATTTTCGCCGTATCGTTTTGGGCCGTGCGCCGCGTGACGGCGCCACTTGCCGAGGTGTCGGTAGCGGCCGAACGGCTTGGCAATGACTTGAACGCACCGCCAATGCCGGAAACCGGCACGATCGAGACGCGTCAAGCTGCGCGCGCGTTCAACACCATGCAGGCCCGGCTGCGTAGCCTGGTCGATAACCGGACACGCATGCTGGCGGCGATCTCCCATGACCTCCGTACGCCTTTGACGCTGCTACGCCTGCGCGCCGAAAACGTTGAAAATGCCCAAGAGCGGGACAGAATGCTGGCCAGCATCGCCGAAATGGACTCGATGATCGGCGAAACTCTGCAATTCGCCCGTGACGAAGCCAAGACCGAGCTGCGGCGTCCCACCGACATCTCGGCGCTTGTCCAAAGCATCGTCGATGACATAGCCGATGCCGGCATGCCGGTAATAATGCTGCCGGTCGAACCTGTTGTGTACGACTGCCGCCCTGATGCCTTGAAACGCGCGATCCGTAATCTCATCGATAATGCGATTAAGTACGGCAAGGTAGCAAGCGTAGCCATCGAAACGACGCCCAAAGCAATCAACATCATAGTCGATGATGAAGGCCCGGGAATTCCCCAACAAGAGTTGTCACGAGTATTCGATCCCTTCTATCGCCTTGAGGAATCACGAAGCAGGGAGACTGGCGGCGTTGGACTTGGGCTAGCAATCGCTCAGTCAATCATGCAAGCCCACCACGGCGAGATCGTTCTCAGCAACCGGCCAACTGGCGGACTTCGCGCCCGGATCACACTGCTTCGGTGAAGGGATAGTCCTTCCTGCTCATTTCCATCTCTGCCTTGGGTCATTGGAAGACATCGCGACAAAGCCCTGCGATTTCCGCTTTAACCAGCACCCAATGACGGACACTACTTAGTTTTTGAACTTATTTTTTAGCAGCCGCTCTCGCGTCAGCGATAGCTTGACGAAAGCCGGGCCCATCTAGAACTCCCGGCACCCGGAAAGTCCCAATGATGAAGGCTGGGGTGCCCTGGAAGCCGAACGCCTTGGCCTGATCGTCGCTCCGCTTCAAAGCTGCTTCTATTGCACCCGCATGAGCAACCAGATCGGCATCGGCCCGGTCGACGTCGACACCGGCCTGCACTAACAGCTCTTTTAATCTCGGTTCGGTCAGCCGATTGGTTGCGTGCATCAAGGCCTCATGGGCTTCAGCGTATTTATTTTGATATTGCGCCGCCATCACCAGATGAGCCGCAGTGATCGAAATTCCGCCGAATATCGGCCAGTTTTTATAGACGAGGCGTACCTTCCCATCCTCCTTGACGACTTCCGACAGCACCGGATGGACTTTCTTGCAGTACGGACATTGATAGTCGAAATATTCGACGATGGTGATGTCGCCCTTAGGATTTCCAGCCGCGGGAATGGCCGGATCATTCAGCACACTGTCGCGCGACAATGGATCAGCCGTTACGCGCTGGGCGAACGCAAGATGTGTATTCAGACCGGCAGCGGCGAATGCAGCGACCGTAAGGCCTCCTCGCAAAGCGTTACGTCGGGTGATGGGCATCTTTGTAGCTCCTTCGGTCAGCCATTCGCCTGTTCAGCTATTTCATCCAAGCCGCTCGGATGCAGATGTACGCATCCGTTCACACAACACGGCGCCGCATCTTCATGCGGAAATGCGGTCCGCATCACGCAAAACGACATATATGGCCGGGATTACCAGGACAGTTAGCAACGTCGATGAGGCGAGTCCGAACAGCAGCGAAATCGCTAAACCCTGGAAAATCGGATCGAGCAAAATCGTCGCCGCTCCGATCATGGCAGCAAGCGCGGTTAGAAGAATTGGCTTAAAGCGCACGGCGCCGGCTTCCAGCAGCACCTCACGCAATGGTTTTCCTTTGGAGGCGCCGTGGCGGATGAAGTCCACCAACAGGATCGAGTTGCGCACGATAATGCCGGCGAGAGCAATGAAGCCGATCATGGAGGTGGCGGTGAACGGCGCGCCGAACAGCCAATGCCCGATGACGATGCCAATCAGTGTGAGCGGGATCGGCGTCAGGATCACAAGCGGTAGCTTAAAGCTGCCGAATTGCGCGACGACCAGAATATAGATGCCGACGATAGCCACCATGAAGGCCGCGCCCATATCGCGGAAGGTGACGTAGGTGATTTCCCATTCGCCATCCCAAAGGATGGCCGGCTTGCCTTCGTCTTCCGGTTGGCCGTGAAAGCGAATGTCTGGCTTGCCGAGCGCGCCCCAATCATGCGCCTCGATCCGTTTGTCGACGTCCAGAATGCCGTAGATCGGTGCTTCAAAGGCCCCTGCCAGTTCGGCCATTACCATGTCGGCAAAACGCCCGTCGCGGCGGAAGATCGCAGGTGAGCCCAATTCTTTGCTGACGCGCACGACGTCGCCGAGTTCAACCACGGTCTTGTTGCCCGGCACGCTATTGGCCGGGATCGGCGTCGACGCCAGAACCTGGCTCCAGGACAGATCGCGCTTGGGCAGCCGCACCACAATCTCGATTGGGTTGCGGCCTTCGCCGCGGTGCGAATAGCCGACCGCGGCGCCACCGAACAGGGCCTGGATGGTGTCGTAGACGTCGCGTTGCTCGACACCGAAGAACTCCAGACGGTCCTGATCGATCGAGATGCGCAGGCGCGGCCGCGGCTCGCCGATGGAATCGTCGATGTCGGCGATATAGGGCACCGTCGCGAAGATCCTTTTCAGCTCGGCCGCCACGGCGCGCCGGTTGGTCGAGGTCGGGCCGTAGACCTCGGCCAGAAGCGTCGCCATCACCGGTGGTCCTGGCGGCACTTCGACCACGCGGGCGACCGTGCCGGCCGGCAGCGCAATCGCCTTCAGCCGGGCGCGCAGATCGAGCGCGATGGCGTGACTGCTTCGCTTGCGGTCATCGCGCGGCGCCAGGTCGAGATTGAGTTCGCCCAGCTCGGGCAATTCGCGCGCGTAATAATGACGAACCAGCCCATTGAAATTGAATGGCGCGGGCGTGCCGGCATAAGTTTCGATTGAACGGATTTCCGGCAATTGCCGGGCCACACCGGCGATCGAGAATAGAGTACGCTCTGTGTCTTCAAGCGTTGCGCCTTCGGGCAGATCGACGACCACAGCCATTTCCGACTTGTTGTCGAAAGGCAGCAGCTTGACCGTGACGCTCCGGGTTACAAACAGCACGCACACAAGCAAGGTCGCCACGCCGACCGAAATCAGGAAAATCCAGGCTGACCTGCGCGAACGCACTACCGGCGCGGCCATGCGACGATACAGCCCACCCAGGATGCCTTCGCCATGCGCGGCTTCATGTTCGTGAACGGCGCGTCCTTCCGGATGCAGGCGCAGCATCAGCCAGGGCGCGACCACCATCGCGACAAAGAACGAGAACAACATTGCCGCCGACGCATTGGCGGGGATCGGCGCCATATAGGGGCCCATCAAGCCGGAGACGAACAGCATCGGCAAAAGCGCCGCCACCACCGTCAATGTAGCGACGACAGTCGGGTTACCGACTTCCGCCACCGCCTCGACGACGGCCTGCTGACGTGGGCGGCCGTCCTTCAGCGCCCAATGGCGGGCAATGTTCTCAATCACCACGATGGCGTCGTCGACCAGGATGCCGATGGAGAAGATCAGCGCGAACAGGCTGACGCGGTTGATGGTGTAGCCCATCAGCTTGGCGGCGAATAATGTGAGCAGAATGGTAGTTGGAATGACGACTAGGGTGACCAAAGCTTCGCGCCAGCCGATCGCAAAGGCGATCAGCACCACGATCGATACGGTCGCTAGCCCGAGGTGGAACAGCAGTTCGTTGGCCTTGTCGTTGGCGGTTTCCCCGTAGTTTCGCGTCACCGTCACTTTGACGTCGGCAGGGATCAGCCGTCCCTGCACGCTCTGCAACCGCGCCAGCAATTCTTCCGCCACCACGACGGCATTGGCGCCCGCGCGTTTGGCAAAGGCGACGCTGACCCCCGGAACACGGGCCCATTGGCCGTCCTTCTCCGGCGTATCCATCCACACACGGTGTTCCTGCGGGCTGGGGCCGATGACGACGGACGCTACGTCGCGCAAATAGACCGGGCGGTTGTCGCGCGTGCCGACCAGCAACAGCCCGATATCGGGAACGCCGGCCAGCGTCTGGCCTACCGCGACGTCGCGCACGGTGCCGTTGTCTCGCACCGAGCCTGCCTGAAACGAACGGTTGGCGTCACGCACTTTGGCTACGAGCTGCTGCAAGGTGACGCCGAACAGCGCGAGCTTTTCCGGATCGGGTTCAACGCGGATCTGTTCAGGATTTCCGCCGGAAATATAGGTCAGGCCGATATTGTCGGTCTTCACCAGTTCGGAGCGCAACTGGTCGGATAGTTGATAGAGATCCTTGTCGGTCCAGCGCGCCGCCGCTTCCGGCTTTGGCGACAGTGTCAACACGACAATGGCGACGTCGTTGATGCCGCGGCCGACGACCAGCGGCTCCGGGATTCCGGTAGGGATGCGATCGATGTTGGCACGAATCTTTTCATGCACCCGCACGATCGCGTCATCAGCCTTGGTGCCGACCAGAAAGCGCGCCGTCACCATGACGCGGTCGTCGACCGTCTGGCTATAGACGTGTTCGACGCCATCGACGCCCTTAATGATGGCTTCGAGCGGTTTGGTCACCAACTCGACGGCGTCCGGTGCCTTGAGGCCGTCGGCATTGATGCGGATGTCGACCATCGGCACGCTGATTTGTGGCTCTTCCTCGCGGGCAATTGTAAACAGAGCGATCAAGCCAACCGCGAGCGCCGCGAGCAGGAATAGCGGCGTCAGCGGCGATCGGATCGTGCTTTGTGTGAGATGCCCCGAAAGTCCGAGGTTCACGGCAGCACCAGCATGTCGCCCGCTTTAAGTCCGGAGAGGATTTCCAGCGCGTCCGGCATGTCCGGGCGCGGCAGATCGCGCCCGCGCTGTACCGGCACGTCCACCGCGGTTTTGACGTCCTTGCCAACGCGGGCATAATCGATGCCGAAACGGGTGGTGATGAAAGACCCTGGTACGATGAAGCTGGTCCGTTCGCCCGCCGAGACCCAAACGCGGATGCGCTCGCCGACGAAATAATCGCCGAGGCCGGCGACAATGGCGTCGGCAGTAACGCGGCCGTCCTCGATTTGTGGATAGACCAAGCGGATCGTCCCGAACCGGGCGCCGCTTTTGCCAAGTTCTTCGCCGTCGATACGGACCGGATCGCCCACTTTAAGAAATTTCGCGTGACGCTCCGGCACGCGCAGCCGTAGGACAAAGTTCTGTTCTGCCACGGTGGCGACGGTTTCGCCGGCCATGATGACCGTTCCGGCGGTCACCGGCACTTTCAAGACGCGGCCAGAGGCCGGCGCCAACACGCCGCCTTCGGTGACTTGCTGCTGGATGACTGAGCGTTCGGCGGTGCGCGACTTCAACGCATTGGAAGCAACGTTAAAAGCGGTGCGTGCCTCATCGAGGCGAGTTTTGGCAATGGTGCCGCGCGAGAACAAATCTTCGCCTCGGTCAAGATCAGTCTTCGCCTGCCCAAGCTGGGCTTCGAGGCCGGCGATCTGCGCATCGAGCGACTTCATTTGCAGTGCGAGTTTCTCGTCGCCTATGGTGGCGACGATTTGGCCCTGCTTGACGCCATCGCCTTCCTTCACGGCCAATTCGACCACCGTGCCGCCGATACGCGCCCGCGCCGGTACGACGTCGGTGCTTTCGACCGTGGCGAAGACCGCCTTCTCGTCGGCAACCGTCTTCGGCTCGACGACAAAGGTCTGCTGGGCGAGCGCGGCTTGCGCAAAAAATGTCAGCGCAGCCGCTACGAAAATACCGGCACGCATCAATGCGTTTTCCCTATCACCAGGACAATCGACCTTTAATGTATGGAGCGGATCGCGGGCGCGCTCATTGATTTGACGCAACGAACCGCTGGCGTCCCGCCTTCCGCTCAGGCTTCCGAGCGCCGGCCGAGGCAGGCGCGCAATAGGACCGATAGAGGGCACCCACGAGCTCGCGCGCCGGAGCGCTGGCAATCGAGTACCAGATTGTCTGCCCATCGCGCCGCGCCTTGACCAGCCTATCCTTGCGCAGCAGCGCCAGATGCTGCGACACGGTCGAGTCGCGGATATTCAGCAGCGTGGCCAATTCACCAACCGAGCGCTCTTTCTCGCTCAACTGACAGATGATGATCAAGCGGTGCCGGTTGGAGAGGGCCTTCAGCAGGGCACTCGCCTCGTCCGCCGCTGCAAGCATGTCATCGACTTGTATTTTCATAGTTGCGTATGTACGAGATAACGTATATATAGTCAATGGCGGTCGGGCAAACCGAGTTCGGCTGACCGCGCCCGTCGGGCCGGGCACAGCGCGTAAGTTTCAGCCCTTCGATCAGGAGATCCACCGTGAACGTCGATCGTGCAGTTCTCACTCTCGCCGGTAGCATGGTGCTGCTTAGCCTTGCGCTTGCCTGGCTGGTCAGTCCCTATTGGCTGCTTCTCACCGCTTTTGTCGGCGCGAACCTTTTCCAGGCAGCTTTTACGGGCTTCTGCCCGGCAGCAATCGTCTTCCGAAAACTAGGCCTGAAGACCGGCTCTGCGTTCGAGTGCCGGCCAGCCACGCGCTGACGCCCGCGTCGCAAGCGAACTGCTCAGTCGCCCCTATTCGCGACCGGTCGTTGCCGGTTGAGATCGGAGGAGTTGTATCGCCATGAAAAAGGCGGCGCTTGCAAAACTTGAGGCCAATGCGGCTGACATTGCACGAATGCTGCGAGTGTTCGCAAATGAGCGACGCATCTGCATTCTGTACCGTATTGCCACAAGCAATGAAGAATTATCAATCGCAGCGTTGGCTGATCGCACCCAAATTAGCCAATCGGCGCTTTCACAGCATCTGAAAAAATTGCGCAAGGGCGGCTTAATTGTTGCGCGGCGCGCCGGGCATAATCTTTTCTATCGGATTGTCGATCCCCGGGCAGCGCAGTTGGCGATTGGCCTGCAAAAACTTCTATAGATGCGTAGGTTCGCCACCGCACTATATCCGATTAGTTTTAATCTTCTCGACTGTAAGATATTTCCCATCCGCAGCAGCTGCTATCACATCCCCGTATCGATCGGCTTTTCGATCTCGGCGCCGTTATCGGCCCATTCCTTGAAGGCACCGACATTGTACACTTTGCCGTAGCCCATATCCTTGAGTACCTTGCCGGCGAGCGCAGCGCGTCCGCCGGAAGCGCAATAAATGATAATAGTCTTGTCCTTGGCGAAATTCTTGTCGTAGTAGGGTGACTCGGGGTCGGCGCGAAATTCCAGCATTCCACGGGAGTGATGCACAGCACCGGCAACCTTGCCGGTCTTCTCTAGCTCCGGCGCATCGCGCACATCGACCACCAACGTGTTGCCCTTCGCGATAAGCTCGCGCGCCTGGGCCGGCGTGATCTTCGGCACCGCGGCGTTGGCCGCCTCCATCAACTGCTTGACGCTTGTTGCCATCTAGGACTCCTCAATTGGTCGCGTACCGCTTTTCGAGAGACTTGTCGGTGCCACTCAACATGAATGGCATATAGCTACAGGAAAGATTGTCTGACACAATATTATTGTGCGAATATAGTGTCGGCTTTGGGTCATTCGCTGCGCAGCCATTCAGCCTTCGGGCCGACGGTTGGTCGGATGTTGGTCCAATAGCGTCATTGGCTGTGCAATGCAGCGAACGAACTGTCGCAAGAATTAGCGCGATGCCGGCGGCCCAAAGTGGACATTCGCCCCAAGTTGTTTCCAGACCGGCACCTATTTGACTTGCATCAATGACAATAAGATCGGTGCGGGAACATTAACATTTTAAGGCTTGTCGAGAGGCGAATGATTGCGTGTAGCGTGTGTCGAATGATCTTGAGCGCGATGGTGCTGGAGCGAATCCGCATTCGCATCTACGGCCAATCAAAGCTCGAACAGTGGGCGCACCTAAGTGTTGGCTAACCATACCTCCCTGTAGAAAGTGAATAGGGAAAATCATGGCAGAAGAAATTGTCGAGAAAAAAACTAAAGTATCAAAATATGTAAACTTGGCGATTGAAATAGGGGATGACGTTATCCTTGGCATCGTGGCTTTAGGCACAGTGAGCTTAGCTGCCGTTCTGCTGGTCGAAGTGACATTAGAGTTCGCTCGGGAGTCACAACATAACTACCCCCACGTGTTGAGCGAATTAATGTTTGTGCTTATTATCATGGAGCTATTTAGACAGGTCTTGCGACAGATCAGCCATGAACCGTTTTCACTAAACCCATTTTTTATAATAGCAGTGATCGCCAGCGTTCGAGGGCTTCTGATTATTCAAATGAAGATTGGCACAAAGGAACTTGACTGGAATGTCGGTGTAATTGGAATTATGGCCTGTTCCATAACCGTATTGTTCATAATGATCTCTTTCTATTTGTACAACAGATCAAAGGCCAACTCGTAAGAACGGGCAACGACATGCCGTGGACGTGTCGCGATGTACGCTACTGGCGCGGGTGGCCAGCCCCCATTAGGTGGTCCGGGTTGAATGTTAGTGCATGACCAGTCGTGGCGCTACGGCTGGGGTGGCCGGCGAAGCTGGTCCGGGTTGCGAAGCCGGCCATTGTAGAGCCTCT
>CAIRGJ010000011.1 GCA_903878085.1 uncultured Hyphomicrobiales bacterium | reverse complement strand
GTCAAAGCCGCGCGCCGCCATTACTTCTTCTTGCCGTCCGCGGCGAACGAGGCGAGGTAGGCCCACAGCTCGCCTGCTTCCTTCTCGTTCTTGATGCCGGGGAAGATCATCTTGGTGCCCGGGATCTTGGCGCGCGGGTCCTTGATGTATTCCAGGAACACGTCCTTGTTCCAGGTGATGCCGGAGTTCTTGTTGGCGTCGGAATAGCTGTAGCCCTCGGCGCTGCCGGAATGACGGCCGTCTATGCCATTGAGCTCGGGGCCGACCTTGTTCTTGGCGCCTTCGCCGATGGCATGGCAGGGCAGGCACTTCTTGAAGGATTGCTCGCCCGCGGACGTGTCCTGCGCCTGAGCCGCAAAGACCATCAAGCCTTGCGCCATCGCGGCCAGAACCACCGCCGCTGCCAGTACCGATTTCATGTCTTTCGCTCCCGCTTGATCGTTTGCCGTCGCCCATGGGTCCAAGTGGCCGGCAGGCCACTCGGTTCCGAAGGGTTTTGCCAGCCCTTTATGTCGGGCGTCAAATGGCCGATAACAAACATCAAGAATAAAACGCCGGGAGCAGGTGGAATGTCGGTGCGGATGCCGGAAGCGGACGGGGCGGTGCTGGCCAGGCGCGCGGCGATCGTGAAAGCGCTGCGCACGATCGTGCCGGGCGAGGGCGTCATTGCCACCGAGCGCGAGATGCGCCCGTTCGAATCCGACGGCCTGACCGCCTACCGCCAACTGCCTTTGGTGGTGGTTTTGCCCGAGACCACCAAGCAGGTTTCGGAAGTGCTGGCCTATTGCCACGCCGAGGGCGTCAAGGTGGTGCCGCGCGGCGCCGGCACGTCGCTGTCCGGCGGTGCGCTGCCGCTGGAAGACGGCGTGCTGCTCGGCATGGCCAAGTTCAACCGCATCAAGGACATCGATTTCGCCAACCGCGTCGCTGTGGTCGAGCCGGGCGTCACCAACCTCGCCGTCAGCAACGCGGTGGCGCACGCCGGCTTCTATTACGCGCCCGACCCATCGTCGCAGATCGCCTGCACCATCGGCGGCAATGTCGCCGAGAATTCCGGCGGTGTGCATTGCCTGAAATACGGCATGACCACCAACAACGTGCTCGGCTGCGAACTGGTGTTGATGAACGGCGACGTGGTCCGCCTCGGCGGTAAGCATCTCGATGCCGAAGGCTACGACCTGCTCGGCCTGATCAACGGCTCGGAAGGCCTGCTTGGCGTCGTCACCGAAGTCACCGTGCGCATTCTGCAGAAGGCCGAAACGCAGCGCGCGGTGCTGATCGGATTTCCCTCATCGGAAGACGGCGGCGAATGCGTCTCGGCGATCATCGCCGCTGGCATCATCCCGGCCGGCATGGAGATGATGGATCGCCCTGCGATTCACGCGGTCGAGGAATTCGTCCACGCCGGTTACCCGCTCGATGTCGAGGCGCTGCTGATCGTCGAGCTCGACGGTCCGCAAGCCGAAGTCGATCACCTGATCGAGCGCGTCGTCGACATCGCCAAGCAATGCAAATCGATGACCTGCCGCGTCTCGGCGTCGGAGCAGGAGCGGTTGCTGTTCTGGGCCGGCCGCAAGGCGGCGTTCCCGGCGGTCGGCCGCATCTCGCCGGATTATTTCTGCATGGACGGCACCATTCCGCGTAGCCAACTGCCCAAGGTGTTGGCGGCGATGAAGGACATGTCGGCGAAATACGGCCTGCGCTGCGCCAACGTGTTCCACGCCGGCGACGGCAACCTGCATCCGCTGATCCTCTACGATTCCAATAAAGAGGGTGAGGTTGAACGCGCCGAGGAATTCGGCGCCGAGATTCTAAAGCTTTGCGTCGCGGTCGGCGGCGTCTTGACCGGCGAGCATGGCGTCGGCGTCGAGAAGCGCGATCTGATGCCGGTGATGTTCTCCGAGATCGACCTCAACGCGCAGCAGCGCGTCAAATGCGCCTTCGACGACAAGGGCCTGCTCAATCCCGGCAAGGTGTTCCCGGTGCTGCACCGCTGCGCCGAACTCGGCCGCATGCACATCTCCGGCGGCAAGCTGCCGTTCCCGGATATTCCGAGGTTTTGATGATGGCTCAATTCGATAAACTAAAGAACAATAGTCGTGAACGCGGTAAGTATCATGCAAGTCTGCATGAGCTTGCGTTGATCGATGAAGCGTTAGCGGCTGTGGCGCGGGGCGAGATCGCTAGCGATGAAGAAGTCGAGGCCGTGTTTGCTAAGCATCACTGATCTTACATGACCGACATCCTCAAACCCCGCGACGCCAAAGAGGTCGAAGACGCCGTGCGCTGGGCGCTCAGCCACGACAAGGCGTTGGAAGTCGCGGGCCAGGGCAGCAAGCGCGCCATCGGCCGGCCCAGCCAGACCGACATCACGCTCGATCTGTCGGGCCTCACCGGCGTCACGCTGTACGAGCCGGCCGAACTGGTGCTGTCGGCGCGCGCCGGCACGCCGCTGTCCGAGATCGAGGCGCTGCTGGAGAAAAATCACCAGGAACTCGCCTTCGAGCCGATGGATTACGGCCCGGTGCTCGGCCTCAAAGCCGGGCAAAATTACACATCTGGCACCATCGGCGGCGCCATTGCCGCCAATCTATCGGGCCCGCGCCGCATCAAGGCGGGCGCTGCGCGCGATCATTTTCTTGGGCTGTCCGCGGTCACTGGGCGCGGCGAAACCATCAAGTCCGGCGGCCGCGTCGTGAAGAACGTCACTGGCTACGACATGTGCAAGGTGCTGGCAGGGTCCTGGGGCACGCTGGCGGCGATGACCGATGTCACCGTCAAAGTGCTGCCGCGCGCCGAGACGCAAGCGACCGTCGTCGTCGAAGGCCTCGACGATGCCAGCGCCTGCGCCGCGATGGCGGCGGCGATGGGGTCGTCCTGCGACGTCTCGGCGGCGGCGCATCTGCCCGATCACGTCGCGTCGTATTTCGACGGTCTGCCCAATGCCGAAGCCGCCACCGCGCTGCGGCTGGAAGGCGTCGCGCCGTCGGTCAGGCACCGCAAGGACGCGCTCGCCGCGCTGCTGAAGCCGTTCGGCCCGGTGCTACTGCTCGACGAGACAGAGTCGCGCGCGCTGTGGCGCAGCGTGCGCCAGGTGAAACCCTTCGCCACCGAATCGGCGCGGGTGCGGCCGTTGTGGCGCATCTCGACCGCACCCGCCCGCGGCCACGCGGTCGCGGCGGCGATCACGCCGGCGGCGCAGATGTTCTACGACTGGGGCGGCGGCCTGATCTGGGTGGCGATGCCGTTTGGCGACGAGCCGGACGCGGCCTCGATCCGCGCCGCGGTCGCCAGCGTCGGCGGTCACGCCACGTTGATCCGCGCGGAGGCTGCGGTGCGCGCCTCCGCCGACGTGTTCGAACCGCAAGAGCCCGCGCTCGCCGCCTTGAGCAAGCGGGTGAAAGACGCCTTCGATCCCAAAGGCGTGCTCAATCCGGGGCGGATGGTTGCGGGCGTATGACGATGAGCCCCATCTCGCTCGATGACGTCTATGCCGCGCTCGCGGAGCTGCGCGCGCGCCGCCCGCTGGTGCACAACATCACCAATTACGTCGCCATGACCGTCTCGGCCAATGTGCTGCTGGCGCTCGGCGCGTCGCCCGCCATGGTGCACGCGCTCGAGGAGGTCGAGGACTTCGTCGCCATCTCGGACGCGCTGGCGGTCAATATCGGCACGCTGTCGCCGCCTTGGGTCGCGGCCATGCATTCCGCCGTCGCCAAGGCCAACGCGCTCGGCAAGCCCTGGGTGCTCGATCCGGTCGGCTGCGGCGCGACGCCGTACCGCACCAAGGCCGCGGCCGAACTGGCGGCGCTCCGGCCGGCGGTCATCCGCGGCAATGCCAGCGAAATCCTCAGCCTGGCCGGAGAGACCGGCAGCGCCGGCAAGGGCGTCGATTCCACGGCAAAAGCCGATGACGCGGTCAACGCCGCCACAGCGCTCGCCAAGCGCACCGGCGCCGTGGTCGCGGTCACCGGCGCGGTCGACTACGTCTGCGACGGCGAAACCCAGGTGGCGATCGAAACCGGCCACGCGCTGATGCCGCTGTCGACCGCGCTCGGCTGCTCGCTCAGCGCCGTGACGGCCGCCTTTACCGCCGTGCGCCCGCCGCGCGAGGCCGCGGTGGCCGCGCTAGCGGTGTTCGGCGCGGCCGGCGCCGCCGCGGCGCAAAACCTGCGCGGTCCCGGCCATCTGCCCGCCGAAATCTGCGACGCCTTGCACCGCATGGACCGCGCCACGCTCGCCCGTCACGCCAAGCTTGGCTCTTAACCGCCGGCAGAAAGCGTGTAACGTAAGCGGCATGCACACCAGTTTCTCTCTCGCCCAACTCGCCGACCCGCAGAACTACGCCTCGGAAAAAATCCTGCGCGCCTGCGTGCATTGCGGCTTCTGCACCGCGACCTGCCCGACTTATGTTCTGCTCGGCGACGAGCTCGATAGCCCGCGCGGCCGCATCTACCTGATCAAGGGGATGCTCGAGGCCGACGCCCCGGCGACGGCCGAGGTGGTCAAACATATCGACCGCTGCCTGTCGTGCCTGTCCTGCATGACCACCTGTCCGTCCGGCGTGCATTACATGCATCTGGTCGATCACGCCCGCGAGCACATCGAGGAAACCTACAAGCGCCCGCTGGCCGACCGCGCCTTGCGCGCGCTGCTGGCGCATGTGCTGACCGACCCGGCGCTGTTCCGCCTCGCCTCTGTGGCCGGCTGGCTGGCCAAACCGTTCGCACCGGTGCTGCGGGCGTTGCGGCTGACGCGGCTCGCCGCCATGGTCAGCCTGTCGCCCGGCCGGATGCTGGCGCCGCCGGGCGACCGCACCGGCAAGGTCCATCCCGCGCAGGGGCCCAAGCGCGGCCGCGTCGCGCTGCTCTATGGCTGCATCGGTCCGGTGATGGCGCCGTCGACCAACGAGGCTGCGATCCGCCTGTTGAACCGCAACGGCATCGAGGTCGTGGTCGCCAAGAATGAGGCCTGCTGCGGCTCGCTGGTGCATCACTTGGGCCGCGAGGAACAGGCGCTGGCGCAGGCCCGCAGCAATATCGATGCCTGGACCGCCGAGATCGACGGTGAGGGGCTGGACGCCATTTTGGTTACGGTTTCCGGCTGCGGCACCGCGGTCAAGGATTACGGCTTCATGCTGCGCACCGACCCGGTCTATGCGGTGAAGGCGGCGCGGGTGTCGGCGCTTGCCAAGGACGTTACCGAGTATCTGGCGTCGCTCGATTTGCCGCGAGCGCACCCGCCGCTGCTGCTCACCGTCGCCTATCACGCGGCGTGTTCGTTGCAACACGGCCAGAGAGTCGTGCGCGAACCGAAAGATTTGCTTTCAAAGTTTGGCTTTGTCGTCAAAGATGTTCCAGAGACTCATTTGTGTTGCGGCTCAGCCGGCACCTACAACATTCTTCAGCCGGAGCTGGCGGGGCAATTGCGCGATCGCAAGGTCGCCAACATCGAGCGGCTTAGGCCTGACGTGATTGCGGCCGGCAATATCGGCTGTATCACCCAGATCGGTAGCGGCACCGCCATTCCGGTGGTGCACACGGTCGAGTTGCTCGACTGGGCGAGCGGCGGTCCGGTGCCGGCGCCGCTACAGGAATTCGCGGCCGCCCAAACTGACGGGGCGCCGGACGCGCGGAGAGATGCTGCGGCCGCAAGGCCTGAGGCTGTGTTGCTGGACTAGTAATTTCAAACCGATCGGGAGATCTGATCATGGCGAAGAAGTCGAAGGCGAAGAAATCCAAGACCAAGAAGTCGGCCAAGAAAGCTAAAAAGACGAAAAAAGTCGCGAAGAAAGTTGTCGCGAAGAAATCCAAGAAAAAAGCCGCCAAGAAAAAAGCGCCGAAGCCTGCGCCCAAGCCCGCTCCGGTGGTGCCCGCGCCGGCTGGCATTGGTTCGGTGATTCCGTCCTTCGGCGGCCTGTTCGGCGGCAAGACCGACGATAAGTAGGCGGCGACCTAGCGCGCCATCTGCCATCTCAATCGCCGGTCCCCGCGAAAGCGGGGACCGGCACGTATCCATCTTCGTCATGCCCGGGCTTGACACTCCAAGTCGGGTTTACCCGACTTGGAGCAATTTAATTTGCCAAACTCGGGCGAGCCCGAGTTTGGCTGGCATCCATGACTTGGTCACGGCGACGGCGGGCTTAACGTAAGTCTGCCGATGCGGAGGCCGCTCATGGATTGCCGGATCAAGTCCGGCAATGACGGTTGATAGAGCGGGGCTCTTTCAGTCCGCTCATTCCCGCGAAAGCGGGAATCCAGAGCTATTTCCTCCAGCCTGGCTTGCCGCCCTGGGTCCCCGCTTTCGCGGGGACGAGCGGATTTTGTGTTTGGCGCCACTTGACAACAATCCTCTAGTAGGACTATATAGCGGCGTCCGATCCACCGAGGGGCGTCGTCGCGAGACGGTCCGATGGCGGGAGCGGATGCGGCGCCTGCGGGCGGGGCTCGTAACCCCGAACTCGGGAGGCCTCGGGTCACCGTCCGTCCCGACTACGCGGGACTGCCTTCGATGGCTGGACGCGGTGTGGACGAAGGCGGGCGAAAGCCGGCCGGATCGGGGGGGGGCACGAGGCCCCCGTCTCCACCCGGAAGCACGGTCCCGGGGACAGAAAAGCCGTAAATGAGCCCAGACTGCTTAAAGCTTGTCTGGGTGGAGCGCCGAGAGGCGCAGCGCATCTCGCCAGATGCGCACATGCCTTGTCCGCCGAAGCCCGAAAGG
>CAIRGJ010000010.1 GCA_903878085.1 uncultured Hyphomicrobiales bacterium | reverse complement strand
TTAGAAAAACGCCTGAATGCCGGTCTGCGCGCGGCCGAGGATCAGGGCGTGGATGTCGTGGGTGCCTTCGTAGGTGTTGACCGTCTCGAGGTTCGAGAGCACGCGCATCACATGATATTCCTGGCTGATGCCGTTGCCGCCGTGCATGTCGCGGGCGACCCGCGCGATGTCGAGCGCCTTGCCGCAGTTGTTGCGCTTCATCAGCGAGATCGACGGCGGCGCGGCCTTGCCTTGCTCGAGCATGCGGCCAAGCCGCAGCGCGCCCTGCAATCCAAGCGCGATTTCGGTCTGCATGTCGGCGAGCTTTTTCTGCACCAGCTGGTTGGCGGCGAGCGGCCGGTTGAACTGCTTTCTCTCTAAGGTGTAAGTGCGCGCGGCGTGCCAGCAGAATTCCGCGGCGCCCATCGTGCCCCAAGCAATGCCGTAGCGCGCATTGTTGAGACAGCCGAACGGACCGGCCAGACCCTTGGCGTTCGGCAATAGATTTTCTTCGGGGACGATGCAGTCTTCCAGCACGACCTCGCCGGTGACCGACGTGCGCAGGCTGAGCTTGCCTTCGATCTTAGGCGTCGAGAATCCTTTGGCGCCGCGCTCGACGATGAAGCCGCGAATGACGCCGTCAAGCTTGGCCCAGACCACCGCAATGTGCGCGACCGGCGCGTTGGAGATCCAGGTCTTGGCGCCGTTGAGCTTGTAGCCCTCGGCGACTTTCTCGGCGCGCGTCACCATGGAACCCGGATCGGAGCCGTGGTCGGGTTCGGTCAGGCCGAAGCAGCCGATCATCTCACCGGAGGCGAGCTTGGGCAGATATTTGCGGCGCTGGGCTTCGGTGCCGTAGGCGTAGATCGGATACATCACCAGCGACGACTGCACCGACATCACCGAGCGGTAACCGGAATCGACGCGCTCGATCTCGCGCGCGATCAGACCATAGGCGACGTAGCCCAAGCCCGCGCCGCCATAGGTCTCGGGAATGGTGGGGCCAAGGAGCCCGAGCTTGCCCATCTCGGCCATCATGCTGGGATCGTATTTTTCCTGGGCGTAGGCCGCGATCACGCGCGGCATCAGGTAGTCCTGCGCAAAGCCGCGCGCGGTGTCGCGCACCATTCGCTCGTCTTCGGACAGTTCGCCTTCGAGATCGAGCGGATCCTCCCAGGTGAAGGCGGAATCTTTCAGCATCTTGGGCATGCCCTCATGCTTCTCGGCCGGCTGCGACATGGCTCACTCTCCCTTGCTTATTAGTAGCGCCCGCACCGCACGCCAAGCTTGACCAATGTCAATGATGGAAATGATTCCAACCTTAGAGTTGTCAAATTGGCGCAGCAGAATTGGCAAGACGGTGCCGACCTAGACCGGATTGTTGAAGAGCGAGATCCGGCGTGTCGGTTACGTCCTGTACCGCCGCCATGTAGACGGGTGATGGTAAAAAACTATCAAGGAATTCGAATTTTGCATAACTAAGAGATCACCTGCCGGGTAGACTTTTGCGAACTTGGCGCCGTTCCAGCGCCCTGGTGGCGAGGCGCACCTATGACGCTCCAGGAAAATTTAGCGAAAGGTGGCGGCGCCGGCCAGTCCACAGTCATCCTCAAGAGTGTTTGCCGCTCTTGCCATGGTGGATGTGGCACACTGCTGCATGTGCGCGACGGCGTTCTCATCAAAGTCGAAGGTGATGCTGAGTCACCGCTCAGCCATGGCCGGCTGTGCCCGATTGGGACGGTCACAGCCCACATCGTCAATCATCCAGATCGCCTGCAATATCCGCGGCGGCGCATCGGCCCGCGCGGATCCGGAAAATGGGAGCGCATCACCTGGGACGAAGCGCTCGACGAGATTTCTAAACGCGTTCTCGCGATCCGCGAGGAATTCGGCCCCGAGGCGATCGCGCTCGGTACCGGCACCGGACGCCACCACATCCGCTGGGTCTCACGTTTCGGTCATGCGCTCGGAACGCCGAATTGGTGCGAGCCGGGCTTTGCTCAATGCTTTCATCCGCGAGTCAACACCTGCAATCTCACTTTTGGCGACTTTCCCGTCTCGGATTTCATCGGCGGAACGCCGCCCGCATGTATGCTGTTCTGGGGCCACAATCCGCTCAATTCCGGCCCCGACGGCGAAACCCGCTTCAACGTGCGCGAGGCGCTCGATACGAACCCTAAAATCATTGTTGTCGATCCACGCGCGACCGAACTCGCGCGCCGCGCAGACGTGTGGCTTCAGCTCCGTCCTGGAACGGATGATGCCCTAGCGTTGAGTTTTCTTAACGTCATTATCGGCGAGAAGCTCTATGACGAGCCATTCGTCACGCAATGGACGCACGGCTTCGCCGAACTCTCCGCACATGTGCAGAAATTCACGCCGGAATGGGCCGAGCCGATTACCTGGGTAGCCGCTGACAAGATTCGCGCTGCCGCACGCCTGTTCGCCCGCACCAAACCGGCCATGCTGGATTGGGGCTGCGCCATCGAACACACACCAAAATGCATCCAGACCGTGCGCGCCATCTCAATGTTACCGGCACTCACCGGCAATATCGATGTTCCGGGCGGCTGGGTGTTCGGGATGCATGGCCTCGGCCGTTTCCCGAGTCTGATCGAGAACCTCACCCCCGAAGCGAATGCCAAGCGGCTTGGTGCGGACCGTTTCAAACTGCTCGCCGGCGAAGGCGCCGATTTGCCGGCTGCTCACATTCCAACCCTGCTGCAGGCAATGCGCGAGGGAAAGCCGTATCCGGTAAAGGCGTTTCTTGTCTTCGGAAACAACACGCTGACGACGATGGCCAATTCTGCGCTGGTCTATGAGTCGCTGATGAAGCTCGACTTCATGGTCTGCGCCGACTTGTTTATGACGCCGACGGCGGAGCTCGCAGACATTGTCCTGCCGGCAGCATCCTGGCCCGAGATCAATCAGTTGGCCGGGCTGCCCACTGTCGCCGCTAACGTCGTACTAGCAAATCAGCAAGCGGTGCGCATCGGCGAGTGCAAGTCGGACGAAGAGATGTTCGTCGAACTCGCGCGCCGCATGAAGCTACCGGTCGGCACCGAGGCGGTGGAGGATGTGCTCAATGCGCAGCTTAAGGCCGGCGGTCTCGATGTCAGCTTCGACGAATTAAAGCAGAAAGGATGGATAAAAGTTCCATTCCGCTATCGCAAGTATGAGGACCACGGGTTCAAGACGCCTACCGGCAAAATCGAACTCTACTCGACGCGTTTCGAGGAGATGGGCTACGCACCGCTGCCCTATTACGAAGAACCGCCGGAAAGTCCGATCGCCCGTCCCGATGTCGCCCGCGATTTTCCACTCGTGCTGACCACGGGTGCACGCATCCCGAACTTTTTCAATTCCGAACATCGGCAAATCGAAAATTTGCGCAAGGCATACCGGTATCCGGTGGTTGAAATCCATCCCGACACCGCCCGTCACCACGGCATCAAGAACGGTGACTGGATGTGGATTGAAACCCGGCGCGGTCGAATCAAACAGCGCGCCAAGCTCACCGAGGGCATTGATCCGCGCGTGATTGCCGCTCAGCACGGCTGGTGGTTTCCCGAGGAACCCGCGCCGGAGTACGGCGTATGGAAATCCAACGTCAATCTGCTCACCGACAATCAGCCGCCCTACGATCCGGCCATGGGGACCTATCAGTTGCGCGCGCTGTTGTGTCGGGTTGCCCGGGTGGAAGCGGAGTAAGTGTGTGTCGGTGCAATTCGATGGCATTGCCAACGTCATGCTGAAGCTTGTGTTCGAATACAGCTCACGGTCACGCTCGGACCGTTGAATGCCGCCTTGTCGCGCTTAATCCGCAGGCCACCAAAGCATTTGCCGATCGCTACCGCTGCTCGCAAAGGGCAAGGGTGGTGAGATTGATCGAATGAAACGAATAAAAATATTCGAAGGGAAATACGAGCGCACGCCGTTGTGCGGTGCGCGTTCCGGCCTCATCGTGGCGACGAGGCGCAGCGGTGGATCGGATCCGATGCCGCGCTTGATATATATCAAGTCTGCCTTGCGATAATCGTTATAGTGGCAAAAGTCGCGTAGGCCATGAAGACGTTCTTGTAAGACCACTATCGCAGAAACCTATGAAGCTCATTCAACTTCGGAATTTTATCGCGGTCGTGGAGGCTGGCACTTTCCGTCAGGCGGCCAGAAACCTAAATCTATCGCAATCCTCGGTCAGCAAGAGTTTGCAGCAATTAGAGGACGAACTCGGCGCCGAAATGTTGCATCGTGGCGTTCAGGGGGTCACGCCGACCGCGGCGGGTAAGGCGCTGCTGACCCACGCCAAGGTCATTGAAGCGGAGCTGCGCCACGCACGCAACGACGTGCAAACGGTCCATGGCGCTCAGGTTGGCGAAATTCGCGTGAGCGTCTCACCGACGGTTGCCATGGGGCTATTACCCCGCGCGGTCGTCGCTTTCCAGCGGGCGCGTCCACGGGTCAGCTTTCGCATTTCGGAAGATGTCTACCCCGATATTCTGCCGGCGATCCGCACGGGCGATGTCGATTTCTCGATCAGTCTTGTGCCCGCCCGGCCGCACGACGACACGCTGAGCTATTTGAGCTTGGTCAAGGATCATTTGGTGCCGGCGGTTCGCGCCGATCACCCCTTGATCAACGCGCGTAGGCTTAAGCTCGCGGACTTGCTCGAACTCGATTGGATCATCTACCGTCGCAGTCATACTGGTCTCGACGTTTTCGAGCAGACCTTTGCCTCCAACAACCTCGCTCTGCCGAAAAGTACCATTGAATGCACCTCGTTCGCCTGCGCACTCGCACTCGTTGCGAATGGAGACTACGTCACGCTTGTGCCCTCTCAGATCTTTTTCGGCGGCCGCACGCCGCCCTCGATTGCGCTTTTACAACTCGATTCGCCGATGCAGCCGTGGCAGGTCGCCGTCATCTCGCGCGCCAAGCACGAATTGTCTGCAGTCTGCCTCGCCTTTCTCGCCGAAATTCAGCGCATGGCGGCCGGGATAGGTTCTCCCAAGGGCAGCGCCGGGCGATCGCGGCGATAGCGCGCCGTTGCAGCGTGATCGCTAAAATCGATCAATCTTCCACTAATCTGCATTAGTTTCTGATCATTCCCGCTCCATAATTGTTAACTCGCAATGATGCTGCGAATAGCGGGGCGCGCCCGCTTGAGCGGTATATCGATTGCGGCGGGAGGCCGTCACGATGTTTTCGCGGTTGAAGTTCTCAATCATCCTTTTTGGCTTGCCCCTAGTGCTTAAGTTCGTCGCGCGCCGGCACCCGGCCTTTGCCGCCCGACTCAAGCAGCGCAGTCTTGTTGCGCAGATCACGGCTCGCGACGAGGGGATCGGCCGCTGGATTTCAATTCGCGATGGCAAGGTCAGTTCTGGCCGGGGCGTGCATGCGAAGCCGGACATTACGTTGTCGTTCAAGAACGCCACGATCGGCGCCTCGCTGCTGACACCGCCGATCAACTGGCTCAACCAGATCAATGCCCAGAAGGATTTTACGCTTGGGGTCGACGGCCCTGAGGACCTCACCAACTGGTTCGCGCAGACCCTCATGATGATGCAGACCGCCGGCTGGAAATTCGGCATCCGCATGGCCGACGGCACCATGCGCTATTGCAACATGGCGAACGGCGGCCCGCTTTTCGTTTATGTCAAAGACGGCAAGATCATCCGCACGACGCCGATCGACTTTGACGAAACTGATCCGCAGCCGTGGACGATAAAAGCGCGCGGCCTTGACTTCACGCCGCCGCGCAGGACGACGCTCGCTCCGCACGGACAGAACAGCCGGTCGATGATTTATTCGCCAGACCGCTTGCTCCACCCGATGAAGCGCGTCGACTTTGATCCAAAGGGCGAGCGCAACGAAGCGAACCGTGGCAAGTCGGGCTATGTGCCGATCAGTTGGGATGAAGCGCTCGACATAGTCGCGAGCGAGATTAAACGCGTACGGCACGATCACGGGCCGGGCGCCATGACCGTCTCACACGGTTCTCATCATACCTGGGGCCATATTGGTTATTACCTCAGTGCATTATATCGCTTCAGTAACGCCGTCGGTCACACGCCCGTCCACCATAATCCGGACAGCTGGGAAGGCTGGTACTGGGGCGCCGCGCACCACTGGGGCTACACGATGCGCGTCGGCCAGTGTGAAACATACGGCACGGTCGAGGATCTGCTGCAAAACTGCGAGATGGTTGTGTTCTGGGCGGCCGATCCCGAAACCACCAGCGGCTCTTATGGCGCGCAGGAAGGCACCGTGCGCCGCCAGTGGCTGAAGAAGCTCGGCATCAAGGTTGTGCACATCGATCCCCATTACAACTCGTCTGCCCAATTCTTGCCGGGCAAATGGCTCTGCCCGAAGCCGACGACCTCGCCGGCGCTCGCCCTGGCGATCGCTTACGTTTGGATCAAGGAAGGGCTCTACGACAAGGCATACGTGGCCACGCACACGGTCGGCTTCGACGCCTGGAAGGCCTATGTCATGGGCGAGGGCGACGGCGTGCCCAAAACGCCCGAATGGCAGGAGCAGGAAACCGGCGTGCCAGCCAAGGACGTGCGCGCGCTGGCGCGCGAATGGGCTGCCAAACGTACCTATCTCGGCTGCGGTGGCTGGGGCAATGGCCACGGCGGCGCCTGCCGCAATCAGACCGGCATCCAATGGGCGCGCACCATGGTGTGCCTGATCGCAATGCAGGGACTGGGCAAGCCCGGCATCAACATGGGCAATCTACAATGGGGTGCCCCGGTCGATCTCAACTTCTATTTCCCGGGCTACGCCGATGGGGGCATGTCCGGCGATATCGAGAAGACCGCGATGGCCGTTGAGCTCTATCAGCGCATGCCACAACTGCCGACGATTAACACACCACAGCAAAAGATTCCGCGCCTCTCCTTGCCCGAGGCGATTCTTGAAGGAAAAGCCGACGGCGGCTACCCCTGGAACGGCAAATCGATCGAGACGCAGTTCGCCAAGTTCAGTTACCCGGCGGCCGGTCACGCGCCGGTGCGGATGATGTTCAAGTACGGCGGTTCGCTAATCCCGACCATGAACAACACGAACCGCCACGTGAAGATGTTCCAGTCGCCGAATCTCGAGTTCATCGTCAGCCAGGCGATCTGGTTCGAGGGTGACACCAAATTTGCCGACATCATCCTGCCTGCCTGCACCAATTTTGAGCGGGTGGACATCAGCGAATGGGCCGGGCTCGGCGGTTACGGCCATCACGGCCAGCAGCAGCTCAACCATCGCGTCATCATCTTCCAGGCGCCGGCTATCGAGCCGCTCGGGGAATCAAAATCCGACTATTGGATTTTCAATGAGATCTCCAAACGGCTGGGGCTCGCCAACTACTTCTCCGAAGGCGTGAACGAGCTCGATTGGGTCAAGCGCCTATTCGATGCGTCCGACATGCCCAAGGTGATGTCGTGGAAGAAGTTCATTCGCCGCGGCTACTTCGTGGTGCCGTCGGAGAAGGAGCATCTGCGCGCGCCGGTGTCTTTCCGCTGGTTCTGGGAAGGTCGCAAGAAGGACGTTCCCGAGCCAAGTCCGCTACCGTCCGACTATTCGGTGGAGTTCCTCAAAGGCCTGCAGACCCAATCGGGCAAGCTCGAGTTCGAGTGCAATAGTCTCAAGCGTTTGAACGATCCTGAACGGCCGCCGGTGGTCGAATACGTGCCGTCGTGGGAGGGTCCGCAGTCGGGCGAGCTGTTCCGGAAATATCCGCTGCAACTGCTCACCCCGCACAGCAAGTACAGCTTCCACACTCAGGGCGACGGCAAGGACAGCTTCCTGCTCAACATCCCGGACCACCGGGTGAAAGTGAAGGATTGGTACTACTGGGTCGTGCGTATGAATTCACAGGATGCCGCGGCACGCGGCATCAAGCAGCACGATCTGGTCAAAGTCTACAACGACCGTGGCGCAGTGATCTGCGCGGCGGTACTGACCGAGCGGCTGTCGCCCGGCGTCGCCAGCAGTTACGAGTCCTCAGCGCTGTACGAGCCGATGGGTGAGCCCGGCCGGTCTGTCGATCGCGGCGGTGTCATTAATCTGTTGATGCCGCACCGCTCGCAGACCAAGTCCACACATGCGCTTGCTGGTGCGCAGGGGCTAGTCGAGATCGAGCCATGGGACGGCAATACCGACTACATCTCGGAGGCGTTCGCCCAAACGGAAAAGGACGCACAAGTGAAGCGCTCACCTGCGGCAGCGCCGCTTTAGGCGAAGTGAGGATTGACGTGAACCCTATCGGTCGGCGGCCGTGATCGACGGCGCTGCGGCCGCAACAGAAGGAGGATACCTAATGGCTTACATCTTCAAGGAGGGCGATCTGCCATCGCTGATTGACGCCAAAGGTGCGCGCGAGCGCATTTTCTTCGTCAATCAGGAACTCGCCAATATCGACGATATGCTGGCCGGCGTCATGCACTACAAGCAGGGTGCCGCATCGCCGCTGCATCTGCACAAGAATTGCGAGCACTTCTATTTCATCATCGACGGCAAGGCGACGGTGGAATCGGACGAGGGCATACGGCCGGTCGGGCCCGGCGACATGATCTTCATCCCGGCCGAAGAGAAGCACCGTCTGCGCGCCACTGAGCCGCTGTTCTATTTCGAGTGGCAAGCGCCTAATCGCTTCAAGACGACGATCCTCGAAGGCACCGATGACGACCTGCGCTGGGAGCGCAAGGACGGCCGCGCCTGGATCCAGACCTGACATCATCCCGATAGCAAAGGAAAAACGATCATGTCGCTTACATTCATTGATACCAACAAACTTCCTAAATCGGCCTCGGCCGGCCAAGGTGAGGCCACCGACGTGCTGAACGCGGCGCTTTGCGGGGCGCGGAACGTCCATGGC
This sequence comes from uncultured Hyphomicrobiales bacterium, assembly GCA_903878085.1. Taxonomy (GTDB): domain Bacteria; phylum Pseudomonadota; class Alphaproteobacteria; order Rhizobiales; family Xanthobacteraceae; genus Pseudolabrys. The sequence goes on along the minus strand of CAIRGJ010000010.1, from coordinate 32,603 downwards.
TCGCTGCGCTGGCTCAAATCGGCGGAGACGTTCAAGCCGGATGCCATAGCCAAGCACCAGCTCATCTATCTCATGGACGGCAAGGGCAGCATCCGGCTTAACGACAAGGATTACGCCGTCGAAAAGGGTGCGGGTATCTATCTCGGGCCCTCCGAGACCGCGACCATCCAGGCGGCGAACGGGGCGTCACTCAAGCTGTTCCATCTCGTGGTGCCGTCGATACCGAAGTGACGATTGCGCGGCGATGGCGGCGGCGCGGCTCGGGCCGCGCCGCGAGGCTTGCGGCTCAGGCTGACGGATTGCTGGAACGATGCGAGATAGACAATGAATAAATGGAATTTGGTCATCGACGTCGCCGAATGCACGAACTGCAATCTGTGCACGCTAGCGGCCATGGATGAGTACGTCGACAACGACTGGCCGGGCTATTCGGCGCCGATGCCGAAGCACGGCCACAAGTGGATCAACATCCTGCAGAAGGAACGCGGGCAGGTGCCGATGGTCGACATCGCCTACGTTCCGACGATGTGTAACCATTGCGACAATGCGCCCTGCGTCGCCAAAGGCGGCGGCGCGGTGACAAAACGTGCTGACGGAATCGTGCTGATTGATCCAGTCAAGGCAAAGGGGCGGAAGGATATTGTGGAAGCCTGTCCCTACGGCAGCATATGGTGGAACGAAGAACTGAAAATTCCGCAGGCCTGGACCTTTGACGCCCATTTAATTGACCAAGGTTGGAAACAGACCCGCGGGCAGCAGTCGTGCCCCACTGCCGCTATGCGCGCGGTGTGCGTCGAAGACGAGGACATGGCGAAGATCGCGCGCGAGCAAGGACTCGAGGTCTTAAAGCCTGATCTCGGCACCAAACCACGCGTCTATTACAAAAATTTGTGGCGCTATTCGAAATGCTTCATCGGCGGCTCGGTGTCGGCGGCGACCGATGGCGTTGTCGATTGCGTCGAGGGCGCGGTGGTCCGTCTGCTCAAGGATGGCGCCGTCGTCGCGGAAACCGCGACCGACAATTACGGTGACTTCAAATTCGATCGGCTGGACGAGAATTCTGGCGACTATGTCGTCGAAATCACCTGCGCCGCGCACGCCAAGAAGGCCGTCGAAGCCAAGCTTGGCGTCAGCATCAATTTCGGCGAAATCCGATTATAGATCGGCTAGAACGGAATTCGTTTAGGTCGATCCAAGTCTCCGCTCATTCCCGCGTAAGCGGGAATCCAGCTCATTGCCCCTGGGTCCCCGCTTCCGCGGGGACGAGCGGATGCTAAACTGATCGTGGAATGTCGCTATGAACGAACCGTCGATCCCTCTGATGTTTCCGCAACTCGGCGGCTTCTACCAAGCCCTGGACCCTTGGGTGGAAGTGCTTTTGCGCTTGTGCGTCGGGCTGGCGCTGGTGCCGCATGGGTTGCGCATGACGTTCGGATTTTTCCCCAACACCGGACAGCCTCTGCAAAATTTACGGATGCTCGCCGATTACCTGGACAAGCAAGGCTATCGCCCGGGCAAAGTCTGGGCGCTGGCGATTTCCTTAACGCAACTCGTCTGCGGGCCGCTGCTTGCACTCGGGCTGTTTACGCGCCTCGCGGCCGTGCCGGTCGTTCTTTTCCTGGTGGTAACCAATATCGAGCGTTGGCGCGTCGGAAAATATTTTTGGAACCAACTCGGGCTTGAATATACGCTGATGTGGACGGTTGCGGCGCTTTACTTTCTTCTGCACGGCGGCGGCGTATATTCGTTTGACCGTCTCATCTTCCATCGCGAATTCTGATCGTCTCTGACTCGCTCATAAGCAGTATTAATAGTCCAAAGGTGTAAGTTGATTTAAGTAGCGACGCCGAAAGCGGCGTTCAGACGCAAGCGCGAATATAGGGACGATTCACTTCCCACAATTCATCGAGCAAGGCGACGGCGGCCGATGCGGAATCGACCACCGGATCGATGAGCAGCGCCTGCAAGGCAATTTCCTTGGACGCGTGCACGGCGGCCTCGACCGCGAGCTGCTGGACGCTCACTTGGGTGTGGAGAAGCTTGGCGATCGGATCGGGCAGCGGGCCGAGCGAGACCGGATGAATCCCGGCGGCGTCCGCCAGCACTGGCACCTCGACCGCGGCGTCGGCCGGCAGGTTGGGGATGGCGCCTCGGTTGAACACGATGCCGGATTCCAGCAAGCGTTTCTTGTTGTGCAGGATGCCGCCGATTGCCGCGGCGCCACGCTCGCCCGACGGCCTGAGCCAGTCCGGTGGCACGGCTGCGCCGGCCAGCACGCGATCCAGCGTAGTGCCGAATTCGACGCGCCCGCGCTCGTCGGCAGCGAAATCATAGCCGTGCTCGCCGGCTTCCCAGCCATAGGCCAAATATTCGCCGAGATGCTCGTCGCTGCAGGTCATCCAATAGCCGAAGGCCCGGAACAAGCGCCGGGTCAGCGGAGCGAACAGGGGGTCGAAGCCCTTCTCCTTGGCGCGCAGCAGCGGATAAAGGTCTTCGCCGGTCACCCGGTGGCGGATTTGCAGCAGACATTGCGAATGATTGAGGCCCGCGCCCCAGACCTCGACCTGCTCGTAGGGCAGTCCCATGATGCGTGCGACGTCGCCTTGTCCCATGAAAATGCCGTGGCACAGCCCGAGCGCGCGGATCGGGCTGTATTTTCCAAGCGCGAGAATGATGCGATTCTCGGGATTGGAAAAATTGAGGAACAGCGCCTGCGGGCAATGCTCCTGCATCTCACGGACGAAATCGAATACCAGCGGCAGGGTGCGCAACGTGAACATCAACCCGCCTGGGCCGCCGTTCTCGCCAAGTGTATGACGTATGCCGTATTTGCGCGGTACTTCCCAATCGAGCTTCCAGAGGCGGTTGCGGTCGATGGCTGCGGCATTGACGACGAAGCCCGCGCCGTCAAAGGCCGCGCGGCGGTCGGTCGTTTGCTCGATGATCAGTCCGGCGCCGGACTTGGCATTCAACAGTTTGGCGAGTTCCGTCATTTTGCCGAGCATTTCGGCATTGCGGCCGACCAGGGTCAGCGTGCTGCCGCGCAGCTCGTCGCTGCTGAAGATATCGCGCAACATGTTCAGTCCGAACGACATGCTGCTCGCGCCGATGAAGACGATCTTGGTCCGATTGATCATTGTGGCCGTCCGTTCGTCATGTCGCGGCCGCCTGAGCGGTGTCGTGGATAGCCTCGGCCTCGGCATTGACCGACGTCATCGCGCGCGTGAGTTCTTCGTACACGCGGTCGTCGATCGAGACCGTGCCGAAATTGGAGTTCTCGCCGTCGAAGCGGCCTTCCGCCGGCTGGTCGGCATGCTCGAACCAGTGGTATCCGACGATATTTCGCATTCGTAGAGCTTCAGTCACGAAATGACTGAAGCACGCTGCCCGTTCCGCCTGGGTCGCGACAACCGGTCCGGCCCCGATGGTATTGGGCAGGCCGGAATCGGCCGCACGAAACGAAAATTCGCCGATCAGGCAGGGCTTGTCCGTGACGGCATAAGCGGCGAGCGCGCCATTGGCATCGGGCCCATAGCAATTGAACGAGACGACATCGACATGGCGTCCGGCTGCATCGATCACGGCGGCCGGTGGCGGGTAGGCGAAACGGCAGCCCAGCACGAGGTGATTTGAGTCGGCGGCTTTGATGGCGGCGGTCGTTAATCCGAAATAACGATCCGCCAGCAGCGCGAGAAATGCATCGCAGTCGGCCGTGAAGGCGGCGCGCCGGGGATCGGCACGATTGGCCTCGTCCTCGGCGGGGGTGCTTCGTTCGTAAGGCGGCTTGCGCGGATAGGGCGGCTCGATGTGCGTCAACGCGCCCAATTCGTCCCAGGACCGCGCGGACGTCCGCCACGACGAATTGAACGCCTCGAATATCCGATGACGCTCGCGCAACAGATTAAGGGCTACGGCGCGGCCGGGAGTCGCGGGCGGTAAATTCAGAAACAGCGTCAGCAATTCGTCGGGACCGTGCCAGTCCGGACCCCAGCGCAGTTCATTGTCGATAAACCATCCGATGACGTTCTGTTCGGCGCACCGCGCAGCGCAGCGTTCGCGCGCCCTGCGGCCGACGTGAATCGCGAATAGGGGATCGAAGACGTCGGGAAAATCCTGTTTGGGCTCGCTCTCGTTCCGAGCGTTCTTCTGCCAGGCGAAAGACATGCCGAGATCGAGATTAGGCGCCACGGCCAGCGGCGAGGGCCCCGCCATGGCAACAGCTTCGTCGGACCAGGAGCCGAGTGTATTGAATCCCCAACTCGCGAGCCTGCTGGCCACCGCGATTTGCCATGCGCTCTTGCTGCCATATTTCCGCTGACAGGCTTCCGCGTAGGGAATGCGCGTGCTGCTGTAAATCTGGTCCTGATCAAAGCGCACCGTGTCGACGCCTTTTGACAGGAAGCGTCCACCATCCGGATCGACGAGCCAGAAGACGTTGTCGTATTGATCGATGCGGAAGAATTTACCCGGCCGGAAACGGCCGTCGGCGATACCGCCCCATCGCGTTTTTGGTACTTGATTCGGCATCGGCGGCCCAATTTAGACGATCGGGACAGATTGCCCACAATGCAACGCAATCCATTGATTTGTCTCAAAAAGTTGCCCGGCTTCTGACCTAGTTTGTCTGTTATAATTCAACAAAGGAATCAGCGATGCTTCCGCGTGATGGCGTTACCCAGCTTCCGCCGATTGCTGCGTTGCGGCGCGATTTCATTTGGGGCGTATCGACCTCGAGCTTCCAGATCGAGGGCGCCACGCGCGAAGATGGCCGCAGCCCCAGCGTCTGGGACACGCGCGGCCAGAAAGGCCTCATCGCCAATCACGATACCGGCGACGTCGCCTGCGATCATTACCACCGCTATCGGGAAGACATCGCGCTGATGCAGCGCCTCGGCCTGCAGGCCTATCGCTTTTCCGTCGCCTGGCCACGCGTGTTGCCGCAAGGGCGCGGGCTGCCGAATGAGTTGGGGCTGGCATTTTACGACCGGCTGATCGACGGGATCCTTGCCGCCGGCATCGAGCCGTGGCTTTGCCTGTATCACTGGGATCTGCCGCAGGTGCTCGACGATCTCGGCGGCTGGACCAACAGAGATTGCGCGGGATGGTTCGCCGATTACGCCGCTCTGGTCGCGGACCGCTATGGCGACCGGGTCAAGCGCTTCGCCACGTTCAACGAGCCATCGATCTTCACTCTGTTCGGTTACGGGTTTGGCGGCGACGCGGGGGACACCGCGGGACTCGATTTGTTGCACCGGGCCATCCACCACGTGAACCTCGGCCATGGCGCCGCCGTCGATGCGGTGCGCGAGCGGGTGCCGGGCAGTTCGATTGGCTGCATCCACAACTATCAGCTCTGCCGGCCGTCAACGCCTGGTGACGCGCAGGCCGCCGAACTCTGCGACGCCTACTGGAATCGGGCGTTCCCCGATCCGCAATGCCTAGGTTCGTATCCGTCGCTGATACAAGCGGCGATGGAACCGCACATGCAGGCCGGCGACCTTGCGCGAATTCAGCGTCCGGTCGATTGGATCGGCGTCAATCATTATGGTCCGACCTTTGTGAAGACCGTTCCCGGCTCGCGTCTCGGCTTCGCGACCGGCGACAGATGGCCCGATATTCCGGCGACCCCCATCGGCTGGCCGATCGTTCCCGAGGCCTTTCGCGATACGCTGCTGACGGTCGCCAAGCGTTACGGCCTGCCGGTCTATGTGCTGGAAAACGGCCTCGGCGGCCACGATAAACTCGACCAGAGCGGCGCGGTGATCGACAATGAGCGCATCGCGTATCTGCACGACTACATCGGGGCGGTGAACGACGCGGCCGGTGCCGGCGCCGACATTCGCGGCTATTTCGTCTGGTCGCTGCTCGATAATTTCGAATGGGACTCCGGCTACGGCGTGCGATTTGGGCTGACCTATGTCGACTATCCGACGCAAAAACGCATCCCGAAGGCGTCATTTCATTGGTATCGCGATCTGATCAAGGCAGCCGGGACATGACCGATGGGCATGTTTCCGGCAGCGTCGAACGCACCGTCCTGGCGGATGTCGGCGGCACCAATGTGCGTTTCGCCGTTCTTACGGGCGACGTGCTGGGTCCGATCGAGCGCATGGCGGTTTGCGACCATGCGCACTTTGCCGATGCGCTGGCCGCGTTCTTGGCGCGCCAAACGGACAGGGCCGCGATCCGCCGCGCGATCTTGGGGGTGGCAGGCGTCGTTGAAGGAGATCGCTGCGCCCTCACGAATAATCCCTGGATTGTTGATGCAGCCGAGCTTTGCCCCCGCTTTGGATTAACCTGGGTTTACATCGTCAATGACTTCGAGGCACTAGCCTGGTCGTTACCGCACCTCGCGCGCAACGACATTGGCAAAATTGGCGGCGGCGAGCCTGCGGCGGATGCACCAATGGCCGTGCTTGGGCCTGGCACCGGTCTCGGCGTTGCGGCCTATGTGCCGAGTGAGAACGGCGCGTTGGTGCTTCATAGCGAAGGCGGTCATACCACCATCCCGAGCGGTTCGTTACGGGAAGACGCCATCATTGAGGAATTGCGAGACCAGTTTGGGCACGTGTCCGCCGAGCGCGCGTTGTCAGGGCATGGCCTGGAAAATCTCTATCGCGCGATCGCGTCGATCGACGCACTGACGGTACCTGGACGGAGCGCGGCCGAGATCACGCAGGCAGCGCTGGAAGGCAATTGCGCGACGAGCCGCGCAGCCCTCGACGTATTTTGCGCGATGCTCGGCGACGTGGCCGGAAATTTCGCGCTCAGCTTCGGGGCACAGGGCGGGGTGTTCATTGCCGGTGGGATCGTGTCTCACATTCGCGACTATCTGCCTCGCTCGCAGTTTCGTGCTCGATTCAACGCCAAGGGGCGGATGCGGCAATATGTCGAGGCAATCCCGGTTTACCTGATCCTGCACGACGATCCGGCGTTCATTGGCCTGCGCGCGCTGGCTGCGCAACATGCATTGAGAAGCTGAGGTCGTTTGGCGATGGTGGATATCATCACTTTGACACCGAACCCAGCGGTGGACCTGTCGACCTCGATCGATCGCGTCACGCCGATCATGAAACTACGATGCTCGACGCAAAAACGCGATCCGGGCGGCGGGGGAGTGAATGTGGCTCGCGTCGTTCAGAGATTACGCGGCGACGTCGAGGCGATATTGCCTGTTGGCGGCTGCACCGGACAGCTGCTCCGGCGACTCCTCAATGATGAATTTGTCCAGAATCGCATCATCGATATCGAAGCTGAAACGCGCGAAGACTTTTCTGTCTCCGAATTGAGCACGGCGCAACAGTATCGCTTCGTTCTGCCCGGGTTGCCGCTTCGCGAATCCGAATGGCGCGCCTGCCTCGATGCGCTGGCGGCGACAGCGCCACGGCCGAAATTTGTCGTGGGCAGCGGCAGTCTGCCGCCGGGTGTGCCAAACGATTTCTATGCGCAAGCGGCCGAAATTGCTCGCCAACTCAGGGCCAAGTTCGTCCTCGATACTGCCGGCGCGCCGCTTGCCGCCGCTCTCGAATACGGCGTTTACCTGATCAAGCCGAACCTACGGGAAATGTGCGAACTTGCCGGCGCGGCACTCACAGATCAGGGCGACTGGATCGCCGCGGCGCGCCAGTACATTGCGGCCGGAAAGGTCGAGGTCGTCGCGCTGTCGCTCGGCCATATCGGCGCGATCCTGGTCACCCGGGATCAGACTCTCCGCGCGCAGCCGCTGCCGATCAGTCCGGTCAGCGCGGTCGGGGCCGGCGACAGCTTTCTCGGCGCCATGATCTTCGGTCTGGCCAAGGGTGACAATCTTGTCGATGCATTTCGCCTTGGTGCGGCTGCCGGTGCGGCTGCTCTGATCAATGAAGGGACCGAACTTTGTCGGCCGGCGGATGTCGACCGGCTGTGCGCGCAAGTGGTGATCGCTGCTGTCTGAAATTGCCACTACCGAGATAGCGGGCTACCCGATAATTCCTTGGCTTTGAGTTTGTCGAGAGCAATGAGCAGGACTGGAGGCGGACTCAACTGCGATTGCGCCCGCCACCGGCATTTCCATTAATTTGCCGTTTCCCGCTCACCGCCGCTTCTTTCTTGCGGCGGTCTTCGCCGTTTTGCCGGCTTTTGCCTTCGTCGGCTTGACCGCTGCCCTCGCGGGAATGATAGGCAGCAGCATGAAGTTTTCCCGCTCGCTGCCGAGATGAATGGTGGTTTCACCGCCATAGATTTCCATCGGCCGGTCGCGCGGGTCGTCGTGCAGGAACGGGCCGTTGCCGGTGAACTCGTTCTTCATGTTGGAGAGCTTGCCGCCGGATCCGCCGGGATAAACGTAGTCGCGGCCGCGCACACTCAAGGCGATGCGATAGCCTTTCGGCACCACGATACAGGTCGGGATGATCTCGATATCGAGTTCGTAGATATCGCCGGGCTTGAGCGGCTGCTTCTCGTCGTGGCTGTGATACGGCCGAAACGGCAAGGTCAGCTTATTGTCGAGCTTACGGTGCGAGGCCCGGAGCCAACCTTGTCCGATCGCCGTGTGCGGATCGAGCGCGCCCTGGAACACAACTTCCTTCATATCGGGCGAGAATACCCGCAGCACCAGGAAGATGTCCGCGTCCGCGGTCGATGACGAGACGTGAAGCTTGGCGGCCACCGGTCCGGTGACCTCGGTCGTCTCCTTCATCGGCTCGGTGAGGAAGGTGACGCCATCGCCCTTCGCGTCGAACGTTACCGAGGCCGAGCCCTTCAGCGTCGTGGTGACGAGCTTTTGCGCGTCGGCGGCGAGGTGGAACTTTGTCCACTGCGTGCTCGGCAGCGGCCAGGCGTCCTCGTGGCGGATGACGAACTGTTCGCCGGGATGGCGTACGTTGAGCTGCACCTTCGGCTGTTTGTCCCAGCCGTTTTTCTTGCCCTTGAGGAAATAGTCGAAGAATCTGCGCTGCAGGTTGACGCCGTAGTCGGTGTAATAATGCGTCCAGTGCTCGATGCCGTGTACTTCTAGCCATTTCTGCTTCGACGCGGCGCGGAAGAAGCCCTCGAAATTGCCGCGCGGATGCAGCGGCTGCCCGCCCCAGTTTGCCGCTGATAGCAGAGGCACTTTTACTTTCGACCAATCCGGCGCCATCGCCTTGTAGTAGTCGTCGTCGAGCGGGTGCGAGAACAGGGTCTTACCCATGTCGTAGCGGTTGGCGCCCATCTGCTCAGGCAATAGCGTTTCCGGGCCGGACACCCAGTCGCCGTTCATGCGGCCACGATGACCGTTGGTGCCGAGACCGTACTGTACGGACTTTACCTGCATGTCGTACCAGTTCTGCGCGAAGGTATTGTAGATGCCGCCGTTGTGGCTCAACTCGCGATAAAAATCGGCGAAGCCTTCCCACACGCACATGGCGGCGAGATGCTTGGGCTGCAGGCTGGCGACCTGCCATTGATTGATAGCGTAATAGGAAATGCCGCTGAGGCCCACTTTACCGTTCGACCAGGGCTGAACGCCGGCCCATTCGATGCAGTTGGCGAAGTCTTTGGTTTCGCGCGGCGACCAATGCTCGACATAGCCGGGCGAACGGCCGCAGCCGCGTGAGTCGACGCGCACGCAAACATAGCCGTCCGGCACCCATTTCTCCGGATCGCAGATTTCCCAGCTCTGATATTTGTTGGTCGAGCCCGTCATCACGTCGGGCTGCTTTTCTTCCATGCGTTTCCAGGCGGTCTTGTAGCCGTCCTCGAAATGCAGCCACTTGCCGTAAGGGCCGTGGCTCAGCAGCACCGGATAGCGGCCTTTTTTGACCGGCCGGAACACGTCGCAGCGCAGCACCAGCCCGTCGTCCATCGTGATCGGCATGTCCCAATCGATCCGCATGCCGTCGCGGACCTCGCTGACCTCACGATAACTCATGATCGCGCTCCTCGAATTTCAAACTATTTGGTCGGGATGACAGGCAGTAGCACGTAGGCCTGTCGATCAGGTCCGGCATGCAGCGTGACGTCGCCGCCGAACACCGCCGGCGGCCGGTCGCGCGGATCGTCATGCGTAAAGGGGCCGACACCGGTCCACACCTTGCCCAGCGTTTCCACGCCGGCGCCGGGCTCGCCCGGGAAGACGTAATCGGTGCCGCGCACCGACAGCGCGATCCGATAGCCCTTCGGCAAAGCGATGCAGGTCGGCCAGACCTCGACGTCGACTTCATAGATTTCGCCGGGCTTGAGCTTTTGCTCTTCGTCATGGCTGTGATAGGGCCGGTAGGGCAACGTCAGCTTCGGATCGAGCTTGCGGTGCGAACAGCGCAGCCAGCCTTGCCCGATCGGCGTATGCGCATCGAGCGCGCCCTGGAAGGTGACTTCCTTGAGGTCGGGCGTGAAGGCGCGCACCACCAGGAACAGATCGGCATCTTCCGTTGCCGACGACACCCACAGCTTGGCCGCGATCGGTCCGGTGATCTCGACATCGTGGTCGAGCGGCTCGGTCAGAAAGGTGACGCCGTCGCTGAAGCCGCCGTAGGTCACCGCGCTCGCCGACTTCGGTGTATCCGTCGACATCGTCATGTCGGCCGGGTGGATGTGGAATTTGGTCCATTGCGTGCGCGCTAGCGGCCATTCGCTCTCGTGCCGTTCGACGAATTTTTCGCCGGGGTGGCGGACCTGCAACTGCACCAATGGCTGCCGGCCCCAGCCGGTGTCCTCGCCTTTGAGGAAGTGGCCAAAGAACCGCTTCTGCAGATCGACGCCGTAATTCGTGTAAAAATGCGTCCAGTGCTCGATGCCATGCACTTCGAGCCATTTGTTGTTTGACGCCGAACGCACGAAGCCCTCGAAATTGCCGCGAGGATGCAGGCCTTGCCCGCCCCAATTCGCTGACGACAGCAACGGTACTTTGACCTTGTTCCAGTCCGGCATGCGCGACTGCCAGAACTCGTCGGTATCGAGTTTGCGCGAGAGGCAGTCTTCGTAGAAGTTGCGGCGGTTCTTGCCGAGCTCTTCCTCCGACAAAGTTTCCGGCCCGGAGACCCAGTCGCCGGTCATACCGCTCTTGAAGCCGCGCGTGCCGCGGCCGTTCTGCAACGTATAGACTTGCGATTTCGACCAGCCCTCGACGAAGCCGCGGTTGAAGATGCCGCCGTGGTGCGCCATGTCGCGGTAAAAATCCGCGGCGCCTTCCCAGGTGCAGATGGCGGCGAGGTGCTTGGGCTGCAGCGCAGCCGCCTGCCATTGGTTCTCCGCGTAGTAAGAGATGCCGTTGAGCCCGACCTTGCCGTTCGACCATGGCTGAACGCCCGCCCAGTCCACGCATAGCGCCAAATCCTGCGCCTCGCGCAAGGACCAGATATCGATGACGCCCGGCGAACGGCCGGCGCCGCGGCTATCGACGCGGATGACGATATAGCCGTCCGGCACCCATTTCTCCGGATCGACCACCTCCCAGCACTGATATTTGTTGCTGGAGTTGGCCGGCACGTCAGGCTGGTCGGCGCACATGCGGACCCATTGGTCCTTGTACAGGTCCTGGAAGGCCAGCCACTTGCCATAGGGTCCGTAGGTTATGATGACCGGATATTTGCCTTCGGCGACCGGCCGGTAGATATCGCACCGCAACACCAAGCCGTCGTCCATCTTGATCGGCATATCCCAGTCGATCCGCATGCCATCGCGGATTTCGCTTTTTTCGCGGTAGTCCATGAGGTTCCTTCGCGTTTCCAGCCGTTCCCGCGCTTTGGCACGCAGGTTTAAGGCGCATGGTAGTGGCGAGACGCACCGGGCCGCAATATGCTTGCATGCCTTAGCCGCTATGCAGCGGTCTCGACCTGTTCGTCGTCCCACTTCGGCGCGCGTTCCGGCGGATTTGCAATACGCAGCTTGCGGCTGCGCAAGGCGGAAATGTCGCGCATTTCCGCCTCGGTGAGCGAGAAATCGAATATGTCGAGGTTCTGCTCGATGTGCACTTCGGTAAGCGCACGCGGCACGGCCGCGACCATCGGCTGCTGGATCAGCCAGCGCAATGCGATCTGTGCGCCCGTCTTGCCGTGTGTCTTGGCAATTCCAACAATGACCGGATCGTTGAGCAGTTCGCCGCGTGCGACAGGGCAATAGGCGGTGAGGATCATGCCGTGCTTCTTGAGCGCCGCGATCATGCTATCCTGCGGCAGATAGGCGTGATACTCAATCTGGTTCGTGACCAGCGGCTCTGGGCAGACGCGCACTGCCTCATCGAGCATGGCGATTGTGAAGTTCGATACGCCGATATGACGGGTTAAGCCGCTGCGCTTGGCCTTGGCCAGCGCGCCCAGCGTTTCGGAAAACGGCACCTTCGGCTGTGGCCAATGAACTAGCAGCAGATCGACATAATCGAGCTTGAGCGTCTTCAGGCTGGTTTCGACCGAGCGCAAGAAATCGGCTTCACGTGCATTGTCTTCCGTCACTTTGGTCGTCACGAACAACTCACCACGCGCGATGCCGCTGGCGCGAATACCTTCGCCAACGCGCTCTTCGGTGCCGTATTTACGCGCGGTGTCGATGGCGCGGTAGCCGGAGCGGATCGCGTGGGCGACCAGTTCCACCGGCCGCTCCGGCAGCAACATCGTGCCGTAGCCGATCGCCGGGAGTGTTGCGCCATGCGCGGTGATGGTGAAGGCCTTGGGGGATTGCATCGGCGTCTCCAGAGCTTCTTATTTCGTCGGCATCAGCCTGCAGCCAGCCTCAAGGCTTCTTGGGCGTGACCTTGCGGACGGGCGTTTCCGGCTTCAGATTGCCGTGCCGCCGGGCGAAGGTGTTCTCGCCGCTCTTGCGCCAGTCGCCTACAACCGCGGCGTCGGCAAACGTCGTGTATTCTTCTTCCCAGTCACCCAACTGGTAGCCATGCCACGGCGACTGCGGCACGATGCGCGGCAGCCCAAGCTCTTCCCAAATGCCCTTTGCCTTCGTCATGTATTCCTCCGCCGGCAGAGCCAGCGGCGGCATATCGCTCTTGAGCGTCGCGTCGATCATCAGCGTGCCTTCCATCGCGGCGCGGCCGGACTTCGGCCCGTGGCCGCTGGAGCGATAGGGCACCATCAAGATGTCTTCCATGAAATTGGAGCGGTAGGCCAACGACCAGAACACGGCATCGGCATTCTCCGGCGCGATATCCTCGGACACGGCAATAATCAGCTTGCCGCATTGCGCCTGCAATGTCGCCGCGCCCTGCATGCCGCGCCATATCTCGGTGCGCGGCGTGCCGCGCTCGAACTGCACGAAGATGATCTTGCGCAGGTTAGACAAAGGCTCATGCATCACCACGCGCTTGACGCCGCGGATGCCGAGCGCTTGGCGCAGATGTTCGAGGAACATCGGCTCATAAGCGACGCGTTTCATTACCGACGACTCGCTTGGCGTCACCTGGCTGATGATCGACACGAACACCGGCTTCTTCTTGCGCGTGATCGCCGTCACGCGCATCGACATGTTGAAGTCTTCCAGCGCGACGTGGCCGTGGCTTTCGCCGAACGGACCTTCCGGTTCCAGCAGATCGGTGTCGATTAAGCCTTCTATGACGATCTCCGCGTCGGCCGGCACGATCAGGTCGACGGTCTTGCAGCGCACGGTCCGCACCGGTTTGCCCATCAGACCGCCGGCGACCGCCATTTCATCGACGTCAATCGGAAGTTTCTGCGGCCCGGTGAACAGAACCGCCGGCGCACAACCGACGACGATCGCGCAGGGCATCGGCTGCTTCAGCTTCTTGTATTTTTCCCAATGCAGATAGCCGCCGGCGCCGCTCAGACGCGACGCCATGCGCACGCCGAGGCGGTCATTGGCTTTGAGTGCCGCGCGATAGGTGCCCATGTTCTGGATGTTGTTGTCCGGATCCTTCGTCACGCACAGTGTGGCCGTGAGATAAGGCGCTGAATCGAAGCCGGGCGTCGAAATCGGCACCGGCAGGCTGGCGAGGCCGCATTTCTGGATATCCGCGCCGGTCATGACGACTTCCTGGCACGGCGCCGTTTCCACCAGCACCGGCGCGATCGGCTCGGTCATGGCCTTGACCCAAACGCGGCCGATATCTTCCACCGGAACGCCCAGGCCCGTGGCATAGATTTCGGGAGAGGCGGCGAGGCCGCCCACCAGAACGGGAATGTCGTAGCTCTCGCCACCTGCACAAACCACGTTGGTGAACAGGAACGCTCTACGCTCTTCGTCGCGCAATCCGCCTTGGAACTGCCAACGCGCCAGCGGATGCAATTCGGTGTCTTTATTGATCGGCCGATCGATCCGCGTGACCAGGCCTCGTGCGGTCAGCCGGGCCAGGTGTTCCTGCAAGTCGGAAGGCGCATCTTGGGCAGCGGGTGAGGTCATGGCTGGGCTTTCCTGATCGCGTGCTGTCGTTTCCTGTAAACCACGGCGGTTCGCAAACCAAGGCCGGCCGCTCTATTCCAGCATGCATGGCAACCGTATAGACATCTGGACAGAACCGGCGCTTTTTGGCGCTATCGTTCTTCGACCATGAATTAATGCCTGGGATATCGAAAAATGCCGCTGCTAAAACGACTGACTCTTGCCATCGTCCTGTCGGTAATGCTGATCCCGGGCTTGTCGCGGGCGGAGGATAATTACCCGACGCGGCCGATCCGCCTGATCGTCGGCTTCGCCGCGGGTTCCAGCGGCGACGTCGCTGCGCGCATCGTCAGTCACAAGCTGAGTGAGATCCTCGGCCAGCCGATGATTGTCGAGAACCGGCCCGGCGCTAGCAGCATGATCGCGACCGATTACGTCGCACGCGCCTCGAAAGATGGCTACACGCTGCTGCTCGCGACCATCGCGGCGACGATCAACACGACGCTGATGCCTAACAAGGGCTCGAATTTCCAAACCGATCTTGCGCCCATCGTGTTGATCGGCTCGATCCCAAACATCCTCGTCGTCACGCCCTCGCTCGAGGTCAAGAACGTCCAGGAATTAATCGCGCTGGCCAAGGCGAAGCCCGATGAGTTGCTCTATGGCGCCTCCGGCATCGGCAGCGGCCCTCATATGGCGACGCAATTGTTCGAGCAGATGGCCGGCATCAAGATGAGGGGCGTTCTATATCCCGGCAGCGCGCAGACGGTGACTGATCTCATCGCCGGCCGCATCCAGGTGATGTTCGCGCCGTCGTCCACCGTTGTTGGTCTTATCGGTCAGGGCACCGTCAAGCCTTTAGCCTCGACGGAAGCCAAACGCGCCAGCATCGCTCCGGATTTACCGACGATTTCGGAAGCAGCACTACCGGGCTACAATACCGGCGTCTGGTTCGGCCTGCTCGCGCCGGCCGGGACGCCGGCCGCTGTCATCGATAAAGTATCTAAGGCGAGCAATGAGGCGCTGAAGGATGCGGACGTGTTGAAGCAACTCCATATCCAGGGGTTGGACGCGCGTGGCGGCAGCCCAGAAGATTTCCGCGACTTCATCAAAAGCGAGACCGAACGATGGGAGCAGGTCATCAAATCGATGCCGGCCGCCGAGAAGAATATAAAGTGATCTCGGGTGCCGTCCTGAGTCCTCCCCCGCAAAAACATTCATAACGAGCTTGGTCGACAATGACGCTTCCCGAATCCACTTTTCGTTACATTGGCCAACCGATGCCGCGCACCGAAGATGCGCGGCTGATCACCGGCAAGGGTCAATATAGCGACGATTTCAGCTATCCGGGGCAGACCTATGCGGCCATGGTGCGCTCGCCGCACCCGCATGCGCGTATCGTTAGCATCGACAAGGGTCCGGTGTTGGCAATGCCCGGCGTGCTTGGCGTCTATACCGGCGCCGATTGCCAAGCCGACGGCCTCAAGCCCATTCAGCACGATCCGCTACCGAAAACGCGCGACGACATGAAGCTGGCCGGACCCGGCGGCAGCGTCATTTTCCAGGGACCGCATATGCTGCTGCCCGCCGACAAAGCGCGTCACGTCGGCGAGCCGGTCGCGATGGTGGTCGCGGAAACCCGCGCCCAGGCGATGGATGGCGCCGAAGCGCTCGAAGTCGTCTATGACGTGCTGCCCTTCGTCAGCCAATCCGAAGACGCCATGAGGCCTGACGCGCCAGCGGTTTGGGACGAACTGCCCACCAACATTTTGGTCGATACTCATTTCGGTGACAAAGCCGGCACAGATAAAGCTTTCGTGGAGGCCGCGCATACTGTTGCGATGGACTTTCATATCGATCGCGTCACCGGCGTGCCGATGGAGCCCCGCGCTTGCGTCGCCAATTACGACACGGCGACGGGGCGCTACACGCTCCATGCCGGCGGCGGCGGTGCCGTGCGGCAGAAGCGGGAAATCGCCGACGTGCTCGGCATCGAGCCGGAGACATTGCGTGTGCTGTCGCTCGATGTCGGCGGCAATTTCGGCACGCGCAATCGTGTCTATGTCGAATACGGACTGATCTTGTGGGCGGCGGGCAAGCTCAAGCGCCCGGTCAAATGCACCTCGACCCGCTCGGAATGCTTCCTCAGCGATTACCAGGGCCGTGACCTCGTCGCGAAATTCGAACTGGCGCTGGACGCCAAAGGCCGCTTCCTGGCGTTGCGCGCGACCAACATCAGCAATGCCGGCGCGCGCTGCGTGTCGCTGTCGCCGCTGAGCAAGGGCGCCGGTTTGATCACCGGCAGCTACGCGATCCCGGTGGCGACGTTGCGCGCGATGTCGGTCTATACCAACACGGTGCCGACGCAGGCTTATCGCAGTTCGGGTCGTCCGGAGATGACGTTTGCCGTCGAACGCTTGATCGACATCGCGGCGACCAAACTCGGCATTGATCGCATTTCGCTGCGCCGTCGCAATCTGGTGAAGCCCAAGGCGATGCCCTACCGCAACGCGGTCGGCATGCTCTATGACAGCGGCCGTTACGAAGATGCGATGGATCTCGCGATGCGGATCGCCGACTGGGACAGCTTTGCTGCCCGCAAGCGCGAGGCTGCAAAACGCGGCAGGTTGCTCGGGCGCGGCCTCGCCAATTACGTCGAATCCTCCATCGGTGCGCCCAAGGAACAAGCCCGCATTACCGTGCGGCCTGACGGCATTGTCGATGTCATCATCGGCACCCAGCCGGCAGGCCAGGGCCACCAGACCAGCTTCGCGCAAGTCGTCGCCGACTTGCTGTGTGTGCCGGCGGAGAGTGTTCGCATCATCATGGGCGATACCGACGTGGTGAAAGCCGGCGGCGGTACGCATTCCGGCCGCTCCATGCGCCATGCGGCGACGGTGTTTTCCCTGGCCGCGGTCGAGATGATCGCCAAAGGCAAGCGCTTGGCGGCCATTGCTCTCGGCGCGCAACCCGACCAGATCGATTTCAACGATGGCCGGTTCTCCACGCGCGGCACCAATCGTACTTTCGATTTTATCGAACTGGCGCAGGAACTGAGCAAGCACGAGCTGCCCGACGATCTGAAAACGGGCCTTGCCGTCGTCACCGACAATGAAATGCACGATCCGGTGTTTCCGAACGGCTGCGCGATCTGTGAGATTGAAGTCGATCCTGATACCGGCGGCCTGAAGCTGACGCGCTACGCTTCTGTTGACGATGTCGGCCGCTGCATCAATCCGCTCATCGTCCACGGTCAGACGCATGGCGCCATCGCCCAGGGCATTGGCCAGGCGTTGTGGGAGCAATGCGTCGTCGACCCCGATTCCGGACAACCGCTCTGCGGTTCGCTGATGGACTACGGCATGCCGCGCTCCAACTTGTTGCCGTCCTTCACCACCGAGATCATCGAAGTGTTGTCGCCGACCAACCCGCTCGGCATCAAGGCCGGCGGCGAGGGCGGCACGACAGCCGCGCCTGCCGTCATCATCGGCGCTATCGTCGATGCCCTGAGCCGCTACGGCGTGCAGGACATCCGCATGCCGGCGACGCCCTATAAGGTTTGGCAGGCGATCCAGGACGCCAAAGCGCAGCATGCCGAAGCCAGCTGACAGCGGGCGCTTGCGGCCGCCGCTAAATCGATCCAAGCTCACTCCATAAAATTCAAAAACGAGGAAACGACGATGCGGGTTTCGGGGGTGCTGACTTCAGTTGTGATGAGCGCGTTGCTCTTGCTTACCGGGCATTCGACGCAGGCGCAGAGCCTCGTCGGCAAATCGGTTCGCATTATCGTGCCTTATCCGGCCGGCGGCGCCGGCGATGTGATCACCCGCGTCTTGGCGCAGCAGATCACCGAAAGCGGCGGTCCGTCATTCGTGGTCGAAAACCGGCCCGGCGCCGGTTCGATCATCGGCTCCGACGTCGCGGCCCGCGCGTCGCCCGATGGTTTGACTATCCTGTTGGTCGAGAACCCGTTCATCCTCGGTTCGGTTCTGCATCCCACCGACCACTATCATCCGGTCAAGAGCTTCGATCCGATCTGCTATCTGGCGGATACGCCGTCCGTGATCGCGGTTGCCGGCAACTCGGAATTCAAGACGCTGGCGGATTTCCTGAAGGCTGCGAAGGATAAGCCCGGCACATTGTCGTATGGCAGCACCGGTCCGGCTTCGACCGTTCATATCGCCGGTGAATTGCTCAAGCGCGCCGCCGGCCTCGATCTGATCTATGTGCCGTTCCCTGGAACGCCGCCAGTGGTCAACGCCGTGCTCGGCGGCCACGTCACGGCGGTGATCGCCAATTATTCGGATTTAAAGGCGCAGATCGACAGCAAGGGATTGCGCGCCATCGCGGTGCCGGCGCAAAAGCGCGTCGAACCGCTGCCGGACATCCCGACCTTGGAGGAGCAGGGCTTCAAGAATATCGAAGCCAGCGTCTGGTTTGGATTTGTCGCGCCGATCGGCGCCCCGAAGGACATGCTGGCGCAGTTCGAGAAATATTTCACCGCCGCCATCCAGGTGCCGGTGGTCAAGAGCAAGCTGAACGTGGTGGGCTTGTATCCGAAGGTGTCGTGCGGCGCGGAGTTCGGCAAATTCATCGCCACCCAGACCGACAACTACACTAAGTTCGTCAAGGAATTCGATATCAAGGGCGAGTGAAGGCGCTAGACGCGCCGCCACACCTTGACGGGAATGGACGTGAAACCGGTAGCGAGACCCGCGCCGCGCCGCGCGACCTCCTTAAGATGCGAGGGAAAATTCCCACGGATTGTCGCAGGCTAGCCAGTCTTCCGGAAATTCCGGCCGTCGCGAATGCGTTGCGCGAACAGTCTGTTCTCGTGGCGGATGCCGTAGCCGTAGGCCGGAATTCTCAGCGCGGCCATGCTGTCCATGAAACACGCCGCCAAGCGTCCAAGCCCGCCATTGCCGAGCGCGGCGTCCGGCTCAACCAGCGCAATCTGGTCGAGATCCACGCCCATGTCGGCCAGCGGCGGAGAAATCTGTCGTGTAAAGCAGCAAGTCGGTCTGGCACGGTCTTTGCTCGAAAAATAGGCGAGTATTTCAGTGTGGGTACCGGAGGACCGCCCCCCAGGCCGATTGGTCGCAGGTTAACCGGGTCTCTTAATGTCTTTGAATGGAATAGGTCTTGCATGATGAAGGGAACAGGATGAAGCGGCAGGCCGGCACCGCGATCAGGTCCTCTGAGGGTGAGGCGCCACGAGGGACAGAGCTGTTGGCTGAGATGCGTAAGGGGTCGGAGCCGTCGCGTCAGGGCGGCATGTCGCCGTCGGGGCAGCGCGATTCGACGCTCAAGATCGCTATTGTCGATGAAAGCCCGATCCGCGCCGCCATCCTTGAGGATGGTTTGCGCGAGGCCGGTTTCACGCTGGTGGAGCGCATAGCCGAGACCCGCAATCTGCTGGCGCGGGTCTACGCCATGGACCCCGACGTCATCCTGATCGATCTGGAAAGCCCGAGCCGTGACGAACTGGAGCAGATGTTCCAGGTGAGCCGCGCCGTGAAGCGGCCGATCGCGATGTTCGTCGACCAGAGCGACACCGCCTCGATCCAGGCTTCGGTTGACGCCGGCGTGTCGGCCTACATCGTCGGCAACCTCCAGAAAGATCGCATCAAAACCATCCTCGATCTGTGCATCTCGCGTTTCAATGCTTTCGCGCGGCTGCAAGGCGAACTCGATCAAGCCAAGGACGCGCTGCAGGAACGCAAGGTTATCGACCGCGCCAAGGGCGTCTTGATGAAAGCCAAGAAACTGAGCGAAGAGGACGCCTACGCGCTTCTGCGCAAGACTGCGATGAACGAGAACAAGAAAATCGCCGAGATTGCGCAATCGGTACTCACCGCCGCGGAGCTGTTCAAATGACCGACACCAATCTTCGTATCGGTTTCATCCCGCTGGTCGACGCGGCCGCTCTGCTGGTCGCCGTCGATGGTGGATTTGCCAAGCAGCAAGGCCTCGATGTCGATCTGGTCCGCGAAGTGTCGTGGTCGAATGTCCGCGACAAGCTCAATCTCGGCCTGTTCGACGCCGCCCATCTTCTGGCGCCGGTCGCGGTCGCGTCCAGCCTCGGTATCGGCCACGTCCGCGTGCCCATCATTACGCCCTTTAATCTCGGCATTAATGGCAATTCCATCACGGTGTCGCCGCGGCTCTTCGTCGAGCTCGCCGCGGCCGCCGATGGTGATATTGCCGACCCGTCGGTCTCGGCGCGCGCGCTGGCGCGGGTTGTCGCCGAGCGCAAAAACCGCAATGCCGAGCCGCTGAACTTCGGCATGACCTTTCCGTTCTCGCACCACAATTACCAGCTGCGTTATTGGATGGCCGCGGCTGGCATCGATCCGGACGAAGACGTCCGTCTCGTCGTGCTGCCGCCACCGTATATGGTGGACAGCCTTGCCAGCGGTCATGTCGACGGCTTCTGCGTCGGCGCGCCGTGGAATTCGGTGGCCGTCGATCTCGGCGTCGGCCGCATTCTGCATTTCGCCTGCGAAATCCAGTCGCGCGTCACGGAAAAAGTCTTCGCCGTGCGCGAGCGTTGGGCAAACGAACATCCCGACACGCTGGCGGCGCTCATTCGCGCGCTCGCCGCCGCTGCCGACTATGTCGAGGACAAGAACAATCTCGCCGCGGTTTCGGCCATCGTCGGTAAGCGGCTCGATGTCGAAGCGGAAGTGATCGCGCGCACGCTCACCGGCGTGCTCAAGGTTGCGGCCGACGGCACGACGCGGAGCAGCGATAGGTACATCCTGATCGGCCGCAACAACGCGATGCGTCCCGATCCGGTTCAGGCCGCCTGGATCTATGCGCAGATCGTGCGTTGGGGGCAGGCACCGCTGTCGGAAGAACTCCTCAATCTCGCGCAAGCGGTGTTCCGCGCCGATCTATACGACGCGGTGATTGGCGCAGCCCCATCGCCGAACGGCGGTGAGCCGCGCGACGGCATCGGCGCCTTCGCCGGTCCCGATTTTGTGCCCGGCGACATTGCCGGCCATCTCGCAGCGTGGCGTCCGCGGCGCGCGGAACGGCCCCGCCTATCGATCGTGCGTTAATTATTGCACTGCACAATTTATTTGCAGCCTGCGTTGGCGCTGAGCATAAACCAGGTTTTGCCTCAAGATTTTGCAGGTGCCGAATCCGGCTAACTGATTGATATAATACGTAAATATTATAATCGGAGGTCTTGGCACGACACTTGAATAGAGAGGACTTGGAAGCGCCATAAAGGCGCTGAGCCCGATGTCGGGCTGACAGCAATGCCGCTGTCTGGGGAGCACGGAGTTCGTGCGCTTCAGACTGCGGCTTTTTTGTTTTTAGGGCGGGCGCGAGACGGCGGACAGGCAAGCGGCAGACCGGGTCACTCGAAACACCAGAAGGACATTGGGAATAATGACGATCAAAAAGACAAACGATGGCAAGTTCAAACTCAACCGCCGTTCGTTTTTGAAATCCGGCGCCAGCACCGCAGCACTGCTCGGCACGGTCGGCGCGCAATTTCCGTTCGGCGCGCATATCGCGCAGGCCGCGGGTCCTGAAACGACCAAGGCGACCCTCGGCTACATCGCCCTGATGGATGCCTCTCCGCTGGTGATTGCCAAGGAGAAGGGCCTGTTCGCCAAGCATGGTGTGCCGGACGTCGAAGTCGCCAAACAGGCCTCCTGGGGCGCGACGCGCGATAACATGGTGCTCGGCTCGGAGAACAACGGCATCGATGGCGCGCACATTCTCACCCCGATGCCCTACCTGATCTCGACCGGCAAGGTGACGCAGAACAACGTCCCGACGCCGATGTACATCCTGGCCCGCCTCAACCTCGACGCGCAGGCGATCTCGGTCTCGAATGAATACAAGGACCTCAAGGTTACCAACGACGCCTCCGCTCTGAAAGCCGCCTTCGCCGCCAAGAAAGCCGCCGGCAAGGAAGTGAAGATCGCGATGACCTTCCCGGGCGGCACGCATGACCTCTGGATTCGCTACTGGATCGCCGCCGGCGGCATCGACCCCGACAAGGACATCGCCACCATCGTTGTGCCGCCGCCGCAAATGGTGGCGAACATGAAGGTCGGCAACATGGACGCCTTCTGTGTCGGCGGGCCGTGGAACGAACAGCTCGTCAATCAGGGCTTCGGCTTCACCGCCTGCACGACCGGCGAGATCTGGTCGAAGCACCCCGAAAAGGCGCTCGGCATGCGCGCCGCCTGGGTCGACAAGAACCCGAACGCTGCGAAGGCCATTCTGATGGCCGTGATGGAAGCGCAGCAGTGGTGCGAGAAGATGGAAAATAAGCAAGAGATGTCGGAGATCGTCGGCAAGCGGCAGTGGTTCAACGTGCCGGTCGCCGACATCGTCGGACGCGCCAAGGGCGACATCAATTACGGCAACGGCCGCGTCGCCACCGGCACCAAAGAATATATGAAGTTCTGGAGCGATCACGCCTCGTATCCGTTCAAGAGCCACGACGCCTGGTTCGTCACCGAGGACATCCGCTGGGGCAAGTTCGAAGGCACAACCGACGTCAAGGCGCTGGTCGACAAGGTGAACCGCGAGGACATGTGGCGTGATGCCGCCAAGACGCTCGGCGTCGCCGCGGCCGATATCCCGGCCTCGACCTCGCGCGGCAAGGAGACCTTCTTCGACGGCAAGGTCTTCGATCCGGAAAACCCTTCCGCCTATCTCAAGAGCCTCGCCATCAAGCGCGTCGAGGTCTGACGCTTACGGGCTGCCCGTTCGCGGGCGGCCCGATCTCTTCGTTTAACCGGAGCATTCACGCGATGAACATGCCAGTGGCGAAATCCGAAATCTCGGCCAGCATACCCTCGGCTCCGGCCGCGCCTGCCGCTGCGAAAGTCTTGGCCTTGCCGCTTAGGCAAAAGGCGATGAATACCCGCCTGCGCGCGACGCTCGGCAAGGTGGCCGCCGCGGTGATCCCGCCGCTGGCGATGATCGCGTTGTTGATGATTGTGTGGCAGGTGCTCTGCATGCGTCCGGGCGCGACGTTGCCTGCACCGACCAAGATCTGGTCGGAAGCTCGCGATTTGATAGTCAATCCGTTCTTCGTGAACGGGCCCCAGGACATCGGCCTTGGCTTGCGCGTGCTGATCTCGTTGCAGCGCGTTGCCATCGGCTACGGCTTGGCTGCATTGTTTGGCATCATGCTCGGTACGCTGATCGGCCAGTCGGTCTGGGCGATGCGCGGCCTCGATCCGATCTTCCAGGTGCTGCGTACAATCTCGCCCTTGGCCTGGCTGCCGATTTCGCTTGCCGCGTTTCGCGATAGTCAGCCGTCGGCGATCTTCGTCATCTTCATCACCTCCATCTGGCCGATCATCATCAATACCGCGGTCGGCATCCGCAATATTCCGCAGGACTACCGCAACGTCGCCGCGGTGCTGCGCCTCAATCCGTTCGAGTTCTTCACCAAGATCATGATCCCGTCGGCGGCGCCCTACATCTTTACGGGCCTGCGCATCGGTATCGGCCTGTCATGGCTTGCCATTGTCGCCGCGGAAATGCTGACCGGCGGCGTCGGCATCGGCTTCTTTATTTGGGATGCGTGGAATTCCTCCCGCCTGCCCGACATCTTCGTCGCTCTCGCCTACATCGGAATCGTCGGGTTCCTGCTCGATCGCGTCGTCGCCGGCGTCGCTTCCATCGTCACCCGTGGCACCGCGGCCAACTAAGGAACGAGAAATATGATCCCGTATTGCAAGATCGATCACGTCGACAAGTCGTTCAAGCGCGGCAACACAGAGACGCTGGTGCTCAAGGACATCACGCTCGAGGTGGAGAAGGGCGAGTACGTCTCCATCATCGGCCATTCGGGCTGCGGAAAATCGACCCTGCTCAATATCGTCGCCGGATTGACGCCGGCGACCAATGGCGGCGTCATCCTTGAAGGCCATGAGGTCAACGAACCGGGGCCGGATCGTGCGGTCGTGTTCCAGAACCACAGCCTGCTGCCGTGGCTGACGGTCTACGACAATGTGCGCCTCGCGGTGGACAAGGTCTTCGGCTCGAAGAAGTCGCGCGCCGATCGTGACGCCTGGACGCTGCACAATCTCAATCTGGTGCAGATGACGCATGCCAAGGACAAGCGCCCGTCGGAAATCTCCGGCGGCATGAAGCAGCGCGTCGGACTTGCCCGCGCGCTGGCGATGGAGCCCAAGATCCTGCTGCTCGACGAACCGTTCGGTGCGCTCGATGCGCTGACCCGCGCCCATTTGCAGGACACGGTGATGGGCCTGCACCAGAAGCTCGGCAACACCGTGATGATGATCACCCACGACGTCGACGAGGCTGTGCTGCTGTCGGACCGCATCGTGATGATGACCAACGGTCCCGAAGCGCAGATCGGTGAAATTCTGAGTGTGCCGCTGGCGCGGCCGCGCAAGCGGCTCGAGCTGGTGGCCGATGCCTCGTTCCTCAAATGCCGCCAACGCGTGCTGGAGTTCCTGTACGAGCGGCATCAGTTTGTTGAGGCCGCATGAGCGAGCCACTCGTCATTGTCGGCAACGGCATGGCCGCAATGCGGCTTGTGGAGGAGCTGAGCAAGCGCGCGCTTGGCCGCTACTCGGTAGCCGTCGTCGGCGAGGAACCGCATCTGGCGTATAATCGCGTGCTGTTGTCGTCGGTGCTGGCGCGAGAAACCTCACGCAGCGAGATCGAACTGAAACCTGCGCAATGGTGGCGCGACCGCGGCGTCACGTTGCTGTATGGGCACACCGCGACTGCGATCGATCCCGCCATTCGCCGCCTGCGCCTCGCCAATGGCGCGACGCTGCCTTTCACGCAATTGGTGTTGGCCACCGGTTCGCGGCCGATACGGCTCAACGTGCCCGGCATGGATCTGCCCGGCGTGATGACGTTCCGCGACCTCGGCGATGTCGCCACCATTGAGGCGGCGGCTGTCGGCGCCAAAGCCGTCGTGATCGGCGGCGGCTTGCTCGGCCTGGAAGCAGCCTATGGCCTGGCGAAAGCGGGCGCGCAGGTATCCGTGATTCACTTGATGGACCGGCTGATGGAGCGCCAGCTCGACGCGCGCGCCTCGGCCTTGCTCAAAGACGCGGTCGAAGCGCGCGGCATTACCGTGTATCTCAGCGCCGAGACCGCCGGCATTTGCGGCGACAAACGCGCGCAGGCGGTGGAGCTCAAGGACGGGCGGGTGATAGCGGCCGATCTGGTCGTCGTCGCCGCCGGCATCAAGCCGAATGTCGATCTTGCACGCACTGCCGATCTCGATATCGGCCGCGGCATTGTGGTCGACGATCATCTGCAAACCAGCAAAGCGGGCATTCACGCGATCGGCGAATGCGCCGAGCATCGCGGCATCAGCTATGGCCTGGTCGAGCCGGCCTACGAGCAGGCCCGCACGCTTGCCATGCAGTTGGCGGGAGAGGGCGGCAGCTATTGCGGCAGCGTGCTCGCCACCAATCTCAAGGTGTCCGGTGTCAACGTATTTTCCGCCGGCGACTTCATGGGTGTGCCGGGCACCGAGCAGATCGAGCTGTCCGATGCCGGTCTCGGCGCCTACAAAAAGCTGGTGATCGCGGACGGACGGCTGGTCGGCGCGGTGTTGTTCGGCGATACAGTCGATGGGCTTTGGTATCTCGAATTGATCCGCTCTGCCGCCTCGATTGAGACGGTCCGCGACGACCTGATGTTCGGCCGCGCCATGGCCGAGCGCAGTGCTCCCAAAAAATTGGCGGCTTGAGGCCGCCATGTCCAGCGACTTCACCCCGGACCAGAAACGTTACCTCGAAGGCTTCGCCTCGGGCCTGACCGCGGCGCGCGCCGCTCGCGGCCAGTTGCCGGCGGGCGCGCTCGCGTCGAGCGAGCCAAGCGGCCCCGACACCAATCATATCAAGGCGCAGGACCGCACAATTGCTGAAGGCGGCAAACTGTCGGATCAGGAAAAGATCAAGCGCGAGCAGCATCCGTTCGATGCCTATGACCGCCTCAAGCAGCAGGCCAGGAACAACGAGGCGCCGAAACCGGCCGACAATTTCCGCTGGCGCTATTACGGCCTGTTCTACGTCGCCCCGGCGCAGACCTCGTATATGTGCCGGCTGCGCATTCCGAACGGCATCGTCACGCACTGGCAGATGGCAGAGCTCGCCGATCTGGCCGACAAATATGCGCACGGCTATAGCCACGTCACCACACGCGCCAATTTGCAGATGCGCGAGATCGAGCCCAAGGACACTGTGATCATGGTCGAGTCCCTGATGGACCTTGGTCTTGGCTCGCGCGGCACCGGTGCCGACAACATCCGCAATGTCACCGGCACGCCGACCGCGGGCATCGATCCGCAGGAACTGCTCGACACGCGGCCTTATGCTCGGTCGTGGCACCACCATATTCTTGAGGAGCGCGCGCTGTACGGCTTGCCGCGCAAATTCAATGTCGGCTTCGACGGCGCCGGTCGTATTCCGGTGCTCGAAGACACCAACGATATCGGCTTCCAGGCGGTTGAACTGAAAGAGGGCTTCGGGCCGGAGGCCGGCATCTATTTTCGCCTCGCATTGGGTGGCATCACCGGACACAGGGATTTCGCCAAGGACACCGGCGTCATCGTCAAGCCAGACGAGGCTACGCAGGTCGCCGACGCCATCGTGCGTGTCTATATCGAGCATGGCGACCGCACCGATCGCAACAAGGCGCGGCTCAAATATGTGCTGGACGCATGGGGCCTGCCGAAGTTTATCGCTCACGTCGAGGAAAAGCTCGGCCGTCCGTTGCTGAAAGTGCCGGCCGAGGCGCTGCTGCCGCGCCCGGTCTACGACCGCTCGGCGCATATCGGTGTGCACAAGCAGAAGCAGGCGGGCCTCAACTGGATCGGCGTAGTGCTGCCGGTGGCGAAGCTGACTGCCGTCCAGATGCGTGGGCTGGCCAAGATCGCGGCCGATCTTGGCGACGGCGATATCCGCCTCACGGTCTGGCAGAATCTGCTGATCTCCGGCGTCGCCGACGACAAAATCGCACTGGCAACAGCCGCGGTCGACGCGCTCGGCCTGTCGACACAGGCGACCTCGATCCGCGCCGGGCTGGTGGCTTGCACCGGTGCGAGCGGCTGCCGCTTTGCCGCCGCACATACCAAGGAGCAGGCCGAGGAGATTGCGCAATGGTGCGAGGCGCGCGTCGAGCTCGACGGTCCGGTTAACATCCATCTCACCGGCTGCCATCATTCCTGCGCACAGCATTATATCGGCGACATCGGCCTCATCGCTTGCAAAGTCGATATCGGCGAAGACGCCGATCCGGTCGAGGGCTATCACATTCTGATCGGCGGCGGCTTCGGGCCGGAAGCGGGCCTTGGCCGTGAGATTTACCGCGACGTGAAGGCGACCGACGCGCCGCGGACGATCGAGCGCATGTTGAAAGGCTATATGGCCAACCGCGCCGGTCGCGACGAAACCTTCCTGACCTTCTCGCGCCGGCACGAAGTCGAGACGCTCAAGACGATGTTCGAGACGGGGGCCGCATGACGCAGAACATGCCGCCGCCGATCCCGTCGCTGGTGCCTGAGACTGCGCCGTTCTCCGAGGATCAGCGCGCGTGGCTCAATGGTTTCTTTGCGGGGCTGATTGCACTCGACGGCTCGGGCATCACGCCGCTGTCGAGCGATCAGGGCGTGGCCCTGATGTCGGGGGCGGCCAGCGTCAAGACTGATGAAGAAGATGACGGTGGCGCTCCGTGGCACGATCAGACCTTACCGCTCGCCGAGCGCATGAATCTCGCCGCGGACAAGCCGCTGCGCTGGAAGATGATGGCGGCGATGGCGCAGCAGGACTGCGGCCAGTGCGGCTATGACTGCAAGAATTACTCCGGCGCGATCGTGTCGGGAACAGAAGAGCGGCTGAACCTGTGCGTGCCGGGCGGCAAGGAAACCGCCCGCATGGTCAAGAAGTTGCACGAAGAGCTCAAGAGCGCGCCCGCCGTTACCGCGCCGCAGGCGGCGGCTGAGCCGGCCGCGGCGCCGGCACCGGTGATTCAGGCCGCGCCGGGCACCTCGCGCGACAATCCTGCGGTGGCCAAAGTGCTGTCGCGTAAATTGCTCAACAAGCCGGGTTCCGAAAAGGAAACCTGGCACGTCGAGTTCGATCTTGCCGAATGCGGGCTCGACTACACGGTGGGCGATGCCTTCGGCCTGTTTCCGGCGAACGATCCGGCGCTGGTTGAGGCGGTGATCAGGGCGCTCGGTGCGCCGGCCGATTTCCCGATCGGCGGCCGCACGTTGCGCGAATGCCTGACCGATGGCGTATCGCTGTCGCCGGCGCCCGACATGCTGTTCCAGTTGTTCTCCTACATCACCGGCGGCGACCGCCGGAAGAAGGCGCGCGCGCTGTCGACCGGCGAGGACCCCGATGGCGACGCGGCGACAATGGACGTCTTGAGCGCCATCGAGAAATTTCCCGGCATCCGGCCCGATCCTGAAGCCTTCATAGAATCGCTCGATTCGTTGCAGCCGCGGCTTTATTCGATCTCGTCGTCGCCGAAGACCAAGCCCGGCTGTGTGGCGCTCACCGTCGATACTGTGCGTTATCGCATCGCTGGCCGCGACCGGTTTGGCGTCTGCTCGACCATGCTCGCCGAACGCATCGAACCCGGCGCTCAGCTCAAGGTCTACGTACAGAAAGCGCATGCCTTCGCGCTGCCGGCCGATCCGAACGTGCCGGTCATCATGGTGGGCCCCGGCACCGGGGTGGCGCCGTTCCGCGCCTTCCTGCAGGAGCGGCAGGCCGTCAAGGCGCCGGGGCGCAACTGGCTGTTCTTCGGCCATCAGCGCTCCAACTGCGACTTCTTCTATGAAGACGAATTCAAGGCGATGAAAGACTGCGGCCATCTCACCCGACTGACGCTGGCCTGGTCGCGCGACAGCGGCGAGAAGATCTATGTGCAGGATCGCATGCGCGAAGTCGGCCGCGATCTCTGGGCTTGGCTCGCTGACGGCGCGCACATTTATGTCTGTGGCGATGCCAAGCGCATGGCCAAGGATGTCGAACTGGCGCTGGTCGATATTGTTGCCCAGCACGGCGTGCGCATCGCCGCCGACGCAGCGGCTTTTGTGGGCGATCTGAAGAAGAGCGGCCGCTATCAGCAGGACGTGTATTGATGAACGCGCCCGCGCAGCATCCGCCGGCGGTCCGCACGGCATGCCCCTATTGCGGCGTCGGTTGTGGCGTGCTGGCCAAGCCCGATGGTCGTGGCGGCGCCGTCATCGCCGGCGATCCCGCGCACCCGGCCAATTTTGGACGCCTATGCTCGAAGGGTTCGGCGCTCGGCGAGACGCTGGGCCTAGATACCCGGCTGCTGTACCCGACGCTGCGCCAGTCCAACGGCACACTGACGCAGACGTCGTGGGACAGCGCGCTCGGCAAGGCAGCGGACGGCTTTGCCGATACCATCGCGAAGCACGGCCCCGACTCGGTGGCGTTTTATCTTTCCGGCCAGTTGTTAACTGAGGATTATTACGTCGCCAACAAGCTGATGAAGGGCTTCATTGGCTCTTCGAATGTCGACACCAACTCGCGGCTGTGCATGTCCTCGACGGTGGCCGGTCACCGCCGCGCCTTCGGCGCCGACATTGTGCCTGGCGCCTACGCCGATCTCGACTGCGCCGATCTCATCGTGCTGGTCGGTTCCAACGCCGCCTGGTGTCATCCGGTTTTGTATCAACGCATGGTCGCCAACAAGCGGACGCGCGGCGCCAAGATCGTGGTGATCGATCCGCGCCGCACGGCAACCGCCGAGGATGCCAACCTGTTCCTGAGCGTCGCGCCCGGCATGGACACAGTGCTGTTTAGCGGCCTGCTGGTGCACCTCGCCGACACCCTGGCGCTGGACTACCAATATATTGACGCGCATACGGTGGGTTTGACCGAGGCGCTGGTGCGGACGCGAGAGATCGCGCCGAGTGCCGCCGCCACCGCCAATGCAACCGGCCTTGCCGAAGCCGATGTCGCGCAGTTCTTCGACCTGTTCCGCACGACAGCGAAGGTGGTCACCTGTTTTTCGCAAGGCGTGAACCAGTCGGCACAGGGTACCGACAAAGTCACCAGCATCATCAACTGCCATCTGGCGACCGGCCGCATCGGCAAGCCCGGCATGGGTCCGTTCTCGCTGACCGGCCAGCCCAACGCGATGGGCGGACGGGAGGTGGGGGGCTGGCCAATCAACTCGCCGCACACATGAACTTCGGTCATGAAGACATCGACCGCGTCGGCCGCTTCTGGAACGCCCGCGCCATGGCGCAGCGCGAGGGCCTCAAGGCGGTGCAGATGTTCGAGGCGGTCGAACGCGGCGAAATCAAGGCACTTTGGGTCATGGCGACCAATCCGGCGGTGTCGCTGCCGCGGGCCGGCGCGGTGCGCGAGGCGCTGGCCAAGCTCGATCTGTTCGTCGTGTCGGAGAACGTGCTGTCCAACGACACCGTCAATGCCGGCGCGCAGATCCTGCTGCCGGCCGCCGCCTGGGGCGAGAAGGATGGCACCGTCACCAATTCCGAGCGCCGCATCACGCGCCAGCGGCCGTTTCTGCCTCTACCCGGCGAGGCCAAGCCCGATTGGTGGATTGTTACGGAAGTCGCGCGCCGCATGGGCTTTGCCGATGCGTTCAACTTCGACTCCGCGGCGGCAGTGTTTCGCGAGCACGCGGCGCTGTCGGCCTTCGAAAACAACGGCACCCGCGACTTCGACATTGGCGCGCTGGCCACGCTCAGCGACGACGAGTTCAACGCGCTCGATCCGGTGCAATGGCCGGCGCGGCAAGGGGCGTCGATTGGCGAGCCGCGTGGCGAGACGCGTTTCTTCGCCGATGGCGGCTTCTTCACGCCCGACCGCAAGGCGCAGCTGATCGCGCCGGACAAGCCTGCGCCGCACGCGAAAGTCTCTGCGGAATTTTCGCTGCGGCTCAATACCGGTCGCGTCCGCGACCAATGGCACACCATGACGCGCTCGGGCCTCAGCCCGCGGCTCGGCGCGCATTTGCCGGAGCCGTTCGTCGAAGTCCACCCGAAGGATGCCGCGAAACTCGGCCTGCGCGACGGCGGTTTCGCCCGCGTGCGTTCGCCGCATGGCGCCTGCGTGCTCAAGGTGACGGTGAGCGAGAGCCAGCGCCGCGGCTCGCTGTTTGCGCCGATCCATTGGAGCGATGAGACAGCGTCCTCCGCCCGCGTCGGCGACCTGGTCGCGCCGGCCACCGATCCATATTCTGGCCAGCCCGAATCCAAGACAACGCCGGTGACCATCGAACCGGTCGCGTTCGCGTTTCGCGGCTTTGCACTGTCGCGGACGCCGCTGGCGATCCCGGCGGCGGCGTGGTGGTCGCGGGTGACGGTGGCCAATGGCGCAGGCTGGCTGCTGGCGAGTAACGACACGCCGGATGTCTGGCGCGAGCACGCCAAGGCGATGTTCGGCGCCGGCACCGAAGTCGCGGAATATTTCGACGCGCCTCGCGGCAGCTACCGCATGGCGGCCTTCGTCGACGGTCGGTTGACCGGCGCGCTGTTCATCGGTCCAGCTGAGGCCGCGCCGCATTGGGATGCCGTGAAAGCGCTGTTCGAGGCGGAAAGCGTCGGCGACGCGCAGCGCCGCGGCTTGCTGTCGGGAAAGTCGACCGACGGTCTCGCCGATCCGGGTCCCGTGATCTGCGCCTGTTTCGGCGTCGGGCTGAATGTCATTCGCGCGGCGATCGCAAGCGGCCAGGCTGCGAATGTCGAGGACATCGGCAAGGCGCTGCGCGCCGGCACCAATTGCGGGTCGTGTCTGCCGGAGTTGAAGAAGATCGTGAGCCAGAAGGTTGAGAACAATGAGCGTGTCGCGCAAACCGCTTGAAGCACAGCCTGCGAGGATGGCGCCGCTGGCGCGGCTGCCGGTGTTCCTGGCGCTCGAGGGCAAGCGTTGCGTGCTGGCCGGCGGCAGTCCTGCTGCGGCCTGGAAGGCGGAGTTGCTGTCGGCGGCCGGCGCGCGGGTCGACGTTTATGCCGACGAGGTGTCCGACGAGATGCTTCAGGTCGCGGCCGATGCGCCGCGCGGCGAGATCGCCGTGCATAAGCGCGCTTGGATGACGGAAGATTTGGCTGGCGCTTCGATAGCAGTTGGCGCGTGCGAGAGTGATGGGGACGCCGCACTATTTGCCGAAGCGGCGCGCTCCTGGGGCGTTCCGGTCAACGTCATCGATAAGCCGGCGTTCTGCGATTTTTCGTTCGGGGCGATTGTGAACCGCTCGCCTTTGGTGATCGGCATTTCGACCGACGGCGCGGCGCCGGTGTTCGCGCAGGCGATCCGCGCCAAGCT
>CAIRGJ010000009.1 GCA_903878085.1 uncultured Hyphomicrobiales bacterium | reverse complement strand
CTTCGGGAGACTGGCCGAAAGCGCGGACCGGACGCCGTAAGACGCCGCAAATAAGCCCAGACTGCGCAAGCTTGTCTGGGTGGAGCGCCGAGAGGCGCCGCACACCCCGGTCGGTGTGCGCACTTGCTAAAAGGATGCGCCACTCGGCGCTCCATCCCCTCGGCTTTTCGAGGGGGACGGAAAGGGACCACGGCGTACCCCGCGCCGCAAAGAATAGGGGCGATAGCGCTTGGCTGCTTGATTACCGTCCCGGGCCGGCGCCGACCGGCAGCATGGCGATGCGGCGCCGCCCGATTTTGCGCAGCAGTGCCGTCTCGGCATCGGCGCCGTGACCGTGGCCGCCGATCTCATCGTAAAAGCGCCGTGCAATCAGCAGGCCTTGCTCGGGCCGCGCGCCGCCGCCGACCATGACGCGGAGGAGAGTGGCCAACTCGGACAGCCGCGGATGCAAGAGGTCGCTGGCGCTGGCCGGACGGAACACCGCGGCGCGCATCGCGCCGTCGGTCTGGTCGATCGCCGCTATGAAGCGGTCGGCGGCGGCGATCCAGCCCGGCTCCGGCACGCAGCCGGCGCGCAGAAACAAGAGCCACGGCGTGCGCGTGGTCAGGGCCGCCGCTTTCAGCCGCGCGCCCAAGGGGGCCGATGAAGCGACGAAACGGCAACCGGCGATATCGGCCACTTCCTCTGTGGCGTCGCTCGAGCCGGCATCGGCCACGATGACCTCGCCGAGCAGGCCGGCGGTCGCCCCCGGCACGAGGGCTGCCAGAGTCGGCACCAGCGTGCGCTCCGATTCGTGGGTGGCAATGATTGCGCTGAGCATGGGAACCCTGGCCGTTGCACCAGGTTGCCACCATATCATGTGGAGTTTGGCAAACGCCCCACGAGATCGGGCCCCAATTGCTCAAATTGTGAGCCTTTGTAATTTGTTCTTGTTATGTTCACATTCGCGAATTAGGTTAGGCCCATGGCTCGATACACAGCAGCCCTTAAGCGCCCGCCGGTTCAGGAGCTGCCCTCCGGGCCGGCGGGCGAATATGTCGATGACGCCACCGAGTTGCTCGGCGTCGCGGTCGAATTCGAGCGGCGGCGCGGACGCGGCGCGCAGAGCAACGCCGTCGGCCGTTACGAGCCGCTGGCGCGCATTGCCTTCGACGACGGCTGGCGCTCGCTCGACGAATTGCCGCCGTTCAAGACCACCGTGCAGACCGACGCCACCCGCAAGATCATCACCCGCAATTCTTCTCCCGACATCGGCTTCGACCGTTCGATCAATCCCTATCGCGGCTGCGAGCACGGCTGCGTCTACTGCTTCGCGCGGCCGACCCACGCTTATCTCGGCATGTCGCCGGGGCTGGATTTCGAATCCAAGTTGTTCGTGAAGCCGGAAGCGGCCGAACTCCTGGAAAAGGAACTGGCCGCGCCGAACTATTCGCCGAAGGTGATTGCGATCGGCACCAACACCGATCCCTATCAGCCGATCGAGCGCAAATACCAGGTGATGCGCCGCATCCTCGAAGTGCTCGACCGCGCCGGCCATCCGGTCGGCATCGTCACCAAATCGGCGCTGGTGCTGCGCGATCTCGATATTCTCGCGCGCATGGCCGAGCGCAATCTCGCCAAGGTCGCGCTGTCGGTGACGACGCTCGATGCGGAGCTGGCGCGCAAGATGGAGCCGCGCGCGGCAACGCCGATGCGGCGGCTGGAAACCTTGCGCCGCCTGTCGCAGGCGGGCGTGCCGACCACCGTGATGGTGGCGCCCATCATCCCCGCGCTCAACGACATGGAGATCGAGCGCATTCTCGACGCCGCGCAGGCGGCAGGCGTCAAAGAGGCCGGCTACGTGCTGCTGCGCCTGCCGCTGGAAGTGCGCGACCTGTTCCGCGAATGGCTGATGGCGAATTATCCCGACCGCTATCGCCATGTGTTCAAGCTGATCCGCGACATGCGCGGCGGCAAGGATTACGATTCCGAGTGGGGCAAGCGCATGAAGGGCACCGGGCCCTATGCCTGGATGATCGGCCGGCGCTTCGAGATCGCCTGCGAGAAACTCGGCCTCAACACGACGAAACGGAAGCTCACGACCGAGCATTTCCGCCATCCCAAGCCGGACGACGCGCAGATGAGCTTGTTCGATCAATGAGTGAGCCGCAGGCAATTTTATCACTGGTAACGCTCGGTATCTCCGACCTGGCGCGGAGCATCGCCTTCTATGAAGCGCTCGGCTTTCGCCGCAAAGCGCAAGGCAACGAAAGCGTTGCATTTTTCCAAGCCGGCGCTTGCGTCGTCTCGTTGTTCCCGGCCGATGAACTTGCCAAAGACGCTAATATTGCTTCCCCGAGTCCACCGGGGAATTTCCGCGGCATCAGCCTGGCTTGGAATTGCAGGTCGCAAGGCGATGTTGACGTTGCGTTCAAGCGCGCTCAAGGCGCGGGCGCTGTGACTATCAAGTCACCGGAGAAAGTGTTCTGGGGCGGCTACTCCGGATACTTCGCCGATCCCGACGGCCACCTCTGGGAAGTCGCGCACAATCCGTTTTTCCCGCTCGACGACACCGGCCGCCTGACGCTGCCCGACTGAACGGCTGATTCCCGAAACGATTCACAGGTGCATTGTTCGCGGTTGACTTGAACGGCGCGTCACGCACTGTTGGCGCATGCCTCGCAAACCCGCGACTCGACGCCTGCCGCTCAAGGAACCCGCATTGCGCCCGACCTTCCGGCGCGAGCGGCGCGCGCTCAACAGCGGTATTTTTCCGGTGGCCGGCTGCGACGAGGCGGGCAGGGGGCCTTTGGCCGGCCCGGTGGTGGCGGCCGCGGTGGTGCTCGATCCGGCGCGCATTCCGCGCGGTCTCAACGATTCCAAGAAACTCGATGCGCAAGAGCGCGAGGCGCTCTACGAAAAAATCTGCGCAACTGCCCATGTCTCCGTCGTCATCGGCTCGACCGCGCGCATCGACCGCGACAACATTTTGCGCGCTTCGCTGTGGGCTTTGGCGCGTGCGGTGAGGACGCTGCCGGTGCAGGCGAAACTGGTGTTCGTCGACGGCAACATGAAGATCGATTGCGGCTGCAATTGCGAAGCGGTGGTATCCGGCGATGCGCTGATCAATTCGATTGCCGCGGCCTCGATCGTCGCCAAGGTCACCCGCGACCGCCTGATGAAGCGGCTCGCTTTGCAGTACCCGGGTTACGGCTTCGAACGCCACATGGGCTATCCGGTGCCGGAGCATTTCGCGGCGCTGGCGAGATTGGGTCCGACCATCCATCACCGCCGCTCCTTTGCGCCGGTGGCGGCGAAACTGGCCGCGATGGGCGCGGCTTCGGACAAGGCCATTTCCGAACATTTGGCCGAGTTGTTGCCTCTTTAGCGCTTGTTCTCTATCTCTGGCCCTCCATTTCCACCCCGCGCGGGCCAATGCATTACGTATCGCTGATTATCGAGTTCCTGCGCGGACGCCCGGTGGTGGTCTTCTGGACCGTGGCGCTGACGCAAGCCGCGCTCTGGACCCTGATCCCGTCGCTGTTCTACAGCGCGCCGCCCGGCGAGGTGCCGCTGCTCTTGGCGATCGGCCACGAATTCGTGCTCGGGAGTTATCTCGGGCCGCCGCTGGCGTTCTGGCTGGGCGAGATCGCATTCCGGCTGCTCGGCATTTTCGGGCTCTATCTGCTGGCGCAGGCCTGCATCGTCACCGCCTATTGGGCGGTGTTCAAGCTCGGCTCGGCGATCGTCGGCACGCGCCACGCCGTGCTCGGCATTTTGCTGATGATCGGCATCGCCGCCTTCACGGTGCCGAGCCCGGAATTCGGCCCCGCCGTTCTGGCCGCGCCGCTCTGGGCGCTGGCGCTGCTGCATTACTGGCGCGCCCTCGGCGAAGGCAAACGCGGCGCATGGTTCATGCTGGCGCTGTTTCTCGGCCTGCTGCTGCTGGCGAGCTATGTCGGCGCGATCCTGCTGGCGCTGATGATCTTTTTCACATTCGTAACGGAACGCGGACGGCGCGCGCTGCTCGATCCCGAGCCGTGGCTGGCGGTGCTGCTGTTTGCCATCGTGGTGTTTCCGCACGCCGCCTGGCTGCAGACGGGTTACGGACTGATCGCGTCGGGCTTCGACGACAGCCTGGCCGTTGCCGGCAAATGGTCGCCCGGCGTCTGGCTGTGCGTGGCGCTGGTGGTCGGCCATCTCGGCGCCGGTCTGCTGGTCGTGTTAGCGAGCGGCTGGCCCGGTCATCGGCGGCGCTGGCGCGATCGCGCGCCGGAGATCGTGCGCGCACCCGTCGAGTCCTTGGCGCGCGGCTATGTTTATTTCTTCGCGCTGGCGCCGGCGATTTGCGCCATCGCAATTGCGTTTGTCAGCGCGCGGCTGGGTCCGCTCGATCGGGTCGCGCCGCTGGTGGTGCTGTCGGGATTGGCGGTCATTGTCGCTGCGGGCGACCAGGTGCTGCTGTATCGCGAGCGGCTGGTGTCGTCGGCCTGGGCGGGCCTGCTGATCGTGCCGCCGGCGCTGGTGGTGTTGAGCCTGTCGGTGTTGCCTTGGATGTTCGCCGTCGATCTCAGAATCGCGCAGCCGGCCAATGCCGAGGGCCGGTTTTTCGCCGACAATTTCCAGCGCCGCACCGGCAAGCCGCTGGCCTATGTCACCGGCGATATCCGCATTGCGCCGCTGGTGGCGCTCGCCGCGCCGAGTCGGCCGCACGTCTATTTCGACTGGGCGCCGCAGCGTAGCCCCTGGGTTACAACCACCGAGCTCTACAAGAACGGCGGCATGCTGGTATGGCCCGCGGCCGACAGCGGCGGCGCGCCGCCTTCAGTGCTCAAGATGCAGTTTCCCGCCATGGTGCCGGAAGTGCCGCGCTCGTTTTCGCGCGCGGTGCAGGGCGTGCTGCCGCTCATCCGCATCGGCTGGGCGGTCGTTCGTCCGCAATAAACTTTGTTATTTTGCGCATGATCTTGTCCGAAAACCGGTTCCCACTTTTCGGGATCATGCGCTAATGATAGCTCTCGCCCACGCGCACTTTGCCGCGGAACAGCCAATAGATGAACACCACATAGCCGAGCACGAACGGCAGCAGTAGCAGCGTGCCGAGCAGCATGAAGATCTGGCTCGCCGGTGCCGCCGCGGTATCCCAGACGGTGAGCGTGGGTGGCACAAGATACGGGAAATTGGAGATCACCAGCCCGAGGTAGCCGAGCATGAAGAGGGCGATCGTCGCCAGGAACGGCGGTATGTCGCGGCCCTTCTCGAGCCAGCGCCAGAGCAGGAACGCAACCAGCGCCGTCACCACCGGCACCGGCCACAGGAAATAGAAATTAGGCAATGAGAACCAGCGCGCGGCGATGCGCGGCTCCGCCAGCGGCGTCCACAGGCTGACCACTGCCATGAAGCCGAGCACCGCGAGCAGCAGGACTTTGGCTTGTGCCCGCGCGCGATCCGCCACCGGTCCTTCGGTCTTCATTACCAGCCAGGTGGCGCCGAGCAGCGCGTAACCGGCGACCAGCGCCAGCCCGCACACAAACGCGAATGGCGTCGCCCAATGGAACGGCCCGCCGGCAAAGCCGCCGTTACGCACCGGAATGCCTTCGATCAAGCCGCCGAGGATCACGCCTTGCGAGAACCCGGCGAGCGTCGAGCCGGTCGTGAAAGCGACATTCCACCAGGTCTTGCTGTGCGACACGGTGCGGAATTCGAAGGCGATGCCGCGGAACACCAGCGCCAGCAGCATCACGATCACCGGCAGATAGAATGCCGGCATCACGACGGCGTAAGCGCGCGGGAACGCCACGAATAATCCGGCGCCGCCCAGCACCAGCCAGGTCTCATTGCCGTCCCAGAACGGCGCGATCGAGCGCATCATCTGGTCGAGTTCGCCTTCGCCGTGCGCGAACGGAAACAGAATACCGATGCCGAGATCGAAGCCGTCCAGGATCACGTACATGGCGACCGCGGTGCCGATCACGGCGGCCCAAATGAGCGGGAGATACCACTCCATTATGATCTCTCCTTGCGCATGATCTTGTCCGAAAACCGGTACCCACTTTTCGGGATCATGCGCTGCTCCCTTTGTTCAGCGCATCGCGGCCTTCGTCACGCGCCGCCGCAAGCGGGCTTCTCGAAAACCGTCCGGCCTCTTCGCTTGACGGCCCACGCGGGCCCTGCGCGATCAGGCGGTTGATGTAATAAATGCCGAACCAGAACACGATGCCGTAGGCGATGACGAACAGCGCCAGCGTGCCGGCGATGGTCGCACCCGGCACCGTCGATGTCGCGTCGGCCGTGCGCAAAATGTGGTGCACAATCCAGGGCTGGCGGCCGCTCTCGGTGACGACCCAACCGGAGATCACCGCGACGAAGCCGATCCACCAGCATTGCGCCATGACGAGGAGATACCAGCGCGTTTCGAACAGCGCGCCGCGCCACCAGAAAAACGCGCCGAGCAGCGCTGCCGCGATCATGAAAAATCCAAGGCCCAGCATGATGCGGAAGGCGAAGAACACGGTCTTCACCGGCGGCCGTTCGTTCTCCGGGACGCTGAGCAACCCGGGGAACAGGCCGTTCATCTTGTGCGTCAGGATCAGCGAGGCGCCCTTCGGGATCGACAGTTCCAAATGATTGGCGCCGGCCTTTTCGTCCGGCCAGGCGAAGATGTGGAAGTCGGCAGGCTTGCTGCCGTCCCAATGCGCCTCTATCGCCGCGATCTTGATCGGCTGGTGATGCAGTGTGTTGAGGCCATGCTGGTCGCCGAGAATGAGTTGCAGCGGCGCCAGGATCGCGGTCAGGCCGATCGCCATGCGCAGCATGTTGCGGCCTTCCTCGATATATTTGCCGCCGAGCACGTAACGCGCGCCGACCGCCAGCACGACAAAGCCCGTGGTCAGGTAGGCAGCGTTGAGCATATGCGCGAAGCGATACGGGAAACTTGGATTGAAGATGATGGTGAGCCAGTCGAGCGGAAACGCCACGCCGTCTTTCATCTCGAAGCCCGCCGGCGTCTGCATCCAGCTATTGGCGGCGAGAATCCAGAATGCGGAAATTGCGGTGCCGATCGCGACCACCACGGCCGACAACACGTAGAGCCAGGGCGGCACCTTCTTGAAGCCGAACAACAGCACGCCGAGGAACGTCGCTTCGAGGAAAAACGCCGCCAGCACTTCGTAGCCGAGCAGGGGGCCGAGCACATTGCCGGTCGCGACCGAGAACCGGCTCCAATTGGTGCCGATCTGGTAGGACAGCACGATGCCGGACACCACGCCCATGCCGAATGACACCGCAAAGATCTTGGTCCAGAACCGCATCAGCAACTGGAAGCGGTCATTGCCGGTCTTGAGCCACACCGCGCCGAGCGTGGCGATATAGGCCGACAACCCGATGGTGAAGCTCGGAAAAATAATGTGGAAGATGATGGTGAAGGCGAATTGCAGCCGGGCCAGCAGGACAGGATCAAATTCCATCGCTTAACTCCGAGCGGGCGACGCGTGGCGCAATCTTAGGCCCGAAGCCTCAAGTCTTGGCGAGCCGATCTCGTTCCGCGCCTGCGCTAAATCGAAGCGGGCCGCGGCATATCCCCAGCGTAAACAATCTCCTGCGCGCTGTCCGCAGACGCGTTAAAGTCGGCCACGAAGCACAAGCCAAAAGCAGGAAGCGCCGATGATATGCCGAAACAAGATAGCTGCCCTGCTGCTGGCGGCGCTGCCGCTGTTGATGAGCGGCACGAGCGGCGCATCGTCGGCCGAACTCAAGATACTCGGCTCGCGTGTCACTAAAGTGATAGTGGCCGAACTCGGCCCGCAATTCGAGAAAGACACCGGCTTCAAGCCCGTCGTCGATGCCAGCGTCGCGCAGGTGAGCAAGCGCAAGGTTGAAGCGGGCGAGCCGTTCGACGTCGCGGTGCTGGTCGATTTCCAGATCGACGACCTGATCAAGCAAGGCCGTTTGCTCTCAGACAGCCGTACCGATCTGATGAAATCCGGCATCGGCGTTGCGGTGAAACGCGGCGCGCCAAAGCCCGACATCAGCACTGTCGAGGCCTTCAAGAGCACGCTGCTCGCCGCCAAGTCGATCACTTATTTGAAGGAGGGCGCCAGCACCATCCATCTGCGTAAAGTCTTCGCGCAACTCGGTATCGCCGATGCGTTGTTGCCGAAGACGGTGCAGACCATGACGGAATCGGTGTCCGAACTGGTGGCCGACGGTCAGGTCGAGCTCGGCATCATCGTCATTCCCAATATCCTGTCAGTGCCCGGCGCCGAACTGGTGGGGCCATTGCCGGACGAGATCAATTCATACGTCATGTTCACCGCCGGAATTTCCACGCAGTCGCCGAACCAGCAGGCGGCGCGCGATCTGCTTAAGATGTTGAAAAGGCCTGCGGCCGCCGCGGTGATCAAAGCCAAAGGAAACGAGCCGGCACTATGACGATATTTTCTTCCTGGCAGGTCTGGGCGGTGCTGTCGGCAATCTTTGCTGCGCTGACCGCGATCTTTGCCAAGATCGGCATCGAAAACATCAATTCCGACTTCGCCACCTTTATCCGCACCATCGTCATTCTGGTGACGCTGGCCTTCATCCTGCTGGCGACTGGGCAGTTTCAAAACCCGGGTTCAGTGTCGGGACGGACGTATTTGTTTCTGTTGCTGTCGGGCCTGGCAACCGGCGCGTCCTGGATCTGTTATTTCCGCGCGCTCAAGATCGGCGAAGCCGCCAAGGTGGCGCCGATCGACAAGCTGTCGGTGGTGCTGGTGGCGCTGTTCGGCGTGATGTTTTTGGGCGAGCGGCTAAGCGCGCCGAATTGGCTCGGCATCGCCCTGATTGCTCTGGGCGCGGTGCTGGTGGCCTACCGATAACGTTTAGTGCGTCGGCGTGACGAGCGTGAGGCCGAAATAGCGCGGCGTCGAACGCTTTTTGCCGGGGCGCAGCGGCACAATGACGTCGGTCAGGTCCGGCGTGTCGGCAATTGGCCGCGTGGCGACGTCGACGACCTCAAAGCGCAGCAGCGACTTGCCGAGATCGACGGTGTCCAGCGCGACATCTGGAATTTCTTTACGGAATTTTCCGGTGTCGAGCTTGCCGAAGTCGTAGGTTGGCGCGGCGAAAGGCAGGGCGAAAGTCCTGGTGTCGGGCATCGGTGGCGCCGTCACAGGTGCGAAATGCGCCGGCGGCACGGTTTGGTCGGCAAAAGCCGAATTATTCGGTGCCGAGGCCGCCAATAAAAAGACAGCGGCAACACAACCACCGATCTGCAACGCTTTTGCCACGCCACCCATCAATATAAATTAGCAGTAAACACGGCAAAGGCCAAGCACAGCGTTGCGGGAACTTTAGCCGGCCAATGCCTTTTTAATTGCCAGGAAATCACGCCAGGCAAAACGCTTCTGTAGCGGGCTGCGCAGCAGGAAGGCGGGATGGAACGTCGGGATCGCCCGTATTTCCCGTTTTCCGTTGTTGAATGTGAACCAGCGGCCGCGCGTCTTGGTGATGCCGTCCTTGATGCCGAGCAGCGTCTGCGCCGAGGGCCCGCCAAGGCACACCAGGATGTCGGGATCGACCAGTTCGATCTGACGCAGCGTGAATGGCAGGCAAATCTGCGACTCTTGCGGCGTCGGCGTGCGGTTTCCCGGCGGACGCCAGGGCACGATATTGGCGATATAGACCGATGTGCGGTCGAGCCCGATGGCGGCCAGCATGCGGTCGAGCAATTTTCCCGAACGGCCGACGAAGGGCAGGCCCTCGATGTCCTCATCGCGGCCGGGCGCTTCGCCGACGAACATCACGCGGGCTTTCGGATTGCCATCGGCGAACACCAGTTGCGTCGCGGTCGCTTTCAGCGCGCAGCCGTCGAATTTGTCCAGGATGGCGCGCAGTTCCTCGAGCGATTTGGC
Organism: uncultured Hyphomicrobiales bacterium; assembly: GCA_903878085.1. Classification (GTDB taxonomy): domain Bacteria; phylum Pseudomonadota; class Alphaproteobacteria; order Rhizobiales; family Xanthobacteraceae; genus Pseudolabrys. The sequence goes on along the minus strand of CAIRGJ010000009.1, from coordinate 12,564 downwards.
GCCCTTGGCCGCCTCGCGCGCCGCCATCGCCGCGGCATCGGGTGCCTGCGGGGCGGCTGGCGCAGCCAGCGGGGCCGCGAAGGCTGCGGAGCGGGCTTTGATCTCGCTGTCCGGGGCGGCGCGCGGCGCGGGGGCAGGCTCAACGGCCGCAAACCGGTTGACCGGCTCCTCGCCGACAGCCGCATCCGCGCCGGCTTCTACATAGAAGTCGAGCAGTTGGCGGGCCGAAGGGTCGGACGCAGGCATCATATTTGCACCCTAACACAGGGCAGTCGCGACGCGGGCTTTGCCGCTCGGCGATTGCCGCCATTGTGCAAAAGTGGTGAAAAGGGGAGAGGAATCAGGAGGCGACGATGGCTGATCTGCCCGCCCGCGAGGCGATGGAATTCGATGTCGTGATCGTCGGCGCAGGGCCAGCCGGGCTTTCCGCCGCCATCCGCCTCAAGCAGATCAATCCGGACATCGCCGTCGTGGTGGTGGAGAAGGGTTCCGAAGTCGGCGCCCACATCCTGTCCGGCGCCGTGATCGATCCGGTCGGGCTCGACAAGTTGCTGCCGGAATGGCGCTCCGAGGATACGCCGATCAAGACCGCGGTGACCGAAGACCGCTTCTATTTCCTGGGGCACAATGGCGGCCTGCGGCTGCCGAACATGCTGATGCCGCCGCTGATGAACAATCACGGCAATTACATCGTCTCGCTCGGCAGCGTGTGCCGCTGGCTGGCGACCAAGGCCGAAGCGCTCGGCGTCGAAATCTATCCGGGCTTTGCCGCGGCCGAAGTTCTGTATGGCGAGGGCGGCGCGGTCGCCGGCGTCGCCACCGGTGACATGGGCATCGGCAAGAACAAGGAGCCCAAGGATTCGTTCACGCGCGGCATGGAGCTGCGCGCCAAGTACACTTTGTTTGCCGAAGGCGCGCGCGGCAATCTCGGCAAGCAGCTGATTGCGAAATTCAATCTCGCCAGCGAGCGGGAGCCGCAGAAATTCGGCCTCGGCCTGAAAGAACTGTGGCAGGTCGCGCCGGAGAAACATCGCAAAGGCATGGCGCAGCATTCGTTCGGCTGGCCGCTCAATGGCACGACCGGCGGCGGCTCGTTCATGTATCACTTCGACGACAATCTGGTGTCGGTCGGTTTCGTGCTGCATCTCAACTACAGCAATCCGTATCTGTCGCCGTTCGAGGAATTTCAGCGCTTCAAGACCCATCCGCTGGTGCGCGACACCTTCGCCGGCGGTAAACGCTTGGCCTATGGCGCGCGCGCGCTGACCGAAGGCGGCTACCAGTCGGTGCCGAAGCTGACGTTCCCCGGCGGCGCACTGGTCGGTTGCGATGCCGGCTTCATGAATGTGCCGCGCATCAAGGGCACCCACAACGCCATGCTGTCGGGCATCTATGCCGCCGAAGCCGCCGCCGCGGCGCTGAGCAGTGGGCGCTCCTACGACGAACTGTCCGATTACGAAGCTGCGTGGCGCGCATCTCCGATCGGCAAGGATCTGTGGCGCGTGCGCAACGCCAAGCCGCTGTGGTCGAAGCTCGGCACTCTGCTCGGCATCGCGCTGGGCGGCTTCGACATGTGGTGCAACACGCTCGGCTTTTCGCTGTTCGGCACGGTCAAGCACGGCAAGCCGGATTATGCTTCGCTCAAGCCTGCGGCCGAATGCACGCCGATCGCCTATCCGCGGCCGGACGGCAAGCTGACCTTCGATCGGTTGTCGTCGGTATTCCTGTCGAACACCAATCATGAGGAAGACCAGCCGCCGCATCTCGTCGTCAAGGACATGGCGCTGCAAAAGGCATCCGAGCATGACGTATTCGGCGGGCCGTCGACGCGCTATTGCCCGGCCGGCGTCTATGAATGGGTGGAGGAGGCGGGCAACCCGAAGTTCGTCATCAACGCCCAGAATTGCGTCCACTGCAAAACCTGCGACATCAAGGACCCGAATCAGAACATCACTTGGGTGCCGCCCGAGGGGTCCGGCGGGCCGAATTACCCGAACATGTGATGCTCGGTCATGAAGGCGGCCACGATGCTGCCACATCGAGGCTTTCAAGCTAAGGCTGCGCGCCGCCCGGGCTGTTTTTGCGGGTGTTCTTGCGGGGGCGGCGCAAAAAGGCCATTCTCGGCTCAACCTCGGCGGCTCGCGCGAAATCCGCGCCGCACCCGCCTGATCGGAGCATAGCCAGTGACTTCTTCGAGCCTCGCCCGGTGCATCGCGGGCACCGCGCTTGCTGCATTATTAGCCAGCGCAACGCTCGGGTTTGCGGCCGCCCAAGCGCCCAGCGCGCAGGACCTTGCCGGTCTGACCGCCTCGGGCAGCTATCTGGCGGCGCGCCATGCCGGACGGCAGCGCGACGCGGCGATCGAGGCGGCCTATTACCGTGCGGCGCTCAAGCGCGACCCGAAGAACGACGAGTTGCTCAATCGCGCCTTCCTGTCGCTGGTGGTCGGCGGCGACATCGACGAAGCCGCCAAGCTCGCCGAGCGCGTCGCGCAGTCCGACAAGAACGATCGCGTCTCGCGGCTCGTGATTGGCGTCAGCGAGATCAAGCGCAAACAATATCCGGCCGCGCGCAAGGACCTGGCGCAGTCGGTCCGCGGGCCGATCACCGATCTGACCGCGACATTGCTGTCGTCCTGGGCCATGGCCGGCGCCGGCGACAGCAAAGGCGCGGTCGCCGCGATCGACAAGCTCGCCGGTCCCGACTGGTATGCGATCTTCAAGGATCTGCATGCCGGCATGATCTGCGACTTCGCCAACAATGAGCCTGAAGCCGGCAAGCGGTTGGAGCGCGCCTATAAACTCGACTCGTCGGCGCTGCGCGTGGTCGAGGCTTACGGCAGCTGGCTGTCGCGCAATCGTCCGGCGGCGGAAGCGCTCGCTGTGTTCGAGGCGTTCGATAAAGTATTGCCTCGCCATCCGCTGGTGGTCGAGGCGATGGCCAAACTCAAGGCCGGCGAGAAATTGCCGCAGTTGGTGTCGAGCGCGCCGGCCGGCGCCGGTGAAGCACTGTACGGCTTGGGCGCGTCGCTCGGCCGCCGCGGCGGCGAGGACTTGGGCCTGGTCTATCTCCAGCTTGCGCTGCATCTGGCGCCCAACCATCCGCTGGCGCTGCTGTCGCTCGCCGATCTCTATGAATCGATCAAGAAGCCGGATCTCGCCATCAACGTCTACGAACGCATCCCGGCGAGTTCGCCGCTGTTTCGCAACGCCGCCATCCAGATGGCGTCCAATCTCGACGCGCTCGACCGCGCCGGCGAAGCGGAAAAGCATCTCGACGCGTTGATCAAGCAGCACCCGGACGATTCCGAAGCCATTCTCGCGCTCGGCAATATCCTGCGCGGCCACAAGAAGTTCGCCGAATGCGCCGAGGTCTATTCCAAAGGCATCGCCACCATTGCCAAGCCGGAAAAGGCCAACTGGGTGAACTTCTATTTCCGCGGCATCTGCTACGAGCGCTCCAAGCAGTGGCCGAAAGCGGAAGCCGACCTCAAGAAGGCGCTGGAGCTGTTCCCCGACCAGCCGCACGTGCTCAATTATCTCGGCTATTCCTGGGTCGATCAGGGCATCAACCTGGACGAAGGCATGAATATGATTAAGCGTTCGGTGCAACAGCGGCCGGACGACGGCTACATCGTCGATTCTCTGGGGTGGGCTTACTATCGCACCGGCAATTACGAGGAAGCCGCCAAGCAGCTCGAGCGCGCCATCGAGTTGAAGCCGGAAGACCCGACCATCAACGATCACCTCGGCGACGCCTATTGGCGCATCGGCCGCACGCTCGAAGCCACTTTCCAGTGGGCGCATGCGCGCGACCTCAAGCCCGATCCGGACGACCTGCCGAAGATCGAGGAAAAGCTCAAGAACGGGCTGCCGGAAGAGACCTCGTCGCAAGCCAAGGCCGGCAAAAAGAGCGGTGACGGGGGCTGAGTTTTACCCTCCCCCGCGAAGCGTGGGGAGGGTCGGTGAGCATCGCGGTAGCGATGCGAACCGGGGTGAGGGCGTTTCAGTGACTGATCGAATATTGCCCCCCACCCATAGCCGATGCTTCGCATCGGCGTTCTTCTTGGCAAGAACGGCGGCCAAAGGCCGCCTACGCCCCTCCCCACCACTCGCAAGAGCTCGCGGGGGGAGGGGAGACACCGCTTCTCGCGCGACCGCCGTGCTCACCGAACAAGCGCCCGCCAAGATCAACCTGACATTGCGTGTGCTCGGCCGCCGCGCCGACGGCTATCACGAGCTTGAGAGTCTGGTGGCCTTCGCCGATCTGGCTGACACGCTCACTTTGCGGCCGGGCGACAGCCTTGCGCTCGATGTCGCCGGGCCGTTCGCGGCGGCAAGCGGCAGCGTTGCCGGCAATCTAGTGCTCAAGGCTGTCGCCGCGCTCAGCCAGCGTGTCGGCGGCGTCATGGCCGGGCACTTTCTGCTCGAGAAGAATATTCCGGTCGCGGCCGGTATCGGCGGCGGTTCGGCGGATGCGGCGGCGGCGTTGCGGTTGCTGGCGCGCGCCAACGGCATCGCTCTCGATGACGCACGGTTGATGGACGCGGCGCGCGCGGTCGGCGCCGACGTGCCGGTCTGCCTGGCGTCGAAGCCTTGCATCATGCGCGGCGTCGGCGAGCAGTTGTCGCCGCCGCTCGATTGGCCGCGGTTGGCGGCGGTGCTGGTCAATCCCGGCGTGGCGCTGGCGACGCGCGATGTGTTCGCCAAATTCGCCGTCCCGCAAGGCGGCGCGCCGATTGCCGATGTGCCACGCACGCAGCAAGCAATGCCCGCGTTTCTCGCGCAACATGGCAACGATCTGACGCAAGCGGCGGTCGCCTGCGCGCCGGTCATCGACGATGTGCTGGCGCAACTGCGCGACGTGCCCGGAAGCCTGCTGGCGCGCATGTCGGGCTCGGGCGCGACCTGCTTTGCACTGTTTGCCTCTCGGGATGAGGCCGCCACTGCTGCCTCGATGCTGCAAGCCCGGCATGCGGATTGGTGGGTCACGCGGACGGTGCTGAGCTAGAAAAAGCCGTGTTTGCGGGCCACCGTTGCCAGTCCGGCGAATTGTCGTTAGCAAAGCCGGGAAAACAGGAGAGCGACATGACGTTCAAGTGGATCGCAATCGCTGCCGCGGCTTTGGTCGCAGGCCTTGCGATCACCGCGCCGGAGCCCGCTTCGGCTCGCGTCAAGAAAAAGGTCGCGCGGCAATGCATCGACCGGCCGCAGACCCTCTCCTGGGGCGGTCTCTTTTTTAATCCCGCACCGCGCCCAAACGGCTGCTCGCCGGCGGTCCATCAATATGGCCGTTATGTCGGGCAGGACCCCGATCCGTTCATCCGCCAGCAATTGCTGCGCGATCCGCAGACCGGTTATACGCAGTTCTAAAAGTTCGCGCCGCGTAATTTTTCTTGCGCATGATCTGATCCGAAAACCGGTTCCCACCCACGGATCAAGTCCGAGGGCAGGCTTTTCGGGATCATGCGCTAATGCGCGCGTGCGATGCAGAACGCGACGGTCTCTTCCAGCGCGGTCTTGATGTCTGACTTCGGCACCAGCGCCAGCGCATCGGTCGCGATCGCGCCGTAGTGCCGGGCGCGGCCGATGGTGTCCTCGATGGCATGATGCTTGGCCATCAGCGCGATCGCTTCGTCGAGATCGCCGTCGCGGATTTCGCCGTCGCCGAGGGTGCGGTTCCAGAACGCGCGCTCTGAGTCCGAGCCGCGGCGGAACGACAGCACCACCGGCAGCGTGATCTTGCCCTCGCGGAAATCGTCGCCGACATTCTTGCCGAGTTTGGCTGAGGTGCCGCCGTAATCGAGCGCATCGTCGATCAGCTGAAAGGCGATGCCGAGATTCATGCCGTAGGAGCGGCAGGCGGCCATCGCCGACTTTTCCTTGGCCGCCAGTACCGGGCCGACTTCGCAGGCGGCGGCGAACAGTTCCGCGGTCTTGGCGCGGATAACGCTAAGATATTCGTCTTCGTTGGTCGCGGTGTTCTTGGCGGCGCCAAGCTGCATCACTTCGCCTTCGGCGATCACCGCCGCGGCGGTCGATAGAATGTCGAGCGCCTGCAAGCTGCCGACTTCGACCATCATCTTGAAGGCCTGACCGAGCAGGAAGTCGCCGACCAGCACGCTCGCTTCATTGCCCCAGACCATGCGGGCCGCTGGCTTGCCGCGGCGCATGTCGCTCTCGTCGACCACGTCGTCATGCAGCAACGTCGCGGTGTGCATGAACTCGACCGCGGCGGCGAGTTTGATATGGCCGGTGCCGGTGTAGCCGGCGATCTGGGCCATCGCCAAAGTCAGCATCGGCCGCAGCCGCTTGCCGCCGGACGAGATCAGGTGATTGGCGACCTCCGGGATCATGGTGACGTCGGACCCGGTGCGCGCCAGGATCGTGGCGTTGACGCGTTCCATGTCGGGCGCGACCAGCTCGGTCAGACGCTCGATCGAAGCGGCATGCGGATTTTCAAAAGGTATAACGACGGCCAAAACGCATCTCCCGGACAGCAAAGACAAAGCGAGCATAGAAACGCTATGCTAAGGCGGCAAGGGTTTTAGACGGCAACCGAGCCGGCCAGGGGCACCGATTGGCGAAGAAAGTTTCAAGCACCACCGTGCGTAAGCCCGGCGGGCCACAGACCGCGGATTTCACGCGGTACAAGATTGCCGTGCTGGTGCCCTGTTACAACGAGGCGGTGGCGGTCGCCAAGGTCGTGAAGGACTTCCGCGCGGCGCTGCCCAACGCCACCATCTTCGTGTTCGACAACAATTCGACCGATAATACCGCCGAGGCCGCGCGCGCCGCCGGCGCCGAGGTGTTCCAGGAAAAGCACCAGGGCAAGGGCTTCGTGGTGCGGCGGATGTTCACCGACATCGAGGCCGACATCTACGTGCTGGTCGATGGCGACGCCACCTACGATGCGCCGAGCGCCTCGGCGATGATCGAGCGGCTGCTGGCAGACCGGCTGGACATGGTGGTCGCCAATCGCATCGACTCCGAAGAGGCCGCTTACCGCGCCGGCCATCGCGCCGGCAACATGCTGCTGACCGGTTTCGTCGCCTGGGTATTCGGCCCGGCCTTCAACGACATGCTGTCAGGCTATCGGGTGTTTTCGCGGCGCTTCGTGAAGTCCTTCCCCGTTCTGTCGGGCGGCTTTGAGATCGAGACCGAACTCACCGTCCACGCGCTTGAACTGGGCCTGCCCGCGGCGGAGATCGACACGCCCTATTACGCGCGGCCGCAAGGTTCGATGTCCAAGCTCAACACCTGGCGCGATGGTTTCCGGATTCTGCGTACCATCTTGGCGCTTTATCGCGCCGAACGTCCGCTGACGTTCTTTTCCATCATCGGATTGGTGCTGGCAGCCGTTTCCATCGTCTTGGCGATCCCGATCTTCGTCACTTACGTCGAGACCGGCCTGGTGCCGCGCTTTCCGACCGCCATTCTGTCGATGGGACTGATGATGCTGGCGTCGCTGTCGGCCGCCGTCGGCCTGGTGCTCGATACCGTGACGCGGGGCCGGCGCGAGACCAAGCTGCTGGCCTATCTGGCGCATCGCGCCCCAGGCGAAGAAAGACGCGGCGCATGATCCCGAAAAATGGAAACCGGTTTCCCGCCTACGCGAAGCCCGCTTCGGCGGGCGAAGGTAGGTCGGATAAGATCATGCGCCAAATTAAAGAGCTTTGAATGATCGAACTTGTCCGCACCAACGATGTGGTCCTGGTGTCGGCGGTCGGCGCGCTGCTCGACGGCGCCAAGATCAAGCATCTGGTGTTTGATCAGAACATGAGCGTGCTCGAAGGCTCGCTCGGCGTCTTGCCGCGCCGCGTCCTGGTCGCCGACGAGGACATCGCCGCCGCGCGGCGTCTGCTGACCGATGCCGGCCTCGCCCATGAGCTCCGCCCCGATGGCGGCTGAACCTCTGGAAACGACCGAGGACGCCGTGCTCGGCGGGCGTTTGCGGCTGCGCCAGCCCAAGCGCGGCCACCGCGTCGGCCACGACGCGATTCTGCTGGCCGCCGCGGCGGGTGCGCGTCCCGGCGAGCAGGCGGTCGATCTTGGTGCTGGCGTTGGCGCTGCGGGCCTGGCGCTGGCGGCGCGCGTTCCCGGTCTCAAGGTGGCGCTGGTCGAGATCGACCCCGGCTTGTGCGGACTTGCCGCCGACAACATCAGGCTCAACCGCATGGACGAACGGGTGAGGGCGGTGTTGGGCGATGCCGAGAATATGGACGCGCTTGCCGCGGCGAGCTTGGCCGCCGGCAGCGCCGATCGCGTCCTGATGAACCCGCCGTTCCACAGCGTGAAGCAGCAGCAGGCGTCGCCCGATCCGCGCCGCCGTCTGGCGCATATCGGCGAGCCCGGCCTGCTGCCGCGCTGGATCGCGACCGCGGCAAGCTTGCTGAAGCCGCAAGGCGTGCTGACCTTGATCTGGCGCGCGGATGGCTTGGCGGAGGTGCGGAGTGCGTTAGCGGAAGCCTTCGGCGGCATCGCGGTGTTGCCGGTATTGCCGCGCGATGGAGCGCCCGCCATTCGCGTTCTGGTGCGTGCCGTGAAGGCGGGCCAAGCCGGGGAAACCATCTACCCGGCGCTTGTTCTCAACGATGCCGAGGGAAAGCCGACGGTGGCTGCGGAAGCCGTGCTGCGGCACGCTGAGACTTTGTCGATTGCGGAGGCTTGAGCGGGCGCGTGCGCCCGCCCGGATCCCCTAGATACGGAGCCGCGAGGGCACGTATTCCCGCCAGTTCCGGGTCACGAGCTGACGCCGCAGGCGGCCCAGGTTCTCTTCGCTGAGGTGCGAAAGACCGATAACGCACGAGATCAACATGAAGAGGATAGTGAGCTTGGGGTCCATCATTGGGCCTCTGACTATGCGCCACGCCATTGTGGCGCATATCGCATTGCAAAAAGCATTCCAAAGTTAAAAATTAGGCAATTTCAAGGAGATTTGGTCAAGAACCAGTAAAAATGCTGCATTGCACCACGTTGTGCCCCACCTCAATACCATCAAGCCGCAAATACGGCCGGGGCCGGCCGCGCGAAGCCGCCCAAGCCGTGATCACAATGCCTAAGCCTTTGACTTGTCTGGGGGCACTGCCTAACTGACGATGATGGCTGGGGGCGCGACCGAACCAATGCCCGATATTCTCAAGACGACGCTCGAGGTGCTCGGCCGTCTGGTGCCGGCGCGTTTCCGCGCCGACATCCCGGTGGTTCCAGTGGTGCGCCTCTCCGGCGTTATCGGCATGAGCACACCGTTGCGGCCCGGCCTGATGCTGTCGAGCGTCGCGCGTGCGCTGGAGCGCGCTTTCGCCACCCGCCATGCGCGCGCCGTGGCGCTGGTCATCAATTCGCCAGGCGGTTCGCCGACGCAATCGCACCTGATCATGCGCCGCATCCGGCAACTGGCCGAGGAAAAGAAAATCCCGGTGCTGGCTTTCATCGAGGATGTCGGCGCGTCCGGCGGCTACATGCTGGCCTGCGCCGCCGACGAGATCATCTGCGATCAATATTCCATCGTTGGTTCGATCGGCGTGGTCGGCGGTTCGTTCGGCTTTCCCAAGCTGATGGAAAAGCTCGGCATCGAGCGCCGGCTTTATACGTCCGGCGACAACAAGGTAATGCTCGATCCGTTCCAGCCCGAAAAGCCGGAAGACGTGAAGCGCATCAAAGCCATCCAGAAGGACATCCACGGCCACTTCATCGCCTTGGTGAAGGAGCGCCGAGGCATCAAGCTCAAGGGCACCGACAAGGTGCTGTTCTCGGGCGAATTCTGGACGGCGCAGACCGCGGTCGAATTCGGCCTGGCGGACTCTATCGGCGACATCCGCTCGGCGCTGCGTGAGCGTTACGGCGACAAGGTCCGCACGCCGCTCGTCTCGGGCGATCGCAGCCTGTTCGGCCGCAAGGTCGCGGGCGTCAGCCTGGCCGATGCTCTCGGCAATCGCGGCGGCCTCGCCGACGACCTGGTGTCGGCGCTGGAAGCGCGCGCGCTGTGGTCGCAATACGGGCTTTAAAAGGCTGTCAGGGGATAGCCGCGAAAACGCCTAGATTGAGCGGCAAATTCTAACCCTGCTCATCCACAAGGAGCCGACATGCCGCCGATCTTGCTTTCGCCGCTGGTGAAATGGGCGCTCGCCGCAGCGGGCGGCGCCATGGTCGTGCACTGGGTGGTCAAGGAAGCGCGCCGCATCAACGAAGAGTTGGACAACGCCAGGCGCGTGAAGGTGCGGGTGACCGATCAGGAAAGCCGCCCGACTTTGCGGCGCGATCCGCGGACCGGCGAATATCGGCCCTACTAAGGGACCGCGGCCAGCCTTAGCGGATGACGCGCGAACTGCCGGCGATCATGGGGCCGAAGAACAGCACGGTGAGAGCGAAGCCTATGATCTGAAAGGTCAGCATTGGTTTCCTCCGAGGCAACTTGTTTGCTTCTATAAGTTGGTCGACGGAGTATCAGTTCCGGTTCAAGGTCCCGTGAAATAAACACTTAAATTTAGCGCGACTTGACCCTTTCAGGGGCCGCCGATAGGGTCCCGGCCATTCGTCTATTCGAAAATCAGTAACAAAATCATGGCTCAAGCTGCGGTTCCTGCCGATCTTCTCGCCGCTGGGCGATCGCGGGATAATCTCGACCCCACGCGCTCGTTCCAGGGCCTCATTCTGGCGCTGCAGCAGTACTGGGCGTCCTGGGGCTGCGTCATTTTGCAGCCCTACGACATGGAGGTGGGGGCGGGGACCTTCCACCCGGCCACCACGCTGCGCGCGCTCGGACCCAAGCATTGGAACGCCGCTTACGTGCAGCCGTCGCGCCGGCCGAAGGACGGCCGCTACGGCGAGAACCCGAACCGGCTGCAGCACTACTACCAATTTCAGGTGATCCTGAAGCCGTCGCCGCCCGACCTTCAGGACCTTTACCTCGGATCGCTCAAAGCCATCGGCATCGATGCAGCCCTGCACGACATCCGCTTCGTCGAGGACGACTGGGAAAGCCCGACGCTGGGCGCCTGGGGTCTCGGCTGGGAATGCTGGTGCGACGGCATGGAAGTGTCGCAGTTCACTTACTTCCAGCAGGTCGCCGGTTTTGAATGCGCGCCGGTCGCCGGCGAACTGACTTACGGCCTCGAGCGCCTCGCCATGTACGTGCAGGGCGTCGAGCGCGTCTACGATCTCAATTTCAACGGCGGCTCAGGCGACAAGAAAGTCACCTATGGCGACGTGTTCCTGCAGGCCGAGCGGGAATATTCCAAACATAATTTCGAGGTCGCCGACACCGCGATGCTGTTCGAGCAGTTCAAAATGGCGGAAGCGGCCTGCCAGAAATATCTCGCCGCCGGCTGGCGCGATGGCGCCAAAGAGCGCCACGACATGGCGCTGCCGGCTTACGACCAGTGCATCAAGGCGTCGCACGTTTTCAATCTGCTCGACGCCCGCGGCGTGATCTCGGTCACCGAGCGGCAGAGCTATATTTTGCGGGTGCGCGAATTGGCTAAAGCCTGCGGTGCGGCTTGGCTCGCGACGGAAGGCGGAGGGGCGGCTTCTTCTTAACCCTTCCCTGGAGGGGGAGGGTCGCTCGGTGCTTCTTCACCCCTCCCCCCGCACTTGCGGTGGGGAGGGGTCGGGGGTGGGGGTCGAAGTGGTGTGAGAATTACGCTCTCCCTCCTTTACCCTCCCCTGGAGGGGGAGGGTCGCCGCCGAAGGCGGCGGGGTGGGGTGATGATATGGCGACCGGCAAGCCCATCGATCGTTTCAAACGCGCGATCGCTCAGCGTCTTCGTGCGAATGAGACTGGCGCTGAGATTTCGCTCTGGCGGCATCTGAAGCGAATGGAAACGAGCGGTACCCACTTTCGCAGACAAGTTCCTATCGGGCCTTACGTTGCCGACTTCGCCTGCCTGGCCTCGCGGTTGCTAATTGAACTGGATGGCTCTCAGCATGGCGACCGCGCCAACAAGGCGAAAGACGACAAGAGAACGCGCTGGCTCGAATTGGAGGGATATCTAAGATCCAGAGTAATCCACGGTGTACGGGCGATTTTATTTACAAGCCCTAAAAATTTATTAAAATATGCATCTGGCGTATTAAAATTTGTAACAATAGATATAAAAATTGGATGGGTCGGGGTGGTATTTTTGTATTTGTTTAATATACGGTCAATATAGTTGTACAGTTTGTCCATGATCAATGGTTCACCGCCGATAAACCCAATAACCCAAACTTTATTAAATACTTGATTTTCAAACCAGTCCCACCATACTTCTTCCATTTTACTGGTTGTGCTCGTCGAAACTTCGTTTGGCATGAAAGATTTATCAAGTTCTTTGTATTTGATTTTTTCAACTGCCCACTGCGAGCTAAAAAACTCATTACAGTACATACACTTTAAATCACAAGTATTACCGAGAGCTATTTCTATGTTACGTGGAGAATCTAATTTTTCTGCGAGGTCTGTTTTTTGTTCTTCTGATAGATTTAATAATTTTTCTTGTATAGTTTTAAAATCTTTTGTGCCAAAATAATTGTTGTCTGCTAGGTAATATGTAAAGCCATCTAACCCGGTCCGAGAACTTTTCAT
>CAIRGJ010000008.1 GCA_903878085.1 uncultured Hyphomicrobiales bacterium | reverse complement strand
GGTTCCTAACGGAACCGCCGCCCGATTGCTTGTTGGGGGCGCATGATCCCGAAAAGCATGCCCTCGGGCTTGACCCGATGGGTGGGAACCGGTTTTCGGTTAAGATCATGCGCAGACAAAGCTCTACTTCGCCGGCGTCATCTCCGCCTCGCGCAAGGCGAAGCGGTCGCCGTCGCGGGTAAAGGCGAGCCTTCGGCGATGGAACGCGGCCAGCGTGGCGCGGTGGCCGATCGATACGATGGTCGCGGCCGTCAGCCGTTGCGCCAGCAAGTCATACAGCGCGGCCTCCGAGGGTTCATCGAGCGAGGCGGTGGCCTCGTCGAGGAACAGATAATCCGGCGCATGCAGGATCGCGCGCGCGAGCCCCAGGCGCTGTTGCTCGCCGAGCGACAGCATCCGGTTCCAATGCGCCTCCTCGTCGATGCGGGCCGCGAGCGCGGGCAGACCGACGGCGACGATCAATTCGGCGACCCGGGCGCTGTCGTAATATCCAGGCTCGGCCGGATAGGCGACGGCGGCGGCCAGCGGCGCGATCGGGAAATACGGGCGCTGCGGCAGCATCATCACTTTGGCTTTGGCCGGCACCGCAATGCTGCCGGAGCCGAACGGCCAGATGCCCGCCAGGGCGCGGAACAGCGTCGACTTGCCGGCGCCCGACGGCCCGCTGACCAGCACCTTGTCGCCGAGCGCGATCGTCAGCCCGGTCGCGGTCACCAGCGGCGCGCCGTTCGGCAGCTGCACGGCGAGATCCTTGAAGGCGATGGCGGGCGTCTCGCTCCGCGTCACCGCGATGACCGGCGGCGTTACCGCGATGGCTTGTGCGGCCACGACCGCGCGGTCGAAGCCGTCAAGTCGCGCGATCACGGCGCGCCATTCGGCCAGCCCGCGATAGACGTTGATGAAGAACGACAGCGCATTCTGCACGCTGCCGAAGGCCGACGACGTTTGCATCAGGCCGCCGAGCTGGATTGCGCCGGCGAAATAGGCCGGCGCGCCGACGATGAACGGGAAAACGGTCGACACCTGCGTGTAACCGGCGGTGAGGAACGTCAGCCGCTTGGTGCGCGTCATGATCAGCATCCAATTGGCCGCGATCCGGCCGAAGCTGGAGCGCAGCCGCGTGTCCTCGGCGCGCTCGCCTTCGAGCAGAGCGATCTGTTCGGAGTTTTCGCGCACCCGCACCAGGTTGAAGCGGAAGTCGGCTTCATAATGCTGCTGCTGGAAATTGAGCGCGATCAAAGGCCGGCCGATCAGGTGAGTCAGCACGGTGCCGAGCACGGCATAGAGCAGGGCGGCCCAGACCAGATAACCGGGGATGTTCCAGACGCTACCGAAGATATGCAAGGGCGCGGTCGCCGACAGGCCCCAAAGTATCACGACGAAAGAGCCAAGGGTAACGACCGAATTCAGAAGGCCCAGGCCGAGCGCCAGGATTCCGGAGTTGCCATTGTCGATGAAAAGCCGGATGTCCTCCGCGATGCGCTGATCCGGGTTGTCCGCGGCATCGCCAAGCAACTGCATACGGTAGTGGTTGGCGCCGAGCAGCCAATTGTCGATGTAGCGCTGCGTCAGCCAGGTCCGCCAGCGGATCTGCAGCCACTGATTGAGGTAGAGCTGATAGACGGCGAGCGCGATGTAGAGCGCCGCCAATACGCAGAAATAGCCGAGCTGGTAGACGAAGGCGTCCCAGTTCTTGTCCTGCAGCGCGTTATAGAAGTTGGCGTTCCAGGCGTTCAGCAGCACCGTGATGCCGACAATCGCCAGTTCGATGGCGATCACCGCTGCCAGCAGAATTCGGGCGGTCCAGCGGTCCTCCGAACGAAAATACGGACTGGCAATTCGCCACACGGTGGCGAGGGTCGAGAAAAGGCCTGTCACGGGCGGTCTCCTGTCGGGGCGGTTGGCTGCAAAGCGGACAGTGCGTCCATGCCTGCTGTAGTCATCGCGAAAGTGCAAAGATTCTGCCAACGCCGGAGGTCCGGCGCAGCCTTATGCGAAGGGCAGTATCACCTAATCCCTTGAGCTTGCAGGTTATAATCGTGGGCAACGGCGTTCATCTGATTTTGTGAACCGATACTTAGAGAGGGGCATTGCGACCAAAGTCGATGGGGCAAGGCGGCGTTTTGCGCGCTGGCTTTCGATAAAGGCAGCAACCCGCAACCGGCACCGACGTTTTAAGGTTGAATCGCGGCAGCCTTGCGTCCATTCTTTCGCCCAAGCGGCCGGGCGGCTCGAAAAATCGGGGCGCCATAAAAAAATCACAGGGAGGATAACGATGACGAAGGAAATTCTGTCGACCGAGTTTAACCGCCGCACCGTGTTGAAGACAGCGGTAGCCGCGGGTGCGGTGCAAATCGCATCGCCATTCGTTATCAGCGCGCGTGCTGCGGACGCCATCAAGATCGGCATGGTTGACCCGCTGACCGGCGTTTATGCCGCGGTGGCGCAGAACGAGGTCATCGGTGCGAGATTCGCGGTTGAGGAAATCAACGCCAAGGGCGGCGTTCTCGGGCGCCCCCTCGAACTTCTCGTGGAAGACTCCGCGAACGACGTCGGCACTGGCGTGCAGAAGACGCGCAAGCTGATCGAGCGCGATCAAGTCAGCTTCATTATCGGCGACGTCAATTCAGGCATCGCTCAGGCGATGGCGCAAGTCACGGCCGAGAAGAAGATCCTGCATGTCGTATCCGGCGGTCACACTGACGGTATTACCGGCAAGGACTGCAAGTGGAACGTGTTCCGCGTCTGCAACACGACGCGCACGGAGGCAAACTCGGTTTCCGACATTCTGTTCAATAAGTACGGCAAGAAGTGGCATTTCATCACGCCGGACTATGCCTTCGGTCACACCTTGCAGCAGGCCGGTGAAGCCAACCTGAAGAAGCTCGGCGGCACGATGACCGGCAACGAGCTCACGCCGCTCGGCACCACCGACTTCTCCGCTTATCTCATCAAGGCGCGTGCCGCCAACCCGGACGTGCTGCTGGTGTTGCCGCAGGGTTCCGACATGGTCAATTGCTTGAAGCAGATCGCCCAGTTCGGCATCGACAAGCAAATCCATGTCGCCGGATTGCAGCAGGAGCTCGAGTCGCTCGAAGCAATGCCGCCCGAGGCGCGCGTCGGCATCTGGATGTTCGAATGGTACTGGAAGCAGCCGGGCGTGCCGCACGTGGAAAAGTTCGTCGCCGACATCCGCAAGCGCAGCAACGGCAAGGTTCCGACCGCACGCACCTGGTTCGGGTTCACCTCTGTGCAAACCTACGCCCACGTCGCCAACCAGGAAAAGACGCTCGACGCGGTGAAACTCGCCAAGGCGCTGGGCAATTTCCAGTTGCCGGATGACGTCAAGCTGCAGCCCAACAAGTGCTATTACCGGGCGGGCGACCACCAGCTGATGACGTCGGCCTTCGTTGGCGAAGCGTTGACCAAGCCCGCTGGCGATCCGGAAGATCTGTTCCGCGTCGATCAGGTGATAGCGGGCGACAAGGTCAATCCGCCGGAAAGCGACACCGGCTGCAGCCTGCAGTGGCCCGCCTAACTTAAAGTCCATCCTCCCACCGCACCCGGGAAGCCTGTGCTTCCCGGGTCTGCGGCATTCTAACTCCGATTTACCCGCCCGAGTGTTGGTTCATGTTGCAACTCCTGCTGTTCAACGTCACGAACGGGCTGATCATCGGCGCTTTTTATGTGCTGATGGCGCTTGGCCTGTCGCTCATTCTCAACCTGAGCAACGTGATCAATTTCGCGCATGGTGGTTTTCTCGTGATCGGCGGCTACATCGCCTATACGATCACGCCTTATGTCGGTTTCTGGGGTGCGTTGTTGATCGCACCGCCGCTCACCGCGATCATCGGTCTTGCCGTCGAACGCACTTTGATCCGGCCGCTGTATGGACGCGATCCGCTCTACAGCCTTCTGCTCACCTTCGGTCTTGCCTTCATCATCGAAGACGGCACCCGTTTCATCTGGGGCGCGCAGGGCAAGCCGGTGACCGTGCCGGCCATTCTGGCGCAGCCGTTGAGCAATGAATTCTTCTTCATCACCGGCTACCGCCTGTTCATGGTTGCGACGGTGGCGGTGACGGTGACGCTGCTGTTCGTGCTGTTGCGCTACACGCGCCTCGGCATCCGCATTCGCGCCGGCACGCTCGACCTTGAAACCGTATCGGCGCTCGGCGTCAACGTCGGTCTGCTGCGCTCGCTCAATTTCGCGGCCGGCATCTATCTCGCCGGGCTGAGCGGCGTGCTCGCGGCCGGTCAGCTCGGTCTTGAGCCAACCATGGGCGCGGGGCTGCTGATGCCGAGCTTCATCGCCATCATCGTCGGCGGCATCGGCAGCCTCACCGGCACGCTGCTGGGCGGCTTGCTGATCGGCGTGGCATCCGGCGTCACGGCGGTGTTTCTGCCGGCCGCCAGCGAAGCCGTGATGTATGTGCTGATGGCGGTGGTGCTGTTGATCCGGCCGCGTGGATTGCTGGGCGAAGAAGGCATGATGACATGAACGATCGGTTCAATGCGCGCAAACTGATCGTGCTCGCCGGCATTTGGGTGCTGTTGCTGTTGGTGCCCTATTGGATGCCACCGCTGGGCGGCTACACCGCGCTGGGAACGCGCGTTCTCGTGCTCGGCCTTGCGGCGATGTCGGTGAATTTTCTTTTGGGTTTCACCGGGGTCTTGTCCTTCGGCCATGCCGCCTATTTCGGCCTCGGCGCCTATGGTGCGGGCCTGTCGCTGAAGTTTCTGGCGCCGAGCTCGTCCCTTGCGCTGTTGCTGGGCATGCTGTTGGGCGGTCTCGCCGGCGCGCTGCTGGGAACGCTGATCGTGCGCCGGCGCGGCGTTTATTTCGCCATGGTCACTATCGCTTTCGGGCAGGTGTTCTATTACATCGCATTTCAATGGAGCTCGTTGACCGGGGGCGACGATGGGCTGCGCGGCTTCTCGCGTCAGCCGCTCGATTTCGGATTGTTCTCGATCGATATTCTGTCGAACACCGATAATTTCTATTATTTTGTGTTGTTCTGCTTTGCCATCATGGCAGCGGTTATGGGTTTCATTCTGCGTTCGCCCTTCGGCCGCACCATGCTCGCCATTCGTGAAAACGAACGCCGGGCCCGCTTCCTCGGCATTCCGGTCGAGCGGCATATCTGGATCGCGTTCACGCTGTCGTGCTTTTTCATGGGCTTTGCCGGAGCGCTCTATGCGCTGCTCAATAATTTTGCCGATCCGAAAGGGCTGCATTTCACCCAGTCCGGCGACTTCGTGATGATGGCCGTGATGGGCGGGATGCGCAGTTTCTGGGGGCCGCTCCTGGGCGCCGCGGTATTCGTCGTTCTGCAGGATTATCTTTCCAGCGTCACCGTCAACTGGATGTCGTTTGTCGGAATTCTGTTTGTGGCCGTGGTGCTGTTCTTTCCGCGCGGCCTGCTCGGCGTCATCCGGCAGAAGAGCGAAGCATGAATCTCCTGGAAGTGCGGAACATCAGCAAGACCTTCGGCAAGCTTGTTGCCGTGAGCGACGTATCGCTCGCCGTGAAGCCGGGCGAGCTGCGCGCCATCATCGGACCGAACGGCGCCGGCAAGACGACGTTCTTCAACATGATCAGCGGCTTTCTTCGGCCGACCGGCGGCAGCGTCGTGTTCGATGAAAAGGACGTGACGGCGCTCCCGGCGCATGAACGCGTCACGATCGGCATGGCGCGCACGTTTCAGATCACCGAGATTTTTCCCGAACTGACGGTGCGCGAGAATTTGCGTATTCCGGTCGAGGTCGCCGCCGGCTACCGGCTGAGCCCGTGGCTGTCGAAGGACACCGACGGCGAGATTCGCGCGAGCGTCGCCCATTTGCTGCAGATGAGTGGTCTGACGGAAAAGGCCGACCGGCTGGTCGGCGAGCTCTCGCATGGCGACCAGCGCGCCACCGAGATCATGATGGCGCTCGCCCTCAAGCCGCGGCTGCTGCTGCTTGACGAGCCGACCGCGGGCATGGGCGATCAGGAGACCTACGACATTACCCAGCTCATCCGCAGGCTGCACAAGGACCAGAATTTGACCATCGTGCTGATCGAGCACGATATGCGCGTGGTGTTCCATCTCGCCGACCGCATCATGGTGCTAGCGGAAGGCAAGATGTTGGCCGAAGGTACGCCGAAGGAAATCGCCGCTAACGAGGCGGTGCAGGCCGCCTATCTGGGAAAGGCGGCGGCATGAGCGGGCTCGCGATTGAGGCCGAAGGCCTCCACACTTATTATGGCAAGAGCCACATCCTTCAAGGCGTCGGCCTGGAAGTCCGCGAAGGCGAGATCGTCACGCTGCTCGGCCGCAACGGTGCCGGCAAGACCACCACGTTGCGAAGCTTGATGGGCTTGACCCATGCGCGCGAGGGCGCGGTGCGGATTTTTGGCCGCGCCACCACAGACTGGCAGTCTTATCGCATCGCTGCATTGGGTGTGGGCTATGTGCCGGAAGGCCGGCGCATTTTTGCCAACCTCTCGGTTGAAGAAAATCTCAAGGTGCCGCTTGAGCGGCCGGGGCCGTGGACGATTGCGCGTATCTACGAATTGTTTCCGCGTCTGGCCCAGCGCAAATCGAACAAGGGCCGGCAGCTTTCGGGCGGCGAACAGGAGATGCTGTCGATCGCGCGTGCGCTGCTGCTCAATCCGAAACTGCTGTTGCTCGACGAGCCGTCGCAGGGTTTGGCGCCGCTGATCGTGCAGGAAGTGTTCAAGGTCGTCGTCGCCGCGCGCAAGGAAGGAATTTCCGTCCTCCTGGTCGAGCAGAACGTCCGCGCCGCGGTGGAAATCGCCGACCGCGCCTATGTGCTGGATGACGGGCGCGTGGTATTCTCCGGCCCGGCGGCGGAATTCGCCAAGGATGAGCAGCGGGTCCGCGCGCTTGCCGGCGCCAGTGCCGAGGAATGGGAGCCGCGTGACGCCAAAGTTTAACGACTTTTCGCGTCGGCGGCCGGTGTCGAATTGCAATCCAGTCTAACCGTTCTGACCGCGACCGAAGCGGCGTCCGGCATCGCGCAGGGCGCGATCTCGGCCGAGGATTACACGCGCGCCTGCCTGGAGCGGATCGCCGCGGTCGAGGACGGCATCGGGGCCTTCGCCCATCTTGATCCTGAGCATGCGCTGCGTCAGGCGCGCGCCTGCGACGAATGGCGCCAGAGCGGCAAGCCGATCGGCCCGCTGCATGGCGTGCCGGTCGCGATCAAGGACATCATCGACACCGCGGATTATCCGACCGAATGCGGCTCGGCTTTTCTCACGGGCCGCCGTCCAAGCGCCGACGCCACGGTGGTGACGCGCCTGCGCGCCGCCGGCGCCGTGATCATCGGCAAGACGGTGACCACCGAGTTCGCCTATTTCCACCCCGGCAAGACCCGCAATCCGCATAACCGCGAGCACACGCCGGGCGGCTCGTCGTCCGGCTCGGCGGCGGCGGTCGCGGCCGGCATGGTGCCGCTGGCGATCGGCACCCAGACCAACGGCTCGATCATCCGGCCGGCGTCGTTCTGCGGCGTGTTCGCGGCGAAGCCGACGCATGGCCTGGTGCCGCGCACCGGCGTGCTGCCGCTGTCGCATAATCTCGACCACGTCGGGCCCTACGCCCGCTCGATCGAGGATCTGGCGCTGATCCTCGACGTCATCGCCGGTTACGATCCGGAGGATTCCGACAGCCGTCCGCTGGGCGCGCGCGATTTCCGCCGGATCGGTTCGGAGCAGTTTCCGCTGCCACCGCGCTTTGCCTTCGTGCGCACGCCGGTCTGGGATAAGGCGGAGGCCTATACCCGCGACGCCTTCGAGGCGCTGGCGGCGTCGCTCGGCGACGATTGCGTCACCTTCGATCTGCCGGACTCCTTCGCCGACGCGTGGCACGCGCTGCGCATCATCATGGCCGCCGACATGGCGCATAACCTCGGCGTCTATGCCGACCGAGGCGCCAGCGCCGTCAGCGACGTGTTCCGCAAATTGATGGAGCAGGGCCGCCAATCCACCGCCGCCGATTATCTCGCGGCGCAATCGCTGGCGCGCACGCTGCGCACATCGCTCGACGAGCTGTTCCAGATGCAGTTTTCCGCGCTCATCACGCCGGCGGCCCCGGGTATCGCGCCGAAGGGGCTCGAAAGCACCGGCAATCCGGTGTTCAACAGCCTGTGGTCGCTGACCGGCCTGCCGTCGCTGTCGCTGCCGTTGCTTGAGTACGACGGCATGCCGATTGGCGTGCAGCTTGTCGGCGCCGGCAACGACGACGCGCGGCTGCTGCGCCACGCCGCCTGGCTGGTCGAGGCCGTCCGCAACTAGCGCTCAGGCGCGCGGCGGCGCGCCGAGATTCTCCTTGAAGAACGCGATGGTGCGGCTCCAGGCCAGGTCGGCCGCGGCCTTGTCGTAGCGGTCGCCGGTGTCGTTGTTGAAGGCGTGATTGACGTTCGGGTAGACGTAGATGTCAAAGCGTTTGCCCGCGGCCTTCAGCGCCGCCTCGTAAGCCGGGATGCCGGCATTGATGCGCTGGTCGAGCCCGCCATATTGCAGCAGCAGCGGCGCCTTGATCGACGCCACCTTGTCGGCCGGCGGCTGCGCGCCGTAATAGGCGACGCCGGCGGCCAAATCCGCGCTTGTCGTGGCCAAGGAATTGACCACGCCGCCGCCGTAACAGAATCCAACGGCACCGACCTTTCCGGTCGACTCCGCATGGTTCTTGATGAAGGGAATCGCCGCCAGCGCCGCGTTGAGCATCGCGTCCTTGTCGGTCTTGGCATGGAGATCGCGGGCTTGGTCTTCGTCGGCGGGCGTGCCGCCGGCAACGGAAAGCAGATCGGGCGTAATTGCGAGAAAACCTTCGAGCGCGATGCGCCGCGCCACATCCTGAATATGCGGGTTGAGCCCGCGGTTTTCGTGGATGACGATGACCGCCGGACGTTTTCCCTTGGCCTTGAGCCGCGCCAGATAGCCGCTCACTTTGGTGCCCTGCGCGTCGTACGAAACGGTGTCGATCGCGAGCCGGGCGTCGTCCGCCGGCACGATGGCCGCGCGCGCGTAATCGTTCTGCAGCAGCGGCAGCAGCGCCACCGCGGCGGCGCTGGAGCCGGCGATCTCGCTGAGGCGATCGAGGAATTGGCGGCGGTTCATGCCGCCGTGGGTGAAGGTGTCGTAGAGATCGATGATCTTTTGATCGACTTTTTGGGTCATAGACGTCCTCCCGGAATGACTATCGATGATAACACACTGGCAGCGGCTGTATTCCATCGCGCTTGCAGTGCAACATGAACGGTCCGCGACAATCCGCCACCCGGTTGATAGGCTCGTGCGCATGATCCCGAAAAGTGGGCACCGGTTTTCGGATAAGATCATGCGCCAATTAAAAGAGTTCGGGGGCGCTTGTGTCATCCACGGTAACGTTGCCGCTCTGGCTGGTCGTGATTGTCGGCATGCTGTCGGTGATGGCCGCGCTCGATCATTTGTTGTTGCCGAGCGCGCGCTGGGTTATGCGGCGGCGGCTGAACAAGGCGATCGACGAACTCAACACCCGGCTCAAATTGCGCATCCAGCCCTTCAAGCTGGCGAAGCGGCAATCGCTGATCGATCAGCTGGTGTTCGATCCCGAGGTGCTCGGTGAGATCGAGGCCTATGCCGCCGCCAACAATATTACGCGTGCCGCGGCGCAGGCGCTGGCGCGCGAATATGCCCACGAGATCGTGCCGTCGTTTTCGGCCTACGCCTATTTCGGCATTGGCGCGCGGATCGCGCGCTTCATCTCGACGGCGCTGTACCGCGTGCGGCTCGGTTACATGGACGAGGAGGCGCTCAAGACCGTCGATCCCGATAGTTCGGTGATTTTTGTCATCAATCACCGCTCCAACATGGATTACGTGCTGGTCACCTACATGGTGTCGGCCAGTTCGGCCTTGAGCTATGCGGTTGGCGAGTGGGCGCGGGTCTGGTTGCTGCAAAGCTTGATCCGCTCGATGGGTGCTTATTTCGTGCGCCGCGACTCGGGCTACCCGCTCTATCGCCGCGTGTTGGCGCGCTATGTGCACATGGCGGTGGCCGGCGGGCTGGCGCAGGCGGTGTTTCCGGAAGGCGGCCTGACCCGTGACGGCAAGTTACAGCCGCCGAAATTCGGCCTGATCGGCTATATGGTGGCGGGCTTCGACGCTATGGCCGCGCGCGACGCCGTCTTCGTGCCGGTCGGCATCAATTACGACCGCGCGCTGGAAGACCGTCTGCAGCTCGGCTCGCTGGCGAAGAAGCAGGGCGGGCAGGCGCGGCACCGTTTCAATTTTATCGCCTTTCTCAAGGCCTTCTTCGCCCATATCGCGCTGCGGCTGCGCGGCCGCTGGTATCGCTTCGGCTATGCCTGCGTCAGTTTCGGCGCGCCGTTGTCGCTGCGGCAATACGTCAAGGAGCGCGGCATCGATTTTCGGGTGCTCGACCAGGCAACGCGCTTTGCCGAAGTCGAGCGGCTGGCCGGCGTGCTGATGCAACGCGTCGGCGCCGTGGTGCCGGCGCTGCCGGTGTAGCTGGTGGCGACGGCGTTGCGCGAGGCGGGTGCGCCGCTGTCGATGCTGGAGTTGAAGGCGCGCGTGCTGGCGTTGGCGCAGCGGCTCGCCGCCAGCGGCGCGCATGTGCACATTCCGCGCGGCGATCAGGACTACGCCATCGAGGTCGGGCTGCGGATGCTGCGGCTGCGTCACTTGGTCGAGGAAGTTGACGGGCTGTATCTCGTCAACGCCGATGAAATTCCGCTGCTGGATTATTACGCCAATTCGATCGCCCATCTGCTCGCGCCACACGTGGTTGCGCAGGCCGCCGAGTAACATCGGTATGACAGCGGCTGTGGACTATTCCCGGACGGCTTGACGGCGCCGCTGCCAGCCTGCATTTCAAGCTCCGAGGGCACCGACGGACTTCCGGAGAACATGATGGGTTTCAATTGCCTGGGTTCAGGCCGGCGTTTCTTTGTCTGCGGCGCTTTGCTGGCCGTCCTGATGGCGCAAGGCGAGGGCATGGCGCAGCCCGCCGACGGGTTCCCGTTCGATCAGGAACTGCTGCTCAATATCGCGCCGATGCGGCCCGGCAAACGCATGCCGAGTATTACGGTCGAGCGCAGCGGCAATGCGGTGATCGATCTGTGGTGCAAGAGCGTGCCCGCCCGCGTCGAGTTTTCCGACGGCGCTATCAAAATCGAGACCGCGGCTTTGCCGGACGAGCTGCCGCAGATGCAGGGCAACGGCCAGTGCACGCCGCCGCGTATGGCGGCGGACGCCACGTTGCTGGAAAAGTTCGCCCAGGTCACCGCCTGGCAGCGTGAGGGTGGCACGCTTGTCCTGAATGGCGCTGAGCGCCTGAAGTTCAGCGCGCCGAGCAACTGATCGCGAAATCCCGCCTCAGGGCGGCACGCCTGCCAACACGCAAAAAGGCCGCCTTGCGGCGGCCTTTTCGTCTTCAATCTTTCGAGAGGCGTAGAGGGCTTTTAGAAGCCCATCCCGCCGCCCATGCCGCCCATTCCGCCGCCGCCGCCCGGCATTGCCGGAGCTGCGTCCTTCGGCAGTTCGGCGACCATGGCTTCGGTGGTTACCAAGAGGCCGGCGACCGAGGCGGCGTCCTGCAGTGCGGTGCGCACCACCTTGGCCGGATCGATGATGCCCTTGGCGATCATGTCGACATATTCCTCGTTCTGCGCGTCGAAGCCGTAGGTCTCCGACTTTTCATCGAGGATCTTGCCGACCACGATCGAGCCTTCAACGCCGGCGTTCTCGGCGATCTGGCGGATCGGGGCTTCCAGCGCCTTGAGCACGATGTTGATGCCGGCCTGGACGTCGGCGTTCGCGTTGGTGAGTTTGCCGACCGCCTTCTTGGCGCGCAGCAGCGCGACACCGCCACCCGGAACGACGCCTTCCTGAACTGCGGCGCGGGTGGCGTTGAGCGCGTCATCGACGCGATCCTTCTTTTCCTTCACTTCCATTTCGGAAGCGCCGCCGACCTTGATCACCGCAACGCCGCCGGCGAGCTTGGCCAGACGTTCCTGCAGCTTTTCCTTGTCGTAGTCGGAGGTGGTCTCTTCGATCTGCGCCTTGATCTGATTGACGCGCGCTTCGATGTCGGCCTTCTTGCCGACGCCGTTGACGACCGTGGTCTTTTCCTTCTCGATGATCACCTTCTTGGCGCGGCCGAGCATCTGCACGGTCACGTTCTCAAGCTTGATGCCGAGATCTTCCGAGATCAGCTGGCCACCGGTCAGGATGGCAATGTCTTCCATCATGGCCTTGCGGCGATCGCCGAAGCCCGGCGCCTTGACAGCCGCGACCTTGAGGCCGCCGCGCAGCTTGTTGACGACGAGCGTCGCGATGGCTTCGCCTTCGACGTCCTCGGCGATGATGACCAGCGGCTTGCCGGTCTGCACCACGGCTTCGAGCAGCGGCAGCATCGACTGCAGGCCCGACAGCTTCTTTTCGTGCAGCAGGATGTAGGCGTCCTCGAGCTCGGCCACCATTTTCTCGGCGTTGGTGACGAAGTAGGGCGAGATGTAGCCGCGATCGAACTGCATGCCTTCGACGATCTCGACCTCGGTCTCCATCGACTTGGCTTCTTCGACGGTGATGACGCCTTCGTTGCCGACCTTCTGCATCGCCTTGGCGATCATGCTGCCGATCTGGGCATCGCCGTTGGCGGAGATGGTGCCGACCTGGGCCACTTCAGCCGACGAGCCGACCGGCTTGGCGCGCTTCTCGAGATCCTTGACGACGGCGGCGACGGCGATGTCGATGCCGCGCTTGAGGTCCATCGGGTTCATGCCGGCGGCGACCGACTTGGCGCCTTCGCGCACGATCGCCTGGGCCAGCACGGTCGCGGTGGTGGTGCCGTCACCGGCCAGATCGTTGGTCTTGGAAGCGACCTCGCGCACCATCTGTGCGCCCATGTTCTCGAACTTGTCCTCGAGCTCGATCTCCTTGGCGACGGTGACGCCGTCCTTGGTGATGCGCGGCGGGCCGAAGCTCTTGTCGAGCACCACGTTGCGGCCCTTGGGGCCGAGCGTGACCTTCACCGCGTTGGCGAGGATATCGACGCCGCGCAACATGCGGTCGCGCGCGTCGACGGAAAATTTTACGTCCTTGGCAGCCATGTGAAACTACTCCGGTTGATTTTTGCTGGTGCGGATCAGGCGATCACGCCCAGCCTTAGGCGATAACGCCCATGACGTCGGATTCCTTCATGATGATGAGATCCTCACCATCGAGCTTGACCTCGGTGCCCGACCATTTGCCGAACAGCACGCGGTCGCCGACCTTGATGTCGATCGGGATCAGCTTGCCGGCTTCGTCGCGGCCGCCGGGGCCGACGGCGATCACTTCGCCTTCCGACGGCTTTTCCTGGGCGCTGTCGGGAATGATGATGCCACCCTTGGTCTTCTCCAGGGCGGTGATGCGGCGGACGACCAGGCGGTCGTGCAGGGGACGGAACTTGGTCTTGGCCATTGCTTTTTCCTCGTCGGCGGGAACTGAAACTCTTGGTTTTGCAAGCGTTTAGCACTCAGGTCGCGAGAGTGCCAAATGCCGGACGGACATATGGCGTCCACGATTGGGTGTCAAGCAGGCGGCCTGCAGTTGAACCGGTGGGTGCCGGGAGCGTTAACCCGCGTTTGCTATGTTGGCTGCACGACTTGGACAGGGGCCGAGACCAGCGCTTGCACGGTCTGCCACGACCCCTCAAAATTAACTTGGAAACGCGCCTAGGAGCCCGAATGAGCCTTCCGACCCGCCCCAGCCTGCCGACCTCTTTGGTCTTGGCGCTGCTCGCTTTGGGCCTTGCCGGCTGCTCCGGCATCAGCAATCCGTTTTCGACCTCTGAAGCGCCGCCGCCCCCGCCCGAGGTGACGCCGACACTGCCGCCGTCATTCCCGCCGCAGGACATTGTCGGGCGCTGGGGCCTTGCCGCCTATCATAAGGACGAGGACCGGGCGCGCACCGAGGCCGCCGCCGCCAATCAATGCAAACAGCCCTACGTCATCACCCTCGGCCCGACCGGTGGCGTCATGATGCATCTCGCCGACCAGGCAACCCCGACCGAGCTGCGCCTCAAGGGCGCGCCCGGCAACAAGACCTATATCGGCCCCGCCGAGGACCCGCCGGGCGGTCAGCAGGACCGCGAGGTGGTCAGCTTCGACGGCCGTGTGCTGGCGCTGCGCTGGATCGACAGCGAAGTGCAGGGCCGCTACGGCACCATGGTCTATGTCCGCTGCGGCCCCGAGGGCGAAAAGCGTCCGAAGCCGAAAGCCGCGGCCAAGCCTCGCCCGAAAGCGGCCCCCAAGACTGCGCCAAAGCCGGTGCAGCCGCCGGTCCAGAACGCCCCGCCGCCGGCGCGGTGATCGCCTTCACCTCGCGCCGCTTTTTCCTTCGTCATTGCCGGGCTTGACACCGCAAGTCGGGTATACCCGACTTGCGGCAATCAATAAATTTAGAACTCGGGTATACCCGAGTTCTAATGCAATCCATGATCTGCCTCCGCGACGATGGGCTTAACGTAAGCTCGGCGTTGGTGGCCGCTCATCATGGATGCGCGGGTCAAGCCCGCGCATGACGGTGAGTGCTACTTGTGATTCCTCCCCGCGATTTTCTGTTCGGTCCAATTCTTCGAGGACCTTGGCGCGCCGTGCCGGTTCTCGGCGTCACGCAGATTCTGTCCTGGGGCACGATCTTCTACACGCCGGTCTTGATTGTTCCGCTCATTGCCAATGAGCACGGCTGGTCGATGTCGTTTGCGATGGGCGGCTTCTCGATCGCGCTGTTGGTCGCCGGATTGATTGCGCCTTATGTCGGCCGCTCGATCGACCGTTTTGGCGGGCAGGTGACGATGACGGCCGGCTCGCTCGTCGGCGCGCTCGGGCTGGCGCTGATGGCTTATGCCGACAGCCGCACCGCCTATTACGCGGTGTGGATGGTGCTTGGCGTCGCCATGTCGGCGAACCTCTATGACTCCGCCTTCGCCTCGCTCGGCCGAATCTTCGGCGCCGGCGCGCGGCGGCCGATCACGGCGCTGACGCTGGCCGGCGGCTTTGCTTCGACCGTGAGCTGGCCGGCGACGCATTTCCTGTTGGAGCAAGTCGGCTGGCGCGGCACTTATTTGATCTATGCCGCGCTGCTCGCCTGTGTCTCGGCGCCGCTGCATGCTTTTCTCTTGCCGCGCCGGCGGTTCGAGGCCGCGCCGCTTTCGCCAAGCGACGCCAAGGTGCCGGACAAAATGCTGCCGCCGCACGGCCTGCCGTTCATTCTGGTTGCTTCGGCCTTCGCGGCCTATGCTTTCGTGCCCTCGGGTCTGTCGGCGCATCTGTTGGCGATCTTTCAGCGCTCCGGCATCGATGCCGGCACGGTGGTGTGGATCGGCGCGCTGTTCGGCCCGGCGCAGGTCGGCGCGCGGCTGATCGAGTTCTCGTTCGGCCGCAATCTGCATCCGTTGTGGGTGGTGCGCTTTGCGCTCGGCGTTCTGCTGTGCGCCTTCGTGATGCTGGCGATCCTCGGCGTTTCAGCACCGGTGGCGGCAGCCTTCGCGCTGCTGTTCGGCGGCGCCAACGGGCTGGTGACTATCACGCGCGGCGCGGTGCCGCTGATGCTATTCGGCGCCTCCGGTTACGGGCGGCTGATGGGGCGTCTGGCCGGTCCGTTCCTGCTGATGCAGGCGGCGGCGCCGCTGGTGATGGCCTTCGTCATCGACCGCACATCGGACCCGGTGGCGCTGGCGCTGGCGGCAAGTTTCGCCGCCGTGGCGCTGACCTGCTTTGTCGTGATCCGCAGAACGCCAGCACGCGATCAGCCAAACGCTTGATCAGTCGAACATCGCGTCGATGTCGCTTTGGCTGGCATGGCCGGGATCGCCGTCGAGCTTTGGGCCATTGAGCAGCGCGGCGCCCGGCCGCGGCGCGACCGGCGGCCGCTCGCGGACGGCTGTGCCGTTGCAGCGGTCGAGCATGGCGGAAACCTGATCCTCGATCATGGTCATCATGCCGATCACGGTACTGATGCGCTGGCCGGCGAGGTCCTGGAAGTTGCAGGATTCGTAGATCGCCACGACCTGATCCTGGATCTCCTGGGTCAGCCCGATTTCGTAATCGTTTTTCTGCGCAGCGGCGAGTGCCTTGGCGCTGTCGTCGATGACCTCGACCGATTTCAGAATGTTCTGCGTGGCGTAATCCATGCCATCGACTGAGGCGCGCAGCTCGTCGGCGGCGCGCGCCATGCGGCGCTCGGTGCCGTCGCCGATCATCATGGCCAGTTCGCGCTTGTTGTGGGCGATGGTTTCGCGGATCAGCGTCAATTCGTGGGTGAGGCCATGCACCGTCTCGGCGGTGGCGTCGTCGCGCAGCTCGCTGAGCCGGTGCAGGGCTTTGAGCTCATCGACATGGGCTGGCGGCGCGGACTCGGCGGCGCGGCCGACTGAAAACATCTGCTCGACGCGGAAAACTTTTCGCTGCACGGAACGTCCCCTCGCTGCCCCAGTCTCTTATCTACCTCAACGGCGATTAACGCTGGGTTGCGACATCACGAAATACCCCGTTAACCATGCCGCGCCGCTTTACGCAAAATAAACCGTGTCGCGACGAAGCGCGCGCCGCCGCACCGGAATGCCGCCCGGCGCGCGCGAGCTTTACCAATCGGTGTCGGTTTGGCCGTGTAATCGCGGCCATGCGGGTTTCGATCTTTCCAGTTCTTATCGCGGGCTTGCTCGCCGGCGGCGCGGCTTCAACGCCGGCGTGGGCGCAGATGCTGCCGTCGACGCCGCCGATGGTCGTCATGGTGCCGGCCCAGGACGTTCGCGGCAATTTCGGCGGCGGCTTCATCGAATTCCTGTTCGGCGATTCCGCGCCGCGGCAGCCGATGCCGCCGCCGCAATACATCGCGCCGTCGCAAAACTATCAAACCGGCGCCCGGCCGCTTTACGCCAACGCCAATCCCACCGCGGATCCGATGCTGGAGCCGCAGGGCTATCCGGTCGATCCGCAGTTCGAACAGCAGCTCGTCGACTACGCCGGCAAGGAAGAGCCCGGCGCCATTGTCATCGATACGCCGCGGCACTTCTTGTTCTTGGTCCAGCCCGACGGCAAAGCCATCCGTTACGGCATCGGCGTCGGCCGGCCGGGCTTCACCTGGTCGGGCATGCATACGGTTTCGGCGAAGAAGGAATGGCCGGATTGGGTGCCGCCGCCGGAGATGCTGCAGCGCCAGCCGAACTTGCCGCACTTCATGGCGGGCGGTCCGAACAATCCGCTCGGCGCGCGCGCGATGTATCTAGGCTCGACGCTCTATCGCATCCACGGCTCGAACGAACCCTGGACCATCGGGCAGAACGTGTCGTCCGGCTGCATCCGCATGCGCAACGTCGATATCATCGACCTCTACAGTCGCGTCAAAGTCGGTAGCAAAGTCATCGTGATGTAGGCTCCTGCCCCGGACGCGGCGCAGCGCGTAGCCATAAGCGCGTTTACGCGCGTCTTCGACGCGCTATGGCGAAGTGTTGCGACGCTGATCCGGGGCCGTTCAAAATTCGGAATTTTTAAAGGTCCCGGGTCTGCAGTGCACCGTTTCACGCTGCGCTGCGCCCGGGACAGGTTGCTGATTTACGCGCTGTCGCCGCCGCCATCGCCGCCGAAATCGCCGCCCGAATCCGCCACATCGACATTCGCATCGGCATCGCCGGAGCCGAACAGGCCGGCGCTGCGATCGTTGCCGCCGCCACTGGCGTTGCCGACATCGTTCAAACCGGCATCGCGCGCCAGATCGCTGTTGGATGCGCTCGTGCTCCAGGGCGAAGCCGCCGCATCGCCGCCAAAGGCGCTGCCGCCGCCAAAG
Source organism: uncultured Hyphomicrobiales bacterium (assembly GCA_903878085.1). Taxonomy (GTDB): domain Bacteria; phylum Pseudomonadota; class Alphaproteobacteria; order Rhizobiales; family Xanthobacteraceae; genus Pseudolabrys. The sequence goes on along the minus strand of CAIRGJ010000008.1, from coordinate 236,916 downwards.
CCGCCACCGTGATGGCCGAACATCGAACTGATCGAGTTGAGCAGCAGCGCGCCGCCGATCACACCCGCGGCCGACGCCGCCGCGGTGCCAAGGAAGGAACCGCCACCGCCAAAAGATTGCGCCGGTGCCGGCGCAGCCGGCTGCGGTGCGCTGCCTGACCAGGCGCCGCCGGTGTTCCAGCGCGGATCGGGACCGCTGCTTGCGGCAGGGCGCACGCTCGGCACCGAACCGTGCGCCGCACCGCCGCTCAGCGCATTGCGCATGTTGTCGAGAAAGCCGCCGCCTTGGCGCGGCGTCTCGTCCTCGCCGCTCAATTCGCGGATGCGGGCGTCGGCGCGCTTGAGCGCCTCGTCCTGCACCAGCGCGGTCTGCACCAGAGCGTAGACCGCGTTCGGCGCGCGGGCGAGGCCGTCGACGATCGCACGCTCGGCATCGGGGTCGCGCGGCGTGCCTTCCAGCCGCGCAAGCTTGTCGAACAACTCATTGACCAGTTGGCGTTCCTGCGGGGTCATTGTGTCCTCCCAGACGAAATCTCAAACTTGTATCTAGGCAGCGCCGCCGTTATTGCCAGCGGCCGCCAGCGCGACGCCGTGTTCCGCGAGCGTCTTGGGAAAAGCATCGGAATTGAAATAGGCGAATTCATGCTCGCGCAGCGTCGTCAGCGAATCGAGGCTTTTTAGCTCGGCATCGACGAAGCCCGGATGACACATGATCAGGCCGCCATCGGGCAATCCAGTGAGAAAACGCGGGAAAATCTTGGCAAATTTGGCCTTCGGCGAGAAATTATAGGCGCCGGCAAAGGCCGGATTGGTGGCCAGGCCCTGCCGTTCGGCCCTGCGACGAAATGCCATGCTCAGAATATCCAGCACCAGCGCCTTGCGGTCGTGCAGGCGGCGCAATGAATTGGCCCGGCCGCATTGCCGCACCCAGGCATTGGGCGCGATCTCGGCGACGGTTTTGAGAAACGCGTCGCGCACCTGCGGAAACAAATGCACGTGCTGGTGGCCGTCGACGAAGTCGGGCAGCCGGCCGAAAATCTTTTCGAACGCCTCCAACTGCCTCGCGATTTCGACCGTCAGCATGTGTGGCTGCAGCCGGTGAGCGATGGCCGTGCGCATCGTCTCCGCCAGCGGCAGAAAGGCGCCGTCGCACGTCGGCATAAAGCCGGCGCTCATCGGTTTGAACGGCGCGGTCAGCGTCACATGCAGGCCGATGGCGGCGCGTTTCTCGTTCGTATTGAGACGCGCGAGTGCCTGCGCTTCGTCGGCGCCGAGAAAAGGCGCCGCCACCATCACCGACGTGGCGTTGAGCCGTCCGCCCGCGATCAGTTCGCGAATGCCGGCATTGACGGCGGGCGAGATGCCGTAGTCGTCCGCGCACAGCCAGATGTGGCGCGATACAGGGCGAGGCTGGTGCAAGACGTTACTCCGCCGCGCGCGAGGCAACCGGCCGCGGCTTGGTGTGGTCTTTTGGTTCGTTTTTGTCGTCGGCGTTCTTCAGCGTGTGTTCGGCGACAAAGTAAACCGGGCGTCCTTTGATCTCGGACAGAAGCTTGCCGATATATTCGCCGAGCACGCCGATCATCAGCAGTTGCACGCCGCCGATCACCATGACGCTGACCACCAGCGAGGGATAGCCGGGCACGTCCTTGCCGAACAGCATCGTCTCCAGCAAGATCCAGCAGCCGAACAGTAGCGCGGTTGCCGCGAGCAGCAGGCCGAGCAGGCTGGCGACCCGCAACGGCGCCACCGAGAACGACGTCAGTCCCTCGATCGACAGGCCGATCAGCGTCCAGATATTCCAGGTCGTCACGCCATGTTCGCGCTCGGCCGGTTCGTAGTCGACCCGCACCTGCTTGAAGCCGATCCAGCTCGCCAGCCCCTTGAAGAAGCGGTTGCGCTCCGGCATGGCGCGCAACGCCGCCGCGGCGCGCGGCGACAGCAGGCGGAAGTCGCCGGCATCCTCCGGGATTTTGTGGCGCGAGCGCCAGTTCAGCAGGGCGTAGAATGTCTTGACGCCAATGCGGCGCAGCAAGGGCTCGTTCTCGCGATGCGCCTTGGCGGTGTAGACCACATCGTAGCCGTCATCGAGCCAGCGCGATATCAGGGTCTCGATCAGTTCCGGCGAATGCTGGCCGTCGGCGTCCATGAACAGCACGGCGCCGAGCCGGGCGTGCTCGAGGCCGGCGAGGAGCGCCGCCTCCTTGCCGAAATTGCGCGACAGCGTCACGACCTGGACGTCGAGGGCGATGGCCGGCAGGCTCTGGGCGATGCGGCTGGAGTCGTCGCGGCTGCCGTCATCGACATAGACGACCTCCATCGCCAGCCCGCGCTTGACCTTGAGAAAACGTGCGACCTCGGCGATGCGCTCGTGCAGGCGGGCGAGGCCTTTGGCCTCGTTGAACATCGGGATCACGACCGACAGGCCGGGCAGCGCTCCGGACTCGGGCTCACCTGCAGATTTGGGCCGTCCCGCCGCCGCGCGGGATTTGGCCGGTTTCGTCGCCATTCTCGCCAACCTGTCGTAATTTCGCTTCGTGCCGATCTATACCGTACCGGCGCGGCCCTGTCGCGCCTGTCTAAAGTGCGGTTTTTTCAGGTGCGATCCGGCGCCAACAAGATGCTATGTACGGACAATGATTCCGGCGCCCCTGCAGAATATCCTCGACCGTCTCTCCGTGGCCTGGCACGAGCGCGCCCTTGTGCTCAAGGCGATCAGCTTCGCCTTTGTCGGCGTCATCAATACCGCCATCGATTTCAGCATCTTCTGGACCGCCGCGACCTATCTCCAGTGGCCGCTGATTCCGTCCAACGTGCTGGCCTGGCTGGTGGCAGTGTCGTTTTCCTATGCGATGAATTCCTTCACCACCTTCGGCCCGGAGTCGGGCCATATGCTGCGCTGGCGCGACTATGGAACCTTCATCGCCTCCGGCGTCGCCGGCATGGTGGCCAGCACGGCGACTTTGTTCGCGCTGTCCTTCGTGCTGCCGGTCATCGGCGCCAAGCTGATCTCGATCCTGGTGAGTTTCGTGGTCAATTTCTCGCTGTCTCATTTCGTGGTATTTCGCGCGCGACCGCCGCGCGCGGATGGTCAATAATCGCGGTCTTCGAATAAGGATTTTTGCGTCATGCGGCACGACGACAATCTCACAGCCACGCTGCCGAATTTCGTCACGCATCTCGAATGCGCGATGACCGGCGAGCGCCACGAGGCGGGCCAAGTTCACAACCTCTCCCGCGCGGGCAAGCCGCTGCTGGTGCGTTACGATTTGGCCGGCGTGAAAAAAGCGCTGACCAAGGAAAAGCTGGCGCAGCGGCCGCCGGATCTGTGGCGCTACCGCGAACTACTGCCGGTGCGCGATGCCGCCAACATCGTCAGCCTCGGCGAAACCATGACGCCGATCGTGCGCATGCCGAAATTGTCGGCCAAGCTCGGCGGCGGCGAGATTCTGGTCAAGGACGAAGGCCGGCTGCCGACCGCTTCGTTCAAGGCGCGCGGCCTGGTGATGGCGGTGTCGATGGCCAAGGCGCTCGGCATCAAGCACATGGCGATGCCGACAAATGGTAACGCGGGCGCCGCGCTCGCGGCTTATGCGACGCATGCCGGCATCAAGACCACGATCTTCTGTCCGGAAGACACGCCGGAAGTAAACGTCAGCGAGATCGCGCTGCAAGGCGCCGCGGTCTACCGCGTCAACGGGCTTATTGATGATTGTGGAAAAATTGTCGGCGAGGGCAAGGCCAAAGTCGGCTGGTTCGACACCTCGACCTTGAAGGAGCCGTACCGCATCGAAGGCAAGAAGACGATGGGCCTCGAACTTGCCGAGCAGCTCGGCTGGCAGGTGCCGGATGTCATCTTCTATCCGACCGGCGGCGGCACCGGCCTGATCGGCATGTGGAAGGCTTTCGCCGAGCTGGAAGCAATCGGCTTTATCGGCTCGAAGCGCCCGCGCATGGTCGCGGTGCAGGCCTCAGGCTGCGCGCCGATGGTGAAAGCCTTCGAGGACGGCACCGAGCACGCGCCGCGCTGGGAAAATGCCCACACCATCGCCTCCGGCATTCGTGTGCCGCAGGCGGTCGGTGACTTTTTGATCCTGCGCGCCGTGCGCGAGAGTGGCGGTTTCGCCATCGCGGTCGACGACGACGCCATCACCGCGGCGCTCAATGAGATGGCCAAGGAAGAGGGCTTCCTGCTGTGCCCGGAAGGTGCCGCGACCTACGCCGCCTACAAGCAGAGCCTGGCCGATGGCCTTGTCAAAAAGACCGACCAGGTCGTGCTGTTTAACTGCGCCAGCGGCCTGAAATATCCGCTGCCGCCGATGCATCGCACGCTGGATCGTCACAAGCCGATTGATTTCGCGTCGTTGTGATCGTTTCGCCACAGGGCCGCGCGCGCGACCAAACTATTCTTTGTTTCGCTGTCGCGGCGCGATGGTTGTTGCGCGTGCAACGCAGCACGTAACCCAGATATTTTTTGCGCCGCACACCGGATGACATCGCCGCGCATCGTCGTGAGCTGTCTTGCAGCGCATTCGCGTTGACAGTCTGTCGAGGCCAACCTCACTATCGTCACCGGCAATGACAAGGTGGGGTTTGGCGATGATGAAAATTCGCGTCGCGGCAATTGCGTTGCTTGGTCTTCTGGCAGGCGTCGCCGGCAGCGTGGCCGACGACTATCCGTCGCGCCCGATCACCATGATCGTGCCCTTCGCCGCCGGCGGGCCGACCGACGTGGTGGCGCGCATCATGGCGGAAGGCATGCGGGCGTCGCTGGGTCAGACCGTCATTATCGAAAACATTACCGGCGCCGCCGGCAGCATCGCCGTTGGCCGTGCCACGCGCGCCGCGCCCGATGGCTATACGCTCAGCATCGGCCATTGGAGCACGCATGTGGTCAATGGCGCGATCTACAATCTGCCTTACGATCTGCTGACCGATCTCGCCCCGGTGTCGTTGCTGGTCAGCAATCCGCAATTGATCGTTGCCAATCCCAAGGTGCCGGCGACCGATTTGAAGTCGCTGGTCGAATGGATCAAGGCCAATCCCGACAAAGTGTCCGCAGGCACGGCGGGCGCGGGGAGTGCCTCACACATCGGCGGCATCTATTTCCAGAATTTCAGCCACACCAGCTTCCTGTTCGTGCCCTATCGCGGCACCGGGCCGGCGATGCAGGACCTGATCGGCGGGCAGATCCAGATCATGCTCGACCAATCGTCGAATTCGCTGCCGCAGGTGCGCCAGAAACAGATCAAGGCTTTCGCGGTGACGTCGAAGACGCGGTTGTCGGTGGCGCCCGACATTCCGACCGTCGATGAAGCCGGCTTGCCGGGATTCTACATTTCGGTCTGGCACGGGCTGTGGGTGCCGAAGGATACGCCGAAGCCGATTGTCGAAAGACTCACCACCGCGGTGCGGGCGGCGCTGGCCGATCCGGCGACGCAGAAGCGGCTACTCGACCTCGGCCAGGAAATCCCGCCGCTCGACCAGCAGAACCCGGCGGCGCTGGCCGCTTTCCAGAAAGCCGAAATCGAGAAGTGGTGGCCGCTGATCAAGGCCGCCAATATCAAGCTGGATTGACGGCTCATTGCCGCTTGCGCGGCAATGAGCGGAGTTGATACAGGGCATGCGCGCTCGAGCCGGGCGCTGCGATCTCCTACGAGACTCCCTTGCCTCGAAAACCGATTGTCACCAGCGCCGCGCTTGTCCTCATTGTCGGATTTTCGGTGTTGTTTCTCGGCGGCGGCGGGCGCTTCGCCGTCGGCCTGACGCTGCGGCCGATCGTCGACGAACTCGGCTGGGGTCGTAGCGAACTGGGCTTGGCGGTCGCACTGTTTCAGGTCGTGTCCGCGGCCGCCATGTTTGCTGCTGGCTTTCTGGCCGACCGCACCGGCCCGCGGTTGGTGTTGGGCGGCGGTCTCGTCGTCAGCGCCTTGGGCATCGGCTTGATGAGCCTGATGACGGCACCCTGGCATGCGCTTGCGCTCTACGGCGTCGTCTATGCGCTCGGCAACGGCGCGGCATCGATGATCCCGGTCGGCGTCATGGTGACGCGCGCCTTCCCGCAACGGGCCGGCATCGCCAATGCGGTGGTGATGTCGGGTATGAGCGTCGGGCAGTTGGTGATGATCGCTGGGCTGGCGGCGGTGATGCTCTCGGTGAGCTGGCGCTCGGTCTATCTGCTACTCGGCCTTGCCAATCTGGTCTTGGTGCCGCTGCTGATCTTTGCGATCCCGACAACCACGGCGGCGCAAGCCAAGGCGGCGCGGCCCGATGCCGGTCTTAACCTGACCGAGGCCGCGCGCACGCGGCAATTCTGGCTGCTGCTCGCGATCTACGCGATCTGCGGCTTCGACGATTTTTTCGTCAGCACGCACGTCGTCGCTTTTGCGCAGGACCGCGGCGTCGACGCATTCCTCGCGGGCAATCTGCTGGCGCTGATGGGGCTTACGGGACTGCTGGGCGTGGTGGCCGGCGGGGCCTTCAGTGACCGCTCCGGTCCGGTATGGCCGACCGTGCTGGCTTTCGCCGCCCGCGTCGCGGTGTTTGGCTTGATCCTGCTGGACCAGTCGGCGGTCTCGGTCGCGGTATTCGCGCTGGTGTTCGGCGCCACCTTCATGGTCACCGCGCCGCTCACCGTGGTGTTCGTGCGGGAAAGCTTCGGCACCCGCCATCTCGGTGCCATCACCGGCCTGATCACGATGGTGCATCAGATCTGCGGCGGCCTCGGCGCCTATCTCGGTGCCGCGGTGTTCGACACGGCCGGCACCTACAACGCCGCCTTCGCCGTCATGGGCGCGGTGTCGCTTTTAGCCGTGGTGCTGACCTTGATGCTGCGTGTCGTCCCCGCGACGGCGGGGACCCATACTCCGTGACCTATCGATAGAGCAGAGAGTATGGATCCCGGGCCTCGCTTACGCTCGCCCGGGATGACAGAAAATCAAAGCCCGGCTTCGAGTTTGGCGTAGAGCGGGTTGTCTTTCGAGAACACGTAATCCAGATCGGCCACCGCCACGGCTTCGGCGCCGCGCTCGCGCAGGAAGCTGGTGAGGGCGTAAACCTGGTCGGGCGGGCAGTGCAGCGTCAGCATGCCCGACGAGGTCGGCCCGCCGAACGGCGTGGTGACGCCGAATTTCTGTTTCGCGGTCTCCACCAGCGCGGCGTCGCATGTGGCAAAGCGCGATCGCACTTCGCGAAACGCCCGCGCGCGCGCCTGCGCGGCGATGCGGTCGAGGATGACGCGCGCGGTCTCGCGCTGGTCCGCATCCCAGTTGGCCGTGCGCGCCGCCACCAGATTGGCCTGCGAGCGCAGAATGATGCCGTCGTCGACGATCTTCAGGCCGTTGGCGGCGAGCGTGGTGCCGGTGGTGGTGATGTCGACGATCAATTCCGCGCTGCCGGCGGCGGGCGCGCCCTCGGTCGCGCCGGAGCTTTCGACGATGCGATAGTCGACGATGCCCTGGGCGGCGAAGAAGCCGCGCGTCAGGTTGATGTATTTGGTGGCGACCCGCATCTTGCGGCCATGGTGATGACGGAACGAAGTCGCGACGTCGTCGAAGTCGGCCATGGTGCGCACGTCGATCCAGGCCTGCGGCACTGCCACCACGACGGTGGCAAAGCCGAAGCCGAGCGCTTCGATCAGCACCACACGCTTGTCGGCGTCCGGCATCTGCTCGCGCACTAGGTCTTCGCCGGTCACGCCAAGATGCACGGTGCCGGCCGCAAGCTGCGTGGTGATTTCACCGGCGGAGAGATAAGCCACCTCGACGCCGTCGAGCCCGGCAACGGCGCCGCGATAGTCGCGCGCGCCGCGCGGCTTGACCAAGTTCAACCCCGAACGTGCGAAGAAAGCTTCGGCGTTTTCCTGCAGCCGGCCTTTGGCCGGCACCGCGAGCACCAGAGGCGCACTCATGACGCGTCTCCGTAAGCCGCGAGGCGTTCGATCCACACCGCGAAGCCAACCGCGGGCGTCTGTTCGCTGCTGCCGAGCCGCGCCAGCAAGCCGTCATAGCGGCCGCCCGCGACCAGCGGATCGCCGGTGCGCGACGGGTCGGTCAATTCGAACACGAAGCCGGTGTAGTAGTCGAAGCCGCGGCCGAAGCCGGTCGAGAAGCGCACGCGCTTGAGGTCGATGCCTTGGGCTGCGAGAAATCCGTTGCGGCTTTCGAACAGATCGAGCGCCGGGTCGAGCACGGCCGTCATATTGGCTTCCGCCGCGAGCGCGCGCAGTTCGCCGGCGGCTTCGTCGGGATCGCCTTGGATCGCGAGGAAGCGCTCGATCACCGCGCGCACTTCCTGCGGCAGCTTGGCGCTGGCGCCGAGCGCCGACTGTTCGAGGAAACGTTCGGCAATCTCGGCGACCGAACGGCCGCCGACGGCGTTGATGCCGGCAATCGACAACAGATCCGTGACCAGCGCGTGCGCGCCTTTCGGATTGGCGCCGGCCAGCGCCGCCAGCACGCCCTGATATTCCGGCCGCGCGTTATTGCCGCCGAGCACCAGGCGGTCCAGGTCCTGCGCCAGATTGGTCTTGCGGTTGAAATCCTTGATCAGCCGCCGCTTCCAGGCCGGCGGCAGATCGAGGCCGGCGACCAGCGCGGCAAACAGCGCGACGTCGCCGGTCTTGATGTCGGGCGAGGCGAGGCCATAGCTGGTGGTGGCTTCATGACCGAGAGTCAGCATTTCGGCGTCGGCGGCGGCCTTGTCGGCGCGCCCGAATGATTCAATGCCGGCCTGCAGGAATTCGGCGGGCTGGTCGGAGCGATGACGAAATACGGGCCCGAGATAGCAGAACCCGGCGGGCTGGCCCGAGGCCGGCGAGGCCAGATAATCGCGCGACACCGGAATGGTGAGATCGGGCCGCAGGCAGAATTCGCCGCCGCCCGGGGCGCTCGTCAGATACATCCGGTTGCGGATGTCCTCGCCCGACAGATCCAGGAAGGGCTCGGCCGGCTGCAGGATGGCCGGCGAGACGCGGGCATAGCCGGCGCGCTCATAGGAGGCGACCAGCGCCTCCGCCCGCGCATCCGATACTTTTGCCGTGGTCTTCACGCTTGCGTCCATCGTCCTGCCCAAACCTCACCGGAACTTGCCGCCCTTTAGCACGCCATCTTTAAGGATTCGACGCCGTTTACCGGGTGGCCTTAACGCCGGGCCAAGCCAAATGCTTGGCGTCGTTAACGAATTCGTGGCTAATCGGCGTTAAACACAACCGGAAGGTGACGGATTACCATTTGGGGTCAGCCATGGTCGAAGCCGTTCCACGCGCCGTCGTCGAGGCCTTCTACGCGGTCTACGCCGTGCGCGACGCCGAAAAGGTCGCGGCCTTTCTTCATGACGACGTCGTTTGGACGATCAGCGGGCCAGTCGACGTCTTGAGCTATTGCGGCACGCACTGCGGCAAAGCGGCCGTGAAAGACGTGATCACGCGGCAAGTAATGTCGATGTTCCGCGCCGTCAGCTTCAAGCGGGAATCCCTCTTGGTCGACGGCGACCGGGTCGCCATGCTCAACCGCCGCACCGCGCAGCGCATCGCCGACGGCCGCGTGATCAGTTACCGGGTCGCGAATTTCCTGCGCTTCAAAGACGGCAAGGTGATCGAGAATCTCTCGCTGCTCGATAGTTTCGATGCGGCCGAGCAGATGCTGGGCCATCGGCTGGTGGGGCATGAGAGCCGGGGGCTCGCGACCGGCGATCTGGTCGCGCTCTAGGCACTTCGGCCTGGACCCGCGCTAACGCCGATGTGATCACGCCCGGCAACCGGCGTGATAGGATGGCTCCCGTGCCATCAGCGATGGGGTCACGCCATGCGCCGCCGCTTTGCCTTCGCCGCACTCCTGCCGATTGCCGTCAGCCTGATTGACGTGTTGCCGGCCTTTGCCATCGACATGCCCGCACGCAAGCCGGGTCTGTGGGAGCTCAAGATGGTGTTCGAGGGCCGCAAGCTGCCGGCGCAAGAGATGAAGCAGTGCACCGACGCCGCCTCCGACAAGGTGATGAATTCCAATTTCGGCGGCTCGGCGCAGACGGCCTGCTCCAAGCAGGATGTCACGAAATCCGCGAACGGCATGATTGTCGATTCGGTCTGCAAATTCGGCGACGTCACCACGACATCGCATGCGGTCATCACCGGCAGTTTCGACAGCGCCTATACCATGAGCGTCACCTCGACGCGCGAGGGTGGCCCGCCGATCCCCGGCATGCCCGCAACCGGTGCGACGCAAATGACGATCCAGGCCAAATGGCTCGGCCCCTGCGCCGCCGGTCAGCGGCCTGGCGACGTCACCATGGCGAACGGCATGACCATGAACGTGATCGATATTTCCAGCAAAGCCGCGCGGCCGTGATCGGCTAGGCGGCCGGATCGTTGCCGCGCTGCGCGTTCTGCGCGGCCATCACCGGCGCGTTGTATTGCTGCGGCTGCGCTTCCGCGTCCGTTGCGTTGACGTTGTTGCTGCCCGGCTGAATGTCGGGCGTCGGCGCTTGCATCGGCGGCGCCATGACCGGCTCCGGCGCGGTCTGGCTGACGTGCGGCGTCATGCTCGCATGCACCGTGACATCGACGGTCATGCCGAGAAACTGACCGGTGGAGCCATCGAAGGTGCCGCCAATCGGGATCGCCTGCGACGGGTCGCGCGTCACCGCGATACGAATGAGATTTTGTCCCGAGATCAGCCCGTTGGTCGGGTCGTATTCCACCCAGCCGGCGCCCGGCAGGTAGACGTCGGCCCAGGCGTGGGTCGCCGCCCGAGCCCTGCATGGCGCCGCCCGCGCTATCGAGCGCGGGATCGTAGAGATAGCCGGTGATGAAGCGCGCGCCGAAACCGAGGCAGCGCACCGCCTCGATGAACAGCAGCGCGAAATCGCGGCAGGTGCCGCTCTTGCGTTCCAGCGTTTCGAGCGGCGTTTGCGTGCCTTCCTCGTAGCGCATGTTGTAGGCGAATTCGTTCTTGATGGCGGCATTGATGTTCGACAGCAGATTGTAGGTCGACATGAATCGGCCGGAAACGAAGCGCTTGGCCCAGGCATCGACCATGCCGTTGGGATCCGGATAATGGCGGTCGAGCAGGCGGCCGAGATCGCCTCGGTCGTTGGACGAATAGACGAAGGGATAGACCTGCGCCTCGGGCGCGATTGGAAACACCGGCCGCGTCAGCCCGTAATGTTCGAGATGCAGCGTGCTGACGATCATCAGTTCGGCGGCCGGCTGCCAGAATTCGACCTGGGCGACGGAGTTGCCGAACACGTCATGCAGCCAGCGGGTCTCGCCGGGCGGCGACAGCGTCAATTCGGCATCGACCAGCCGCAGATCGTGGCTGTCGCGCGGACGCAGCATCAGCCGGTGCGTGCCGAACTTGACCGGCGCCGAATAATTGTAACGCGTCTCGTGGCGGACGGTCAGGTACTTCATATGCGGAATGCCGTGCTGGCTGAAGGCGGTGAAAGCAGTCGGGCTAATCTTGGGTGGAGCCTTCGGCCTTGCAAGGCTCTTTTGAGGCCTGCGGGGCTTGCGAATCCGGGACGGCGTCCGGCTTGGGATTGAGGGTTTTGGCCGCGTCCGGCTGTAACGGCACCGGCTCGCTCACATGAGTGCCAGTGTGCCGCTGCAGGGCGATAGGAATAGGATAACACCACCGCTCAAGCACGACGTTCCCCCGCTAAAGCTGCGCCTCGTAAATGCGCGGCGGCGGGGATGGTTCCAATGATAGAGGCAGCGCGTCAGCCCAGCTGGTGGCGGGCCAGCAAAGCGCGGATTTCGTCGACCAGGCGGTCTTCATCGACCGGGAATTGCGCTTCCGCCTGCTTCTTGAGGTATTCGTCGCGGTCCTTGATGGCGGTCAAATTGGCGCCGAGGATCAGGTCCTTGATCAGCACCTTCTTTGCGGCCTTTTCGTCGCCGCCCTGGATCACCGCGCAAGGTGAGCCGCGCTTGTCGGCATATTTGAGCTGGGCGCCGAGATTGTTCTTCGGATTGCCAAGATAAAGCTCGGCGCGGATGCCGGCGTTGCGCAGCGCGGACACAAAGCGCTGATAATCGGCGATGCGGTCGCGCTCGAACACCGTGACCACGACGGGACCGGGCGCAGGCTTGCTGTCGAGCTTGCCGAGCGCGGTCAGTGCCGCCTGCAGCCGCGACACGCCGATGGAGAAGCCGGTGGCCGGCACCGGCTCGCCGCGGAAGCGCGACACCAGCCCGTCATAACGCCCGCCGCCGCCGACCGAGCCGAACCGCACCGGGCGGCCTTTGTCGTCCTTGATCTCGAAGGTGAGTTCGACCTCGTAGACCGGGCCGGTGTAGTACTCGAGACCGCGGACGACGGAGGGGTCGATACGAATCCGGCTGTAACCGTAACCAGCTGACGCAGTTAGATGTGCGATCTCGTTCAATTCGTTCAGTCCAGCAACGTATTGTAGCGAGCCAGTTAAGCCCTTTAAATTATTCAGACTGGTTAGGACTGCGCGATTAAATTCAGAATCTTCTTTGTCGGATTGAAAGATTGGTTCTGCAAAGGCTGTCGTAACGAAACTGAGAAGAATTTCTGTTTTCTGGGGGTCTAATTCGGCGCCCTTGGTGAAGTCCCCGCTTTCGTCTTTGCGGCCGGTACCAAGCAGCATGCGCACGCCGTCGGCTCCAAGGCGATCAAGCTTGTCGACCGCGCGCAAAACAGTAAGGCGGCGTCCCGCATTTTCGTCACCAGCGAGTCCAATCGCTTCCATGACGCCATCGAGCACCTTCCGGTTGTTCACCTTCACGACGTAATCGCCGCGCTTGATGCCGAGCGCTTCCATCGTGTCCGCAGCCAACATGCACATCTCGGCGTCCGCCGCCATCGACGCGCTGCCTACCGTGTCGGCATCGAACTGCATGAATTGGCGGAAACGGCCGGGGCCGGGCTTCTCGTTGCGGTACACATAGCCCTGGCGATACGAACGATAGGGCTTGGGCAGCGCGTCGTAATTCTCCGCGACGTAGCGCGCCAGCGGCGCGGTCAGGTCGTAGCGCAGGCTGAGCCACTGCTCGTCGTCGTCCTGAAACGAGAACACACCTTCGTTCGGCCGGTCCTGGTCGGGCAGGAATTTGCCGAGCGCGTCGGTGTATTCAAACGCCGGCGTCTCGACCGGCTCGAAGCCGTAGCGCTCGAACACGGTGCGGATCGCGTCGACCATCTGCCGCGTGGCCGCGATCTCGGCAGGGCCCCGGTCGGCCAGCCCGCGCGGCAGGCGGGCCTTGAGTTTATGGGGCTTGTTGCCCGATTTGGGGTCGGCCATTGGCGCTTCGAGACAATTGAGGTTGCAATGGCCTGCGTGGTAGCAGCCGCCCCGATAGGCGGCAAGCGCTGGCCGCGGATCGCCCCTGTGCCGTCGCTATTTCCTGGCGGCCGTATCGCCGTCGCGCAGCACCATGTTGAGCAGCGAGGTGTTGACCTGCAGATCGCCGCTGGCGCCGCCGCGATAGTCGATAAAACCCAGCCGGCGGAACTTGTTCATGAAAAAGCTGACGCGCGAGCGCGTGGTGCCGACCATCTCGGCCAGTGTCTCCTGGGAAAGTTTAGCGATCACCGGTTCCGGCTTGCTGTCCTTGCCGAAATTCGCCAGCAGCAGCAGCGTGCGCGCCAGCCGCTTTTCGCTGGAATTGAACAGTTGATCGACCAGATCTTCTTCGGCGCGGCTGTTGCGGTGAAGCAAATGATGAATGAACAGGCCGGAGAATTCGGGCTCGTCATGGAGCACGCGAATCATCGCCGGCTTTCTCCAGCCGCATCACGGCGCACTCGGTCATGGCGGTGACCGTCGTCATGCGCCGCGAATGACCGTTCAGACAGCCTTCGCCGAAGAAGTCGCCGGGCGCGAGGATGGCCAGCACCGCCTCCTTGCCGGTCTTGGAGGTGACGGTTTTCTTGGCCTTGCCTTTTTGCAGATAAAATATCGCATTGGCGGCATCGCCTTGGGCGTAGATGGTCGCGCCTGGCGCAAATTTCTGATTTGTCCTGCCGGTGCCGATTTTAGACAGGAAGAGTTTCGGATCGAAGACAGGACGCTTGGCCGCGGCCGCTATCATGCCTTTAGTCCTATCAAGACACCCGGGCGCCCGCGAACGAATTTTAATCCAGCACCGCCGGATGCCGGCGGTAGGAGGGTCCGCCCGTAAAGGTTGCGCACAATTATGTCCGGCTTCCGACACTGTCCGCAAGCCAACATATGGAGTTTAGCGGGCGCTCACGCTGTCGTGATGCTGGAATTCACGCTGCAAATAAAGGCAGGGCCCATAAGACAGTCGTACAGATTAATAACCGATCGGACGTGCCGCGTTTTACGCTCTAGCCGTCGACGGCTCGGGGACGGTGAGGCCCGTATCCAAGGCGATTTTGGCGCATGCGCTTTCTTGCAGCACCTTGCCGAGAAGCGGCGCGTTGACCTGCAGGTTCAGGCCGTTGCCGCTGTAGTCGATGAGACCCAGCCGGCGGAACTTGTTCATGAAGAAGCTGATGCGCGAACGCGTGGTGCCGACCATTTCCGCCAAAGTTTCCTGGCTCATCTTGCGGACTGCCGAAGTTGCATCATCCGCTTTAGTGAAATTTGCCAGCAGCAGCAGCGTGCGCGCCAGGCGCATCTCGCTGGAATTCAACATTTGATTGACCAGATCGTCCACGGTCCGGCTGTTGCGCTTCAATAGAAAGGCGATGAACATCTCGGAAAATTCCGGGTCTTCACGAAGCCCGCGCAACATCGCCGTCTTGTCGATTCGCGTGGCGACACACTCGGTGATCGCCGTGACGGTGACGACCCGGCGGCCGAGGGTGCGGTGCAGGCAGCCCTCTCCGAAAAAATCGCCGGGCTCGACGATCGTGAGAACGGCATCCTTGCCTGCGATCGACGTGACGGATTTCTTCGCCATGCCTCTTTGCAGGCAATACACGGCTGGGGCCGGATCGCCCTGCGCATAGACGGTCGAGTTGGCGGCAATGTTAAGTTTGGTCTTGCCATCGCCCGGTTGCGATAGAAATTCGATGCGATCGAATGCAGTGGTCGCTTGCGCTGCCTTCATCAATTCCCCAAAAGAGTCGCGAGGGTCCGGCTAGAATGACGATAGCGTGACCAATTAATGTCGAGCGGTAAAACTGTCTTCTGCGTTGTGCACACGTGAAATATTTGCGCTCTTGCTCGCTTTGATGCGCAAAAGATGCTTGATGCAACCGATAGTTCAAAGGTCATAAGTTGCGTATAAATATTTCACAACCCGATACCCATTATAGTAGGTAAAATACCCGGACTGGGTGGTGGCCGCGTGTACCCTGCGGTTTGCTACAGTCGGGGCGATGGCCGGAACACCGGCGAACCAGGAGTGCAAGTTCGATGGCTTCCAGCAAACCGAGTGTGAGCGCGAGCATCCCCAACGATCTCGAATCGTACTGGATGCCGTTCACCGCCAACCGCGCCTTCAAGAAGCGGCCGCGCATGGTCGCCTCCGCCAAGGACATGCACTACGTCACGCCGGACGGCCGCAAGCTGCTCGACGGCTCCGCCGGGCTGTGGTGCACCAACGCCGGGCATAACCGCGATCCGATCGTCGCCGCGATCCAGCGCCAAGCCGCCGAGCTCGATTACGCGCCGGCGTTCCAGTTCGCGCATCCCAAGGCGTTCGAGCTGGCCTCGCGCGTCGCCGCGCTGGCGCCCGGCGATCTCGATCATGTGTTCTTCTGCAATTCCGGTTCGGAAGCGGTCGACACCGCGCTCAAGATCGCGCTGGCGTTCCACAACGTGCAGGGCCGCGGCTCGCGCGTGCGGCTGATCGGCCGCGAGCGCGGCTATCACGGCGTCGGCTTCGGCGGCATCGCGGTCGGCGGCATCGTCAACAACCGCAAGCAGTTCGGCGCGCTGTTTGCCGGCGTCGATCATCTGCCCTCGACCTATAACCGCGCCGAGCAGGCCTTCAGCATCGGCGAGCCGGAGTGGGGCGCGCATCTGGCCGACGCGCTCGACGGTCTTGTCGCCTTGCATGATGCCTCGACCATCGCCGCGGTCATCGTCGAGCCGCTGGCGGCCTCGACCGGCGTGCTGGCGGCGCCGAAAGGCTATTTGCAGCGCCTGCGCGCGATCTGCGACAAGCACGGCATCCTGCTGATCTTCGACGAGGTCATCACCGGCTTTGGCCGCATGGGTTGCGCCTTTGCCGCCGAACGCTACGGCGTGGTGCCGGACATGATCACCTTCGCCAAGGGCATCACCTCCGGCAGCGTGCCGATGGGCGGCGTGCTGGTGCGCAAAGGCATCTACGACGCCTTCATGCAGGGCCCCGAGCACATGGTCGAATTGTTCCACGGCTATACTTATTCGGCGCACCCGCTGGCCTGCGCCGCCGGCTTGGCCACGCTCGACGTCTATCGCGAGGAGGGCCTGTTCGAGCGCGCGCGCAAACTCGAGCCGCAATGGGCGCAGGCCGCGATGGCGTTGAAGGGTCTGCCCAACGTGCTCGATATCAGGCCGGTCGGTCTGACGGTCGGCATCGATCTGGCCAGCAAGCCGGACGGCGTCGGCAAGCGCGGCTTGCAGGCGCTTGAGGTCGCCTTCTACGACCACGACCTGATGCTGCGCGCGGTCGGCGATACGCTGGCGCTCAGTCCGCCGTTGATCGTCAGCGACGCCCAGATCGGCGAGATTTTCGACAAGGTCGCCAAGGTCATCAAGGCGGTGGCGTAAAGTCGTCAATTCGGCTTGCGGTACATCAATTTCCAGCCGTCTTTCGCGGTTAGATTGATCCGATGAAACAAAGACGCTTCTTCGTCGCCGCGGTGGTTGTGCTGCTGCTCGCCGCGGCCGGCTGGTGGCGTTTCGGGCGCGGCGTGCCGGTCGCGAGCGTCGCCGCCACGCGCGGCACCGCGGTCGAAATCGTCTACGCCACCGGCGGCGTCGAACCGGTGCGCTGGGCCAAGGTCGCCAGCGTCATTCGCGACCGTATCGTCGAGATCTGCGATTGCGAGGGCAAAGCCGTCGTCAAAGGCGACGTGCTGGTGCGGCTCGACGACCGTGAAGTCCAGGCGCAAATGAAGGAGCTGAAGGCGCGCGAGGAATTTGCCAAGCGCGAGATGTCGCGCGTCAGCGATCTGGTGACACGCGGCTCCGCGACCACGCAGGCCTACGAGCGCGCCTCGATGGACCTGCAGCAGATTCAAGGGCTGATCTCGGTGCAGATCGAGAAGATCGGCGACTACATCATCGTCGCGCCAATGGACGGCGTGGTGCTGCGCCGCGACGGCGAGACCGGCGAAATCGCCGAAGCCGGACAGATCCTGTTCCGCGTCGGCGTGCCCAAGCCGCTGCAGGTGGTGGCCGAGGTGAACGAAGAAGACATCCCGCGCGTCGCGCTCGGCCATGTCGTGCTGTTTCGCACCGACGCCTTTCCCGACCGGCGGCTCGAGGGCAAAGTGCGCGAGATCACGCCGATGGGCGACGTCAACGCCAAGACCTACCGCATCAAGGTGGCGCTGCCCGACGACACGCCGCTCAAGCCGGGCATGAGCGTCGAAGCCAATATCGTCACCCGCGAGAAGCCGAACGCCTTGCTGATCCCGGCCGACGCCCTGCAAGGCAATGCGGTCTTCGTGCTCGACGGCGCGCACGCGCGCAAGCGCGATGTCACCGTCGGCATCCGCGGCACGCGCGTGGTCGAAGTGCTCAGCGGCCTTGCCGACGGCGAGCAGGTGGCGTCGCCGGCGGCGACCGAGCTCAAGGACGGCGCCCGGGTGCGCATCGCGCCGCCATGAACCTCATTCTCGATATCGCCTGGACGCACGTGCGCGCCCGGGTGCGCCAGACCGGCTTTGCCGTCGCCGGCGTCGCCACCGGCGTCGGCTTTTCGATCATGATGGCGTCGCTGATGCAGGGCTCGCAGGACGATTTCACCAGCCGCCTGGTCAACACGCTGCCGAACATCACCGTGTCCGACGAGCGCCGCGCGCCGCCGCCGCAGCCGGCCGAAACCTTCTATGCCGCCGCGGAAATTCATGGCCTGACGCCGGAGGCGCGCCGTCGCGGCATCAAGAATCCGCTCGCCTCCATGGCGGCATTGGAAGCCTGGCTGCCGGGCGAGGTCGGCTCTTCGGTCAAGGTGCAGGCCATCATCCGTTATGCCAATCACGACATCGCCACCAACGTGATCGGTATCGACCCGCGCCGCGAGGCCAAGGTGTCCGACCTGCCCAAGCAGATGCGTCAGGCGACGCTGACCGCGCTGTACCGCGCCACCAACGCCATCGTCATCGGCGACCGCCTGTCGGACAAGATCGGCGCCCGCATCGGCGCCAACATCACGCTACAGACCAGCGAAGGAACGCGCATCAGCGCGCAGGTGGTGGGCTTCTTCCATTCCGGCGTGCGCCAGATCGACGAAAGCACGGCATACGTTCTGACAAAAACGGGCCAGATTCTCGCCAAGCAGACCGGCCTGATCAACGAATTGCGGGTGCGGCTGCGCGATCCGATGAACTCGCGCGAGATCGCCGAACGCGTCGAGCGCGACACCGGCTACAAGTCGGTGTCCTGGCAGGAGGCCAATGAGGATCTGATCTCGACCTTCATCATCCGCAACATCATCATGTACACCGTGGTCGGCGCCATTCTGCTGGTGGCGAGCTTCGGCACTTACAATATCATCTCCACCATTACCCACGAGAAGGCGCGCGACATCGCCATTATGAAATCGCTGGGCCTGAGCGAATTCACCGTGCGCTCGATCTTCGTGATCGAGGCGCTGATCATCGGCGTCGCGGGCGCCATCGTCGGCTTCGTGCTGGGCTATGTGCTGTGCCTCGCGCTCGGCACGGTCGAGATCAAGAATCCCTTCATCGATTCCGATCACCTGCCGCTGGCCTACAGCTATCTGCATTACCTGCTCGCCGGCACGGTGGCGCTGGTGTCCTCGGTCGCCGCCGGCTACCAGCCGGCGCGCAAGGCGGCGCGGCTGCATCCGGTCGAGATCATCCGGGGCGCGACATGAGCGCCGCCCCGCAGCAAACGCAAACCGCGGGCGCTGCCGTTGCGCTGCCGCTGATCGAGGCGCGCAACGTCACCCGCATTCTGTCGGGCGTCGTGCCGACGACGCTGGTTCACGACATCGATCTCGCTGTCGGCGACAATGAATTCGTCGCCATCACCGGGCCGTCCGGCTCGGGCAAGTCGTCGCTGCTCTATCTGCTCGGCCTCTTGGACCTGCCGACCTCCGGCGAGTTGCTGATCAAGGGTCATGCCACCGCGCGCATGGACGAAGAAGAGCGCGCCTTCACGCGGCTGACGCTGCTCGGCTTCGTGTTCCAGTTTCATTTTCTGCTGCCCGAACTCACGGTGCTCGACAACGTCATGCTGCCGATGCGCGCGCTGGCGCGTCTGTCGCGCGATGGCATGAAAAGCCGGGCCGCCGATCTGCTCGGCTCGCTCGGCCTCGGCGATCATATGAACAAGCGTCCGGATCAGTTGTCCGGCGGACAACGCCAGCGCGTCGCGGTGGCGCGCGCGCTTGCCAACGAGCCGCCGGTCATTCTGGCGGACGAGCCGACCGGTTCGCTGGATTCCAAAGCCAGCGAGCAGGTGTTTCAGGTGTTGCGCGATTTGGTCGACAAGCACGGCAAGACCGTGGTGGCGGTCACCCACGATGTGAGTCTCGCCGCGCGCATGGACCGCCGGATAGAGCTGATCGACGGCGCCATCGTCAGCGATCAGGCGCTTAAAGGCTCACGCTAGAGTTCTGCGGTCTGCTTGCCGCCGATCGTCAGAGCTGTTTGTTCGGCGGCAAGGGCACGACGCCCCAGACCGGAGCGCTGGCGCCGTTGCCCCAGGCGACCGGGCGGTAGAAATTGTGCGTGCCGTGGCGAGCGAGTTTTCTCATCTCCTGCACCCAGTCCGGATGCACATAGAGTGCGTGATAATGAGTCGATGAGCCCACGGCCGCGTCATAAAGATCGCCAGCCAGGACTTGCGTGGCGACTTGTTCGGCGCGCGCCCAGGCGCCACGCTCGTTGATGACTTTACGCTTGCCATCGCAGGCGAAGGTGAATTGACATTCCAAATGCCGGCTGGCGTTCTGATAAATGACGTCACAGAGATCGTTCGGGTAGAAGCCCGAAAAGACGCGATTGATGACCACTTGTGCGACGGCGATTTGGCCACGGACCGGCTCGTCGCGAGCCTCGAAATAGATTGCACTGGCGAGGCAACGCTTGGCCTTGGCCAGCGATAGGTTCGTGAGATGCAGCAGGTCAGCCGGCGACGGCAACCGCGCGAGGAGCAAGTCCAGCGTCGGGGTTGCAGCAACCGCCGGGATTGGTGTCGACGTTACATCAAGCACCGCAGATGGGCGCGCTGCAATGGGCGTGTCCTGCTTCGCCGTCGTAACTGCGGCCGACTGCCAGGCGAGGCGCCACTTGCGATCGACTTCAGATCGCAGCCGTTTCGGCAAATCGGCGGCACGTTGGTGGTTCTCGTCGATGAATTTGACTGCGGCTTCTACTGCGGCGACGTTTGTTAGATCGAGAGCGCCGATGGCGACAGCTATCGCCGCAAGCGCGCCAGCCCCCCATTTGGCGTAGCGAAATGTCTTTGCCTGGAACCCCGATGCAAATGGAACGGATTCGGTACGACGCCGCAGCAAACTAACTCCCCCAACTCCCCAGACGCTGCCGACAGTATTAACTTGCCATTTGAATTCTATATGACGGGGTGAAGGTCGAAAGCATGTCGTTGCCGGCCTGTTCTGTCTTGCCTGCTGGATGAGGCGAAAATGCAGGCCTTCACTGCGCCCGCGCATAAGCCGGCTGCGGCAGCAAAATCGCCCAGCCGACATTGAGCCCGTGGCTCGGTCTCCCCAAAGTTGCAATTTAAAAAACTTCTGGCATGGTCGCCGCGGGGGCGATCGAGAATGACGCGGGAGCAGGGCGGCACGGCAAGCCTGATGGGCCGGGCCTGGGACAAGACCCGGGAGCGCGTTTCCAATGCGGCCGTTAGCGGCTGCATTCTCATCGCCACTGGCTTTGCGCCAGACAGCAAAGGAAACGCTCGGTGAAACTGTCCACACGACTCGCTTTGATTCCGTTGGCGCTTTTGGGCTTGGCGGTCGTCGCCTCCGGCAGTGCGGTTGCGCAGACGCCGAATGCGGGGTCCGCGCCGTCGGCGCCCGCTTCATTCCCTTCTTGGGCCTACCCGTGGGAACCGGATTTCAAGGTCCCGCCCGCTGACGATCTGCCGCAAAAGCTGCCGGGCAGCACCGCCGCTTTCAGTTGGAAGCAGGCGCGCGATCTTTTCGTTGCGCCGGACTGGCATCCCGAAGGGCATCCGCCGGCGCCGGAAGTAGTCATGCTCGGAAGAAAGCCTGATGTGCGTGCTTGCGGCTCCTGTCATCGCGTCGATGGCACCGGCGGCCCGGAAAATGCGAGCCTCGCGGGTCTGCCCGCCGACTATTTCATTCAGCAGGTGGCTGACTTCAAAAGCGGGGCTAGGAAATTTTCAGGCCCCGCCAGGTCGGGGAACACGCTCATGATCGCGTCCGCCAAAGGCGCCAGCGAGGAAGAGGTCCGCGCCGCGGCCGCTTATTTTTCCTCACTCAAGCCGAAGCGCGTCATCAAGATCGTTGAAACCGATACGGTACCGAAGACCTATATCGCCCGCCTGTTTTTTGCGAAGCAGCCGGAGGGCGGTGCCGAGCCGCTCGGCCGGCGCATCATCGAGATGCCGGACGACGTGGTGCAGTTCGAACTGCGTGACTCGCGGGCGCAATTCACGGCCTACGTCCCGCTCGGAAGCGTCGCGAAGGGTGAGGCTTTGGCCAAAACCGGCGGATCGAATACGACAGTTCCCTGTGCAACGTGCCATGGGCCGGACCTGAAAGGCGTTGGCTCAATTCCCGGCATCGCCGGGCGTTCGCCGAGTTATATCGTGCGGCAGCTCTTTGACTTCCAACAGGGCGTGCGCGTGGGAAGCGCGAGTGACTTGATGAAGCCGACGGTTGAAAAGCTCTCGCAAGAGGACATCATCGCGCTCGCCGCTTACATTGCGTCGCTCGAACCCTGAGCCGGCGGCCTGTCGAGTTTGGTTGATGGCATTGTCCGCGTCTCGCCCCCAGCAGACACAGTGCGATCACTGCGCCGCATAACTCGGCCTTGGCAGCAAAATCGCCCAGCCGACATTGAGCACCTGATCGCCGCGCCGGAACGGCAGCAGAAACGGCGGCTGCACTTGCGCGTCGGCGGCGATGGTGCGGAACTCGATAGGCAGCACTTTCAGGTCACCCGCCGTCCACACCACCACGGCGCCGCGCGCGCGCAGGTCGTTGAGATCGATCCACGGCGCGCGCTCAGGTTTACCGTCGATCAGCACGCGCGGATGGCTCGGCGCATAATGCGCGACATTGCCGCCGTCCCACATGCTGCCGATCACATAGGCGATCGGCTTGCCGGTCAGCGCGCGCGTGCGCTCCGACAGTTCGCGCGCCAGTTCGCCGCCGGGGTACAGCACCGCGCGGTAGCGGTGGTCGTAGTTCGGCAGCACGCCGTAATTGCCGATAAAGGCTAAGGCCAAACACGTTGAGACAATCGCCCAGATCGTTGCGATCTTGGCCAACCGCTTGTCGTCGAGCGCGCGGCGCGCCATTAGCACCAGCCAAAGTCCGGTGAACAGCCAGAGCGGATAGCCCCACATCGCCACCGTGCCGCGGCCGCTCACCACCGACAGCGCCAGCACCGCAGCCAGCGGCCCGAATGCCAGCAGCGTGACAATGCGCATATCGAAGGCATCGGCGTTCACTGCGATCGGCGGCTCGCTCGCGGCGCGGCGCGGCCAAAATAGCGGCAGCGCGATCAGCAGCGACGGCACGAGGAAGAACAATTGGCCGATGGCGAACTGGAACGGATGCCAGAAATGGTCGGTCCAGCCGCGCGACAGCACGGCGCGATGCTCGGCATAGCCGAACGGCAGGAAGTCATTTTGCACCAGCCAAATCAGATGCGGCGCCATCATGGCGACCGCGGCGGCCAGCGCGATATAGGGTCCGGGCGTGGCGAAGTGTTTGCGCGCGTCGCGGTCGGCCAGCATGAAAATCGCGAGCGGGATGGCCAGCACCGCGACGAAATATTTCGCCCACAGCGACAGGCCGATCGACAATCCCAGCAGCAGCCAGTGCCGCGCTTCGCCGCCCCGCAGCGCGCGATGCAAGGCGAAGCCGGCCAGCGCCCAGAATGGCAGCTGGATGACGTCGTGGTTGAACTTGGCGGCGGTGTAATTGAAGTAGTGCAGGCCATCGAGAATGACCACCGCGACCAGCGCGCCGCGCGTGCTGACCAGCGGCCGCGCCATCGCCCAGACCACGGCAAAGCCCGCCACCACGGCCGCCTGCGCCAGCAGATAATAAGCGAAATCCTGGCCAACGAGCCGGTAGGCGACCTCGACCAGCCACCACGGCAGCGGCGGCAGCTTGTCGTAGCCGAGCTGCCACTCGCGGCCGTAGACCAGCGCCTCGATCAGATCGAGCGGCAGGTTTGGGTAAAGCAGCGTTGGCAGCGCCGTCCATACCCCCGCATGGAGAGCGAGAAACCCGGGGAATATCCACCGCCGTAAGGCCGCAGTACGGCTCGGGAAGCGGGAATCTTGGGGAGAGATTGTGGCAGGCGAGCCGGTCACGGGGATCCAAAGTTCCTGGGAATAAAGCGCGAAGAGGCGTTACCATAGCAGGAATTCGTGGTTGCGCGGCGCGGTCTGCTCATGGAGATTGGTCGCAAGCAACGCGAATCACTTGTCGAACCAATCACTTCTGCTCAGGGTTGCCCAGGATAGACTGCATGCGTCGGATCAGCGCCATCTTCATCGCGGCCTGCATGGTGGTCATCGCCGGCGCGCTCGGCGCCGTGCTCTATCTGGGCCTGCGAGTCGACGCGACCACGTCGGCCATCGTCGCCATCGCGGCGCTGACGGCCATGGCGCTGTACAACACCATCAGTAACCGGCTGCGCGACCGCGACGATCTCGGCGACCAGATCGCTGACTTATCGCGCGGCACCGCCGATTTGGCCCGCCAGGTGGCGGAATTGGGGCGCCGTCTCAACGGCGTCGAAGCCCGCGTCGAATCCACCGTCACCCGCGCCCGCGGCGCCGACGATCCGATTGCTGCCGAAATCGGCGAATTGGGCGGGTTGGTGCGCCAGATCGCCGATACGGTGGCCGCGCATGAGGCGGCTTTGCAGGGTGAAAGCGTGATGCGCCCCGTGACCGCCATGCCGTCCCACGATTTCCAGCCGGCGCCCGCCATGCCCGCGCCGCCGGAAGCGCCGCTGGCCTTGAGCGAGAGCGACGCGGTGAGCGGCACCCGCCGTTTCGCCGGCTTGAGCCGCGAGGGCATCGGCGAGTTGATCGGCCGGGCGGCCGACGCCAACCGCATCGATCTGTATCTGCAGCCGATTGTGACGCTGCCGCAACGCAAGGTGCGTTACTACGAAGCGCTGTCGCGGCTGCGCACTGAGGAAAGCGACATCATTCCCGCCGGCGACTTCATCGACTATGCCGAAGCCGTCGGCCTGATGCCCAAGATCGACAATCTGCTGCTGTTCCGCTGCGTGCAGGTGACGCGCCGCCTGCAACTCAAGAGCCGCGATGTCGGGCTGTTCTGCAACATCAGCGCCTCGACGCTGACCGATGCGGGCTATTTCAGGCAGATCCTCGATTTCATGGACGCCAACCGCGCGCTCGCCAACGCCCTGATGTTCGAATTCACGCAAGAAGCCTACCGGTCGTTCGGGCCGATGGAGAACGAGGGGCTGTCGGCTTTGGCCGAGCGCGGCTTCCGCTTCTCGATGGACCACGTCACCGATTTGCGCATGGATCCGAAGGAATTGGCCGACCGCTGGTTCCGCTTCCTCAAGGTGCCGGCCAAGCTGCTGCTCAATAAGGCGGCCAATGCGCAGAGCGACATTCACCCCGAGGATCTCGCCGACCTGCTGGCGCGCTCGGGTATCGATCTGATCGCCGAACGCATCGAAAACGAGAACATGGTGGTCGATCTACTGGAATATGACGTGCGTTTCGGCCAGGGCTTCCTGTTCTCGGCGCCGCGGCCGGTGCGCGCCGAAGCGCTGCACGGCGCGAGCGACGGCGACAAGCCCTCGGCCGAAGACGTGAGCGAATTCGTCGGCGCCGGCGCCTGATCGGTCTTTTGTGTCCCCATTGATCCCGCATTTTTCCGCCATCGCGCCCCGTTACGACGCCGTGCTCTGCGACGTCTGGGGCGTCGTGCATAATGGCGTCGCCGCGTTTCCGTTAGCCTGCGACGCGCTGGCGCGGGCACGGGCGGCCGGCGTCAGGGTGGTATTTATCACCAACGCGCCGCGGCCCAGCGACGTGGTGGCGCTTCAGGCCGCCAATCTGGGGGTGCCGCGCGACGCTTACGACGCCATTGTTTCATCGGGCGACGTGACGCGCTCTTTGATCGAGCAGCGGCCGGGCCAAAGCCTGTTTCACATGGGCCCGACCCGCGACATCGCGATATTCACCGGCCTGGGCGTGCGTTTTGCGCCGCTGGAAAGCGCCGATTACGTGGTCTGTTCCGGGCTCGACGATGACGACCGCGACACGCCTGAGGATTACCGCGCGCGCCTCGAGGCCATGCTGGCGCGCAAGGTGTTCATGATCTGCGGCAATCCCGACGTGGTGGTCGAGCGCGGCGACAAGCTGGTGTACTGCGCCGGCGCGGTCGCCGATCTCTACGCCAGCATGGGCGGCGAGGTGGTCTATGCCGGCAAGCCGTACCGGCCGATCTACGAGATGGCGCTGGCCAAGGCAGAGGCCGCCGCGGGCCGCGCGGTCGCGCCGAAGCGCGTGCTGGCGATCGGCGATTCGCTGCGCACCGACATGACCGGTGCTCATGAATTCGGCGTCGACTTTCTTTTTGTAACCTCAGGCATCCACGCCGAGGAGTTCGGCGGGCGCGACCGGCCGGATGCGGCGGTGCTCAAAGCCACGTTCGCCGCCGCCGGGGCAACGCCGGCAGCGGTGATGCGCGAATTGGTTTGGTAGGATTAAGCGGTCGCAGCCAGCGGTTCTACGCGCGCGCCCAGTTCGTCCGGGAACACCGCCTCGATCTTGCTCTTCAGGGTCTGCGCGTTGAACGGCTTGACGATATAGTTCGACACGCCGGCCTTCTTGGCGGCGACCACGTTTTCGGTTTTGGATTCGGCCGTCACCATGATGAACGGCGTCGCCGACAACTCGGCATGCGCACGCACCTTCTGCAGCAGCTCATAGCCGGTCATCGGCTCCATATTCCAATCGGAGATCACCAGGCCGTATTTGCGATGTTCCATCTTGGCGAGCGCCGCCGTGCCGTCGCTGGCGTCGTCGATATGCTCGAAGCCAAGCTGGCGCAGCAGATTGCGAATGATGCGGATCATCGTGGTGTAATCGTCCACGATCAGAACCGGCATCGAAAGATCGACAGCCATGGCACATCGCCCGCGAGGGGCGCCCCCTTAGAGTACCGCAACCTAGCAACGGCGCTTGAATAACCCGTTAATTTGAAAGTTTATTAACGGCGCTGTAACCATATTTGAGCCCAGAAACACTGCATGGTGCCAAAATAGGCACCGTGTCATAGCACTTCCGCCGAACAGGCTTATCGCTGCATGAACAAAGTCGCTCAAAACATCAAAGCCTTCCACGTCGCGCGGAGCGGCGATCCTGGCCCGTTGCATGGCGCGGTGGTGGCGATCGGTAACTTCGACGGCGTGCATCGCGGCCACCGGGCCGTGATCGGGGCCGCCTTATCGCGCGCCCGCGGGCTCAGCCGCAAGGCCGCGGCGCTGACTTTTTCGCCGCATCCACGATTATTCCTGCGCCCTCAAGATGCCTTATTCCAGCTCTCCAGCGAGCGCGACAAGATGCGTCTGCTGGCGACGACGGGACTCGACGGCGCGCTCATCATGACTTTCGACGCAGAATTGGCTTCGACGTCGGCGGAAGATTTCATCGAAAAGATTCTCGTCGGCCGCTTCGGCATCGGCGGCGCGGCGATCGGGTTCGATTTTCATTTCGGGCAGAAGCGCGCCGGCTCGCCGACTTTTCTCGCAGAGCAAGGCCATCGCCTCGGCTTCGCGGTCGACATCGTGGCGCCGCTGGAAGACGAGGGCCGGCCGGTGTCGTCTGGCGCGGTGCGCGCGGCGCTCGCCAAGGGCCGCGTGGTGGAGGCGACCGAACTGCTCGGCGCGCCGTGGTTCGTGTCGGGCGAAGTGATCCACGGCGAGAAGCGCGGGCGCGAACTGGGCTTCCCCACCGCGAATGTCCGGCTCGATCCTTCCTGCGGCCTCAAGCACGGCATCTACGCCGTGCGGGTCGCGATCGGCGATATGCGTTACGAAGGTGTCGCCAGCTTCGGCGTGCGGCCGATGTTCGACAACGGCGCGCCGCTCCTGGAGGTGTTCCTGTTCGATTTCGACGGCGATCTGTACGGCCAGACGGTCGATGTTGCCTTCATCGGCTGGATCCGTCCCGAGCAGAAATTCTCGACCATCGATGCCCTCAAGCGCCACATGATGGCCGACGTCAGCCAGGCCCGCGATGCGCTCAAGCGCTCCGACAAGGCCTTTCCGCTGCTCGGCGAGATTTAGCATTTCTGTCGTCCCCGCGAAGGCGGGGACCCATACGCTGTACCCTCTCGATAGGCCGCGGAGTATGGGTCCGGGGCCTCGCCATAGCGCGTCGAAGACGCGCGTAAACGCGCTCATGGCTCGCCCGGGACGACAAAAACGCGGCCTTTCCGCCGCGGAATCAGCCTGCTACATAGCCCGCCATGACGAAGCCAGAGCGCGATTATTCCGAGACCTTGTTCCTGCCGCAGACGGATTTCCCAATGCGGGCCGGCCTGCCGCAAAAGGAGCCCGAAATCCTGGCGCGCTGGGCGAAGGACGGCCTGTACGGCCAGCTGCGCGCGGCCGCCAAGGGCCGCGAGAAATTCGTGCTGCATGACGGCCCGCCTTACGCCAACGGCAACATCCATATCGGCCACGCGCTCAATAAAATCCTGAAAGACGTGGTGACGCGCAGCCAGCAGATGCTCGGCTACGACTCAAACTACGTGCCGGGCTGGGACTGCCACGGCCTGCCGATCGAATGGAAGATCGAGGAAGAATACCGCGCCAAGGGCAAGAACAAGGACGCGGTGCCGGTCGTCGAGTTCCGCAAGCAGTGCCGCGACTTTGCCCAGCATTGGATCGACGTGCAGCGCGCCGAGTTCAAGCGGCTCGGCGTCGAGGGCGACTGGGATCATCCCTATACGACGATGTCGTTCTTCGCCGAGGCGCAGATCGCGCGCGAACTGATGAAGTTCGCCGCCAACCAGTTGCTCTATCGCGGCTCCAAGCCGGTGATGTGGAGCGTGGTGGAGAAGACCGCGCTCGCAGAGGCGGAGGTCGAGTACGAGGACCATACAAGCGATACGGTGTGGGTGAAGTTTCCATTTAAAAAACTACAAATTGCTTTTCGGGAAGGCGATGAGCCTTTCAGACATGAATTGGAAAAATCGAGTGTTGTGATCTGGACGACAACGCCATGGACTCTCCCTGGCAATCGGGCAATCTCATATTCGAAAAAAATAAATTATGGCCTTTATCGGGTGACATCGGCTCAGGATGGAAATTGGGCAAAAAAAGGCGAAGCTTTCATACTCTCAGACAATCTTGCGCCGGATGTTTTTAAGCAGGCGAAAGTGGAAGCCTTCGAACGGGTAGGTGAGGTTCCCGCGAACCTTCTTGCTCACATGTTTTGTAACCATCCCCTAAATGGCAAAGGGTATGATTTTATTGTGCCCCTCCTCGAAGGCGATCACGTCACCGACGATACCGGCACTGGCTTCGTCCACACCGCGCCGGGTCACGGCCGCGAAGATTTTGAAGTTTGGACGGCAAATAGAGCGGCGCTGGAAGCACGCGGCATCAATCCGGCGATTCCCTACACCGTCGATGAAAACGGCGCGCTGACCGAAGCCGCGCCGGGCTTCACCGGCAAGCGCGTCATCAACGACAAAGGCGAGAAGGGCGACGCCAATAATGCCGTGATCGCGGCGTTGGCCGAAGCCGGCAACATCATCGCGCGCGGCCGCCTCAAGCATCAATATCCGCACTCCTGGCGTTCGAAGAAGCCGATCATCTTTCGCAACACGCCGCAGTGGTTCATCGCGATGGATAAAGACATCGCGAAACAGGGTGACACGTTGCGCGCCCGCGCGCTGCAGGCCATCTCCGTCACCCGCTGGGTGCCCGCCGCGGGCGAAAACCGCATCACCGGCATGATCGCGGGCCGCCCGGACTGGGTGATCTCGCGCCAGCGCGCCTGGGGCGTGCCGATCACGGTGTTCATCAAGGAAAAGCCGGACGGCTCGGTCGAGATTCTCGACGATCCGGAGGTCAACGTGCGCATCGTCGAAGCCTTCGAGGAAGAGGGCGCTGACGCCTGGTACAAGGAGGGCGCGCGCGAGCGGTTCCTTGGCAAGCTCGCCAACGACAGTTGGAAGAAAGTCGACGACATCTGCGACGTCTGGTTCGATTCCGGCTCGACGCACGCCTTCGTGCTGGAAGACCCGGTGCATTTTCCGCAGCTCGCCGGCATCAAGCGCAAGGTCGACGGCGGCCAAGACACCGTGATGTATCTGGAAGGCTCGGACCAGCATCGCGGCTGGTTTCATTCCTCGCTGTTGGAAAGCTGCGGCACCCGTGGCCGCGCGCCCTATGACGTGGTGCTGACGCACGGCTTCGTGCTCGACGAGCAGGGCCGCAAGATGTCGAAGTCGACCGGCAACGTCACTGCGCCGCAGGACGTCATCAAGCAATCCGGCGCCGACATCCTGCGCATGTGGGTCTGCGCCTCAGACTACGCCGACGACCTGCGCATCGGACCGGAAATCCTCAAGAGCACGGCCGACACCTATCGCAAGCTGCGCAACACCGTGCGCTGGATGCTCGGCACGCTGGCGCATTTTGGCGAGGAAGACCGCGTCAAGTTCGAGCAGATGCCGGAGCTGGAACGCCTGATGTTGCATCGGCTCTCCGAACTCGACGAGCTAGTGCGCCAGGCCTATGCCGAGTTCGACTACAAGCGCATCTTCGCGGCGCTGTCGGCCTTCATGACGTCGGATCTGTCGGCGTTCTATTTCGACATCCGCAAGGACACGCTCTATTGCGACCCGATCTCGTCGGTGAACCGCAAGGCCTGCCTCACCGTGGTCGATCATCTGTTCCGCTGCACGGTGATCTGGCTGGCGCCGATGCTGTGCTTCACCACCGAGGAATCCTGGGCGTCGCGCTACGGCGCGGATGCCAAATCGGTGCACCTCGAAGCTTTCCCCGAGGTGCCGGCGGCGTGGCGCGACGACAAGCTCGCCGAGAAATGGCGCAAGGTGCGCACCGTGCGCCGCGTCGTCACCGGCGCCATCGAGATCGAACGCGCGCAAAAGCGCATCGGCTCCTCGCTCGAGGCGCATCCGATCGTGCACGTCTCGAATGCCGAGCTGTACGAGGCCGCGGTCGATATCGATCTGGCGGAAATCTGCATCACCTCGGCCTTCACGCTGGTGAGCGACGAAGGTCCGGCCAATGCCTTCCGGCTGCCGGATGTTTCCGGCGTGGCCGTGTTGCCCAATCTCGCGGAAGGCACCAAGTGCGCGCGGTCGTGGAAAATTCTCACCAATATCGGCGCCGATCCGCAATATCCGGAAGTCTCGCCGCGCGACGCCAAGGCGTTGCGCGAATGGGATACCTTGCGCAAGGCGGCGGAGTGAAAGTTGTCGTCCCCGCGAAGGCGGGGACCCATAGCCACAGGGCGTGAGATGATCCCATGGCCTATTACGTCTACATGCTTGCAAGTAGACGCTACGGTACGCTTTACATTGGCATAACGAATGACTTGCGAAAGCGAGTTGAACAACACCGGCTCGGTCTTGGCTCGGAATTCGTGAAGAAGTACAGCGTTCATCGCTTGGTTTATGTCGAGCCATATGAGAATGCCGAAGACGCGATCCGCCGCGAGAAGCAACTAAAGAAATGGAATCGCGATTGGAAAATTCGCTTGATCGAAGAGGACAATCTCGAATGGCAGGATTTGAGCCATCTGATCGCTTGAGGTGCTCTGTGGCGCAGCCGAGAGGACACGGCGTATGGGTCCCCGCCTTCGCGGGGACGACAGATAGATGAATTTCCGTTCTTATCTCCGCGGCCCCTACACCTGGTTCGGCCTGGCGGTCGCCGCCGTCGTTTGCCTGCTCGACCAGGCCAGCAAGATCTATTTGCTGTTCGTCCACGACCTCGCCGCCAATCCGGTGCGGCTCGGCCCGTTTTTCGACTTCGTGCTCGCCCGCAATACCGGCATCAGCTACGGCCTGTTCCAGACCGAAGGCCTGCTCGGCCAGGCGGTGCTGCTCGGCTTCAAGGTTGTGGCGGTGGCGGTGCTCTGGGTCTGGCTGTCGCGCGCCGGCGGCCGGCTCGCGGCGCTGTCGTTGGGGCTCATTATCGGCGGCGCCGTCGGCAACGGGATCGACCGGGTGGCCTATGGCTGGGTTGCCGATTTCGTGTTTTTCCACGTTTCCGGGCCGAATTGGCGGTTCAACTGGTACGTCTTTAACCTAGCCGACGTCGCCATCGTTGCCGGGGTGGCCGGCCTCCTGTATGAATCCCTGGTTGCTGACCGCGCCGTAAAAGCGCCCTGATCGACCGCGATAGTCCAGGTTCGGTCCGATGCAGGTCATTGAATTCCCTGGGAATTCACCGGGACTTAGCGATTTGCAGGACTTGGCGTTCACAGGATTGGCGATTCACAGGATGAGTGCGATGCGCCCGACACGCCTGACCATGAAATTCACCGCCGGCGCCCTGACTGTGGCGCTGGGTGTTGCCGTGCTGGCTTGGCCAGTCGCGGCGCGCGCCGAAGAAGACAGCGTTCCGATCGACACCAAGATCATGCGCGGCCTGATGGAAGGCCTCGGCCTGAAGCGCGACGGCGAAGCCGCCATCAACTATCAGCAGCGCGCGCCGCTGGTGATCCCGCCGGGCCGCACGCTGCCGCCGCCGGAAAAAGCCGATGTCGCGGCTGGCAATAATCCGGCCTGGCCGATCGACCCCGATGTACTGCGCGCCAAGGCGGACGCCAAGGCCGAACGCGCCGCCAGCCAAAATCCCGAGGACGTTCTGCTGAAAGAGGGCCGTCCGCTGCGGCCCGATGAAATGACGCCGGGTCCCAAGCCGCGCAACACGCGCAAGACCTCCGCCGGTGCCTACGAGAGCTCGCCCTATGGCTTCAGCAATCCGTCGAAGCCGTCGGAGCTTGGCGAGAAGGGCAATATTTTCACCAGGATGTTCAGCCGCGACAAGGACGAGGAAGTCGGCAACTTCACCGGCGAACCGCCGCGCGCTTCGCTGACCGCGCCGCCGCCGGGTTATCAGACGCCGTCGCCGGACCAGCCCTATGGCACCGGCAAGGATAAGTCGCGCACGCCGAAGGCCACCAATTACTTGCAAGATCACCCGGTCGGCAGCCAGTAAGTATTCGTTTGCGTCGGGCCTGTTGGGTTGCTCGCTCGCCTTTGAGCGGCACCGTCGTTCACCGCCTTTGGCAGATTTGAGAGCCATGACTTTCACGCAAACGCCTTTCCCGCAGAAGTCTTCGCCGCAAAAACTCCCGATCGATCTCAACCGCCTGTGCCGCTTGACCGGCGCCGCCGCACTCGTCGCCGCGGCGCTCGCGATTGGTCCTGCGTCGGCCGAGCCCATCAAAATTTCCGACTTCACATTGGCGAACGGCCTTGAACTGGTGGTCATTCCCGATCATCGCGCGCCAGTCGTCACGCACATGATCTGGTACAAGGTCGGCTCCGCCGATGAGACTCCGGGCATCTCGGGTCTGGCGCATTTTCTCGAACATCTGATGTTCAAGGGCACGGCGAAAAATCCGACCGGCCATTTCTCGCGCGTGGTTGCGACCATCGGCGGCCAGGAAAACGCTTTCACGTCGAACGACTACACCGGCTATTACCAGCGCGTGCCGAGCGAGCAGCTCAAGACCGTGATGGAGTTCGAGGCCGACCGTATGGCCGGCCTGCAATTGACCGACGCGGTGGTGCTGCCGGAGCGCAACGTCATCCTCGAGGAATGGAATCAACGGGTCGGCAACAATCCGCGCGCACGGCTTGGCGAGCAGATCGAAGCCGCACTGTTCCTCAATCATCCTTACGGCCGGCCGGTGATCGGCTGGCGCCACGAAATGGAGCAGCTCAGCCGCGACGACGCGCTGGCTTTTTATCGCCGCTTCTACGGTCCCAACGGCGCGGTGGTGGTGATTGCCGGCGACGTCGAGCCCGCGCAGGCGCGCAAGCTGGCCGAAGAAACCTACGGCACGATCAAGCGCAACGACCTCATCGGCCCGCGCAAGCGGCCGCAGGAGCCGCCGCCGGCGGCGGCGCGTTCGCTGACCATGGCCGACGCCCGCGTCGAGCAGCCGTTCCTGCAACGAGTCTATCTGGTGCCGTCCTTCGCCACCGCAGAGCGCGGCGAGTCGGAAGCCCTCGACCTGCTGGCGCATATTTTGGGATCCGGCTCGAACAGCCGGCTGTACCGGACGCTGGCGGTGGACAAGCCCATCGCCGTGATGGCCGCGGCGGGCTACGACGGCTCCGCGCTCGATATGTCCAAGTTCACCGTCTACGGCTCGCCGCGCCCGGGCGTCACTTTGCAACAGTTCGAAGCCGAGGCCGATGCGGTGATCGCCGAGGTGATCGCCAAGGGCGTGTCGGCCGACGAGCTTGAGCGCGTCAAGTCGCGCCTCATCGCCGATGCCACTTACGCTCAGGACAATCAGGCCACGATGGCGCGCTGGTATGGCGCGGCGCTGATGACCGGCGCCACCGTGCAGGACGTGCAGCGCTGGCCCGACCGCATCCGCGCCGTCACCGCGGCGCAGATCCAGGACGCCGCCCGCAAATGGCTCGACAAGAAGCGCTCGGTTACCGGCTTTTTGATCAAAGACAGCAGCCCGCAGGCGGAGAAGCGTTCATGAACCGCCTCACTGGATTTTTCATCGCGGTTGCACTGGCCTGCCTGACGGCCGCGCCGGCTTCGGCGGTGACGATCGAAAAGATCGTCAGCCCGTCCGGTATTCCGGCCTGGCTGGTGCGCGAACAGACCGTTCCGCTGATCACGCTCAACTATGCGTTCCATGGCGGCTCCAGCCAGGATTCGCCTGAGAAGTCGGGCGCCGCCAATCTCACGGCTGACCTGCTCGACGAGGGTGCCGGCGATCTCGACGGCAAGACCTTTCACGAGCGTATGGAAAATCACGCTATCGAGCTCGGCTTCCGGGTCGGACGCGACGAATTTCACGGTTCGCTGCGCGCGCTCAACGAGCATCGCGACGAAGCCTTCGACCTGTTGCGGATGGCGCTGACGGCGCCGCGCTTCGAAGCCGATGCGGTCGAACGGGTGCGCAGTCAGGAAATGTCCGGGCTGCTGCGTGACACCACCAACCCCAATTCGATCGCCAGCATTCAATGGTGGGCGGCGGCATTCCCCAATCATCCTTACGGCCGCGAGAGCAAAGGCACGGTAGCGACTTTGCCGCGTGTCACCGCCGACGATATGCGCGACTATGTGCGCCGGGTGTTTGCGCGCAACGAGTTGACGGTCTCGGTGGTCGGCGACGTCGATGCCAAGATCGCCGGCGAATTGATCGACCGCGCCTTCGGCGCGCTGCCGGCAAAGAACGATCTGAGGCCGGTTGCCGATGCCAGCCCGCACGGCATGGGTCGCCGCATCGTCATCAATCTCGACGTGCCGCAGGCGGTGGTCAATTTCGGCGGCCTCGGTCTGGCCCGTAACGACCCCGATTTCATGGCCGGCTACATCGTCAATCACATTCTCGGCGGCGGCAGCTTCTCGTCGCGGCTGTATCGCGAGGTCCGCGAGAAGCGCGGCCTGGCCTACGGCGTCTCGGACAGTCTGGTCTGGTTCAAGCGCGCGGCGGTCATCCTTGGCGGCACCGCGACGCAGGCCGACCGCACCGGCGACGCGCTGGCGATCATCGAGAGCGAAACCAAGCGCATGGCGGAAGACGGCCCGACGCCCGAGGAACTCGCGGCGGCGAAGTCCTTCCTCAAGGGCTCTTATGCCTTGTCGCTCGACACCTCGGCCAAGATCGCCGCCCAGCTCACCCAGATCCAGCTCGACAACCTCGGCATCGATTACATCCAGCGCCGCAGCGCGCTGATTGACGCCGTGACCATCGAGGATGCCAAACGGGTGGCCAAGCGGCTGTACGGTAACGGCATGCTGGTGACGGTCGCCGGCCGGCCCAAGGGCCTGACCTCGCGCGAAACCGAATAGAAGGTCGCCGTGTTGGAGTTCGTTGCGTCCCTCACGCGACTCTAGGCAAATAACCGTATGGCCATCGTCCAATCCATCGACAACGCGCTTGAGAAAAACATTGGCCAGCACGGCATTTCAGCCGACGCTCTGAAGGCGGCGCTGTCGCGCGCGGAAGCTGCGCTCGACTGGCTGCGCGCCCGCCATGCCGATGCCGGCCTGCCGCTGTTGCGGCTGGCCGGCAAACACGACGACCTGCGCCCGATCAAGGATACAGCGCGTCGGCTCGCCGACCGCGCCACCGATATCGTGCTACTCGGCACCGGCGGCTCCAGCCTCGGTGGCCAGGCTTTGGCGCAACTGGCGTGGCATGGCGTGCCCGGCGTAGGCGCCTTGCGCGAACCGCCGCGCCTGCATTTCATGGATAATATCGATCCGCTGTCTTATGCCGGGCTGCTGGAGAAGCTGCCGCATGGCACGACGCGCTTTGTCGCGATTTCGAAATCCGGCGGCACCGCCGAAACGCTGATGCAGACCATCGCGGCGCTGTCGATGTTGAAGGCGCAGAACCTCGGCCCGCGCGTTCCCGATATTTTTCTCGGCCTCACGGAACCGGCCAAAGCCGGCAAGCGCAATGGCCTGCGCGATCTGCTGACGCACCACCAAATTCCGTGCCTCGAGCACGATACCGGTGTCGGCGGGCGTTTCTCGGCGCTCACCAATGTCGGTCTGTTGCCGGCGGCAATGCTCGGCCTCGACATCGCCGCGATCCGTTCGGGCGCGCACGAAGCGCTGGCGCCTGTCCTGGCGAAACGGCCCGCGGCCGAAGTGCCGGCCGCAGCCGGCGCCGCGTTGTCGGTCGCGCTGGCGGACACCAAGGGCAAAAGCATCAGCGTATTGATGGCCTATGCCGACCGGCTGGAACGTTTCACGCGCTGGTATGTCCAGCTCTGGGCCGAAAGTCTCGGCAAAGACGGCAGGGGCACGACGCCGGTGGCGGCGCTTGGGCCCGTCGATCAGCACAGCCAGGTGCAACTCTATCTCGGCGGCCCGCGCGATAAATTGTTCACCATCGTCAGCACCGAGGCCAAAGGCCTCGGCCCGTGCATGGACGCCGAGCTTGCCAAGCTCGCCGGCGAGCCCGGCTTCGGCGGCAAGACGCTTGGCGACTTGGTGGCGGCGGAAGCCCGCGCCACGGCGGAAACCTTGGCCAAGAATGGCTGCCCGGTGCGCACGATCCATTTGCAGACCGTCGACGAAGCCAGCCTCGGTGAACTGCTGATGCATTTCATGCTGGAGACTATCATCGCCGCGCATCTCTTGGGCGTCGACGCCTTCAACCAGCCGGCGGTGGAAGAGGGCAAACTGCTGGCGAAGAAATATCTCGGCGCCTAGTCATGCTGCCCCGGCGTGAGGCATGATGCGACATGCACCGCGTCACCGACACCATCTCCATCGACGACTCCGAGCTTGAGGAGAGCTTTGTCCGCTCGTCGGGGCCGGGCGGGCAGAACGTCAACAAAGTGTCGTCGGCGGTGCAGTTGCGGTTCGACGTTCGGCGCTCGCCATCGCTGCCCAATGACGTCGCCTTGCGGATGATGCGGCTCGCCGGCAGCCGCCTGACCAAGGACGGCGTCATCGTTATTGTGGCGCAGTCGCACCGCGACCAGACCCGCAACCGTGCCGACGCCCGCGAGCGGCTGTTCGACCTGATCCGCCAGGCGGCGGTCAGGCCGGTTCCGCGCCGCGCCACCAAGGTGCCGAAAGCGCAGAAGCGCAAGCGGGTCGAGGGCAAAAAGCACCGCGGCCAGATCAAAAGCCTGCGCGGCGGCAAGCCAAACCTCGATTAGCGCCAGGAATAGCGGGGGTAGTTGGCGGTCGTGCCTCGCGGCGGCCACGTGGCGCCTCTACAGTACGGAAACGCCCGAATCACAACTTTTGCGAAGCCGTAAGCCGATGCCTGTCCGCCAACTCTCTGAAGCTACGGTCAACCGCATCGCCGCCGGCGAAGTCGTCGAACGCCCGGCGAGCGTGGTCAAGGAACTGGTCGAGAACGCGCTCGACGCCGGCGCGCACCGCATCGACGTGCTGACCGACGGCGGCGGCCGCCGGCTGATCCGCGTCACCGACGATGGCGACGGCATGACGCGCGCCGATCTCGAATTAGCGGTCGACCGTCACGCCACCTCGAAGCTTGCCGGCGACGACCTGCTGGCGATCCACACCCTCGGCTTTCGCGGTGAAGCCTTACCCTCGATAGGGGCGGTGGCGCGCCTAATCATGACCACCCGTCATGAATCCGAACCGCACGCCTGGACGCTGGAAGTCGATGCCGGCAAGAAATCGCCGGCGAAACCGGCGGCGCTCGGCCACGGCACCACGGTCGAGGTCCGCGACCTGTTTTACGCCACGCCGGCGCGGCTGAAGTTCTTGAAATCCGACCGCAGCGAAGCCGAAGCGGTGCGCGAAGTGGTGCGGCGGCTGGCGATGAGCCGGCCGGACGTGACCTTCACGCTGGCCGGCGAAGAGCGCGCGCCCGTCACTTGGACTGCTGCGACCGATGAACTGTCGCGGCTCGGCGACGTGCTCGGCGCCGACTTCCGCGCCAACGCCATCGCGATCGAGGCCGAGCGCGAGGGCGTGCGGCTGCAAGGCTTCGCCGGTCTGCCGACGCTGTCGCGCGCCAACACGCTCGGGCAATATCTGTTCGTTAACGGCCGCCCGGAGCGCGACAAGGTGCTGATCGGCGCGGTGCGTGCGGCCTATTCGGATTATCTGCCGCGCGACCGCCATCCGCTGCTGGCGCTGTTCGTCACGCTCGAGACCCGCGAGGTCGACGTCAACGTGCATCCGGCCAAGACCGAGGTGCGCTTCCGCGACGGCGCGCTGGTGCGCGGGCTGATTGTCCGTGCCTTGAAAGAAGCCTTGGCGCGTGAAGGCCAGCGCGCGGCCTCGACCGGCGGTGGCGCCACCATCGCCGCGTTCAGGCCGGTGACGATCGCGCGGCGCAGCGCCTACGACTGGCGCAATTCGCCGGCGCGGCCGATTCCGATGGCACCGCGCGGCGGCGCCGCGCTCAGCTTTGCCGAAGCAGCGCAGGCCGCCTTCGACGTCGGCGAGCCTTCGGCCGATGCCCGCGTCGAAAGCTTCGAGCCGGCGGCGGAACTGATCGAAAGTCCGCTCGGCGCGGCGCGCGCCCAGGTGCACGAAACTTACATCGTGTCGCAGACCCGCGACGGGCTGGTGATCGTCGATCAGCATGCCGCGCATGAACGCATCGTCTACGAGCGCATGAAGGCGGCGATCGAGAAGTCAGGCGTGGCGCGGCAGCTTCTGCTGATCCCGGAAATCGTCGAGCTCGATGAGGCCGATGCGGCGCGATTGAGCGCGCGGGCCGGCGAACTGGCGCAGTTCGGCCTTTCGATCGAGCCGTTCGGGCCCGGCGCGGTCGCGGTGCGCGAGACGCCGTCGATGCTCGGCGACGTCGATGTGCAGGGCCTGCTGCGCGACCTCGCGGAGCATATGGCGGAATGGGACGACAGCCTGCCGCTGGAGCGCCGCCTGTTGCACGTGTCAGCCACGATGGCCTGCCACGGCTCGGTGCGCGCCGGGCGCAGGCTTAAGCCCGAGGAAATGAACGCGCTGCTGCGCGAGATGGAAGAAACGCCGAATTCCGGCCAGTGCAATCACGGCCGCCCGACTTATGTAGAGTTGAAGTTGACGGACATCGAGAGGCTGTTTGGGAGAAAATAACTGTCGTCCCTGCGAAGGCGGGGACCCATAGCCACTGCGCTATCGAGAGGCTGCGGCGTATGGGTCCCGGGCCTCGCTTCGCTTGCCCGGGACGACAGTTAGAGATTGCGCAAAAACACCAACTCCGTGTCATCATATTGCCGCCGCTCGAGTTCTTCGAAGCCCTCCGGCGCCTTGAAGCCGGCATCCGCCGCTTCCTCGACGACAATCAGCGCCTGCGGCTTGAGCCAGCCGCCGTCGCGGGCGGCGGTCAGCGCCTGTTCGGCGAGGCCCTTGCGATAGGGCGGGTCGAGAAACGCAATCGCGAACGGCTCCATCGGATGCGCCGGTCCCAGCTTGGTGGCGTCGCGTCGAAAAATGCGCGTGGTGCCGCCCAGCCCGAGCGCCTCGGTGTTGTTGCGCAGCAGCGCGCGGGCCTCGACGCCGTCATCGACGAACAGCACATAGGCCGCGCCGCGCGAGATCGCCTCGATGCCGAGCGCGCCGGTGCCGGCAAACAGGTCGAGCACGCGTGCGCCGGTGACCGGATCGCCGTAAGCGTGCTGTAAGATATTAAACAGCGCCTCGCGCAAGCGGTCGGAGGTCGGGCGCAATCCTTCAGATTTGCCCTCGCCCTTCGGCCCGGCGATGGGCCGGGAGCGCAAACGGCCGCCGACAACTCTCACGGTTTAGGTCTCGACGGGCGCGGGCCGCCGGAGCGGTCGCGGCGCTTCTGGAAGCGCTTCTTAAAATTGCGCGCGCTGCTCGATTCTTTTTTATCGTCGCGGCCGCGTTTGTCGGGCGCGCTTTCGGCACGCGGCGCGCGGCCCTTTCGTTCGCTCCGGACATCTCGCGACGGGCGAACTTCGGGCTCGAAATCGAGCTTCGGATTGGGCTGCCACTTCTTGACGATCGGCTCCGGCCTGCGGCCGCCACGGGGCCGCGTGTCTTCGCGGGTCCGGGCGCTCGGCCGCATCGGCGCGAATTTCTCGGCATGATCGATCAGCGGCCCGTCGAAGTCGGCGGCGGCTTCGGCGACGATCTTCTCGCCGAGCTCGGTGCGCAACGCCTTGGAGTCGATTTCCTTGACGCCCCATTCCGGCAGTTCGCCGAGATTGAACGGTCCGAACGAGACGCGGATCAGCCGGTTCACGGTGAGCCCCAGCGTCTCCATCACTTTGCGCACTTCGCGGTTCTTGCCCTCGCGGATGGCAAAGGTGAGCCAGCAATTGGCGCCCTTCTCGCGCTCAAGCTTGGCCTCGATCGGCCCGTAGCGCACGCCATCGACGGTGATACCGTTGCGCAAGTTATCGAGCGCCTCCTGGGTAACGCTACCGTTGGCGCGCACGCGGTATTTGCGCAGCCAGGCGGTGGCGGGCAGTTCGAGCACGCGCGCCAGCCCGCCATCATTGGTGAGCAGCAGCAGGCCCTCGGTGTTGATGTCGAGCCGGCCGATACTGATCAGCCGCGGCAAGGTCTTCGGCAATGCGGTGAAGATGGTCGGCCGCCCTTCCGGGTCGGAATGGGTGGTCACCAGCCCGCGCGGCTTGTTGTAGAGGAACAGCCGGGTGCGTTCGCGCCGCGGCATCGGCTCGCCGTCGACCACGATGCGGTCGGCCGAGGTGACGTTGAGCGCGGGGGAGGCGATGACCGCGCCGTTGACCGAGACGCGGCCCTCGGCGATCAGCGCCTCGACCTTGCGCCGGGACGCGACGCCCGCGCGCGCCATGACTTTGGCGATGCGTTCGCCGGGGATTTCGCTTTTGGTCTTGTCGGACATGATGGCCGCCTGATAGCAGACCTTATGCCGCCTGTCCCGTCTGGGGCGGGCGGGGAGAACCCGATGCCCGCTCCGAATTTCATGGAAATCGCCCTTGGCGAGGCCCGCGCCGCCGGCGCCCGCGGCGAGGTGCCGGTCGGCTGTGTGGTCGTGCGCGATGGCGAGGTGATCGCGCGCGCCGGTAACCGCACGCTGGCCGACAAGGATCCGACCGCGCACGCCGAATTACTGGCGATTCGTGCGGCGGCAGGGGCGCTCGGTTCGGAGCGGCTGACCGGCTGCGATCTGTATGTGACCTTGGAGCCCTGCGCCATGTGCGCGGCGGCGATGTCGTTTGCCCGCATCCGAAGGCTTTATTTCGGTGCGGCCGATCCGAAGGGCGGCGCGGTCGAAAACGGCGGGCGCTTCTTCGCGCAGGCGACGTGCCATCATCGGCCGGAAGTTTACGGCGCTATCAATGAGACCGATAGCGCCGCGCTGTTGCGCGAATTTTTCGCCGCGCGGCGGTGAGATGTCCTTACCCTCTCCCACGAGGGGAGAGGGAAGAAAGAAAACTAAACGTGTTTGTCGACGTATTTGCCCATGCCGGGCGGTGGCGGCGCGACCTGCTTGGCTTCGACCGGTGCGTTGTCGGCCTCGCGCTGGTTGGACTGGTGCGTCGTCGTTGTGTTGGACGAAGTCCCAGTCCTCGGCGTGATCGTCTGGACGCCAATGCTGATACTCATGGAGAACCCTTTTCTCGTTGGGGTCACCGTAGCGGCCAGGCCTCACCGAAGCGCTCCGCGATGCCGTGAAATGCGGCGCAGCGCGTCAAGGTTTCGTTGACCTTAAATTTTACCGTCAGCCGGCGGCGCGCGCGAAGTCCCAAGCCTTGTCGGCCAGCGGGCGGATCATCTCGGCTTTGGCTGGGGCGAATTCCGACGTCGCGGTGCCATCACGCACGCGGCCGATGATGCCCTGCAAAATGGCGGCGATGCGGAAGAAATTATAGGCGAGGTATACCGGCAGATGCGGCCGCGGATCGAGCCCGGTGCGCGCCACGTAAGACGCGACGTAATCCGCCATCGACGGAATCCCCAACGCCGCGATGTCGTGACCAACCAGCGTGCCCGTGCCGGCGGCGCTGTCGGAGTGCGGCATGTGCCAGGCCATCAGATGATAGGTGAAATCGGCCAGCGGATCGCCGAGCGTCGATAATTCCCAATCCAGCACCGCGATAATCTCGGGCGCGTCGCGCGCGACAATGAGATTATCGATGCGGTAGTCGCCATGCACCAGCGTCGGCTTGCCGGCGGGCGGAATATGCGAAGGCAGCCATTCGATCAGCCGCTCCATGGCGTCGATCTTGTCGGTCTCCGAGGCGCGGTATTGCTTCGACCAGCGATCGACCTGGCGAGCGACGTAGTTCTCGCCGCGGCCGAAATCGCCCAGGCCGATGGCGGCCGGATCGAACGCGTGCAGCCGGGCGATGGTCGCGTTCATCGCGTCATAAACCGCGGCGCGCTCGTCCGGGTTCGAGCCGGGCATTTGCGGCTCCCAGAACACGCGGCCGTCGGCAAAACCCATGACATAAAACGGCGTGCCGGCGACGGCCTCATCGGCGCAATAGACCAGCGGCTCGGCAACGGGAAAGGCCTGGGCGTGCAGCGCGCTGATGACGCGGAATTCGCGGTCGACCGCGTGCGCCGACGGCAGCAGCTTGCCGGGCGGCTTGCGGCGCAACACATAACGCCGCGCCGGCGTCTCCAAGAGATAAGTCGGGTTCGACTGGCCGCCCTTGAATTGCTTGATCGTCAGCGGCCCGGCGAAGCCTTTCACCTGGCGCGTCAGATAATTTTCAAGCCGCGCTTCATCGATACGCAGCGTTCCCGCCGCTTCCTTGGTGCCGGAGAAAACCTGCTGGCGGTCGATGGTCATTTTTTCGCGTCGTCACTTCTTGCCATCGAAAGCGACCGGCGCGTCGGCGAAGATCTTGTAGCTCTGCGTCTTCGGCTTGGCCTTGTCTTCCTCGTTGACATAACTGATCGAGCTTTTGCCGAGCAGTTCCCGCGGCAGGATCATGACGCGGACGAAACGGCTGGGCTTGTCTAATGCGGCTTGCGCGAACACCGCGTCGGGTCCGGATTCATACCAGGCGCTGCCCGGTCCATAGGAGGTCGAGCGGCCGTGGGTGTCGATGCGGATGCCGCCTTCGACCAGGCAGCGGATGCCGGGGCCCTGGTGGCTGTGCAGAAAGGCGCAGCCGCCGGGCGGGAAGGCGACGCTGTCGCCGCGCATCAGCCAATCGCCCTTCGGCGCGGTTTCCAGGTAAGCCGACATTTTCTCGCGGGT
The DNA here is from genome assembly GCA_903878085.1 of uncultured Hyphomicrobiales bacterium. Lineage (GTDB taxonomy): Bacteria > Pseudomonadota > Alphaproteobacteria > Rhizobiales > Xanthobacteraceae > Pseudolabrys. The sequence continues at coordinate 193,714 of CAIRGJ010000008.1, read as the reverse complement.
GGTCATGCCGGGGGCGCAGGCCAAAGTGCTGCCGCGGTCGCCGCGCGCCAGTTCCCAGCGCCAGCAGGTGACGCCGGCCGGGCCGGGCTTCACGGTGGTGGCGCCGTCGCCCTGCCAGGCCTCGCCCTCGATCAGCGTCTTGCCGTCGATGGTGGCGGTGCCGTGCGCCACGTAAATAAAGCGCGGCAGCGGCGCCAGGCGGAACTCGACGTTCTCAGCGCTGGACAGGACATCTTCGTAAAGCCGAAGCACGGGATGCATTCAGGTCCTCCTTGTTATCGGCCTTCCGGTGTGCCCCGGAATGACAATTATGCGCGACTGAAGAACTCTAGCAGCGCTTGGGCGGTGGCGTCGGGGCTTTCCTCGGCGAGGAAGTGGCCGGAGTCAATCGGCTGGCCCTCCGCCTTCGGCGCCCATTGCCGCCAGATATTGAGCGGCTTGCCGGTTTCGTTGGCGATGCCGACGCCGCCCCACAGCGCCAAAAACGAGCAGTCGATCGTTTTGCCCGCGGCGCGGTCGGCCTCGTCGTTGGTGAAATCGGCGCCGAAGCCGGCGCGGTAATCCTCGCAGTGGGCGTGGATGCGCTCGGGGTCGGAAAACGCCACGCGATAATGCTCCATCGCGCGCGGGTCGAAGGCGGACAAATTTTTCGCCTTGGTCCAGCTCGCCATCTTCCATTCCAGATATTCGACCGGCGCTTTCTCGATCAGCATTTCCGGCAGCGGCGCCGGCTGCGCCAAAAACGGCCAGTGCCAGATCTTCATCGCCATGTTGCGGTCCATGCCGTGCCACATGTCGTAGGTCGGGACGATGTCGAGCGTCGCCATGCGCTCGACACGCGGTCCGTGATCCAGCGCCAGCCGGTAGGCGACACGGCCGCCGCGGTCGTGCCCGGCCAGCCGAAAGCGCGGGTGGCCGAATGCGTCCATGACCTCGACCATCACGCGGGCCATCGAGCGCTTGTCGTAGGGCGCGTGGTCGGCATCGGCTTGCGGAATGGCCGACTGGCCGTAGCCGGGCAGATCGGGCATCACCAGCGAGAAGCGTTGCGCCAGCACCGGCGCGACGCGGTGCCACATCACATGGGTTTGCGTGTAGCCGTGCAGCAGCAACAGCGGCGGGCCGCTGCCGCCGCTGCGCGCAAATATTTTACCGACCGACGTGTCGATCGCGTGCGTGGCAAAGCCGGGAAAGAGATCGGCAAGGGTGGGCATGAGCACCTCGGCATAACGGCAACAGCCGCATTATGCCCGCTCAGACCGCGCGTTGACAGCCGCGCACGCGAAACAAGGCCCGGCGTTGCCGCCGGGCCTTGTCGTTGCCGGATTTGGCGAGCTTTAGGGCGCGAGGTTGGGGTCGCGCAGCAACTGGAAGCGAATGTTCGGATCCGGATCCCAGCCGCGGTACTGGTCGAACGAGATCACCGCCGGGCCTTTGACGGTCAGTCCGCTTTCGTCGGCGGTAACCGGCTCGCTGTTCGCGGCGGCGTAGGTCTGATCGGCCGAGACGTGGGAATGACTCTTGGCGAGGGCCGGCGTTGCCGCCATTGCCAAAACCAATGACGCACCAATAACGAATTTCTTCATGATCGAATCTCCTGCTTCGTCGCCCTTGCGTCACAAATAGTTTTTATTTCGCGACGTGCCATCGACGTCGATGCATGGAATGCATGCCGAATTCGATTTGGTCGTTAGTCTAAGTTTGCGGATGAAACGCGATTTCGCCACAGTCGTGGCATGTCCAAAATGTAATTAATCTTTTACGTCGAATTTATTTCTCGCGCGCAATCGCCTGCCAGCCGATATCGCGGCGGCAAAAACCTTCCGGCCACTTTATTTTATCGATTGCGGCGTAAGCGCGTCGCTGTGCTTCGCCTACATTTTTGCCGCGCGCACAAATATTCAGCACGCGTCCACCGTTCGCATAAATACGCGCATCCCCAATTTTGGCGATGGTGCCGGCGTGAAAAATCTCCACGCCGTCCACTTGTGCGGCTTCGTCGAGGCCTTCGATCAAAGTCCTCTTCTGGTAGGCACCGGGATAACCCTTCGCCGCCATCACGACGGTGAGCGCCGCGTCCGGGTACCAGCGCAAATCGAAATTCTTGAGTTGGCCGTCGCGCGCCGCCAAGAGCGCCGGCACCAGGTCCGACATCAGGCGCAGCATCAGCACCTGCGTTTCCGGATCGCCAAACCGCACATTGTATTCGATCAACTGCGGGCCATCTTTGGTGATCATCAATCCGGCAAACAGCACGCCTTTGTAGGGCGCGCCCATTGCTTTCATGGCGCGCACGGTCGGCAGGATGATCTCATCCATCACGCGTTGATTCATTTCGGGCGTCATGATCGGCGCCGGCGAATAGGCGCCCATGCCGCCGGTGTTTGGTCCCTTGTCGCCATCGCCGACGCGCTTGTGGTCTTGCGCCGAAGCAAGCTGGATCGCGCTCTCGCCGTCGCACAGCGCGAAAAAGGAGGCTTCTTCGCCGACAAGACAATCTTCGATCACGATCTCCCAAGCCGGTTGCCCAAGACCGCCGTCGAACATCATGTCGATGGCGGCTTCGGCTTCGGCAATCGTCTCCGCGACCACGACGCCTTTGCCGGCGGCAAGACCGTCGGCCTTCACCACGATCGGCGCGCCATGTTGGCGCACGTAGTCTTTCGCGGCGCCTGCGCCCTTGAAACGCTCATAGGCCGCGGTCGGAATCTTGTTGGCCTTGCACAGGTCCTTGGTGAAGCCCTTGGAGCCTTCCAGCCTTGCTGCCCATTTGCTCGGGCCGAACGCCTTGATGCCGGCTTTCTCCAGGTCGTCGACAATGCCGGCGCACAGCGGCACTTCCGGCCCGACCACCACCAGATCGATCTTGGCCTGTTGGCAGAACGCGATCACCGCTTTGTGGTCGGCGACATCGAGCGCCACGCATTCGGCGTCGCGGGTGATGCCGGCATTGCCGGGCGCGCAATACAGTTTGTCGGCCAGCGGGCTGGCCGCCATCTTCCAGGCCAGCGCGTGCTCGCGGCCGCCGGAACCGAGAATGAGAATGTTCATGATGCGCTTGCCCGCTCCCGGTGTGGGTTAGCGGGCGGGCCATAAGACGGCAAGAGGCCGCTGCCATTTGTCGACAGGGGCGTTGGCGCGACCGCTAGAAATGCGGGTGGCTGGTGCGTTCTTCGACGTGGTGGATATAGTCGGCGAGGCTGTCGTGCTCGTGGATATGGCCGATGCCCTGGAAGCGCAGCACTTCATGGCAGGTCGGACATTTGACGCCGTCGCCGTGGATCACGCGGTTGAGCCGCTCGTGAAACGTAATCCGGCAGTCCGGGCAGCGCACCCGGACCCTGGTTGCTTCGAGTTCTTTCTCGTGCGGATTGAGCATGGCTTGGCCTCCGAGCGCCAAAGATCGCCCAAAACCATTGATAAAAAGTGAGAGGGAAGGGGCCATATTTCCACTTCGGCGCAAGGGTCGTATACCGTCTCAGCATGGCGAGCAGCAGAATCAGCGGCGAAACACCCCCGGGAACGGCGGCAAACGTCCCGGAATGGTCGGTTTCCGAACTGTCGGCGGCGCTCAAGCGCACGGTCGAGGATGCCTACGGCTATGTCCGCGTGCGGGGTGAGGTATCCGGATTCAAGGGGCCGTCGCCGTCCGGCCACTGCTATTTCCGTCTCAAGGACGAGAAGGCGGTGCTGGAAGGCGTGATCTGGAAGGGCGTCTGGGGCCGCATGCGGGTCAAGCCCGAAGAGGGGCTCGACGTCATCGTCTCCGGCAAGCTCACGACCTTCCCGGGCTCGTCGAAATATCAGCTGGTGATCGACACGCTGGAGCCGGCCGGCGTCGGCGCACTGATGAAGCTCCTGGAAGAGCGCAAGAAGAAGCTCGCCGCCGAAGGCCTGTTCGACGAAGCGCGCAAGCAGCTCATTCCATTTCTGCCCGACGTGATCGGCGTGGTGACGTCGCCGACCGGCGCGGTAATCCGCGACATTCTGCATCGCTTGGCGGACCGCTTTCCGCGCCGCGTGCTGGTGTGGCCGGTGCGGGTGCAGGGCGAGGCGTCCGCCGCCGAGGTCGCCAACGCCATCAACGGCTTCAACGCGCTGCCCGAGGGCGGCGCGCTGCCGCGGCCCGATCTGATCATCGTCGCGCGCGGCGGCGGCTCGCTTGAAGACCTGTGGTCGTTCAACGAGGAGATCGTGGTGCGCGCGGCGGCCGCCAGCATGGTGCCGCTGATTTCCGCGGTCGGCCACGAGACCGACATCACGCTGATCGATTTTGCTTCCGACCGGCGCGCGCCGACGCCGACCGCCGCCGCCGAAATGGCGGTGCCGGTGCGTAGCGAACTCATCGCCGAAGTCATGAGCAAGGCTCGCCGCGCATTCGCCGTGTGGAACAGGTCGCAGGAAGCACGCTGGGCTGAGTTGCGTTCGGTCGTGCGCGCGCTGCCGAAAGATCCGCTCGCCGCGCCGCGCCAGCAGCTCGACGGTCTGGCGGAGCGGTTGCCGCGCGCGCTCAGCGCCAATGCGCAAATCCATCACACCCAATATTTCCGCATCGCCGGCCGGCTGGCGCCGCAGTTGTTGCGCACGAACGTCGAGCGGCGGCGCGAGCGTTACGAGAGTTTGAACCGGCGTCTGAATTCCGGCCTGGTCGCCAACGCGCAGGCGCACCGGGTGCGGCTGGCGCGCCACCGCGACCGCGTGGTTGGGCTCAGTGAGCGCGCGCAACGCGCCACCCTGGCGCTACTCAGGCAGCACGGCGCGCGCGTCGAGCGTGCCGAACGGCTGTTGTCGGCATTTTCCTACCGCGAGGTGCTCAAGCGCGGCTTCGCGCTGGTGCGCGACGGCGACGGCCATCCGCTGCGTTCCGCCGCCGCGGTCGGCGCCGGCATGCGGCTGGACATCGAATTCGCCGACGGCCGCGTCGGTGCGGTGGCGAATGGCGAAGGCGCAGCACCCGCATCACCGCCAGCCGCGACGCCTAAACCGGCGATAAAGCCGCGTTCGCGCGGCGGCGAGGGTTCGGGCGGGCAGGGCAGTCTGTTCGGCGCCTAAACTCGCTGCTTTTCGAGGGTTTCGTTTTCGCCGCCGAACGACTATCTTTGCCGTGAACGCCGCCCGCAACGGGCGAGATCGGAGGCCGCCAGTGCTTAATCGTTACGACCGCTCGTCGCCGATGAACGGCGAGGCCGAGGTCAAATACCTCGACGGCGATTTCCGTGTCGCGCGCCCCGGCGCCTTCGTGCGCTGCGCGGTGACCGGCGTTCCGATCCCGCTCGAAGAGCTCAAATACTGGAGCGTCGATTTGCAGGAAGCTTACGCCTCGCCCGAACTGGTGCTGCAGCGCGTTCAGGGCAAAGCGGGCAAATAATGGCCGCTAATCGGCTTGCCGATTTTTCCGAGCGCCAACGCGCGCAATCGTTCGGCCTCGTCCACCACCAGCGTCACCGGCAACACCTGGGCGCGTTCCGCCAGCGCGGCGAGGGCGGGATCGCCCGCCATGCGCGCGTGATCTTTTTCCGTGGTCAGAAGCGTCAACCCTTCGTGCTCGGCCTGCATCACCAGTCCGGCTGCTTCCTCGCCGCTGAAGCGATGATGGTCGGCGAAGGCCTTGCGTTGCGTGACGGCGATGCCGGCCTGCATCAGCGTGGCGAAAAATTTCTCCGGATCGCCGATGCCGGCGAAGGCAAACACGTTGCGGCTCTTCAGCGCTGTCAGCGCGGCCGGGTCAGGCACCAGCCGGCCGTGGAAAATCGGCCGCTTGCCAGCGGCGGCGATTACGCCGGCCGCATGTTGCGCATCGCCAATGATCAGCAGCGCGTCGCAGCGCGCGAGTTGCGCGTCGAGCGGCGCGCGCAACGGTCCGGCGGGAAACACGTAGCCGTTGCCGACGCCGCGCCGTCCATCGACCACCGCGAGCGTGAAGTCCTTTAGCAACGACGCATTCTGCAAGCCGTCGTCCATGACGATGACGCTGGCGCCGGTCGCGGTGGCCGCCAGCGCGCCCGCCACGCGGTCGCGCGAGACGATGGTCGGTGCGACGCGCGCCAGCAGCAGCGCCTCGTCGCCGACCTGCGAGGCGGCGTCGGTCTGCGGATCGACCAGCTTTGGCCCCGCATCGCTGCCGCCATAGCCGCGGCTCAGGCAGCACGGCTGCTCGCCCGCCGCCTTCAATGTCTTGGCGAGCCACATCGCGGTCGGCGTCTTGCCGGCGCCGCCGAGGGTGAAATTGCCGACGCAGATCACCGGCACGCCGGCGCGCGCGCCTGTCTTGGCCATACGCCGTGCGGCGATGGCGCCATAGACGGCGCCCAGCGGTGCGAGCAAGCCCGCAATAAACGAGCCGTCGCGCCACCAGAAGGCCGGATCACGCATTGTAAGCTCGCTGCCGCAGTTGCAACTGCATCAGATAGGGGTCGAGCGACTTTAGCGTATGCTCGAGTGCGCCGCCCAGCGCATCGACGGTGTTGCGGCCGACGCCGGCGACGTGCGCGGCGGTCTTGGTGTCGCTGAGCCAGGCGCCGAAGCCCGCGGTGAGCCGGTCGCCGTCGGTGATCAGCTCGGCGCCATGGGCCTTGTCCAGCGCGGCATAGATCTCGGCGAAATTCCACACATGCGGGCCGTGCAGGATCGCCGCGCCGAGTTTTGCCGCCTCGATCGGATTTTGCCCGCCATGGGGAACCAGCGAACCGCCGATAAACACCAACGGCGCGACACGATAGATCAGGCCCAACTCGCCCATGGTGTCGGCGACATAAATGCCGGTCGTGGCATCGGGCAGTTCGCCGCGCGAGCGCAGCCGCACGTTCAAGCCGGCGGCGGCGATCCCGGCGATTGTCGCGCCGCGCTCAGGATGGCGCGGTGCGATCAGCGTCAGCAAATTCGGAAAACTGCTCGTCAACCGCTTGTGCGCCGCGATGACGATGTCGTCTTCACCGGGATGGGTCGATGTCGCGGCGATCACCGGCCGGCCGGCGATGGCATCCGTCAATTGCGCGAGTTGCGTGGCGTCGGCGGACGGCGCCGGCACGTCGAGTTTCAGATTGCCGGTGGTAACGACGCGCGGCGCGCCCAGATCGCTCAGACGCAAGGCGTCGTCCGGCGTGCCCGCCAGGCACAGATCGAAACGCTTCAGCAGATTGCCGATGGTGCGCGGCAATTGACGCCAGCGGTGGAACGAATTCTCCGACAGCCTGGCATTGACCAGGATCATAGGCACGCCGCGCTGCGACGTCTCGATCATTATGTTCGGCCACAGATCGGATTCGACGAACAGCACCAGATCGGGCTGCCAATGACCGAGAAACCGGCGCACGTAATATGGCACATCGACCGGCACGTATTGATGAACGACGCCGCGCGGCAACCGCTGCTCGGCCAGCCCGCCCGACGTCACCGTGCCGGTGGTCACCAGCACATTCACGCCGCGCGAACTGATGCGCTCGATCAGCGGCAGTACGCTCGCCAGTTCGCCGACGCTGGCCGCGTGCAGCCAGATCAGCGCGCCATCCGGCCGCGGCAGGCTGGCCTCGCCGCGCCGTTCCGAGACGCGCTCGCGATCCTCTTTGCCGCGCTTGACCCGGCGCGCCAGCAGCAGCGGCACGATCGGCATGACCGCCGCCGAGATCAGGCGGTAGGTGCGCAGCGCTACGGTGAGTTCGTCGCTCACGGCGTCCGGCTCCCGGTGCGATCGACGATGGCGTAGGCCGCCGCGGTGACGCGGTTAAGCTCGTTCTGTACCAGTTGCCTGGCGGCCTCCAGCGCCGCGGTGTCGGCGTCGCGCGGCACCGTGATCGGCGCGCCTGCGACCAGCGCGATGCGGCTGAACGGCAGATTGATCGCGCTGCGGTCCCAATTTTTCAGTTGAATGCGGCGGCTGCTGGCCATCGCCGCCGGATAGATCGGCCGGCCGGAATACTGCGCCAACTTGACCACGCCCATGCCGGCGATGCGCGAAATCTTCGGCACGTCGGCGGTGATCGCCATGTTGTAGCCTTCTTCGAGCGCGCGCAGCATTTCGGTGAATGCCGCCGCGCCGCCTTTGCGGTGAAATTCGCCGTTATGGGCGCCGGAACCGCGGATGGTGCCGATGCCGAGCCGCTCGGCGGCGATGGCGTTGATCGCGCCATCGCGATGGCGCGAGATCAACACCTTGGCGCGGAATTTTTCGGTCTTGGCCGGCTGGATGAACGGCGCCATGAAATGCTGGCCGTGCCACATCGCGACGATAACCGGGGTCTCGATGGTGTCGAAGATGTTCGGCGGGTCGACGGTTCCCCGGCTGGTGTTCCAGACGAATTTCAAATACCACGCCGCCGCCGTGCCGACGGCGCCTTGGAATATGGGCGATGCGACGATCCGTTTCGTTGAAAACATCAGCAGCCTTGCGCGCCGCATCGGATTGGACAGATCAAAACCCGGCCTCACTTGTTTATCGAGCATGATCCTGTCCGGCCTTTGTCCGCCGTGCGGCACTCGAGGCGCGAACCAATGTCGGATCAGTCTTTGGCGCCGCTGTCGGGATCGAGCAGGCGGTGCAGGTGGACGATGAAATAGCGCATATGGGCGTTATCGACGGTGTGCTGCGCCTTGGCCTTCCAGGCGGCGTAGGCGCTGGCATAGTTCGGGTAGATGCCGACCATTTCGACCTTGTCGACGTCCTTGAACTCGGTGCCGTGCAGTTCGGTCAGTTCGCCGCCGAGCACGAGGTGGAGCAGTTGCTTTGGCATATGGTCAGACACGGTAAGTTCCTTCGAAAAAGCCCGGCGGTGGACTAAAACGAGGGCAGAGCGGCAGAAACCTTAAGTTTATGCGAACTCGGCCTGGCGGTCGCGCACCAGATCGATGAGCGTAGCATGACGCGGGGCGCCGGCTGCAATCAGCGCGCCATGTTTCACATGCGGCTGGTTATAACGCAGCGGCTGGCCGCTGAAATCGGTCATCACACCGCCGGCTTCATGGACCAGCAAGTCTGCCGCCGCAAGGTCCCAGTCATGGCTGCCGGGCGAGGCGATGGCGGCATCGAGCCCGCCATGCGCGACGCGGGTCAGCCGTAACGCCAGCGAATGCACTTTCGGTTGGGGCAAAATATTCGGGGATAAGTGTTCCAGGCGGTCGAGATAGCGCTTCGGCCCGGCCAGTTTGGCCTGTGCCAGCGTACCGCCGCGGTCGGCCATGATGGCTAAGCCGTTGAGCGTGGCGCCCCGGCCGCGCAGCCCTAAGAACATCTCGTCGGTCACCGGCGCGTAAAGTGCCGCCAGCACCGGGCGGTCGTGCTCGACCAGCGCCACCGAAATCGTCCAGTCGGGGCGTCCGGAAATGAAGGCGCGGGTGCCGTCGATCGGATCGACGATCCAGGCGGTCGTCATCGCACGGCCCGGCAGGCTGTCCTCGGTTTCCTCCGACAGCCAGCCGGCCTCGGGCGCCAGCGCGGCGAGCCGATGCTTCAAGAGATCGTTGACTGCGATATCGGCATCGCTCACCGGCGAATTGTCGTGCCCCTTGGTCCAGCGCTTGAAGTCGCCGCGGGATGTGACGCGCGCCAGTTCGCCGGCCTCGCGCATGATGGCTTCCAAGCCGTCGCGAAGGTTACTGCCCGGCAACGGTCAGGCCCTCTAGGCGCACGGTCGGCGCGTTGGTGCCGTATTTGAAGGTGAGATCGCTGGCCGGCGTCAGGGTGCGGAAAATGTCGAACAGATGGCCGGCGATGGTGACCTCGCTGACCGCATAAGTCCGCTTGCCGTTTTCGATCCAGAATCCAGAGGCGCCGCGGCTGTAGTCGCCGGTCACGCCGTTGACGCCCGAGCCGATCAAATCGGTGACGTAGAAACCGTCGGCAATATCGGCGATCAATTCATCGGGGCTCACGCTGCCCGCTTCGAGATGCAGATTGGACGCGCCGGGCGAAGGACTGGACGATACGCCGCGCTGGGCATGACCGGTGGTCACCAGACCCAGCTCGCGCGCGGTTGCGCAGTCGAGAATCCAAGAGTTCAACCGGCCGTCCTCGACCAAAGCCAGCGCCTTGCCGGCGACGCCTTCGCCGTCGAACGGACGCGAGCGCAGGCCGCGCTTGCGCAGCGGATCGTCGATGATGCGGATGCCGCTGGCAAATAATTGCGCGCCCATCTTGTCTTTGAGGAAACTGGTCTTGCGCGCGACCGAGGCGCCATTGGCGGCGCTGGCCAGATGCGACACCAGCGACCCGGCGACGCGCGGATCGAACACCACTGGCACTTTGCGGGTGGTGACCTTGCGCGGATTGATGCGCTCGACCGCACGCTCGCCAGCGCTGCGGCCGATTTTCTCCGGGCTTTCCAGGTCGGACGCATGCAGCGCCGAGGAATAATCGTAGTCGCGTTCCATGCCGGTGCCGTCGCCGGCAATCGCGGTCATCGAGACGCCGTGGTGCGAGCCGAGATAGGCGCCGTGGAAGCCATGGCTCGTCACCAGCACCATGCCGCCGATGCCGGCCGAGGCCGACGCGCCGCCCGACTTGGTGACGCCCTTGACCGAAAGCCCGGCCTGCTCGGCTGCGCGCGCCATGGTTTCGAGTTGTTTAACCGTCGGCAGATTCGGATCGAGCAATTCGAGATCGGGGAACTTATGCGCCAGCAGCGCTGCGTCGGCTAGCCCGGCATATTTGTCGTCGGGCGCGACGCGCGCCATCGCCACCGCGCGTTCGGCCAAGGCGGCAACGTCGCCCGTGAGGTCGTTGGTCGAGACCACCGCCTGGCGGCGGCCGACCAGCACGCGCAGACCGAGGTCGTCGCTTTCCGAACTCTCGGATTCGTCGACCGCGCCGTCGCGCACCTCGATGCCGAGCGACAGCGAGCGCACCGCCACGGCGTCGGCGGCATCGGCGCCGGCGGCGCGCGCGGCCTTTACCAGCCGTTCGGCGCGATCGGTAAGGGCGCTCTGGTCGAACAAGGATGCGGTGGGTGCGAGCATGTGAACTTTCAAGGCATGATCCGAAAACGGGATCGGGGTTGGGTTGAATTCGCAGCTAAAGTGGCGCTTCGCCGCCTGCGGCGCAACCGCCGGTCCGGACATTTTGCGCGCTAAAATCAACACCTCGTCAATCATGGTTGGCAACGCGCCGTCAATCATGCGGCGCGAAGCGGGCGGCGTTACGTCCAGTTAACCCCGTACCTTAAGCGATTTCCGACCGCCGTGAGTCATGATCTCCGCAACGACCGGACGAATAAGTTCGGCGTGGGAGAGTTTGAGGCGTCAAATGCGTAGTGGCGGAATCCCCGCCGGGTCGGGTCGCGTATCGCGACTCGACCCGTTCTGCCTGCCCGTGCGTTTTGCGGCGAAAGACGCCGCGGCCGACGAGCGGGTGCGGCATGTGGAACTACATCGTGAGCGCGTGGTGGTGCGGCGTTCGCTCGCCGGCATGCGCATGGCGCTCAACATGCCGGTCACCGCCTTCATCGGCGTCGCCATCAGGCTGACGGATGGCGCCGACGGCGTAGCACCCACCGCCAGCGTTGTTCTCGAACACAAAGATCCGTCGCTGGCGCTGCCGCTGTTCGTCTCGGCCGAGGTCGACGAAGCCTTTGCCGAGTGGCGCTCATGGAGCCGTGTGCTGGGCGTGCCGCTGTTGGTTGAAGACGACGGCAAATTGCGCGAGCCCTTCGCGCGCATGGGTGGGGTGCTGATCGCCCGCGTTCGCGCGCGCCGCCGCCGCCACAACGCCATCAAATGCCGCCGCCCGACCATGCCGCTGCGCCGCCGCGCCGGCAAGCTCACACCGGCGACGCCGGTGCATCGCGGCGAGACCGAGATTATCGCGAGAAACTAATCGTTATTTGCAGCGTTGCAGCTTGAGCAGGCCGCCCGGCTGCATGTTCATCTCGATATGGTCGGCATCGACCTGGCGCAGCGTATACTTCATGCTGCCGTTTCGAATTTGGCCGGTGGTGAATTCGTCCACGATGCGAAAGCTCGACCCGTCCGCCGACGCCGACTTGTTGCGGTAGGCCGGCACGCCGCCATTGCTGTCGGTGCGCGTGTCGCCGTTGAAGGCAATGACGCGCAGCTTGCCGCAATCGACCGGGCCTTTTTCAGAGGTCGACGTCTGACCCCATTTGCCGGCCACCGGATAGTCGGCGGCGAGCGCCGGCGCGGCGAGGGTGAGCAAGACAAGCGTGGTGACGGCTATTTTCATGGTCATACCCATTAAGCTCGCATCGCCGGCCACAAAATCAAGGGGTGGCCGATTGCATGCTTAACAATCGGATATCGGCGGCCGAACCTTTCGCTGTCAATGAGGTCTCGGCCGGTCCCAGCTATGGCCAGCCTTGCCGTAATAGAAGCCATTGGAAAACGGTGCGCCGACCTTGAGGGCGTCGAGCCGCGCCGCCGCCTCCGCTGTGTCGATGCCCCGGTCGAGGACGGCGCGGAAGATCGTAGCCACTTCCACCATGTCGCAGCTATGCGGCGATAGCCGAAAACGGCTGACGCCCATCGCCTGCAAATCCGCCAGTTCGCCGATCAGATTGAGGTAGTCGTGCGACATGGTCTGGACGCCGTTCACCGTCAGGAACGGTTTGTCTTCGAGCGTGCGCAGCGGCATGCCGTCGGGATCGTTCTCGCAGATGAACTGGCAGCTATCCTTGGTGCGGCCATGGGCGCGCGCATGATAGCAGCGTGCCGACAGGGCCAGCGGCAGCCGGCCGAACACCTGAACTTCGAGCGTGACGCCGAGCTTGGCCGCTTCCGGGCAGAGCGCGCCGATAGCGGCAGCCGGCATTTCCGGCGGCAGGCAGATATTGCAGGTGCCGCCGCGCGCCAGCACGGCCAGCGTCCGCTCATTGTAGACGTTTATATAGGGGCCCGCATGGTGCGGCCGCCCGCGCAATTGCAATAAGGCCGAGCCGTCGTTCGCCTCCACCAGGGCCGTCGGCTCGGCGCAGATGCTCTCCACCAGCCGCCGTTCGTGCTTGGACATCACCTCGGCCAGCGTGGAGAACACCACGGTCTTGCCGGCGGCCTTCAGCCGCGACGCCACCGCCTCGAATTGCGGCTCGAACAAAGGCGCGCGCTTGAAGCAGATGACCTCGCCGAGATAGACGGTTTCAACCGGCGCTTCGTCGGCGATGCGGAAATAGAAATCGCGCCAATTCTCCGGGTTCCAGTTGAATAGAACCGGTCCCAGCGTGATCTCGCTTGTCTGGCTTTGCACCGCTATCTCCAACGCTTGCTGGGGAAGGCGCCTTCGGTCTCGCGGCGGCCTTCGGTGAGTGCCAGCAGACTGGCAAAAGCCGCATCGCGGCCCGCCATGATGTCGTCTACCGCCTTGCGGAAGGCCGACACCACGCTCTTGACGTAGGCGCGGCTGCGCTGACGACCTTCGATCTTGAGCGCAGTAACCCCGGCGCGCATCAGGTCGGGCAGCAGTGCCGACAAATTGAGACTGACCGGCTCTTCGAAGGCGTAATAGCCGCCGGTCTGCGCCCCGCACAGATAGCGGCCCTTGCAGATGGTCGTGTAACCGGCGCTCTCGCCGCAGGCGAAGCGGTCGATCACGTATTCGCCGAGCCGCGTGGTCAGGTTGCGTTCGGCATCCTCTTCGTAATGCACATCCGCCGCCGGCGAACAGATGCCGTCCATATTGGTCGACAGGCCGGTCACGTAATTGGTCAGGCTGCAACGCCCTTCCGCCATCATCCCGATATTGCCGAACACGAAGGCCTCGATTTCGCACGGAATCTGGCGATGCAACTCGGCGATTTCCGCGACCGTCAACATGCGCGGCAGCACCACGCGTTTGATGCCGAATTCCTCGCAATAGTACCGGATCGCCTCGGGGGACGAAGCGCCGGCCTGCACCGACAGATGCAGCCGCAGGTTTGGATGCGTGCGCGCCGCGTAATCGGCTACGCCCATGTCGGCGACGATGACGGCATCGACGCCGAGTTTGGCGGCTCGATCGATCGCCTCGCCCCACATCTCGAACTTGCCGGCCGGCGGAAAGGTGTTGACCGCAAGCAGCACCTTGGCGTTGCGGGCATGCGCATAGGCGAGCGATTGGTCGAGCTCGGCCGGCGTGAAGTTAAGCCCGGGAAAATTGCGCGCATTGGTCGCGTTCTGCAGACCGCAATAGACCGCGTCGGCCCCGGCATCGACGGCCGCGCGCAACGCGGCCGGCGTTCCAGCCGGGCAGACCAGTTCCGGCTTCTGGTAACCTTGCGCTTCGCTCATCGCATTATTTCCCCCGCACCGCGCGCAACCCCGACAGAGCCAGCGCCGCCGGCCCCGACAGCAGCCCGAAGCTGCCGACCACGCTGTCGAGCGCGCTGCCCTCGAAATCGTCGAGCGCATTGCGCAGCGCCACCACCGCTTCGGTATCCCCGCTGACCCGCAGGTCGCGCGAAAAAAACAACGCGTCGCCGTCGAGCGAGCCGTCGATCATGTCGAGTAGATTGAAAAAGGTGCCGGCGATGCCGGCGTCGTGGATCGGACGTTCGTGGCGGCGATGCGCGGTCAGGCTCGGCCGCGTGGCGTCGGGCGTCAGCACCAGCACGAAGGGCAGGTCGATCGGATCGATCAGGAAGCGTTTGCCGGCGTGCGGCCCAAGACGGGCAAACAATTCGGGCCGCGATTGCGCCACATGGGTGGCGATGCGGGTGAACAAAGGCTGCAATACCGCCAGCGGCACCGGCGCCAGCAGCAGGCTGGGCGCATTTTGCAATAATGATTGTAACGGCGTGGGAGTGGCACGCGCGCGGGAGGACGCCGACATGACGGCGAAGCTAGTCCCGCGCCTCACGGCCGAATTTGATTCAGATCAACGCGCAGCCAGAACCATGCGCCGTTTTTGCGCCGCCCGGTCCACTGCCGGCTCACGCACTCCCATATCCCCCCGCCGTGGGGCTCTGGATGATGACCGCCTCACCGGCGTCGATGACGGTGTCGTCGCAGCCCTGTAGCTTCTCCATGCGGCCGTCCTTGCGGCGCGCCCAGTTCTCGCCGACCTGACCGGCTTGCCCGCCCGCCAGCCCGAACGGCCGCACGCGGCGGTGGCCGGACAAAATCGTGCATTCCATCTTTTCCAGGAAACGGATGGTGCGGCGGATGCCGTCGCCGGCGTGCCATTGGCCCTTGCCGCCGGAGCCTTTGCGGATGTGGAAATCCTCCAGCACCACCGGATAACGGAATTCGAGCACTTCGGGGTCGGTCAGTCGCGTGTTGGTCATGTGGGTGTGCACGGCGTCGGTGCCGTCAAAGCCCGGGCCTGCCGGCGAGCCGGAACAGATCGTCTCGTAATACTGATATTTGGCATTGCCGAAATTGAGATTGTTCATGGTGCCTTGCGCGGCAGAGAGGGCGCCGAGCGCGCCGAACAGGCAATTGGTCACGGCTTGCGAGGTCTCGACATTGCCGGCGACGACCGCGGCCGGATATTCCGGCGTTAGCATCGTGCGCTTCGGGATCACGATGTTGATCGGCCTTAAGCACCCGGCGTTCATCGGAATGTCGTCGTCCACCATCACGCGGAAGACATAGAGCACGGCGGCGCGCGTCACCGGCTCGGGTGCATTGAAGTTGGTCGGCTGCTGCGGTGAGGTGCCGGTGAAATCGACGGTGGCTTCACGGTTGTGCTTGTCGACCGTGATCTTGACCTTGATGACGGTGCCCTGGTCCATCTCGTAGGAGAATTTCGAGTCGTGCAGCCGGTCGATGACACGGCGCACGCTCTCGGCGGCGTTGTCCTGCACGTGCTGCATGTAGGCCTGCACCACGGGCATGGTGAACAGCGCCACCATCTTGCGCAGCTCGGCGACGCCTTTCTCGTTGGCCGCGATCTGCGCCTTGATGTCGTTGATGTTCTGTGTCGGATTGCGCGCCGGATATTTGGCGCCAAGCAGCGCTGCCAGCAGCTCCTTTTCACGGAAGCGGCCGCGGTCGACCAATTTGAAATTGTCGAACAGCACGCCTTCCTGCTCGATGGTGGTGGCGTTCGGCGACATCGAGCCGGGCGAAATGCCGCCGACGTCGGCGTGATGGCCGCGCGAGGCCACCCAGAACAGGATTTTCTTTTTCTTGTCGTCGAACACCGGCGTGCAGACGGTGATGTCGGGCAGATGCGTGCCGCCGTTATAGGGCGCATTGATGACGTAGACGTCGCCTGGCGCGATTTGGCCCTTGTTGTCGCGGATGACGCTCTCGACCGAGCGGTCCATCGAGCCGAGATGCACCGGCATATGCGGCGCGTTGGCGACCAGCGTGCCGTCATGGGCGAACACCGCGCAGGAGAAATCGAGCCGCTCCTTGATGTTGACGGAGTATGCGGTGTTCTGCAGCGACACGCCCATCTGCTCGGCGATCGACATGAACAGATTGTTGAACACTTCGAGCATGATCGGATCGGCGTGGGTGCCGATGGCGTGCGTGCGCCTGAGCTTGACCGCGCGCGTCAGCACCAGATGGTTCTTCGCTGTGAGTTCGGCCTGCCAGCCGGGCTCGACCACGATGGTCTGATGCGGCTCGATGATGATGGCGGCGCCTTTGACCTTCGCGCCCACCTTGAGCTGGTCGCGGGTATAGACGTTGGCCTTGTGCCATTCGCCGTTGGAAAAGAACCGCGTGCGCCGCGCCGGCTGCGGCAGCTTGCCCTTGGCGCGCCGCGTCGCCTTCTCGTTGAACTTGGCGCCGCCGCCGACGGCCTCGACCGACACCGCTTCGACCACCATCTGCTTGCTGCGATCGATGAAACCGAAGCGCGCCTTGTGCGCCTTCTCGAAGGCGCGTTTCATCGCGGGCAGGGCGCCCGCGGCGACCACCAGCGCGGTATCGGTGCCGGCGTAGCGGATATGCGCGCGCACGAAGACTTTGATCTTGGCTACGGGCACGCCCTGGCCGGCGACTTCGTCCTTCACGGCCTTGCCGATGCGCTTGGCGGTGCGCGTGATTGCGGCCAGCGCCTTCGGCCCGTAGTTGAGTTCGATGGCCTGCTCGCGGGTGGCGCGGATATCGGCGAGCCCCATGCCGTAAGCCGATAGCAGCGACGAGAACGGATGGATCAGCACCCGCGTCATGCCGAGGCTGTCTGCGACCATGCAGGCATGCTGTCCGCCGGCGCCGCCGAAACAGTTGAGCGCATAGCGCGTCACGTCATAGCCGCGCTGCACCGAAATCTTCTTGATCGCGTTCGCCATGTTTTCGACCGCGATCTTGATGAAGCCATCGGCGATCTCTTCCGGCTTCTTGCCGACATCCTTGGCCATGTCGGCGAAGGCCGCTTTCACCGCGGCGTCGTCGAGCGGCTGGTCTTGGTGCGGGCCGAAAATCTTCGGGAAAAAATTGGCGATCAATTTCCCCGCCATGACATTCGCGTCCGTGACGGCAAGAGGGCCGCCGCGGCGGTAGCATTTCGGTCCGGGGTTGGCGCCGGCGCTGTCGGGCCCGACGCGGAAGCGCGCGCCGTCGTAATGCAGGATCGAGCCGCCGCCCGCGGCCACCGTATGAATCAGCATCATTGGCGCGCGCATGCGCACGCCGGCGACCTCAGTCTCGAAGGTGCGCTCGTATTCGCCGTCGAAGTGCGACACGTCGGTCGAGGTGCCGCCCATATCAAATCCAATAAGGCGGTCGAAGCCGGCCTGCCGTCCGGTTTCCGCCATGCCGACCACGCCGCCGGCGGGACCGGACAGAATCGCGTCCTTGCCCTGAAACAGTTCGGCCGCCGTCAGCCCACCCGACGACATCATGAACATCAGGCGCGCGGCGGATTTCTTCGAATCCAAATCCTTGTCGACTTGCGCCACATAGCGCCGCAAAATCGGCGACAGATAAGCATCGACAACGGTCGTGTCGCCGCGCCCCACAAGCTTGATCAGCGGCGACACTTCGTGGCTGACCGAGACCTGGCCGAAGCCCATGTCGCGCGCCATCGCTGCGACACGTTGTTCGTGTTCGGGGAATCGGTAGGCGTGCATGAACACAATAGCGACGGCGTCGATGCCGTCGGCTTTCGCCGCGGCAAGATCGGCGCGCACCGCGGCGAGATCGGGCTCGCGCTCGACGGTGCCGTCGGCGCGCACGCGCTCGTCGACTTCCGCCACGCGCTCATAGACCAGATCGGGCTTGATGATGTGGCGCGCGAAGATCTTTGGCCGCGCCTGATAGCCGATCTTGAGCGCGTCGCGGAAACCTTTGGTGATCAGCAGCAGGGTGCGGTCGCCCTTGCGCTCCAAGAGTGCATTGGTCGCGACCGTGGTGCCCATCTTCACCGCGCCGACGCGGCCGGCCGGGATGGCTTGGCCCGACTTCAGGCCGAGCAGGTCGCGGATGCCTTGCACCGCGGCATCGCTATAGGCTTCGGGGTTTTCCGACAGCAGCTTGTGCGCGGTCAGCGTGCCGTCGGGCCGCCGCCCGACCACGTCGGTGAAGGTGCCGCCGCGGTCGATCCAGAAATCCCAAAGCTGCGTTGATTGTTTGACCGACTTCTTTGCCGCCATCGACCCAGCCCCATGCGCGAAGGCCGCACGATGCCGCCCTGTCGGGGTTAAAACAAGCCTGCTAAAGTCGCCCCAACACAACAAAGCCGGCGCGAAGCAACAGCTGGCAACAGGGATGGCAACGCAGTGACGCGTCGGGCCGTTGCGACGCGCCTGACTGACGTGCCCGCATCGTTATCGTCGGGCCGATCGCGCAGGAGGTGCAGGCCTGGATCGGTTTCGCTGCCGGGTTGAGTGCCGCGACCACACAGCCCGACGCCGCCACGCTCCGCGCCAAAGGCGTCGATCCGGCGCACTAGCGGCGTTCACTTATCCGAAAGTCCCGCCTGTCCGGCAGTAAAGGCTATTGCGCGCCGCCCCTGCATCCCGCCATCATGCGGCCAGGGGCTTTTATCGATGCGTGTGTTTCTCGACCGGCTGTATCTGTTCGCGGGCTACGCCGCCGGCGCGTTTCTGGTGACGATCTTCGGCATCATGATGTTCATGTCGGTCGGCCGACAAGTTGGTTTGAATATCCCCGCTGGCGACGATTTCGCCTCCTGGTGCATGGCGGCGATGGCGTTTCTCGGCCTCGCCCACACCTTCAAGCGCGGCGAGATCATCCGCGTCGGCGTGCTGATCGAAAAAGCCACCGGCCGCAAACGTTGGCTGCTGGAAATCTTCGCGCTCGGCATATCGACGGCTTTCACGCTCTATTTCACCTGGTACGCGGTGTCGATGACCTACGATTCCTGGCGCTTCAACGACATGGCGCAGGGCGTGCTGGCGGTGCCGCTGTGGATTCCGCAGCTCGGCTACTGCGGCGGCTTGATCATTCTGGCGATCGCGCTGGTCGACGAGATGATCCACGTGCTCAAGGGCAACAAGCCGACCTACGAGAAGGAACCGCCGACTTCGCCCGATGAATTCGTCGAACGCATCGCTGCCGGCGGAGGCGGCTGATGCACGACCTCGGCCTGGTCAACCTATCGCTCATTCTGCTCGTCGTTCTCGTCGTCATTCTTTCGACCGGCGTCTGGATCTCGGTCGCGCTCGGCCTCATCGGCCTGATCGCGATGCTGCTGACGACCAACGTGCCGGTCGGCGCGGTGTTGGCGACCACGGTGTGGAGCGCCAGCGCGTCGTGGACGCTGGCCGCGCTGCCGCTGTTCATCTGGATGGGCGAAATCCTGTTCCGCACGCGGTTGTCCGAGGAGATGTTCCGCGGTCTGTCGCCGTGGCTGCAATGGCTGCCGGGACGGCTGATCCATGTGAACGTCATCGGCTGCGGCATTTTCGCGGCGGTGTCGGGCTCGTCGGCGGCGACCTGCGCCACCATCGGCAAGATCGCGTTGCCGGAGCTGGACAAGCGCGGCTACGACAAGAACATCAGCCTCGGTTCGCTGGCCGGCTCGGGCACGCTGGGGCTGTTGATCCCGCCATCGATCCCGATGGTGGTCTACGCCGTCACCGCCAACGTCTCGGTGCTGCAGGTGTTTCTCGGCGGCTTCCTGCCGGGCGTTCTGGTGATGGGGCTGTACTCCGGCTACATCATCATCTGGTCGCTGCTCAATCCGAGCAAGATTCCGCCGCGCGACCCGCCGATGCCGTTCGCTAAGAAGCTTTCCGAGTCGACCAAACTCATTCCCTGCCTGCTGCTGATCCTCGGCGTGTTCTTTTCGCTGGTGCTGGGTTTCGCCACCGCGACCGAATGCGCCGCCTGGGGCGTTTCCGGCGCGCTGCTGCTGGCGTGGTGGAGCGGCACGCTCAATCGCACCAGCTTTTTCGAGAGCGTGATGAGCGCGACGCGGCTCACCTGCATGATCATGTTCATTCTGGCCGGTGCCGCCTACACCACCGCGGCGATGGCCTATACCGGCATCCCGGCGGCGCTCGCCGAATGGGTCAAGGGTCAGGACCTCACGCCCGGCATGCTCGCGCTCTATCTCTCCATCATGTACATCCTGCTCGGCTGCCTGATCGACGGCATCTCGATGATCGTGCTGACCATGGTGATTGTGCTGCCGATGATCAAAACCGCGGGTCTCGACTTGATCTGGTTCGGCGTCTATCTCGTCATCCACGTCGAGATGGCGCAGATCACGCCGCCGGTCGGTTTCAATCTGTTCGTCTTGCAGAACATGAGCGGGCGCGACACCTTCACGGTGGCGCGCGCGGCGTTTCCGTTCTTTGTGCTGCTCTTGGTCGCCGTCTTCATCATCACCGAATTTCCGCAAATCGTGCTGGTGCTGCCGCATCTGGCGTTCCCGCCGAGTTGAGGCTGCTTCATTTGCTGCTAGGCTGACGTCAAACTTGCGCGACCCGACTTGTCATCAATCGAACCGGAGGCGACACATGAACCTACACCGCACTTTGTTGCTGGCCGCCGTCGCGGCCGTGGCGCTCGCCGCGCAGCCTGCGTCGGCGCAGACCAAATGGAATTTGCCGGCGGCCTATCCCGCCGATAATCCGCACAGCGAAAACCTGGTGCTGTTCGCCAAGGACGTCGCCGACGCCACCGGCGGCAAGCTCGCCATCACCGTTCATCCGGCGGCGTCGCTGTTCAAGGCGCCGGAGATCAAGCGCGCGGTGCAGACCGGCCAGGCGCAGGTCGGCGAAGTGCTGATGTCGCTGCACGAGAACGAAGACCCGATCTTCGGCATCGACGTGGTGCCGTTCCTCGCCACCAGCTTTCCGGAATCCCAGAAGCTGTGGCAGGCCTCGAAGCCGGCGGTCGAAAAGAAGCTCGCCGCGCAAGGGCTGATCCTGCTGTTCGCGGTGCCGTGGGCGCCGCAGGGTATCTACGCCAAGCAGGAGCTCAATTCGGTCGCCGACATGAAGGGCCTGAAATGGCGCTCATACAATGTCGGCACCGCCAAGATCGGCGAACTGGTCGGCGCGCAATCGGTGACCGTACAGGCCGCCGAGTTGGCGCAGGCGCTGGCGACCGGCGTCGTGACGTCGTTCCTGACGTCGGCGGCGACCGGCTATGACAGCAAGGCGTGGGAGTCGATGACGTATTTCTACGACACCCAGGCCTGGATCCCGAAGAACATGACCTTCGTCAACAAGGCGGCGTTCGACGCGCTCGACAAGCCGACCCAGGACGCCATCCTCAAGGCCGGCGTCGCCGCGGAAGCGCGTGGCTGGAAGATGTGGCAGGACAAGGCTGGCTGGTATCTCGATCAACTCAAGTCGCACGGCATGAAAGTGCTGCCGCCGAGTCCGGCGCTGCAATCGGGCTTGAAGAAGCTCGGCGAGACGCTGACGGCAGATTGGCTGAAGAAAGCCGGCGCCGACGGTGAGGCGGTGATCGCGGCGTATAAGAAGATGTAGCCCACCTTGAACCCCCGGCGTCCGTCGCGCGACATAGAATGACGGACGCCGGGGGCGAGGGATCATCGATGGCGGATACCAAACAGCTGTCGCCGGGTGCGGTCGTCCTGGCCGCAGTCTTAAGTTTCGTCGCGCTATTTTTCTATGCGCTGCAGATCGTGACGCTGTCCGATCTTGCCGGCAGCGATGCTGCTGGCAACGGCTACGCGCAGGCCTATGCCGCGATCGAAATCATTTTCCTTTGGGTTTTGTTGTGCGTGATCACGCTGATCGCCTTCTTCAAAGGCGATATGCCGAAGCCTGCGGCGATGGCGGCGCTGATCCTGGTGCCGGCCTCCGGCTTTATCGCTTTCGCCGCGCTTGAGCTTCTCGCAAGGCCTGGTCGGCCGCCGCATCTGTGGCCGCTCGTCATTCCGGCGTCGATCCCGCCGCTGGTCGTGGCCTATTGCTTCTGGGCGCTGCTGCCGTCGCTGCGCGCCGCAATTCCGGCAAAGCTGGCTGGCGCCGTCGCTTGGGGTGCAGTTTTCATACTCTGCGTCGCCATTGTGCCGTTCGACAAAATTCGCAACGCCGCCGACGAGCGCGTCGCGCTGGCGCTGCAAAAATACGACGACGATCTCGCCAAGCTGCCGGCGGACGCGCCGCTGTGGGATTGGGTGCCATTCTTCAATACGCGCAACGACACCAAGCTCAACGATATTCTTGCCGGTATTCGCAAAATCGACCGGCGGCAGAGCGACGCCGAACTTATGCTCGATCGCGGTGACTTTCCGCTTGGGTTCATCGGGCGGCTTGGCCTGATGCCGACGCCGGTACTGTGCGACAAGGCGCGCAGCCTTTTGCGCAAGCGCGCCGCGGCGCTGGTGCTGACGGCGCCCGATTCAAAACCCTATGGCGGCATTGCCATTGCCGTCGAAGAAGCGGCCACGGCGATGGAATGGCTGGTCGGCT
Source organism: uncultured Hyphomicrobiales bacterium (assembly GCA_903878085.1). Classification (GTDB taxonomy): domain Bacteria; phylum Pseudomonadota; class Alphaproteobacteria; order Rhizobiales; family Xanthobacteraceae; genus Pseudolabrys. Next base: position 170,984 of record CAIRGJ010000008.1, on the reverse strand, counting down.
ACGACTGCTCATGCGAGGCTGAGTCGCTGGCGTGGGGAAACATGACCAAGAACTATCGCGGCACCAATTGGGATATTCACCGATTGGCCGAGCTGCGCGACCCGAAACAATTGGGCCATATCGTTCGCAACTATCCCGAAAGTTTCTCTCAACTCACGCCCAAGGCGCATTTGCGGGCGTGGCTCAGTTTCGAAGACAAGAAGGAATATCACGATCGGGCGCTGGCTGGCGCGCGCCAGCTCGACCATCGCACTGCCGACGCGGTTGAGATGTTGAAGTCCGGCGGCGAAGGCGATCCCTGGAACGCGTTGAGGCTGCTGCCGGTGCTCGATCTCGAAGCCACGCCGGCATTATGTGACTTCGCACAGGTCAAACTGCACAAGGAACTGGCGCGCATTCATCGGCCCAAGCCGGAGGAGCCTTTGCCCTATCGGGATTTGCTTTTGCGTCTTGGCACCGGCGACCAGTTCGGCGCGGTCATCTGGCTGGCGTCGCATGGCTGTGACGTCGAGGCGGGCTTAAGCGAAGCCGAAGATCTCATCCGCACCTACCAGCCATCGCCGGCAAGCACGGCGCTGCTGGATAAGCTGTCGCAACTGCACCGTAAGAAATAACCGGGGCGGCTGCCGGGGTTTGGCCGCCATGCTATGCTGCGTGCGACGTTTCAAACGCAACGGCTGCGCGGGGCGACACCGTGACATTGCCAGAGACCCGATACGCCACCAACGGCGAGGTCCGCATTGCCTATCAGGTCGTCGGCCATGGCCCGATCGACCTGGTGTTTGTGCCCGGCTTCATCTCCAATCTTGAGGTGCAGTGGGAGGACCCCGGCTTTGCCCGCCTGATGACGCGGCTCGGCTCGTTTGCGCGTTTGATCATGTTCGATAAGCGCGGCACCGGACTGAGCGACCGCGTCGACGCCCACCATCTGCCGTCGTTGGAAACCCGAATCGACGACTTGCGCGCCGTGATGGATGCCGTTGGCAGCGGCCGCGCCGCGCTGCTCGGCGCTTCGGAAGGCGGACCGATGTCGGTGCTTTTTGCGGCAACCCATCCCAAACGGACGCGTGCGCTCGTGCTCTACGGTTCCTACGCGCATTTCCATAGCTGGGTGCTGGGCCGCGACGGCCTCGAGGATTTTGTCCGCGGCATCGAGCAGGCCTGGGGCACCGGCGCCAGTGCGCCAAAATTTGCGCCGGATCAGGATGCGCGGTTCAAGGCCTGGTGGGGCCGCTACGAGCGGCTCTCGGCGAGTCCGACTGCTGCGGTGGCGCTGGCGCGCATGAACGCCGCGATCGATGTGCGCTCGGTGCTGCCGGCGATCCGCGTTCCGACGCTGGTGATCCATCGCACCGACGATGCCCGGGTCAAGATCGCCGGCGGCCGCTATCTGGCGGAAAAAATTAAAGACGCGCGCTTTGTCGAAATGCCAGGGCGCGATCATCCGATCTGGACCGGCGACGTCGACGGCGTGGTCGATGAGATCGAGGAATTCCTCACCGGCGTGCGCCCGCCGCCGGATCAGATGCGGGTCTTGGCCACCATTCTGGTCGTGCGGCTGGTCGCGCCCGAACGGTTGGCGGCCAAACTTGGCGACCGGCTGTGGAGCGAAAGGATCGATGCATTTCGTGAAGCCGCGAAACAGATTGTCGCGCGGCACCACGGCCTGCCGGTCGGTGAAGGCGCCGCGGAAATCAGCGCGCGATTTGCCGGTCCGGCGCGCGCCGTGCATTGCGCCGCCGCGATCAGGGAGGCGGCCCGGGGGCTCGATCTTCAACTCGGTGCCGGCGTTCACGCCGGAGAGATCGAAATTCACGATGAGCAGGCCACCGGTTTTGCGATTCACGTGGCCGAGCGCATAGCCGCTCGCGCGGCCGCCGACGAAATTCTGGTGTCCGGGGTGGTCAGCGATCTGATCGGCGGCTTCGCGCTGCATTTCGCCGAGCGCGCCAGCGAAGCTATCGAGGGCATGCGGGCGCCGTTGCGATTGCTTGCGGTCATGACCGAGCAGCATCTTGAACCGCGGGCGCAAACCGCGCGCAAGCCCAGCCTCGAAGCGCTGACCGCGCGCGAACGCGAGGTTCTCACTTTGGTCGCCGACGGCCTGAGCAATGCGGCCATCGCCGAACGCCTGCACCTCAGCGACCACACGGTGAAGCGGCACGTCGCCAACATGTTGCTCAAGCTGGAACTGCCGACGCGTGCGGCGGCGGCCGCATTGATCGGCCGCGAAAAGCCGTTGCGCGGCCTATAAGCTGAACGGGCCACAATCAGAATGGCCCGTTAGGGCGAAGCGGCGTGCGCGGCCTTGGCTTACCCATGAACCTCAAGCGGGGATATTCCCCGAGCAAAGAGGAGAACGATCATGCGCAACATGAAAGCCATTCTCACATTGACGGCCGTCCTGGCCATCGGTGCCGCCGGCCAAATCGCCAAAGCCGACGACGCTTCGCAGGCGACCTATCGCGACATCGAACAGACGCTCGGTTCGGTGCCGGCGTTCTTCAAGGCATTTCCGGAATCCGGCATCGCCGGGGCCTGGGCCGAATTCAAATCGATCCAGCTCAATCCCAAAACCAAACTCGACGGCAAGACCAAGGAACTGATCGGCCTTGCGGTGTCGGCGCAGGTGCCTTGCCAATATTGCGTCTATTTCCATACCGCCGCGGCCAAGGCCAATGGCGCGACCGATCAGGAGATCGGCGAGGCGGTGGCGATGGCCGCGATCGCGCGGCATTGGAGCACCGTGCTCAACGGTATGCAGGTCGATTTCGACGGCTTCAAGCGCGACACCGATACGGTTCTGCGCCGTGCCGCCGAGAAGGCCAAGACCGCCGGCATGGGCAAATAGCGCCAACATGCCGGACGCGGCCCGCTCCCCGTGACCGGGAGCGGGTTCACCCTCAGGCTGCAACGATCAGGAGGTTCCTATGGACGCAAAGACCAAAGCCAAAATCAACCCGGTGACCGGTGCTTCGATCAAGCAAGCGCTCGAAAGCCGCGACGGACACATGCTGTCGAGCTTCTATGCCGACGATGCGCTGTTGCGCATTGTCGATCGCAACAATCCGCCGAGCAAACCGCGTGAATTGAAAGGCAAGGCGGCGATTGGCATGTTTTGGGACGACATCTGCAGCCGCGCCATGACGCACCGTGTCGAGACCAGCATCGAAAATGCCAACCAGCTCGCCTTCAGCCAGGCCTGCGCCTATCCCGACGGCATGAAAGTGCTGTGCCTCGCTTTTTGCGATCTCAAGGGCGGCAAGATCGCGCGCCAGACCGTCGTGCAGGCTTGGGACGAGTAAGCAGGCTTGGGACGAGTAAATCTTCGCCACCCGCTTCACACATCCGAGGAAAACGACATGCTGATTGCACGATGGCAGATCGATGCCCGGTTCGGGCACAAACAGAATGTGGTCGACCTGATGCGCCGCTGGGAACGCGACATCGGCTCGAAGGCCGGCACCGACAAGATGGATTTCAAACTGCTGACCGGTTCGGTCGGTGCGCGCGAGGCCACCGTCGAGGTCAATCACACGGTGGAAAGTCTCGCCCAACTCGAAGGCTTCTTCGAAGCCCTCGGCAAGATCGACGCCCACAAGCAATGGGGCAAAGACCTCGAGCCTTTTGTGGTCTCAGGCTCGTCGCTCTGGAGCGTCTACCGCGTGCTCTGACGTATCGCGCTCAAGCGTCGGCGTCGCATGCGACGCCGGCCTCATCGCGCGAAACAGAACAACTCAGAGCCTGCCCATCAGGATGAGGATCAGCAGGATCACGACGACAAGACCCAAACCGCCACCGCCGTAATAACCGGTGCCGTAGAAGGGGCCGCCGCCGATGCCGGAAAAGCCGCCGAGCAAAGCGATGACGAGAATAATGAGAATAATGGTTCCGATCGACACGATTTGATCTCCCTTGGCTGCGATAGGCGGCGGCGCTTTGATGCCCCATGCCCGCTGCCGGCCTCGCATAAGTGAGGCGCTTATCAACGGCGCTGCGGGCAAGAAGTTCCGCGTCAGAAACTACGCTTTGGCCGCCTTCGACGATGTCGGAGTTGCGGTAGCGCCTGATTGGGGCGCCCACGGGCTTGCCAGCCGCTCTTGATGTAAATCAGTACGATCGGCGCGATCCGCCTTAAAATATCTAGGCAAAGGCAATTGCCGCATTTTACGGGAAGGCGTGGATACCATGAGCCGTGGACGCCTCGTGACGATCTCTGCCGTCCTCGCGCTGGTCGTGGCGGCCGGGGCGATTGCGTGGATAGTGCTTTTCCGTGCGCTCGATGTGCAGGTCTCACAGCCTGAGCGTGACGTATTGGTCCAAGTATTCGGTCTCGGCACGGTCGAGGCGCGCGTCACCTCCAAGGTTGGCTTCAAGGTTGCCGGCGTCCTGGTCGAATTGCGCGCCGATGTCGGCGACCGCGTGACCAAAGGCACGGTTCTGGCCCGTCTCGATGACCGCGAACAGGCCGCCCGCGCCGCCAGAGCCAAGGCCGCCACCGAACAGGCCGACGCCAACTTGCAGCGTGCGCAGGCCAATGTGCAAAAGGCGCAAGCCAACCACGCCAACGCCTCCACCATCAGCGAACGCCGGCAAAAACTGGTGCAAAGCAGCACGACATCGGTCGAGTCGGCCGAGACCGCCAAGACCGCGCAGGACGCAGCCCAAGCCGACGTGAACCTGGCCGCGAGCGATGTCGCGGTGGCGCGCGCCGCCATCGGCGACGCCAAGGCGCAACTGCAACAGGAAACCGCGACACTGGATTTCCACACGCTCGTCGCGCCGTACGACGCGATGGCGACGGCCCGGCTGAAGGAGCTTGGTTCCGCGCTCGGCGCGGGCGAGGCGGTGTTTACGCTGATCGATCCGAAATCGGTCTGGGTGCTCGCCTATATCGACGAGAGCAAGGCCGGCGAGATCACGGTCGGCAAGCCTGCCGAAATCGTTTTGCGGTCGCGGCCCAACCAGCGGTTTGCCGGCAAGGTTGCCCGCATCGAGCCGGAAAGCGATCGCGTCAACGAAGAGCGGAAAGTTGCGATCGCGTTCGATGCTTTGCCGGCCGACTTTCATCTGGGCGAGCAGGCCGAGGTCTATATCGCGACGGTCACTCTTCCTCAGGCGCTGCTGGCGCCGGAGGCGGCGATCGTCGGGCTCGGCAAAAATCGTGGCACCGTGTGGACGGTCGAAGACGGCCATCTGGCGCAGCGCGAGGTGACGCTCGGCCACCGCTTGCTTGACGGCCGCTATGAAATTACTGGCGGCGTGCCGGACAAGGCCGCGTTGGTCGCGCCATTGCCCAGCGGCTTGCGCGTCGGCCGCGCCGCCAAGATTGCGGCCGCGCCCGTCAAAGAGCCAAGCAAATGAATTTGGCTTATCGCGACATCAAGCACAATTTGCTGCGCTTCGTTCTGACCAATTTCGGATTGAGCCTGCTGCTCGGTATCGTGATCATGATCACCGGCGTCTACGGCGGCCTGATCGACGACGCGCTGCGGCAAGCCCGCGCCGCCAATGCCGATATCTGGGTGGTCGAGGCCGGCACCAACGGGCCGTTCGCGGAAGCCTCGCGCATTCCCGGCGACACCCGCGAATTGGTCAGCCGAGTCTACGGCGTGGAACGCGCCGGCTCGGTCACTTATCAATCGGTCCAGACCATCGTGAGCGACAAACCGCTGCGCCTGTTCCTGATCGGCTTCGAGCCGGGCCGCCCCGGCGGACCGCGCCAGCTTTCGGACGGGCGCGAAATTCTACGCAGCCATTACGAAATGATCGTCGATCGTTCATCCGGGCTCATGCTCGGACAGGAAGTGCCGCTCGGCACCCACGGCCACAGGTTCACCGTGGTCGGCCTGATGCGCGATGAGGTCACTTCGTCCGGCGATCCGGTCGGCTACATCACCTTGCGCGACGCGCAAACCTTACAATTCGAGTCGGCGCCGCCGGCGGCGCGGCGCGAACTCGCCCGCGGCGGCGGTCTGGAAACCAACGACCAGATCAACGCCGTCATCGCCAAGGTCTCGCCTTATGTCCCCGAAGCCGAAGTCGCCGCGGCGCTTTCTCGCTGGAAACACCTCACGGCGCTTACGCAAGACCAGCAGGAAACCTTGCTCAGCAAGTTCGTGATCGAAAAGGCGCGCAAGCAGCAGGGGCTGATCATGGTGCTTCTGGTGATCGTCTCGGCGGTCATCATCGCATTGATCGTGTACACGCTGACCATGGACAAAGTGCGCTCGATCGCCACGCTCAAATTCGTCGGCGCGCCGGACCGCACCATCATCGGGCTGATCGTCCAGCAGGCGCTGTCGATGGGAATCTTCGGCTACTTCGCCGGGCTGGCGCTGGTTCTTGTCTTCAAGCCGTATTTTCCGCGCCGGCTGGTGCTCGATCCCGAGAGCGTCGGCATCGTGTTCATCATCACGGTGGTGATCTGCCTTGCCGCCAGCACGCTCGGCATCCGGCTCGCGCTCAAGGTCGACCCGGCCGAAGCGCTGGCGAGTTCGGGCTAGCGCCATGGCCGAAACCGGCAGACAGCCCGTCGTGCGCGTCGAACATCTGTCCAAGCATTTCGGGCAGGGCACCGCGCGGGTTGATGCCCTGGTCGACATCAATTTGGAAGTCTTCCCCGGTCAGGTGGTCGGTCTGATGGGGCCGAGCGGTTCCGGCAAGACCACGCTGCTGCACTGCATTGCCTGCATTCTGGAGCCAAGCTCGGGCCGCATCACGCTCGACGGCGAGGCGGTCTATGACGAGCGCTGGCTCAAGGCCGATCTGCGGCGGCTGCGGCTCGACAAGATCGGTTTCATCTTTCAGTACCCGAATCTGTTGCCGTTTCTCGACGGCAGCGACAACGTCGCCATCGTGCTCGACCTTGCCGGCTTCAGCGCGGCGGCGGCGCGGACGCGCGCCATCGAACTGCTCGATTATCTCGAAGTCGGCCATCGCAAGCATGCCTTGCCCAAGCAACTCTCCGGCGGCGAAGCGCAACGGGTGGCGATTGCGCGGGCGCTCGCCAACCGGCCGCGCATCATTCTCGCCGACGAACCGACCGCACCGCTCGATTCGGCGCGCGCCCGCATTGTGATGGATCTGCTGCGCCGGATCGCGGTCGAGCAGAGTGCCGCTATCATTGTCGTCACCCACGACAAAATGATCCTGGACCGGTTCGATCACATCTACCGGCTGCGCGACGGCCGGTTGGAGACAGACGCGGCGGCCGGCCGCCAACTTGCCACTACGGCTGTCGTTTAGCGCGGCGCGCGCAACCTCAATCGCGACGCATAAAATGGTGGGGGCCCGGCGGTTTTGCCGCCGAGCCCCCTTCAACATATCAGCCGGCCTATAAGCCGGGTTCTGTAAGGCCTGCGGACTTGCGCCCGCAAACGTGACGGCCATTCCTCTCGTGCGCCGGTTACCCGGCGCCTCAAGCAACCTACCCGAATGACTGGCCCGGACGGACCTGGCGCTTGCGCGTCAACGTCATTCCTATTCGGTCTTGCTCCCGGTGGGGTTTGCCGTGCCGCCGCCATTGCTGGAAGCGCGGTGCGCTCTTACCGCACCGTTTCACCCTTACCTTGGCCAATACACAACGCAGCCAAGGCGGTCTGTTCTCTGTGGCACTGTCCCTGAGGCCCGTTCCCACTCGCGTGGGGCAGACCCCGCCGGACGTTATCCGGCACCGTTCGTCCATGGAGCCCGGACTTTCCTCCCCGGTCGCCTTTCGGCATTGACCGGGACGGCCGTCCGGCCGACTGACGGGTATAGGTGTGGGGGCAGGCGCGGGCGGCGTCAAGTTGCCGTCACGCCAGCGGCGCGGGCCTGGTCTCGATCAGCGCGCGCAGCGTCAGCAGCGTCGAGGGATCGGCGATGCCGTCGACGCGGGCCGGGCGGAAATGGCGCTGGAACGCGGTGATGACGTCGCGGGTGGCGTCGTCATAAACGCCGGTTTCCTCGATGCCGTAGCCGTAAGTCCGCAAGCTGCGCTGCATGCGCGTGATGTGCTCGCCGCGATCGCCGGGCTTGAGCGTGTGGCCGTCGAGATCGAGCGGCGCCGCGCGCACCCAATGGCCGATGCCGGATTCGCTCAGCAGCTCCCAGGGGAACTTCTCGCCGGGGTCCTGCTTGCGCGAGGGTGCGACGTCGGAATGGCCGAGAATGCGGTCGGCGCTGAGCGGCCCGCGGCGGGTGAGGATCGACTTGCACAATGAAATGACGGCCGCGATCTGCCGCAGCGGGAAATTGCGGTAGCCGAATTCATGACCGGGGTTCACGATCTCGATGCCGATCGAGCGCGAATTGATATCGGTCTCGCCGGCCCAGGACGACACGCCGGCATGCCAGGCGCGCTTCGCCTCCGGCACCAGTTGCACGATGCGGCCGTCCTCGAACACCACGTAATGCGACGACACTTTGCTCGCCGCCATGGTCAGCCGCGCCAGCGCCGCCTCGCCGGTTTGCATGCCAGTGTAGTGCAGCAGGATCATGTCGGGCAGGCCGCCGCCGGCGCGCTCGTCCAAATTGGGCGAGGGCGCCACGTCGGCGACAATGAAGGAATCCGGCTGGAAAGTTGCCATGGCCGTTGATTATCACGGTTCGCCCCGCCGTGAAGGCTGCCCGCCGCCATCGGCAACAAATCCTTAAGCCTAAGCGCCGTTAATGAGACTTCGACAGCGCTGTGCGTCGGAGCCCGGGCGCGGGCACCGGGGCAGGCCAATCCATTGACGCCCATAATATCCCATGATATCCCACGAAATAGCCTCAGGAATTGCCCGCCGCGACCCGCGAAACGGTCCTGGCGAGTGCCTCGGCGGCACGGCAGTTCCGGGGACCTTCGTAAGCGTAACCGTCGGGTCGGTGAGTGGGTATGGACCGCTTCGTGTCGAATACGACGTTGCGGCTCGACTCCAAGGGGCGCGTCTCGATTCCCGCTTCTTTCCGCTCGGTTCTGGCCCGCGACGGCTTCGACGGACTCTACTGCTATCCGGCGCTCGATCGACCTGCGATCGACGCCGGCGGAAATGCACTGATGTCGGAGATCGAAGCGTTGATCGGCCGCTACACCCCGTTTTCGGAAGAACGCGAGCAGTTCGCGCTGGCGCTCTACGGCACCAGCGAGACGCTCAAGATCGACGCCGAGGGCCGGGTGGTGTTGAGCGACAGTCTGAAGCGTCACGCCGGGATTACCGATCAGGCCGCCTTTGTCGGCCTCGGTCACAAGTTTCAGATCTGGGAGCCTGGCCGGTTCCAGAGCGAGCTCGCGGAGGCCACCCAAAAGGTGCGCGCGCTCAAGGCTCAGCTCGGCTCCCCGATGGCGGCGCGCAACGCGCTCGGAGCACGGGAATGACGGCGGGCGGCGACGGCTTTGCGGCTGTCGCTGGCGGACCAGCCCCCCACATTCCCGTGCTCGGCGCCGCCGCGCTCAAACACCTCAACGTCCGTGATGGCGGCGTCTATATCGACGGCACCTTCGGCGCCGGCGGTTACACACGCGGCATTCTGGCCACGGCCGGGACGAAAGTCATCGGCATCGATCGCGACCCGCGTGCGGTTGCGATGAGCGCCGATCTGGTCATGGCGGCGAATGGCCGTCTGACCGTGATCGAGGACCGGTTTTCCAATCTCGACGACGTGGCGCGCCGCTGCGGCCACGACGCGGTCGACGGCGTCGTGCTCGATGTCGGCGTGTCGTCGATGCAGCTCGACAATGCCGAACGCGGCTTCTCCTTCCGGCAAGACGGCCCGCTCGACATGCGCATGGGTAATGACGGCCCGAGCGCCGCCGACATCGTCGCGTCAGCCTCCGAGCGCGATCTCGCCAACATCATTTTCCTGCTTGGCGAGGAGCGGCATTCGCGCGGCGTCGCGCGCGCCATCGTCAAGGTGCGCGCCGAGAAGCCGATCGAAACAACGCGGGCGCTGGCCGACATTGTCGGCCGCGTGGTGCGTTCGAAGCCGAACGAAATTCATCCCGCGACCCGCACGTTCCAGGCGCTGCGCATTTTCGTCAACGACGAATTGGGTGAACTGGTCACGGCGCTGGAAGCTGCCGAACGAATCCTCAAGCCCGGCGGCCGCCTGGTCGTGGTGTCGTTCCATTCGCTCGAAGACCGCATCGTCAAAACTTTTCTCAACGGCCGTTCCGAAACTCGCGGCGGCTCGCGCCACGCGCCCGAGATTGTGCGTCCCGCGCCGAGCTTCACCGTGCTGACCAAGCGCCCCGAAACCGCAGACGATGAGGAAGTGTCGCGCAATCCGCGCGCCCGCTCGGCCAAGCTCCGCGCCGCCGAACGTACGGCCGCACCGGCGCACTTAAGCGACGCCGCCGATTTGTTGCCGCACCTGCCGTCGATCGACGACGTCATGAAGGGGCACTGACATGCGCCTTCTCAACATTCTGGTGATCGCGGCGCTGATCCTGGCGGCGTCCTTCGTCTACAAGATCAAGTTCGACTCCACCTTGCAGGCCGAACGCGTCGGCAAGCTGGCGTCGGAACTGCGCCGCGAGCGCAACGCCATTGCCACCTTGCGCGCCGAATGGTCGAAACTCGACACACCGGGCCGCATCCAGGGCCTCGCCGACCGCCACCTGGCGATGCGGCCGATCGTGTCGAGCCAGTTCGACACGCTCGACCGGCTGCCCGAACGGCCGCTGCCGGTTGTGCAGCCGCCGATCCAGGATCCGATCGGCACCATGATCGGACCCATGGTTGCGCCGGCAAATCCGCCCGCCATGCCCGATGCCACAGGCAGCATCCCTGCGCCGCAGGGGACGCATTGACATGACCGCGCCGCTCGACACCCCGCTGAAATCGGCGAGCAAGCCCGGCGAATCTCGCTGGCAGCGCTGGCTGCGCACGATGCTGTACGGCGCCAATGTCGACCGCAACGTCAAAGCTAAGGCGCGGCTCGGCCTCGCCATCGTCGCCTTCAGCGCGCTCTACTGCATCATCGCGCTGCGGCTGGTGATGTTCGCGACCTTCAGCGACGGCCACGGCGCGCGCCGCGGCGTCGCCGCCGACGCCGTCGCCACCGCGCGGCCCGACATTCTCGACCGCAACGGCCAGATCCTTGCCACCGACGTCAAGACGCCGTCGCTGTTTGCCGAGCCGCGCAAGATCATCGATGTCGACGAGGCGGTCGAACTGCTCACCGCGGTGCTGCCCGATCTCGACGCCAGCGAAGTGCGCGAACGCCTGTCGTCGAAGCGCGGCTTCGTCTGGCTCAAGCGCGAAATCACGCCGGTGCAACAAGTTGAAGTTCACCGCCTCGGCATCCCCGGCATCGGCTTCTTGAGTGAGAACAAGCGCGTCTATCCGAACGGTCCGACGATTTCGCACGAGATCGGTCACGTCAATATCGACAACCAGGGCATTGCCGGCCTCGAGAAGTGGGTGGACGGGCAGGGGCTAGCGGCGCTGCATATGGCGGGGCTGGCCACCGACCGGCTGCAAAAACCAGTCGCTCTCGCGGTCGATCTGCGCGTGCAGTTCGCGCTGCGCGATGAACTCGTCAAGGCGCGCGAGAAGTTCAACGCCAAAGCGGCGGCCGGCGTCATTACCGACGTCAACACCGGCGAGATCGTCGCCATGGTGTCGGAGCCCGACTACGACCCGAACAATCCGCGCGAGGCCAACGACCCGACGCGCATCAACCGGCTGACCACCGGCGTCTATGAAATGGGATCGACCTTCAAGGCGTTGACCATCGCGATGGCGCTGGATTCCGGCAAGGCGACCTTGAACTCGTCCTTCGATGCGCGCCAATCGCTGCGCTACGGCAAGTTCACCATTCACGATTACCACGCCGAGAACCGTGTGCTCACGGTGCCTGAGATATTCACCTATTCGTCGAACGTCGGCGCCGCCAAAATGGCGCTGGCGGTCGGCGTCGAAGGGCATCAAAACTTCCTGCGCAAGCTCGGCCAGCTCGACCGGTTGCGCACCGAATTGCCGGAAAGCGCCGAGCCGCTGTTGCCGAAGCACTGGAGCGAACTCAACACCGTCACCATCGCCTTCGGTCACGGCATGTCGGTGGCGCCGTTGCAGGCGGTGATGGGGGTCGCCGCCACCATCAATGGCGGCTGGCTGGTGCCGCCGACCTTCCTCAAGCGCAGCGAGGCCGAGGCCAAGGCTTTGTCGAAGCAGGTGCTCAAGCCGGAAACCAGCATCAAGATGCGCTATCTGATGCGGCTGAACGCCGAAAAGGGCACCGCCACCTCGGCCAACGTTCCCGGCTATTATGTCGGCGGCAAAACCGGCACGGCGGAAAAGGTGATCAACGGCCGCTATTCCAAGACCAAACTGATGACCGATTTCATGGCCATTCTGCCGTCGGACAAGCCGCGCTATATGCTGCTCATTATGCTTGACGAACCGCAGGCGTCGAAGGAAACCCACGGCTACGCCACGGCGGGCTGGAACGCCGGCCCGACCGCGCAGAAGGTGATCGCGCGGGTGGCGCCGCTCTTGGGGCTGACGCCGCGCTTCGATTTGCCCAAGGCCGACCAGTTGATTCTGGGCAAGGGCGCTACCGCTTCCATCTCCCCGTAAGCGGGGACGGGCGGGATATAAAGGGACTCATGAAGCTCGCCGATCTCATGCCCGATGTTCGTCTCGATCCGCGTCGCGGCGCGATCGAGATTGCCGGCGTGACGTCGGACAGCCGCAAGGTGAAGCCGGGCTTCCTGTTTATAGCCATCGCCGGCGCCAAGGCCGACGGCGCGCATTTCGCGCTCGCTGCGGCCGCCAGCGGTGCGGCGGCGATTGCTGCCGAGCAGCCGGTCGACGGACTGCCCGCCAGCGCCGCCTTCGTTCAGACGGCCAACGCGCGCCACGCGCTGGCGATCGCCGCGGCGAGGTTCTATGCGCGCCAGCCGCAAACCATCGTCGCCGTCACCGGCACCAGCGGCAAGACCTCGGTCGCTGCCTTCACGCGCGAGATCTGGGCCTCGCTCGGTCTGCCGGCCGCCAGCGTCGGCACCGTCGGCGTGGTGTCGCCGAAGGGCGAGACTTACGGCTCGCTGACCACGCCCGATCCGGTGGAATTGCATCGCACGCTCGACCAGCTCGCGGCTGAGGGCGTCACGCACCTGGCGCTGGAAGCATCGTCGCACGGGCTCGACCAGTACCGGCTCGACGGCGTGCGCATCGCCGCCGGCGCCTTCACCAATCTGTCGCGCGACCACATGGACTATCACCCGACCATCGAGGCCTATCTCGCCGCCAAGCTGCGGCTGTTCAGCGACTTGATCGTCGATGGCGGCACCGCGGTGATCGATGTCGACGATTGCTATGCGGGGCAGGTGGTGGAGGCGGCGAAAAAGCGCGGCCTCAAGATCATGACGGTCGGCGAAAAAGGCGACGACATTAAATTGGTCGGCGGCGCCATCGATGGCTTCGCGCAGGCGGTCACGCTCGCGCATGGCGGAAAAACTTACAAAGTGAAGCTGCCGTTGGTCGGCGGCTTCCAGGTGCAGAATGCCGCGGTCGCGGCCGGCCTCGCCATCGCCACCGGCGCAGAACCGGGCCAAGTGTTCGCCGCGCTGGAAAAACTCACCGGCGCCAAGGGGCGGCTCGAACTCGCCGGCACCCACAACGGCGCGCCCATTTTCATCGACTATGCGCACAAGCCGGATGCGCTGGCCAAGGCGCTGCAGGCGCTGCGGCCTTATGCCAGCGGCAGACTCATTGTCGTGTTCGGCGCCGGCGGCGACCGCGACACCGGAAAGCGACCGATCATGGGCCGCATCGCCGCCGAGAACGCCGACCGCGTCATCGTCACCGACGACAATCCGCGCAGCGAAAATCCGGCGGCGATCCGCGGTGCCATTCTCGCCGCCGCGCCCGGCGCCGGCGAGATCGGCGACCGCGCCGAAGCGATCCGCGGTGCAATCGGCGAATTGAAATCCGGCGACGTGCTGCTGATTGCCGGCAAGGGCCACGAGACCGGCCAGATTGTCGGCGGCAAGGTGCTGCCATTTTCCGATCACGACGCGGTGGCGGCGGCGCTGAAAGGCAAAGTGGCATGACCGCGCTGTGGACCCTCTCCGACATGGCCACCGCGATGGGCGCCACGCGCAGCGGCGCGCTGCCGACTGTCGTCACCGGAATTTCCATCGACAGCCGCACCACGGCCAAAGGCGATGCCTTCTTCGCTATCCAGGGCGACAACCGCGATGGCCACGGCTTCGTCGAGGCCGCACTGAAAACCGGCGCCGCGGTCGCGGTGGTGGCGCGCCAGCGCACGATCAACTTCGCTGCGGATGCGCCGCTGCTCGAGGTCGACGATGTGCTCGAGGCCTTGCGCGATCTCGCCCGCGCCTCGCGCGCGCGGCTATCGGCGAAAGTGATCGGCGTCACCGGCTCGGTCGGCAAGACCGGCACCAAGGATGCGCTGCGGCTGGCGCTCGGCGCCGATGGCGAAACCTATGCCTCGGTGGCGTCCTACAACAATCACTGGGGCGTGCCGCTGTCGCTGGCGCGCTGTCCGGCAAACGTGAAATATGCCGTGTTCGAAATCGGTATGAACCACGCTGGCGAGATCACGCCGCTCACCGCGTTGGTGCGCCCGCACGCGGCCATCGTCACCACCATCGAGCCGGTGCATCTGGAATATTTCGGCAGCCTCGACAAAATCGCCGACGCCAAGGCGGAAATCTTTTCCGGCATCGAACCCGGCGGCGCGGCGGTGCTCAACCGCGACAACGGCCAGTACGCTCGCCTTGCTGCTGCGGCCAAGGCGGCGAACGTCGCGCGCATCGTGTCGTTCGGCGAGGACGCGATGGCCGATTCTCGTCTGACTCGCTTTTCATTGCAGCCCGACAGTTCCACAGTCGAAGCCGATATTCTCGGGCAGCACGTCACCTATAAAATCGGCGCGCCGGGCAAGCATCTGGTGCTCAATTCGCTGGCGGTGCTGACCGCGGCGGCACTGGCCGGCGCCGATCTGGCGTTGGCGGCCTTGGCGCTCGACCGGCTCAAACCGGCGACCGGGCGCGGCGCGCGCATGACCTTGACGACGCCCACCGGCAGCGCGCTGCTGATCGACGAAAGCTACAACGCCAACCCGGCCTCGATGCGGGCGGCGATTGCGCTGCTCGGCCAGGCCCCGATCGGCCCGCGCGGCCGCCGTATCGCCGTCCTGGGCGATATGCTGGAGCTTGGCGCCGAGGGCTTGGCCTTGCACCGCGCGCTGGCCGGCCCGCTCAAGGCCGCCAATGTCGATCTTGTGTATTGCTCCGGCCCGCAGATGCACGCTCTGTGGGAGGCACTTCCCTCCGGCCGCCGGGGCGGCTATGCCGAAACCGCGGCCGGGCTGGAGTCGTCCGTGCTCGACGCCCTGCGCGACGGCGACGCGGTGATGGTGAAGGGTTCGCTGGGCTCGAAAATGGGGCCGATCGTCAAGGCGCTGGAACGGCAATTTCCAAAGCAGGCCGCGCTCGAGCAGGCGCCGACCTAAAGGTTTTCCCGGATGTTTTATTGGCTGACCGATCTGTCCGACAAGGTCACGTTCCTCAACGTCTTCCGTTACATCACGTTCCGCACCGGCGGCGCCGTCGTCACCGCGCTGGTCTTCGTGTTTCTGTTCGGCGGCCCGATCATCGATCTGTTGCGCCTCAAGCAGGGCAAGGGCCAGCCGATCCGCAGCGACGGCCCGCAGTCGCATCTGATCACCAAAGTCGGCACGCCGACCATGGGCGGCCTGATGATTCTGTCGGGTCTGCTGGTCTCGACCTTGCTGTGGGCGAACCCGGCCAACCCCTATGTCTGGATCGTGCTGTTCGTGACGCTGAGCTTCGGCGTCATCGGATTTTATGACGACTATCTCAAGGTCACCAAGCAGCAAGCCAACACCGGATTTTCCGGCCGCACCCGGCTGTTCGCCGAGGCGACGATCGCGGTGATCGCCTGCGTGGCGCTGACGCATCTCGGCCGCGCGCCGATGTCGACCTCGCTGGTGTTTCCGTTCTTCAAGGATCTGGCGTTCAATCTCGGTTACGCTTTCGTGCTGCTCGGCGCTTTCGTCATCGTCGGCG
This sequence comes from uncultured Hyphomicrobiales bacterium, assembly GCA_903878085.1. GTDB lineage: Bacteria > Pseudomonadota > Alphaproteobacteria > Rhizobiales > Xanthobacteraceae > Pseudolabrys. The sequence continues at coordinate 154,954 of CAIRGJ010000008.1, read as the reverse complement.
CCGGCAATGCGGTCAATCTTACCGACGGCCTCGACGGGCTGGCCATCGTGCCGGTGATGATCGCGGCGGCGAGCTTCGGGCTGATCTCGTATCTGGTCGGCAACGCGCTGTTCGCCGAATATCTGCAGATCCGCTACGTGCCGGGCACCGGCGAACTCGCGGTGCTGTGTGGCGCGGTGATCGGCGCTTCGCTCGGCTTCCTCTGGTTCAACGCGCCGCCGGCCTCGATCTTCATGGGCGATACCGGCTCGCTGGCGCTGGGCGGCCTGATCGGCACCGTCGCGGTCGCGATCAAGCACGAGATCGTGCTCGCCATCATCGGCGGGTTGTTCGTGCTGGAAGCGGTGTCGGTGATCGTGCAGGTGGTCTCGTTCAAGTTGACCGGCAAACGCGTGTTCCGCATGGCGCCGATCCACCATCATTACGAGCAGAAGGGCTGGACCGAGCCGCAGATCGTGATCCGGTTCTGGATCATCGCCGTGGTGCTGGCGCTGATGGGCTTGGCCACGCTAAAGTTGCGATGATGCTTATGTTGTCGTCCCCGCGAAAGCGGGGACCCATAACCACTGACCTACCGATAGGCCGCGGAGTATGGGTCCCGGCCCTCGCTTCGCTCGGCCGGGACGACAGAGAATGATCCCCATCACCACCTTCGTCGGGCAAACGGTCGCGGTGTTCGGCCTCGGCAATTCGGGGCTGCTGTCGGCCAAGGCCTTGATGCAGGGCGGCGCCGAGGTCATCGCTTTCGACGATAACGAGAAGAGCTTGGCCGCCGCAAAAGCCGCCGGCGTCACGACGCAGGACCTGCGCGAGCTCGACTGGACCAAGATCGCGGCTTTGGTGCTGGCGCCCGGCGTGCCGCTGACGCATCCGACGCCGCATTGGTCGGTGCAACTCGCCACCAAAGCCGGCGTCGAGATCATCGGCGACATCGAACTGTTCTGCCTGCAACGGGCCATGTCGGGCGCCGCGTGCCCGCTGGTCGCCATCACCGGCACCAACGGAAAATCGACCACCACCGCGCTGATCGCGCATCTGCTCAAGAGCGCCGGCATCGACGCGCAGATGGGCGGCAATATCGGCGTGCCGGTGCTGGCGCTGGAGCCGTTCGCGCAAATAGGCAGACTTGGTCGCGCCTATGTGCTGGAAGTGTCGTCCTACCAGATCGATCTGGCGCCGTCGCTGAAGCCGACCGTCGGCATTCTGCTCAACGTGTCGGAAGACCATCTCGACCGCCACGGCACCATCGAGAACTATGCCGCGATCAAGACGCTGCTGGCGGCGTCCGCCGAACAGGTCGCCGTGATCGGCGTCGATGACCGCTATACCCGCGAGGCCGCCGAGCGCATCGAACGCGCCGGCAAAAAAGTCGTGCGTGTGTCGGTGCTGGGGCCGCTGCGCGACGGTTATTATGCCGAAGGCAGCCGCATCATGCTCGGCGTCGGCGGCAAGGCGCATCCGGTGGCGCAACTCGCTGGCATCGGTTCGTTGCGCGGCGCGCATAATGCGCAGAATGCCGCCTGCGCGGTTGCCGCCTGCGTTGCGCTCGGGCTCGATCTCGCGGAAATCCAGAAAGGCCTGGTCAGCTTTCCCGGCCTCGCGCATCGCATGCAGCAGGTCGGCCGCAAGAAGACCGCCGCCGGCAGCGTGCTGTTCGTCAACGACTCCAAAGCGACCAATGCCGATTCGGTCGCCAAGGCGCTGGCCAGCTTCCCCGATATTTTTTGGATCGCCGGTGGCAAGCCGAAGACCGGCGGCATTGCGGGCCTAGCCGAGTTCTTCCCGCGCATCCGCAAAGCCTATCTGATCGGCGAGGCGGCGCAGGATTTCGCGCGGACGCTCGACGGCCAGGTGCCTAGGGAGATCAGCGGCGTGCTATCGGCGGCGATCGATCAGGCGACGCGCGACGCCGAGGCGTCCGGCCTCAAGGAGCCGATCGTGCTGCTGTCGCCGGCTTGCGCCTCGTTCGACCAGTACCCGAACTTCGAGGTGCGCGGCAAAGCCTTCAGCGACCTGGTGCTGGCATTGCCGGGCGTCACGCCGATTGCCTGAGGCGTCTTTCCAGACGCAACCATGCGCTGTAGCATCAAGAAATAAATTGCGATCGGCGGGTGGGTGTTCGCCAGGAGGCTCTACATGGCGTGGCTTGAACCTTTGGTCGCGGGCGCCGCCGTTGTTCTCGCCGATCAGTTGAGCAAGCGCCATGTTTTGGCCCAGCCGCGCTGGCGCGATACGCCGGGGCCGCGGGCGTTCTTTGCGATCCGCTGCATTCTCAATCGGCGCGCGGCCGTCATGCCCTTGCGGGCGCGTTGGCTGATCGTCGGCGTATGGATTTTATGCGCCGCGCTCGCGCTGTTGTCGCTGTCGCAAGGACCGCTGGCGCAGGGCACCGTCGCCGCCGTCGGCATCGGCATGGCGGTCGGCGGCATCACCGGCAATTTGATGGACCGCCTGCAGCGCGGCGGCGCCGTCGATTTCATCGCGATCTATCCGTGGGTATTCAATTTGGCCGACCTTGCGATTGTCGGTGGCCTTGCGCTCGCGCTGTGGGTTTTGGTGTAGGTATGCGCCCCATTTTGTTCGTCTGGCACGGGTTCGTTCTGCACAGCTACCACGTCATGATCTATGCGGCCCTGCTGGTCACCGTGTTTCTTGCCGTCCATCTCGCGCAAGCGGACGGCCTAGACCCCGACCGCACAGCGCTGGCGATCGTTCTTTCGTTCGTCCCCGCTTTCGTCGGCGCGCGGCTGTTTTACGTTGCCCGTCACTGGGAACACTTCAGGCGCGACCCGGCCCGCATCCTGCGCCGCTCGGAAGGCGGGCTGGCGCTTCACGGCGGGTTTTTTGGCATAGTCGCCGGCTCCATCCCGCTGTTGTGGGCGCTCGATCTGCCGTTCGCGCCGTTCATGGATGCGCTCGTTCTCGGCATGCTGGGCGGCATCGCCGTGGCCAAAGCAGGATGTCTCTTGAACGGGTGCTGCTATGGGCTCCCGACTGATCACTGGTGTGGCGTCAACTTGCCCGATCATTGTGGCGTATGGCGCCGGCGCTTTCCGAGCCAATTGGTAGAGATGGCATGGGCCGCCTTTGTGCTGTTGCTCATGCTGGCATGGCGCAGTGCCTCGCCCCCTTCGGGCGCGGTGGCTTGTGCGGTCTTCGTGCTCCAACCGGCCGGCCGCATCTTCCTGCAAAAGCTGCGCGACGAGGGCGACGACGAGAACGCCGCCGTCCAAAAGACCTCCGCTGTTCTCGTCACGGCGGCGCTGCTGGCCGGGCTTTGCGTATGGCTGTGGGGAGGGAAATAGCCTCAATTGACATTGCAATTTAGGATAGTAACTTATTCGTTGTTCGCTCAAGAATAAGTTCAAGATTTCGTATTCGGTTTTCGCAGCGCTGCTGAAGTGGTTCGTCTTCCACGTCCACATGCGCACGCGCGACTTGGGGGTAAGCTATGACTGCGTCCCTGCTCGTTTTCGTGCCCATCGCGCTTCTCGCTCTGATCGGGACATTCTGCTTCGTCGGCTGTGCGTTCCACACACATGGCCTCGGGGATGTCCCGCCGCCGCCCACACCCTTCACCCAATACAGCGGCGACGTTACCGGCAATAGTTCGGCCGTTGCCTATTGGCCCTTGAATGAGCCGTCGGCCACGGCGGCCAACCCGGTCGCCACCGCAAAAGCGGCCGACATCGTCGGCGGCCACACCGGCCACTATACGCACAAGGGCAACGCGCCGGATTTGTTTCCCTGTCCCGGGTTCCAGGTCGCCGCAGGTGTCGATAGCGCGCCAGCGCTCGGCTCGCTGGCGCTTGGTGTCGTGTCCATCGTGAAGGGCGACGCCGTACAGCCCGGTAACGATCCCAACGTCCTCGCGACCGGCATGCAGGTCAATGGTGGTTTCGTCACCGTGCCGGTCAACGGCGTCATCAATCCGGCGCCGCCCTTCACCGTCGAATGCTGGGTGCAGCCGGAGTGGAGTGCCGCAGCGTCGCCGGCGTTCCACGTGATTATCGATTCCCGCAATATCACAGGGACGGCTTTCACCGGCTTTGCCATCGACGTCAACGAAGCCGGCAATTGGGAGGCGGAACTGGGCGTCGCAGGGGCCTCGGCATTCGTCCTCGTCACCGGCGGAGCTGCGACCCTGGAGCAGTCCACGCACGTCGTGCTGACAGTCAACGATACCAACAATGCCACACTCTTCATCAACGGCAATCCCGCGTCGGTGCTAACGCCGTTGGGGGGGGGACTTACGCGCCCAACACGCTGTCGCCATTGGTGATCGGCGTCGGAGTGCCATGGTTCCTGCCGCGCACGCCGGGGGGGCCCGACGCATCCTTTCCATTGTTTCCGTTCAACGGCACGATCCAGGATGTCGCGATCTACAATGACGTGCTTTCGGATGGGGATATATTGACGCATTTCAATGACGGTAGCGGGAAAACAACCGTACCGGCGGGCTGACGATGACGAGGTCCGCCGTTGTTGCGACGCCGGTTGAACATACCGGAACGGCCGCGCCGTTCGGCGGGCGCATGGCGTGCGATTACGTCCGTTGCCCGCCCGGCGAGATCGTCACCGGCTTGCGCCCTGGTGACGTCATTCTCATCCGCGGACCTGGCTGGCTCGGCCGGGCGATCCGGCTCTTCGCCTGGGCTCGCTTCCGCAACGACGACCTGCGCTACGGTTATTGGAGCCATGCCGCGCTGGTGGTCAACGATGCCGGCCATCTGCTTGAAGTGCATGCGCGAGGCGTCGGCCTGTGCGGCATCGAGAAATACCGCGACACCGACTTCTGCTATGTACGGCTCGACCTGAGCGAGGATGCGCGGCGCGAGGCGGCGCGATACGCCACCGGGTGTCTCGGCCAGCGCTACGATCTCGCGGGTTTTCTGCTGCTCGCCCTCTCGGTCGTGCTTGGCGACCGTTTGCGCGTACCGGACACCGGCAAACCGGGCTGCGTGTCGCTGATTGCGCGCGCCTTGCAACTGGCCGGCGTCACCTTCGACCGGGCACCGCCCGACATGATGCCGGCCGATCTGGCCAAGCATTTCGGCGTTTTGCCCTGATCTTCGGCGCCCGCCGCCGCCCAGCAACACATTGTTAAGCCGCGGGAAACCATATTGGGGCAGGACTATCGGGCCGCCCGGCGGCAGTAGTTTCCTTGGGGACTCTCATGGTTTCGCGCGCGACCCGCACGCCGTTCGGCGAATGGTGGTGGACCATCGACCGGCTGACGCTCGGCGCCATCGGCGCGCTGATGCTCACCGGCGTGGTGCTGTCGCTGGCGGCCAGCCCCCCGGTCGCCGGCCGCCTCGGGCTCGATCCGTTCTATTTCGTCAACCGCCACATTCTGTTTCTGTTTCCCTCCATCGCCATCATGCTGGCGGTGTCGTTTCTCTCGCCGCAGCAGATCCGCCGGCTGTCGATCGTGGTGTTCGCCATCAGCCTGGTCATGGTGGCAGCGACGCCGCATTTCGGCGCCGAGATCAAGGGCGCCAAGCGCTGGCTGATCTTGTTCGGCGTCAATATCCAGCCGTCGGAATTTCTTAAACCCGCTTTCGTCATTCTGATCGCCTGGCTGTTCGGCGAATCGGCCAGGCGCCCCGACATGCCGGCCAACGCCATCGCCCTCGCGATGCTGCTGCTGGTGGTGGCGCTGCTCGTCATCCAGCCGGATTTCGGCCAGACCATGCTGATCGTGCTGGTGTGGAGCGCGCTGTTCTTCATGGCCGGCATGCGCCTGGTCTGGATGTTCGGTATCGCCGGCATCGCGGGCTTAGGATTGCTCAGCGCCTACTTCACGGTGCCGCACGTTGCGCGCCGCATCCAGCGCTTTCTCGATCCGGCCTCGGGCGACACCTTCAACATCGACATCGCCACCGAGAGCTTCATGCGCGGCGGCTGGTTCGGCCAGGGCCCGGGCGAGGGCACGGTGAAGCGTTTGCTGCCGGAGAGCCACACCGACTTCGTGTTCGCGGTGGCGGCGGAAGAGTTCGGCGTCGCGCTGTGTCTGGTGCTGGTGTCGCTGTTCGCCTTCATCGTCATCCGCGCGTTGATCCGCGCCATGCGCAACGACGATCCGTTCCCGCGCTTTGCCGCCGCCGGCCTGACCATGCTGTTCGCAACCCAGTCGGCGATCAATATGTCGGTCAATCTGCATTTGATTCCGGCCAAGGGCATGACGCTGCCATTCATTTCCTACGGCGGCTCGTCGATGATCTCGCTTAGCTATGCCATGGGCATGCTGCTGGCTCTCACGCGCGAGCAACCGCGCGCGGCCATGCTGGCGCCCGACCCGCTGCCGGCGGGGAGTTTGATTTAATGTCTTCCGGCGCGCCGCCGCTCGTGCTGCTCGCGGCCGGCGGCACCGGCGGCCATCTGTTTCCAGCCGAAGCCCTCGCCGTGGCGCTCAACAAGCGCGGTGTTACCGTCGATCTCGCCACCGACCATCGCGCCGCTCATTACAAATTCCCGGCGCGCAACGTGCACCTCATTCCCAGCGCCACCGTGCGCGGCCGCAACCCGATCGCGCTGGCGAAAACCGGCGTCCTGCTGGCGCTCGGCATCGCCAAAGCCTGGACGCTGATCGGCCGCATCCGTCCCGCGGTGGTGGTCGGCTTTGGCGGCTATCCGACCGTGCCGCCGCTGCTGGCGGCGAGCTTGCGCTCCGTGCCGACCGTGCTGCACGAACAGAACGGCGTTATGGGCCGTGCCAACCGCGCTCTGGCCTCGCGCGTCACCGCCATCGCCACCAGCTTTCCGAAGCTGACGCGCGTCGATCCGCGCCTGCAAGGCAAAATTACCTTCACCGGCAATCCGGTGCGGCCTGTCGTGATCGAAGCCTCGCACGTGCCTTACGCCGCGCCCGCATTGAACGAAAAAATCCGCCTGCTGGTGTTCGGCGGCAGCCAGGGCGCGCGGGTGATGTCGGAGATCGTGCCCAAGGCGTTCGAGCGTATTCCGGTCGCACTCCTGGTGCGGCTGTCGGTGACGCAGCAGGCGCGCGCCGAAGATATTGCCGACGTAGAGGGCGCCTACGCCAAGCTCGGCGTCGCCGCCGAGGTCGCCGCGTTCTTTTCCGATCTGCCGGCGCGCATCGCCGGTGCCCATCTGGTGATCGCGCGCTCCGGCGCGTCGACGGTGGCGGAGTTGTCCGCCATCGGCCGGCCCTCGATTCTGGTGCCGCTGCCGCATGCGCTGGACCAGGATCAGTTCCACAATGCCGGCGTGCTTCAGGAAGCAGGCGGTGCAATCAGAATCGAGCAGCGCGACTTCACCCCCGAGCGGCTGGCGGCGGAGATCACCCGCCTCGCCGCCGACCCGGCGCAGCTTTCCCGCATGGCCGAGGCGGCCAAATCGGCCGGCGCCACCGACGCCGCCGAGCGGCTGGCGGATTTGGTAATGAAAGTGGCGGGACTATAGTATTCAGGTGGCCGGTCGATTCATCCGCGCATTCCCGCGCGAGCGCGGACCTGGTGGTTTGAATCTGACACTCAGTGTCCACGCGATGACATGCCGTCCGCTACGGGTGCCGTTGGCCGCCGAGCATCATTGCGGGGTGATGCATTGGGAAGTCGCTTTCGGGGCGAAGCGGACACGGTGCGGTCCTAGCGCAGAAGGGCTCCGTCGCGATTGACCCGAAGCGGACATTACGTCCGTTTATTACGATGTCCGCTTCTTCCCCCAAAAAGCGGAGATCCCGGGGCGGCCTGACAACGCGGCCTACGCGCGGCGTGCCGCTTCTTACCGCCAGAACTGTTGCATCCGATGATAGTCGCCGCGCCGACGCGTATTGCCAGTTTGGAAGTCCCAGTTGCGCTGGAAAAAAGAGAAGCCGTCGTCGTTCCGGACGTTGTCGCTCGCAACGAGGACATCGGTCGAACGCTCGCGCGTTATGAAGCCACCCTGGGGCTGGTTGCTCAGCACCGCGACGAACTCGGTGCGATAGTTCGTCTCGCTGCTCAGCGGCTCGTCCGAGACGACGATTGAGGATCGCGGCAATGCGGTCGGCCCGATGTGATCGAGCACATCCTGCGGGATGGTGATGCGGTCGAGCGCGTTCTTGGCGTCGTCCGCGTTGTCGATCGTGACTGCGGTCCAGCGCAGGCCCGCGTCGTTGCGCGCCATCGCGGTGAACACATGCGTTCCAATCCGTTTGTCTGGATCGCGGACCGTGACCGGAACCTCGATGGTCGCGTCGAACACTTCCCCACCGTCGGGCCACTTCTTATGCGTATTGCGTCGCACGTAAAGCTTCTGCGTCGCGCGGCTGATGTAGATCGAAACCGGATCGAGCGCGAGCTTTGCTTCGTTCGCTGCCTTGGCGGCGGTGGCCTTCTTGGTGTCGGCCGCCTTGGCGGCGTCCTTTGCGGCGGCAGCGGCGTCGAGTTTTGACTTCGCGTCGGCCGTGGCGGTGTCGAGCTGCGTCACCGCTTCAGTGGCCTTGGCCGCGGCCTTCTGCTTCCGGTCCTCGGCCCGCGCCTTGGCTTGGTCCGTTTTTGGTGCGTCGAGTGCCTTGTCGGCGGACGCGAGCTCGGCGTCAGCGCTCCTCTTGCGCAATTCCAGCTTGCGCAGCGACGCCGTGATCGATTTGGCCTCGCGCGCCGCTGTCACGGCGGCTTTCTTCGCCTCGGCGGCCGCCTTGGCGGCCTCCACGGCCTCACGGGCGAGCGTCTCGGCACGCGCCGGAGCAGCCGCGACGGCCTCCGCATTCGGCATGAATAGCGCCGGGTGGGAAAACTCGACCGGGGCCGCGTCGTTCGGCGAGATGATCACCCGCATCCCGATCCGTGTCTTGTCGAACAGCTTCTCCGCAAAGCCGAAGGGCATGCGCACGCAGCCATGCGAGGCCGCATATCCGGGCAGCGGCCCGCCGTGCAGTGCGACGCCGTTCCAGGTGATTCGCTGCATGTTCGGCATCCAGGCATCGTCATACATGCTCGAGTGGTGGTCCTTGTCCTTCTCGATGACGGCGAAGACGCCGGCTGGCGTCTCGCGCCCCCCGACGCCGGTCGATACCGGCGCACGCAGGATCCAACCGTCGGCGTCGTATAAAGTGACCTGCTGGGTCTTGATCGACACGATCGCCATGATCGGCTCGCCTGCATCGCGCGGCGCCGTCGTCTCTTGGGGTGGCGCGGGGCGTGCTTGTCTCGCACCGGCGTCGGCGGTCAGCGCCGTAAGCGCGGCCATCGCCGCGAGTGTTACGATGGCGGCAGGCCGCCAACGCCACATCGCCACGGTGAATTGCGCCGTCGCCAATCGATTGACCATTCCCTGCTCCGGTTGAAATGCCTGCCCGCGCTTGCGTCGATAAAGTGTCAGATCGCGATTTTTGGATCAACGAAACATCGCCACGTTCCATGCCGCCGATTCGCTCCTGGGAACTATCGGCACGTTTCGGTGGCGATTCTCTTATACAACAGCCCTCGTGGGAGGAAGGGTGGCTCGCGGTTGAATTTGCCCATAACGACTGATCGCGCTTTGACGGCTGACGGCCGCTTTCGGGGCGAAGCGGACCTGGTCGCCGCCGGCGCAATCAATCGGCAGCATTCTTTCCGCATGGTGTTCTAATCGGGGGATGCTGCCGGCCTTATCCTGTCGGGCAGCAAAAAATCGCTTAATGGCGGGCTTTAAGCATGCCGCTACGGCCGGACTTGTTTCGGCCATCCAGCTCTTGCATTAAACAAGGAAGGCTGTGGATGGCCGGGACAAGCCCGGCCATGACGACGAAGGATCAGGGGCTTCCCATGAAACTGCCGCGCGACATCGGACCGGTGCATTTTGTCGGCATCGGCGGCATCGGCATGAGCGGCATCGCCGAGGTGCTGGCCAATCTCGGCTACACCGTCACCGGCTCCGACGTCGCCGACGGCGCCAACGTCAAGCGGCTGCGCGACCTCGGCATCGCCGTCTTCATCGGCCACAAGGCTGAGAACCTCGACGGCGCCGACGTGGTGGTGGTGTCGACCGCGATCAAGCGCGACAACCCGGAACTGATCGCGGCGCGCGCCAAGCGCCTGCCGGTGGTGCGCCGCGCCGAAATGCTGGCCGAGCTGATGCGGCTGAAAAGCTGCGTGGCGATTGCCGGCACCCACGGCAAGACCACCACGACCTCGCTGGTGGCGACCTTGCTTGATGCCGGCGAACTCGATCCGACCGTGATCAACGGCGGCATCATCAATGCCTACGGCACCAATGCGCGGCTCGGGGCCGGCGACTGGATGGTGGTGGAGGCCGACGAGTCCGACGGCACCTTCCTGAAGCTGCCGGCCGATATCGCCATCGTCACCAATATCGACCCGGAGCATCTCGATCATTTTCATACCTTCGAGGCCGTGCAGGACGCGTTCCGCGCCTTCGTCGAAAACATTCCGTTCTACGGTTTCGCGGTGATGTGCACCGATCATCCGGTGGTGCAGACCCTGGTCGGCAAACTGGAAGACCGCCGCATTCTCACCTACGGCGAAAATCCGCAGGCCGACATCCGTCTGGTCGATCTCGATCATCACGATGGCAAGTCGCGGTTCTCGATCCAGTTCCGCGACCGCGAAGGCAAGACGACCCACACCATCGACAAGCTGATCATGCCGATGCCCGGACGTCACAACGCGCTCAACGCCACCGCGGCGATTGCGGTCGCGCATGAGCTCGGCGTCAAGGATGACATGATCCGCAAGGCGCTCGGCGCTTTCGGCGGCGTCAAGCGGCGCTTCACCCGGGTCGGCGATTGGAACGGCGTCACCATCATCGACGATTACGGCCATCACCCGGTCGAGATCGCCGCGGTGCTACGCGCCGCGCGCGAAAGCGTCAAAGGCAAGGTCATCGCCGTGGTCCAGCCGCATCGCTACACGCGGCTGCAGGCTTTGTTCGAGCAATTCTGTTCCTGCTTCAACGATGCCGACACGGTCATCGTCGCGCCGGTCTATTCGGCGGGCGAAGCGCCGATCCCCGGCGTCGACCGCGACGCGCTGGTGCAGGGCCTGCGCGCGCATGGCCATCGTCAGGCCATGCCGCTCGAGGCGCCGGACAAGCTCGCCGGCATGATCAAGAGCCTGGCCAAGCCCGGCGACACCGTCGTCTGCCTCGGCGCCGGCTCGATCACGCAATGGGCCTATGCGCTGCCGGCGGAGCTTGCGGCGCAGGGGTGAGGAGCCTAGATTTGTGTCGAGGGATCGCGCCATGAACAAAGCCAGCTTGATCGCCGAAGCTATGCGGTTGCCCCGCGAAGAACGTCTGCAGCTCGTCGAAGATCTCTGGACCAGTGTAATCGACGACGAGCAATGGCTGCCGACGCCGGATCAGTTGGCGGAGGCGCGTCGTCGATTGGAAGAGCATCGTCGCGATCCGTCGACAGCCATTCCCGTGGAACGGATTTTGGCGCGGTTGCACTCGCGTTTCGGATGACACGCACGCTCGTCATCCGGCCGGAGGCGGAGGCCGAGGTGATCGAGGCGGCTGCTTGGTGCGAGCAGAGAAGTCAGACATTGGCAGCGAGATTTTCACGGGAGTTCCGATCAACGCTGGCAAGACTTGTCGATAACCCTCTTCAGTACCAGATTGTCGAAGATGAAATGCGCCGCGCTCCCGTTGCGGGCTTCCAATATGGAATTTTGTACGTGGCTTTCGACGATGAAATCGTGATACTGTCCTGCTTTCACGGCAGGCGCGATCCCGCCAATTGGCGCGAGCGTCTGCGCGAATGACCTTCCCCGACATCACCTCCGATCTGAAAGCCCGTCTGCCGCAATTGCGCGGGCGGCTCTTGGCCAACCAGTCGCTCGGCGAGTTTGCCTGGTTTCGTGTCGGCGGTCCGGCGCAGGCGCTGTTCATGCCGGAGGACGACGACGATCTGGCTTACGTGCTGCGCAACATGCCGGCCGACATTCCCGTCACCGTCATCGGCGCCGGCTCCAATCTGATCGTGCGCGACGGCGGCGTCGAAGGCGTCGTGATCCGGCTCGGCCGCGGCTTCAACGAGGTTACGGTCGACGGCGAGCGCGTCGTCGCGGGCACCGCCATTCTCGACGCCATGGTCGCGCGCGCGGCGCAGAAGGCGGGGATCGCGGGTTTGGCGTTCTACAGCGGCATTCCCGGCACCATCGGCGGCGCGCTGCGCATGAACGGCGGCGCCTATGGCGGCGAAACCAAGGACGTGCTGATCGAGGCCCGCGGCGTCGACCGGAAGGGCAACATCCGCACCTACAGCAATGCCGACATGGGATTCTCCTATCGCCATTGCGGCGTGCCGGACGACGTCATCTTCACCTCCGCGACGTTCCAGGGCCGCCAAGGCGATCCGGACGCGATCGCCGCCGAGATGGCCGCGATCAAGGCCAAGCGCGAAGCCAGCCAGCCGCGCAATCGCACCGGCGGTTCGACCTTCAAGAACCCGCCCGGCCACAGCGCCTGGAAACTGGTCGACGAGGCCGGCTGCCGCGGCCTTAAAGTCGGTCGGGCGCAGGTCTCCGAGTTGCATTCGAATTTCCTGATCAATGTCGATGGCGCCACCGCCGCCGATATCGAAACTCTGGGCGAAACCGTGCGCGCCCGCGTCAAGGCGCATTCCGGCATCGATCTGGAATGGGAAATTAAGAGGATTGGGGTTAGCGCATGATCCCGAAAAGTGGGAACCGGTTTTCGGATAAGATCATGCGCCAAGAGGAAGCCTAATGACGAAACACGTCGCAGTCTTGATGGGTGGCTGGTCGGCCGAGCGCGAAGTGTCGTTGCGCTCCGGCAAGGCCTGCGCCGACGCCGCCGAGCGTGCCGGCTATCGCGTCAGCCGCGTCGATGTCGACCGCGAGATCGCCGCGACCTTGCGTGCGCTCAAGCCCGACGTTGCGCTCAATGTCTTGCACGGCCGTCCCGGTGAAGACGGCACGCTGCAAGGCCTCCTGGAAATTCTTGGGCTGCCCTACACGCATTCCGGCGTGATGGCCTCCGCGGTCGCCATGCAGAAGGACATCGCCAAGACCGTGCTCAAGGCCGGCGGCGTGCCGGTGCCGGGCGGCATGGTGGTGTCGCGCCTCGACGCCGCCAAACAACATCTGCTGCCGCCGCCTTATGTCATCAAGCCGCTGGCGGAAGGCTCCAGCGTCGGCGTCTTCATCGTGCAAAAGGACCACGCCCATCCGCCGCAGGAATTGACGCGTGCCGACTGGGCCTTCGGCGAAAAAATTCTGATCGAGCCCTTCATTCCCGGCAAGGAACTGACCTGCGCGGTGATGGGCGATCGTGCGCTTGGCGTCATCGAGATCGTCGCCAATACCAAATTTTACGATTACGAAGCCAAATACGCGCCCGGCGGCTCGACGCATCTGCTGCCGGCCCCGGTGTCGGCGGAGATCTACGAGGAGTGCCGCCAGCTGTCGCTGTTGGCGCATGAAGCGCTCGGCTGCCGCGGCGTCACGCGCTCCGACTTCCGTTACGACGACAGCCTCGGCATCAAAGGCCTCGCCTGCCTCGAGGTGAACACCCAGCCCGGCATGACCGAAACCTCGCTGGTGCCCGAGCTCGCCGCTTACGCCGGCATCTCGTTTGAGCAGCTTGTGGCCTGGATGATCGAGGACGCGTCGCTGGAGCGGTGAGGGCGGAGGCGGAATAGCGACCTGTCCATAAGTTACCGCCCACCCCCTAAATTCCGTTAAACTTTACTAATCATTTACCAAAGCGCCTCAAGACTAGACGCGGTGGCGTTTCTCGAACGCTGGGCCGCACAGATACGCGTGCGGGCAGGCTTTTCGGGACGAACCGCCAGGTTTGCGGCCCCATGCGGGGCCTAACTTGAAGAGCCGCTCGCGATGGATGATCGAGCACGCCTCGCTCAGTCGCTAAAACCAAAGCGTCCCCGACGCGCCGTGGCCGACACGCGGCCGCATTCGCACGGCTTTTTGGCCTCGAACCGGGCTTTCCGTCTGCTGCGCCGCTGGTTCACGGCTCTCATCGAACTCAACGTGCCGCGCGGCGCCGGCTCCTCGGCCGCGGCCTTGCTGCTGCTCGCCAGCGCCAGCTATGGCGCGGTCAAAGGCGATCACGTCCAGGATATCGCCACGCAGGTGCAGGACATCTGCAATCAGGCCGCCATTGGCGCAGGCTTCGGCATCGCCGAAGTCGCGCTCTCAGGCCAGTATGAAGTCCGCCGCGACGACATCCTCAACTTTGCCGGCGTTACCGAACGCTCGTCGCTGCTGTTTCTCGATGCCGCGCGCATGCGCGCCGGGCTGCTGGCCAATCCGTGGATCGCCGAAGCGACGGTGCTGAAGCTTTATCCCAGCCGCCTGCGCATCGAGATCAAGGAACGCGCCGCTTTCGCGCTGTGGCAGAAGGACGGCCAGGTGTCGCTGATCGCCGCCGACGGTGCCGTGCTGGAGCGCCATGTGCCGCAGCGCTTTGCCGGCCTGCCGCGATTGGTCGGCGCCGGCGCCGAACGCGCCGGTCAGGATTTTCTCAGCTTACTCGCCCGTTTCCCGGACGTCGCGGAAACGGTCGAAGCCTCGGTGCTGGTGGCCGAGCGCCGCTGGAACCTGCATCTCAAGGGCGGCCTCGACGTGCTGCTGCCGGAAAATGAGCCGGAACGCGCGCTCGCGACTCTGGTCGATCTCAACCGCACCAAGAAGCTCATGTCGCGCGATATCGTCGCGGTCGATCTGCGGCTGGCCGATCGCATTACGGTGCGGCAGTCGGATGCCGCCGCCGCGGTGCGCGACGAGGCGGTCAAGGCCGCCGAAAAGGCCCGCAAGGCCAAGGGCGGGAAAGGGGGCGAAGCATGACCGTGCTGCGCTTCGGCCTGACGCCCAAGATGAAACCGGTTTCGCCCAAGCGCGCCGCCGTGGTCGCCGGTCTCGATATCGGCACCAGCAAGATCGTCTGCATGATCGCGCGGCTCGAGCCGCAGGCGCCGCAGGACGTGCTGCGAAGGCGTAGCCACGGCGTGCGCATCTTGGGCTTTGCCCATACCGCGGCCAGCGGCATGAAAGGCGGCGCGGTCGTCGATCTCAACGAGGCCGAAGCCATGGCCCGCCAGGCGATTTCCCTCGCCGAGACCATGGCCGGAGTTCAACTGGAATCCGTTGTGGTTTCTTTGTCCGGCGGCAGGCTCGGCAGCGAGCGCTTCGTCGCCGATGTTGAGCTTACGGGCGGCGCGGTCACTGACAACGATATCTCGCGCGTGCTTGGCGCTGCCAGCCGCCATTCGGTGCGCGATGGCCGCGCCGTGCTGCATTCGCTGCCTATTGGTTATGCAGTCGACGCCGCCGCCGGCATTCGCGAGCCCCGCGGCATGCTCGGGCACCGTTTCGGCGTCGATATGCACATGGTCACCGCCGACGTGGCGACGGTGCGCAATCTGATGCTGACCGTCGAACGCAGCCATCTGGCGATCGAGGCTTTGGTCGCGGCGCCCTACATGGCCGGTCTTTCGGTCCTCGCCGACGACGAAGCCGACCTGGGCGCTGCCTGCATCGATCTGGGCGCCGGCACCACGACCATGGCGGTGTTCTCCGGCGGGCGCTTCGTCCATGCCGACGGCTTCGCGCTGGGCGGCCACCACGTCACCATGGACTTGGCCCGCGGTCTCAACACCCGCATTGCGGATGCTGAGCGAATCAAAGCGATTTATGGCAGTGTTTTGTCCGGTGGGTCGGATGAGCGCGACATGATCACGGTTCCGCCGGTCGGCGACGACGAACGCGAGCCGCCACAATTCGTTTCACGGGCAGGGCTGGTGCGCATCGTCAAGCCGCGGGTCGAAGAGATTCTGGAAATGGTGCGCGATCGCCTTGCGGTCTCGCCCTTTGCCGCGGAGCCGCGCGGCCGCGTGGTTCTGACCGGCGGCGGTAGCCAGCTCTCGGGCATCGCCGATTTGGCTTCGCGTATCTTGCGCCGGCCGGTGCGGATCGGACGTCCGCTCGGACTGGCCGGGCTACCGGACGCCGCAAAGTCACCGGCATTCGCCGTGGCGGCAGGCCTCTTGGTCTTCCCGCAGGCGGCACATCTTGAACACTTCGAACCGCGGCAAACGCGGCAATTGATGACAGGAACAGGCGGCTATATGGCACGGGTCGGACGATGGCTGCGCGAAAGCTTCTGACCCACACAACTCACCTCGAAGCGGCCGGTGGCGGACCGGCTTATTCGGCGGCGTCAAGCGGCGTTTGCGCAAACGGCGCTTCGTTCAAGCTTGCTGCCCGTGCATTTACAAAGGCAACCAAATGACCATCAACCTGAAGATCCCAGACATCCACGAGATGAAGCCGCGAATTACCGTGTTCGGCGTCGGCGGCGCCGGCGGTAATGCCGTGAACAACATGATCACGGCGGGCCTCCAGGGCGTCGACTTCGTCGTCGCTAATACCGACGCGCAGGCACTGACGCTGTCGAAGGCCGAACGCATCATCCAGATGGGCACGCAGGTCACCGAGGGTCTCGGCGCCGGCTCGCAGCCAGAGGTCGGCCGCGCCGCCGCGGAAGAAGTGATCGACGAAATCCGCGATCATCTCTCGGGCGCGCACATGGTATTCGTCACCGCCGGCATGGGCGGCGGCACCGGCACCGGGGCCGCCCCCGTGGTCGCCAAGGTCGCCCGCGAACTCGGCATCCTCACCGTCGGCGTCATCACCAAGCCGTTCCACTTCGAAGGCGCCCGCCGCATGCGCTTTGCCGAGGCTGGCATCGTCGAACTGCACAAGGTCGTCGACACCTTGCTGGTGATCCCGAACCAGAACCTGTTCCGCGTCGCCAACGAAAAGACCACCTTCGCCGACGCCTTCGCGATGGCCGACCAGGTGCTCTACTCGGGCGTCGCCTGCATCACCGACCTGATGGTCAAGGAAGGCCTGATCAATCTCGACTTCGCCGACGTCAGAGCGGTGATGAAGGAGATGGGCAAGGCGATGATGGGCACCGGCGAAGCCTCCGGCGAAAAGCGGGCGCTGACCGCGGCGGAAGCCGCGATCTCCAATCCGCTGATCGACGACGCCTCGATGAAGGGCGCGCGCGGTTTGCTGATCTCGATCACCGGCGGCAAAGACCTCACGCTTTATGAAGTCGACGAAGCCGCCACCCGCATCCGTGAGGAAGTCGACCAGGACGCCAACATCATCGTCGGCGCCACCTTCGACGAAACCCTGGAAGGCATCATCCGCGTTTCGGTGGTGGCGACCGGCATCGATCACGCCAATGCGCCGCGCGCCCAGCAGCCTGCCGAAAACGCGCTCAAGGAACTCGCCGGCAAGATGCGCAACGACAGCAAACGTATTGCTGATCGCATCGAGCGCACCAACCCGCAGCCCGCCACCGCCGGCTCGGTCGAATCCGCCGCGCACGCGGCGGTCGCAGCTGCTCTGCTGCCGCCGCCGGCCACCAACGAAGAAGTCTCGATCCGCCCGATGCCGATGAAGCCGTCGCTGTTCGAGCCTGCCGGTGAGCAGCCGCAGATCGAGATGCCGATGCCGGCCGCCTTCATTCCGCCGGCGCCGGAACGCACGCTGCGTCAGCCGCGGATGCCGCGGATCGACGAACTGCCGATGCCGGCGCAGAACGAGATGCGGGCCCAGCGCGGCGAACTTTCCGACGATCACCCGGAAAAGCGCCGCATGTCGCTGATGCAGCGGCTGGCTTCGGTCGGCCTCGGCCGCAAGCCGGAGGAAGCTGAAGCACCGCCGGCGCCGCGTGTCGCCCGCCCGATGCCACAGTTCGAGCGTCCGGCCGCCCGGCCGACCGCCCGCCAGCCCGAGGGCCGGCATCCTGAAAGCAAACTTGCGGACCCGGTGTCCGAATATGCCCGCCGTGCTGCACCGCAAGGTCTCGACCCTCACGGCCGCCCCGCGACTGTGCATAATCCGGCCGAGGAAGATCAACTCGACATCCCGGCCTTCCTGCGCCGGCAGGCCAACTAGCCCGGTCTGAACGCCAATGACCCGTCCCGCTCCGGAACCTGGAGCGGGACGGTTGCCCCGGCAGAGCCACGGGGGTTTTGTTCTAAGTAATTGAAAATATTAGTTTTTATAAGAACAAGTGCGTGCGGCGGGTGCCGTCTTTGTCACAATCGGCAGCGTGGCGTGGTTTCGTCGGTAACGTAAACCCCAGCAACTGCATGCAACCTGTCTCTAAATGCGGCAAAAAAGAGTAACAGTCGGTAAGAAACCGTGAGTTGGCGAGGGCAGAGGCTTCTGCCTAAGTTGCAGCGCGGAAAAGGACTTTTGTAGTCCTTGGGGGTATTGCGCCACTACCTTCGGGCGTACCGAGTTGAAGGCAGCAATGTGGCCCTACGGGGTCACGAAGGGGACCGCACGGTTTGTGCGTGCGGATTAGGGGTCGATGAAGGGCGCTAAGCAGACCACGTTGCGCGACCAGATTGCCGTTTCCGGCATCGGCGTGCATTCCGGTTTGCCCGCCACCTTGACATTGAATCCAGCCGGCGACGACGAAGGCATCGTCTTCCGCCGCGTCTCCGCGGACGGTTCGATCGAGCGCGAAGTCCGCGCCGACGTCCGCTCCGTCACCGCCACCGAATTTGCCACCGTTCTGGGCGACTCGAAGGGCCCGATCTGCTCGACCGCCGAACATCTGCTGGCGGCGATGCGCGGCCTGCACGTCGACAACGTCATCGTCGAGATCGACGGCCCTGAAGTGCCGATCATGGACGGCAGCGCCGTGGCTTTCGTTGATGCGCTCGATCAGGCCGGTCTGACCACGCGCGCGCAGCCGCGCCGCTACATCGAAGTTATCAAGCCGGTTCGTGTCACCAAGGATAAGGCGTTCGGCGAACTGCGGCCCTACAGCCACGGCTTCCGCGTCGAAGCCGAAATCGAATTCGATCATCCGCTGATCGGCAAGCAGGCGCTCGCGCTCGACATCGAGCCGAACACGTTCCGCCGCGAGATCGCGCCGGCCCGCACCTTCGGCTTCATGAAGGACGTCGCCAAATTGTGGAGCGCCGGTTACGCGCTCGGCGCCAATTTCGCCAATACGCTGGTGATCAGCGAAGACCGCGTGCTCAATCCGGAAGGCCTGCGTTTCGCCGACGAATTCGTGCGCCACAAGGTGCTCGACGCTATCGGCGATCTGGCGTTGGCGGGCCAGCCGCTGCTGGCTGCCTATCGCACCGTCCGTGGCGGCCATAACCTCAATCACGCCGTGCTGTCGGCGCTGATGGCCGATACCAGCGCCTGGCGTGTGGTCGAGGCTCCGTCTACCGCCGCGCCGGTCCGCCGCGCCCGCGGCCATGCCGATATCGGCGCCGGCCTCGCCGTTCCGGCCTACGCCCCGGACGTATCCTGAGATTCTCAGGTCCCCGGCACTTAACCCTCGCCTTAATCCCGGCTGAATGTCTGCGTAATCCCTTGGCGGGACCGCGCTTTTTCGTCTAAATCTGCGTGGATCAAGGGTTTGCCGGGAGCTGTCCGGCCATAGCGCGAAAGACGCGCGTAAACGCGCTTTAGGGAACGGATCGAACGCGTCCATGCTGTTTGTGTCGAAATCGGTTCCTGCCAACCGGCGCCGGTCGCGCTTTGCGCGCGCCGCGGTGGTGATCCTGCTGGCGCTCAGCGTCGCTGCCTGCGGCAGCCTCGATCTGTTCGGTAAAAAGGACGACGTTGCACCCGATGAGCCGCCCGAGCGGCTCTATAACGAGGGCCTCTATCTTCTCAACCAGAAGAAGGACCCGAAGGAAGCGATCAAGAAATTCGAAGAGGTCGACCGCCAGCACCCCTATTCCGAATGGGCGCGCAAATCGCTGATCATGTCGTCCTACGCCTATTACGAATCCAGCCAATTTGACGAAAGCGTCACCGCGGCCAAGCGCTACATTTCGCTGCACCCCGGCAGCCCGGACGCCGCCTACGCGCAATATCTGATCGGCGCGTCGTTTTTCGACGAAATCCCGGACATCACCCGCGACCAGGCCCGCACCGACAAGGCGCTCGACGCGCTCGATGAGGTGGTGCGCAAATATCCCGGCACCGAATACGCCGTCAGCGCCAAGCAGAAGATGCAAGTGGCGCGCGATCAGCTCGCCGGCAAGGAAATGCTGACCGGCCGCTATTACCTGGAACGCAAGGATTGGACCGGCGCCATCAACCGCTTCAAGGTCGTGGTCACTAAATATCAGACCACGCGCCACGTCGAAGAGGCGCTGTTGCGCTTGGTCGAGGCCTATATGGCGCTCGGCATTATCGACGAAGCGCAGACCGCCGCCGCCGTGCTCGGGCACAATTTCCCGGACAGCGAATGGTACAGCCGCGCTTATGCCCTGGTGAAGGGCGGCGGCGTCGAGCCGGCCGAGAACAAGGGCTCCTGGATCAGCAAGGCTTTCAAGAAAGTCGGGCTGGGCTGAGGCCTGCCACCGTCTGGAACTTACCCACATCATGACGCGCGGCCATAGCCCGTCGAAGACGGGCGTGAACGCCCTCTTGTGCCGGGGATCGTCGTCTTGCACCCTTGCGATGATCCGGCCAGCCCGAATCTTTGCTACAAGGTCGCCATGCTCTCCCGTCTCTCGATCCGCGATATCGTCCTGATCGACCGGCTCGACATCGATTTTGCCGAGGGCCTTGCCGTGCTCACCGGCGAGACCGGCGCCGGCAAATCGATTTTGCTGGATTCCTTCGCGCTGGCGCTCGGCGGCCGCGGCGACCAGAACCTGGTGCGCCAGGGCGTCGAGCAGGGCCAGGTGATCGCGGTGTTCGAAGTCTCGCCCAAGCATCCCGCGCGCGCGCTGCTGAAGGCCAACGATATCGCCGCGGACGACGAACTCATTTTGCGTCGGGTCCAGTTGTCCGACGGCCGCACCCGCGCCTTCGTCAACGACCAGCCGGTCAGCGTCCAGGTGATGCGGCAACTTGGTGCTGCCCTCGTTGAAATCCACGGCCAGCATGACGACCGCGCGCTGGTCGATGCCGGCACCCACCGCAGCCTGCTCGACGCGTATGGCGCGCTGGAAGCCGACGCCGCCAAGGTCGCCGCGTTGTGGGAGGCGCGCCGCTCAGCGCAGGACGCCGCCGACGCCCATCGTGCCGAGGTCGAACGCGCCAAGCGCGAAAGCGACTGGCTGCGCCATTCGGTCGACGAGCTCGACAAACTGGCGCCGCAAGCCGGCGAGGAGACCACGCTCGCCACCCGCCGCACCGTGATGATGCAGTCCGGAAAAGTCGCCGAGGATCTGCGCGACGCCTATGACATCCTTGCCGGGTCGAACTCCAGCGTGCCCGCGCTCGCCGGCGTCATCCGCCGGCTGGAGCGCCGCAGCACCCAGGCGCCGAGCCTGGTCGAGCCTGCGGTGAAGTCGCTCGACGTCGCGCTCAACGCGCTGGAAGAAACCCGCGGCCATCTCGAGGCCGCGCTGCGCACCGCCGATTTCGATCCGGCCGAGCTGGAGCGTAACGAGGAGCGGCTGTTTGCGCTGCGCGCGGCGGCACGCAAATACAACGTGCCGGTCGACGATCTCGCGGCGCTGTCGGCTAAATACAACAACGACATCGCGCTGATCGACGCCGGCGAAGCGCAACTCAAGACGCTGGTCGCCGCCGCGGAAAAGGCCGACGCCGATTTCCGCCAAAGCGCCGAGGCTCTGTCCAAGTCGCGCGCCAAGGCGGCCGCCGCGCTCGACAAGGCGGTCAATGCCGAGTTGAAACCGCTCAAGCTGGAGCGCGCCAATTTCTCGACCAAGATCGAAACCGATCCGGCCGCCGCGGGGCTAAACGGCATCGACCGCGTCGAATTCTGGGTGCAGACCAATCCGGGTACCAAGCCGGGCCCGCTGATGAAGATCGCCTCCGGCGGTGAACTGGCGCGGTTCCTGCTGGCGCTCAAGGTAGTGCTGGCCGATCGCGGCTCGGCGCCCACGCTGGTGTTCGACGAAATCGATACCGGCGTCGGCGGTGCGGTGGCCGATGCCATCGGCGTGCGTCTGGCGCGGCTCGCCCGTGGCGTGCAGGTGTTGGCGGTGACCCATGCGCCGCAGGTCGCGGCGCAGGCCGACCGGCATTACGTCATCAGCAAGGATGCGCTGGAGAAGGGCAAGCGGGTCGCCACCCGTGTGACCGAGGTGGCCGAGGACCGCCGCCGCGAGGAAATCGCCCGCATGCTGGCCGGCGCCGAAATCACCAACGAGGCCCGCGCCGCCGCCGAACGCCTGATCAAGGCGGCGTCGTAGTTGTCCGCCATCGTGAAAAGTAAAATGGCGAAGAGCAGCAAGTCCAAAGTCAAAACCGACAAGACCCCCGTCGACCTGCTGACCGCCAAGCAGGCCAAGGAGGAATACGCGCGGCTGCAAATTGAAATCTCGCAGCACGACAAGCGCTATTACCAGCAGGACCGGCCGTCGATTTCGGACGCCGAATACGACGAACTGCGCAAACGCTACAACGCCGTCGAGGCGCGCTTCCCCGATCTGCGCACGTTTGAATCGTTGTCGCTGAAGGTCGGCGTAGCGCCTTCGCGCGGCTTCAAGAAAGTCCGCCACGCCATTCCGATGCTGTCGCTCGACAACGCCTTTGCCGAGCAGGACGTCGTCGAATTCGTCGGCCGCATCCGGAAATTCCTCAAACTGAGCGACGACGAGCCGATCGTCTTTTCCGCCGAGCCCAAGATCGATGGCCTGTCGATGTCGCTGCGCTACGAGAATGGCGAGCTGATCACCGCCGCCACGCGCGGCGACGGCGCCGAGGGCGAGGACGTCACCGCCAATATCAAGACGCTCCACCAAGTGCCGCAGACGCTGAAGGGCAAGAATATCCAGGCGGTCGTCGAGGTGCGCGGCGAGGTCTACATGACCAAGGCCGATTTCCTCGCGCTCAACGAGCGCCAGAAGGCCGCCGGCGACGCCATCTTCGCCAATCCGCGCAATTCCGCCGCTGGCTCCTTGCGCCAGAAGGACCCGAGCGTCACCGTATCGCGCCCGCTCGGCTTCTTCGCCTATGCCTGGGGTGAGATCAGTGAGATGCCGGCCGACACCCAGTCCGGCATGATCGCGTGGTTCGAGCGGCTGGGTTTCGCCACCAATCCGCTGACCAAAATCTGCCGTTCGGGCGAGGAATTGCTCGCCTTCCACCGCAAGATAGAGGAGCAGCGCGCCGGGCTCGACTACGACATCGACGGCGTCGTCTACAAAGTCGACCGCCTCGATTGGCAGGAACGGCTTGGCTTCATCTCGCGCACGCCGCGCTGGGCGATCGCGCATAAATTTCCGGCCGAACGCGCCATCACGGTGCTCAAGGACATCGAGATCCAAGTTGGTCGTACCGGCGTGCTGACGCCGGTCGCCAAGCTCGAGCCGGTCGGCGTCGGCGGCGTGGTGGTGCAGAACGCCACGCTGCACAACGAGGACTATATCAAAGGCATTGGCGGCGATGGCGAGCCGTTGCGCGATGGCCGCGACATCCGCATCGGCGACACCGTCATCATCCAGCGCGCTGGCGACGTCATCCCGCAGGTCGTGGACGTCGTGCTCGACAAGCGCCCGAAAGAGTCAAAACCGTATCCATTCCCGACAAAGTGCCCCTGCCACTTGCATACGAAGGTCGTGCGTGAGGAAACCGCAACCGGCGAGGAGGGCGCTCGCGCCCGCTGTACCGGCGAGTTCGCCTGTCCGTTCCAGAAGATCGAGCATCTGCGGCTGTTTGTGTCGCGCCGCGCCTTCGACATCGAAGGCCTGGGCGAAAAGCAGATCCAGTCGTTCTTCGACAGCGAATGGATCAAGGAGCCTGCCGATATCTTCACGCTGCGGGCACGCAACGGCAAGCTCAAGCTCGAAGAGCTCGAAGGTTATGGCGAGACCTCGGTGCGCAATCTGTTCAACGCCATCGACGAGCGCCGCGAGATTTCGCTCGACCGTTTCATCTATGCGCTCGGCATCCGCCATGTCGGTGAAACCACGGCGCTGGCGCTGGCCCGTGGCTACGGCTCGTGGCAAGCGTTTCACGACGCCGGTCTGAAGGTCGCTAAAGGCGACGAAGAAGCCGCCGCCGAGATGGATGCGCTCGATCAGATCGGCGATACCGTGATCGCGGCGGTCGCCGCTTATTTCGGCGAAAGCCACAACCGCGGCATTGTCGAGCGGTTGACCCAGCAGGTGACCATCCTCGATGCCGAGAAGCCGAAGACCGACAGTCCCATCGCCGGCAAGACCGTGGTGTTCACCGGCTCGCTGGAGAAGATGACGCGTGAGGAAGCCAAGGCCACGGCCGAGCGGCTGGGCGCCAAGGCATCCGGTTCGGTGTCGAAGAAGACCGACTACGTCGTCGCCGGACCCGGCGCGGGCTCCAAGCTCGCCGAGGCCAAGAAGCATGGCGTCCAGGTGCTGACCGAAGATGAGTGGCTGAAGCTGATCGGCTGATTAACGCCTAACCAGCGTGCCGTAGGCCACGGCGGCGGCGCCCGCCATGAACACCAGCATCCAGGCCATCGGCATCGCGGTCGAGGCACCCTCGAGCAACACCGACACCAGTTGCGTCGAGAGGGCGCCCATCGCCATCTGCACGAAGCCGGTCATGCCGGCGGCTGTCCCCGCCGCCTGCGGCCGCACACTGATCGCGCCGGCGATGCAGTTCGGCAGCAGCAGGCCGTTGCCGTAGGAAATCACCATCTGCGGCAAGAAAATAATCGCCGGTCCGCCGTTCGGCATGGTCGCCACCAGAATCGCGGTGAGGCCGGCGCCGAGCAATTCGAAGCCGATGCCGGCCACGATCAAAGCGTCGATGCCGAAGCGCTGCGACAGCCGCGACACCGAAAAATTGCCGCTCATATAGCCGAGCGAGGTCACCGCGAACCACAGGCCGAATTCGGCCGACGAGCGGTCCATCAGCGTCACCACGACATGCGGTCCGCCGCCGAGAAAGGTGAAGAACGGCGCCGAGCCGAGCGCGGCGGCCAGCACGTAGCCGTGGAATTTCGCCGTGCCGAGCAGGCTGCGCGTGTCCAGCCACAGGCTGGCCGGTGTGTGCGAAACGTTGGCGGGCCGCGTCTCCGGCAGCACGATGAAAGCCCAGCTCAGCACGATGGCGCTGAACGTGGCGATGAACAAAAAGATCGCTTCCCAGCCGAAGGCGGTGTCGAGAATGCCGCCGAGCAGCGGCGACACCATCGGCGCGATCACCATCGCGGTGGTGACGAGGCCGATCATGGCGGCGGCGCGGTCGCGCTCGAACAGATCGCGGATGATGGCGCGGCCCATCACGATGCCGGTCGCGGCGCCGACCGCCTGCACGATGCGCACCGCGATCAGTGCGCCGATCGATGAAGTGGCGATCGCCGCGAGCGAGGCCAGTACCGCAATCGAGAGCCCGCCGAGCACCACCGGCCTGCGGCCGAAACGGTCGGACAACGGCCCGAGCAGCAGCTGCGCGGTGGCCAAGCTCAGCAGATACAGCGACAGCGTCAGTTGCACGGTGCCGGCGTCGGTGGCGAGCTGCCGCGTCAACGCGGGCAAAGCCGGCACCACCATGTTGAGCGTGGCCGGACCGATGGCGGTCATGGCCATCAGCAGCGCCAGCAGCCGCCACGGCGTGGCCTGTTTGGCCGTCGGCCCGGGGGCGTGCATCAGCTTGGCCCGAGCGGCCGGGTGGCGGCATTGAGCCAGGCCCGCGCCGGCGCCTCGAGCAGCGGCCCGAGCACCTTTTGGACCTGCGCGTGATAGGCGTCGATCCAGGCGCGCTCCTTGGCGGTCAGCATCCGGGTCAGGATCAGCCGGCGGTCGATCGGAGCGAACGTGAGCGTCTCGAATGCGTTGAGCGGTTTCTCGGCGCCCTCCGGCGCAGGCGCAGCCGTCACCAGCACCAAATTCTCGATGCGGATGCCATAGGCGCCGGTCTTGTAGTAGCCCGGCTCGTTGGACAGGATCATGCCGCGCTTGAGCGCGACGGTGCCGAGCTTGGAAATGCGCGCCGGGCCTTCATGCACCGACAGATAACTGCCGACGCCGTGGCCGGTGCCGTGGTCGAAATCGAGCCCGGCCTGCCACAGCGCGACGCGCGCCAGCGGATCGAGCTGCGCGCCGCTGGTGCCGTCGGGAAACACCGCTGAGGCGATGGCGATGTGGCCCTTGAGCACGCGGGTGAAACGGTCGCGCATCTCCTCGCTCGGCGCGCCGACAGCGATGGTGCGGGTGATGTCGGTGGTGCCGTCTTCGTATTGCGCGCCGGAATCGATCAGGAACAGTTCGTTATTGCCGATGGTGCGGTTCGAGCTTTGCGTGACACGGTAATGCACGATCGCGCCGTTCGGCCCGGAACCGGAAATGGTCGGGAACGAAACGTCCTTGAGCAGCCCCGTGTCGCGCCGGAAGTTTTCCAGCGCCGCCACCGCTTCGATCTCGGTCAGTTTGCCGGAGGCCGCCGCGCCGTCGAACCAATGCAGGAACCGCGTCATCGCCACGCCGTCGCGTATGTGCGCGGCCTTCATGCCGGCGATCTCGGCGTGGTTCTTCGTAGCCTTCATCAGCGTGATCGGATCGGCGCCGCGCACCGGCTTGCCGCCCAAAGATTCGCCGCCATTATCGGCGATCAGCCGGGTCAGCGCGTCGGCGGCGCTGCCCTGGTCGAGCCGCACGGCCTTGTCTTTCAACGCAGCCAGATCGCGGATCAGGTCGCCGGGGCTGCGCACGTCGGAGAATTCTTCCAGTGCGCTCCGTACGGTATTGTCGAGCTTGGCGCCATCGACATAGAGCGCTGGCCGGCCGTCGCGCGGGATCGTCGCAAAAGCCAAAGCCAGCGGCGTATGCGCCACATCCGAGCCGCGAATGTTGAAGGTCCAGGCGACGTTCTGCGGATCCGACACCACCAGCACGTCGGCGCGCAATTTATCGATCTCGACGCGAATGCGGTTGAGCTTGTCGGCGGTGCTCTCGCCAGCGAGCTTGATGTCGCGCAGCACCACCGGCCCGGACGGCGGCGCCGGGCGGTCGCTCCACAGCGCGTCGATCGGGTTGCCGTCGACCGGCACCAAGGTCGCGCCGACCGTCGCGCAAACCTTTTTCAGCTTCTCGGCGCCGTCGGCGGTGTGCAGCCACGGATCGTAGCCCAACCGCGCGCCGGCTTTGAGATTTTGCTCCAGCCACTGCTCCGGCGGCTTCTCGACCAGATGCTCGATGGCAAAAACCTTGCCGTCGATCTGCGCCAAGGCCTGCACGGTATAGCGGCCATCGACGAACACCGCGGCGCGCTCGGTGAGCACGATCGCAGCACCGGCCGAGCCGGTGAAGCCGGTCAGCCAGGCCAGCCGCTCTTCGCTCGCCGGCAGATATTCGTTCTGCTGGCGGTCGGCGCGCGGCACCGCCAGGCCGTCGAGCCCGCGGCGCTTGAGCTCGGCACGCAACGCGGCAACGCGACCTGCGCTTTGCGCGCGGCTGCTGGCGTCGTCGAATGTCTGGAAACGGGCCTCGAACATGGTGGCGCACCATAACGTCCTGTGCGCGGCGGGCAACGCGCTATGGCGAGCAATTCGGCAATTGCCTTAGCCTGATTGACTCAAAATTGTGCATTGCAATAATTCTGTCGCAATTCAGACGCGGGTCCTACCTAAAGATTAATCAAATCATCCGTAATGACGGACCTTCTATGCATTATTCGAGGGTGTTCGCAGATGCGAAAAGAACTATGTTGCAATGCAACGTCAGGGATGATTCTCGAGGAGTCGGCCTAACTGCTTCCGAGATGGAGAACGAAAAATGGTTGCTACGACCTATAACGGCGCCGGCATTGCGGTTCCGGCGGACACTGTCGGCAAAAAGTCCGAAGGCCAGAAATCCAAGGGTTTCTGGACGCGTCTCTATGACGCGATCGTCGAGTCGCAGATGAAACGGGCGGAGCGCGAGCTCGCTTACTACTCCTTTCTGCTGCCGCGCGATTACGCGCGGACCCAGGCTCGCCGCGAGAACGAACCGTTCGGCGGTTGGTGAGCGTTCTTTTTTCACCAGCGAAGCCGCCCCGGATGTCCCCGCCCGGGGCGGCTTTGTGTCTTCATGCCTACGAATTTTTCAACACCAGCGTCATCCAGCCATCGAGCGGGATGCGCTTCTCGAGCACCAGTCCCTGCGCGCGATAGGCCGCCAGCGCCGCATTGGCGTGCGACGGCAGCAAGCCGGACAGCACGACGCGACCGCCCGGCGCGGTTAGGTGCTTGACGGCGACCGCGAGCCGCATCAGCGGCCCCAGCAGGATATTGGCGAAGATGAGGTCGTAGGGTGCGCCGGCCTTGATCGCGTGCGAGCGCGTGCCGACCGCATGCGCCAGCGTGATCCACGGTGCGACGCGATTCAATCGCGTGTTGGATTTGGCGGCGGTCACGGCGACGAGGTCGATGTCGCTGGCGACAATCGGCGTCCGCAAGATTTTCGCCGCCGCGATCGCCAACACACCGGAGCCGGTGCCGATGTCGAGCACCCGCCGCGGGCGCCGCCGCTTCACCATATCGTCGAGTGCCAGCAGACAGCCGCGGGTGGTGCCGTGATGGCCGGTGCCGAAGGCGAGCGCGGCCTCGATCTCGATGCCGATCTCGTTCGGCCGCAGCTTGGCGCGATCGTGAGCGCCATGCACGACGAAGCGGCCGGCGCGCACCGGCGCGAGGCCGGCCAGGCCTTCCGCCACCCAGTCGGCGGCCTCGACCGGCTCGATGGTCAAAGCCTCGGCCGCGTCGGTGTCGGCGCCGAGCTCCATCAGCGCGCGCAAGGCGGTCTCGTTCGGCGTTTCGCGGAAATGGATCGCCAGTTGCCAGCGCCCATCCTCGCCCTCGAAGGCCGCGCAGGCGGTATCGTCGGGGTCGAGGCATTCGCTGAAATAAGTCGCCAGCCGGCGGGCGGTGGACTCGTTGCAGATCAGGCGGGCGACGGAGGTGGGAGCGGTCATGATGGAGGGATGACAACGGTTGGCGATTGCCCCGTCAATCGCTATCTAGCGTCCATGCTTGAAAAGCCCAGCGCCACCGATACCGAAATCCTCGATCTTGCCAGCCGCAGCGGCTGGCCGGACGATCTGCGTGTCCTGATCGCCCGGTTTCCCCGCGAGCAATGGGAGGGCCATGCCAATCTTGGCAGCATGGCGCAATTCTGGCTGTCGCGGCACGTCATGTTTCGAGAGTTGTCAGGGGCGATCGGGGATACCACCGCGCAATTCCGCAACGGCACGCTGGCGGCCGCCGAATTTCCG
The DNA here is from genome assembly GCA_903878085.1 of uncultured Hyphomicrobiales bacterium. GTDB lineage: Bacteria > Pseudomonadota > Alphaproteobacteria > Rhizobiales > Xanthobacteraceae > Pseudolabrys. Next base: position 125,810 of record CAIRGJ010000008.1, on the reverse strand, counting down.
CGCCAATTGGTGCCGCGGCTGCAGTTTCTGCTGCAGCAACTCAACGTGCATCACCAGATCGAGGATTTGCACTACTTCCCGATTTTCCGCGCGGCGGAAGACCGGCTGGCGCGCGGCTTCGACGTGCTGGAAGGCGACCATCACGCCATTCATGCCGACATGGCCGCCACGGCGGACACCGCCAATGCGCTGTTGCGGGCTTTGTCAGGCGATAACGACACGCTGATCCGCTGCAGCGACGCTTATGCGAAAGCCAGCGGCGGGCTGCTCAAGGGTTTGATCCGCCATCTCGACGACGAGGAAGATCTGATCGTGCCGCTGATCCTCGACCGTGGCGAGGATGCGCTTGGCGTCGCCCATCACGGCTAAGCCGGCAACTCACGCGTCTGCATGTATTGATCGACGGCTTGCTGGTCGCACGCCTTCCGATTCTGCAATTCGGCGAGACAGCGAATGACCAGATCCGGCGAGTCATAGACAACATGCGCGATGGTCGCGAGTTTCCTGATCTGCAGGTCGCTCATGGTGTCGGGATGAATAATATCCCTAATATACACGATATCCGCTTCGAGAAGCTGATTGAACGGCTTGCGCGGGTCGTTGTCGCGGATGGCTGGCGTAATCGGCCAACGCTTTATTGCCGTAAGGCAATGAGGAATTAGGTTTTGCGACCGAAGCTCAAGATCGATGTCTCCGAAGCTCGGCTGGCTTTTGTATAATGCGATGAACGAGATCTCGGTCTGGATGACGACGCAGTCCGAAAGCTTTTTTCGTCCGTTTTTCAGGACCATCAACTCGGCGCCCTGAATATCCATTTTGAGAAAATCGATTTGCGGTACTTCCCCGATATCGTCGAGACGGCGAGTGTCCATCGGGCTGGTCGACTCAACCGCGCCGAATACGGGAAACTGATTGAAAAAACCCAAAGCGCTTGGGTCGGGCTCGAGCAGCGAACTCATGCCGGACAGTTTGTGGCACGAATGAAAAATATGCGTCGCGCCGTCGGCGACGGCGTAAGGAATAACCTGTCCGGTTTTGCCGAGATGCCGCCGCAGATTTTCGGTTTCGCGTGGATCGGGTTCGAACGCAAATAATCGGGCCAAGCCTCCGTCCAGCAGAGGCTGGTAAGGCGGTGTTTCCGCAAAAAAGGCCGCGCCAATATCGGCCAGCTGTATTATCGCCGCAGCGGACGCTGTCGCTGGTGCCTGATCGCCGGTGGTTGTAGGCAAGGGATTACCGCCGCTGCTGGTGATCCTTAGGCTAATCGTAGCCTCGATCGATGCGCAAGCACTGCACCCCTCAATACCGGGATTTAAGTGGATTGCACTCGCGCTTTTCCACTGGCGAAGTTGTCAAAAGCGGGATGCTGCCGCTGTTGGTAATCGTGGACCGTGGCGAGGACGCGCTTGGCATCGCTCACCACGGTTAGATTTTATGATGATCGAGTTCAGGGGCAGGGGTGGCGGCGGCCGTCAAAGCCGAGATAGGTGCCGCTGCCCGGATCGTACGACTTGAAGCGGCGCATGCAGTAGCCGACATCGCCGTCGACCACGGCCGGCCCTTCGACATAGTAGCCATCGTCATAGGCGTAAGGGCTGCCGCCCCAGAACGGGCCGCCAAAAGCAGGGCCGCCGACATATCCGCCTCGATAGCCGCCACGGCGTTGACGTCCGCTCGAGGCCTGCCGGTTCGGGCCACCGCCGCCAACAACGCCACTGCGGCCACCGCCGAAATTGCCGCCGCGCGGGCCGGCATTCTGCTGCGCGGCCGGAGCCCTCGCACCGCCGCCGCCCATTGCACCGCCGCCTGAAGGCGCGGCGGGCGCCGCAGCGGCCGGCGGGCTACCGCCGCCAGCTGCCGGTGCGCCAAGCATGGCTTGGCCGAACGACGGGCCGGCTCCGCAAGCAACGGCCAGCATGCCGGCCAACGACAATGCAGCAAATTTGACGCGCATGATGATGCTCCCGACTAAAGATGGACAACGGAATGTGCGCAGCCAGAGCGCACTCGCACATTCAATGCCTGAGGGCCGGAACTGTTCCGTGCGGCCTCAATGCCGCTTAAAATATTGTATCTCGCGCTCGTGCTGTAGCGCGGCGGCTTTGCCGGTGAAGGTGCCGAGATTGCGCCGCTTGCCGGTCTTGGGATTCTTCTTGCGCGAATAGAGCCGGTATTTGCCGCTGGCGAGTTTGCGGATCATCGAGCCGCTCCTAGAATCGATTTGGAATAAAGCCGCAGCCGCGCCGTCGGTTCCATCCCGGCCATCTAACGTCCGAACGGCCAGCCAAAAGGCTGCTGCTCGACGCGGTAATAGCGGCGTGGCGGCGCGTCATAAGGACTGTCGCTGTCGTAATAATAACGCCGCGTATCGTCATAAGTGCGACCGCTGCGCTCCACCGTGCGCTGTCGCCGCTGCGGCGCCGCGGCGGTGTAATCCGGATCGTCGTCGGTATTGCTGAAGCCGCGCTGATCGTCGTTGCTGTAACGGCGCTGATAGCTGGTCTCGCGGCGCGCCACCGGAACGTCTTTTGTCGTCGGCGTTTTGCCGGCCAGCACCACGCGGGTGTTGGCCATTTTCTCCTGCTTCACCAGTGCGAACAGCACCGCGGCATTCTTCGGCTCCAGCCGCACGCAGCCGTGCGATGCCGGCGTGCCGATCGCCCTGACGTGGTTGGAACCGTGGATGGCGTGGCCCTGCTCGGTGAAGAAGATCGAATGCGGCATCGGCGCGTCGTCCCACTCGCGGCTGAAGTGGTCGAGCTCCATGCGGAACGGCTTGAATTGGCCCGATGGCGTGTCGTAGCGCGTCTGGCCGGTCGACACGGGCCAGATGTAGCGGATGGCGCCGTCGACCGCGACGGTCATCTGCTGCGCAGACTTGTCGATGGAAATGAGGACATCGGCGCGCGCGGGTGCGGCGAACATTGCCGCTGCGGCGAACACGGCCAGCACCGGCATCATACGGCTGAGACGCATCGCAACTCCTCCAGCCCGAGGCGGCAGCATAGCATGCTGCAAGGCGCGATTGTGGCAGAGCCGATAGTTCCGGCCCTTTTCTTGTCGCGGCGGCGTCCCCACATGCGGGACGAGCCGCCCGCAGCGCCGCCGAGGACTAAAAAATGGCTGAACCGCTGATCGTCGTTATTCCCCACCGTCTCGGCAAGGACGAGGCGCTGCGCCGCATCAAGGACGGCGTTGGCCGCGCCCGTGGCGAATTCGCGCGTCTGCTCACGATCCAGGAGGAGACCTGGAGCGGCGACCGCCTGACCTTCGGCGTCTCGGCGCTGGGCCAGCACGCCTCCGGCTTCATCGACGTCTACGAGGGCGCGGTGCGGCTTGAGGTCACGCTGCCGTGGCTGCTGGCGCACTTCGCCCACGCCGCGCAGCGCGTCATCGGCCAGAAGGGCCAGCTGATGCTGGAGAAGAAGTGACGGTCCACAGGACCGTCATCCCCGGAAGACTTCTTCAAGAAAAATGATCCGGGGATCTCGCGCGGCCGGGACGCTACATGATCGGCTTGTTGCGGATGTCGATCGCCTTCTCGATCTTCACCAAGGCGCCGATGCCGGTGTCGGCGCCGACATGGGTCTGCTCGCGCGGCAGCAGCATCGAGAAGATCTTGTCGTGGATCGGCCCCGACTCGTGCAGCACGACGCTGCCGAAGAAGCGCAGGAAGCCCGACTCCAGCACCTTGTCGTGCTGCGCCTGGAAGTTGGCGTACATAATGCAGACCCGCGGATCGAGCGTGAGATTCTCCAGCGCCGCGCGCTTCGAGCGTTCCCACCAGGCGAGATGTCCGTCGTCGAACACGATCATCGAGCCCTTGGGCGTGATGTTCGGCCCCTCCTTGCCGTTGGTGGCGACCAGGCACGGATAGCCGTCGTCCCAGGCGTTGCGGATGAGGGTCTTGATGGTGTCGGAAAGCGGCATGGGGTTCGCAACCTCGCGTCAAAGAAAAAGAAAGAGGCCGCCCGTGACGGCGGCCCCCGATGTTAGATCAAACGGCAGCGCCGACCAATGGCGCGGCCGGCGGCTCCCGCCTAGCGGTGGTGACGGTGCCGGCGCTGATGGCGCAGCGTGCCGCCGTCGCAGGATTTATAATAGCCGAAACCGCGCGAACTGTCGGTGTCGACCCAGCAGAACGGGCCCGCCTTGACCGGCCCGCCGCCGGCCCGATAGCGCCAGCCGTAATGCGGCGAGCCGTGGTGCCAGCCGAACCAGCCGTGTCCCCAGCCATGGGCGGAGGCGCCCGTACCGGTGAAGGCGATGCCGATGAGTAGCGCGCCCAGGAATAGTGCAATGCGGTTCATGGTCGAATCCTTTGCGTGAACGGCCACGGCCCGGCGGCCGTGACGCGATGAGGCCCGCACCATCGGCCGGCGAGGTGTATTTTCCGTTGATGTGCGTCAAAATTCTACCGCGCGGGGCTTTTGGCCATGACGCAGCGCGGCGTTACTTCAACTGATCCGCCACCTTGTCGATGCCGGCCTTGACGCAGGCCTCGTCCTTTTCGCCGCCCGGCGCGCCGGAGGCCCCGGCCGCCCCGATCACCTCGTCGCCGACCTTGATCGGCAGCGCGCCCTGGTTGGCGATGATGTTGGTGAGATGGATGGCGCCCATGGTCGGGTCTTTCTTGACGCGCTCGACCATCTCGCCGGACGTGATGCGGAAGGTGCGGGCCGTATACGCTTTACGGAAGCTGTTCTCGGTGGTGTGCGGCCCGGTATTGTCGCCGCGCACCTGGGCGAGGATCTCGCCGTTGCGGCCGACCACAGTCGACGACACGGCGTAGCCGTTGGCCTTGCAGGTCTCGATCGCGGTCTGCACGATGGTGATGGCGATCGAGGCCGAGATGTCCTTGTGCGCGAGCAGTTGCGCGGACGCAGGCGCGGCAATCGCAACGGCGGCGCCGGCGAGCAGGATGGTCAAACGAGTTGTCATGGTCTCCCCCTTGTTTTTGCCGCCGCTTCGCGCGGACGGCTTGGGCGGCAGGCTAGCGCGTTTTGCGCTCCGGCGCGGCCATGACATTTTTGCGGGCGCGGGGAATAAAGGGCGGGGACCCGCTCAATTCCCCAGTTCCAGCACCCAATAGCGCCGGCCATTCTCCGCCGTCGCCGAGGCGAGCCCGTAGCTGGTGACGCCCCTCATCAGCATGTTGCGGCGGTGGCCGGCCGACTTCGCCCATAGGCGGTAGGCGCAGTCTTCGTCGGCGCAGCCCACCGCGACGTTCTCGGCGCCGGCCGACCCCACCATGCGCTGCCGGAAGCCGTCGTGGTCGAGGCGGTTGCGGCTCGCCAGGCCGCGGGCGTGGCTATAGGCCAGGCCCGACAGCATCGCGCTCGACGACAGCGGCGGCAGCCGGTTCTGGGCGCGGAAGGAATTGATGTCGAGGGCGGCGGCGGGCGCGGCGGCCAGCGCCAGGGCGACAACACCAAGCGCGACAATTTTGATCATGGACGATGCGCCTCACGCGTCGGGGCCGGCGGTGTCGCGGTGCAATCGGGCGTCGCGTTGACGCAGGTCAATGCGCCGCGGCGGTCCGCCGGTTAGGCACTTTAATCCTCCTTTCATGAGAGGTCATCCTATGCACAAAACTCTGACAGCACTCGCGGTCGCCGCGACGATGGTGTTCGCCGCCGTGGCCGCTCCGGACACCGCCGACGCGCGCAATCGCGGCGGACGCGTCGCCGCGGGCATCATCGGCGGGCTAGCCGCCGGCGCCATCATCGGTTCGATGGTCGGCCAGGGCGGCTACTATGGACCCGGCTATTATTACGGCCCGGGCCCCTATTATGGACCCGGCGCCTATTACGGGCCGGGACCTTATGGCTATGGCTATGCGCCCCCGGTCTATGTCCGGCCGGCGCCCCGCTATCGCGGCGGCGGCTGCTGGATCGTGACCGACAGCCACCGCGGCTTCGGCTATTACGGCGCCTGCCGCTGAGGGACCGTCGTTGCGCGCGCGTGATCCCGAAAAGCATGTCCTCGACTTGATCGGGGATGGGAACCGGTTTTCGGACAAGATCACGCGCAAAAAAGGTCAAGTCGCGGCAATGACAAACGAATGACACAGCAAGGCCGCCCGGTGGGCGGCCTTGCTGTGTGAGGGCGGTAGGGATGTAGAGCGGCGAGGGCGAGCGGCGGCAGCTTGTGTTGGGCGCGAAAGGAGTTGAAGGGCGAGGGTGGAGGCGGGGGTGGCCAAGAGGGCGGCCGCAAGACCGAAAGCTATCGAGGCGGCGAACCTAGCCATCGTCGACTCCCATCAAGTTGGATCGTATAGACGATGCGACGACATCGCCGCTGTAGCGTTCCCTAAATAAGGTCAGACAATGTATTTAGCTCGAAGGCCGGGCCACGACGAAGAATCGCCAGAAGTCGTTTTGGTGTGTCACCCGGCCGTGGGTCCGTAGACCCTCCTGTATTCTTGAGCACAAGATGATCTTTGGTAAAATCAAGCACTTTTAAGTTTCGTTTGAATCTTGTGCCTGAGAACTGGCTTAAATCAAGCATGTATACCTCGGACCTTCGTCCGGCTTGTCGTTCGTCTGACAATCCAGCGTTTATGAGGTGGAATAACCTGAGGTCCATTAAACTCTGTACAAGTTCGTACTCTTTTGGATGCGCCTCTTTGTCGCGAAAATCGATGCGAAAATAGGTGACCTGTCGATCTTCAAGAAGAAATGCTCGCAGGCGTCTGAGAGTCTCAATGCGCGCCTCAGCTTTTCCTTTTGATGATGCTGCATCGTCTTCAATTTCTTGAAGCTTTATTTGCGCCATCCGGCCGGCTGCCTCGTTGACGTCTTGAACACGGGCTTCCTTCGCATTCGGACGCTCTCGCGCGACTTGAATCGCAGTGCCGCTGAGGACTAGAAAATCTCGCGGAACTCCTCCTGAAGCGAGAACGAGTCTATCCAACGCGGAGCGTGAAATTGCGCCGAGTACGCTGGCGAGTTTTGCCTCGTCAGCGTAGCTATTCAAAATATTGGACAAGAACTGCTTCGCCTTGGCTGGTTGCTCCAGCGTAATGTCGAGATTGATAATCGCCGCGTCGTGCCCTGTCTGCAATCCGGTGGGAGGGTTATCCGTAAACCACCTGCTTTGGTGTCGGATGCCTGCCGCCTTGATCCAAACTGGGTTGTCTCGGACAATCGAATGAATCATGTCCAAATATTTTGGCTGTTCAGACATCGCAAGATAGTGAAGCTCGTCAAAGAATAGGTAGAAGTCCTCTTGGGTTTCCTGCCCGAGCAGTTGGAACATCTGTTGCAAATCCGGCAGGAGCAGATTTACCTGTTGTGGCAGGATCGCTTTTGAATTGAGCAATGTGGCGATGCGCAGCTTCAATACGGCGGCGTTCGCAATACTTGCTGGCTTCGTAGGGCGGTTCATATGCACAGCCTCTGCCAGATCGCAGAGTCGCGACGCTGTCGTCAGAAATGCTTCGTTCGCAGACAAAGACCTCATTGTCTGAATATTGATCCAAAATGTTATGGCGCCCCGAGCCTCAAGCCGCTTCTTTGCTTCGAGCATCAATGCGGTTTTTCCTACTCCGCGGCGGCCGAAAATAAGGTGGTGTCGTCGGCTCATCGCGATGTTGACGGTCTGAGCGGCGTCGGGAAAGTATCTTAAGCTCGGCTGTTGTTCTGACGTTCGTGAGCGAGCGTTTAGCAATTCAATAAGGTTGCTAACCCGTGGATCAAGCAGTGATTGGGCTCGGCTAAATTGTGCTTTTTCGTCCGATTCTTGCGCCTTTCTAATCGTCACAAAGCCATTTGGAATCTTTGAATCCAGATCACTCGCGATTGAAAGCGCGTCGGAAAAATGAGCGGGCTGCACTTCAACTACAACGATAATTTCGCCAGGAAACGATCGAATCGTCGAGTTGACGATTGGTATCTGCGCCTTCGCAAACGCGTCTCCGACCAGCGCCAAAATATCATCAGATGTGGAGGCGTTCATACGGCACATCCTTTTCGCGTCAGATACCGTTTTGCGGCAATCAAGAATTGCTTCGCGGTAGCGGTTGTTGAGTGAGCGGTTGGTGCAAAGGCGCCGTCTGACTTCGGGTACGGATCGTAGTCGGCCCGATTCCGTTCCAGCCTTGCGATCTTAAGTTTATTTTCCCACTCATCACGATCAGGAAAATCCTTTGGCAAATGTTTCGGCAACTCGGCATGTGCCTCGTGGTCGTCGCCCCGCTCTATAAAGTAAACGACGGCGCGGGCTGCATGATACATACCATAGTAAGTCTTACCTAGCGCGACACGATGTTCGGGCTTTTTGCCGTCCAATATTCTAGTAGCGATCCGGACGAGTTTTTGAGCGAATTGAAATCGGTCTTTAGCGGCATTTTCGATGAGCTGATCGATCGTCGAGCCTGAGAGCGTGGCGATATGAATGCCAAGTCGAAATTGGTTTAAGGAAGTGGCGTCGCCCTTGCTGATACGCAACAGGTGAGCGGTCGTAAGTCTTTTCGCCATCGCCTTGCGCCCCGGCCAATCCTATTAATTCTGGTCGATTCCCTCGTCCGTCTCGTCGTTTCTCGGCCCACCAAGGCCGAACAAACTCACGATCCCTCACACCCTCTCCACAAAACTATCCACCACGCGCTTTTCCCCTGCATGGTCAAACCGGATCGTCAGCTTGTTGCCGTCCACCGCGACGACGTTGCCGTTGCCGAATTTCTGGTGAAACACGCGGGCGCCGACGGCAAAGGCTGAGGCGGTGCCGGTCGATTTGGCGACCAGTTCGCCTTCGATGGTCAACGGGACGTGGGGCTTGCGGGCAGGGCCTTTGGCCGGCTTCTGCGCCGGCGTTTCGGCATATTCCTCATCCTGATTGAAAATGCCGTCCGGCACATATTTCGGCTGGCCCTTCTCACTGAAGCCGCCGCTCGCACCTTTGCGCTGCTGCGCGCGCTGCCAGCCGGGCGTGGTGTAGCTCGAGCCGAACGAGGCCGTCTGGTCGAAGCGCGAGGCGCCGTAGCCGCTCATGCCGAAGCCGCCGCTGCCGCCGACAGGCTCCTTCACCTCGACATGCGCCTCCGGCAATTCGTCGAGAAAGCGCGACGGCACCGTCGTGGTCCACATGCCGTGGATGCGCCGGTTGGTGGCGAAATAAATCTTGGCGCGTTTGCGCGCGCGCGTCAGGCCGACATGAGCGAGGCGGCGTTCCTCCTCCAGCCCGTTGCGGCCGCTTTCGTCGAGCGAGCGCTGGTGCGGAAACAGACCTTCCTCCCAGCCGGGCAGGAACACGGTGTCGAACTCCAGCCCCTTGGCGGAATGCAGCGTCATGATGTTGACCGCCTGCTCGGCCTCGCCGTTGTCGCGGTCCATCACCAGCGAGATGTGATCGAGGAAGCCGCCGAGGTTCTCGAAATCCTGCATCGAGCGCACCAGTTCTTTCAGGTTCTCCAGCCGGCCGGCGGCGTCGGCGCTCTTGTCGTTCTGCCACATCTGCGTGTAGCCGCTCTCGTCGAGCACGATCTCGGCGAGCTCGGTGTGCGGCAGCGTGCTCATCTTGGTGCGCCAGCGCTCGAACGAAGCCATCAGCTCGCGCAGCGCCAGGCGCGGCTTCGGCTTCATCTCGTCGGTGGCGCTGAGCGCGGCGGCGGCTTCCGAGAGCGGAATGCGCTGCTTGCGGGCGTGGTCGTGCAGCATCTGCACCGCGGCGTCGCCGAGGCCGCGCTTGGGCACGTTGACGATGCGCTCGAAGGCGAGGTCGTCGGCCGGCTGCGCGATCACGCGGAGATAAGCCAGCGCGTCGCGGATTTCGGCGCGCTCGTAGAAGCGCGGGCCGCCGATGACGCGATAGGGCAGGCCGAGCTGGATGAAGCGGTCTTCGAATTCGCGCATCTGGAACGAGGCGCGCACCAGAATGGCGATTTCGTCGAGCGGATGGTCCTCGCCGCGCTCGCGGGCGTCGCGCTGCAGCTGCTCGATTTCCTCGCCGATGCTGCGGGCCTCTTCCTCCGAGTCCCAGCCGCCGGTGACCTGCACCTTTTCGCCGAGCACATCCTCGGTGCGCAGCGTCTTGCCGAGCCGGCCTTCGTTGTGGGCGATGAGGTGGGAGGCGGCGGCCAGAATATGTCCCGTGCTTCTGTAATTTCTCTCCAGCCTGACCACCTTCGCGCCTGGGAAGTCGTGATCAAACCGGAGAATGTTATCGACCTCCGCCCCGCGCCAGCCATAGATCGACTGGTCGTCGTCGCCGACGCAGCAGATGTTCTTTTTCTCCCTCTCCGCGCTCGGGGGGAGAGGGTCGGGCTGAGCGGCGCTTTCGTCGGTGATCGCGGGGAGCGGGCTGCTCGCCTGCGACAGCAGCCGCAGCCACAGATACTGCGCGACGTTCGTATCCTGATACTCGTCGACCAGAATGTAGCGGAATCGCTGCTGATACATGCGCAGCACGTCCGGGTGCTCGCGAAACAGGCGGATGCATTCAAGAAGAAGATCGCCGAAATCGGCGGCATTCAGCGTCTTCAGCCGCTCCTGATACGCGACATATAGTTTCTTGCCCTTGCCGTTGGCGAAGCTCGCCGCTTCCCCCCGCCGGCACCTGCTCCGGCGTCAGCCCGCGGTTTTTCCAGCCGTCGAGGATCATCGCGAAGACCCGAGCAGGCCATCTTTTTTCGTCGAGCTTCTCGACTTCTAGGAGCTGTTTGATCAGCCGGATCTGGTCGTCGACGTCCAAAATCGTGAAATTCGACTTCAAACCGACCATTTCGGCGTGGCGCCGGAGAATTTTCACGCCAATCGAATGGAACGTGCCCATCCAGGGCATGCCTTCCACGATTTGCCCGACCATCTTGCCGACGCGTTCCTTCATTTCCCGCGCCGCTTTGTTGGTGAAGGTGACGGACAGGATTTCCTGCGGCCGTGCTTTCCCCAGATTGAGAATGTGCGCGATGCGGGTGGTGAGCACGCGCGTTTTTCCGGTCCCCGCGCCAGCCAGCACCAGCACCGGGCCGTCCAGCGTTTCGACCGCCTCGCGCTGTTCCGGGTTGAGTTCATGAAGGTAGGGCAGGTTTCCGGCGCGCGCACCCATGGCGCGGGCGGCAATGCCGCCCGGCGCGGGAACGGGTCGGGCGCTGTTCGCGTGCAGCTTGATCGGCTCGGCCATGTTGTCCGTGATTCCTTCGGGGGAAAGATGGCACTCGAAGGGGGCAATTTCGAGGGTCGGCGGGGGTCTTGTCGGCGTTCCCCCACCGCTTTAGCGTCAAAACAGCCGAGAAAAACAGCAATTCAGGGGGAATGCCGTGCGTTTGAAAGACAAAGTGGCGATCGTGACCGGCGCCGGCCGTGGCATCGGCCGCGACATCGCTCTCGCCTATGCCCGTGAGGGCGCCCACGTCGTGGTAGCCGAAATCGATCCCGAGACGGCGGCGGCCACCGCCAAGGACGCCGGGAATAACAGCATCGGCATCGCGGTCGACGTCGCCAAGGCTGCCGAGATCAATCAACTGGTCGACAAGACCATGGCCGCGTTTGGACGCATCGACATCGTCGTGAACAACGCCATGAAGATCGTACCCGGCAAGCTCGAGGCGCTGCCCGAGGCGGCGTGGGACACCACCATGAACATTGGTCTGAAGGGCGCGTTCCTGGTGAGTCAGGCCGCCGCCAAACATATGATCGCGCAGAAGTCCGGCGTCATCGTCAACATCGCCTCGATCGCCGGGTTGTTCCCATACAACTGGGCCGGCGCCTACAGCGTCGTGAAGGCCGGCCTGATCATGCTGACCAAGTTGCAGGCGGTGGAGTGGGCGCCTTACGGCATCCGCGCCAACGCCATCACGCCCGGCTACATCCGCACGCCCGGCACCGAGGCGATGTACGCCGATCCGGAAATCTACGAAGGCCGCCGCAAGGGCGTGCCGATGGGCCGCGTCGGTTCCGGCGAGGACATTGCCGGCCCGGCAGTGTTCCTGGCGTCGGATGACTCGCAATACACCACCGGCAGCGTGGTTGGCGCCGACGGCGGCCAGGCCGTCGGCTATTTCCTCAGCGTGCCAGGCCGGCGCTTCTCAGGCGGGTGGATCGACTAGCGCCTTCTATTCCGCCTTGTAGGTCTCGCGCTTGCTGTTCGCGAGCTTGATCAGTATCTCGGCGGCTTTGCGGTCTTCCTGAAGGAACGCCGCGAAGCCCGCCGGCGTGGTTGGCGCAGCGACCACCGATTGCTGCTCGAGGAATTTATTGAACGTCGGATCGGCGAACACCGCAACGAACGCGGCATTGACCTTATCGACAATGGCTTGCGGCGTGCCTTTCGGCGCGGCGAGGCCCCACCAGCCCTGTCCCGGATAACCGCCGAGCCCGGCTTCCTTGAAGGTCGGCACGTTCGGCAACAGCGGCGAGCGCTTGTCGGCTGACACCGCCAGCGCCTTCACTTTGCCGGCATCGATCATGCCCATGAAGTTGCCGACGCCGAAGCGCGTCACCTGCACCTGGTTGCCGGCGAGCGCCTGCGCCGCCGGGCCGCCGCCTTTGTACGGCACGCCGACGATCTTGGTGCCCCACTGGTTGTTGAGCCAGCGCATGAACAGATCGGGGAACGAGCCGTCGCCGAGCGTGGCGTAGTTCAAGCCGTCGGGCTTGGCCTGCGCATAGGCTTTGAGTTCGGCGACCGAATTGATGCCGATTTCGGACGAGACGAACAAACCTTCGGTCAAGAAGAACAGCCGCGTCACCGGCGTCAGGTCTTCCGGCTGGTACGGCAACTTGTCGAACAGCAGCGGGTTGTACGACATGGTGCTGTGATAGATCACGCACAGCGTATAGCCGTCCGGCGTCGCCTGCGCGCAGGTCTGTGCGCCGAGAATGCCGGCGGCGCCACCGCGGTTTTCGACGATGAGCGGCTGGCCCAGCTTCTGCTGCAACTCCGCGCCGGCCCGGCGCATGATGACGTCGGTGACGCTACCTGCAGCAATTGACACAATGAGCCGGATCGGGCGTTCCGGATAAGACTGCGCCTGCGCCGCGCCGGCGGCGAAAACCAGCAGCAGGCTAACGAGTGCTTTGGCGATCCTCTGCATGACGTTTCTTCCCCATGTGATATTTATAAGTGTTTTTTATAGTTTGCCGTCGAACGCGGCGGTGACGAAGTCATCGACCATATTGTAGCACTGCCGCGCAGCGCCCGGATCGAACTGGCCGATGCCCGGCACGTTCGATTCCTCTTCGCAGAACGAATGCAGCAGGTGACCGAATACCAGCATCTGCCACTTGGCGCCGCTGGCTTCCATTTCCGCTTCGAAAGTGTCGCGGTCTTTCTTCGGCACCACCGGGTCGGCGGCGCCGTGCATGACGCAGACCGCGGCCTTGATGTCGCCCTTCTTCGCCGGCATCGACGTCAGCAGATCGCCGTGCATGGAGACGACGGCCTTCACATCGGCACCGCTACGCGCCAGCTCCAGCACATTGCCGCCGCCGAAGCAGAAGCCCGCCGCCGCCTGTTTGCTGAGATCGCCGATGCCGCGCTGGTCGCTTTCGCTGCGCAACGTCTCGAGCGCCGCGGTAATGCGCCGCCGCCGCTCCGGCGCGTCGGCGCGCAAGCCGTTGGCGAGCGTCGCCGCTTCCGGCGGGCCGTTGGACACTTTGCCGCCGCCGTACATGTCGGCGATGAAGGCAACGTATTTGGTGCCGGCCATGGCGGCGACGCGTTTGATCGCGGCCTCGCTGATGCCGAGCCAGTTCGGCGAGATCAGCAGCAGCGGCCGGGGACCTTTGGTCTGCGCGTCATAGATCAACGCACCGTTGGCCGCGACGCTGCCGGCTTGATAGTCGATTCTCTCAACGATCACGTTTGTCCCCTTGTGCGCTCATTCAGCCGAGAATGATTTCCCCGATCGAGCCTGTATCGTATTGCGTGAAATAAAGCCGGCCGTTCGACATCGTGGCGATGCAGCGCGGCCCGCTGCCTGGCGTGGGAATGTCGTATTCGGCGATGAAGGTGCCGTCCGGCTTCATGTGGCCGATCTTGTTGGCGAAGTTCTCGGTGCACCACAGATTGCCGTCGGGTCCGACGGTGACGCCGCGCAGCGACGCGTTCGGCGTGGGAAACACGAATTCGCTGAACTTGTTGTCGCGATCGATGCGGCCGAGCGCGTTGGACCCGGTTTCGACGAACCAGATATTGCCGTCGGCATGCGTAACCATGGCGCGCGGCTGCGGATCGGCGCCGGGGATTGCGAATTCGGTGACCTCGCCGCTCATGGTGATGCGGGCGACGCGGTTGCCTGCGGCTTCGCTGAACCACAGCGCGCCATCGCGCACTACAATCGATAGCGGTTTGCTGCCGGGCGAGATGCCGGTCTTGAATTCGGTGATTTTGCCGTCCGGCGTGATGCGGCCGATCTGCCCGGCGTCGGTTTCCGAGAACCAGATATTGCCATCCGGTCCGAGCCCGATAGCGTCGGGCCCTGAATTTGCCGTCGGGACGTCGAATTCGGCCAACGTGCCGCTGGTCGAGATACGGCCGATCTTGTTGGCTTTCTTCTGCGCGAACCACAGATTGCCGTCGCCACCAAGACCGATGCCGATCGGCGTCGCGCCGGGCGTCGGCAGTCGAAACTCCTTGAACGTTGCGTTGCGCGGATCGAAGCATCCGATCGTCGCGGCGCCGCTTTCGCAGAACCACAGATTATGGTCGGGGCCTTCGACGCAAATATAGGGCGCGCTGCCAGCACTCGGTATTTTATGCTCGCGCATCGTGACGCTGCGTAGCGCGCGGGTGGTCGGATTTCCAAGAGCAACTGACATCGACTACCCCGTACCGCAATCCAGTACATTCCGATTGCGTGAGCTGGATGCTAGCGACCGAATTTAAAACGAGTCAACGTTTCATCTTCAGCGTTTGGGCATCGCCACGCTGCGGCCGGCGCCGTCGGGCCGCGGCAATTCCGCATGCGCGCGCTTCATGCGCTCGATCAATTTCAGAACGCTGTCGGGAAACGGCGCAACCTTCTTTGCCGTCATATCGACGTGCAAGGTCATGGTCTCGCAGGTCGCCGACACCCAGTTCTCGGTGGCGTGCACCAGTTGCTCGAACAGATGAATGCGCTTGGCGTCGTAATCGAGCAATTGCACGGTCACGCGCAGTGGATCGGCTTCGCCGACCTCGCGCAGATAACGCACGTGCATTTCCGCAACCATGGTCGAATGGCTACTTCGTTTGAGGTAATCCGGCCCAAGCCCGATCAGTTCGTAGACTTCGTCCACGGCGCGGTCGAACAGCACATTGTAATAGGCCATGTTGAGATGGCCGTTATAGTCGATCCATTGCGGCTCGACCCGCATCAGCGAGGACACGAAAGGCGCGGGGATGGCGGGCTCGCTGCGGTCCAGCATCGGATCGATTTCTCGCTATGCGCTGATCGGGTAGATCGCCTTTTCGCCGCTGAGCACACGCGTCACGTCGGCGGCGCACTTGGACTGCAATTCTTCGAGCGCCTCTATCGAATAGAACGCGGTGTGCGGCGTGATGATGACGTTGTCGCGGCCGAGCAGCTTGGAATCCTTGGCCAGCGGTTCGGTGGTGACGACATCGAGCCCGGCGCCGCCGATCTGGCCGGCATCGAGCGCGGCGATCAGCGCCGGTTCGTCGATCAGCGGCCCGCGCGCCGTGTTGACGATGTAGGCGCCCTTTTTCATCTTGCCGAACACCTCGGCATTCATCAGGCCGCGTGTCGCCGGCAGCAGCGGCGCATGCACCGAAACGTAATCCGAGGTTTTCAACAACGTATCGAAATCGACGCTCTCGACGCCGGCCGCCTTGAACAGTTCCGGCTTGGCGTAAGGGTCGTAAGCGATGACCTTGATGCCGAAGGCCTGCGCCTTGGGCGCGACCAGGCGCGGGATGTGGCCGAAGCCGATCAGGCCCAGCACGGTGCCCTCGATCCGGCGGATCGGCACCACCGCCGGCATTTCCCAGCGGCCGCTCTGCACCAGTTTATTGGACAGCGGCACCTTGCGGATCAGCGACAACAGCAGCGCCATGGTGTGGTCGGACACTTCGCGGATGCAGTAGTCCGGCACGTAATTGACGGCGATGCCTTTTTCCTTGGCGGCGACGAGGTCGATATTATCGACGCCGAGGCCGAAGCGGCCGATCGCCTTGCACTTGGTGAGCTGGGTCAGGATTTCGCGCGTCAGTTTGGCGTAGGTCACCAAAATCGCGTCGGCGTCCTTGGCGACGGCCAGAATGTCGTCGGCATTGGCGCTTTTCGACATCAGAAAGGTCGGGTTGAGCTTGGCGAGGGCGGCCTTGGCCGGCTCGAGCGTGGGGAAAACGCTATCGGTGACAGCAATCACAGGGCCAGCCATTGCACACTCCGCATTGAGGCGATTGGAACGCCGCGGAACCTACGACAGCGAGGTTTGCCCGTCCA
Source organism: uncultured Hyphomicrobiales bacterium (assembly GCA_903878085.1). Classification (GTDB taxonomy): domain Bacteria; phylum Pseudomonadota; class Alphaproteobacteria; order Rhizobiales; family Xanthobacteraceae; genus Pseudolabrys. The sequence goes on along the minus strand of CAIRGJ010000008.1, from coordinate 109,423 downwards.
CAGCGCGAATTAACCAAATATTAACGATGACATGACCCGGCCGCCGTCCTCGGCTATCCTGAAAAAAATAAGGGAGACGGGGCTATGCTCGCCAAAATGGCGCGAGGGACGTTTCTGCTGACGGTCGCCGTGATGTTCGTCGTTTGGGCGGTTGCGCTGACCAAGAGCGCCGCGCAATCGCCGGTCGACGAACTGCCGACCGAGCCGTGGAGCATCTACTGCTAAGCCGCGCCGCTGCCATTGCCGCGCTGACGGCCGCTTTCGGCAATCGTGTCGTCACCTCGCAGGCGGTGCGCGACCAGCACGGCAATACGCTGACCTGGGTGCCTAATCAGCCGCCCGACGCCGTGGTGTTTCCGCAGACCACCCAAGACGTGCAGCAGATCGTCGGCATCTGCGCCCAGCATAAAATGCCGATGATCCCGTTTGGCACCGGAACGTCGCTGGAAGGCCACATCAACGCGCCGTTCGGTGGCGTCTCGATCGATTTCCGCGACATGAACAGGGTGCTGGCGGTCCACGCCGAGGACCTCGATTGCGTCATCGAGCCCGGCATCACCCGCAAGGCGCTCAACGAGCATCTGCGCGACCAGGGCCTGTTCTTCCCGATCGATCCCGGCGCCGACGCCTCGCTCGGCGGCATGGCGGCGACGCGCGCCTCCGGCACCAACGCGGTGCGTTACGGCACCATGAAAGACAATGTCCTGGCGATGAAGGTGGTGCTTGCGAACGGCGAGGTGATGACCACGTCGCGCCGCGCCAAGAAGTCGGCGTCGGGTTACGATCTCACCCGGCTGATCGTGGGCTCGGAAGGAACGCTCGGGATCATCACCGAGCTGACGCTGAAGCTGTCCGGCATTCCCGAAGCCATAGCATCCGGCGTTTGCCCGTTCCCTTCCGTTGACGCGGCCTGCAAGGCGACCATTCAGACGATTCAATCCGGCATCCCGGTCGCGCGCATCGAATTGCTCGACGCTCTGCAGATCAGGGCAAGCAACGCCTATTCCAAACTGACGCTGCCTGAGGTGCCGACTTTGTTCGTCGAATTCCACGGCACGGAGGCGAGCGTCGCCGAGCAGTCGCAGCGTTTCGGCGATATCGTCACGGAACTCGGCGGCGGCCCGTTCGATTGGGCGACCAAGCCGGAAGACCGCAGCAGGCTGTGGCAGGCGCGCCATGACGGATACTGGGCCGGGCGTCACCTGCGGCCCGGCGCCTCGGCTTTCGCCACCGACGTCTGCGTGCCGATTTCGCGGCTGGCCGAATGCGTCAACGCGACGCAGCGCGAAGTCGCCGAACTCAACCTGGTCGCGCCGATCCTCGGCCATGTCGGCGACGGCAATTTCCATCTGACGCTGCTGGTCGACATGGCGGATGCCGATGAGGTCAAACGCGCGAAAATACTGATGGAACGGCTGGTCGAACTGGCGTTGGCGATGGACGGCACCTGCACCGGCGAGCACGGCGTCGGCCAGGGCAAGATGAAGTATCTGCTGGCCGAGCACGGCGCGCCGGCGCTCGCGGCGATGGCCGCGATCAAGCGCGCGCTCGACCCGCAGAACCTGATGAACCCGGGCAAGATCGTCGCGCTGTGAAGTCCTGACCCGACATAGATTTGCCGCCAAAGACGGGCAAAAGCGGGTACATTTTAAACTGTTGAGCAAAGCGCGGCCGGCCTCTCGGGCCGGCGCTGGAGCAGGCGTTGCAAACCACATTGCTGGGATTGGCGATTGCGATCATTCTGGCGCTGCTGGCGGCGCTGGTCGGTCCGCTGTTGATCGATTGGGGCGGCCACCGCTCGCTGTTCGAAGTTCAGGCCAGCCGGCTGCTGGGTGTTGAGGTCCGGGTCGGCGGCGCGATCGACGCCCGGCTGCTGCCGTCGCCGCGGCTGACGCTGCATGACATCGAGATCGGCCGCCCGGGCCCGGACAGCATCCGTGCCCGCTCGCTCGGCCTCGAACTCGCGCTCGGTCCGCTGATGCGCGGCGAGTGGCGCGCCTCGGAGCTGCAATTCTCGGGGCCGCGGATTGCGCTTGGCCTCGACGCATCGGGCCATATCCGGGCGCCGAATATCGCGGTCGGTTTCGACCCGGACGGCCTGAGCGTCGAACGTCTCAGCATCGAAGACGGCGCGGTGACGCTCACCGACGCTGCGAACGGCGCCAGCATCACGCTCGACAAGCTGTGGTTCAACGGCGACGCGCGCTCGCTGATCGGCCCGTTCAAGGGCGAGGGCGCCGTCACTATCGGCGGCGAGCTGTATCCGTTTCGTATGTCCACCGGCCGCTATAGCGACGACGCCGGCATCCGGCTTCACGTCAATGTCGATCCGGTCAGTCGCCCGCTGAGCATCGAAGCCGATGGCGCGCTGGTGTTGGCCGGCGGCGACCCGAAGTTCGACGGCACTTTGAGTCTGGCGCGGCCGGTCGGCATCGCTTTGCGTGGCGCGGCTTCGGTGACCCAGCCTTGGCGCGTCAGCGGCAAGATCAAAGCTATCGCCGCCGCCGCGCTGATGCAGCAGGTCGAATTCCAGTACGGTTCCGAGGAGCAAGGGCTCAAGCTGACCGGGGTCGCCGATTTTAAGTTCGGCAAGCGTCCGCGGTTTGACGGCGTGCTGTCCGGCCGGCAGATCGATCTCGATCGCGTGCTGGCGACCGGCGATGGCGTCAGGCCTTTGCCGGCGGCGGCGCTTCGGCAATTGGCCGAATTAGGCGGCGGCGTTTTCCGGCCGTCGATTCCGATCCAGATCGGCGTCGGCATCGATCAGATCACGCTCGGCGGCGGCACCGTGCAGAATTTGCGCGGCGACATCACCACCGATGCCAGCGGCTGGAATCTGGATCGTTTCGAATTTCGCGCGCCCGGCTTCACGCAGGTCCGGCTCAGCGGTCATCTTGCCGTCGACGCCGCCGGCGTTGCGTTCACCGGCCCGGCCCAGATCGACGCCAACGATCCGAAAGCGCTGGCGGGCTGGCTGGAAGGCAATGGCGACACCGCACAGCAGGATCCGCGGCCGATGAAGCTGCGCGGCGATGTGACCTTGGCGAGCGACCGACTCGCTATCGAACGTCTGCAGGCCGAGTTCGATCGCAAGACGATGACCGGGCGCTTTGTCTATACATTCGCGGGGGCGCAACCGGCCAAGCTCGACGCCGCCCTCAATGCGCCGGAACTGGACATCGATGCCGCGCTCGGCTTCGGCAATGCGCTGCTCGCCGGCTCCAGCGTCGAACGTCCCCGTGACATGACCATTGCCGCCGATATCGGCCGCGCCACCATCGCTGGCATCGTTGCGCGCAATGCCAGCGCGCGGCTAAAAGTCGATGCCGGCGGCTTGCAGATCGACCGGCTCTCGGTGGCCGATCTGGGCGGCGCGGCATTTTCGGCGAGCGGCCGCATCGCCACGGCGGCGCCGTCGCCGCAAGGCGACATGCGCGTCGATCTCGATGCGCCGGATATGGCGCCGGTGCTGGCGCTGCTGGCGCGGTTTGCGCCGGAGACCGCGCAGGCCTTCGGCCGCAACGCGCTGCTGTTGGCGCCAGCCAAGCTGCATGCGCGTTTGACCATCGATGGCGCGGCGTCGCCGCCGCTGGCCAAGCTCGCACTCGATGGCAGCCTGGGTAAGGTGCGTGTCGCGATGAACGGGCAGGCGAACGTCGACTCAGTTTTGTTGAACGTCGGCGACATCCGGCTCGACGGAAAACTCGATACCGATGACGGCAAAGCGCTGGTGGCGATGCTGGGCCTCGATCGCGCGCTGACGGTGGAGGCGGGGCCCGCCACATTGACGATCAAGACCGGCGGCCCGGCACGCGGCGACTGGCAGGTCGAAAGCCGGCTGACGGCGGGCGGCCTCGACGCCAATGTCGGCGGCACGGCGCGCTGGTTTGGCGACAGCCGTTTGGCGGTGCTGCGCGCCACAATCGTGCGCGCCGACATTGCGCCATTGCGGGGTCCGGGCGGCGGCCAGGCGGCCTTGCCGCTCGCCTTCGCGGCGCGCGTGACGATTGCCGGCACCGATCTATCGCTCGCCGACATCGGAGCCACCATCGGCGGCGCCTCGGTGCGTGGCAAACTGAGCGCCACATTGCAGCGGCCGAGCAACATTCAAGGCGAGATCGAGGCCGACAGTGTCGATGGTGCGGCGCTGGTCGCGGCGGCGATCGGAATGCCGGCTGCTGCCAGCCCGAAGACGGCGCTAACCGATGCGCGCAACAGCCGCGGCGGCTGGGTCTGGTCGAGCGAACCTTTCGCGCAAGGCGGATTTGGCGACTTCGCAGGCCAGGTTACGCTCAAGGCGCGCCGCCTCGACGCATTGCCGCGGCTGATGGCGCGGGAATTCCGCGCGACGCTGCGTCTCGGCAAGGACGAATTCATTCTCGACGACGTGAGCGGCGATGTTGCCGGCGGCCGTCTCGCCGGACGGCTGTCGTTCCGGGCCGCACCTGACGGGCTCAAGGCAAACGTCAAGATCGCGCTCACCAATGTCGATGCCGCTACGGTGCTGCCCGCGGGCGCGCGGCCGCCGGTCAGCGGCTCGCTCGGTCTTGCCGCGGAGGCGACGGGCACCGGTTTGAGTCCGGTTGCGCTGATCGGTTCGCTGCAAGGCAGCGGCAAGATTACGCTTGCGGACGGCCAGCTGTCCGGTCTCGATCCGCGCGCCTTCGATGCCGTGACGCGCGCGGTCGATCTGGGATTGCCGATCGACGGCACGCGCATCGGCGACGTGGTGCAAAAGGCATTGGATGGCGGCCAGCTATCGGTCAAACATGCCGAGGGCACGATTGCAATCAGCACCGGACAGATGCGGTTGAGCAATGTCGCCGTCGACAGCAAGGACGCCGATTTGTCTGTGTCAGGCAGTATCGATCTGAGCGACGGTTTGATCGATGCCCGGATGGTTCTATCGGGTTCGGGACGCGCGGCCGGGGCGCGGCCGGATATTTTCATGGCGTTGCAGGGATCGTCCGCCGCGCCGTCGCGCAGCATCGATGTATCGGCGCTGACCGGCTGGCTTACATTACGCGCCGTTGAAAATCAGACCCGACAATTGCGCGCGATCGAAAGTCAGCCGCCGCTGCCGAAACGTGAACAGGCTCCCGCGCTGCCGCCACCCATCGATATCACGCCAGTGCCGGCGCAGTAGCGGGTCGTCAGTCGGCTTGCAACGCCGCCACGCGCGGGCTGCTGGTGTCGCGCGCCCCGTTCTTCGTGCTGTGCTGTTCGCTTCTCAGCCCGCGGTAGTAATCCAGCACGAACAGCCGGATTGCGGACGACAGATTGCCGCTGTGGCGGTCGGTGTCGATCGAGGCCACGACATCGGACAGCGTGAGATCGCGACCGTTCGCGATTTCCTTCAAGCCTTTCCAAAACGCCTCTTCGAGACTGACGCTGGTCTTATGGCCGGCGATGACAATCGAGCGTTTGACAACAGGCGATTTCATGAGCGGTCTCCTGTTTCGATGCGATGCCGGTCGAGATCGCGGCGGGCTTTCGCCTTCTCGGCGTCGTCAAGCTGCCGAACATGTTTCGGCTGGCCATAGGCAACACGGTTGGCTTGAGCAGTCAGTTCACTGTGCTGCCGCTTGGCCTGCTTCCTTGCCGTTCGAAGATTCACAACTTCCGCCATGCGGCGCCTCGATGGTAGCTGAATACGTCTCGTTCCGATTAGCGCAACCCGTTATCTATAGTCACCGATCCCGGGCACAACTGGCAGGCCAACAAATTCATAAGATTGGAGGCACGACCTTGCGGTAGACGGCGGTGTAATTTCAATACACGGTTAGTTGATCGCAATAGTTTGCAGTATGAAAGACCGTGCATGACATCAGATCAACGTGGTATATTTGGCAGTTAATTTCATTGTTTCCAAATGTATATTTAGTCTTCCGATAGAGTGTACTGTCGAATTCACGGAATAGGCTGTGGTGAATTCCCGGCGTTTGTCCCGTATTTTTGGATTTGACGCAAAAGTTACGTGAAATAGTATCCAGATACACACTTCCATTTCCGAGAGTTGCATTCAAAGCCGCGAATATTTGTGCGGCCCGTGAAACGGCCCACTAAATACGCCGACAACAGTGGGCACGCGCAAATTGCCGCGCCCCAACCGATCCGTCCTCGGCGCCGATTCAAAAAATCTATCGCGGTCGAGTCATCTGTTCTGGCCGCACCAGGCGGTCGAACTCGGGCCCGGACACAAAACCAAGCCGTACCGCTTCTTCGCGCAGCGTCGTGCCGTTGGCGTGCGCGGCCTTTGCAGCCTGCGCGGCCTTATCGTAGCCGATGCGCGGAGCGAGTGCGGTCACCAGCATCAGCGAGCGTTGCATCAACTCGGCGATGCGCGGCGCGTTGGCCTTGATCCCGACCACGCAGTTGTCGGTGAACGAGTTGACCGCATCGCCCAACAGCCGGATCGACTGCAACATCGCGTAAGCCAAGACCGGCTTGTAGACGTTGAGCTCGAAATGGCCCTGGCTGCCGGCGACTGTGATGGCCGTGTTGTTGCCGAACACCTGGCAGCACACCATGGTGAGCGCTTCGCTCTGGGTCGGATTGGTCTTGCCCGGCATGATCGAGGAGCCGAGTTCGTTGCTCGGCAGGATCAATTCGCCGAGCCCCGAACGGGGCCCGGAGCCGAGCAGGCGGATATCGTTGGCCACTTTGAACAAGGCAGTAGCGGCCGCATTGATCGCACCGTGCACGAAGACATAGGCGTCGTGCCCCGCCATGTGTTCGAATTTGTTCGGCGCGCTGACGAACGGCAGTTTGGTGAGCGCGGCGATACGCTTGGCAAAGGCCTTGGCGAATTTCGGTTTGGAATTAAGCCCGGTGCCGACCGCGGTGCCGCCTTGCGCCAGCGGATACAATTCGCGTTGCGCCAGCTTCAAGCGCGCGGCGGCGGATTTCACCTGCGCCGCATAGCCGGAGAACTCCTGGCCGAGCGTAATCGGCGTCGCATCCATGGTGTGGGTGCGGCCGATCTTGACGATCTTGGCAAACTCCTTGGCCTTTTTATCGAGCGCGGCGTGCATGCGGTTGAGCGCCGGCAGCAGATGCCGCGTGATCTCGCTCGCGGCGGCGATGTGCATGGCGGAGGGAAACGAGTCGTTCGACGACTGGCTCATATTGACGTGATCGTTGGGGTGCACCGGCTTTTTCGAGCCGAGCTCGCCGCCGAGCGCAAGATTGGCGCAGTTCGCGATCACCTCGTTGAGATTCATGTTGCTCTGCGTGCCGGAACCGGTCTGCCACACCAGCAGCGGAAAATGCTCGTCCAGCTTGGCGTCGGCGATGTCCTGCGCGACCGCGATGATGGCGTTGGCGCGCTTGGCGTCGAGTGAGCCTAGATCGCGATTGACCTCCGCCGCGGCCTGCTTGATCAGACCGAGTGCGCGCACGATTTCGATCGGCATGCGTTCGGTGCCGATGCGGAAATTGTGCAGCGAGCGCTGGGTCTGCGCGCCCCATAATTTATCGGCGGGAATATCCAGCGGCCCGAAAGCGTCGCTCTCGACACGGGTTTTCTGACGTGTCTTCGGCGGCTGCTGACTCATACCTGATAACTTCGCTGGCTATTTCTTGCGAAACTTGTCGAGGCGCACCACTTCGCCACCGCCTGAGGGCTTGTCGGGCTTCGGATCCGGCACGGCCGTCAACGTAGGGGGCGCAGCAGCCGGCTTATCGTCGGTCTTCTCCTGCCGCTTGTCCGGCGCAAGACCGGGCAGAGCACTCGGAAAGCGCTTGTTCTTCGCCGGCTTTTCTTTCGCCGTGTCTTGCGGATTGGCCGGCGCTTGCGCTTCCTGACCTTCGATGACTTCCTCGAATTGCAGGCCGAACTGCACCGACGGATCGACAAAAGCGGTGATCGCCTCGAACGGAATGCTGAGCCGTTCGGTAATGCCGCCGAACGACAGCCCGACGTCGAAGGCGGTGTCGCTGACCGTCAGATCCCAGAACTGGTGTTGCAGGATCACCGTCATCTCTTCAGGGTACTGCGCGCGCAGCCGATCCGACATCCGCACGCCGTCGGCGTGGGTGTCGAAGGTGATGAAGAAATGATGGTCGCCCGGCAGGCCCTTCTTGGCGGCATCGGCGAGGACGCTGCGTACCACGCCGCGCAGCGCCTGTTGGGTCAAAAGATCGTAGCGGATTTGGTCGGCCATGCGGGTCACGGATGCCTCAGGGATTCGGAAGCCGACAATACGCGCCCACTGGCGAAAGCGAAAATGAAAGTGGAGGCTTCTGTTGCCAGGTGCCTCCGAACCCCGCCTAACCGCTGCTAAGACGGCTAGGGCTTGTAGGCTTGGTTAGTCAAACCGCTTACGCGGCCTGAGCAACCGGAGCATAGTTGTCATTTGCAACTACGATTTGGCCCGATAACGGCGGAACCATGCCGAGCAAAAGTACGTCCTTTACGCCCTCGTCGATCCTATTTCGCCCCCGCCGGTGTAGCCCTGCAGTCCAGTCTTTCGAGGGGACCAGCCCCACCCCTGCGGGATGGGAGCCTCGTAATCTGAGCGACACTGGTGGAGGCGCCGGGTACTGCCCCCGGGTCCGAAAGGTTTATTACGACGTCCGTTTATCGCCATAGCCGGGTTGCCCCGGCCCGCTGAATATAGGGGCTAATGGTTGCCGAAAGAAGAGCGTCCTTTCAGGCAGTGTGGGAACCCGACTTTGGCCGAATGCGCCCAAATCGGTCCTGTGTTTCACGTGAAAAAAATCCTAATATGGGGATAGAAATCCAGAGGCCGTGCGAACGCATGCATAACGGCGCGCCGGGCGGCCGTTCTTTCTCCCCCGGCCCGCGACGCGTTCGTCCGGTACCCCTAGATATGCGTCGCCTAGTGATTCACCCCCCCTGCGACGACCCCGTCGCACCTGAAGCGCGCCGCCTCGGCGGTCCGCGGCAAATACAACCGCACGGTCGTACCGCGGCCTTCGTCGCTGTCGATTGTGACGCGCCCGCCGGCCTGCTGCACGAAGTTGCAGACCATGCTTAGGTCGAGGCCGCTGCCGCGCCCGACTTCCTTGATGGTGAAGACGGTTCGAACACCCGGTGCCTGCGAATGTTACGCCGCGATCAGAGGCTACGCCGGCAGAATGGCGCCGCCATTGTATCCCCGCGAGACCTCGTCAGAGCGCGCTCTTGCGGGCTAAGATGGCGTGACCTGCTGGTGTGCGCTTGATGCGCGCTTTGGAGTTTCCCGTGATGACGAAATGTTTGCGGCGCAACATCTTGCGCTTGATGTTTAGTGTTGGCGTCGTTGCCGCGTTGCTCACGGCGTCGCCGCGGCTTTCGGTTGCCCAAGATTATCCCACGAAACCGCTGCGTCTTGTGGTCGGGTTTCCGGCGGGCGGTCCGAACGACATTCAGGGACGCATGCTGGCGCAATGGCTGTCGGGGCGGCTCGGCCAGCCGGTCACGGTCGAGAACAAGCCGGGCGGCTCCAGCAATCCTGCGACCGAGGAAGTCGTGCGGGCGCCGGCCGACGGTTACACCCTGCTGCTGGTCGGGCCGGCCAATGCAATCAACCCATCGATCTACGACAATCTGCCCTTCAATTTTCTACGTGACATTGCGCCGGTCGCGTCGGCCATTCGTGAGCCGCTGGTGATGCTGGTGCATCCGGATGTGCCGGCCAAAACGGTGGCCGAGTTCATTGCCTTGGCGAAAGCCAATCCGGGCAAACTCAAGATGGCGTCAACGGGCAAGGGCAGTTCGCCCCACGTCAGCGGCTTACTGTTCACGTCGCTGGCCGGGGTCGACATGGAAATCGTACAATATGCCGGCGGCGGCCCGGCGTTGAAGGGCATGATCGACGGCAACGCGCAGATGATGTTCGAGCCGATGTCGGCGTCGATCGAGCCGGTGCGAAGCGGCAAGCTGCGCGCTCTGGCGGTGACGACGGCGGCGCGCTCGACGGCGTTGCCGGACGTTCCGGCGTTGAGCGATGCCGTGCCGGGCTACGAGGCGAGCGCTGTGACCGGCATCGGCGTGCCGGTACAGACGCCGCAGCCGATCGTCGAGCGGCTCAACCAGGAGATCAACGCAGGCCTGGCCGATCCGGCGCTGAGACAGCGCTTCACTGACGGCGGCGGCATCATATTGGCCGGCACGCCCGCCGACTTCGGCAAGCTTCTCGAAGCGGAGACCGCGAAGTGGGCCAAGGTCATCAAGAGCTCCGGCGCCAAGCCGTAAATCGCTGAATTATCCTGACCGCCGCTTGACGGCGCGCACCGCCGAAATGTAATGTTATATTATTACATTTGACGGGATCAATTCGCATGTCAGTTCGATTGCGTTGCGGCCTCCTGTCGGCTGTCAGTTTGGTCGCCTTTATGGGTGCTTTCACTTCGCCTCATGCGCAGGTCGTGCTGCCGGAAATCTCGGTGACCGCGCCGAGCCCGATCCAGTCCGGCGCATCGCCGGGCGCGGGCGATGGCCTGCAAGGCACGCTGCCCATCGTCACCGACCAGTTCGCCACCGTGACCGTAGTGCCCGGCGACGACATCCGCCGCAGCGGCGCATCGACCCTCGGCGATTTGCTGTTCGGCAAGCCCGGCATCGCCGGCTCGAGTTTCGCGCCCGGCGCGTCGAGCCGCCCGATCATCCGCGGCCTCGACGTCAATCGCGTTCGCATCCAGGAGAACGGCATCGGCGCCAATGGTGCGTCCGATCTGGGCGAGGATCACTTCGTGCCGGCCGATCCGCTCACCACCGACCAGGTCGAAGTGATCCGCGGACCCGCCACCTTGCGGTTCGGATCGCAGGCGATCGGCGGCGTGGTGGAAACCACCAACAACCGCATTCCGACTGCGATCCCACAGCGCGGCATCAGCACCGAGTTTCGCGGAGCGGGAACATCGTCGAACAATGGCGTCGACGGCGCGGTGCTGATGGATGCCGGCGCTAATCATTTCGCGCTGCATGCCGATGCCTTCGGCCGCAACACGCAAGACTACCGCGTGCCGAGCTATCCTTATCTCACCGCGCCTGGCCCTGCGGCCGCGCCGAATGCGACGCAGCCGGGGGCTTTCAACGGCCGGCAGCCGAATTCAAGCGCGCGTAGCGACGGGCAGGCGATCGGCGGTTCCTACATCTTCAATGAAGGCTTCGTCGGCCTCGTCGTGGCGCAGAACAATGCGCTCTATCGTATTCCCGGAATCGACGGCGAGAACACCAATACGCGCATCGACGCGCATCAAACAAAAGTGCTGACCAAGGGCGAATGGCGCGCGCCGAACGGTCTTATCGACGCCATCCGGTTCTGGGGCGGCGTCACCGACTACAAACATAATGAGATCGGACTGGCCGATCCTTCGGATTTCAGCAGCGACGGGGTCCGGCAGACCTTCACCAACAAAGAGCAGGAAGGTCGCGTTGAAGCGCAGCTCGCGCCGTTCAGCCTGCGCTTCGCGACGCTGACCACTGCGATCGGCGTGCAGGGCGGACACCAAGTATTGGCCGCGCCCAGTCCTGACAATGCCGGGCTGTGGGACCCCAACAGCAACAGCCGCATCGCCGGCTACATGTTCAACGAGTTTAAGTTCAGCGCGGATACCAAGGCGCAGATCGCGGGCCGCATCGAGCAGGTGAATTTGTCGGGCATCGGCCGCGAATTCGATCCAGCGCTCGGGCAGATCGCATCGAATGCCGTGTCGCCGCGCTATACGCCGAAGAGCATCAGCATAGGCCTGATCCAGAACCTGCCGTGGGATCTCACCGGCAGCGTCACCGCACAATATGTCGAGCGCGCGCCGAAGCCGGCGGAGCTGTTCTCCGGCGGTGGCCACGACGCGACGGTGACCTTCGACAAAGGCAATCTGAATCTACAGATTGAATCCGCGCAATCGTTTGAAGTTGGCCTCAAGCGCGCGCAGGGTCCGTTCCGCTTCGAAGCCAATGCCTATGTCACGCGCTTCAAGGGCTTCATCTACCGGCGGCTGACTGGCAATACCTGCGATGGCGACACTGGCGTCTGCGGGGCGGGCATTGGCGATCTCAACGAGGCGATCTATTCGCAGAACGACGCAACGTTCCGCGGCGCCGAATTCCAGAGCCAATGGGACCTGCTGCCGCTTAGCGGTGGCACGGTCGGCGTCGAGAACCAGTTCGACGTCGTGCGCGCGACCTTCGCCGACGGCAGCAACGTGCCGCGGATTCCGCCGGTGCGGCTGGGCGGCGGCGTGTTCTGGCGCGATGCGGCGTGGCTGGCGCGGGTACGCCTGCTGCACGCCTTCGCGCAGAACAATATTTCGCTGGCCGGCGAGACGCCGACGCCTGGCTACGATGATCTACGCGCCGAACTGAGCTACAAGTGGAAACCGGCGTGGCGCGGGACGAATGACCTCACCGAAGCGTCGCTCGGGATTATTGGCAGCAATCTGCTCAATCGCGATATTCGCAACAGCGTTTCCTATTCGAAGGACGAGGTGCTGATGCCGGGCGCCAGCGTGCGGGTCTTCGCGACGGTGAAGTATTGAGCCGAATACCGGCTAATTCGCTTTCACCCCGGCGGCTTCGATGACCGGCGACCATTTCGCGATCTCGGCCTTGAGATGAGCGGAGAGCGCTTGCGGCGTGGCTTGCTCGGGCTTGACCGGATCGGCGCCCAGCGCCGCCAGCCTTTCGCGAATCTTGTCGTCCTTGATCGCCGTTTGCAGCGCCGCCGTCAGTTTTTGCGCGGCCTCGGGCGGCAGGCCTTTGGGCGCCCACATCGCATGCCAGGCGCTGACTTCGAAACCTTTCAACCCGGACTCGTCCAGCGTCGGCAAATCCGGCAGTACCGCCAGCCGCTGTTTGGTGGTCGCGGCATAGCCTTTGATTTTGCCGCCTTTGATCTGCGCTGCGGTGGTCGTGGTTTGATCGCACATCATGTCGAACTGGCCGCCCATGAGATCGGTCAAGGCCGGGCCGGTGCCGCGATAGGAAACCGCGGTCAATTGCACATTGATGGCGTGCATGAACATCAGCGCGCACAAATGCGCCGCCGAACCGATGCCGGCGTGGGCGTAAGTCACCGCCGCTTTATTCGCCTTGATCCAGGCGATCAGCTCTTTGATGTTCTTGGCTTCAAGCGCGGTCTTGCCGACAATGGTCATCGGCACGTCGGCGATGCGGCCGATCGAGTCGAAATCGTCGATCACATTGTAACGCAGGTCTTTGTACAGCGATGGCGCGGTGGCCTGGCCGATATGCCAAACCGCAATGGTGTAGCCGTCGGGCGTAGCCTTGGCGACGCGCGCCATGCCGATGGTGCCGCCGGCGCCGCCGGCGTTCTCGACGATGATCTGTTGACCCAAAGTTCGCGTCATCGATTCGGCAATGAGGCGCGAAACCGCGTCGGTCGGTCCGCCGGCGGCGGCCGGGACAATAAGAGTGATGGCGCGCGTTGGATAATTTTGCGCGAGTGCGGGCGCAATGGCCATCACCGCGAGCCAAGCAGCGGCCGTCGGCAAAAATCCAGCAAAGATTTTCCGCAAGGTCATCCTCCCTGGTTTTCCGCCGGATTTTTCCGATCGTATTGCCGCTACTATAGCAGAGGCGCCTAGCCGGGAGCGACGCCTCATGTAATTCTTGGCCGCAATGCCGAATCCCGAAGCGGCGCCCGGCGCCACCATCGAACGTCCCTCGCTGTACGAGCTGTTCAAGGCCTTCACCATCGTCTCGGTGTCAGGCTTTGGCGGCGCGCTGCCGTGGGCGCGGCGCATGATCGTCGAGCAGCGGCGCTGGATGACGACGGAGGAATTCAACGAGGCTTTTGCGCTGTCGCAATTCCTGCCGGGGCCCAATCTGGTGAATTTCTCGGTGGTGTTCGGCTTGCGGTTCGGCGGGCCGTTCGGCGCTGTGGTGACGCTGGCCGGCCTGATGGTCCCCCCGCTCGTCATCGTCATTATATTGGGGGTGCTCTATGAGCGCTTCGGCGATCTCGAAGTGCTTAGCCGCATGCTGTCCGGTATCACCGCGGCGGCGGCCGGGCTGCTGATCGCGGTGGTCGCCAAGATGGCGGCGCCGATGTTCCTGAAGCAATGGAACTCCGCGCCGGTGATTGCGATCCTGGCCTTCGCCGGCGTCGCCATCATGCATTGGCCGCTGCCTTTGGTGTTCGCGGTGCTGGCGCCGGTCAGCATCGGCTTGGCGTGGTTCAAGCGATGAACGAGTCACCGCTCACCGCGCTGTTTGGCTATTTCGCGATGCTGTCGCTGTTTGCCGTGGGGGGCGCGAACGCCGCGATCCCGGAAATGCACCGCATCGCGGTGGAGGTCATGGGATGGATGACCAACCGGCAGTTCGCCGACATGTTTGCGATCGCGCAATTGTCGCCGGGGCCGAACGTGATCATCGTCACCTTGATCGGCTACCACGTCGCCGGCATTACCGGCGCCCTCGTGGCAACCGTCGGCATGTGCGGCCCGACATGCCTGGTGGCATTTGGCGTCGCGCACGTCTGGGACCGCTTTAAGGACGCGCCATGGCGCATCGCCATCCAGGCCGGCCTGGTGCCGGTGTCGCTCGGTCTGATCGGCGCCAGCGCCTTTGTACTGGCGCATGCCGCCGACAATAATGTGTATGCCGGCGCGATCACCGCCGTGACTGCGGTGGTGGCCTTCGCCACCCGCATCAACCCGTTGTGGATCTTTGCCGTCGGCGGGCTTTTGGGCCTCAGCGGCTGGCTCTAGCGACAAAACGCCTCACCTGAACGCCATTTCAGATCGGCACGCTGTGCTATGGATCAATGGCTTATAATAACAGACTTATACTAAAGTCGCAGGAGGGGAAATGTCCGAGGCAAAATCCTCCCCACGGGGGGGACGGTTTTCAATTCAAGGTGCGCGGCCCGCGCGATTTCTACGGCGGCCTGGCGCTGATGGCGCTGGCGATCATTGCCATCCTGGCGTCGAGCGATCTGCCGGGGCAGAGCGGCTTCGCCTTCGGCCCCGGCACCGCGCCGCGGATGTTCGCGGGCCTGCTCGCCGTCACCGGCGGCATCATTGCGCTGACCGGGCTGCTCATGGACGGTCCGCAGGTCGACGCCTTCGCCATCAAGGGGCCGGCTTATGTGCTGGTCGCCATTTTGGCCTTCGCCTTGCTGATCCGCGGCGTCGATCTGCGCATGATCCGCATTCCCTTCACGATTCCGTCGTTCGGCCTGGTGCTGTCGACCTTCGCCGCCTTCATCATTTCGATCATGGGATCGAGCGAAATGAAATGGGTGGAAAGCCTGATCGCCGCCGTGGCGATGACGGCGTTCTGCGTCGGGCTCTTCGTTTATTTGCTCCAGCTGCCGTTCCAGCTTTGGCCAGCGTTCTGATCGGATCGCATCACCATGACTGATCTTCTCACCAATCTCGCGCTTGGCTTCACGGTTGCCGCGAACCCGTACAACATCGGTTTCTGCCTGCTGGGGGCCTTGGTCGGAACGCTGGTCGGCGTGCTGCCCGGCATCGGTACGGTGGCCACCGTGGCCATGCTGCTGCCGATCACCTTTGGTCTGCCGCCGGTCGGCGCGCTGATCATGCTCGCCGGCATCTATTACGGCGCGCAATATGGCGGCTCGACCACGTCGATCCTGGTCAATATCCCCGGCGAGGCGACATCGGTGGTCACCTGTCTCGACGGCCATCAGATGGCACGTCAGGGCAGGGCGGGCGCCGCGCTGTCGATCTCGGCGATCGGCTCGTTCTTCGCCGGCTGCGTATCGACCGTGCTGGTGGCGGCGCTCGGCGCGCCGCTCACCTCGCTCGCGTTGCTGTTCGGGCCGGCGGAATATTTCTCGCTGATGGTGCTAGGTCTGATCTTCGCGGTGGTGCTGGCGAAGGGCTCGGCGCTCAAGTCGATCGCCATGGTGCTGACCGGCCTGTTGCTGTCGATGGTGGGCTCCGATCTGGAGACCGGCGCCGGCCGCATGACCTTCGACGTCGCCGAGTTGTCGGACGGCATCGGCTTTACCAACGTGGCCATGGGTCTGTTCGGATTCGCCGAAATCATCCGCAACCTGGAAATGTCGGCGGAGAGTCGCGAAATCGTCAACGCCAAGATTTCCGGCCTAATGCCGACGCGGCAGGATCTGATCGATTCCTCCGGCGCGATCGCACGCGGTACCATCCTCGGCTCCATCCTCGGCATTCTGCCGGGCGGCGGCGCGGTGGTGGCGTCGTTTGCGGCCTACACCTTCGAGAAACGTATCTCGAAGAATCCGGAGCGATTCGGCCGCGGCGCCATCCAAGGCGTGGCGGCACCGGAAGCAGCCAATAACGCGGCGGCGCAGACCTCGTTCATCCCGCTGCTCACCCTCGGCATCCCGCCGAACGCGGTGATGGCGCTGATGGTCGGCGCCATGACCATCCACGGCATCGTGCCGGGACCGCAGGTCATGGTGAAACAGCCGGAGCTGTTCTGGGGTATGATCGCCTCGATGTGGCTCGGCAACCTGATGCTGGTCATCATCAATCTGCCGATGGTCGGCATCTGGGTGAGCCTGCTGCGAGTGCCGTACCGGCTGCTGTATCCGTCGATCATCGTGTTCTGCTGCATCGGCATCTACTCGATCAACAACTCGCCGACCGACGTGGTGATCGCCGCGATCTTCGGCCTGTTCGGGTACTGGCTGGTCAAGCACGACTTCGAGCCGGCGCCGCTGGTGCTGGCTTTCGTGCTCGGCCCGCTGATGGAAGAGAACCTGCGGCGCGCCATGCTGATCGCCCGCGGCGACCCGACCGTGTTCGCGACCCGGCCGATCTCGGCCGGGCTGCTCGCGGTCGCGTTGTTCCTGCTCGCGCTGGCGGCGCTGCCGATGATCCGCAAGCGGCGCGAAGAAGTGTTCGTCGAATCGGAAAACTAGGCGTCGAACGGATAGAGCATTTAAACGAAACAAGGCCGGCGCAATCGCCGGCCTTGTTGTTTTTGCCGCCGCCAAGCGCTCAGCGCGTGATGGCGACGAGGCTGGCCGCCAAAATGACAAGCTGAACGCTAAACACCGTGATGTTGACGTCCCACTTTTGGGCAAACAGCGGCAGCGGGGCGGGGTAGGGCTGGTAGCCATTCTCGTCATAGGCGCCGCCGCCATAGACCGGCATGGCCAACAGCGCCGCGAAGAAGGCCGCATAGACGATGCTGCCGATCAGGGCGGCGAGATACAGCCGCTCGACCGCCATCGGCCCGGGCCACCAGATCAGCGCCAGATTCAACAGACCAAAACCGACATAGCTGGAAATCTGCCAGACCACGTGGAAACGCGCGTGCGGCGTCCACAAGGGATTGGTGGCGTGGGTCTTGTTGAAGTCGGCGAGCACGGTGCCGAGCGCCCAGCCGGCCGTCATCAGCGTCAGCAGAATGCGTGCGAGCAGCATGTGGTCGAAAGTCATGGCAGACCCCTTTGGCGACGATGGAACCTTAACAATAATCCGGACGCCCGCGGGCACGCCATTTCTGCCGTTGATAAACGCCTGCCGGGCGGTTGCCGGGTGGGGTAAAGTTCCCCATCTTGAGTCGATCCCAACCGGACCCAAGCCAAGAACCAAGCCAAGACCCAAGCAATGCGCCAATACCTCGATCTGATGGAACTTATTCTCCACCACGGCGTGGAGAAGCGCGACCGCACCGGCACCGGGACGCTGTCGGTATTCGGCCATCAGATGCGTTTTGCGCTCGACGACGGCTTCCCGATGCTCACCACCAAGAAGCTGCATCTGAAGTCCATCGTGCATGAATTGCTGTGGTTCCTGGCCGGCGACACCAACATCAAATATCTCAACGACAACGGCGTGCGCATTTGGGACGAGTGGGCCGACGAGCGCGGCGACCTCGGGCCGGTCTACGGGCACCAGTGGCGCTCCTGGCCGGCGAAAGACGGCCAAACCATCGACCAGATCGCCAACCTGATCGCAATGATCAAGCGCAATCCGGATTCGCGGCGGTTGATCGTCACGGCGTGGAATCCGGCCGACGTCGACAAGATGGCGCTGCCGCCGTGCCACTGCCTGTTCCAGTTCTATGTCGCCGACGGCAAACTGTCGTGCCAGCTCTATCAGCGTTCGGCCGATGTGTTCCTCGGCGTGCCGTTCAACATCGCGTCTTATGCGCTGTTGACGCTGATGATGGCGCAGGTGACCGGCTTTAAAGCGGGCGAGTTCATTCACACTTTCGGCGACGCGCATCTTTATCTCAATCATCTGGAGCAGGCGAAGCTGCAGCTGTCGCGCGCGCCCAAGGCGCTGCCGGTGATGCGGCTCAATCCGGACGTAAAAGACATTTTTGGCTTCCGCTACGAGGACTTCACGCTGGAGAATTACGACGCGCACGCCCACATCAAAGCGCCAGTCGCCGTATGAGCGGCAATGTGGGCCTCATCATCCGCCCGGCGGTCGCGGCCGACAGCGCGCTGATTTTTGCTCTGGTGTGCGAACTCGCCGATTACGAAAATCTGCAAGGCGAGGTCGATGCCAAGCCGGAGGAGATTGCCGCGGCGCTGTTCGGCGAGAACCCGCGCGTGTTCTGCGACATCGCGGAGTGGGGCGGGGAGCCGGCGGGCTTTGCCGTCTGGTTTGTCAATTTCTCGACCTTTCGCGGCCGTCACGGGCTCTATGTCGAGGATTTGTTCGTGCGGCCGGAGTTTCGCGGGCGCGGTATCGGCAAAGCGCTGATGGCGCGGCTGGCGCAGCGCTGCGTTCATGACGGAATGGCACGTTTCGAGTGGGCGGTGCTCGACTGGAATGCGCCGTCGATTGCCTTTTATAAGTCGATCGGCGCCCAGGTGATGAACGAGTGGAAAATCTGCCGGCTCGCCGGCAAGGCTTTGCACGATTTTGCCGGCAGGATGCAGTCATGAAGATCGTGCTCGTCGCCGCCATCGGCGAGAACAATGTGATCGGCCGCGAGGGCCAGTTGCCGTGGCGGCTGAAGTCCGATTTGCAGCATTTCCGCAAAGTGACGCTCAACCGTCCCGTCATCATGGGGCGCAAGACCTACGAGTCGATCGGCAAGCCGCTCAAGGATCGCACCAACATCGTGTTGACCAAAGATCTCGGACTGATCGTGCCCGGCGGGGTCCTGGCGACCAGCCTGGAGGCGGCGCTTGGCTTTGCGCGCCAGGACGCGGAGAAACGCGGGGTCGATGAGATCATGATCATCGGCGGCAGCGACGTCTTCGCCGCCATGATGCCGCGCGCGGCACGGCTGGAGATCACCCACGTCCATGCCAGCCCGGAGGGCGACGTGCGCTTTCCCTGGATCGACCCCTCGGTGTGGCGCCAGGTGTCGCGCGATGAGGTCAAGGCCGGCCCGGCCGACGACGCGGACTTCGCGGTCGCGGTTTATGTAAGGCGATAGCCGCGGCATGTCAGCGCGTTGTAACGCGCCCTTGCGTCCCCTATAACCCCCTCCAATATAGGCAAGACTTGAGCTTTGTCGGGCATAAAGCCCAGGCGCCGGGAGATTTTTCAATGCCATGGAGCAATCAGGGCGGCGGTGGCGGCCCTTGGGGGTCAGGCTCGGGCGGCAAGGGCCCCTGGGGCGGTGGACCGCAGTCGTCGGGCCCGACGCCTCCGGATCTCGAGGAAATGCTCCGGCGCGGGCAGGATAAATTGCGGCGCGTGCTGCCGGGCGGCAATCTCGGTGGCAAGGGTTTCGCCATTCTGGGCCTCGCCGCGGTGGTGCTGTGGGGCTTCTCCGGCGTGTTCCAGGTCGGCCCTGACGAACTCGGCGTCGTCCTGCGCTTCGGCCAGGACGTGCGCGAGGTGCAGCCCGGCCTGAATTACCACCTGCCTTATCCAATCGAGACCGTGCTCACGCCCAAGGCGTTGCGCGTCAATAAGATCGACATCGGCATGCGCGTGGTCGACGACGTCCGCCGTGGCAGCGCCACCCGCGACGTGCCCGAGGAAAGCCTGATGCTGACCGGCGACGAAAATATCGTCGATGTCGATTTTTCGGTGCTGTGGAAGGTCAAGCCGACCGGCGTCGGCGAATACCTGTTCAACATCCAAAATCCGGAAGGCACGGTGAAAGCGGTGGCGGAAAGCGCCATGCGCGAAGTGGTCGGACGCTCGGAAATCCAGCCGATCCTGACCGGCGCGCGGCAGACTATCGAAACCGCCGTGCAGGACCTGATGCAGAAGACGCTGGACAATTACGGCGCCGGCATTCTGGTGCAGCAGGTGCAGATGCAGAAGGTCGATCCGCCGACGCAGGTGATCGATTCCAACCGCGACGTTCAGGCGGCGCGCGCCGATCTCGAGCGCGCGGTCAACGAAGCGCAGACCTACCAGAACCGCGTCGTGCCGGAAGCGCGCGGTAAGGTCGCCCAGATCACCCAGGCAGCCGAAGCCTACAAGTCGCAGACCGTGGCGGAAGCCACCGGCCAGACGTCGCGCTTCTTGAAGATCTACGAACAGTATCTCAAGGCGCCCGAGGTCACCCGCGAGCGCATGTACCTGGAAACCATGGAGCGCGTGCTTGGCGGCGCCGACAAGATCATTCTCGATTCTGGCGCCCGCGATGGCGGCTCCAGCGTCGTTCCTTATCTGCCGCTCAATGAGCTGTCGCGTCCGGCATCGCCGCGCAGCCAATCGCAGGCGGGAGCCCGGCCATGAAGACTAATTTCATCGGCGGCATCGCCGCGATCCTGATCGTTGCCGCGCTGTTCGTGGCCTACTCGTCGCTGTTCACCGTGTACCAGACGCAACAAGCGCTGGTGCTGCGGCTCGGTCAGCCGGTGCATGTCATCAGCGACCCGGGTTTGCACGTGAAAGCACCGTTCATCGACAACGTCATCGGCATCGACAAGCGCATCCTCGATCTTGAAGCGCCGGCGCAGGAAGTGATCGCCTCGGATCAAAAGCGTCTGGTGGTCGACGCCTTCGCGCGCTACCGCATCAAGGATCCGTTGCGCTTCTATCAGACGCTCGGGTCGGTCGACGGCGCCAACTCGCAGCTCAAGATATTGCTCAACTCAGCGCTGCGCCGCGTGCTCGGTGAGGCCACGTTCATCCACGTCGTCCGCGATCAGCGCGCCGACCTGATGGCGCGCATCCGCGAACTGGTGGACCGTGAAGCCGGTGGCTACGGCATCCAAGTCGTCGACGTGCGTATCCGGCGCGCCGATCTGCCGGAGCAGAACAGCCAGGCGGTGTACCAGCGCATGCAGACCGAGCGGCAGCGCGAGGCGGCTGAGTTCCGAGCCCAGGGCGCGCAGCGCGCCCAGGAAATCCGCTCGCGCGCCGACCGCGAGGTGACCGTGCTGGTCGCCGAAGCGACGTCGCAGTCCGAGCAGATCCGCGGCGAAGGCGACGCCATCCGGAATCAGATTTTCGCGGATGCCTTCAACAAGGATGCGGATTTTTTCACCTTCTATCGCTCGATGCAGGCTTATGAAGCCGCGCTCAAGAGCAACGACACCCGGCTGGTGCTGAAACCCGACACCAACTTCTTCCGCTACTTCAACGACCCGTCGGGCAAGCCGCGCCCCGCTCAGCCTTCCGCATCGACGGGATCGGGCGCGCCGGCCACGCAACCGGCTCGCTAGCGAAACCGGAGAGCCGCCGGCATGGTTGATTTCCTGGCGGCTCTTGGCCTCGTGTTCATGATCGAGGGTCTGGTTTTCGCCGCCTTCCCCGGCCCCGCCAAGCGCGCGGTCGCCAGCGTGCTGGAGACGCCGGATCAAGCCTTGCGCGCGATCGGCATCGGCTCGGCCGTGATCGGTTTGCTCGTGGTCTGGCTGGTACGCGGTTAGGCCGGCGGCACGTTAAAAACGTCGCTTTTGCGAACGAATCGGCCTCTCATGGTGTTGATGGCCGATACCCTTGATTAGCCGTGAAGACGGCGGCACTGTCGAAGCAGACCCTCTTTTCCAGGAGAAATAACGCCCATGGGCGCACTCTTCAACTCGATGACGAAGCCGGCCCGGCTGGCGATTTTCGTCGCCGCCGCAATCGCTTGGCCGGCCTTATCCGTTCAGGCGCAAGCGCGCGGGCCGGAAAGTATTTCCGACGTGGCGGAACAGGTGATTGACGCCGTCGTCAACATTTCGACTAAGCAGACCGTGGACATCAGCAACAACAGCGCTATGCCGCAGTTGCCGCCGGGTTCGCCGTTTGAGGAATTCTTCGAGGAGTTCAACAAGAACCGGCGCGGGCAGGGCACCCCCGGCAAGCCGGGCGGCGACACCACGCCGCGCCGCGTCAACTCGCTCGGCTCCGGTTTCATTATCGACTCGACCGGCTTGGTCGTGACCAACAATCACGTCATCGCCGACGCCGACGAAGTCAGCGTCATCCTCAATGACGGCACCACGCTCAAAGCCGAAATTCTCGGACGCGATACCAAGACCGATCTGGCGTTGCTCAAGGTCACGCCGGCGGCGCCGCTCAAGGCGGTGAAGTTCGGCGATAGCGACAAATTGCGGCTGGGCGAATGGGTGATTGCGATCGGCAATCCGTTCAGCCTCGGCGGCACGGTGACCGCCGGCATCGTGTCGGCGCGCAACCGCGACATCAATTCTGGGCCTTACGACAATTACATCCAGACCGACGCCGCCATCAATCGCGGCAATTCGGGCGGCCCGCTGTTCAACCTCAATGGCGAAGTGATCGGCGTCAACACCGCGATTATCTCGCCGTCCGGCGGCTCGATCGGCATCGGCTTTGCCGTGCCGTCGAAGACCGTTGTCGGCGTGATCGACCAGTTGCGCGAGTTCAAGGAAGTGCGGCGCGGCTGGCTCGGCGTGCGTATCCAGCAGGTGACCGACGAAATCGCCGAGAGCCTGAGCGTCAAGCCGGCGCGTGGTGCGCTGATCGCCGGCATCGACGACAAGGGGCCGGCCAAGCCCGCCGGCATCGAGCCGGGCGACGTTGTCGTCAAGTTCGACGGCAAGGACATCAAGGAAATGCGCGATCTGCCCAAGATCGTCGCCGAGACGCCGGTCGGCAAGGACGTCGAGGTCACGATCATCCGCAAGGGCAAGGAAGAAAAGAAGACGGTCAAGCTCGGTCGGCTCGATGACGCCGAGAAGAAAGTCGCGGCCGTCACCAAGGACAGTCCGGCCGAGGACAAGCCGGCGATCAAGAAGGCGCTCGGCCTCGATCTCGCCAACCTCACCGACGATCTGCGCAAGAAGCACAAGATCAAGGACAAGGTGAAGGGCGTGCTGATCACCGGCGTCGATGCCAATTCGCCGGCGGCCGAAAAGCGCCTGGCGCCCGGCATGGTAATCGCCGAAGTGCAGCAGCAGCCGGTGAGCAACGCCGCCGACCTGCAAAAGCGCGTCGACCAGCTCAAGAAGGACGGCAAGAAGGCCGTGGTGCTGCTGGTGGTGTCGCCCGACGGCGACCCGAGCTTCGTGGCGATCAGTTTGCAGTAGCGCGTTCAACGGCATGAACCGCCGCGAGGTCGCGGCGGTTCATGCAACGCGTCTAAAAAGATTCTAATTAAAGCCCGTAGGCGCAGTACTCGAGAGTCGAACAGGTATTGGCTGGCTGAACCAGCATGCTTTTCAACGATTGGATCAGAAACGACATAGCTACCTCCCAGTTGTTTGACGCCACCAACGTAACATCGGGAGTTGAATGGGCCGTTTCGGGAGATGGTTAAAAGGTGCCTGCATCGCTGGATAAAAGCGGCGTGGATGGTGTCCAATAGTGCAACATTCGTGCGACAGTTTTAAATTACGTCTTTACAAACTCCTCTTGCCGATAGCCCTGGACATAAAGCAGCGCGGTGAGGTCGCCGTGGTCGATGCGCGCGGCAGCGGCCTCCGCCACCTTCGGCTTGGCGTGATAGGCCACGCCTAAGCCCGCTTCCGCGATCATGTCCATGTCGTTGGCGCCGTCGCCGATCGCCATGGTGTCGTCCTTGGCGAGGCTGAGCTCCTGCCGCATCTCGAGCAGCGCGGCGCGCTTGCCGTCGCGGCCGAAGATCGGCTCGGCCACCGAGCCGGCGAGCTTGTGACCGTCGATCAGGGTCAGCGTATTGGCACGGCTCTGATCGAAACCGATCATGGCAGCGATACGATCGGTAAACAGTGTGAAGCCGCCCGACACCAGGCAGGTGCGGGCGCCGTTGGCGCGCATCGTCGCCACCAGCGCGCGTGCGCCGGGTGTCAGCCGGATGCGGTCGCGCAGCACTTCCTCGACCACCGAGACCTTGAGGCCTTCCAGCAGCGCGACGCGCTCGCGCAAGGCCGGTTCGAAGGCGATCTCACCGCGCATGGCGCGCTCGGTGATCGCCGCGACGTGAGTTTTCAGGCCGACGAAATCCGCAAGTTCGTCGATGCACTCCTGGCCGATCATGGTCGAATCCATGTCGGCCAGAAACAGCTTTTTGCGCCGGTTGGCGGCCTTCTGCACCACCACGTCGACCGGGGCGTTAAGGACGCTCCGCAAATGTACGGCCAGTTCGCGTTGGTCAAGGTCCGCGCTTAAGCTAAAGGGAATGTCGGCGGCGCCGGGGCCGAGCAGCTTGGGCTCGCCGGCGCCGGTCAATGCGGCCCGCACGCGTGCGAGCGCCGGCGCGTCGAGCGCAATCGAGGGGCCGATTAGGGTTGCGATATGAGTCATGCGATGCACAAAGCCGGCGGAGCGGTGCTTATTGCAGGCCCGACCGCGAGCGGCAAGTCGGCGCTGGCTTTGGCGCTGGCCGCAAAGCTCGGCGGCGTCGTCGTCAATGCCGATTCGATGCAGGTCTACGCGAACCTACGCACCATCACGGCGCGGCCGAGCGCGGCGGAAGAGGCGCGTGCCCAACACATGCTCTACGGTCATGTCGATGAGGCCGAGAATTATTCGGTCGGGCGCTGGAGCCGCGATGCCGGCGCGGCACTGGCTGAAATCGCCGCGGCGGGCCGTGTGTCGATTTTGGTCGGCGGCACTGGGCTGTATTTCAAGGCGTTAACCGCAGGTTTGGCCGCGGTGCCGCCGGTGCCGGCGGAAATCCGCGCCCAGGTGCGCGCACGTCTACTCAGCGAGGGCGTCACGCCGCTCTATGCCGAGTTGATCGAGCGCGACCCGGTGACCGCGCACCGGCTGATGCCGCTCGACCGCGTGCGCATTGCCCGCGCGCTGGAGGTGGTCCTGGCGACCGGGCGCTCGCTGTCGGAATGGCACCAGCAGGGCATGGCGCCGTTGATCGACCCGGTCCGCGCGGTCAAAATCTTCGTCAACCGCGAACGCGGCGACCTGGTCAGCCGCATCGAAGCGCGCTTTGCCGCCATGCTCGAGGCCGGCGCGCTTGACGAGGTGCGCGCTCTTGCCGCACGCCAGCTCGATCCGCTGCTGCCGGCGATGAAGGCGCATGGCGTGCCGTGGCTGATCCGTCATCTCAATGGCGAGATCACGCTCGATGAGGCCGCCGAAGGCGCGCGAATGGACACGCGCCGCTACGCCAAGCGCCAAATTACGTGGTTTCGGGGGCAGATGAAGGATTGGACGGCCGTGCCACCGGACGTGAGCCCGGACGACATCGCGGCGATGATGCCGGAATGAAGCCGCCGTTTTTTAATCTAGATTGTTATAGCAGCGCACTTTCAAAGTTCCCGTTGCAGCTGGTTCGTTAGACAACCTTTCACTATCTCGCGCTTATTTACATAAAGTTGTTGTCTATCTGTGGGTGTAAGCATGTTTCGCCGGCTACGCGAAATCAAAATCTCGATGCGCATTGCATTGTCGTTTGCCCTGGTCATTCCGATCGCGGTCTGGGCTCTGGCTTCTCAGTCCAGCAACTCTTGGCGAATTTATCGCACGGCGGAAATCGCGGACCGGCAGAATGCGTCCGCGAATGCACTGATCCTGGGCGTCTATGACATTCTGATCGAGCGGCAGTTCGTGAACAACGCGTTGCGGGCCGAGCAGCCTGCGAGTCCGGATGCGCTGAAGAACATTATGGATTACCGGGCGCCCGCAACGGCGAAGATCGACGCCGCTTTCGCCGAGCTACAGACCCAGGAGTTTCCGCGCAAAACCGCATTGATCGCCGAGTTCAACGCGGCGCGCGAGAAAATGAACGCCTATCGGAGCAAGGCCGGCGCTGCCATCGCGCAGCCTGCGCCGCAGCGCGATGCCGACACCGTCAAAAACACCTATGCGGTGATGTCGGCCTTTGTCGAAGCGGCGCAAAAGTTGTGGAATGGCGTGCTCGGCAACACCAGCGGTTTGGATCCGGAGCTGTCGCGTCTGGCAAACATCCGCGTCCTGGCCTGGAACATGCGCGATACGGCGGGGCGGGAACGTGCAACGATTTCCCAAGCTTTGTCCGCCAAGGCCGCGATCTCTCCGGAAAATATCTCGACGATTAAAAGCATCCGCGCGCAGGTCGGCCTGATGTGGCGCCTGCTCGAGGGCAACCTCAAGGAATCGGACCACGATGGCATCGTGAAAGGCGTGCAAGCGGCCAAGGACGGCTACTTCGCCAAGTTCCAGCCGCTCGCCGACCAGATGCAAGTCGCCTCGGCGGCCGGCGCCAACTATCCGATGACGACGACGCAATGGGCCGACACGACCACGCCGCTGCTCGCGACTATTTTGGACGTGATGAATGGCGCGAGCCAAGCCAGCGAATTGTACACCGCCGAACTCAAGCGATCGGGCTGGGAAAACGTGGTGCTCAGCCTCGGGCTTCTGACGGCCTGCCTGGTTCTGTTCTGTGGCGCCATCGCATTTT
Source organism: uncultured Hyphomicrobiales bacterium (assembly GCA_903878085.1). Classification (GTDB taxonomy): domain Bacteria; phylum Pseudomonadota; class Alphaproteobacteria; order Rhizobiales; family Xanthobacteraceae; genus Pseudolabrys. The sequence continues at coordinate 82,773 of CAIRGJ010000008.1, read as the reverse complement.
CGGTGCTGACGGTGGCTCGTCCGCTACGCGCCCTAACCAAACCGCTCGACGAACTCGCCAATGGCAATTTCGCCGTCACCGTGCCGGGGCTTGATCGCCGGGATGAAATCGGCCAGATTGCTGCCGCGGTCGATACGATGGCCAGCAAGGTCCGCGCCACGCTGATGCAGATCAAGGTCTCCGCGCGGGAAGTGACCAATGCCTCGGCCGAGATTTCCACCGGTACGACCGACCTCTCACAGCGCACCGAAGAGCAGGCCGCGAGCCTGGAGGAAACCACGGCTTCGATGGAGGAAATTTCTGCAATCGTGAAGCAGAACTCCGAAAGCGCTCAGCAGGCCAGTAAGTCGGCTGCGGAGACCCGCGACATTGCCGACAAAAGCGGCGAGGTCGTCGGCAGAGCCATCGAAGCCATGGCCCGGATCGAGGAATCCTCGCACAAAGTCTCCGACATCATCGGCGTAATCGACGAGATTGCGCGCCAGACCAATTTGCTGGCGCTCAACGCGGCGGTGGAAGCAGCAAGAGCCGGCGAGGCCGGGCGTGGTTTTGCCGTGGTGGCGACGGAAGTCCGCAGTCTGGCACAACGCTCGTCGCAAGCGGCCAAGGACATCAACAGCCTGATCACAAACTCCAGCGGCCAGGTTCGGGAGGGCGTCGAACTCGTCAATCAAGCCGGCGCTGCGCTTGGTGAGATCACCAAGTCGATCAATGTGGTCACGCACATAATCTCCGACATCGCCGCCGCCAGCGCCGAGCAGTCGACCGGCATCGACGAGATCAACAAAGCGATGACCCAGATGGATAACGTCACGCAGCAGAACTCGGCGCTGGTCGAAGAGAGCGCGGCGACGGCCAAGCTGCTCGAGCAGCAGGCGCAGCACATGGACGACCAGGTCGGCTACTTCCGGATCGAGGCGGCCGAGGCCGACCAAGCGCATCAGCCCTCCGTTCGGCCCGCGGCCCAGGCACAGCACCGCAGGCAGCCGCCTGCCTCGGCCCAAGCGCGGAAAAAGGCGGCCGCCTGACCCAATAGCGGCTGCGGCATGCAGGCGGTGCGCAGTAGGCAACGCCCGGCATTTGGTTTCGAATGTTAATCCAGAGCAACAAAGCCGCGCGGCAAATTCGCCGTACGGCATTCTTAAATCGGCCTTTCAGGATTTCTGTCCATCTTTGCGCGCGGGTTGCCGCGCGAAAAAGGGATTTGGAATTGCCATGTTCAATCGGATCACGGTCAATGCGCTCCTGAAATCTGTTATCGCTCTGCTGGCAACGGCAGTCGTGATCATGTTGTCGCTTGGTGCATGGGAATCTTGGACCCGCCTCGCATCGGTAAAGCGGATCGCGAGCGTCACCGAAGCTTCCGGTCATCTCTTCAAGGCTCTGCACAATCTCCGCGTCGACCGCTCGTCGACGTTCCGCGAAATGGTTTCCGAGCAGCCGCGCGCGTCCATGCTGCCGCAGCTTAAGGACATCCGCGATGCCGAAATGCCGGCTCTTAAGGCTGGTCTGGCCGCATTGGAATCCACGGAGTTTCCCGGACGGCAGGACGCGATCGCCGGCCTAAGTCAGGCGATCACGAAGCTGACGGCGCTGCATCAGGAAACCGCGGCGGCCTTCCAACAGCCGAAGGCGGCGCGCCGCCAAGGTTTGGTCGAAGGATTCGCCAACGAGACCAACTCCCTCATGGTCTTGCTCGACAAGGTATCAACGCAAATGACGAGGTCTGTGAACCTCGTGGATTCGTATGTCGATCAGTTGCTGGAAATCAAGCAGTTGGCCTGGGTGGCGCGCAATGCGGCCGGGGACGCCTCAGTCATGATTTCCAACGCGCTCGCCGGCCAGCCGCTGCCGCCCGATCCCTTTGTCAAATATTCCGCCCATGTGAGCAGGCTTGAAACTGCGTGGGCCGCGGTTGAGGACATAGCCTCCGGCCTCTCGCTGCCGCCTCCGATGGTATCGGCTATCGAAAAAGGTCGAACGGAGTTTCTTGGACCGGAATATACCGCGCTTCGGATGAAGACCCTGAAGGCGCTGGCCGCCGGCGAAAAGGTCGATATCCCGCCACAAGACTGGTCCATCTCGTCGGTAACGAAACTCTCGTCGTTGCTGGGTGTTGCCGAAGCGTCGCTGGACGTTGCCAAGGACTACGCGGCGGCCCAACACGCAAATGCGACGTGGAAATTATCGGTCCAGCTTGGCCTGCTGCTGGTTGCGCTTGTGCTGGCCGCGGCGATGATGCTGGTCGTGACGCGCCGCGTGATTGCGCCGCTGCGAATGATCCAGCAAACGATGCTGAAAGTCGCAACCGGGGACTTCAGCGTTCATCTGCAGAACATCGATCGCAAGGATGAGGTCGGGCAGATCGCAGGCGCGGTCAGTTCGATGGTGGATCGCGTCCGTGCGACCATTGGCGAGATCAAGGCTTCGTCGCGGGAAGTGACCAACGCATCCGCGGAGATCGCAACCAGCACGACCGACCTGTCGCAGCGTACCGAGGAACAGGCGGCGAGCCTGGAAGAAACCTCGGCGGCCATGGAGCAGATTTCTACGACCGTGCGCCGGAATGCCGAGAGCGCTCAGCAGGCCACGAAATCCGCCGAGGCGACCCGCGACGTCGCCGACCGCGGCGGCGCGGTTGCCGCCAAGGCCGTCCAGGCGATGGCGCGGATCGAAGAGTCCTCGCGCAAGATTTCCGACATCATCAGCGTAATCGACGAAATCGCCCGGCAGACTAACCTGCTGGCGCTCAACGCGGCGGTGGAAGCCGCGCGGGCCGGCGAGGCCGGGCGTGGCTTCGCGGTCGTTGCCTCGGAAGTACGCAGCCTGGCACAGCGTTCGTCGCAGGCAGCCAAGGACATTGCACAGCTGATCACCACCAGCGGCAGCCAGGTGCAGGAGGGCGTCGGCCTCGTCAATCAAGCCGGCGAAGCGCTCAACGAGATCGTCGATTCTATCCGCTCTGTCGCCGCCGTCGTGTCCGACATTGCAACGGCGAGCGCCGAGCAGGCCACTGGCCTTGATGAGATCAAGAAGGCGCTCGAGCAGATGGACGAGGCCACGCAGCAGAACACGGCGTTGGTCGAGGAAAACGCGGCGACTGCCAAAACGCTCGAGCAGCAGGCGCAGAACATGGACGACCAGGTCGGCTATTTCCGGATCGAAGCGGCCGAGGCCGACCAAGCGAATCATCCGTCCGTTCGGCCCGCGGTCCAGGCGCCGCAAAAGCGGCGGGTGCCTGCTTCCGCTCGGCCGAGGTCAGCGGCGGCCGCGTGATCAGCTAGCGGCTGCGGGATGCAGGCGGCGCGCAGTTGGCAACGCCCGGCATTTGATTTCGAATGTTAATCGAGAACAACAAAGTCGCGCGGCAAATTCGCTGTACGCAATTCTTAAACCGGCCTTTCGGGATTTCTGACCATCTTTGCGCGTGGGTTGCCGCGCGAAAAAAGGTTTGGAAACGCCATGTTAAATCGGATCACAGTCAACGCGCTCCTAAAATCGGCCATTGGAATGTTGGCGGCGGGCCTGATGCTCGTCCTGGCTCTCGGCGCCTGGGATTCATGGAGCCGGCTGGCGGTCGCAAGCCGGATCGCGCATATCGCCGATGCCTCGGCCTATCTCTTTACCGGTTTGCACAATCTGCGGCTGGACCGCTCCACATCAGTCCGTCAACTGCTCGGCGAAGCGCAAAGCGGCGTCAGTGCCGATCTTCGCGGCTTCCGTGAGGCCGAGATCCCGGCGCTGAAGGCGGGTTTAATCGCGCTGCGCGAAGTCGATCTTCCGGAAGCTCAAGCTGCCGCGACCACGCTCGAACAGCAGATCAACAAGCAAATCGCGTTGCATACGGAATCCGCAGGGTCGATGTCGCAGCCGAAAGCCGCGCGGCGGGCCGGCCTCGTTAAGGAGGTCGACGACGAGTTTAGCGTGCTGATGGCGCTGCTCGACAAGATCTCCGCGCAGCTCACCAATGCGGTCAAGCTCGACGACGCCTTCGTCGGTCAAGTGATGCAATTGAAGCAACTGGCGTGGCTGGCGCGCAACTCCGCCGGCGACGCGTCGGTCGTCATATCCAATACGATGTCCGGCATGCCGTTGCCGCCGGATCCGCTGATGAAATATGCGGCGAGCTTGAGCCGCGCCGAAGGCGCGTGGTCGACGATTGAAGAGTTTATCACTGGACTGCCGCTGCCGGCGCAATTCACCGCCGCCGTTCAGAAGGGCAAGCAGGAATTCTTTGCCCCTGAGATTTCGGCGACACGCCTGCGGATGCTGAAAACCCTGGTCGCCGGCGAAAAGCCCGACGTCAAGCTTGACGATTGGGTACGCGCGTCGATTGCGAAGTTGACGTCGCTTCTCAACGTTGCCGAAACCGCGCTGGAGACGGTCAAAAGCCACGCGGTGGCGCAGCATTCGAGTGCGCAATGGAAGCTGTTCATGCAGCTCGGTCTGTTGGGCTTGGCTTTGGCCGTGGCGCTGTCGATGATGATGGTCATCACGCGCCGTGTTACATCGCCGCTGCAGATGATTCAGGACGTGATGCTGAAGCTCGCCGCCGGCAATTTCAACGTCACTGTGCCGAACATCTCGCGTAAGGACGAAGTCGGGCTGATCGTCATGTCGGTCCACACGATGGTCGACCAGATTCGCAGGACCTTGAAAGAGATCAAGTCGTCGGCGAGCGAAGTAACCAATGCGTCCGCCGAGATTGCGACCACCACCACCGATTTGTCGCAGCGCACCGAGGAGCAGGCGGCCGGACTGGAAGAAACCACGTCCGCCATGCAGCAGATCTCTGTCACGGTGCGTAAGAACGCCGAAAGTGCGCAGCACGCGACGCAATCCGCGATGGCGACCCGCGAGGTCGCCGACCGCGGCGGCGAAGTTGCCGGCAAGGCGGTGCAGGCCATGGCGCGCATCGAGGAGTCCTCGCGCAAGATCTCCGACATCATCGGCGTGATCGACGAGATTGCGCGTCAGACCAATTTGCTGGCGCTCAATGCGGCGGTGGAAGCGGCCCGCGCCGGCGATGCCGGACGCGGCTTTGCCGTCGTCGCTTCCGAAGTCCGCAGCCTGGCGCAGCGTTCCTCGCAAGCGGCCAAGGATATCGCGCAGTTGATCACCAACAGCGGCAGCCAAGTGAAGGAGGGTGTCGAACTCGTCAATCGCGCGGGCGCGGCCCTCAACGAGATCGTCGAGTCGATCCGCACCGTCGGCGACATCGTGTCCGGGATTGCCTCGGCCAGCGCCGAACAGGCATCGGGCCTGGATGAGATAAACAAGGCGCTGACGCAGATGGATGAGGCCACCCAGCGTAACTCGGCGATGGTCGAGGAGAATGCGGCGACCGCGCGCACGCTCGAGGAACAGGCGAAGTCGATGGACGATCAGGTCGGGTTCTTCCAGATCGATACGGCGCAAGGCGGCAGCGCGCCCGCGCAAGCCGCGCCGCGCCAAGCCGTGCCAAAGCGAAGCGCAGCACCGGTGCGTGGCAGGCCAAAGACTTCCGCCGCGGCGTAATGCCGGTAAAAGCCGTCCGGAAAGATCAAACACCGAAGCTTCAATGTGACTGCGAGTGAGATGGTGCGATGCTCGACCGGATGACCGTGAACACCTTTCTGAAGTCGGCGATTCTGTTGCTGGCAATGGCGGTCGTGATTGTGCTGGCGCTCGGTGCCTGGGAGTCCTGGGGCCGGTTGAACGTCGCGAGCCGGATGGTGCATGTGGCCGATGCGTCAAGTTCTTTGTTCAGTGCCTTGCGGGATCTGCGCAACGATCGATCAACGACGGTGCGTGATTTGCAGTCGGACAAGCAGGGCGAGATGATTCCCGTGCTTCGGGAGGCTCGCGAAGTGGAAATGGCGGCCTTGAATGCTGCGCTGGTTGCTTTGCGCCACGATGACCTCGGGCAAGGACTAAGCGGTGTGCCGGCGCTGGAGCAGGCGCTCATGAGGCAGGTCGCTCTGCACCGGGAAACAGCCGCCGCATTCGGGCAACCGAAAGCGGCGCGCAAGCCGGGTCTTGTGCAGGAAACTCTCGATTCGGCGAACGCCCTGATGGGCCTGATCGACAAGCTGTCGATGGAGCTTGCCGTGATCGTCAAGCTCGACGATTCTTTCGTCAGTCAGCTTCTTGAAATCAAGCAGCAGGCCTGGGTGACCCGCAACACCGCCGGCGATGCCAACTTGATCTTGTTGAATGGCGTTGGCGGCATGCCGATAGCGCCGGACGCAACCGTAAAATACAACGGCAATGTGATCAGAGCCGAAGCCGCCTGGGCGACGCTCGAGGGGATTGCAGCTGGATTGCCGCTGAGCCCGGCTTTGAACGAAGCGATGAAAAAGGCAAAGCGGGATTACTTTAACCCAGAGCACGCCGCTATCGCTCAGAAGACGCTCAAGAGTTTGGTCGCCGGTGAAAAGACGCCTTACGATCAGACGGGCTGGAATAATTTAGCGCTGCCGCCGCTTGCGGGAATTTTGAATGTCGCCTTCGTCTCGCTGCAAAACGTGAAGGACTATGCCACGGACATGCGTGCGAGCGCTCAGTTCAAGCTCTTCATTCAGCTTGGCTTGCTGGCAACAGCATTGGTCATTGCGTTCGGCATGATGCTTATGATTTCGCGCCGCGTCACCGCGCCGTTGCAGATGATTCAAGGCGTGATGTTGAAGCTGGCTGGCGGCGACTTTAACGTCAATGTGCCGCGCATCACCCGCAAGGACGAAGTCGGGCAGATCGTCACCTCGGTCAACACCATGGTGGACCAGATTCGCAAGACCTTGAGCGAGATCAAGTCTTCGGCGCGTGAAGTAACCAACGCGTCTGCCGAGATATCAACCAGCACCACCGATCTGTCGCAACGCACCGAGGAACAGGCGGCGAGCCTGGAAGAAACCTCGGCCTCGATGGAGGAGATATCGTCGACGGTGAGGAAAAACGCTGAGAATGCGCAGCACGCCAGCCAGTCCGCCAGCACCACCAGGGACGTCGCCGATCGCGGCGGTCAGGTGGTCGCCAAGGCGGTGGAAGCGATGGCTAAGATCGAAGATTCCTCGCGCAAGATTTCCGACATCATCGGCGTGATCGATGAAATCGCCCGCCAGACCAATTTGTTGGCGCTCAACGCAGCGGTGGAAGCGGCGCGCGCCGGTGAGGCTGGTCGCGGGTTCGCAGTGGTTGCCTCGGAAGTTCGTAGCCTGGCGCAGCGGTCATCGCAGGCGGCCAAGGACATCAAGGATCTGATCACCAGCAGTAATGGTCAGGTCAAAGATGGAGTCGATCTCGTCAATCGTGCGGGTGAGGCGCTGACTGAGATCGTCACCTCCATCAAGCAGGTCGCGGATACCGTCGCCGACATCGCATCGGCAAGCGCCGAGCAGGCGACCGGCCTCGATGAGATCAACAAGGCGCTGACGCAGATGGACAACGTCACCCAGCAGAACTCCGCACTGGTCGAGGAGAACGCGGCGACCGCCAAGACCCTCGAGCATCAGGCCAAGGCGATGGATGAGCAGGTCGCCTATTTCCGCATTGAAGATACGACTTCGACGGTGCCGGAGCAGGCGGGTGCAGCAAAGCAGGTTGTCCGTTCGGCCGCTCAGCCGAAGCGAGCGGCGGCTTAAGCGCCGCCGTCAAGATTTCAGCCAGAAGGTTGCGTGGCAATGCTCAATAGATTCTCGGTCAAACTGCTGCTAAAGTCGCTGTTTGGCACGATGGCGATGATCATCATCGTCATTCTCGCGGTGAGCGCCTGGACGTCGTGGGGGCGGCTGCAGTCGGCAAAGCAGATCGCGACTGTGGCGGAGACCTCGGTTTCGCTGTTCACGTCGCTGCACAACCTTCGATCCGATCGTATTTTCTCCACGCGCTCGCTCCAGGCCGAAGCCTCCGGCGATTTCAGCCCCATTGTGCGCCGTGCGCGTGCGTCCGAAACCGCAGCAATGACGGCTGGTCTTGCGTCACTTCGGAACGTGAACCTGCCGGCGGGCGGCACGGCGGTCTCGGACATAACGGCGATGTTCGAAAAGCTCGTTGCGCTTCACAAGGAAGCCGATGAGGCGATTAAGCGGCCGAAAGCGGAGCGCCGTCCCGCTCTCGTGGACGAGTATTTCAAGACCACAAGCGGTCTGATGGAATTGCTCGACAAGATGTCCGGTCATCTCACTTTGCTGATCAAGGGTGAAGACCCGCAGATCGACCAACTCATGCAGGTCAAGAGCCTCGCTTGGGTGCTACGCAGCGCCGCCGGCGACGGGGCGACCTTCGTGTCCGCCGCTTTCGATAAAAAGCTTGATCCGATCGATGTGCTGCCGAAGTTTGCCGGTCACACCGCGCGCGCCACAGCCGCACTGGTGACGATCGAAGACATCATGAAGGGCGTGGCGCTGCCAGCCAATCTTGTCGAGGCTGTGGCTCGGGCGCGCAAGGAGTTCCTGCAGAGTGACTATCCAGACCGGCAAATGGCGATTCTCAAAAAGAGCTTTGCCGGCGAAAAACAGGCTTATGAAGTGCTGGAATGGGACCGCGTGAGCAATGGTGTGCACACCATTCTGCTCCAGGTGGCCGACACGGCTCTCCAGGTCGCAAAGGACTATGCGACCGATCTGCATGACCGCGCGCAAAGAAATCTTATTCTGCAGGCTGGCCTCTTGGTCCTGGCCTGCGCGCTAAGCATCATGGTGATGCTGTTGATCAGTCGCCGGATCATCAACCCGCTCATGCTGGTGCAGCAGACGATGGTGCAACTTGCTGGTGGCAATTTCAACGTCGCGCTGCCGCGGCTCACGCCCAAGGATGAAATCGGGCAGATCGTCATGGCGGTCAGCGCCATGGTCGACCAGATTCGTGCCATCATTACCGAGATCAAAATTTCGACTCGAGAAGTGACCAGCGCCTCCGCCGAGATCGCCACCAGCACCACCGACCTGTCGCAGCGCACCGAGGAGCAGGCGGCGAGCCTCGAGGAAACCACCGCCTCGATGGAGGAGATATCTTCCACCGTCCGCAAGAATGCCGACAATGCCAAAATGGCCAGTGAGTCGGCCGCCAGCACACGGGAGGTCGCCGACCGCGGCGGCGAGGTCGCAGCCAAGGCCGTCAATGCGATGTCACGTATCGAGGAATCGTCGAGCAAGATCGCGGACATCATCGGCGTTATCGACGAGATTGCGCGCCAAACCAATCTGCTGGCGCTGAATGCCGCAGTGGAAGCCGCCCGCGCCGGCGATGCCGGCCGCGGCTTCGCCGTGGTTGCGTCGGAGGTCCGTAGCCTTGCGCAGCGTTCGTCGCAGGCCGCCAAGGACATCTCACAACTGATTACCAACAGCAGCGGCCAGGTGCAGGAGGGCGTCAGTCTCGTCAATCAGGCGGGTGCCGCGCTCACTGAGATCGTTGAGTCGATCCGCACGGTGGCTGCGGTGGTGTCAGACATTGCATCGGCGAGCGCTGAGCAGGCAACCGGTCTCGACGAGATCAATAAGGCGTTGACGCAGATGGACAACGTCACCCAGCAGAACTCGGCACTGGTCGAGGAAAATGCGGCGACCGCTAAGACGCTCGAGGGCCAGGCGAAATCGATGGACGAGCAGGTCGCGTTCTTCCAGATCGATGCGCCGCAAGGGGAGAACGAAAAGCGGCCAGACCCGGTCGAGTCGCTCCGTCCAGCTTCTAAACTTAAACCGGTGGCAATGGCGCGCTCGTCAGCAGCGGCGTAATTGCAGCGGCGTCTCTCTAACTTCGAATGCATTCCTGCAACGCGCTGAGGAAATAAAATATGTTTGGTTTATCGATCCGGTCCATGCTGATGGGTGCTTTTGGCCTCATGGGGGCGATCATCATCGGTCAGGGCTTGTTCGCGCTGAACAAGGTTACGGCGGTGAACAATTCCACGGTGGAGTTTTCGACCAATTGGCTGCCATCGGTCAGCACGGCGCTAAATCTCGGCTTGTCCGCCTCGAGAGCACGGCTGGCCATCGTCAAGCATATCTTGTCCACCGATGCGGAAAAGCCGCAGACAGAGAAGGACATCGAGACGCAATTGACGGCTATTGACCGTTATCGCCGGAAATTCGAGACGCTTATTTCATCGCCGGAGGAACGCGCGGCCTATGATGCCTTCGTGCTGCACTGGGCCGATCATCAGAAGCAGGCTCAGGAGCTGCTGAAACTATCGCGGGAGCATAAGACGGACGAGGCGGCGGCGCTCTTCAAAGGCATGGTGACGGCGTTCCGCGCGACGACCGACGATGTGGCCAAACTGGTCGAAATCAACACCAACGGGGCCAACCGCTCGGCCGAGTCATCTGCGGCGAATTATGCAGAAATACGGCTTCTGACCGTCATCATCGTCGCCGTCGGCGCAATGCTTGCGATCGGAGCCAGCATCTTCGTCCTGTTGAATATCTGCCGGCCGCTAACCGCGCTGGTATCGCCGCTCGTGGCGCTCGCCGGCGGCAATTTCGGAATTGCGATTGCGGGGACCGACCGCAAGGATGAAGTCGGCCAGATCGCGCAAGCCGTCAGCCAGATGGCGGAGCGGGTCCGCGCGACCATCGGCAACATCAAGAATTCCGCGCGCGAAGTCACCAACGCCTCGGCCGAAATCTCGACCAGCACCACCGATCTGTCGCAACGCACTGAGGAGCAGGCCGCAAGTTTGGAGCAGACCTCGGCCTCGATGGAGGAGATATCGTCGACAGTGAGGAAAAACGCCGAGAATGCCCAGCACGCCAACGAATCGACTGCTGTCACCCGCGACGTTGCCCATCGTGGCGGCGAGGTGGTCGCCAAGGCCGTCGATGCCATGGCGAAGATCGAAGAATCGTCGCGCAAGATCTCCGACATCATCGGTGTGATCGACGAAATCGCCCGCCAGACCAATTTGCTGGCGCTCAACGCGGCGGTCGAAGCGGCGCGCGCCGGCGAAGCCGGCCGCGGCTTTGCGGTAGTCGCCTCGGAAGTGCGTAGCCTGGCGCAGCGTTCGTCGCAGGCGGCCAAGGACATCAAGGATCTGATCACCAACAGCAACGGTCAGGTGAAAGACGGTGTCGATCTCGTCAACCGGGCGGGTGTCGCGCTCAACGAGATTGTCGAATCGATCAACACGGTGGCCGATATCGTGGCGGACATTGCGACGGCCAGCGCCGAGCAGGCGACCGGCCTCGATGAGATCAACAAAGCGCTGACGCAGATGGACAACGTCACCCAGCAGAACTCCGCGCTGGTCGAGGAGAACGCCGCGACCGCCAAGACCCTGGAGCATCAGGCGAAGGCGATGGACGATCAGGTCGCGTTCTTCCAGATCGGTACGGCGCAAGCGGAGAGCCGGGTTGCGCAAGCCGCGCCGCGCCAGCCAGCGGCCAAACGCCAAGCGCCGGCACGAACGCGCACCGCGGCCTAGCCAAGGCCTCGAAGACCGTCCAAAACGTCAAGCGGAGCGCATTTAAGGCGCATAAATCCGCTTGACCGCCGCGAAAGCCGCTATTATAAACCGCGCAATGAAAGTACGGCAGGGCCTGACGATGCGCAATATTATTACTCTGGTAGTAAGGGTTCGGACGCAGCCTCGGCAGCCCTGAGAGGGCTCCCCAGGGAAGCGTCCGGACATGGCCCTTCGCGGGCCTTTTTTATTGCGCCAATCAAACGATCTAAATCTGAGGATGACGAGTATGGAACGCGAAATGACCGGCGCCGAAATGGTGATCCAGGCAATGGCCGACCAGGGCGTGAAGCATCTGTTCGGCTATCCGGGCGGCGCGGTGCTGCCGATTTACGACGCCATCTTTGCGCAGAACCAAGTCCAACACGTGCTCGTCCGTCATGAACAGGGCGCGGTGCACGCGGCGGAGGGCTATGCCCGTTCGACCGGCAAAGTCGGCTGCGTGCTGGTGACCTCGGGCCCGGGCGCCACCAATGCAGTGACCGGCCTGACCGACGCGCTGTGCGACTCGATTCCGATCGTCTGCATCACCGGCCAGGTGCCGACGCATCTGATCGGCAACGACGCGTTCCAGGAAGCCGACACCGTCGGCATCACCCGGCCGTGCACCAAGCATAATTATCTGGTCAAGCGCATCGAGGATCTGCCGCGCGTGCTTCACGAGGCGTTCCACATTGCCTCGAGCGGCCGGCCGGGCCCGGTCGTGATCGATATTCCGAAGGACATCCAGTTCGCCAAGGGCATGTACTCGGTGCCGACCGAATTCCCGCACACCGGCTACAAGCCGCGGGTTAAGGGCGACATCGAGCAGATCAAGCGCGCGGTCGATCTGATGGCGCATGCCAAGCGTCCGCTGTTCTATACCGGCGGCGGCGTCGTCAATTCCGGTCCCGAGGCCAGCAAGCTGCTGACCGAACTGGTGAAGCTCACCGGCTTCCCGATCACCTCGACGCTGATGGGGCTCGGCGCCTTTCCGGCCGCCGATCCGCAATGGATGGGCATGCTCGGCATGCACGGCACGCTGGAATCCAACATGGCGATGCATGACTGCGACGTCATGATCTGCATCGGCGCGCGCTTTGACGATCGCATCACCGGCAGGCTCGATGCGTTCTCGCCGGGCTCGACGAAAATCCACGTCGATATCGACCCGTCCTCGATCAACAAGAACGTTCACGTCGACGTGCCGATCGTCGGCGATTGCGCCAATGTCTTGGCTGACATGCTGAAGCTGTGGCGCGAGCACAAGGCAAAGCCCGAGAAGCGGGCGCATACCGAGTGGTGGAAACAGATCGACAAGTGGCGCGGCCGCAAGTCGCTCGCTTATCGTCCGTCGAAGGATATCATCAAGCCGCAATACGCCATCGAGCGGCTCTACGAACTGACCAAGGACCGCGACACCTACATCACCACCGAGGTCGGCCAGCATCAGATGTGGGCGGCGCAGTTCTACGGCTTCCAGGAGCCGAACCGTTGGATGACTTCGGGTGGGCTCGGCACCATGGGCTATGGCCTGCCGGCCGCGGTCGGCGTGCAACTCGCGCATCCGGATTCGCTGGTCATTGACATTGCCGGCGAAGCCTCGGTGCAAATGACGATGCAGGAGATTTCGACGGCGGTGCAGTACCGGCTGCCGATCAAGATCTTCATTCTCAACAACAGCTACATGGGCATGGTGCGGCAGTGGCAGGAACTGCTGCACGGCGCGCGCTATTCGCAGAGCTATTCCGAGGCGCTGCCGGATTTCGTCAAGCTGGCCGAGGCCATGCACGCGGCCGGCATCCGCTGCGAGAAGCCGGGCGATCTCGACGCCGCGATCAAGGAGATGATCGCGATCGACAAGCCGGTGCTGTTCGACTGCGTCGTCGACCAGAAGGAAAACTGCTTCCCGATGATTCCGTCGGGCCGCGCCCACAACGAAATGATCCTTGGCGACGCCGCTGAAACGCTCGACAGCGCGATCACCGAAGAAGGAAAGATGTTGGTCTAATGAACGCCCCCTCCACAAGCCACTACCCGGCGGCGCCGACCGCGCAAAAGGCGGAGAGCCACACGCTCTCGGTGCTGGTCGACAACGAGCCGGGCGTGCTGGCGCGCGTCATCGGCCTGTTCTCCGGCCGCGGCTACAATATCGAGTCCCTGACGGTGTCGGAGACCGAGCACGCCAAGCACCGCTCGCTTATTACCGTCGTCACCACCGGCACGCCGATGGTGATCGAGCAGATCAAGAACCAGCTCGACCGCCTGATCCCGGTGCACCGCGTCGTCGACATGACGCTGGCCGGCAATTCGATCGAGCGCGAGTTGGCGATGGTCAAGGTGAAGGGCAAAGGCGACGAGCGGGTCGAAGCGCTGCGATTGGCGGACGCCTTCCGTGCGCGCGTCATCGACGCCACCACCGAGAGCTTTGTGTTCGAGATCACCGGCAAGAGCGACAAGGTCGAGCAGTTCATCGCGCTGATGCTGCCGCTCGGGCTGGTCGAGGTGTCGCGCACCGGCATTGCCGCCATCGCGCGCGGTCCCGAGGGCATGTGAGATGGCGCTGACCATCCTGGCGATCCCGTTCCTCTTTTTTGGGGTTTTCGTCAAATCTCAGGACATCGGCACGCGGCGCTGCATCGGCGTCGGCAGCAGCACCCAGTGTTTCGAACAGGGCTCGCAGATGCCCGAGTTCATCAAGTACGGCAGCGTGCTGGTCGGGTTCGGCCTGCTTTATGCCGGGCGCCTGCAGATCAGGCGGCGGCGCAGTGGCCAATAGAATTCGTCATGCCCGGCCACCCGGGTCCGGCCTTCAGGCCGGCCCGGACCCAGGCCCTTGTGCCGGGCAGCCACGTCTTGCTATCGACTGCCGCAGAATAAGCCGTGGATGGCCGGGACGAGCCCGGCCATGACGTTTGAGGATAGTGGCCGTCATCATCGGCCCGATGAGGGGTAAAAGACATGCGAGTTTATTACGATCGCGACGCCGACCTGAACCTGATCAAGGGCAAGAAGGTCGCCGTCATCGGCTATGGCAGCCAGGGCCATGCCCATGCGCTCAACATGCGCGATTCGGGCGTCAAGGACGTCGTGATCGCGCTGCGCAAAGGCTCGCAGGGCGTCAAGAAGGCCGAAGGCGAGAAATTCAAGGTGATGGAAGTCGCCGAGGCCGCTAAATGGGCCGACGTGATGATGATGCTGACCCCCGACGAATTGCAGGGCGACATCTACCGCGAGCATCTGCACGACAATATGAAGCAGGGCGCAGCGCTGATGTTCGCGCACGGCCTCAACGTGCATTTCAACCTGATCGACCCGCGCCCCGATCTCGACGTGCTGATGATCGCGCCGAAGGGCCCCGGCCACACCGTGCGTTCGGAATATCAGCGCGGCGCCGGCGTGCCCTGCCTGGTGGCGATCCACAAGGATTCCTCCGGCAACGCTCATGACCTCGGACTGTCTTATGCCTCGGCAATCGGCGGCGGCCGCGCTGGCATCATCGAGACCACCTTCAAGGAAGAATGCGAGACCGATCTGTTCGGCGAACAGGCCGTACTGTGCGGCGGCCTCGTGGAACTGATCAAGGCCGGCTACGAGACGCTGTGCGAGGCCGGCTACGCGCCGGAGATGGCCTATTTCGAGTGCCTGCACGAGGTGAAGCTGATCGTGGACTTGATCTACGAAGGCGGCATCGCCAACATGAACTACTCGATCTCCAACACTGCCGAATACGGCGAATACGTCTCAGGGCCGCGCGTGATCACGCCGGAAACCAAGGCGGAGATGAAGCGCATTCTCGGCGATATCCAGTCCGGCCGCTTCACCCGCGACTGGATGCTGGAGAACAAGGTCAACCAGACCTCGTTCAAGGCAACCCGCGCCAAGCTCGCCGAGCATTCGATCGAGCAGGTCGGCGCGAAGCTGCGTGAGATGATGCCGTGGATCAAGCAGCGCGCGATGGTCGACAAGAGCAAGAACTAATCTCGATGTTGCGCATCGCAATCGTTACAGCGGCCGCCCTGATCGGGGCGGCCGTTTCTGCATCGGCCGGCGACCAGGGCGAGCCGGAGCAGGAATGCGGCATCAGCACCTACGAAATGGTGGACTGCTTCAAGGCCAAGACCGCGCAGTGGGACAAGCGGCTGAATACGGCTTACGCCAAGGTCTTGCAGGAAGCCCAGCCGAAGCAGCGCGAGCAGTTGCGCGTGGCGCAGCGGTTGTGGGTGCAATATCGCGACGCCAACTGCCTCTATTGGGGCCTGGGCGAGGGCACCATCGCGCGGATCGAAGCCGGCGACTGCATGTACCGCTTGACCCGAAGCCGCGCGGAAGAACTCGAAGGCGCGGCGGAGCGCAATTAATTGTTGTCATTCCGGGACGCCTCGCCGAAGCCCATTAGGGCGAAGGCGGGCGGGCCCGGAATCCATACTCACATATCGGGGTTATGGGTTCAGGGCTCGCCGCTTCGCGGCGCCCCGGAACGGCAGCTACTTCTTCCCAATCTTACTCGCCAGCCACTTCGCCACTTCATCCGCCGAGGTATTGCCGCTTGAGGCGCGCGCATTGGCGGCGCGCATCGCAGTCACCGGGATGGCATCAATCAAAGGCTTGAGCGCGGCGATCAGCGCCTCGTCAGGGGCGCGGCGCGGCGACAGCAGCAGGATGGCATCATAGGGCGGAATGGCGTGGCGCGGGTCGTCCAGCGCGGCAAGGTCGAGCGTCGCGATCTGGCCGTCGCTGGTATAGGCCGAGATGACATCGACCTCAGCGCCGGCGACGGCTTTGTACATGAACTCCGGCTGCATCTGGCGTTGGGCGCGGAAGTTCAGGCCATAGGCCTTTTGCAGCGCCGTCCATTCCGGCCGTGCGAAGAACTCGTAGTCGCCGGCGATGGTAAGTTGCGGCGCATGCGCGGCGAGGTCGGCGATACTGTGGATGCCGAGCGTCTCGGCTTTCTTGCGCGACATCGCCAGCGCATAAGCGTTCTCGAAGCCGAGGCCGCCCAACATGCGAATGCCATATGTGGTGTCGAGCCAGCGTGACAGTTCGTTCAAGACTTCGGCGCGGGGCAGCACGTCGGTGCGATGCATGCGGTTGGCCCACAGCGTGCCGGAATAATCCACCGCGACGTCGATCTCGTTTGCCGCCAGCGCATCGAACAGCACGTTGGAGCCGAGCCCCTGGCGTTGCGCGGCGGTCAGACCGGATGCGTTCAGCCGCTGGCCGATCAGCGCCGCCAGCACATATTGCTCGGTGAAAGTCTTGGCGCCGATGACGTAGGTGGCGCGGGTTTGCGTCAGGCCGGGGATCAGCGCCGCCAGCGTGACCGCGACCAGCCCGAGAGCGCCCGACGTGATCCGCATGCGGCTGCTCCGGCTGACGCCGGACTGGATCAAGGCCAGCAACTGGTCGACGGCGAGCGCCAGCACCGCCGCGGCGACGCAGCCGAACACGACGAACACCCAGTTCTGCGTCTGCAAGCCGGTGAAGATGTAATTGCCGAGACTTTCCTGGCCGATTGGCGTCGCCAGCGTCGCTGTGCCGATCACCCAGACCGCCGAGGTGCGGATGCCGGCCATGATGACCGGCAGCGCCAGCGGCAGTTCGATATCGCGCAGCAGCAGCCACGGCGTCACGCCGACGATGCGCGCCGCCTCGCACAGGCGTTTGTCGACGCCGTCGAGCCCGGCCACAGTGTTGCGCAGCACCGGCAACATCGAATAGAGCGCCAGCGCCAGCACCGAGGGCAGGAAGCCGAGCGCCGAGAAGCCTTTGCCGAACACGCGCTCGGACACGGCGGCGAGCGCTAGCAGCAGCGGATAGAACAGCGCCAATAGCGCCAGTCCGGGGATGGTCTGCACCACGCTGGCCGCGCCCAAGAGTGCGCCGCGCAACAGGGGGCGGCGGACGCTGAGGATCGCCAGCGGCAGGCTGATGCCGAGGCCCAGCGCCAGCGCGGTGAGGCTCACCAGCACGTGGCTGGCGAGATAATCCGGCAGCCGCGCAAAGGCCTCAGCGAGACGTGTATCGATGCCCATCGAGACGATGATGGCAGCGGCCCCCGGGTTTGCAAGGACCGGACAAGCGGTTAGTTTGCGCCCGCAACAGGGGATATTCATGGCGGCAAGCGCGAGCGATAACGCGCAACAGAAGACTGGCGCGGCGGCCATTGCGCTCGACCAGGTGTCGGTGGCGTTCCGGCTGGCCGGCGGTGGCGTCTATACCGCGGTCGAGCGCGCCAGCCTCAATGTTGCCGACGGCGAGTTCGTGTCCATTGTCGGACCGACCGGCTGTGGCAAGTCGACGCTGCTCAATGTTGCGGCCGGCTTGCTGGCCCCGGCTGCAGGCCGCGCCGATATTTTCGGGGTGCCGTTGGGCGGCCTCAACCGGCAGGCCGGTTACCTGTTCCAGGCCGACGCGCTGTTCCCGTGGAAGACCGCGCTGGAGAACGTCGCCATCGGCCTGGAGACGGCGGGCATTCCAGCCAGCGAAGCGCGCCCGCGTGCGCAAGACTGGCTCAAGCGCGTGGGCTTGGGTTCGTTCGGCGACCGCTATCCGCACATGCTGTCGGGCGGCCAGCGCAAGCGCGTCGGCCTGGCGCAGGTGCTGATCCGCGATCCTAAAATCCTGCTGATGGACGAGCCGTTCGGCCCGCTCGACGCGCAGACGCGCCAGATCATGGGCAACCTGTTGCTCGATCTGTGGAGCGCTGACCGCAAGGCGGTGCTGTTCGTCACCCACGATCTGGAAGAGGCGATTGCGCTGTCGGACCGCGTCGTCATCATGTCGGCGGGGCCGGCGGCGCGTATCATCGGCGACTGGACCGTGAAGCTGACGCGGCCGCGCGACATCGCCGAAGTCAAGCTCGATCAGGCGTTCCATGCGCTGCACCGCGAAATCTGGCAAAGCCTGAAGGCCGAGGTGATCAAGGGCTACGAGCAGACCGAAGGAGGTTGATGCGGGCGGAATTTTATTCCGCTAGGATTGTTGGTGATAGTGACTACAAAAAGAAGCAAACGGGAGGAATATAATGTTTGGACTACGTCAAGTGCTCGCTGCCGCTGCCGGCGTTTTGCTGCTGGCCGGAACTGCCCACGCCGCCGATATTTTCACGATTACATCGTCGGCCTTTAAGGATGGCACTTTGCTGGCGAAGAAAAACGCCGGCGCCAACAAGACCAACCCGAATTGCGTCGGCGATAACGTGTCGCCGCCGCTGGCGTGGACCAATGTGCCGGCCGGTACCACCAGCTTCGCGCTGGTGATGACCGATCCGGAAGGCCGCGGCATTGGCGTCGATCATTGGATTGCCTATGGCATCCCGGCTTCGGTCACTTCGTTCGCCGAAGGCGAGACCAGCAAGCCGTCGGATAAATATGTCGGCGGCATCGGCACCGCCAAGCAAAGCATCTATATGGGTCCCTGCACGCCGCCGGGATCGCCGCATCACTACACCTTCGTGCTGATCGCGACCGATCTGGACGCGAAGGCGCTGCCGGCCGGCCTCACCAAGCTGGAGCTGTTCGATAAGCTCAACGGCCACGTGAAGGGCTCGACCGGCATCATCGGGCTGTTCAAGAACCCGCTTTGATCCTGCTTCTCCCTCCCCCGCGTGCGGGGGAGGGACCGCTCGCGTCGTGAGACTTTAATTGATGTCGCGCATTACGCTCATCCTGTTGCAGATCCTCGTCGCGGTCGTCTCGATCGCGATCTGGTACGTGCTCACGACCTATCCGGTGTTCGGCAAAATGGTGCTGCCGCCGTTTTTCTTTTCCAATCCGTTGGATGTCGCCAATCAGATCGTCGCCTGGTTCGTCTCCGGCGTGATCTGGAAACATTTGTGGGTGACGCTGATCGAGGCGCTGCTCGCCTTTGTGATCGGCTCGACCGGCGGCGTGCTGGTCGGCTTCTGGTTCGCGCGCCAGCCGCGCACCGCCGCGGTGTTCGATCCTTACGTCAAGATGGTCAATGCGCTGCCGCGCGTGGTGCTGGCGCCGATCTTCACGCTATGGCTGGGCTTAGGGATCTGGTCGAAGGTGGCGCTCGGCGTCACCTTGGTGTTCTTCATCGTGTTTTTCAACGTTTACCAGGGCGTCAAGGAAGTCTCGCCGACGGTGCTGGCCAATGCCCGCATGCTCGGCATGAACGAGCGGCAGTTGATGCGCCACGTCTATTGGCCGTCGGCGCTGTCGTGGATGTTCTCGTCGCTGCACACCTCGGTCGGTTTTGCGGTGGTGGGCGCGGTGGTGGGCGAATATCTCGGCTCGGCCGCGGGTCTGGGCTATCTGATCCAGCAGGCGGAAGGCGTGTTCGACGTCGCCGGCGTGTTCGCCGGCATGTTCGTGCTGGCGGCCTTCGTGATCGTCATCGATATGCTGGTCAGCGTCGTCGAACGACGCCTTCTCGTCTGGCGGCCAGTGGCGGAAACCCGCGCCTAGCGTCTATGGCAGCAACGTGGTGTCGCCCTGAGGCTGCGGCGGCGTCTTGATGGCGATCGCCTTCAAGGTGCGGCTATCCGGTTTGCTGCCGCCATGGGCGGTGCCCTTCGGGATGACGATCAGATCGCCCGGTTTCACTTTTATTTCCTTGTCGCCGAGCCAGATTGTGCCGGTGCCCTCGAGAATATACTGAATTTCATTGGTTTGAGGATGCATGTGCTTGGGCACGTTGCCGTCCTGGACGGAGATGGTCATTCCATCTGCGGAGACGAACGTCTTGGAACGCAATCCAGTGAGCGTGGCGGGCCCGAGCGCGTCGCCGGTCAGGTCCGGCACGTGAATGACCTGCGCGGTCATCATGTCGGCGGCGAGGGCCGGGGGCAGCAGGCGCGCCGCGCCGCAGCCGGCGACAAATGCGACGGTAACGGAGGCGAGAAATAGGGTGCGTTTCATGGACGTCGTCTCCCAGAGTTTTTTGCTTTGTTGACGGTCAAAGGTAGTCCGGCGCTGCGGGGCTGACCAGAGCTTGCGGTAGGCTTCTCAGAACCGGCGCACTGCTTTATCGTGCCCGCCAACAGAAAAAGATGGAGGAACCCCATGAAAACGCTGACCCGCACTCTGCTATCGTCGCTGACGGCGCTCGCGCTGTTGTCCGGCGCGGCAATGGCGCAATCCAAAGTCATTATCTCGATCGGCGGTGCGGCGTGCCTTTGTTATTTGCCGACGGTGCTGGCGCAGGAATTGGGCGAATATAAAAAAGCCGGCATCGATGCCGAACTCGTCGACTTCAAGGGCGGCTCGCAATCGCTCACCGCGGTGATCGGCGGCAGCGCCGACGTGGTGTCGGGTTACTTCGATCATTGCGTCAATTTGGCCGCCAAGAACCAGCCGCTGACCGCTTTCGTGGTCTATGACCGCTATCCCGGCTTTGCGCTGGTGGTGTCACCGTCGCACAACGCCGAGATCAAATCGATCAAGGATCTGGCCAACAAGAAAGTCGGCGTCAGCGCGCCGGGCTCATCCACCGATTTCTTTCTCAAATACATGCTGAGCAAGAACGGCGTCGATCCGAATTCGGTCGCGGTGATCGGCGTGGGTCTTGGCGCCACCGCGGTGGCCGCGATGGAGCAGGGGCAGATCGACGCCGCCATCATGCTTGATCCGTCCGTGACCGTGCTGCAAGGCAAGTTCAAGGATCTCAAGATTCTCAGCGACACGCGCACCGAGCATGACACACGGGCGGTGTTCGGCGGCGATTATCCGGGCGGCGCGCTTTATTCCAAGGCCGATTGGATCGAGAAGCATCCGAAGGAAACCCAAGGCCTGGCTACGGCGATCGTCAACACGCTGGCCTGGATTCATTCACACACGCCGGAAGAAGTGATGGCGAAAATGCCGGCCAATCTGGTCGGCCCCGACAAGCCCGGCTATCTCGAGGCGCTCAAGAACACCATTCCGATGTACTCGACCACCGGCCTGATGGACCCGAAAGGTGCGGCGGCGGTGCTCGCGGTGTTCAGCCTGTCGTCGCCCGAGGTCGCCAAGGCCAATGTCGACGTCAGCAAAACCTACACCAACAAATATGTCGAAGCGGCCGGCAAGACGACGGGCATGAAGTAGCCCGCAGCCATTTGGCGTGACGTCAAAAAGGGGCTGGCGGCGGGTCGCCGGCCCCTTAATTGCTCAAGATAATCGATTCCAAGACAAGGAGTTCTGCGCTATGCGGGGCGCATGAATCTCCTCTCCATCCAATCTCATGTCGCCTACGGCCATGTTGGCAATGCCGCCGCGGTGTTCCCGCTGCAGCGTATCGGCGTCGAGGTCTGGCCGGTGCATACCGTGCAGTTTTCCAACCATACCGGCTATGGCGCGTGGCGCGGCCAGGTGTTCGATGCTGCCATGATCCGCGACGTGGTGGCTGGCATCGGGCAGCGCGGCGTGCTGGCCGAATGCGACGGCGTGCTGTCGGGCTATATGGGCGGGGCCGACATCGGCGGCGCCATTCTGGACGCGGTTGCGGCGGTCAAGCGCGCCAATCCGGCGGCGCGCTATTGTTGCGACCCGGTGATCGGCGATGTCGGGCGCGGTATTTTTGTGCGCGAGGGTATCCCGGAGTTCATGAAGGCCAAGGCGGTGCCGGCCGCCGACATCGTTACGCCCAACCAGTTCGAGCTGGATTATCTGTCGGGCCGCGGCAGCGCCACGCTTGCCACGGCGCGCGATGCGCTCAAGGCGGTGCATGATCTCGGGCCGCGCGCCATTCTGGTGACCTCGCTGCATACCGACGAGACCCCGGACGACGCGATCGATCTCATGGCGTCGGACGACAGCGGCGTGTTCCGCTTGCGCACGCCGAAGCTGCCGCTGTCGGTGAACGGCGCCGGCGACGCCATCGCGGCTTTGTTCTTTGCGCATTACCTGCGGACCGGCGATATCGCCCGGGCGCTGGCGCAGGCGGCGTCCAGTATCTTCGGCGTGCTGTCCAAGACGGCGGAAGCCGGCGCGCGCGAAATCCAGATCATCGCCGCGCAGGACGAATTCGTTAGTTCCAGCCGGATGTTTGAAGCGGAAGAAATTCGTTCATGAATGAAGTACCTGTCGTTCGCCACATCGACGGCGTCGATCTGCGTTTTGCGCCGAAGCCGTGGCCCTTTGCGATCGAGCGGCGGGCGGAGATCGACGCATTTTTTGCCGACCTCGTGCGGCAAAAGCCCGCGATGTGGAACGGACGCGCGCTGGTGCTGCATAATTATGAGGTGGTCGACGGCGTGCTGCGCGGCGAATGTCTAGAGACCGACTATGCAAGCTTCGCGGCGTGGAGCGAGTGGGGCTGGCCGGCGAAGGACGTGCGCGATTGCTTCGGCGCGGCGGCGATGATCAGCGCCGATGGCGCCATTTTGCTGGGTGTCATGGCCGCGCACACCTTTAACGCGGGCCACATCTATTTGCCGTGCGGAACGCCAGATCCCGGTGATGTGCGCAACGGCAAGGTCGATATCGAGTTCAACGTCAGCCGCGAGCTGAAAGAAGAAACCGGGCTGGATATCTCGGAATTCACGCCGGAGCCCGGCTGGACCATGGTCACGCATGGCGCCTTGGTGGCGCTGATCAAGGTGCTGCGTTCGAAAGAAAACGCGGTGGTATTGAGAAACCGCATCCTGCAATTTAATGCGGCTGAAAAACAGCCGGAGCTTGCCGACATCCGCATCGTCCGCAGCCCCGCGGATTTCGATCCGAAGATGCGTGAGTTCGTGAAAACCTTCATGGCGCGCCGCTTTGCCAGCGGCTAAAGTGGCTGCATGAAGCTCGAATCCATCGCCACGCGCTTCCGCATCGACAAGCCGGAGAAATTCCGGCTGTCGAAGCATGACCCCGGTGAATGCTGCGATCTGAGCATCGATAAAGCCGAGGCCAAGACGATGCTCGCGGAGGGCATCGCGCGGCTGAGTACGATGCAGGAGAAGCTCTACGCGGACAGCCGCTGGTCGGTGCTGATCGTGCTGCAGGCGATGGACGCCGCCGGCAAGGACAGCCTGATCAAGCACGTCATGAGCGGCGTCAATCCGCAAGGCGTCGACGTGCATTCGTTCAAGCAGCCGAGCGATGAGGAACTCTCGCACGATTTCCTGTGGCGCGTCGCCCAGCGGCTGCCGGCGAATGGGCGCATCGGCATTTTCAACCGCTCGCACTACGAGGAAGTGCTCACCGTGCGCATGCATCCCGAACTGCTGAAGCGGCAGAAACTGCCGCCGCAATCGGCCGGCAAGGCGCTGTGGCACCAGCGTTTCAAGGACATCCGCACTTTCGAGGAGCACTTGGCGCGCAACGGCACGCTGGTCCTGAAGTTCTTCCTCAACGTGTCGCGTGACGAGCAGCGCAGACGCTTCCTCGACCGCATCGAACAGCCGGGCAAGCGTTGGAAGTTCTCGATGAGCGACGTCGCCGAGCGCAAGCTCTGGCCGAAATACATGGACGCCTACGAGGACCTGATCCGCGAAACCAGCCGGCCGGAGGCGCCCTGGTTCGTGGTGCCGGCCGACAACAAATGGTTCACCCGTCTGGTGGTGGCCGGTGCGATCGTCGATGCGATGGAGCGGCTCAAGCTCGAATTCCCGCGGGTCGAGGGCAAGGCGCTCAAGGAATTGCAGGCGGTTCGGGCCGCCTTGACGGCGGAAAAGTCGTAATGGCGGGTCAGCAATGCTGACCTATCGGCGCGCTTGATTTGCGCAGGCGGTTTCCGCTAGAAGCTGGCTTCCGGCACGCGGTTAACGCGGACTTTACCCGAGTCCGTCACCTTCAGTGTCGACGATGAGGATAACGAGGCACATGTCGACGCGGCAGCCCATCTGCGCGATCGAACCGGCGGCCGCAAGGCCCGCGCCGGTTGCCGCCCTCATTCTGGGAACGCTCCTTCTGCTTATCCGCCCCTGAGAGCCGGCTGGGCCATTCGCGCCTGGGCACTCGGGGGACCGGAATGAAGCCAGCCCCCTGAGACGCGCCGCACGGGCGCATTCGACGAGAAGGACGAACCTCCCATGACTTCCCAGACCCAGTCCGACAAGGACCGTACCTTGGACCGCGTCGTTATCTTCGACACCACCTTGCGCGACGGCGAGCAGTGCCCCGGCGCCACCATGACCCATGAAGAGAAGCTCGAAGTCGCCGAGTTGCTCGACACCATGGGCGTCGACGTCATCGAGGCCGGCTTTCCGATCGCGTCGGAGGGCGACTTCGCCGCGGTCAACGAAATCGCCAGGCGCGCCAAGAATTCGGTGATCTGCGGGCTGTCGCGGGCCTCGCCGAAAGACATCGACCGCTGCGCCGAGGCGATCAAGCCTGCCAAGCGCCGCCGCATCCACACCTTCCTTTCTACCTCGCCGGTGCACATGAAATACAAGCTCATGAAGGAGCCGCACGAGGTCTACGAGATGGTGATCGGGCAGGTCAGCCGCGCGCGCAGCCACACCGACGACGTCGAGTGGTCTGCCGAGGACGGCACCCGCACCGAGCACGATTTTCTCTGCCGCTGCGTGGAAGCGGCGATCAAGGCCGGCGCCACCACCATCAACATCCCCGACACTGTCGGCTACACCGTGCCGGAGGAATATCTCGCGCTGTTCAAGATGGTGCGCGAGCGCGTGCCGAACTCCGACAAGGCGGTGTTCTCGGTGCATTGCCACGACGATCTCGGCATGGCGGTGGCCAATTCGCTCGCCGGCGTCGCCGGCGGCGCCCGCCAGATCGAATGCACCATCAACGGCATCGGTGAGCGTGCCGGCAATACCGCGCTGGAAGAAGTCGTGATGGCGATGAAAGTACGCAACGACGTGTTGCCGTACTGGACCGGTATCAACGCCTCCATGCTCACGCGCGCGTCGAAACTGGTGTCGGCAGCCACTTCGTTCCCGGTGCAGTACAACAAGGCGATCGTCGGCCGTAACGCCTTCGCCCATGAGAGCGGCATCCACCAGGACGGCATGCTCAAGAACGCGCAGACCTACGAAATCATGACGCCGGAGACCGTCGGCGTGAAACAGACCTCGCTGGTCATGGGCAAGCACTCCGGCCGCCACGCCTTCGTGCATAAGCTGGAAGAACTCGGCTATCAGTTAGCGGCCAACCAGCTCGAAGACGCCTTCGTGCGCTTCAAGGCTTTGGCCGACAAGAAGAAGCAGATCTACGACGAGGATATCGAGGCACTGGTCGATGAAGAAATCGCCACCGCGCACGACCGCATCAAGGTGCTGTCGTTGACGGTGATCGCCGGCACCATGGGCCCGCAATCTGCCACGCTCACCCTCGACATCGAGGGCAAGCACATCACCACGCAGACCACCGGCAACGGTCCGGTGGACGCCATTTTCAAGGCGATCCGTGAATTGGTGCCGCACGAGGCCAAGCTTGAGCTTTATCAGGTGCACGCGGTGACCGAGGGCACCGACGCGCAGGCCGAGGTTTCGGTGCGGCTGTCGGAAGAGGGGCGGTCCTACACCGCCAAGGGCGCGGACCCCGATACCCTGGTCGCGTCGGCCAAGGCCTATCTCGGCGCGCTCAACAAACTGACCAGCAAGCGCAACCGGGTGCCGGGCGTCGAGAACCGGATTCATTCCACCGACGTCGGCTGACGGTCCCCCGCTATACGATCAAAGATGCCGCGACTCGCATGAGGCGCGGCATTTTGCGTTGCGATATATCAAAGCCAAGGGTCGCAAAGGGTGACATTTGGTCTACTTGCCGGTCATGTGGTTTAATGGCAAACCTGAACCTGAGAAAAGTTCAATAAAAAGCCGTTCTAAGGCACCAAATTTGGAGGAAGCTCGAATGCGTAAATGGCTCATCGCTGCGGCTGCGGCCGCCATCATCGTGGTTCCGAGCGCCGTCCTGGCGCAGGCCCCCATCATCATCAAGTTCAGTCACGTCGTCGCGCCGAACACGCCGAAAGGCTTGGGCGCCGAGAAATTCAAAGAGCTTGCCGAGAAATACACCGCCGGCAAGGTCAAGGTCGAAGTCTACCCGAACTCGACGCTGTACAAGGACAAGGAAGAACTCGAGGCGCTGCAGCTTGGCGCCGTGCAGATGCTGGCGCCGTCGAATTCGAAGTTCGGCCCGATCGGTATCAAGGACTTCGAGGTGTTCGATCTGCCGTTCCTGCTGCCGAACCTGGCGTCGCTGCGCAAGGTGACCGAAGGCCCGATCGGCAAGAAGATGCTCACTTTGCTCGACTCCAAGGGCATGGTCGGCCTCGCGTACTGGGACAACGGCTTCAAGCAGATGAGCGCCAACAAGCCGCTGCACATGCCGGCCGACTACAAAGGCCAGAAGTTCCGCATCCAGTCCTCGAAGGTGCTTGAGGCTCAGTTCCGCCTGCTCGGCGCAACGCCGCAGGTGATGGCGTTCTCGGAAGTGTATCAGGCGCTGCAGACCGGCGTGGTCGATGGCCAGGAGAATACGCCGTCGAACATGTACACCCAGAAAATGGATGAAGTGCAGAAGTACACGACGCTGACCAACCACGGTTACATCGGTTACGTCGTCGTCGTGAACAAGAAGTTCTGGGATGGCCTGCCGGCCGACATTCGTGGCCAACTCGAGAAGGCGATGAAGGAATCGACCGAATTCGCCAACACCCGTTCGGCCCAAGAGAACGATGAAGCGCTCGACACCATGAAGAAGAACGCCAAGACCACGTTCATCGTTCCGACCAAGGAAGAGATGGCGGCGATGCAGACAGCCATGGAGCCGCTCTATAACGACATGGCCAGCCGCGTCGGCAAGCAACTGATCGATGACGTCCGCAAAACCGCGCAGGGCGCGACCAACTAACGAGAATAAGGGAGCCCCGGCGAATGCTGGGGCTCCCCTTTGTTTCAGGTGGGGATTCCACGGTGCCGGGCGGCTGAAGGGCGCCGCTTCTTCGTCAATTGGGAATCTTCTTCCGCTGGGGCGCGGCTGCGCGTCCCACGAGCATGAGGGGATTTGTGTTTCTTCGTATTCTCGACCGTCTTGAAGAAATCATCATCGCGAGCTTGATCGCGGCGGCGACGCTGTTGATCTTCGTCGCGGTGGTGCAGCGCTATCTCATCGGCGTGCCGTTTTTCTATCCGTATTTTTATCACTTCAACCTGACCTGGGCGCAGGAACTGTGCATCTATATGTTCGTGTGGATGGCCAAGTTCGGCGCAGCTTATGGCGTGCGCACCGGCATACATGTCGGCGTCGACGTCATCGTCAACATGCTTAAACCGCCGGCGCGCAAGCGGGTGGTGATGTTTGGACTGATGGCCGGCGCGTTTTTCACTTTCGTCGTCGGCACCATGGGCGCCAAGTTCATCATCGAACTTTATCCGACCGACCAGGTCTCGCCCGATCTCGAGATGCCGCGCTGGATCATCTTCCTCTGCGTGCCGCTCGGCTCCTATCTGATGTGCTTCCGCTTCTTGCAGGTCGCTTGGAAATATCTTCACACCGGTGAACTGCCGCATCATGATCCCGGCCACGTCGAGGGCGTGGTCGAAAGCGCCCATGCTGCCAAGGATCTCGCCGCCGAAGAACTCGCCAGCAACGGTGGCACGCGATGAACAGCGCACTGATTTTCGGCGGGCTGATCGCGCTGATGCTCACTGGCATGCCGATCTCGATCGCGCTCGGCCTCACCGTGCTCAGCTTCCTGTACGTCATGACCACGGTGCCGATCGAGGCGGTGGCGCTCAAGCTGTTCACCGGCATCGAGAGCTTCGAGATTATGGCGATCCCGTTCTTCATTCTGGCGGGTAATTTCTTGACGCATGGCGGCGTGGCCCGCCGCATGATCGCATTCGCGACGACCTTGGTCGGGCACTGGTACGGCGGGCTAGGGCTCGCCGCGGTTCTGGCCTGCGCGCTGTTTGCAGCCATCTCGGGCTCGTCGCCGGCGACCGTGGTGGCGATCGGCTCGATCCTGCTGCCGGCAATGGTGCAGGCCGGCTATCCGAAGCGCTTCGGCGCCGGCGTCATTGCCACCTCCGGCGCGCTCGGCATCCTGATCCCACCCTCGATCGTCATGGTGCTGTATGCGGTGGCGACCGGCGGCAGCGTCGCGCTTGACCCATTGGGCCATCGCGTCGGCTCGGCTTCGGTCGCCCAGCTGTTCATGGCGGGCGTCGTGCCTGGAGTGATCCTCGCCTTCCTGCTCGGCATGACCACGTTCTATCGCGCCTGGAAGGGCAACTATCCACGCATGCAGAAGGCCACGTGGCTGGAATCGCTGAACGCGTTCCGCCACTCGGTCTGGGGCCTGCTGCTGATCGTGCTGGTGCTCGGTGGCATCTACAGCGGCTTGTTCACGCCGACCGAAGCCGCGGCCGTGAGCGCGGTCTATGCCTTTGTGGTCGCGGTGTTTGTCTATCGCGATCTGAAGCTGTCGGACGTTCCGAGGGTGCTGTTGTCATCGGCCAACATGAGCGCGATGATTCTCTACATTATCACCAACGCGGTGCTGTTCTCGTTCCTGATGACCAGCGAGCAAATTCCGCAGTCGATCACCGCCTGGGTCACCGGGTCTGGCATCGGGCAGGTAGAGTTTCTGCTGTTTGTGAACGTCTTGCTGTTGGTGGCCGGCAACTTCATGGAGCCGTCATCGATCGTGCTGATCACCGCGCCGATTTTGTTTCCGGTCGCGGTCGGCGTTGGCGTCCACCCGGTTCACCTCGGCATCCTGATGACGGTGAACATGGAGGTCGGGATGTGCCATCCGCCGGTCGGGCTCAACCTCTATGTTGCATCCGGCATCGCCCGGATGGGCATCACCGAACTCACCATAGCGGTGTGGCCATGGTTGCTGACGATGCTGTGTTTCCTCGGCGTGGTGACGTACGTGCCGGAATTGTCGCTGTGGCTGCCGCGCATGCTCGGCATGTTGTATTAACCTTTGCGGCGCGATGAACAAACGTCCGTGAACATTGCGTGCGTGTAATCCCTGTCTAAACTTTAACTTGATAACGCGCGGCGGCGGATCATTATCCCCGGCATCAGAAATGCCTTTGGAGGATAAGCCATGTGGAAGACTGTTCTCGCCGGTACCGCGGCGCTCGCCATCGGCGGTACCTCGTTAGTGTACGCGCAACAGGGGCCCGCTGGACCGGGCCGCGGGCCGCACTGGACGATGAGCGCGGAAGACATCGGCGCGTTCGCTGATGCGCGCATCGCTGCGGTTCACGCCGGTCTCAAGCTCAACGCCGATCAGGAAAAGATCTGGCCGGCGGTGGAAACCGCGCTGCGCGATCTCGCCAAGCAGCGGTCCGAGCGCTTCGCCGCCCGCGCCAGCGCCGATGTTCCGAAAGACCCGATCGAGCGCCTCAACCTGCGCGCCGACATGATGACGCAGACCGGCACCGCCCTGAAGAAGCTCGCCGATGCGGCGGCTCCGCTCTACAAGAGCCTCGACGACGGCCAGAAGCAGCGCCTGATGATCCTGGCGCGGTTTGGTGGCTCGCAGATGGGCGGCGAGCGCGGCCCGCACGGCCATCGCGGCGAGGGCGGCTGGATGCATCACGGCATGCGCGGCGGCGAACGTGGCCCGATGGGCCCCGACGGCGGCCCGCGGCCCCAGTAGCCTCTAGGGAAGCAGGCCTGGTCGGCGTGGTCTCCCCGACGCGCCAGCCACGGCTTTGAGAGGCCGCCGGGTCCGCCCGGCGGCTTTTGCTGTGCCAGAGGTCCCGGTGGCCAGATTTTCCTGTGACAAGTCTTGTGGTTATGCCTGGCCGCGCGGCTGGACACCCCGTTCCGCCTTTGCTAAGCGAACCTCGCTGGGCGGGTCTCCCGCCGACAGCAATCCGGGCGCATAGCTCAGTTGGTAGAGCAGCTGACTCTTAATCAGCGGGTCCCAGGTTCGAGCCCTGGTGCGCCCACCAATCATTTCAAACACTTACAGTTGTTTGAGGTTGGTCAACCGGATCCGTTTTGTCGTCGTTTTGCAGAATCCGTTCGCCTTTCCTCCTGCTGCAACTTGCGCATCTTGCCACCGTCGGCGTGGTGCTCGTTGATAGGATCGTCCACTTGCTCGATGAGGTGCGCGGGCCCACCGCTTAGCAGCAGACAGGGTCCTGGTAGAACTGTTTAATCGCTTCCTCTAGCATGGGCATTGCACCGAGAAGGGGCTCGTGCTTGAGGCCCGCTCGCATTCTTTCTAGGACTTCGCGACGGGCTGACGGGTAGTCGACATTCGTCACTGCGCCATTTTTCACCACGGTGCGGCCGGCGACGATCAATTCGACGACATGGCTGGCGTTGGCGCGAGCGAAAAAGACCGGAATCGGGTCAATATCGCTGCGCAGATTTTCGTCGTTGATTTGTGACCAATCGAGCAGCAGCAAATCCGCAGGCTCACCTGCTTCGAGCTTGCTGTCGCGGCTTTTGTTCATGACGCCGAGGTGGCCGGTGACGAACGCCATCTTCAAAACATCCGCATAGCTCACTTTAACGTCAAAGCCATTTCCGACCTGCAGCAGCTTCGCGACCCGCATCTCGCGTACTGCGTCGTCGTCCTCGTCGAAGGCGCCGGCATCGATGCCGAGCGAGACATTGCAGCCCGCGGCGAGCATAGTTTGCACCGGCGGAATGCCCGAACGTAGATGCAGGTTCGAACTGTGATTGGCGGAAATAGTGACGCCGCGCGCGGCCAGAAGTTCGAGTTCGTCCGGCCTGATCCAGACGCAGTGGGCAAGCGTCAGGCGCGGCGATAAAAAGCCAATGGAATCGAGGTATTTCACGACACCATCGGGATAGTTCTGATCGAGCCACGCGCGCTGGTAGCGCGTCTCCAGCAAATGCATGTGAATGTGACGGCCGGTGCGCCTAGAGGCGTCGGCGATCGCCTCAAGCAGCTCATTACTGCACCACTGCACGCCGTTCGGCCCAAATTGTACATCGAAAGTCGGCGAATGCGCTGCGGCGCTGACGGCCTCGACCAGAGCAATGAATTCGGCAGGTTTGAGCGGAGCCCGCAGTAGGCGCCGCTCGATTTCGGCGCGCGCATCGGGCGC
Source organism: uncultured Hyphomicrobiales bacterium (assembly GCA_903878085.1). Taxonomy (GTDB): domain Bacteria; phylum Pseudomonadota; class Alphaproteobacteria; order Rhizobiales; family Xanthobacteraceae; genus Pseudolabrys. Next base: position 51,403 of record CAIRGJ010000008.1, on the reverse strand, counting down.
CAGCGCGGCGAGGATCGGCTCGGACGGACCATAGACCAATGGATTGCGGTCTTTCATCGAGACGGCGAATCCGACCCGGATGCCGACATCCCGAGCCGCACGTGCGACTTCGGTGGCTTCGGTCGGCAGATCCGTCAGGCCTTGCGCCCGCGTATAATGCATCATCACCGTGCCGGCGCCGCCCAGCGCGCTGTGCGAGCACGAAACGAGGCTGTTGAGATAAGGATCGACCGAAGGAAGGAGGCCGGCATAGCTCAGCCAGGACTCCAGAGGCTTACCGCTGCCGCCGATCGAGCTTGGCCGCGCCGAACGGCCGTGGTCGTGGCAGTTCACGAGCGCCGGCATTGCGAAGATGTTGCTACCGGCCGCGCCTGCGCTCACCGATGCGATCTTGCCGCCCTCGATCGCGATGTCCTGCATGGGCGCGGCCGGTCTATCGGCGCGCGAAACAACGTATGCACACGAAATCTTCCGCATGGAAACGTGAGCCTTTAGTGGCCGGCCATATGCTTGCCGATGGTCGTCCGGTCGGTCTGTTCGATGGACGAAACGTAGTTGATGGTGCCGCCGGACATCACCGCGACCCGGTCGGCGAGTTCGAGGATCTCGTCGAGATCCTCCGACAACAGCAGGACTGCGGCGCCGCGGTTGCGCTGCTCCATGATTTGGGCGCGGATTTCCGCGACCGAAGCAAAATCGAGGCCGAAACATGGATTGGCTACGATTAACACGTCGACATCGCTCGACAGTTCACGGGCCAATACGGCACGCTGCACGTTCCCGCCGGACAGGTCGGCGATCGCGGATTCCGGCGACTGCGTTTTGACACGGTAACGCTCGATTAATTCCTGCGCTTTGACCCGCATGGGCCCGGGCGACAGCCACCAGCCGAATTTCGCCGTCGGCGGACGGTCGAAGGTGCGGAACGCCATGTTCTCAGCGACTGTCATCTTCGGCACGGTGGCATTCTTCAACGGCTCTTCAGGCAGGCCGAAAATCTTCATGCGGTGATAGGTGTCGCGGTCGGGCTCGAACGGCTGCGCTTTGACGATGATGCGGCCATTCTTGAGTGGACGCTGGCCCGACAAGACTTCGACCAATGCCGACTGCCCATTGCCCGAAACGCCGGCGATACCGACGATCTCGCCGGCGCTGACTTTGAGATTGAGCTTGTCGAGGGCGGGCAGGCCTTCTTCGTCCTCGGCTTCCAAGGCGACCAGTTCCAGAACGGTATCGCCTGCGGGCCGTGGCTTTCGCGTCGCGCCCTCGCGGATGACGGTGTCGCCGATCATCATCTTCGCCATCTGCTCGGTGGTCAGATCGACGACATTGCCGCCGCCGGCTTTACGGCCACGGCGCAACACGGTGACGCTATCGCAGAAGGTCGTGACCTCGCGGAATTTGTGCGAGATCATGATGACCGTGATCTCCTTGCGTTGAGCCATGCCGCGCAACAGCCCGAGCATCTCGTCGGCTTCGCCGGGAGTGAGCACGGAGGTTGGCTCGTCCAGGATCATTAATCGCTGGTCGAGGTAGAGCAACTTGAGGATCTCGAGTTTCTGCTTCTCGCCGGCGGCCAGCGACGACACGGGAACGTCGAGCGGTACGCGGAACGGCATATGATCGAGGAATTCGTTGAGACCGCGCATTTCCTTCTTCCAGTCGATCACCGCCGGGGCGTCGGCGCGGCTGATCACGAGGTTTTCGGCTCCCGTGAGCGACGGAACCAGCGTGAAATGCTGGTAGACCATGCCGACGCCGAGTGCGCGCGCATCGCGCGGATTTCGGATATCGACTTCGACGCCGTCGAGCAGCACGGTGCCGCGGTTGGCGTGGTAGTACCCCATGATGCATTTGACGAGAGTCGACTTGCCGGCGCCGTTCTCGCCCAGCAATGCGTGGAACGTGCCGGCCTCGATCTTCAACGACACGTCTTCCAGAGCTGCCATCGATCCGAAGATCTTGGTCATGCCGACGGTTTCGATCGATATCGCCTGTTTCGGCTTCACGAGCGGGATGGCTGCGACGGCGCTCATGGCAGGTTCTCCACGAAGGCCTTGGAATTCGACACCGCGCCGAATACGCCGCCCTGCATTTTGATCATCTTGATCGCAGCGTCATGATTGCCGCGATCGGTCGCCGCGCAGCAGTCCTCGAGCAGCAGGCATTCGAAGCCGCGATCGTTGGCCTCACGCATGGTGGTGTGGACGCAGACGTCGGTAGTGACCCCGCTGAGCACGATGTTGCGCCAACCCTTGGTGCGCAGCAGTAGTTCGAGATCGGTCGCGCAGAACGATCCTTTGCCCGGTTTGTCGATGATGGGTTCGCCGGCCGCGGGCTTTAGTTCCGGAATGATCTCCCAGCCTGGCTCGCCGCGCACGAGAATCTTGCCACAAGGCCCGGGGTCGCCGATGCCGGCGCCGATACGCTGCGAACGCCAGCGCTTGTTGGCGGGCAGGTCGGTGAGGTCGGGCCGGTGTCCCTCACGTGTGTGGATTATGCCATAACCTTTAGCGCGCATCGCTTCGAGCACCGACCGGATCGGCTCAATCGGCGCGCGCGTGAGAGATAGGTCGTAACCCATCTTGTCCACGTAGCCGCCTTTCGCGCAGAAGTCGGTCTGCATGTCGATGATGATGAGCGCGGTGTTCTCGGGCTTGAGATCGCCGTCGAAGGGCCAGGGATAGGGATCGCTTGCGACCGTTGCCATCATGCCCCGCTATTTCGTGATGCTCAATTCGCCCGGCACGTCGCGCATGGCGCGCTTCGATCCCGCCGAAGCGATCATAATGAGAAGTGTCAGGATGTAAGGCGCTGCGTTGAAGAAGTAGTAGCCCTGGGTAATGCCGACGGACTGCAGGGCCGGTCCGATCGCGCCCGCGGCGCCAAATAGCAGCGCCGCTATGATGCAACGGACAGGCGACCAGCGCGCGAAGATGACGAGCGCGACAGCCATTAGTCCCTGCCCAGACGAGAGGCCTTGGTTCCACGAGCCGGGATAGAACAAAGACAGAAATGCGCCGCCGACGCCGGCGAGAAATCCGCCAAACGTGGTCGACAGGAAGCGGACCAGATCGACGGAAACGCCCATCGCGGTTGCCGCCGGCGCGCTGTCGCCCGCCATGCGCACGATCAGGCCCCATTTGGTGTTGGCGAAAGCCCAGGCCATCAAGATGGCGACCGCGATGCCGACCAGTAGCAACGGATTGATCTGCAGCGCGGTGGCGATTTGCTGATTGCCGGTCCAGGCGCCGAGCGAAAATGATTCCAGGCGCGGCGCGGAAGGCTGGATGTAGGCCTTGCCGAAAAAAAAGGCGATGCCCGTCCCGAATAGCATCATGGCGATGCCGACGGCGATGTCGTTCACCTTTGGCAGCTTGCAGATATAGCCGTGCATGGCACCCAGCACCGCGCCGGAGAGTCCCGCGGCAAATACACCCAGCCACGGATAGCCGGAATGGTAGGAGACGGCGTAAGCGGTCATCGCGCCGAGCACCAAAGTGCCTTCGAGACCGAGATTGACGCGGCCGGACTTCTCGGTGAGGCATTCTCCGAGCGCAACGAACATGAAGGGCGTCGAGACGCGCAGAGCACCGCCGACGATGGCGAAAAATACGATCGCAAAGGCGCTGTCGCTCATGTGCGGTCGTCCGTGGTTGGCGGCTGGAATATCTTGAAGCGGCCGTACAGCGTCTCCGACGTCAAGAGCACGACGAAGGTCAGCCCTTGTAAGACGAGAACCGTCGCATCGGGAAGATCCATGCGCCGCTGAATCAATCCGCCGGATGCAACGATACCGCCGAACATGATCGCCACCGGAATGATGGCAATCGGATTATGCCGCGCCAGGAACGCCACAAGTATGCCGGTGAAGCCATAGCCCGCGACAAGCGAGGCATTGGCTCGGCCTTGGATGGCAGCGACCTCAAAGAAGCCGGCGAGGCCCGCACACGCGCCGGCGATCATGCAGCAGATGACGATGAGCTTGCCCACCGGCAGGCCCTGCGCCAGTGCAGCGCGGGCATTGCCACCGGCGACGCGGACGGCGAAGCCGAACGTTGTGCGCGTCAGCAGGATTTGCAAAATGATCGCCAAGATGACGCCGACCGCCAGACCCCAGTGCACATCGGTCCCGGGCATCTTGCCGAGCATGTAAGCGTCGCCGAGCGGCATGGTCGACGGCTTGTTCGGATTGGACAGGTCCCGCAACGCTCCTTCGACAAAGAAGTTCATGATCGCGATGCCGATATAGGTCATCAGCAGCGATGAGATTGTTTCATTGACGCCGCGCGCGTGGCGCAGATAGCCGACGATACCGATCCAGATGCCGCCGACCAGCGCCGCCGTAACGGCCATAATGAACCACGTCAGCAGCGGTGGCCAATGACCGACGACCATTGGGATTGCGAGCGCCGCGGCGGCAAAGCCGCCCATGACCAACGCGCCTTCGCCGCCGATGATGACGAGACCGATGCGCGCCGGCACGGCAACGGCCAGCGCCGTCAGGATCAACGGCGCTGAACGTTGCAACGTGTTTTGAAGCGAAAACGCGGTGCCGAATCCACCGCGGATGACAAGTTGGAAGAACTCGCTAGGCGATTTGCCCAGTGCCAGCAAGAAGAGAGAAAAGAGAACGGCCGAAACCGCCAATGCAAATAGCGGAATGGCCACATATTCGGCACTGCGCCGGACGCGTATGGACAAATCGTTCATACGCGTCGCGGCAGGTGGCGTACCCAAATGGTTGGCGATCTCGGCCATCGATTACCCTAAACGGTCAGGTGATCGAACCCACGACGCCTTCAAGCAGGTAGTTCATCTGGTCGAGGTAGGGATCGAGGTTGTCATAGGTCTTGTCCATGACGACCTTGCCTTTGTTGTCCTTCAGGCCGGCGGTGTAGATTGGCTTCTTGGCCTTGAGACCGGCGATGGCGGCTTCCGCGGCTTTCTTGCCTTCCGGCGTGCAGCCGGCGCCGAACGGACTGTTCGCCACCATGTCCGCTTCATAGCCGCCGCTGACCATGTTCGGGAGTGCTTTGCCGCCGGCGAGATCGTCGGCATAGCTCTTGTAGATCGTGATCCACTTGTATTCCGCACCGGTGATGAAGCCCTTGGGCGCCAGCGGAGCCTGCGAGGCGTTATGACCGCAGGTCTTGGCGCCGCGCTTCTCGGCGGTCTCGATCACGACCTTTGGGCCATCGACGTGGCAGGTAATGACGTCACAGCCGGCATCGACCAGCGCGTTGGTGGCTTCGGCCTCGCGGACCGGCATCGACCAGTCGCCGGTGAATATCACCTGCACGGTGGCGCTCGGGTTGCTCGACTTGGCGCCGAGCATGAAGGAGTTGATGTTGCTGAGCACCGAGGCGATCGGCTTAGCGGCGACAAAGCCGAGCTTGTTTGACTTGGTGGATAGGCCCGCCGCGACACCGTCGACGTAGTGAGCCTGGTTGAGGTAGCCGAAATAGCTGCCGAGGTTCTTCGGGTCCTTGGGAGTCCAGAGCGGCGCGGCGTGGCGCAGCTGCACCGCCGAATACTTTTTCGCCATGTCGACCATGAACGGGGAGTAGTAGCCGAACGAGGTGCCCAGTACGATCTTGGCACCGTCGAGATTGATCATGGATTCCATGGTCTTGGCGCAAGCATCGGTCTCCGGAACGTTCTCTTCCTCGACAACCTTGACGCCGGACACGCCCTTCAGCGCCTTGGCGGCGACGGCGTGAGCCTGGTTCCAGCCGTAGTCGTCACGGGGGCCGACATAAACGATGCCGATCGTAACGTCGGCCGCTTGCGCGAGCCTGATGCCGGCAGTCCCGGCAACCGCCGCGGCTGCCGTGCCTTGCAAGAAACGCCGACGGTTCAAATTCAGAGAGCCAATCACCCAAACCTCCTATTGTATACAATTCCCGGAGGTCGAACGAGCAAGTGCCGTGCCACTCTCGGCCGGGCGGCCTGTTTATTGCAGATCAGTAGAATCAGGGCGTTTGCACTAGAAGGCCGGAGTTCTGCGATGCTGGACGTAATCGATTTAGGTGGCTTGCGGGATAGCGATCCGGTCGCTATCGAGCGAATTGCCAAAAATATCGGCACAGCGTGCCGCGAGGTTGGCTTCTTCTATGTCCGTAATCACGGCGTCCCGCAGGAATTGATCGACCGAGTGTTTTCGATCTCGAAAGGGTTTTTCGCGCTGCCGGTCGACCTCAAGAACGAGCTTTCGATCGCCAAGTCTAAGCATAATCGGGGCTACGCCGGCCTTGCATCGGAGCGGCTCGATAGCAAACACGCCGATCTAAAAGAGGCCTTCAACGTCGGCCTAGACCTCGATCGCAATGATCCCGAGGTGCTGAACAATAAGCCATTCCGTGGCGTCAATTTGTGGCCGGCAGCGATGCCGCTATTCCGCGACACGATGCTGGACTATTTCAACGCTACCTGGCGGTTGGGCCGCGATATTCATTTGGCGATCGCGGCCGATCTGGGTCTGTCGCCAACCTTCTTTGCCGACAAGTTCGACAGACCAATGGCGACTCTGAGGTTGCTGCATTATCCGCCACGACCCGTGGGGGCGGCCTCCAGCGTCGGTGCCGGAGAGCACACAGACTATGGCAGTCTCACTTTATTGCTCACAGACGACGCCGGCGGCCTGGAAGTCCGGCACCGTGACGGCACCTGGGTCAGTGCGCCGCCAATCCCCGGCGCCTTCGTGTGTAATATAGGTGATTGCTTGATGCGTTGGAGCAACGACATCTATCTGTCCACGCCGCACCGTGTGACCAATCCTGCGGGCCGCGACCGTTACTCGATCGCCTTCTTCCTCGATCCAAATCCCGAGACGGTCGTCGAGTGTTTGCCGGGGTGCAGCACCGATGTGCTCCCATCGAAATATCCCGCCATCATAGCTGCTGATTACCTGAAGTCACGCCTTGCAGCGACTTATGCCTAAAGATCGTCCAACGTGCGCCCCAAGATGCTCAGCGATTACCGCATATTGCGTTTGGCGAAATCGGCCGGCGTCGTAGGCTCGCGACCGAGCAGCGCTGTGAGCACGGTCGGATTGCCCACCAGGCCGTGCTCCTCGTAGTAGCGAAACATCTTCTCCAGCGTGTTGCGCCGGTACTCGTCCATGCCGGCGGCGCGGGCGCGCGCCGCCCAGGCGTCGGGTGATTCCGATTCGAAGCGCACCGGCTTACCCAAGGCGGCGCTTAGCGTGTTCGCCACCTCGGTCTGCGACAGCGGAGCGGTGCCGGCCAGCTCGTAGCTGGCGCCGATATGGGCATCGTCAGGGGTCACCAGCGCGGCCACCTCGGCGACATCGTCGAGATCGATCAGGCTGATGCGCGTCGAAGCCGGATAGGGCACGGAATAGACGCCTTGCGTTACGATGGTCTGCCAGCCGGTGAGGATGTTCTGCATATAGGCGGTCGGCTGCAGCACGGTGACATCGAGGCCTCTGGCAAACAGCATCTCCTCAACCCGCATTTTCTGCCAGTGATGTGGCATGGCTTCGATCTGCGGATGCAGCACCGAGTGAAAGATGAAGCGCTTCACGCCGGCGCGTGCGACGCCGTCTGCGACCGCGCGGGCGAAGGGCAGTTCGAGCGGGCTGACGTTCGGGCAGATGTGATAGACCGCGCGGGCACCCTGCGCGGCGAGCGCGATCGCCGCCACATCGTCGAGCGTGCCGACGCTCACCGTGGTTGCGCCGAGCGCCATCAGCGCCGAGCGATGCACCTCGCGGTGCACGAAGGCATGGACGGCTTGCCCGCGCGCCACCATCGCCTTGACGATGGCTTTGCCGGTTTTTCCGGCCGCGCCGGTGACCAGGATCATGATTTACTGTGCGCCTTTCCGACTAGCTCCCAAAGCCGATTGGGGCTGAGCGGAATTTCGCAAAGTTCGACATTCTGAGCCGCAAGCCCGAGCGCGTCCTCGATCGCCTGTGCGAATAGAGGCCCAACCGGAATTGCGCCGGCTTCGCCCGCACCCTTGATGCCCATCGGATTGAGCGGCGAGGGCGTCACCGTATGCGCCAGCTCCATGCGCGGCACGTCGAGCGAGGTCGGCAACAGGTAATCGGTGAGCGAGGCGTTGAGCAACTGCCCTTCGTCGTCGAACACCAGTTTCTCATAGAACGCGTTGCCGATACCCTGCGCCACGCCGCCATGGATCTGCCCGGCGAGGATCAGCGGATTGATCACCGTGCCGCAGTCATGCACCACGACATATTTCAAAACCTGCAGCATCAGCGTATCGGGATCGACCTCGACGATCATGGCGTGCACGCCGTTGGCGGTCGCGCCGCTGGGCGGGCCGAAGTATTGCGTCGACTCCAGCCCCGGTTCGGTGCCGGGCTTGACCGCACCGCGCATCGGATTAGCGCGCATGGCGAGTTCGCCGAGACGAATAAATTGGCCCGGCACGCCGACAATTGAGACTTCGCCATTCGCAATCTCCAGATCGTCCTCGGCGCATTCGAAGTGCTCGGCGGCGAGCTTGAGAATCTTCTGCCGTACCACTTTGGAAGCCTCGTTGACGGCGTTGCCGGCGACCACGGCGCCGCGGCTGGCGAAGGTGCCCGCGCCCCAATAGAACTGGTCGGTATCGCCGGTCACCACATCGACATTGCGCACATCGACGCCGACCTGGTCCGCGGCGATTTGCGCGAACACGGTGAAATGCCCCTGGCCTTGGGTGCCGATGCCGGTGGCGACGCTCACTTTGCCGTTGGCCTGCACCTGCACCTTGGCGCCCTCATAGGGGCCGATGCCGGTACCTTCGACGTAGCAGGCAATGGCGACGCCGACGTGGCGGCCTTGCGCCCGCAGCTTCGGCTGCTCGCTGGCGATGAAGTCCTTGTAGCCGATCAGCGCCAGCGCCTTGTCCAGCACGGGCTCGTAATTGCCGCTGTCATAGGAGAGCGGGGCGAAGTCCTGGTAGATGATCTCGTTGTTGTAGGGGAACGCGTCCGGCGGGATCAGATTGCGGCGGCGGATTTCGGCGCGGTCGAGCCCAAGTTCGCGCGCGGCAAAATCCAGCAGCCGCTCGATGACGAAGACGCCGTGCTGGCGCCCCGCGCCGCGATAGGGCGTGACGATCGGCAGATTGGTGAAGACGGCGGTGAAGATTGAATCGTAATGCGGCACTACATAGGGGCCAAGCAGCGTGCATTGGCTGTTGATCGGCACCGTCAGTCCATAAGGGTCGTAGGCGCCGGTATCGTGCAGGAACACGTCCTTGACGCCGACGATCCTGCCGTCGCTCGAAAGCGCGATCTCGGCGTCGTGAATCTGGCTGCGCTCGTGGGTGGTGGCGAAGAAATGCTCGAGCCGGTCCTCGATCCATTTGACCGGCCGGTTGAGCTTGATCGCGGCCCACGGCAGCAGCACTTCTTCCGGATAGAACATCATGATCTTCGGGCCGAAGCCGCCGCCGACGAAAGGCGCGATGACGCGCACCTGCCGCTCGCTCAAGCTCAGCATGCCGGCGAGTCCGTTGCGCACGAACACCGGCGCCTGCGTCGTATCCCAGACGGTGAGCTGGCCGGCGCGCGCGTCCCATTGCGCCACCACGCCGCGGGTTTCCATCGGCGACGACATGCCGTGATCGTAAAGAAACCGCCGCTTGATGATGCAGTGTGCCTTCGCCGCGGCTTGCGCGTAGTTGCCCTTGGTCTGCCGCACATGGGCGGCGACGTTCGAGCGCAAGTCGTCGTGCACCGTCGCCGAGCCGGCCGCGAGAGCCTTTTCGAGGTCGACGACAGCCGGCAGGGGCTCCATGTCGATCATGATATCGGCGAGCGCGTCTTCGGCGATGTAGCGGCTTTCGGCGATCACGATCGCGATTGGCTCGCCGACATGGCGTACTTTGTCCTTGGCCAGTGGCACCTGGGTGCGCTGGTTGAAGACGATGCCGGCGATCGGCGGCGGCGGCACCAGCAGCGGGCCGGGTTGCCAGTAATAGCCAAGATCGGTGGCGGTATAGACCGCGACCACGCCTTTGCGGGCGCGGGCCGTCGACACGTCGATGCTTTTGATCCGGCCATGAGCATTCTGGCTGCGCAGGAATGCGGCGTGCAGCATCCCGGGCAGTTCGACGTCGTCGACGAACAAAGCCTGCCCGGTGAGCAGCCGCTTGTCCTCGTTGCGTTTGATCGGGGCGCCGAAATAACGGGTGGTCATTTGACGTCCCGCATTTTTTCGGCGGCCTCCAGCACGGCGTCGACAATGTGCTGATAGCCGGTGCAGCGGCAGAGATTGCCGGACAGCGCCTCGCGCACTTGCGCCTCGTCCGGGACGGGATGTTCCGCCAGGAACGCGGTCATGGTCATCAAAATGCCGGGCGTGCAATAGCCGCATTGCAGCCCGTGCTTGTCATGCATCGCCTGTTGCAGCGGATGCAATTGGTCGGGGGAGGGCGCGAGGCCTTCGACGGTTGTAATCTCGTGGCCGTTGGCTTGCGGCGCCAGCATCAAACAGGCCCGCACCGGGTGCCCGTCGAACAGGATGGTGCAGGCGCCGCAGACGCCGTGCTCGCAACCGACATGGGTGCCGGCCAATAGCAATTCGTGGCGGATAAAATCGCTGAGCAACATGCGCGCCTCGGCCTGCCGCAGGTAGCGCATGCCGTTGACGGTGACGACGATGTCGTGCTTCTCGCTATCCATGCGTCGCACGCTCCCATGCGGCGCGTAGCGCGCGCTTGACCAATACGCCGGCGAGATGGCGTTGGAACTCCTTGCTGGCCTGCATGTTGCCGGGCGGATCGATCGACTGTTGCACTGAAGCCGCCACGTCGCCTATCGCTTCGCCGTCAATGGGCTGTCCGATCAGCCCGCTGGCGGCGTCGCTGGCATCGACGGGCGTCTCACCGGCGCCGCAGAGCGCGATGCGGATGCTACTGCAATCACCGTTCTTGCCGAGCGTCAGCATGAGCGCAATGCCGACCATGGCGAAGTCGCCGCGCCGGCGCGCTACCTCCATAAAGCAAGAGCCGCTTCGCGGCACCGGCGCCGGCAATTCGATCTCGACCAGCATCTCGTCATCGTGCAGCGCGGTGGTCAGCGGCCCCACGAAGAAATCGCGCGCCTCAATCCAGCGCTCGGCCGCAGCCGACCGCGCGCGCAAGCGCCCGCCCAACGCCACGACGATGGCCGGCATTTCGGAAGCCGGATCGGCATGCGCGAGGTTGCCGCCGAGTGTGCCGCGATTGCGGATTTGCGGATGCGCGATATGCGGTAGCGCTTCGGTCATCAGCGGCAATGCGTCGGCAAGGAGGGGATCGCGCTCCAGCGCGCGATAGCGCGTCATTGCGCCGATGTGGATCGTCTGGCCGTCGCGCGCGATGCCCGCCAGATCGCTCAGCTGGTTGATGTCGATCAGCACGGCCGGCTGCGCCAGACGAAAATTCATGGTCGGGATCAGGCTCTGGCCGCCGGCCAGAAAGCTTGCCTCGCCGCCGTAGTCCGCCTTCAGCCGCAAGGCGTGATCGAGCGAGGTGGCGGCCATGTATTTGAGCGGCGCGGGCTTCATGGATGGAAAGGAACCACGAAATAGACGGAACGGGGAGGGCAAAACGATGAGGGCCTCCGCGATCTTTAAGCAAAAATCGTGCGCGCTGACCGCATCGGAAAAATCGATAGCGGCATTTCGCCTGCCGATGGCCGGCCATGCCTATTTTACCCGCCCTATGAACAAACATTGGGCGCGCTATCTCGACCGAAACTTGCGAATATTCCGCAATGGCTCGTGGCGTGCCACAATGGATGCCTCCTGGCGAAACCGCTGCTGCTCGCGCGCGCGGCCGTCCGGCAAGGCATTTGCATGTGGTCGATCCAATGCAGCCAATGGCGGACAAAGTGACTGACGTTAAAGCCGACCCCGCCGTCCGCCGCCTGGCCGTCGATGTGCGCGATGTTTCGCTGACTTTCGAGACCGCCGACGGCAAGGTCAACGCGCTCGCGAACGTGCAACTGCAGATCGCCGAAGGTGAGTTCGTTTCCTTCATCGGGCCTTCCGGCTGCGGCAAGACCACGTTGTTGCGCCTAATCGCCGATCTTGAGCAGCCGACCTCGGGCACGCTCCTGGTCAACGGGGTAACTGCCGGCGAAGCGCGGCTGGAGCGCGCCTACGGCTACGTGTTCCAGGCGCCGGCGCTCTATCCGTGGCGGACGATCGAGAAGAACGTGATGCTGCCGCTTGAGGTCATGGGTTTTTCCGATAGCGAACGGCGCGAGCGTGCCAAGCGGTATCTGGCCTTGGTCAATCTCTCGGGCTTCGAGCGCAAGTTTCCTTGGCAGCTTTCCGGCGGCATGCAGCAGCGCGCATCGATCGCCCGCGCATTGTCGTTCGATCCGGCGTTGCTGCTGATGGATGAGCCGTTCGGCGCACTCGACGAAATCGTGCGCGACCATCTCAACGAGCAATTGCTGCGGCTCTGGGACAAGACCAACAAGACGGTGGTCTTTGTCACGCATTCGATTCCAGAGGCGGTGTTCCTCTCCACCAAGATTGTGGTGATGTCGCCGCGGCCGGGCCGCATCATCGATATCATCGACTGCGAATTCCCTCGCGACCGCACGCTGGAAATCCGCGAGACGCCGGAATTCATCAAGATCGCCCAGCGTGTGCGCAATGGTTTGCGCGCCGGTCATTCCTATGACGAATAGCGCTGTAGCCCTCACTCCTTCCACCGCGCCGTGGCGGCATCCGGCCGTCAAACGGCAGATGCCGGTGTTGGCGGTGGTGTTGGCTTTGCTGGCGATCTGGTACGTCGGCGCCGTCCTGATGAACATGAAATTGGTGCGCGACGGTTTCGAGCGCGAGGAGACGAAATACACGACCGCCGAGTTGATCGCTGGGACCATGACGGCGGAACGGCCTTTGCTGGCGGCGCCACATCAGATCGTCGCGACTTTCGCCGACGATATTTTTGGCTATCCGCCGAACTCGCCGCGCAGCCTGATTTATCACAGCGCCGTCACGCTCTCGGCGACGTTCCTCGGCTTTGTCATGGGCGCGGTGTTCGGCATCTTCCTGGCGATCCTGATCGTGCAGTTTCGGACGCTGGAGAAAAGCCTGCTGCCCTGGATCATATGCTCGCAGATGGTGCCAATCCTGGCGCTGGCGCCGATCTTCATCGTGGTGCTCGGCGCCATCGGTGTTCATGGGCTTTTCCCGAAGGCGCTGATCTCGGCCTATCTGTGTTTCTTTCCGGTGACCATCGGGATGGTCAAAGGCCTGAGTTCGCCCGATCCGATCCAGCGCGACCTGATGCGGACCTGGTCGGCAACGCCGTCGCAGGTATTCTGGAAGCTGCGTTGGCCGTCGGCGGTTCCACTGCTGTTCGCCAGCCTCAAGGTCGCGATCACGATTTCGCTGATCGGCGCCATCGTCGCTGAATTGCCGACCGGCGGGCAGGCCGGCATCGGCGCCCGCCTGCTGGCGGGTTCCTATTACGGGCAGACCATCCAGCTCTGGGCAGCGCTGCTGGCCGCCTCGATGCTAGCGGCAGGCCTGATTGCCTTGGTCGGCCTTACCGAGCGCGCGGCGGCGCGCGCCATGGGGGCGCGGTCATGACCGAACGTCAGTTCGCAGGCGCTTTGGCAATCGCCGTGATTGGGATGTTGGCGGCTATCGGATTGCCGTTGTCGAGCGAACCGGCGATGGCGCTTTATGGCCGTCCACTACCCCTCACGGCCACTCTCGCCGCCGCTGCGCTCTTTGCCGCCGCTGGTTTGCTGCCGCCGGTCTGGTCGATCGCGGCCGGCTTCGCCGGCGTCGTTATCGGTTGCGCCATGAGCCTAGACTTGCTTGGCGATCCAGCCATTGCCGGCAACGCGGCCTTTGGCTTCTGGCTACCGGTGCTGGCGACCTGGCTCGCGGCGGGGCTGTGCGTCACCCGGCTTGCCAATCTTCGCCCGCGCGACAACGCGGTTGCCCGCACGGTCAATCTTGCCATTCCGCTGCTGTTCGGCGCCATGGTCATCTATCTTTGGGAAGTCGCCGTGCGCGGCTTCGGCGTGCCCGCCGTTCTGATGCCGTCGCCGGGCGCGACCGCTGTGCGCTTTGTGCATTCGTTGCCGATGCTGTGGGCCGACTTCGTGCAGACTTTCATCCTCGGCATGCTCACCGGCTATGTCATCGGCTGCGGGGCTGGCTTTATGGTCGCGCTCATCGCGCATCGCTACCGTTTTCTCGGGCAGGGCCTGCTGCCGATCGGAAATTTCGTTTCCGCGTTGCCGATTGTCGGCATCGCGCCGATCATGGTGATGTGGTTTGGCTTCGACTGGCCGTCGAAAGCCGCCGTGGTCGCCATCATCACGTTTTTCCCGATGCTGGTGAACACCCTCGCCGGCCTTGCCGCGGCCGGACACATCGAGCGCGACCTGATGCGCTCCTATGGCGCGGGGCACGCGCAGACGCTCGGCAAATTGTATTTGCCGGCGGCAATGCCGTTCATCTTCAACGCACTGAAAATAAATTCGACGCTCGCCTTCATCGGGGCGATTGTCGCGGAATTCTTCGGCACACCGACGCAAGGCATCGGCTTTCGAATCTCGATCGAAGCCGGCCGCATGGCGCTTGACGTCGTGTGGGCGGAGATAACGCTGGCGGCGATCGCCGGCATGGCTTTCTACGGAATTGTCGCGCTCGCCGAGCGTGCGACGACCTTCTGGCATCCGTCATATCGGACCTGACTCGGCGGTTCGTGGAGTATGGACACATGAAAAAGATAACGATGCTAGCAACGAGCGTGGCCTTCGGACTTTCGCTTACCAGTGCCCAAGCCGCCGACAAGGTGACGATCCAATTGAAATGGGTCGCGCAGGCCCAGTTCGCCGGCTATTTCGTCGCCAAGGAGAAGGGCTTCTACAAGGACGCCGGTCTCGACGTGACCATCAACCCGGGCGGTCCAGACGTGGCTCCGCCGCAGGTGATTGCCGGTGGCGGCGCCGACGTGGTGGTCGATTGGATGCCCTCGGCGCTGGCCTCGCGCGAAAAGGGCGTACCGCTTGTCAACATCTCGCAGACCTTCAAGCATTCCGGCCTCGAGGTCGTCTGCCGCAAAGACACCGGCATCACCAAGCCGACCGATCTCAAGGGCAAGACCGTCGGCATCTGGTACGGCGGCAACGAATATCCGTTCCTGTCGTGGATGTCGAAGCTCGGCTTCAAAACCGACGGGAGCAAGGATGGCGTAAAGATCATCAAGCAGGGCTTCAACGTCGATCCTATCCTGCAGAAGCAGGCCGATTGTGTGTCGGCGATGACCTACAATGAGTATTGGCAGATCGTCGACGGCGGTTTCAAGCCAAGCGATCTCGTCGTCTTCAAATATGAGACCGAAGGTGTCGCGACGATGGAAGACGGTCTCTATGCCATGGAGCCGAAGCTCAAGGACCCGGCTTTCGTCGCCAAAATGGCGAAATTCGTCAAGGCGTCGATGAAGGGCTGGGACTACGCCAAGGCGCATCCGGATGAGGCGGTGAAGATCATCCTCGCTGGCGACACGACCGGCGCGAAGACCGAAAAAGACCAGAAGCGCATGATGGGCGAAGTCGGCAAACTGCTCGCCAGCGGCGATGGCAAACTCGACCCGAAGGATTACGATCAGACGGTTTCAATCCTGATGAGCGGCAAGTCAGATCCCGTCATTACCAAGAAGCCGGTGGGTGCCTGGACGCACGCGGTTTATGAGGCAATGAAATAATTGGCCCGAAGGCAGAGAGGGAGGCCGCCAGGTCGGCTTCCTTCTTTGCCGAGGCTAAGTCACTGTGGCGCGTTTGTACGAATTTTGAATTCGGTTGTCGGCTCAAGTCGGAGACGTGACGCCCGCGCCTGGCGGGTGTTAATCGGCGCGCTAAGCCGTTGATGCGCTTAGCAATGGAGAGGTCATTCTTGGGCGCTTATTCACCGGATGATTCTCCCTATCCTCTAAACCCGCGCAGGTAGTCGCCCGTTTTTTGCGCTGAATCGGTCTAAAGCGCGACCGGTGAGGAACCCATGGAGCGCTCGAAAGCGGGCCATGGTTCCTTTTTCAGGTGCCCGCAAGCGTTGGCGAATTTCTATTATATCCACAATATCCTACCAAGAGAGAATGGCGATCGTTTGCTTCGCGACCTTAGATCTTTTGGCTCGGCAGCAATGATGTCCAAGGGACCAAAATTCGCTCGTTCGAATGGTCCCCAGATCGCCGGCGGATAGCCCCACCCGAGTTGATGTTCGAAGAAAAAGGCCCCAGTGCGGGGGGGCTTCTTGCCAGCGCCACTGATGTACTTTTGGCCCGGCGAGCCGATGCATTCTTGCTCCGGCGGCGACAATAAAGGCCTGAACAGAGCGTAGCCATAGTCAGCACAAGCGGCTTCTTCGCGGGTAGGCCACGCAGATGAAACGCTAGACGTGAACCCGCAAACGCTCCGTCATTGCCTTTGACGAATATCAAAGACAACGAAAAACGGCTCTGGTTATGTCGAACGACATTTTGGCGTCACATTATTGGCTACCGCGACGCCGTTCCAGAGTTCATCTGGGGAATGTCGGATGCATCGGCGCAATAGTCAGGAGGTTCGACAATGCGAAATCCAAAACTGATGATTGCCGGGGCCGCTAAACCGGCGACAGCAATATTGATGGCAGCCGCAATGATCATAGCCGTATCGGGACGGACGATGGCGACGCCGGCAATCGCGCAAAAGACCAGCCAGCCATGCGCAAAATGTCACACGGCGCCGCCAGCGCTCAATGACTACGGCAAGAAGTACAAGGAGACCGAGAAGAAATAACTCGGCGTTCAACCCCGCCCTGAATTTGTAGGTCGGTGAAGGTCCCATTGCGAGGCGCCGGGATTGCCCGGCGCCGGCATTTGGCGTTTGCAATATATCAATTCTATCTTCCTCCGCGCCGGTTTCGAAACTTGCCGTTTGATACGTATCAATTGCCGCGCTGCGGCAACGGCTAGACTGTCATTCGGTTGATTTTAGGCGCGTGGGGGCTTCCGGCGGTGATCTGCCGCTGACGAGAGGTTGCGGCCCTTTCCGGCGCTGAACGGAAGTGACGGCATTCATGCAGCCGAAAACCCTGAAGTTCAAGGTCGTGCTTTACCTCACGCTCGCGCTGTCGGCGGCGATGCTTTTTTTCACCGTGCTGGTCGCCTGGTTCTTGCACAAGGAACTCCTCGATAAGGTATCCGATAACGTCATCCAACTCTCCGACGTGATCAGCAAGAGCACCCGCTTTGCGATGCTGCAGAACCAGCCGACCTATGTCGACCGGATTATCCACGATGTGGCCAATCAGGACAAAATCGATCGGATCAGAATCCTGAGTAAAGAGGGAAAGATCACCCATTCGACTTACGCGCCTGAAATTGGTCAGACGGTGGACCGGAACGCCGAGGCCTGCTCGCATTGCCATCAGAGCGAGCGCCCGCTCGAACAAGTTCCCAGGAGCGCGCGAACCTGGACGTTCACAGGCTCGCATGGCGAGTCGTTGCTCGGTAGCATGGGGGTCATCCGAAACGAGCCGTCTTGCTACAATGCCGCCTGTCATCAGCACTCGAAGGAGACGTCCGTCCTTGGCGTCCTCGACATTGTCTATTCGCTCGACGAGATCGATCGAAAACTGAACACCGGCACGCTCGGAATCGCCGGCGTTTCTTTGACGTTCATTGTGATCGCGTCGTTGTCGGTCGGCTTCTTCGTGCACCGTCTGGTCTACTTGCCGCTGCGCGACCTCGAAAGCGGCGCACAGCGACTTTCCGACGGAAACCTGGATCAGCCGATCCCGGTGCGCAGCGCCGACGAATTTGGTAGGCTTGCCGGATTATTCAACGGCATGACCGACGCCTTGCGCAATTCGCGGGCGCAGTTGCGCGAATGGGGGCATACGCTTGAGCAGAAAGTGGAGAGACGGACAAATGATCTGCGCCGCGCTCAGGCGGAGACCATGCGCGGAGAGAAGCTAGCCTCGGTGGGGCTGCTGGCCTCGGGCGTGGCCCACGAATTGAACAATCCGCTGACCGGCATCCTGACTTTCTCGCATCTGTTGCGGAAGAAAATGCCAGACAACAGCCAGGACGCGGAGGACTTGGACCTGGTGATCCGCGAAACCAAGCGATGCGCGGCGATCATCAAGCGGTTGCTCGATTTTGCCCGTGAAAAGCAGCCGGAGAAGAAATTCACCGATCTTAATTTGGTCATCGAGGACACAGTGCGCATCGTCGAGCGGCCCGCGCATTTGCGCGACATCGCGATTGCCGTGGACCTTGACCGGACGCTGCCGCCAATTTGGATCGATGCCGATCAGATCAAGCAGGTGACTATGAACATACTTGTCAACGCCCAACATGCCGTTGAGGAGAAGGGAAGCATCGCCGTCAAAACCTACCGCTCAACGGATCCACGGGCACCCGCGCAGGCTGTTGAGACCGCGCCTATGGTGGTAATATCGATTGTCGATACCGGCTGCGGTATTTCGGAACAGAACCTGCAGCGCATATTCGATCCGTTTTTCACCTCGAAGGACGTGGGTAAGGGAACCGGATTGGGGCTTTCGGTCAGTCACGGAATTGTCGCGGCTCATGGCGGTCGCATCGAAGTGGAGAGCAAGGTGGGGGCGGGATCGACGTTTCGCGTCTTTCTGCCGCTGAATCCGCCGGCAGCCGAACTCGAGAGCAAAGTCAGCGGGAGCGTTCAATGAGCGCCCGAATTCTGGTCGTCGACGACGAGGAGATCGTCATAAAAAGCTGTCTGCGCATTCTCGCCGGCGACGAATTCCAGGTCGAAGCCGTGCAGGACGGTCGCGAGGCGCTGCGCAAAGTCGAAGAAAATCCTTACGACGTGATGATCCTTGATGTCATGATGCCCAACATGGACGGCCTCGAAGTGCTGCGCCGGGTCAAGGAGACGCATCCCGACGTGGACGTCATTATGGTCACTGGCCTGTCGCAGATCGATACGGCGGTCCAGGCGATGAAGCTCGGCGCTTTCGATTACATTTCCAAGCCATTCGAGCCGGACGAACTGAAACTGGTGGTGCAGCGCGCGCTCGAGAGGCGCCAGCTGCTGCAGGAAAACCTCACCCTCAAGAGCGAGGTCAGCTCGAAATATCGTTTTGAAAACATCGTCGGATCGAGTCCGCAAATGCAGGCCGTCTACCGCCTGGTCGCGCAATGTGCACCCACCAGTACGACTGTCTTGATCACTGGCGAAAGTGGTACCGGCAAAGAGCTGATCGCCCGCGCGATTCATTACAACAGCTTGCGCAAGGACAAGCCGTTTGTTCCGGTGGACTGCAACGCTTTGAGCGAAAACCTGCTGGAAAGTGAATTGTTCGGTCACGTCAAAGGCGCCTTCACCAGTGCGGTCGTGAACAAGAAAGGCATGTTCGAAGTCGCCGGCAGCGGCACGCTTTTTCTCGACGAGATCGGCAATATTTCCATGTCAATCCAGGCCAAGCTGCTGCGCGTCCTGCAGGAACGGGAATTCAGGTCGGTCGGTGACACCCGAACGCTGATCGCCAATTTTCGGTTAGTCACCGCCACCAACAAGGACCTCAAGGCCATGGTGGCCGCCGGCACTTTCCGTGACGATCTCTATTACCGGATCAATATTTTCCCAATCCACGCCCCTGCGCTACGGGAACGAAAGGATGACGTTCCAGCGCTCGCCTACCATTTCCTCAAAGTGTTCGGCGCGGAGCTGGGGAAAAAAATTACTGCCATTTCCGAAGGCGCGATGAGCGCGCTCGTCAATTACGGCTGGCCGGGTAATGTGCGCGAACTCGAAAATGCCATGCACCGGGCGGCAATCCTGACCAGCGACAACGTCATCCGCCAGGCCCACCTTGTCAACATTCTCGATCCGTCGCAGGCGCAGGCCGACCTGGCTGTGCCGCGAACCGGCGACGAACTCAAGCGGGTCAAGAAGGCCGCGCGCGAGAAGTCGGTCGAGGAAATCGAGAAGCAGTTCGTGATCGAGGCGCTCAAACGCAACGAATGGAACGTGACCAAGAGCGCCGAGAGCACCGGAATGCAGCGCCCGAACTTCCAGGCCTTGATGAAAAAATACATGATCCGGGTGCGCGACACCGAACACGACGGCGACGCCACCGAAGTTTCGGACCTGTCGTAAGTGGCGATTTCCCGGTTGCGTCCGCTCGCCGGCTGCGGCGCCTAATTTATCCGATCAGGTGGAATGGGTGCCGCTTGACGGCTTTGGCTCCGCGGCGGGTTCTTCTTCCATGTCTTCATAGCCGGTCATCATGGCCTTGAAATGCGCCGTTCGGGTGTGGCCCAGGGTGCCGAGATAGACGTGGACCAGCAGGTAGAAGACGAGGGCGATGAAGATCAGAACATGGACGGTATCGATGACGCGCACGCCGCCAAAGAAATTGACCTGAGCGGAGAAACGTTTCACGTCCCACATCAGGATGCCGGTATAGAACTGAACGGGGACAAGCAGCATCATGATGATCTGGTAGATCATGCTCTGCAGCGGATTGAACTTACGATAGATGCTGACCTGAAAGGGATTGGGCTCGCCTTTGAAGATGCCGAAGGCGTAATAGTAGATCTGCCTGAAACTGCCGATGAAATGCTTCCGCGGATTGAGTTCAGAATGATAGGCCCTGATCCGATCGGAAAAGATATAGAAGAAGAACCATACGAAAAAATTGGCGATCAGCACGAAGCCGACAAAATTGTGCACGGTGACGGCGGCGCGGAACGACACCACATCGATGAGCCCGACATAGCGGATCTGCATGCCGCTGAGAATCATCAGCACGAAACCGACCGCATTGGTCCAGTGCCATATCCTGACCGGAATGGGGTGGATGTAGAGCCTTTGCATATTGCGGTTCCTTTTAGCGCCTGTGCGCCGTCATTCCGCCTTCGGACTATCGCCGCCGGCCGGTGGATTGCCGTGCCCGCCGTTGTTCGGCTGGAATAAACCGTAGCGCCTGAAAAGCCATCCCAAAGTCACGTGCCCGACGGCGATGCCAACACCTCCGAGGATTGCCAGGATCAGCAGGATGTCCAGCAATTTGATCCTGGTGCCGCCGATTGCATAGAATCCGCTGACCGAATCGAGCGAGATCACTGAGTTCAGGACGTCGGCATTAGCGCCGTAGCCTACGCGTCGGCCATCCGGCCCGACCAGTGAAATAGTCACGCTCTGGAAGGCCTCGGAGCCCTCGCGATGACAGGTCCGGCAGTCGCTGAGCGCCTTGCTCTTATCAGTGAGTTGGTGCGCCTGCGGACCGGTGCGAACGGTCAGGCGGCCGCGCACGACGGTTTTGTTGGCGGCAACGCCGCCGCTATTGAGCGTTTGCATCAAATTCCACAGCGTCTGGGCGTCGATGCCCTTGCTGTCTGAGTTGGCGCTGGCTTCGAACAAGGGCACGCCGATTTGCTCGGTCCCGCGCGGCTTGGCCTTGCTGTCGATCAGCATCAGATCGACTTTGCGTTGCGCGCCCGGTGCGTGACAGACCGGACAGGACACCACCTCGAAGTGAAGGGCTGCATTGGGAAGCCATTTCTGGTGCGCTTCCAGCACGCCGGCGTGACAGCCGACACAGGCCGCCTTCGGGCCCTCGCCGAGCGACGTGGGCTTGACGTCGTGGGCGCTGTGGCAACCCGAGCAGATCGGCGCATAACTCTCGGCGGAATTGCGCCGCGCATTCGCGTGCATGCTGCCGAGATAGGCCGTGAATATCTCTTTGTGACAATTCTGGCAGGGAACCTGGTCGAGCTTTGTCGCCGCATCCTTGATGACCGCATGCGGATTATGACAGTCGGTGCATATGGGCGCGGCCGGATTGCCGCTGCGGACCAGCGCGGCGTGAATGCTGCTGTCCCATTGCTCGAACTTGTCGGTATGGCAGCCCTTGCAGACTTCGGTCGCAGCGACCGAATAGCTGCGCGCGCTCTTGATGTCCTTTTTGCTGGGCGGATGCGCGGTCAGATCGATGTCGGAGTGACAGCTCTGACAACCATTGGCGCGGTGGACCGACTTGGCGAACAAATCGGCCTGCACATGCAGCTGCAGGCTTGTTCCGTCCCCGAGCTTCTTTTCCATGCCGGCGCTGCCGTGACAGCCGAGACATTGTTGATCCGCCGCCGGGGGCGCTTCGTCGGCCGCAAATGCCGGCACCGTGGTCGCGGGGATTAGAAAAAGCGCTGCGGCGATGGTCGCGATGGCAAGGCTATTGCCCAGTAGCGCGCGCGGGAATTTTCGTAGGGTGCCGTAACTATCCATTTTTGCCCCCTTAGCACCCTCGACTTTAAAGTCATCCGGGGATTTTCAACCCCCGGACGATTATCGTATCTTTGTCGTCTTCTGCCGCATAGCGGCGAAGTTTTCATTGATCTATCTCACGCCCCGCGGCCAACCAGAGCCCGGCCGCCCACATAAGCCAGCGCGGCCAATCCGATGAACGGGAAGAAAACGACGTAGGCCAATCCGAGCACCGGCGCGGCGACGACCAGCGCGACATTCTTCAGCACGCGGCCGGCGGTCTTGACCGCTGCGAACTTGGCCGCTGCGCGCACGGCCAGCACCGCCAGAACGCCGAGGCCGACGAGCGGAAGTGCGACGATGTAGGCCAAGCCGATGAAAGGCGCGGCGAAGAACAGGAGGACGTTCACCAGGGTGTTGTTGCCCGCTGCTTCCGGGGCTGCTGCTGCCGCCGGCGCATTGGTCGTCACGACGTAGAGCTTGGGTGCCCGGGCGACGTTGGCGGCGAATTCGGGTTCTTCGTTGATGAGGATTTTGCGGACGGCTGTCATGGCTAGCTCCTATTTTTTTGCCTCGGTCATCGAGGCTCTTGTGTTCGGTTCTTTTTCTCGGTCTCTACATCGCAAGGGCCGTGCCAGCGCTTGGCCGCGCAGAATTAATTAAATTATTTCAGATACTTAGCTCATATTTCCGGCGCCGATGGGATCGCGGCGGCAGCGTTGAGGTATGATTTTCTTATACAGATCAGCGGCGGCGTCGATTATTATCTAGTATTTACAATGACTTGCTAGATTTTCCCGGCGCATATTTTTGCTATACACCGGCGCCCGACAAAAAAGGCCGGGGAAATTCCCCGGCCTCAGCCATCGCCCGTCCGCGGGGACGGCAGTTACCATGTGCATTTAGGATTTGATCCGCGCGACCGCGGCCTTGCCTGCCATCCACATCAACAAGCCGAGACCGATGAAGGGGAAGGTGACGACATAGGCCAGTGCGATGAACGGCGCCGCGATGAACATCCCGATGTGCCGCAGTGCCCGGGCGACGGTCCGCACCGCTTCGAATTTGCTCGCGGCGCGAGCCGCCAGCACCGCAAAGACGCCGAGGCCGACGAGCGGAAGCGCGATGATGTAGGCCAAGCCAATGAAAGGCGCGGCGAAGAACAGGGCGATATTCTTCAGGGCGCTTCCCGTGACGGCCGGTTCGGCCAAGGGCGCCTCGGTGGCAACCGGCAAAACCATCACATTGGCCGCAACCGCGGGCGCTGCGAGGGCATCGCGGGCGCTATCTTCGATCATATCGGGAGACAGCGGTTTGTGCATGAAGCTCGAGACGCCGGCAGCCTTGGCACGAGCTTCGGCGGCATCGGTGCCATAGCCGGTGATGATCACCACTGGGGTCCACGGCCGTCGCGCCTTGACCTGTTCGGCCACCTCGAGCCCGCTCATTCCAGGCATGCGGATGTCGGTATAAACGAGGTCGTATTTTTCCTCATTCAGCTTACGCATTGCATCTTCACCGTTTTCGGCGGTGATGACGGCGTAACCTTTGCCCGTGAGAACCCGGTCGATGCTTTTGCGGACGGCCGGATCGTCGTCGACGACAAGTACTTTGCGTGATGCGGTCATGGTCTTCTCCTATTTGAATGCTCTTTGGTGTCGTGTTTTCAGCTTGAATGCATCTGTTCGTCAGGCCGCGCAGCTGCCATTTGCTGCGTCCGATTCTTCCGGCACGCGCCGTAGTGCCCATTGTTTGCGCGAAATCGCGCCGTCGGTGATATTGATGACGTCTTGCGGGCCGACCGGCTTGGCGACGTAGTCGTAAGCCCCGAGCCGCACCGCTTCCTTGGCGCTATCCACGGTCGGATAGCCGGTGATGATCACCACCTCGCTATCGGGCCATTTTTGCTTGATGGTGCGCAGCACCGACATTCCGTCCTGGCCAGGCATGCGCATATCGAGCAACACGACGTCGAATGGATTCGCTTCCATCGTCTGCAGCGCCTCTTCGCCATCGCTGGCGGCCGCGACATTGCAGGAGATGCCTTCCAACGAGCGCAGGTAGCTCCGGCGCACCACTTCGTCGTCATCGACGATGAGAATTCTGTTTTTTTCGGTCATTTTGGCCACCTTGCTTGGCAGTCATGGATCTTGCTGACTATTCAGCAAGCGCCATGCCACGGCGTGGCCGGCGGCTTTTTCTCTATGATTTGCAGATGGTTGTGCGATGAGACGGGACGCGGCGCCGGCGCTAGCGGCCAGCCGAAGTACATTTTTTCTATACATTATTTCGATGCGATTTGAGAAAAGGCCCGCTTTCTCAAGTCAAAACAGCGCCGAGCACCGCATATTTTTTATATAGGCGCGTGCGAACTGGGCTCATGCGCGCGCGCAGCAGTATCTAATTTTTGAAATGATTAGAGCGGTGCGATCTCAGATGACGCGATTTGCCTGCGTTTCGCGTTCCCACCGCAGAATCGTTTTTTCCAGAGCACGAAATTTATTATCGACCGCGCCGTCGAACAACGGATTCTTCCTGTCGTTCATGCGGGCATCGATTTCAGCCCAATCTTCATCCCGCAAGGCCTTGGCGGCGGCAGGAAACAGGAGGTTCTCTTCCTTATCCATGTGCCGGCGCTGATGCTCAATGAAGTCCTGCACGACATTATGAAAGTCTTTGCGCAGGAACTCGCGGCCGGCCAGGACATCCTCGACCGCCAGAGCAAGATTGCGCAGGCGCTCGGTCTCAACGCAATGCTCGACTTCCGCGTCGCCAATGCGTTCCGCGACAGCCGGTTCTCGCACTTTCAGCTTGGCGAAAACCATATCCTCTTTCGGATGATGGCAGATCTCGGGGAAATCCTGGAAATAATCGATGATCGCCTGCAAAATTTCGTAATCCGGTCGATCGCTGTGATCGAAGACGTTCAATTCCTGCTCCAAAACGTGAAGCAGTCTCTTGATGTTGCGGTGCTCTTCAAGCAGCACCCCGATAATCTTTGTCATGGTTCGATCTCGACGACGCGTCGTCCTCGCGATTCATGATCGGATTGAAAATAAATCCTAGTGCCAATTAAGCGACGGACTTTGAGCTATATCAAAGCGGCAGCAGGTGCGATCGTCGATTAGTTCTTTGTTCAATCTGCAACTCGCAAACGCGGGTGAATCGATGCTCGACGTCAATGCTGGGGCCGGTTTCACTATTCTGGCCCGTGAAGATTTTTCCGACGTGACCTATTCCTTGGTCATCCGCCATCCGTTGATGGCAAGAGCCGCACAGCCAGGCCAATTCGTCATTGTGATGTCGCACGAGTCCGGCGAACGGATTCCTCTGACCATCGCTGACTTCGACCGCGACAAGGGAACGGTGACCTTGGTCGTCCAGGCGGTCGGGAAATCGACCAAGGAGATGCAGCAGCTCTGTCAGGTAGGGACCACTCTCTATGGGCTGGTTGGGCCCATGGGAGTGCCAAGCCCACTTGCAGGAAAGAAAAAGGTCGTCTGCGTTGGCGGCGGTCTGGGCGTCGCGCCTATCTTCCCGCAGGCCCGCGGGTTCAAAGAAAATGGCGCCTATGTGATCGGCATTCTTGGATTTCGTACCAAGGATCTGGTTTTCTGGGAGGAAAAATTTCGGGCCTGCTGCGATGAACTAATTCTGTGCACCGATGACGGCTCTGCCGGCATGAAAGGCTTCGTCAGCGATGGCATCAAGCATGCCATCGCGGGACATAGCAACATCGACGAAGTTGTCGCGATTGGTCCGCCCATCATGATGAAGGCCTGCGCCGAGGTCACGCGCCCGCATGCGATCAAGACGATCGTCAGCCTCAATCCGATCATGGTCGATGGCACCGGGATGTGCGGCGGCTGCCGGGTCAAAATCGGCGATGAAGTAAAGTTTGCATGCGTCGATGGTCCCGATTTCGACGGTCATAAAGTCGACTTCAACGATCTGATGATGCGCCTCAAGCGATATCGCGAAGAGGAAAAAGCTGCCCTGGACCGCTGGTCGGAACACTGCCGAATGATGAATCAAGCCCCTCCGGTCCTGAAGGGTCGTGGGGTGGCCAATTCGCCGATGGACTTACCCGATCCGTTTGAAGAAACGCTGGGAGGGTAACGTGAGCCTGTATCAAACGGGCCGGCTTACGATCGGCCGGCCATCGGCAACTTCGAGATAGCCGGCTCGTCGCACGGGATTTGCAATCGGGGTTTGCAGCATGGCCAAAAAGAAGAAAACGATCCGAAGCATTCCACAGCTACGGACTCCTGTGCGCGAACAAGATCCGCTGATACGGGTGAAGAATTTTGAGGAAGTGAACTGCGGTTACACTCTGGAACAGGCGCTCAACGAGTCGGAGCGATGCCTGTTGTGTCCTGACCCAGCCTGCGTCGCTGGTTGCCCGGTTAATATCAATATCCCGAAATTCATCGAGGCGATTAGCGCCAAAGATTTTCGCGGCGCCTATAACGTCATCACCGCCAGCAATCTCTTGGCGGCGGTGTGTGGCCGCGTCTGCCCGCAGGAAACGCAATGCGAGGGCGTCTGCGTGGTCGGCGAGTCGCTTGAGCCGGTGGCGATCGGCCGCCTCGAACGCTGGGTCGGCGACTATGCCATCAAGGAAAAATGGAGCAACGTTCCGCATATCGAGCCGAGCGGCTATAAGATCGGAATTGTCGGGTCAGGACCGGCCGGCATGGCCTGTGCGGCGGACATGGCCAAAGCCGGATGTGACGTGACGGTTTTCGAGGCCTTCCATCAGGCCGGCGGCGTGCTCAAATACGGCATCCCGGATTTCCGCCTCCCCAACACGGTGGTCGACGCGGAAATCGAAAATCTGCGCAAACTCGGCGTTAAGTTCGAATGCAATACGCTGGTTGGCCGTCTATTCACTATCGAACAGATGCGTAACGAGCTCGGCTACGATGCCGTCTTCATCGGCACCGGCGCCGGCTATCCGTCGATGCTCGGCATCCCGGGCGATTCACTCAACGGCGTACTGTCCGCCAATGAGTTGCTGACCCGTTGCAACTTGATGCGGGCGAAGGAATTTCCAAATTACGACACGCCGCTGCCGCTCGGCAAGCGCGTCGCCGTGATCGGCGCCGGCAACACCGCCATGGACGCCATGCGCGTCTCCCTGCGGCTAGGCGCCGAGAAAGTGTACTGCATCTATCGCCGGTCGCGGACGGAATGCCCGGCACGCGCCGAAGAGGTTCATCACGCCGAGGAAGAGGGCGTTGAATTCCATTGGCTCACCGCCCCGGTCGAAATTCTTGACGATGGCAAAGGCAATGTCCGCGCCATGCGCTGCATTAAAATGGAACTCGGCGAGCCGGACGAATCTGGGCGCCGGCGTCCGATCCCGGTGAAGGGTAGCGAGTTCGAATTCGAGACCGATCAGGTAGTGTTCGCGATCGGAACGAACGCTAACCCGATCATCGGGCAAACGTCGCATCTTCGCCTCAACAAGCGCGGCTATCTCGCCGCCGGCGACGATCTGGCGACTTCGATGGCTGGCGTATTCGCCGGCGGCGACATCGTCACCGGCGCCGCCACCGTGATTGAAGCGATGGGCGCTGGCCGCAAGGCCGCGCGCGGCATGAAAGACTATTTGAGAATTCGCGATATCGAAACCGGCAGTGTCGGCGAAGCCGGCATCGAGACGTTCTTCGGCATCGATCTGCGCGAACGCAACTTCGCGCGCATCCGCGCCGCCTAAAGCTAGCAAGGTGAACGAGACCATGACCGAAGCCGCAGTCAAGACCCGTCCTCCCGCGGACAAACCCGCGCCGGCCGTTCCCCGCGGCAAGACGGCAAAGAACTTGAGCGGGCATATCGTCGAGATCGTCAGCGATTCCGGCGAGGGCGCCCAGCGCTGCGGCCAGGCTCTCGGCGCGATCGCCGCGCGGATGGGCAATGGCGTCTGGACCGTCGAGATTATCCCCGCGGAAATCCGCCCGCCCGCCCGCAGCGTCGCCGGCGGCAGCGGCAATCGCATCCGTTTAGGGTCGGGTCCCGTCACCAATGGCGGCAACGAAACCGACCTGGTGATCGCCTTCAATGAGCAGGTGCTGCTCGGTCGCGTCCGGACCGGCGAGCTCAAGCCCGGCTGCACCATTCTGCTAGAAAGCATGTGGCGCGAGAGCCGCGACAACAGGATCGCCGCGAGCTACGTCGAGACCCACGATCAACTGGTGGTGGCTGGTTACAAGGTTATCGAAGCGCCGATGGAGCGCGAATGCCGCACCATCGTCGCCGACGCCAAGCGCGGCAAGAACATGTTCGCCTTGGGCATGCTGTGCAGCATCTATAGCTTCGATCTGCAACTCGGCCGCGACCAGATTGCCCGCACCTTCGGCAAGAAGGACGCCAGCGTCATCGAGTCGAACGTCAAGCTGTTGAACGCGGGGTTTGACTGGGCCGAAAGCAACCTCGAGTTCAAATATCGCATCCCGGCCACCCGTAGCACCGAGCCGCAAATGGTGATCGACGGCAATACCGCGCTGGCGCTCGGCGTGCTCGCTTCCGGCATGGAAATCTGCGCGATGTATCCGATCACGCCGGCGACCTCGGTGTCGCATTATCTTAGCGCCGCATTCGAGAAGGTCGGCGGCATCGTGCATCAGGCCGAGGACGAGATCGCGGCCTGCACCTTCGCGATCGGCGCGTCCTATGCCGGCAAATGCGCCGTCACCGTGACGTCCGGCCCCGGCTATTCGCTCAAGCAAGAAGGCATCGGACTGGCGGTGATGGGCGAGATTCCACTCGTCATCATCAACGTCCAGCGCGGCGGCCCCAGCACCGGACAGCCGACCAAGGTCGAGCAGGGCGATCTGATGACGTCGATCTTCGGCAGTCACGGTGACGCGCCCAAGGTCGTGCTCGCGCCCGGTACGATCGAGGATTGCTTTTATTCGGTGATCACCGCGCGCAAGATCGCCGAGACCTTCAATATGGTCGTGGTCGTGCTTTCCGATGCGAGCCTGGCGACGTCGCAGACGCCGTTCACCCGGCCGCAATTCAGCGAGGCCTGGCTGGCGCCGCCGATCGATCAGAGCGAAGTGGGGGAAGGGCAAAAGCCCTACGACTGGAATCCGGTTACCGGCTTGGCGCGCCGCTTCATCCCGGGGCAGCCCGGCGGCATGCATACCTTGACCGGGCTGGCGCATGACGAGCTCAGTCATGTGGCCTATGACCCCGACACCAACGAACGGAGCCTTCGCGCGCGCAGTCACAAGCTGGCCGCGCTGCAGAAGACGTTGACGCCGCCGCCGGTGTTCGGCGATCCGAAAGGCGATCTGCTGGTGATCGGCTGGGGCAGCACCAAAGGCGCGATCGAGGAAGCCGTGACGAACCTGCGCGAGCAAGGCCATAAGGTCTCGTCGCTGCATCTCACCTTCCTGCAGCCGATGGCTCCGGGCATCAAGGAGATCATGCAGCGCTTCAAGAAGGTTATCACCATCGAAGGCAATTGGAGCGATGACCCGAACGACGAGATCATCGACGAGAGCAATCGCCGTTATTCGGCGGTCGCCATGCTGCTGCGCTCGCGTTACCTGATCGATGTCGATTGCTGGAGCGAAGTGCGCGGCCAGCCGATCAAGCCGAATTCGATCGAGCGCGTGCTGCTCGAAAAACTGAAGAAAAAGTAGAGGCAACGACCATGACCATTCATGCCACCGAATGCCTCCTGCGGATGCACGATCAGCATCACGAGCTCGAGGATTATCAGAGCGGCGTGCCGCGCTGGTGCACCGGCTGCGGCGACAACGCCATTCTCGCGGCGGTGCAGCGGCTGTGCCGCGACGAGGATTTGCGGCCGGAGAAAACGATGTTCGTTTCCGGCATCGGCTGCTCCAGCCGTTTCCCGCATTACATGAAGACCTACGGGTTCCACGGCATTCACGGCCGCGCGCTGCCGGTTGCCGAAGGCATCAAGATGGCGCGGCCGGACCTCAACGTATTCGTCAATACCGGCGATGGCGACTGCTGCAGCATCGGCGCGGCACATTGGATTCACGCCATCCGCTACAACATGAACATGACGGTGATGCTGCACGACAATCAGATCTATGGTCTCACCAAGAAGCAGGCGTCGCCGACCTCGCCGCGCGGGACCAAGAGCAACACCACGCCGGGCGGTAGCTATCTCGAGGCGATGCAGCCGTTGACGGTGACGCTCGGCGTACAGAACGTGTCCTTCGTTGCCCAAGCGGTCGACTGGATACCCGAAGTGCTCTACGACATCATCTCGAAGGCCTTTAAGCACAAGGGCTTCTCGTTCGTCCGCATCATCCAGCGTTGCCCGGAATGGCTGCCGAACACGTTCGAGCCGTGGATGCAGGATCCGCTCAGGACGCTGTTGCTGACGCATGAAAACGGTCTGACGCTCAGCCCGAACCTGTCCAAGGTTTACAAGACGCAGGAGCGGCACGACCCGATGAACATCAATCGGGCCCGCGAGATCGCCTCGCTGCAGGATCCGATCCCGGTCGGCATCCTTTACAACAACCCGAATGTGCCCTGCTACGAAGACATCCACAATATCGGGCAGCAACGGTCGACGCGTTACATCAAAGCGGGTCTCGAAGCCGAGTTCGACAAGTTCACGATCTGGCCGCAGGCCGCCGACGGCAAAATTCAGCCAGGCGCCTGAGGTTCCGATAACACCGACTAACACGATCAAGGCAATTTGAGCATGCAAGCAGAACTCCAAGCCCATATCGCGTTTCATCTCACCGGCCGAATGCCCCAGGGTGAATTCGCCGCGCTGACCAGCAGCGATCTGCAACCTGCGATTTTTGCCGGCTATCGCGACCTCACGTCGCTGCGCTACGATTTCCCGCTCATTCTGGCCCGCGGCGGCGGACAGCCGGTGCAATCGCTGTCCGGCCTGATCGATGGTGCGCTGAAGGACATCGCGGCGGGCGACGAGGCTGACCGCCTCAGAAAGCATGCGCTACGGATCGAGCGCGAGTTGCGCCGGCTGGTGGCGGAAGGCGCGACCGGATCGCTGAGCAAATTGTGGGACCTCGGCGTCACCCGCGTTGGCCCGAAAGACGACAAGCTGTTGCAGGACAGCCTGCGCCGGCTGCGTGCCGCGCTGAAGATCGACGGCGAGGTTGTCGATTGCGACAAGACGCTGCCGTTTCGGCTGTTTCAGCACCTCTGGCAGGCCGGGCAGGACCGCAAGGCGCAGAATTTCCGGGCCGACGTCAATAGACTGATCATGAAGTTGTCCGACATCTTGAGCGCGGAATTCGTTCGCTCGAAGGAAGGCCTGAGCGCGGAGCGGCTGCGGGCCTCGGTCGGTGCGGCGCATCAGAGTGATTTCGATTTCGATGCCATGTCCCGCTTGCTGACCGAGAGTTCGGTCAATGTGCCGATGCCCGAAAGCCGGCGCCGGCGGGTGCGCGGGTTGCTTTCGACGCTCAGGGCGCAACGCTTTTATGCGGCGGCCAGCGACGGCGATAAGGGTATCGATGTCGGCGAGCCCTATTCCTTCGTGTTCGAAAAATGCTCCGATGCAGTCGCGGCCTACCGTGAGCGTTTACCGAGGATGGTCGAGTTGGCCAAAGCGATCGCAATCGCCAGGCTCGAACTCGAAAGCAAATACAGCGAAGCGCATCACGATGCCTTTTTCGCGGAATTCGGCGACAACGGGCTCGACCCGGAGGACCTCGCTCTGTTTCCGGATTATCTGATTTGCCTGGGCGCGGCCGATCTCGCGGCGTCGGAGAGCGACCTGATCTTGCAGGCGCTCGCCGCCGGCATGCCGGCCAAGATCGTGGTGCAGACCGACGATCTGCTCGAACAGTCGCCGCTCGGCAGCGACTACATGATTTCGGGGCTTCGCAGCAAGCAACTTGCCAGCACCGCGATCGGCCTTGGCGCGTGCTATGTCCTGCAATCGAGCGGCTCGAATCTATTCCGGCTGCGCGAACAGATTCTTCGTGGCATTGCTTATTCCGGGCCGGCCTTGTTCAGCGTGTTCTCCGGCGCCAGCGGCACCGGCGTTCCGCCTTACCTGACGGCGGCTGCGGCCGCGGAATCGCGGGCTTTCCCGGCCTTCACCTACGATCCGTCGGCGGGGCCGGACTGGGCATCGCGGTTCTCGCTTGCCGGAAACTCGCAAATCGATCTCGATTGGCCGCAGCAGCGGCTCGAGTATGAAGACGCGGAGCAACAACTCGTCTCGGAAACCGTCGCTTTCACGCTGGTCGATTTTGCCGCGTGCGATCCGCGCTGCGCCAAGCATTTTGCCAAGGTGCCGCGGACAAAATGGACCGCCGATCTGGTGCCGGCCTCGGAGTTCCTCGACCGCGAGCCGATTGATCTGGTCGAAAAGGTGCCGAGCCTGTTGATGGTCGACGGCGACAATCGACTGCAAAAAGTGGTCGTCAACGACAGGCTGGTGCGCGAGGCGCACCGTTGCGCCGAGGCATGGCGCAGCCTGCAGGAGCTCGGTGGCGTTCACAACTCGCACGCGGCCATCCTTCTCGAACGCGAACGCAAGGTGTGGGCGGAGCAAGCAAAGCCGGCCGCCGAGGCGAAGCCGGCCGTTGCCGAGACCACGCCCGCTGCCGTTGCGCCGGCCGCTGCAACTGCCGCGCCCGCTATTGCCGAAGCGGCGCCCGAAAGATCGCCGGACGAGGCCTATATCGAGACCCCTCGTTGCACGACCTGCAACGAGTGCACAACGATCAACGACAAGATGTTCGGCTACGATGCCAACAAACAGGCGTCCATCATTAATCCGGATGCCGGCACCTACCGTCAACTTGTGGAGGCCGCAGAGAGTTGTCAGGTCTCGATCATCCACCCGGGCAAGCCCCGGAATCCGGCCGAACCCGGGCTCGATGAACTCATCAAGCGGGCGGAATCTTTTATGTAGAATCGTCGCGCTGCGGTTGCGTCAGCGCTTCAGGCTGTCGGCGTAATACATCGGCCCGCCGCGTGCGGCCGGCCAGCCATAGCCGTGAACCCAAATGAGGTCGATGTCGCTGGCGCGCTGGGCAATGCCCTCGGCCAAGATGCGGCGGCCTTCGTCGATCATCGGCGTAATCAGGCGGTCGACGATTTCGTCCGGACTGAACTTGCGCCGCGAAACGCCCAACCGCCGCGAAGCCCCCTCGATAAGCTCGGCCACCGCGGGGTCGGGCAAGCCCCGGCGCGAGCCGGCTTCGTAGCGATAGTATCCCTTGCCGGCCTTGATGCCGAAGCGTCCGGCCTCGCACAGCGCGTCGCCGATCTCGGCGCGCAGGCCGTTGGCCTTGCGCATGCGCCAACTAATATCCAGTCCGGCGAGATCGCTCACCGCCAAGGGCCCCATCGCGAAGCCGAACGCGCCCAGCGCGGCATCGATCTCTTCCGGCAGTGCGCCTTCCAGCAGACACTCTTCGATCGCCGCAGAGCGAACCCGCAGCATCCGGTTGCCGACAAAGCCGCGGCAGACGCCGACGATGACCGGCACCTTGCCGAGCCGGCGTCCGAGCGAAAACATCGCCGCCAGGATCGCCGGATCGGTCGCCTTGGCGTTGACGATCTCCAGCAGCCGCATCACGTTCGCCGGACTGAAGAAGTGCAGCCCGATCACCGCTTCGGGCCGGCTGATGGCGTTCGCGATCTCATTGATGTCGAGATAGGACGTGTTGGTCGCCAGCACGGCGCCGGGCTTTGCAATTCTATCGAGTTCGCGAAACACCGACGTCTTGATGTCGAGGTCCTCGAACACCGCCTCGACGATGAGGTCGGCTTCCTTGGCTGCCGCTAGCGAGGCCGACGTCGAAATCAGCGCCAGCCGGCGCAGCTTCTCGTCTGCGGTGAGCCGGCCGCGTGAAACCGACGAGTCATATTGCTTCTCGATGGCTGACAGGCCGCGCGCCACCACGTCGGCATTGCTGTCGATGAGGACCGCCGCGATCCCGGCATTGGCGAAGCACATGGCAATGCCGGTGCCCATGGTGCCGGCGCCGATAATGGCCACCTGATCGATCTGGCGGGCAGGGCTGGGGACGAGGGCCGGATGCTCCGCCGCGGCCTGTTCCGCCGCCAACAGATAGCGCTGGGCCTCGGTTGTTTCGCCTTCGGAAACCATGGTCAGGCGTCCTGTTCCAGTATTGGCAAACGGCACCTCATATTGTAGGAGAGGCCTGCTTTTCGCGTGCGGGCTTTCCCCCTCGATTTCAAGCTATACCACCCCCGGCTAAGGCACATCCGGGGCCAAGGCAACACCGGTAGGAGACGATCTGATGGCCGATAACAAGCTCAATGGCGCGCAGGTCATTGTCGACTACCTGATCCAGGAGAAGGTGCCGCAGGTGTTCGGCCTGTGCGGTCACGGCAACATCCAATTCATCGATGCGCTGTACGAGCGCTCGTCCGAGATCAAGACCATCTCAACGCATCACGAAAGCGTCGCCGGCTTCATGGCGGACGTCTATTACCGCGTGTCCGGAAAGGCGACCGCGACTTTCACGTCGTGCGGTCCCGGTTCGGCCCAGTTGCCCATTGCGCTGGCCACCGCTTATCTCGATTCCGTGCCGTTCCTGGCGGTGACCGGCAACGTGCCGACCAGCCAGTTTAACCGCGGCGCATTCCAGGAAATGTACCGGCAGAACCAGGCCGACTTCCCGTCGACCGTGCGCAGCGTCTGCAAACGCGTGTTCCAGCCGACCCGCGGCGACATGGTGCCGCTC
Organism: uncultured Hyphomicrobiales bacterium; assembly: GCA_903878085.1. GTDB lineage: Bacteria > Pseudomonadota > Alphaproteobacteria > Rhizobiales > Xanthobacteraceae > Pseudolabrys. The sequence continues at coordinate 16,468 of CAIRGJ010000008.1, read as the reverse complement.
GCGACGCGTCAGGCGTGGAAGACGATGATGACGGGCCGTCCGGGCCCGGTCGTGCTCGACGTGCCGTACGACGTATTCCTTGAATCGGCCGCTGAAGAAGCGCCGAAGGCCGCCGAGTGGAATGCCAATATTTCGAGCCGTTGCGGCGCCGATCCGGAAGGCGTCATCAAGGCCGTCGACATGCTGCTCAGCGCCGAGCGTCCGGTTATTCTGGTCGGTCAGGCCGTGCGCCATGGCGGTGCGGCGGCAGAACTGCTGAAGCTCGCCGAGCGTTTGCAGATTCCGGTGGCCGCCTCGATGAGCGGCGTCGGCGTGATCGACACGCTTCATCCGCTCGCGCTCGGCATGGTCGCCCGCGGTGGCCACTATCAGGCCAACCACGCGACGCGTCAGGCGGACGTGCTGCTGTCGCTCGCCACCCGCTTCGACGACCGTACGTCGAGCTCGTGGATTCCGGGCTACTCCTTCACCATTCCGCAGACCAAGCTCATCCATGTCGACATCGATCCGGATGAAATCGGCCGCAACTATCCGGTCGCGCTCGGCCTGATGGCGGATACGCGCACCTTCCTGCGGCAGGTTCTCGCCGAACTCGAGAAGCGCAAGGACGTCGACAAGAAACTCGACGCCCGCAAGAAATGGCTTGCCCAGATCGACGGTTATCGCAAGGAGTGGGACAAGCTGGTCGCGCCGGGCTTTACCGACGATAGCCAGCCGGTCAATCCGCAGCGCGCCGCGTTCGAAATTCAGCGCGGCCTGCCGGACGACGCGATCCTCGTCTCCGACATCGGCGTGCATCACAACTGGCTGCTCGGCTACACCAAGCCGCGCCGTCCGGACTCGTTGATCAGCTGCATGGGCTTCGGCGCCATGGGCTTCGGCGTTGCCGGTGTGCTGGGTGCGAAGTACGCGGCGCCCGACCGTCCGTGCGTCTCCGTGTGCGGCGACGGTGCTTTCTTCATGCAGGCCAACGTGCTCGGTACCGCGGTCGAATACAATCTGCCCGTGGTCTGGGTCGTCTGGAACAACTACGCCTATGCCTCGATCCGTGGCTTGCAGCGCGGTTACCTCGACAAGCGCGAACTGGCGACCGACTTCCACGATCCGCTCACCGGCCAGCGCTACAACCCGGACTTCGCGGCGATGGCGCGCTCCTGCGGCGTCGAAGGCGTGCGCGTCGATCGTGCCGCCGATATCGCGGAAGCGATCAAGAAGGCCATTGCCGCCAACAAGCCGTACCTGATCGACGTCGACATCGCCGCCGACATCAATCCGGCCGGCGCCGGCGTCTGGGAATTGCCGGGTCTCGGCGTGAGCAAGCCGTCGATCGGCAAGCAGTTCATCCCGGGCTGATCGGCCCCCCCGTTGCTTCGCAGCGTCAAACCGGGCCAGATGCGCCTATCATTTGCGATAGGTGCCCTGACATGCGAGCCGGCGTTTCCAAGATCAATCCCAACCCGTTCACGACCCGGCCCGAGATCGAAGGCAGCTTCGGCGTCGTTACCTCGACCCATTGGATCGCCACTGCGGTCGGCATGGCAACCCTGGAGAAGGGCGGCAACGCCTTCGACGCAGGCGTCGCCACCGCCTTTGTGCTGCAGGTGCTGGAGCCGCATCTCAACGGTCCCGGCGGCGACGTGCCGGTCATTCTCTATGACGTGAAAAAGGGAAAGCCGGAGGTGGTCTGCGGCCAGGGCCCGGCGCCGGCCGCCGCCACCATCGCGCATTACCGCGGCCTCGGCCTCGACATGGTGCCGGGCACCGGCCTGCTGGCGGCCTGCGTGCCCGGCATGTTCGATGCCTGGATGCTGCTGCTGCGCGATTACGGCACCCTGGCGCCGGCCGACGTCTTGGCACCGGCCATTTACTACGCCCATAACGGCCATCCGTTCCTGGAGCGCGCCAGCGCCACCGTCGCCATGGTCGAAGATCTGTTCAGGGATCACTGGCCGACCTCGGCGGCGCTCTATCTGCCCGGCGGTCATGTCCCCGCGGCGGGCTCGATGTTCACCAACCGCACGCTGGCTGAAACTTATTCTCGTATCGTGCGCGAGGCGCAAAGTGCCGGCGGCGACCGGATCGCGCAGATCGAGCGCGCCCGCAAGACCTGGTCGCAGGGCTTCGTCGCCGAGGCGATCGACAAGTTCTGCCGCACCCAGGACATCATGGACGTCACCGGCGAATGCCATCGCGGCGTGCTGACCGGCGCCGACATGGCGGCCTGGCAGGCGCATGTCGAGGCGCCGCTGACTTACGACTATGGCCGCTACACGGTGTGCAAGGCCGGCGTCTGGAGCCAGGGTCCGGTGACGCTGCAGCAACTGGCCTTGTTGAAAGGCTATGCGCTCGACGATCTCGATCCGGTGGGTCCCGATTTCATCCATCTCCAGGTCGAGGCCACCAAGCTGGCTTTCGCCGACCGCGAGGCCTTCTACGGCGATCCGGATTTCGTCAAGGTGCCGGTCGAGACGCTGCTGTCGGATCGTTACAACGCCGAGCGCCGCAAGCTGATCACCGACAGAGCCTCGCTGGAATTGCGGCCGGGTTCGGTCGAAGGCTTCGGCGGCGTGGTGCAGGTGCGCCGCGAAGACGGACCGCGGCTGGCGGTGGGCTCGCTCGGCGCCGGCGAACCGACGGTCGGCCGCATGGGCAACGTCAACGGCGATACGGTGCACTTCGATATTATCGATCAGGCCGGCAACATGGTGTCGTCGACGCCGTCCGGCGGCTGGCTGCAATCGTCGCCGACCATCCCCGAACTCGGCTTTTGCCTCGGCAGCCGCGCGCAGATGTTCTGGCTCGACGAAAAGCATCCGGCGGCGCTGGTGCCGGGCAAGCGGCCGCGCACGACGCTGTCGCCGACTTTGGCGTTGCGCGACGGCGAGCCCTACATCGTCTGGGGTTCGCCCGGCGGCGACCAGCAGGACCAATGGATCACCCAGTTCCTGCTGCGCCACGCGCATTCAGGCATGAACATGCAGGAGGCGATCGACGCGCCGGCCTGGCACTCCGAACATTTCCCGATTTCGTTCTGGCCGCGCACGTCGCGGCCCGGCGTGCTGGTGGTCGAATCCCGCGTGCCGGAAGCCACCATCAAGGAATTGCGCGCGCGTGGGCACGAGGTCGAAGTCGGGCCGGCGTGGTCGGAAGGCCGCCTGACCGCCGCGTCGCGCGTGGGAAAACGCCGCCGCGCCGCCGCCAATCCGCGCGGCATGCAAGGCTACGCGGCGGGGCGATAACAGATGACCGCAAAGCCGACGCCGTATCTGGGCAACTGGATCCACAGTTTCCCCGATCACTATCAGTGGTCGAACGCCACGCTGGTCTGCAAAGGCATGGCGCCGACGGGTTCCGTGGCGCTCGGCGAGATCGACCAGGTGGTCCAGCGGCTGCATGCCCGCATCGATGAACCGCAGGCCTGGTGGGAAGAATGGGGCGCCATGGCCGCGCGCATCGAAGGTTATGCCGATGCCGCGGCCCGCGAAAAGCGCGACGCCACCGCGGGCAACTACTATCTGCGCGCCGGCAATTATTATTACACCGGCGAACGCATGATCGAGCCGGGCGCGCAGAAGACCGCGATGTACAGACAAGCGCTGCACTGCTTCCACGAAGGCCTCAAGCGCCGCTATTCGAATATCGAGTTCGTCGATGTGCCGTATGAAGGCGCGGCGCTGCCGGCCTATTTCATGAAGTCGGCCGTGGCCAAAGGTCCGGCGCCCACGGTGGTGATGTTCGACGGCCTCGACAACTGCAAAGAGATGAGCGTGCTGTTCGGCGGCCTCGAGCTCGCGCACCGCGGCTTTCATGTGCTGGCGATCGACGGCCCGGGCCAGGGCGAGGCCTTGCGCCTGCGCAATCTGCCGTCGCGCTACGACTACGAAGTGCCGGCGGGGGCGGCTTACGATTATGTCGCCAGCCGAAGCGACGTCGCCAAGGATCGCGTTGCGCTGATGGCTTACAGCGCCGGCGGCTATTACGCGCCGCGCGCGGTGGCGTTCGAGAAGCGCTACAAGGCGGTTGTCGCCTGGGGCGGGCACTACGACTATCACGCCGCCTGGGTGGAGCGCTGGGAGAAGATCAAGGCCAGCCCGAATGCGGCCGCCACCTCCCACTTCCAGCTGCCGTGGGTGCTCGGCACGCCCGACATGGAATCCGCGATGGAGAAGGTGAAGAAGTTCACCCTCGAGGGCGTCGCCGACAAGATCGAATGCCCGATCCTGATCGCACATGGCGCCAGCGACCTGCTGACGCCGCCGTCTATTGCCAAACAGTTATTTGACAATGTCGGCTCGACGGATAAAACGCTGAAGGTGTTCACGCCGGAAGAGGGCGGCGATCATCATGTGCAAGTCGACAACCGGCAGGTCGGCATCGATTATATTGGCGACTGGCTGGCGAGCCGGCTCTAATGTGTGCCGTTCTGCCTCGCTGCTGGAAGCTGCCGCTGCGCGATGCTAGAAGCCGCGCGCATGTCGCATCTGCGGCGTGCTGCCGATGCGAGTTTCTCTGATGTCGAACACTGAGCCGCCGGCCGGTCCGCCCGCCGTTGCCGACAAAATTGCGATCTTCGATCCCGCGGCCGCGGGCTGGGAGCCGTACCCCGACGAGGGCTTCATCGGCCTGGTCGGCCCGTTCTGGATGCGCTCCTTCGGCGACAGCTACCTCTATGCCTTCATGGCCGAGCCGAAGCACCACAACCGCCGCGGCGTCGTGCAGGGCGGCATGCTGATGACGTTTGCGGACCGCTCAATGGGAATGACCTGCTGGTACGCGAACGAGCGCCAGCCGCAGGCGACCGTCCACCTCGACGTGCATTTCATTGGCCCCGTTCAGATCGGCGAGTTTGTCGAAGCCAAGTGCAGGGTCGTGCGGCGGACGCGCTCGCTGATCTTCATGAGCGCCGATCTCGTGGTCGGCACGCGCGTCGTGGCAACGGCCAATGGCGTCTGGAAGACGCTGGGTGTCCATTAGCGTGGTTGGCCTCACCGTTCCCCGGCGCTGAATAACGTCGCGGACCGGCGGCCAAGGTCGCTCTACCTTCCCTGATAGGCCGGCGTGTAGACCACGAGGCCGTCGAGCGCTTCCGTCACCTTGATCTGACAGGCCAGCCGCGAGGTCGGCTTCACCTCGAAGGCGAAGTCGAGCATGTCCTCTTCCTCGGCCGAAGGCGGGCCGACGACCGGGCTCCATTTCTCGTCGACATGGACGACGCACGTCGCGCAGGTGCAAGAGCCGCCGCATTCGGCGACGATGCTGGTGACGTCGTTGCGCTGCGCGGTTTCCATGACGGTCGAGCCGATCTCGGCCTCGACGGTGTGCACGGTGCCGTCATGTTCGATGAACGTGATCTTAGGCATTACTTCACGCCCAGCTTCTTCTGCAGGTTCGTCGACGACGTCGTGTACTGGAACACCAGCCGCTTCTCGGGGTGAACGTAGTGGTGCGCGCGCTGCGCCATCAGCGCCGCCTCGTGGAAGCCGGACAGGATCAGCTTCATCTTGCCTGGATAAGTGTTGATGTCGCCGATGGCGAACAGGCCGGGCTTGCTGGTCTCGAAGGTGCCGGTGTCGACCGGGATCAACTCGTCCTTGAGATCGAAGCCCCAGTTCGCCACCGGACCGAGTTTCATGGTCAGCCCGAAAAACGGCAGCATGGCGTCGACCTCGACGCGGCTGATCGTGCCGTCGGCGGCCTTGATGTGGGCTCCGGTGAGCTGGCCGCCGGCGCCTTCGAGTTCACAGACCTGGCCGATCTTGAGATCCATGCTGCCCGCCGCGACCAGTGCGCGCATCTTGCCGACGTTGGCCGGCGCGCCGCGGAAATCGTCGCGGCGGTGAACGAGCGTCAGGCGCTTGGCGACCGGCTGTAGATTGAGCGTCCAGTCCAGCGCGCTGTCGCCGCCGCCGACAATCAGCAAATTCTTGTCGCGGAACGCATCCATCTTGCGCACCGCATAATGCACCGACTTGTTTTCGTAAGGCTCGATGCCGGCGATCGGCGGGCGCTTGGGCTGGAACGAGCCGCCGCCGGCGGCGATCACCACCGCTTTGGTCTCGAACACCTTGCCGCCGTCGGTGGTGACGCGAAAATTTTGGGCGTCAAGATGCTCGATCGTCGTCACCATCTCGCCGAGATGGAAGGTCGGATGAAACGGCTTGATCTGCTCCATCAGCGCTTCGGTCAGACCATGTCCGGTGATCAGCGGAACGGCCGGGATGTCGTAGATCGGCTTTTCCGGATACAGCTCGGCGCATTGGCCGCCGACCTTGTCGAGGATGTCGACCAGATGGGTCTTGATGTCGAGCAGGCCCAATTGAAAGACGGCAAAAAGCCCGACCGGCCCCGCGCCAATGATCACAACATCGGTCTTGATCGCTTCGCTCATTCGCACTCGTCCTTAAGCTGATCTACGGCTGATGCGACTATCGGGAATTGCGACGAGGCGCAACAGGTCGGCGAGATTCTGCTCCGGCGTCTTGCCGGTGGTGGTCAGTGCGGCATCGGCCTTGCTGTAAAGTGGCTCGCGGCTCTTGAGAATGGAAATCAGGTCTTCCATGGCACGCATGCTGTTGGCCATCGGCCGCATGTCGCCTTGTGCCATCACGCGCTTCATGTGCTCTTGCGGTTCGGCGCGCACCCAGACCGTGAAGCACGACGACAGCAGCAGTTCGAGCGTGCCCGGTTCGGTGACGATGCTGCCGCTGGTAGCGATGACGAAGGCGGGATGTCGGTGCAGCACCTCGTCCAGCGCGTCGCGCTCGGCGCGGCGGAAAGTCTCCTGGCCGAACATGTCGAAGATTTCGCTCAAGGGCGCGCCGCTGCGCCGCTCGATCTCGCGGTCGAGTTCGATGAAGGGAATGTCGAGGCGATCGGCCAAGAGCGCGCCGAGCGTCGACTTGCCGCCGCCGCGCAAACCGATCAGCGCGATTCGTTTCCTCCGCACATCCTCGGAGGGCGAGGAAAAATGCTCAGCGACGAGCTTGCGGGCTTCACCGAGCATGTCCGCGGGCAGACGCTCGAGAAATTGCGTCAGCAGCACCATATCGAGCGGCGGGTCGGCGCCGTCATGCACAAGTTGCGCCACGCGCAATCCAAGCGCCCGGGCGACGCGCCGCAGCAGCACGATGGAGATATTGCCGAGCCCCGCCTCGAGCTGGGCGAGGTAGCGCTCCGAGACTTTTGCATGTTGCGCCAAGGCCTTGCGGGTCATGCCGCGCTGGTGGCGCAGCATGCGGACGCGCTCGCCGAGCAGATTCAAATAGCTGTCGGTGTCGCCGGAAAATTTGGCCGGGGTGGCTTTGGTGCGGTCCGGTTTCATGGCGCTTGGACTAACATGCAATATAATGCCAAACAAGGGCTCCGATTTATCCTTTTAATAAAGAGGTGATTGTCGTTGGCGCAGGGTTGTGCTATCAACGTGCAAAATAATGCATACCGGGAGCAGGCCCATTATCGACTTTCAGATCGAGCCGTCGCGCTACCGCCATTGGCGCATCGAGGCAGATGGCGACGTCGCCTATCTGATCATGGACGTCGATCAGGCCGGCGGCCTGTCGGAAGGCTATGAGCTCAAGCTCAACTCCTACGACCTCGGCGTCGACATCGAGCTCAACGACGCGGTGCAGCGGTTGCGCTTCGAGCATCCGGAGGTGCGCTGCGTCGTCATAAAGTCCGGTAAGGACAACGTTTTTTGCGCCGGCGCCAATATCCGTTATCTCGGCAAGGCGACGCACGGCCACAAGGTGAACTTCTGCAAGTTCACCAACGAGACGCGTTTCGCCATCGAAGACGCGAGCGAGAATTCCAAGCAGATTTACATCTGCGCCATCAACGGCAATGCCGCCGGCGGCGGTTATGAGCTGGCGTTGGCGGCCGACCACATCATGCTGGTGGACGACCGCCGCTCGGCGGTGGCGCTGCCGGAGACGCCGCTGCTCGCGGTGTTGCCGGGCACCGGCGGGCTGACGCGCGTCACCGACAAGCGCAAGGTGCGGCGCGACCGCGCCGACGTGTTTTGCTCGATCGAGGAGGGCATCCGTGGCGCGAAGGCCGTCGAATGGCGGTTGGTCGACGAAGTGGTGCCGAATTCGAAATGGAAAGAGACGGTCGCGGCCCGCGCGCACGAGATCGCTGCGCGTTCCGACCGCCCGACCGACGCCAAGGGCATTACGTTGGGCGCGCTCGACCGCAAGATCGACGGCGACCGTGTGTCCTATTCGCACGTCGCGGTCGAGATCGACCGCCCGCGCGGCCTGGTCACCGTCACCGTGCGCGGCCCGTCACAGGCGGCGCCGGCGTCGGTCGAAGCCGCCCATGCTCTGGGCGACAAGTTCTGGCCGCTGACGGTGGCGCGCGAACTGGAAGATGCCATTTTGCATTTGCGCGCCAACGAAGCGCCAATTGGCGTTGTGCTGCTGCGCACGGAGGGCGATGCGCAGGCCGTCCTCGCCTATGACGATTTCCTCGCGCAAAACCAAAGCGACTGGCTGATGCGGGAAATCCGCCATTATATCAAGCGGGTACTCAAGCGCATCGACGTGACGCCGCGCAGCTTCATCGCGCTGATCGAGCCGGGCTCGTGTTTTGCCGGCCATTTGGCCGAGCTGGCCTTCGCCGCCGATCGCTCGGTGATGCTGGTCGGCACGCGCAAAGGCGACAACCGTGCGCCTGCGGCAATCACTTTGGGTGCAGCCAATTTCGGGTGGTACCCGATGGGCAATGGTCTGACCCGGTTGGAGACGCGGTTTCTCGGCGAGCCGGACACGCTTGTTCAAGCCAAGGCCAAGATCGGTGCGCCGATCGACGGCGAAGCCGCGGCCGAGCTCGGCCTCGTCACGGTCGCCTACGAAGACTTCGATTTCGACGACGAAGTGCGCGTCATGCTCGAGGAGCGCACCAGCTTCTCGCCCGACGCCATGACCGGCATGGAAGCCAACCTCCGTTTCGCCGGGCCGGAGACCATGGAAACCAAGATTTTCGGACGCCTGACCGCCTGGCAGAACTGGATCTTTCAGCGGCCCAACGCCATCGGCGAGCAGGGCGCCCTGAAGCTGTATGGCAGCGGCGTGTCGCCGACTTTCGCCAAAGAACGCGTGTAGAGGAGACCTCGCCATGAACATCGTAGCGGTCGATTACGACGGCCTGATCCCCAACAACGTCGCGCTGGGCCAGGATGAGCGCGTCAAACGCGCGCTGGAGAAGTGGCATCCCGGCTACATCAACTGGTGGAACGACATGGGGCCGGAGGGCTTCCAGGAATCGTTGGTTTATCTACGCACCGCGATCAGCGTCGATCCGAAAGGCTGGGCCAAGTTCGATTACGTGCGCATGCCGGAATACCGCTGGGGCGTGCTGCTGGCGCCGGCACATGAAGGCCGCACGATCCCGTTCGGTCGCCACAAAGGCGAGCCGGCCTGGCAGGACGTGCCGGGCGAATATCGCGCCCTGCTGCGCCGGCTTATTGTGATTCAAGGCGATACTGAGCCGGCCTCGGTCGAACAGCAACGCCATCTCGGCAAGACCGCGCCGTCGCTCTACGACCTGCGCAATCTGTTCCAGGTCAATGTCGAGGAAGGCCGTCACCTGTGGGCGATGGTCTATCTGCTGCAGAAATATTTCGGCACCGACGGCCGCGAGGAGGCCGAAGCGCTGCTGCAGCGCCGCTCTGGTCACGCCGACACGCCGCGCATGCTCGGCGCCTTCAACGAGAAGACGCCGGATTGGCTGTCGTTCTTCATGTTTACATTTTTCACCGACCGCGACGGCAAAATGCAGCTCGAGGCTTTGGCGCAGTCCGGATTCGATCCGCTGTCGCGCACCTGCCGCTTCATGCTGACCGAGGAAGCGCATCATATGTTCGTCGGCGAAACCGGCGTCACGCGCGTGATCCAGCGCACTTGCGAGGCGATGAAGGAAGCCGGCATTACCGACCCTTATGACATCGCCGCGGTGCGCAAGCTCGGCGTCATCGACCTGCCGACCATCCAGAAGAAGGCGAACCTGCATTTCTCGCTGACGCTCGATCTGTTCGGCAACGAGATTTCAACCAATGCGGCGAACGCTTTCCATTCCGGCATCAAGGGCCGTTTCCGCGAGGATCGCCTCAAGGACGATCATCAATTGGAGAGCGACACCTATCCGGTGCTGCGTCTGGTGGACGGCAAGATCCAGAATGTCGAGGCGCCGGCGCTGTCGGCGCTCAACATGCGGCTGCGTGACGATTACGTGGTCGATTGCAATGCCGGCGTCGGCCGCTGGAACAAGGTGATCGAGAGCTTCGGCATTCCGTTCCAGATCAAGCTGCCGAATGTCGCGTTCCACCGCCATATCGGCGAGTTCTCGTCGATCAACGCCGATGTGAACGGCGCGATCTTGAGCGATGCTGAGTGGACCGCGCGCCGCAATGACTATCTGCCATCCGACACCGACAAAGAGTTCATCGAAAGCCTGATGCAGCCGCAGTTCGAGACCGGTAAGTACGCAAGCTGGATCGCGCCGCCCAAAGTCGGCATCGATAACAAGCCCGGTGAGTTCGAATACGTGAAGATCGCCTAACCGAACTTCGCAATCACCTCGGCCGGTATCGCCGCCGTGGCGATCTTGTCGGGGTCGTTCTTGTCGTGCACCGCCCAGATGCGCGTTTCGCCGCCTTCAACGGCGAGATCGCCGTCGATCGAAATGAAGTGCTCGACCTCGAAGCTGGAGCGGTGGAATTCCTTAATGCGCGATGCGATCTCTATGGCATCGCCAAATTTGGCGGGCTTCATGAAATTGGCGCTCGCATCCACCAGCGCGATGCCGATAATACCAAACGTCGACGCCAGCGATTCCTGTTTCACGCCGAGTGCCGTCTCAAACAGCTTCCACGAGTTGACGTCGAACATCTCGAAGAAGCGCGGATTGAAGACAATGCCGGCCGGGTCGCAGTGGCCCCATTCGATGGTCAGTTGCCGGCGATAAATAAGAGACGTCACCAATTTAGCTCCACTACTTGGCTTTGCGCTTGCGCGGCCTCTGCCATTCTACCACTTCCTGCGCCAGCAATTCGATCTTTGACGAACGCCGCCGGCTGCGCAGCGCCTGCGGCGGCGCCACCGGCTCATGCGGCGCGGCGTCGAGTTTATCCATCAGCCAATGCAGCTCCTCGTCGGCGATTAGCCAACGCTCGGGCGCAAATCGCGCGACCGAAAATGGCTTGGAAAATTCCAGCATCGACTTCTTGCCGCTCGGCAAACAGTATTCATGCGCAAAGCTCATCGCGAGCTCGCGCGGCGTGCGATAGATCGGATCGCGCCAGCGCAGAATGGCGTGGTTGGTCTTGCTGATCGCGCCCCACAGCCCGCGCTGCTTGAACAACGTGACGATGTGATCGTGGTCGCTCGGCAATGATCGGATATCCAGCAGCCATGCATCCTGGCCATGAAACATCAGCACCGCGGCGGCAAACAGCGCGCCCTCGGCGCAATGCGCCACGCGGTCCTGCATCATGCGGCGCGGCGACATGATGGTGTCGCCGTTCGGCTCGAAATTGGCCGGTAGCCGGTCGATGAAGGTCTGGATTTTCTGCGGCGTGTCGAGCCGCGCAAACAGCCGCCGTTCGGCGGGCGTCAGCAGCTTGCGCAGGCGGGTGCGGTAGGCGGGGTTGGGCATGGCATGCCGTGTTTCGCATATAAAAACCGTCCGTAGCGGCGGGACCGGCGTTCTCCACAAGCGGGTTCGGACAGAAAGGACATTCGCTTCCGACGCCGTTCGCTAGTAAAAAACCTCTTATTTTCAAGCACTTATTGCGATTTCGAGGAATAGTCTTCTATTTAGCGGTTCCTGTCGATGCACCGGAGCCGTCCCATGACCGATTTCCCCTATGAGCCCTTGCCGCATGTGCCGCGCCTGTCGGGCGGCGGCTGGGCGCTGGCGCTCGCCACCGCGCTCATCGTGCTGATCATCACCGGCGTTCTGCCGCGCTTCCTCGGCTGATTACGCCGCTCCAACAATTGAGTGCCACCATGTCGCCGATCCCGAAGACTGCCCCGTTCCAGGACGAGGAGATCGATCTCCTCAACCGCGTCGTCGGACCGGCGACAGCGGTGCAACGCGCCTGGCTGGCGGGATTTCTGGCGGGCTTGGATGCTTCGGCGGCGCCGGGAGCGGCGCAGCCCGCCGCGCCGCCGCGTCCGGCCGAGCCGATCAACATTGTCTACGCCAGCGAATCCGGCAACTGCGAGAAACTTGCCAACGATCTGGCCAAGACCGCGCGCAAGAACGGCCTGAAGCCGAATTTGATCGACATGGCCGATCTCGATATGGCCGACCTCACCAAGGCCAAGCGGCTGGTGTTCATCGCCGCCACCTGGGGCGAGGGCGAGCCGCCGGCCCGCGCCACGCGCACCTATAACGAACTGATGGGCGAGGGCGCGCCGCGCCTCGACGGCATCGAGTTCGGCGTGCTGGCGCTCGGCGACACCGCTTATGTGGAATTCTGCGCGGTCGGCAAGAAGATCGACGAGCGGCTGGCTGCGCTGGGCGCTAAGCGCGTCGTCGACCGCGTCGATTGCGATCTCGACTTCGTCGTGCCGGCGACCGAATGGATCGGCGATGCGGTCAAGGCGCTGGCGCCGCCGGCGGATGCGGGGCGCGGCCGCGTCATCGAAGTCGATTTCGGCGCCAAGCCTTTGGCGTCGCCGAACACCGATATTGTCGAGGCCGAGGTCACCGAGCACGTCAACCTCAACTCATCGCGCTCCGACAAGGAGACCATCCATCTCGCGCTCGCCTTCGACGGCGTGGCGCCGGCCTATGAGCCGGGCGACTCGCTCGATCTCTATGCCGAGAACGATCCGGCCTATGTCGATGAATTGCTGACGCTCGCCGGCCTGTCGGGTGACGACAAATTGCGCGCCGAGTTCATCGGTTCCCGCGATGTCACCACGCTGTCGCTCAAGACGGTTGAGACCTTCGCTGCGCAGACCGGCCATCACTACGTCAAGGCGTTGCTCGAGGCGGGCGAGGCCAAGGACTGGATCGTCGGCCGCCAGTTGATCGACCTGATCGCCACGTTCTCGATTGCGCTCACCGCCGAGCATCTGCGCGCCGTCACCCGGCCGCTGGCGCCGCGCGCCTATTCGATCGCGTCGTCGCGCAGCGAAGTCGGCGAGGAAGCGCATCTGCTGATTTCCGCGGTGCGCTACGCGAGCCGCGGCCGCGCGCGCAAGGGTGTCGCCTCGAACTACGCGGCCGAGCGCATCAAGCGCGGCAGCAAGGTGCGGGTGAAGCTCAAGCCGAACAAGCATTTTGGTCTGCCGGCGTCCGACAAGGACATCATCATGGTCGGTCCCGGCACCGGCGTCGCCCCGTTCCGCGCCTTCGTGCAGGAGCGCCGCGCCACGCAGGCCAAGGGCCGCAACTGGCTGTTCTTCGGTGACCGCCAGTTCACCCACGACTTCCTGTACCAGCTCGACTGGCAGGACGCGCTCAAGGACGGCGCGCTGACCCGCATGGATGTGGCGTTCTCCCGCGACACGCCGGAGAAGGTCTACGTCCAGAACAAGATTTGGGACCGCCGCCACGACCTGATCGAATGGCTCGATGCCGGCGCGAATTTCTACGTTTGCGGCGATGCCAAAAATATGGCGAAAGACGTTCGGGCGACGCTGGTCCGCGCCTATGCGGACGTCAAGGCGTTGACGCCGGAAGCGGCCGAGCAGGCCGTCGCCGGGCTGGAGCGCGACAAGCGCTACCTGCAGGATACCTACTGACACCTGGTCCCGGGCGCAGCGCAGCACGCAGTGTTGCGCTACAGACCCGGGCCCGTTACGAATCCGAAGCATGAAAAGGTCCTGGATCAGCGGCGCACCGCTTCGCGCTTTACGCTCGCGCTGCACCGCGTCCGGGACAAGAGGCAGTACATGACCGACGAACTTTCCCGCAACGAGTACATCAAAGAGGCGAGCAATTACCTGCGCGGTACGCTTGCGGAAGGCCTGCGCGAGGAAATCACCGGCGCGATCGTCGAGGACGACCAGCAACTGGTGAAGTTCCACGGCATGTATCTGCAGGACGACCGCGACCTGCGCTCCGAACGCACCCGCAAGAAAATGGAGAAGGCGTTCTCCTTCATGATCCGGGTGCGCATCCCGGGCGGCGTGCTATCGGCGGCGCAGTGGCTGGCGCTCGATCATGTGGCGCGGACTTACGGCAACACCACCATGCGGCTGACGACGCGGCAGACGGTGCAGCTGCACGGCATCATCAAGTCGAACCTGAAGGCGACGCTGAAGGAGATTGACAGCGTGTTGCTGGGCTCGATCGCGGCCTGCGGCGACGTTAACCGCAACGTCATGTGCGGCGCCAATCCCGACGAGAGCGCGGCGCATGCCGAGGCGCTGGAACTGGCGCGCAAGATTTCCGACCATCTGACGCCGCAGACGCCGGCCTATCGCGAGATCTGGCTCGACGGCGAGCGCATCGCCGGTGGCGAAGACACTGTGGTCGAGCCGATCTATGGCAAGACCTACCTGCCGCGCAAATTCAAGATCGTGGTGGCGGTGCCGCCATCGAACGACGTCGATATCTTCGCGCACGACCTCGGCTATATCGCGATCCGCGACGAGGCTGGCGTCATTCTCGGCTGGAACGTCACGGTCGGCGGCGGCATGGGCATGACCCACGGCGAGCCGGAAACCTATCCCCGTACCGCCGATGTCATGGGCTTCTGCGCGCCCAAAGACGCCGTCGCCATCGCGGAAGCGGTTGTCACCGTACAGCGCGACTGGGGCAACCGCGCCAACCGCAAGCACGCACGGCTCAAATACACCATCGAGGATCGCGGCCTCGATGCATTCCGCACCGAGGTGATGCGGCGTGCCGGTGTGCTGCTGCAGCCGGCCAAACCTTTCGTTTTCACCGCGACCGGCGACCGCTACGGCTGGAGCCAGGGCACCGAGGGCCGTGGGCATCTGACGTTGTTCGTCGAGAACGGCCGCATCCACGATGTTGCCGGCGCCGCGCAAATGGCGGCGCTGCGCCAGATCGCGCAGTTGCATGACGGCGAATTCCGCGTCACGCCGAACCAGAACCTGATCGTCGCCAATATCCCCACCGACAAGCAGACGGAAATCCACTGGATCGCCAAGGAAGCCGGACTGCTGGCGCCGTGGTCAGGGCTGCGGCGTAACGCCATGGCCTGCGTCGCGTTGCCGACCTGCGGTCTGGCGCTGGCCGAGAGCGAGCGCTATCTGCCCGACCTGATCACGGCGCTGGATGCGCGGCTGGCCGCGCACGGGCTGTCCGCCGACGACATCGTCATCCGCATGACCGGCTGCCCGAACGGCTGCGCGCGGCCTTATCTCGCCGAAATCTGTTTGGTCGGCAAAGGGCCGGGACGCTACAACCTCTATCTCGGCGCTGCTTTCGACGGCTCGCGGCTGTCGAAACTCTATGCCGAGGACGTCGAAGACGCCGGCATTGTCGCGACGCTCGATCCAATCTTTGCGGCCTATTTGGCAGAGCGGCAAAAAGGCGAGCATTTCGGCGATTTCACCATTCGCGCCGGCTTTGTCGCCGCCACGACCAACGGCGCCGATTTCCACAAAAATACCGGAGCGAAGCGGTCGGCATGAGCGAGCCTCGCGAGCCAGTAGAAGCTCGCCCCGAACGTATGGGCGCTTTGGCGCGGCTGCCGGTGTTCTTGGCGCTCGAGGGCAAGCGCTGCGTGCTGGCCGGCGGCAGCCATGCTGCGGCCTGGAAGGCGGAGCTGTTGTCGGCGGCCGGCGCGCGGGTCGAGGTTTATGCACCCGAGGTGTCCGACGAGATGCGGCAGGTCGCGGCCGATGCGCCGCGCGGCGAGATCGTTATCATTCAGCGCGCTTGGATGCCGGACGATATCCGCGGCGCGGCGGTCGCTATCGGCGCCTTTGAAGATAGTGAAGGCGCGGCGTCGTTTGCCGCCGCTGCCCGTGCCGCCGGCGTTCCGGTCAACGTCATCGATAAGCCGGCGTTCTGCGATTTTTCGTTCGGGGCGATTGTGAACCGCTCGCCTTTGGTGATCGGCATTTCGACCGACGGCGCGGCGCCGGTGTTCGCGCAGGCGATCCGCGCCAAGCTGGAAGCGCTGCTGCCAAAAGGTTTTGCCAACTGGGCCAGCGCCGCGGCGCGCTGGCGCTCGTTGGTCAAAGAGTCCGGCCTGTCGTTCGTCGGCCGGCGCAAGTTCTGGCAGGTGTTCACCGCGCACGCGGTGGCCAATCCCGAGAGCGAGCCGAGCGAAGCGGATTTCGAACGCTTCGTTGCCGAAGTGAAGGGCCTCGGCACCGCGGTCGAGAACGGTTCGGTGACGCTGGTCGGGGCCGGGCCGGGCGATCCGGAGTTGTTGACGCTGCGCGCGGTGCGCGCGCTGCAATCGGCCGACGTCATTCTGTTCGACGATCTGGTGTCGCGCGACGTGCTTGATTTTGCCCGCCGCGAAGCGCGCAAG
>CAIRGJ010000007.1 GCA_903878085.1 uncultured Hyphomicrobiales bacterium | reverse complement strand
GTTCCTGCAGTTTCTCGCGGTCATAGTCCGAGGTAGTTTCCTCGATCTGACGGCGGATCTGGTTGACGCGGCCCTGGATTTCGGAGCTTTTGCCGTAGCCCTCGACGATGGTGGTGTTTTCCTTGTCGATCATCACCTTCTTGGTGCGGCCGAGCATGTTGATGGTGACGTTCTCGAGCTTAATGCCGAGATCTTCCGAGATCGCCTGGCCGCCGGTCAGGATCGCGATGTCCTGCAGCATGGCCTTGCGGCGATCGCCGAAGCCCGGCGCCTTGACGGCGGCAACCTTGAGGCCGCCGCGCAGCTTGTTGACGACGAGGGTGGCAAGCGCTTCGCCTTCGACATCTTCAGCCACGATCAGCAGCGGCTTGCCGGACTGCACCACTGCTTCGAGCAGCGGCAGCAATTCCTGCAGACCCGAGAGCTTCTTCTCGTAGATCAGGATGTAGGGGTCTTCCATCTCAACGCGCATCTTGTCGGCGTTGGTGATGAAGTAGGGCGAGATGTAGCCACGGTCGAACTGCATGCCCTCGACGATGTCGAGTTCGGTCTCGAGGCTTTTCGCCTCTTCAACCGTGATCACGCCTTCATTGCCGACCTTCTGCATCGCCTTGGCGAGGAAGTCGCCGATTTCGCGATCGCCGTTCGCGGAGATGGTGCCGACCTGGGCGATCTCTTCGTTCGACGTAACCTTCTTCGCGTTGGCCTTGAGGTGCTCGACGATGGCTTCGACCGCGAGGTCGATGCCGCGCTTGAGATCCATCGGGTTCATACCGGCGGCAACCGACTTGGCGCCTTCGCGCACGATCGCGGCGGCGAGAACGGTCGCGGTGGTGGTGCCGTCGCCGGCAACATCGGAGGCCTTCGAGGCCACTTCGCGCACCATCTGTGCGCCCATGTTCTCGAACTTGTCTTCGAGTTCGATTTCCTTGGCGACCGTGACACCGTCCTTGGTGATGCGCGGGGCGCCGAACGACTTATCAAGAACGACGTTGCGGCCCTTGGGGCCCAGCGTCACCTTGACGGCGTTAGCGAGGATGTCGACGCCGCGCAGCATGCGGTCGCGAGCATCGACGCCGAATTTTACGTCTTTAGCAGCCATTGTGTTCACTCCTGTGCGTCATCCTGAGGAGCGAGCCGCGTTTGCGGCGAGCCTCGAAGGATGACTAGATGATGGTGGCTGTCGTCCTTCGAGGCGCGCCTTCCGGCGCGCACCTCAGGATGACGGTTCGCGCTTAGGCGGCTTTCTTCTTGGCGGCAGCGCCGCCTTCGATCACGCCCATGATGTCGCTTTCCTTCATGATCAGGAGATCCTGACCGTCGATTTTCACTTCGGTGCCCGACCATTTTCCGAACAGCACGGTGTCGCCGACCTTGAGATCGATCGGGATCAATTTGCCAGCTTCGTCGCGGCCACCAGGGCCAACGGCGACGATTTCACCCTGCGAGGGCTTCTCTTGCGCAGTGTCGGGAATGATGATGCCACCGGCAGTCTTTTCCTCGGCATCGATGCGCTTGACGACGACGCGGTCGTGAAGCGGGCGGAACTTCATGGCAGTCCTCCAATTTATTGCGGTTTTGTGGGTCGCTGGTTTGTCCCCTGGCCGGTTCCTCGCCAGCACCCAAACAGGAGGTGGTGGCAGAGTTTCGACCCGCAAGGGGCTTCCGAAAATTTCTTAGCACTCATCTCAGGGGAGTGCCAACAATTTAGTGAAATGGCTGATTTTTCAATGGTTAACGCCGGACGTCGAACCCGGCGGGGCGGCGGTGAATTCTCCGGCCGCCGCGGGCGGCAGGCCCGCCGACGAGGCTGTTAGCAGACTTTCCGACTGCTGCTAACGCCTTGATTTTAAACAGTTTGTTTACCTTTTCAGCTTGCAATGGCTAGTGCCGGAAATGGAAACTTGTGTCCGACTCTTAATGGAGGGCGCGAATGGCTTCTGTATCTGAGGACTTCCGAAAGCAGGCCGCCGGTTTTGGCCTGACCACCGCACACATTCTGTACCGGCGGCCCGACCACCAGTGGCTGCTGCAGTCCTATGTGTGGCAGGCCTACGATCTGTTTCCGAAGTTTCCCGAACTGCAGAAGTTTCTCGAGTTCTGGCAGGAAAAGCTGGAAGGGCCGCTGCACTCGGTGCAGATCGCGCACTCTCGGTTGATCAAGCCGGCCGAGCTCAAGGCGATCGACGGCGAATTCAGGCTGCATTAGCCAACGCTCCGCTGGCCCTATTCTTTAAGGCGCGGGACACGCCTGCTTCCCTTTTTCCGTCCCTCGAACGAGGGAATGGAGCGCCGGGAGGCGCCAAGGGCGGCGGTGCAACCGCCCTTTGACGGGTTGGTGCGACCCGCCGCGCGCCTTGCGAAGGCGCGCGCCCCCAATGACGGAGGGGGCGGCGCCTCCCGGCGCTCCACCGCAAACAAGCCTGCGCAGTTTGCGCAAACTTGAATGCCCGGCACGCGTTGTCGGCGCGCCGGCCTTGTTTCACCATCGCGACGTCACTCGAGATGACGCCCGTGGCGAACGAGGCGGTGTGAATATAAGGGCGCGTGAGAGCGCGGGGATAAGTTTTTTAAAAGCGCGCCATCAAAGACATTCATGCAATGCATTCAATGTTTTGCGGCGTTGCCGCGCGCGCGGCATGGCGGAATCGTCGCTTGTGCCCTAGCTAGTCTGGACCCGCTTTCCTCCGTTCGGCGAATTCTCGTGAAATCCTATCTTCCCCGTACCGCGCTGATGCTCGGCAACTTCGCCACGGGCGTGACCATCCTCATGCCGGCTGGGATGCTGGTGGTGTTGGCCGAAGGCTTGCACGTCGGCATTCGCGACACCGGATTGCTCGTCACCTTCGGCGCGGCGATTTTGTGCATCGGCTCGCCGGTGGTGGCGTGGCTGACGACGCGCATCGACCGCCGTACGCTGCTCACCGTCACGCTGGCCGTGATGGTCGTCGGCAACGCCGCCTCCGCGCTGGCGCCGAATTACGCCACCGTGCTGGCGTTGCGGCTGGCGATGCTGTCGGTGGCGGCGATCTTCACGCCGCAAGCGGCCAGCACTATTGCGTTGCTGGTGCCGGCAAAGGAGCGTTCGGGCGCGATCGCCTTCGTGTTTCTCGGCTGGTCGCTGGCGGTCGCCGTCGGTTTGCCGCTGATCACGTTCGTCGCGGCTTACGCCGGCTGGCGCGCGGCCTTTGCCGCGGGTGCGGTGGCCGCGCTGGTGCCGTTTGTGTTGCTGGCTTTTGCCTTGCCGCGCAATCTGCTGGGCCCGCCGCTGTCGCTCGAAAGCTTCGGCGTGCTGGCACGCAACGCTAAGATTGTGCTGTTGCTGCTGATCACGATTTTGCAGACGTCGGGCCAGTTCACCGTCTTCGTCTATCTGGCGCCGCTGTTGCAGGCGCTGACCGGCGCCGGGCATGAGGTTATCGGCTTGATGTTCGGGCTCTATGGCGTCGCCGGATTCATCGGCAACGTGATCGCGACCCGCATCGTCGGCAAGCTCGGCGGCTGGATCACGTCGGCGGTGTTTCTGGGCAGCACCTTCGTCGGCATGTCGCTGTGGGCCTTTGGCGCCGGTTATCTGCCGGTGATGGGCGTCGGCATCGCGTTCTGGGGCCTCGGCTTTGCCGCCACCAATTCGATGCAGCAGGCGCGGCTGGTGCAGGCGGCGCCCGATCTTTCGAGCGCCTCGGTCGCGCTCAATACGTCGGCGCTTTATACCGGGCAGGCGATCGGTTCGGGGCTCGGCGGTCTGCTGTTCAGCCTCGGCATCGTCCACGGCATAGGCTTTGCCGGGATCGCCTTTGTCGCCGCCGCCATCGCGGTGTGGGGCGTGACAAGGGATCGTGTCGCCGCGCGTTAATTCAGCACGCCGACAATCGCGCCCATCAGGCACGTCGTCAGCGTGCCGGAGACGATCGATTTGCCGCCGAGCGAGAGAATATCGGCGCGGCGTTCCGGCGCCATCACCGTCAACCCGGCGATCATGATGCCGAGCGAGCCGAAGTTGGCAAAGCCGCACATCGCATAAAGCATGATCAGCCGCGAGCGCTCGTCGAGCGTGCCGGCTGGCAACTTGGCAAGTTCAATATAGGCGATGAACTCGTTGAGCGCGGTCTTGATGCCCATCAGGCTGCCGGCGGTGACGGCCTGATCCCACGGCACGCCCATCAGCCAGCATACCGGCGCCATGGCGATGCCGAGCACGCGTTGCAAGGTGATGGCGGCGCCGGCGACGTCAGGCAGCAGGCTGAGGATCGCGTTGGCGAGATGCACCAGCGCCACCAGCACGATCAGCATCGCGACGATGTTGAGCAGCAACTCAAGCCCGGCCGCGGTGCCCTTGCAGATGGCGTCCATGGTGGAATCCGCAACGTGACCGATGTCGACAGTTCCGATATCGGTGTGCTCGCCGGAAGGCACCGGCACCATCAACTGGCTGATGAGAAGCGCTGCCGGAGCGCCGAGGATCGAGGCCACCAGAATGTGCCCGGCGACGTCGGGAATGATGTCGCGCAGGATCGTCGCATACAGCACGAAGACGGTGCCGGCTATGCCGGCCATGCCGCCGGTCATCACCATGAACAACTCGCCGCGCGACAGCTTGGCGAGGTACGGCTTGATGAACAGCGGCGACTCCACCATGCCGAGGAAGATGTTGGCGGCGGTCGACAACCCGACCGCGCCGCCGACACCCATGCTGCGCTCCAGCAGCCATGAGAAGCCGCGCACGATGGGCGGCAGGATGCGCCAGTAGAACAGCAAGGTCGTGAGCACGCTCATCACCAGCACGATCGGCAAGGCCTGGAACGCCAGCACGAATTGCGCGCCCGGCGTCTTGAGTTCGAACGGCAGCGTGCCGCCGCCGACATAGCCGAACACGAAGGCCGTGCCGGCTTGCGTTGCCGCGCCGATGGCGTCGACCGCGCGGGCGATCGTCGCAAAACCGATTTTGAGCGCCGGGATTTTCAACAGCAGCACCGCGGTGACGAACGTCACCAGCAAGGCAATGCCGGCGCTTTTCCAGGCAACCGCCTGCCGGTTCTCGCTGATCGCCCACGCGAAGGCGATGAGCGCGACGACGCCCAGCGCGGATTGCAGTTGTTGCATTGAAATCCCCAAACCCCAGTGACGTCTTATATCACGTCAGGCGCCGGAGTGGCGGCGCGCCATGTCGAGCGCCGCCGCGGAGACGACGAACACCGCGGTATCATACGCGTGCCTTAGCCGCGGCCGACGAACGGCATGGTGTTGGCCATCACCGTCATGAACAGCACGTTGGTGTCGAGCGGCAGGCCCGCCATGTACACCACGGCATTGCCGACATGGTCGGCGTCCATGCGCGGCTCGATCTTCTTGGTGAGGTCGGCCTGCAGCACGCCTTCGCCGGCGACCATGCGGTCGGTCAGCGGCGTGGCGGCATTGCCGATGTCGATCTGGCCGCAGCAGATGTCGTATTTGCGGGTGTCGAACGAGGTGCACTTGGTCAGGCCGGTGATGGCGTGCTTGGTCGAGGTATAGGCGACCGAGAACGGGCGGGGCGTGTGCGCCGAGATCGAGCCATTATTGATGATGCGGCCGCCGCGCGGGCTCTGGTCCTTCATGATCTTGATGGCTTCCTGCGTGCACAGGAACATGCCGGTGAGGTTGGTGGCCACCACGTTCTGCCAGGTCTCGAACGGCAGGTCCTCGAGCGGCACCGCCGGGGCGCCGATGCCGGCATTGTTGAACAACAAATCGAGCCGGCCGAAAGTGGATTTCACCGTGGCAAAGAGCGCCAGGATCGAGTCGCGCTTCGAGACGTCGGTGGGCACGGCGAGCGCCTGCGCGCCGATCGCATTGATCTCGCCCGCGACCTTGTCGAGCATCTCCTTGCGCCGGCCGGCCAGCACCAGGCTGTAGCCGGCATTCGCCAGCGCGAGGGCCACCGCGCGGCCGACGCCGGTGCCGGCGCCCGTCACCAGAGCAATCTTTGCAGTCATCGGCTTTCTCCCCACCATTATTGTTTGACCAAACGCCATATCACAAAAGCCCGCCCTCGCCAGCCGGGTTGGCCCGCCGGAAAGTGACGGCTGCGCGGTCCTGTGCTAGCGCGGCAGCACAACGTGAATGGAATAGCGCGGATGCAGGCCCAATTCGTCGTCGCCGTCAGCCTTGGCGCGGGGCATCGATTCAGCAAGCCGGTGCAGCCATCCATCCGGCTGTTGCGCGGGCTGGGGGTCGCCGGCGACGCGCATCTTGGCGTGACGGTGAAGCACCGCTCGCGCGTCGTCAAAGACCCGACCCAGCCCAATCTGCGGCAGGTTCACCTGATCCACGCGGAATTGTTCGACGAGCTTCGCGCCGCCGGGTTCGAACTTGCGCCGGGACTCATTGGCGAAAACATCACGACGCGGGGCATCGACCTGCTCGGTCTGCCGCGCGGCGCGCGGCTGCATGTCGGGCAAACCGCGATCGTCGAGGTCACCGGGCTGAGAGATCCGTGCCGGCAGTTGAATGACTACCGGCCCGGTTTGATGACGGCGGTTCTGGGCCGTGACGAGCAGGGCAACCTGATCCGCAAGGCCGGCATCATGGGCATCGTGCTGGCCGATGGCGAAATACGGGCGGGCGATGCGATTTGGGCCGAACTGCCGCCAGAGCCGCATCAGCGGCTGGAGCGGGTGTGACCGTCAGCCCGCCAAAGCGGCCGGCACGTCGATCGGGCGGATCGGCTCGTTCGACTTGAGCCGTGCGCTGATTTCGGCGGCGGGCATCGCCTTGCCGAAACGATAGCCCTGCATGAAATGCACACCGGCGGCGCGCAGGAACAACTGCTGGTCGGCGGTTTCGACGCCCTCGGCTGTCACCTTCATGCCGAGGCCGCGGCCGAGGCTGACGACCGCGTGCACGATAGCGGCGGCGTCGGCGGTCTTTTCGATCGACATCACGAAGCTGCGGTCGATCTTGAGTTTGTCGAACGGGAAGCGGCGCAGATAGAGCAGGCTGGAATAGCCGGTGCCGAAATCGTCGAGCGCCAGCCGCACGCCCAGCGCTTTCAGCCGCAGCATGCCGGCCTCCGCGGTATCGACGTTGCCGACCAGGACGCTTTCGGTCAGCTCCAGTTCGAGCCGCTCCGGATCGAATTTGGTTTCGGCCAGCGTGCGCTCGACGATGTCGGCGAAGTCGGTGCGGCGGAATTGCAGCGGCGAGACGTTGACGGCGAGGGTCAGGTCCGGCCAGGCCATGCCGTCGATGCAGGCGCGGCGCAATACCCAGGCGCCGAGCTCGATGATCAGGCCGGAATGCTCGGCCGCGGCGATGAATTCGACCGGCGGGATTTCGCCGCGGGTCGGGTGGGTCCAGCGACACAACGCTTCGACGCCGACCATGGCCTCGCCACTCTTGTTGACGATCGGCTGATACAGCACCCTGAGCTTGTCGTTCTCGATCGCCTCGCGCAGATCGGCTTCCAAGAGCTTGCGGTTCGACAGATCGGCGTCCATCGCCGCGTCGTAAATACAGCCGCGGTTACGGCCTTCATTTTTGGCGCGGTACAGCGCCATGTCGGCATAGCGCATGATGTCGGCGGCGCCGGCGCAGTCGCGGCCGATCACCGCGATGCCGATCGAGGCGCCGATCACGATGTTCTGGCCGCCGATGGAGTAGGGCGCGCAGAGCGCGGCGATGATGCGCTGGGCCAGCGCCATCATCTTGTTGCTGTCGTCGCCGACCGAGGAAATCACCGCGAATTCGTCGCCGCCGAGGCGGGCCACCAGGTCGCCGCCGCGCAACGTGCGCGACAGCCGCAGCGTGACGTTGCGGATCAGTTCGTCGCCGACCGGATGGCCGAGCGTATCGTTGACGTCCTTGAAATGGTCGAGGTCGATGTAGAGCACCGCGGCCGGCGTCGAGCCCAAGCGGACTTCCTCGATCACCGCTTCCAGCCGCTCGCCGAAGAAAATGCGGTTGGGCAGGCCGCACAGCGGATCGTGCATCGCCAGGTGCCGCAGCCGCGATTCGCCGGCCGCGATCGCCACTGCGGTGCGGCGCATGTAGCGCAGCACGAACGCGGTGAGCAGGGCAAAGCCGGCCAGCGCCACGGCGATGAATGGAACGACGCTATGCACGATTTCGGCACCGGGCTGTTTCGGCGTCCAGGCGGAACGTGCGATTTTTTCGCCGTGCGGGCTGTCGAGTTGGAAGGTGTAATCGCCGTCCGGGGCGTCGCCGCCGTCGAGCGCGCGCAGGTTCAACAGCCGCAGTTGCAGGGCGATGGCCGAGAGCGCCTCGCTGTCAATGAATTTCACCGACATCACGATCGGCGCCGCGTTTTCGAGCGCCGCCGGGTCGTTGTCGAGCGGCCCAACCGCGACTGCGGCGATGATCGCGGGCCGGCCGAGAACGCGCCGGATCACCGCGGCTTGTGGATGTGCGCCGCCTTCGGTGCCGCCGCGGCTGAGACGGATCGCATTCGGCAGGTTCGGATCGCGCGCGCGCATGAAGTCGAGCACCGAATTCAGATCGGGCTGTAGCGATTGGACCCAGGTAGTGGCGCCGGTGGCACGGCCGGCGGTCGTATAGATCACTTTGTTTTGGCCGTCGAAGACGAAGGTAGTGTCGTGCTGGAAGAAGGTCTCGAGCCAGCTGCCGACGCGTTCATTGGCCCAGGTGGAATCGAACTTGGTGCGGATGTTGCGGATGGCGGCATCGGAGGCGGCGACGCTCTCGACTTCATGCAGCACGCCGGCGCCGAAATTGTTCAACGCGGTCGAGAACAATTGCCTTTCGTGTTCGACCGCGACTTCGTCGGCGCTCTTGGCCGACGACAGGACGGCCACGACGATGCAAACGATCGCGACGGCAACAATCACCCCGATGGGCACCACCACGCTCAAGCGTGCGCGGTCCCAACTGGTGTGTTGCCGGTCCTCGGTCGCGCCTGCGCGAGCCACGATGGACAAAGCTGCCGTCCCCTAAAGTGTCATTTCTGTTGCACTTTTCGGATCGGAAGCTAGGGGGGAAAGCTTGCTATTCGCTTTCGCATTGCCCCATCGGGCGCTTCTGCGTGCGCCAAAACGGGAATTCAACCGGCGCTGTTAACCGGAGGTAAATGCGTAATCCAGGATGGTGGGTACAGCGCCCCTCAAACTGCGGTTTTAGACCGGGGTGCGGTAGGGCGGGCGCGGGATCGCGATGTGGGCGGCGCGTAGCGCGGTCGACCAGCGCTCCCGCAGGTCCTGGAAATAGGGCTCGCCCGGCTCGATCCGGTAGTTCACCTCCGGATTATAGGTGTCGCGGCGCACCAGCAGGAGGTCGATCGGCAGCCCGACCGCCAGATTGGACCGCATGGTCGAATCCATCGAGATCAGCCCGATCTTGAGCCCGTCATAGAGGTCGGTGTCGTAGCCGATGGCGCGATCGAGGACCGGCTTGCCGTATTTGTGCTCGCCGATCTGCAAATAGGGGGTGTCGGTGGTGCATTCGATGAAATTGCCGGCCGAGTAGATCATGAACAGGCGCAGGCGTTCGCCCCTGATCTGGCCGCCGAACAGGAAGGCGACGGCGTGGTCGACGTCGGCCTCTTCGAGCGCCTTACCCTCCACTTGCTGAATAGTGCGAATGGCGCGGCCGATGCGTTGCGCCGCCTGGAACATGGTCGGCGCGTTCATCAAGGTTTCGCGCTCGCCGGTTTCCGAATTTTCGATGCCTTCGGTCAGCATCGAGCGCACGGTCTGGCTCAGCGACAGATTGCCGGACGACGCCAGCGCCATGAGCCGTTCGCCCGGCTCGGTGTAGATGTGCAGCTTGCGGAACGTCGAAACATTGTCGAGACCGGCATTGGTGCGGGTGTCGGCGATCATTACGAGGCCTTCTCGCACCAGAATTCCGCAGCAATATGTCATGACGTCCGCACTTTTTTCTTGTTGCCGCGATCGCTAGCTCTGCGACTGGGACTGCGATTGCTGGCTCGCTTGATCGACGTTGACCGCCACGGTCAACGTTTCGCCGTGGCCGCCATAGCGCGTGCCGCGCACCGGCGAGGCGCCCAGATAATCCAGGCCCGCCGCGATGCGCACATGCGCGTCGGTGGGGCAGATGGCGTTGGTCGGATCGAAGCCGATCCAGCCGTAATCCTCGATATAGACTTCCGCCCAGGCATGCCCGGCGTCCTGCGCGGTGACGCCGTCGGCGCGGTAGAAGTGACCGCCGATATAGCGCGCCGGAACGCCAAGCTGGCGGGCGGCCGCGATGAAAACATGGGTGAGATCCTGGCAGACGCCGCGCTTGAGCTTGAAGGCTTCCGCCGCGGTGGTCGCAGTCTGCGTCGGCGTGGTGTCGAAAGCGATCTCGCCGTGCACATTGGCCAGCAGTTGATGCATGACCGAGAGCGCGCTGGCGCCGGCGCCTGCTTCGGCGCGCGCGGCTTCGGAAAATTCCACGATTGCTGCATCGGGCAGCGTCAGATCGGTTTCGCGCAAATACAGCGCCGGCGGAAAGCGCTCGACTGCGCCTTTGACGAAGCCGTGGGTGTCCTGCATCTCGACTTCGCCGCATACGGTGATGGCCAGATGATCGAACGGGCCATCGGCGGTGAACGAGTGCGTGATGTTGCCGAAGGCATCCTCGTGCTGGTGCAGCAGGCAATCTTGCGACAGATCGATGCGCCAGTTCACCACGTATTGCCCGTCGTGATTGCGCGGCGTCAGCCGCAACAACTGAGTCACGCCATTGGGCGGCATGTCGTAGTGATAGGTGGTGGCGTGAGAGATGCGGATGCGCATGCGGCGTCTGTCTGATGACTGTGTTCGGACCGGCGTTCTAGCACAGGCCGCAACGCGGCAAGTAACCTCATTTAGATCAGGAACTGCTCGGTGATGGCGCCGCCCAGGCTATTGGTTTCAGTGATGAATTCACTGATGAACTCGTGCAG
Organism: uncultured Hyphomicrobiales bacterium; assembly: GCA_903878085.1. Taxonomy (GTDB): domain Bacteria; phylum Pseudomonadota; class Alphaproteobacteria; order Rhizobiales; family Xanthobacteraceae; genus Pseudolabrys. The sequence continues at coordinate 66,280 of CAIRGJ010000007.1, read as the reverse complement.
CCCGCGCTGGAAAATGCCGTCCATGCGCGAGTTCTGCAGCCGGGTGCGCACGGCGCGGGCCTGGCGCTGCGCCGGGCCCTGGCGGCCATAGGCGCCGGAAATGGCGTCGAGATTGCGCACGATCGCTTCGTAGCAGGAGGCGAGCGAGCGCGGCAGTTCCTCCTTCAGGATCAAGAGATCCGCGACCAGCCAGGGCTTGAGGCTGTCGCGGTAGACCCAATGATAGGCGGTGAGCGCCGACACCGAGCGCAGGATCGCCGCCCACTGGAAATAGTCGAGCGGGCCGCCGACGCGCTCATTGTCGGGCAGCAGCAAATGATATTTCACATCGAGGATGCGGGCGGTGTTGTCGGCGCGCTCGATATAGACGCCGAGCCGCGAGAACCAGTAGGCGTCGTTGCGCAGCATGGTGCGGTAGGCCGAGCCGTCGAAGCGCAGCGAGGATTCCTGTACCCAGCGCAGGAAGCGCGACAGTTCCTCGCGCGAGGTCGGACCGTTGCCGTAACGCTGCAGCTCGAGCCAGGTGCCGTTGATCTGGTCCCACATCTCCATGGTGAGCGCGGTGCGCACGGCGCGCGCATTGCTGCGCGCCATCTCGAAGCAACTGCGGATCGAGGATGAGTTGGCGGTGGAGAAGGCCAGGAAGTCGGTGACGTTTTCCTCGTTGGCCTCGTCGTAGATCTTGAAAAATGCCGTGGCGCAGCCGGCGGTCAGCACCGCCGATTCCCATTCATTGCTGGTGCCGACATAGGCCAGCGGCATCGACGACAGCCGCTGGGTGGCGTCGAGAATGCGCGCCAGATATTCCGCGCGTTCGACGTAACGCGAGAGCCAATACAGATTGTCCGCTGTGCGTGAGAGCATTTCTATCCGTCGTCCCGGCCAAGCGAGTGAAACGAGCGCGAGCCGGGACCCATACGCCGCGCCCTACCGATGGCGCTCGGTGTATGGGTCCCCGCCTTCGCGGGGACGACAAGGAAGTTTATCGCCATTCTCATCCGTCCAGTACCCACGTGTCTTTGGTGCCGCCGCCCTGGCTGGAATTGACCACCAGCGAACCTTCTTTGAGCGCGACGCGGGTCAGCCCGCCCGGCACGATGCGGGTGCGGTCGCTGCCGGACAGCACGAAGGGGCGCAGATCGACATGGCGCGGCGCCACGCCGGCCTCGACGCAGGTCGGGCAAGTCGATAGCGCCAGCGTCGGCTGGGCGATGAAATTCGTCGGCGCGGTCTTAAGCTTGGCGCGGAACTGCTCGATCGCGATCTTGCTGGCGGTGGGTCCGATCAGCATGCCGTAGCCGCCGGAACCGTGCACTTCCTTGACCACTAGTTCGGGCAGGTGATCGAGCACATAAGCGAGATGTTCGGGCTCGCGGCAGCGCCAGGTCGGCACGTTTTTCAGGATCGGTTCTTCGTCGAGATAAAATTTTACGACGGCCGGCATGTAACTGTAGACCGCCTTGTCGTCGGCGATGCCGGTGCCGACCGCGTTGGCCAGCGTGACGTTGCCGGCCTGATAGGCCGACATCAGACCGGGCAGGCCGAGAATGGAATCGGGACGGAAGGTCAGCGGGTCGATGAAGTCGTCGTCGATGCGACGATATATCACGTCCACGCGCTTCAAGCCCTGCGTGGTGCGCATATAGACGATTTCGTTTTTGACCAAGAGGTCGCGACCCTCGACCAGTTCGACACCGAGTTTGTCGGCGAGGAACGAGTGCTCGTAATAGGCCGAGTTGAACACGCCGGGGGTGAGCAAAGCGACATTCGGATCGCTGCCCGCGGTGAGCGGCGCGACCGACTTGAGCGTGGCCAGGAGTTCGTCCGGATAATTCTCGACCGGCGCGATGCGGTGGCGCGAAAACAATTCCGGAAACAGCCGCATCATGATTTCGCGGTTTTCCAGCATGTAGGAAACGCCGGAGGGCGTGCGCGCATTGTCTTCCAGCACATAGAAGGTGTCGGCATCGACGCGCACGATGTCGATGCCGGCAATGTGCACATAGATGTCGTGCGGCACGCTCTGGCCGCTCATCTCCGGCCGAAACGCCGGGTTTCGGAATATAAGGTCGTCCGGGATGACGCCGGCGCGCAGGATTTCGCGGGCGCCGTAGATGTCCTTGATGAACATGTTCAGCGCTTTGACGCGCTGGGTCAGGCCCTTTTCCAGGAGCCGCCATTCGTTGCCGGAGATGATGCGCGGGATCACGTCGAACGGGATCAGCCGCTCGGTGGAATCTGCCTCGCCATAGACCGCGAAGGTGATGCCGATGCGGCGGAACAGCAGTTCGGCTTCGCGGCGGCGATAGTCGAGAACGTCCGGCGGCACTTCCTTGAGCCAGCGCGCCAGCTCGTCGTACGGCGGGCGCACGCCGCCGTCGTGGCCCTTCATCTCATCGAAGCAGGCACTCATCCGTAACCCCCAGCAGACGGCACACGAACGCTAGTCCACAACAGCCCCAAACCTCCCCTCCAGGTCGGCACCAGCCGCCCCCGGGTGGTATTCTGCAAGCTTCAGGCCAAGAGGAACCGAAGAAAAGCCAGGTAAACCACCTATTTGCGGTATCCTCGCTCCGGCTTTGCCGCCGATTACTGCCTAAAAATTGAGCACAGCAGCCTGTGAATACAAGGCCGTGCTAGCCGAATGGTTCCGCCGTAACTTGAGCGGGGCGCTTGGTCACGCTACGTCTTTTGCCCGTCCCTAGAAGGATTCATGCCTCATGTCGTCGTCCGAGATCGTCACCGCGGCAATCCTCGTGATCGGCGACGAGATCCTGTCCGGTCGGACCAAAGACAAGAACATCGGCTATATCGCCGACTACCTCACCGCCATCGGCATCGATCTCAAGGAAGTGCGGGTGGTCTCCGATGACGAGACCGCCGTCGTCAGCGCGCTCAATGCGCTGCGCAGCACCTATACCTATGTCTTCACCACGGGCGGCATCGGCCCGACCCACGACGACATCACCGCCGACTGCATCGCCAAGGCCTTCGGCGTGACCATCGACTACGATCCGCGCGCGGTCGCCATCCTCGAAGAGCGCATGGCCAAGAGCGGCAACGTCATGAACGAGGCGCGGATGCGCATGACGCGCATCCCGAAAGGCGCCGACCTGGTTCTCAACAAGGTGTCCGGCGCGCCGGGCTTCTGGATCGGCAATGTCATCGTCATGGCTGGCGTGCCGTCGATCATGCAGGCGATGCTCGACGAGGTGGCGCCGAAGCTCAAGACCGGCACCAAGCTGATCTCGGAGACCATCCGCGCCGATGCCAAGGAAGGCGACCTCGGCACCGAGCTCGGCGCTGTCGCCAAGCTGCATCCCGACACGATCATCGGCAGCTATCCGTTCTTCGACGAGGCGCTCGGGCCCAATACCAACATCGTGGTGCGCTCACGCGACGCCGACAAGCTCGCTGCTGCCCGCGCCGCGGTCGAGGCCATGCTCAAGACGGTCAAAGCGCGATTGCTGCGCCAGTAATTGGAGAGTTTGGGATGTCCGCCGAAGCGCCGCGTCCGGAGAAGATCTTTCCGGTGTCATGGGACCAATTCCATCGCGACTCGCGCGCGCTAGCCTGGCGTCTGCACGAGGCTGGGCCGTTTGACGCCATTGTCTGCATCACCCGCGGCGGTCTGGTGCCGGCGGCGATCGTGGCGCGCGAACTCAATGTGCGCATCATCGAGACGGTGTGCATCGCCAGCTATCACGATTACAAGAATCAGGGCGCGATCAAAGTGATGAAGGGCGTCGGCCCCGAGATCACTTCGATGCGGGCTCAGGGCAAGGGCGTGCTGATCGTCGACGACCTGGTCGATACCGGCAAAACCGCGCGCATCGTGCGCGACATTCTGCCCGCGGCGCATTTCGCCACGGTCTATGCGAAGCCCATGGGCCGGCCGCTGGTGGATACGTTCATCACGGAGGTGTCGCAGGACACCTGGATTTATTTTCCGTGGGACACGGCGCTGTCCTACGCGCCGCCGATCCGTGCGGGCGGGGACTGAGCGAGCGGACGGCCCATAAAAAACTAAAACTAAAAATGAAGGGGAGGATACAATGCTCGACAGGCGGACTTTTCTGGCGACCGCGGTTTCGGCCGTTGCCGCGGGTCCCGCGGGCACTGCCTTCGCGCAGGCCGGCTATCCCGACCATCCGATCCGCATCGTTGTCGGTTATTCCGCCGGCGGCGGCGTCGATCTCGTGGCGCGGCTGCTGGGTGAGCCGATCAAGGCGACGCTCGGTCAGCCGGTGATCGTTGAAAACCGCACCGGCGCCAGCGCCATGATCGCCAGCAACACCGTGGCAAAGGCTGCGCCCGACGGCTACACGCTGCTCGCCGCGGCCTCCGGCGAGGTCGCAATCAATCAGCATCTGTTCAAAGACAAGATGACCTATGACGCCAGCCGCGAACTGACGCCGCTGGCGCTGGTCGGCATTGTGCCTTGCGTGGTCGTGGTGGCGGAAGCGACGCCGGTGCACAATCCCAAAGAGCTGATCGCCTACGCCAAGGCCAATCCCGGCAAGCTGTCGTTCTCGTCGTCGGGCGTCGGCAATCCGCAGCAACTCGCCGGCGAACTGATGAACAGCATGGCCGGCACCAATGTGCTGCACGTGCCCTATCGCGGCTCGGCGCCGGCGGTGACCGATGTCGCGACCGGCGCAGTTACCATGAGCTTCTCGAGTCTGGCCGCCGCGCTGCCGCTGATCCAGTCCGGCAAAATAAGGGCGGTCGCGGTGACGTCCAAGGAGCGCATGCCGCAATTGCCGGACGTTCCGCCGCTGAGCGAGGGTTCGCCGGGCCTGGCCGATTACGAATTGCTCAATTGGTTCGGCCTGTTCATCACCGCCGGCACGCCGCCGGAGATCGTCGAGCGGCTCAACGGCATCGTCAACAAGGCGCTCAAGGACAAGGCGATCGCCGACAAACTGATGCCGCAAGGCATCGTGCCCAAGACCATGACGCCGAAGGAATTCAAGAGCTTCGTGGAATCCGAGACCGCCAAATTCGGCAAAATCGTGCAGCAGGCCAATATTAAGCCGGTCGAATAGCGGCTATGATCGATCGCGCCGCGAAAACGGGAGGATGCCTATGAACGTCAAGCCCAACACGAAAGACGCAGAGCCCGTCGACTTGCTGTCGCGCGTGGTCCGCGCCAAGGACATGCCGTGGCAGAAGACGCGGTTTGCCGGCTGCGAGATGAAGACGCTGCTGTTCGATCCCGTGAGCGGGCTTGCCACCATCCTGATGCGCATGGAGCCGGGCGCGGTGCTGCCGGACCACGAGCACGTGCTGATCGAGCAGACTTACGTGCTCGAAGGTTCGCTGGTCGACAAGGAAGGCCCGGACGCTGGCACCGAAGTCGGCGCCGGCGAATTCGTCTGGCGTCCGGCCGGCAGCCGGCATACGGCGTGGAGCCCGAAGGGCGGCACCTTCATTGCCGTGTTCCAGATCCCGAACAAGTTCTTCGAGAAGGACGGCAAGGTGACCGACGCATCCGGCAAAGAATGGGACCCGGCCTGGGCGCATTTATTACCGGCCTGAATTAGACCGCCACCCGCGTTGGACATCATCCGCGCGCGGGTGATGGAACGGCGGACGTGGTGGAATGGTAGACACAAGGGACTTAAAATCCCTTGGCAGTAATGCCGTCCGGGTTCGAGTCCCGGCGTCCGCACCAATATCTGCAGCAATGCACCTAACTTCGTTTGTGACCGCGCCGCGCAACGGCAGTGTCCTTGCTCAATCGGCCCGTATCCGCGCCTCTATATTTTGCGGGGGGGGGTACAGGACTTAGTTCTTATAATTGACGCTAGATAGTTGTAGATATCCGCGAATCTGCTAGATTTGTATTATGGGGAGAGGCGCGCCCTTTAAAATCAAATCGGTATGGCTTTGGAGCACTACAGCGAAGCTGTGGTGGCTCAAGCGAAGACACGCTGCCATCCAGGTCCGCCTGGCAAACGTCACTCAAAGACTGTCGTCGACGCCCGATGAAAAAAACCTCGGGCGATTTGATGACGACTGTCGTGAATTTGATTACCTTTTTCGTGAAAATGAGAGAATGAGATTAGAGACATTTCGAATTTCGAAAACTCTGCAGCTCAATGGGCAGCAGGTTTAGGCCGCCACGCCACGCCACGCCACGCCAAACGCATCGCAACATGACGTTTTCCCCGGCCGTTTGGATTGCGCCGCTGGCGTGACCACGTGCCGTCGCCTATCGTTGGCAAGCGCGAGGCCCACCGAACAATAGGGCGCGAACTCGGTTATGATGGCGATGTACGATAACCTGAAAAATTGGCGCCTGCTGACGCGCACCCTTGTGGTGGCGGGCTTGGGCCTGTCGCTTGGCGGCTGCGGCACCTCGGGCGGCAGCACCGAGGACCGCGTCGGGCGGTTACTCACCGCGCCGGACAAGTTCATATTCTTTACCTGCGGGCAACTCGAGGGGCGGGCGGCAACCGCAGCGGCGCGTCAAAAGCAGCTCGAGCAGTTGATGGCGAAAGCCGGGACAAGCCTTGATGGACGTCTGATCAGCGTGTTGGCGTACCAGTCCGAACATACCGAGCTGGTTGCCGATTTGAACGAGCTGCGCCGGGCCGCGGCCGAAAAGAACTGCAAGCCGACTGGCGCACTGGCGCGGCCGGCCGACAAACCGGCGCGTTAGACGTTTCCGGATTCGGCGTCGGCCGATGGAACTTTTTCCAGGCGGCGCTATTATCGCTGCACGATGCGCCACGCCAGTGGCATTACCCGGGGGCGGTCATGTTAGTCAGCATTCTTATTACGTTTCTTGTCATCATTCTGGTGCTGTATCTGATCAACATGCTGCCGATCGACGGCCGCGCCAAACAGATCGCGCGCATCATCGTCATCATCATCGGCGTGGTGTCGCTACTGAAATACGTCAACGTATTCTAGCGTCTAATTACGCCGGACAGCGACCAGCGAGCCATCGGCCAGGCCCATCACCACGGCCGGCGGGCTGTTCTCGATCGCAATCAGCCCAAGATCGGTGGCGGCCTTGGCCGGCAATGCCACGCTGGCGATTTCGTGCGCGGGCATGAACGACAGCAGCCGCAAGCGGCGGCGGTCGAGCGACGGTATTGCCAGATCCAGCACGCGGTCGCTGTCGAAATAGCCGGCGGCGCTCATGTGCAGCGCGCGCGTACCGCTGACGTGATTGACGGTGTCGGCAAGCTCGGCGGTTTTGCGCAAGCCGCCGCCGATCCAGCTCCACAGTTCGAGCGCGCCGACGACGTGCGGCTGGCGCACCAGCGCGATATCGATCTTGCCGTCGCCGTTGAAGTCGCCGATGCCGGCGGGGTTGAGCCATTGATGTGGGCCGCCGAGCGGCGGCGTCTCGGCGACGATCTCGAATTTGCCCTTGCGTTCGGCGATCACCGCCAGCGCCGAGCCGCGCTTGAGATATGATTTCACCACGATGATTTCGTCGTGGCCGTCGCCGTCGAGATCGGCGAGCCGTGGCTCGAGATCCTCGAACACAGCATCGGCATTGAGCTTGACGGTTTCGCGGCGGCCGTCGCGGCGTTCGATCACCAGCGCGCTGGCTTCGATCTTGTCGCCGAGAATGCCATGATCGTAAGCGTCGGTCGGTTCGGCGAACCAGGTGCGCGCAATGTCGCGGGTGCCGAGGGCGATGCGGCCATCCGGTAATGCGCCGTCGGGATTCTTCACTTTAATCGGCCGATCGATGAATTGCAGCCGGGCGTTCTGATCGTCGAGCACGACGCGATACCACAGCCCACCGGCATTGACCTGGACCTGGCCATCGACCGTTTCAACCGCGGTGACGCGAGCAGGCGTATCGATCCGTTGCACGCGCCATTCGGCGGCAAAGGCGGCCGTTTGGACTGCTGTGGCGCAAGCGAACAGGACAAGGCAGGCAAGCAAGGCGCGATGCATTGAGGATCCTTAGAGGCTAACGCGGCGCAGCCGCAGCGCATTGCCAACGACGCTGACGGATGACAGCGCCATTGCCGCCGCGGCGATGATCGGCGACAGCAGCAGACCGAAGGCCGGGTAAAGCACACCGGCGGCAATCGGTACACCGGCCGCGTTGTAGATGAAGGCGAAGAACAGATTCTGCCGGATATTGCTCATCACCGCCGCCGACAGCGCGCGGGCCTTGACGATGCCGGTGAGGTCGCCGCCGAGCAGCGTGATGCCGGCGCTTTCGATGGCGACGTCCGAGCCGGTGCCCATGGCGATGCCGACTTGCGCCGCGGCCAGCGCCGGGGCGTCGTTGACGCCGTCGCCGGCCATGGCGACGACGCGGCCCTCGCGCGTGAGCTTTTCGATCACGGCCGATTTCTGTTCGGGCAGCACTTCGGCCTCGACCTCAGCGATGCCGAGGCGTTTGGCGACGGCCAGCGCGGTGGTCTTGTTGTCGCCGGTGAGCATGACGACGCGGATGCCTAAGGCGACCAGGGCCTTGAGCGCGTCAGGCGTCGTGGCTTTCACCGGATCGGCGATGGCGATAACGCCGGCCGGTTTGCCGTTGACGGCCAGGAAGATCGCGGTAGCGCCGTCGGCGCGCAGCTTTTCTGCGTCGGCGGCAAGGGACGCGGTGTCGATATTGAGCTCCGCGAGGAATTTGGCGTTGCCGAGCGCCAGCCGTTTGCCCTCGACCATGCCGATGACGCCTTTGCCGGCGGGCGAGTCGAAGCCGCGCACCGGAGCGAGTACAATCTTGCGTTCGCTCGCCGCGGCGACGACGGCTGCCGCCAACGGATGCTCGCTGCCGCGTTCGACGCTGGCGGCAAAGCGCAACACGTCCGCCTCGTCGAAGCCGGACGCCGGCACGACGGCCACCACCTTCGGCTTGCCTTCGGTCAGCGTGCCGGTCTTGTCCACCACCAGCGTGTCGATCTTTTCCATCCGCTCCAGCGCTTCCGCATTCTTGATCAACACGCCGGCCTGTGCGCCGCGGCCGACGCCGACCATGATCGACATCGGCGTGGCCAGGCCGAGCGCGCAGGGACAGGCGATGATCAGCACGCTGACCGCCGCCACCAGCCCGTAGGCAAATCGCGGCTCGGGCCCAAACATCGCCCAGGCCGTAAACGCGATCAGCGCCGCAAAGATCACCGCCGGTACGAACCAGCCGGCGACCTGATCGGCCAGCCGCTGGATCGGCGCGCGGCTGCGCTGCGCCTTGGCCACCATCTGGACGATTTGGGACAGAAGTGTGTCGCGGCCGACTTTGTCGGCGCGCATGACGAAACTGCCGCTCTTGTTGAGCGTGCCGCCGATCACTTTGGCATCCTTGTCCTTGGACACCGGCATCGACTCGCCGGTCACCATGGATTCATCGAGCGAGGAGTGGCCCTCGAGCACGACGCCATCGACCGGAACTTTGTCGCCGGGACGCACGCGCAACTTGTCGCCCGCGTGCACCTGGTCGAGCGAGACTTCTTCGTCGCTGCCGTTGTCCTTGAGGCGGCGCGCGGTCTTGGGCGCCAGATCGAGCAAAGCTTTGATGGCGCCGGACGTCGCCTCGCGCGCGCGCAATTCCAGCACTTGGCCAAGCAGCACCAGAACGGTGATAACGGCGGCGGCTTCGAAATAGGCGGCGACGGCGCCGCCGTGGCCGCGGAAACTGGCGGGGAACGCGCCCGGCGCCAAGGTGGCGACGACGCTGTAGACGTAAGCCACGCCGGTTCCCATCGCGATCAGCGTGAACATGTTGAGATTGCGGGTGAGCAGCGATTGCCAGCCGCGCACGAAGAACGGCCAGCCCGCCCACAACACCACTGGCGTCGCGAAGACGAATTGAATCCAGTTTGACAGCGTCGGGTCGACCCAGTTGTGGCCGCCAACCAGATGTCCGCCCATTTCTAGCACGGCAACGGGCAGCGCCAAAGCGCCGCCGATCCAGAACCGCCGCGTCATGTCGGCGAGTTCGGGATTGGGGCCGGTGTCGGCCGCAGGCATTTCCGGCTCGAGCGCCATGCCGCAGATCGGGCAGGCGCCGGGGCCTTCCTGCCGGATCTGCGGATGCATCGGGCAGGTGTAGATCGCGCCTTCGACCACAGCTTCGGGCTCGCGCGGTCCGAGGTACTTTTGCGGGTCGGCGACAAATTTGGTGCGGCAGCCGGCCGAGCAGAAATAATAGGGATGGCCGTGGACTTCGGCGCGGTGTTTGGCGGTGTGCGGATCGACCGTCATGCCGCAGACTGGATCGAGCACGCCGTCGGCGGTGGTGGGGCCATGTTGATGGCCGTGCTGGGCGTGATCGTGGCCGGCGTGCGCGTCAGTCATCTGAAAATCCACTCTTGTCTACGATACCCTGGGGGGGTATATAGCGGTCATGGTCAAGGACAGCAAGACGCACGGCGTCAAGAACGGCAAATCATCCACCCTCAAGCGTCTGCGCCGTATCGAAGGCCAGGTGCGGGGCCTTGCCGGCATGGTCGAGGCCGACCGCTATTGCATCGACATCGTGACGCAGATCGGCGCCGTGCGCGCCGCGCTGCGCAAGGTCGAAGAAGAAATCCTGCGCGACCATGTGGCGCATTGCGTGGCGCACGCGATCGCAAGCGGTGACAAGGCCGATCAGCGGCGCAAGGTCGCCGAATTGATGGACGTGATGGGGCGGGCAGGCCGGTAACTTTCTTGGCGCATGATCTTGCCCGAAAACCGGTTCCCACTTTTCGGGATCATGCGCTTAGTGCGTCGAGCAGCCGAGCACGCTGTAAAGCGGGCAGGTGCCAAACAGCGCGGTGAGGATCGGTACCACGCCGATCCAGCCGACCCAGGCCCAACTGGTGCCGGGTGCGATGTAGCCGAGTGCGAAGGCGATCAGCGCGACGCCGACCACGACGCGTGCGATGCGGTCGAACGTTCCAACATTGGCGGTCATGGACGGCTCCCGGTTGGCGTACTCACCGGGGTAATCTACTCACATCGCATTATTGGCATTTGATCGAAATCAAGTGTCCGGACAAAATCAGCCGAACCGCTTGCGCGCCAGCGCCGCACCTTGCCCAAGCGCTACCAGTTTGGCGGCAGCGATATCGCGGTGCATCGGCGCCATGCCGCAATTGGTGCAGGCGACGATGCGTTCTTTCGGCACGTATTTCATCACGTCGCCGATGACCTGCACGATCTGTTCCGGCGTTTCGACCGCGTCGGTGGCGACGTCGATGACGCCGATCAATAGGTCTTTGCCGTCGAGCAATGACAAGAGCTTCAGCGGCACACGCGAATTGATGGCTTCGATCGAAACCTGATCGATGCGGCTCTTGGCCAGCGCCGGGAAAATGTCTTCGTATTGCTTCCACTCAGGCCCTAGCGAATTCTTCCAGTCGATATTGGCCTTGATGCCGTAGCCGTAGCAGATGTGCACGGCGGTGGTGCACTTCAGGCCGTCGATGGCGCGATGCAAGGCCTCGATGCCCCAGCCGGACACTTCGCCCATGAAGACGTTGAAGGCCGGCTCGTCGAACTGGATGACGTCGACGCCATCGGCTTCGAGCGCGCGGGCTTCCCTATTGAGCAGCCCGGCGAAGGCCATCGCCATTTTCACTTTATCGCCGTAATGCTCGTCGGCGACGGTATCGGAAATCGTCATCGGCCCCGGCAGCGTGATCTTCAGCTTGCGCTGGGTGTGCGCACGCGCGGTGCGCACCTCAAGCTGGTGCACGCGGCCTTTCAGCGTCAGTTCGCCGCGCACCACCGGCGCCATGGCTTTGTAGCGGTCGCCGCGAATGCCCATCTCGACCTTGTGCGCGAAATCGATGCCGTCGACGAATTCGAGAAAGCCGTGGACGAAATGCTGGCGCGACTGTTCGCCGTCGCCGACGATGTCGAGGCCGGCATCTTCCTGCAGTTTGATGGCGAGCAAGGTGGCGTCGAGTTTGCCTTGCGCAAGATCGTCGCCTTGCAGCCGCCATTGTGGCCACAATTTGTCCGGTTCGGCGAGCCAGGACGGCTTCGGCAGGCTGCCGGCGATGGTGGCGGGAAACAGCATAATGAGGCCCGGTCAGGTCGGAGGCAATTGGTCGTGCGTGTGCGGAACGACGAGTTCCGGCGGCTTCCAAGTATAGAGCCAGTCGTAGCGCGCGCGCAGCTTTTCGCCACCCATCGCCTTCATAACGAGGTTGCGGACCAAGGCCTCCGGTCCGGTCTTGCCATAGATCTTCGCCTGGCTGGCTGAGGCTTTCTGAGCGCGCTCGGTGCGGTGGCGCCGGGCGCCTTCATAGCCGCGCAAGGCATCCACTGGATCGTCGATATATTTGCCGAGCATCGCCGCCAGCACCGCGGCGTCCTCGATCGCCATGCCGGCGCCTTGCGCCAGAAACGGCAGCATCGGGTGGGCGGCATCCCCAATCAGCGTCACCGGTCCGACCCCGCCGCGGAACGGACTGGCGCGCTCGTACAGCGCCCATTTCAGCCACTGCTCGGGAATGGCGATCAGGTCGCGGGCCTTGTCGGCCCAGGACCAGCGCGCAAAATGGCGCAGGATTTCGTCGCGGCTGCCGGCGGCGGACCAGCCGGTCTCGTTCCATTCGTCGTGCACGATGGCGACGACGTTGATGAGGCGGCCGCCTTTGACCGGGTAATGCACGAGATGGGCATCGAGCCCGAGCCACAGATTGACGAAGGGCGCGCGGAATTCATCCGGCACGCGGTCCGCCGGGATCAGCGCGCGCCAGGCGGTGCGGTGGCGGAAGCTCGGCTTGTTCTGGCGTTTCAATAGCGCGCTCACGCTCGACCAGATGCCGTCGGCGCCGATCAGTGCGACGCCGCGTTCATCGATCACCTGACGGTCGTTGCGGCCTTGCACGGTGACGCCGTTGCTGTGCGCGACGAAATCCTCGAGCCTGGTGCCGAGCCTGAGCGTGATGTCGATGGTGGTCTTGGCGGCGGCGGCTAGCGCCGCCTGCAGGTCGCCGCGATGGATGGTCCAGTATGGCGCGCCGTAGCGGCGTTCGGCGTCGGCGAGCGGAATGCGCACGATCTCGCGGCCGGAACCGCCGGACATGATGCGCACTGCGTGCGGCGACATCACGGCCGGCGCCAACAGATCGCGCAGACCGAGTTCGATCAATATGCGGGTGGCGTTGGGCGAGAGCTGGAGACCGGCGCCGGTCTCTTCGAGCCGCGCCGCCTGCTCCAGCACGGTGACGCGCAAACCGGCGCGCGCCAGCGCCAGCGCTGCCGTCAGTCCGCCAATGCCTGCGCCGGCGACGATGACATGACGCGCGGACGCCAAGGCTTAGGACTCCCGGAAAAGGGTCAGGCGGCGGCCGTAAGCGGCAGTTCGCATTCCGGCGGCTTGGCCGCATGCGAATTGAGCGACGGATCGAGGCGGTACAGCGTCGAACAATAGGGGCAAATGATTTCGTTGGCATCGCCCATGTCGAGGAACACGTGCGGATGATCGTACGGCGGGGTGGCGCCGACGCACATGAATTCGTGGGCGCCGATTTCAATCACCGGCACGCCGGGGTCGTTATGGAAATGGGGGACGACATGTTCCGCCATGGGAAGTCCTCTCGAAAGCGCGCTTGCTGCGATTTGCTGGCGCACCATAGCGGCAGGTTTGCGCCATGTCACCGTGGGTAAACCCGTCACCCAGCGGTCATGGAACCGCGTTGAATCGATGGCATTTTCGTTGCACCGGGGGTATCCACAGGCGACGATAGGCACTGATTCTTTCCCGGTTTTGTGAACGGGCTGCATGCGCAACGCGCAAGGATTCGTGCCACAAAGCGATAACGGCGCGTATCTGATTAAATCATCCCGCCATTGGCACGCAGCACCTGACCGTTGATCCAGCCGCCTTCAGGGCCGGTGAGAAAAGCAACGACATTGGCGATCTCTTCCGGCGTGCCGAGCCGTTCCAGCGGGGCCATCTTGGCGATCCGTTCGACCAACTCCGGCGACTTGCCGTTCATGAACATTTCAGTCGCGGTCGGTCCGGGGGCGACCGCGTTGACCGTGATGGAACGGCCGCGCATTTCGCGCGCCAGGATCGCGGTCATGGTTTCGACCGCGGCTTTGGTCGCGGCATAGACGCCATAAGTCTCAAATCGCGTACCGACGACGCTGGTCGAGACATTCACGATACGCCCACCGTCGCGCAGACGGCGCGCGGCCTCTCGCAGACCGTTGAACGTGCCTTTGAGATTGACCGCGATCTGGCGGTCGAACAGCGCGTCGTCGCTGTCGGCGAATTTGGCGAGTTGCATGATGCCGGCGTTGTTGACCAACACATCGACGCCGCCGAACGCGGCTTCGGCGGAATCGAACAGACGGCGCACAGCCGCCGGGTTGCTGACATCGCCCTTGGCGGCGAAAGCGCGGCCGCCGGATGTTTCGATTTTGGCGACCAGTGCCTCCGCCGCGGCCGTGTCGCTGGAATAATTGATGACGACGTTGAAGCCGTCACTGGCGAGCCGTTTGGCGACGCTGGCGCCGATGCCGCGCGAGCCGCCGGTGACGATCGCGGCTTTGTTCGGTTGCTGGGTCATTTCATCCTCCAAATTCAGGTCGGCCTGTCGCCGGCACGGAGGACGTAGGCCTATCCATGCGGCGGATAATCTGCTTTAAAATGGCATCATAATTCGGATATAACGAATAGTATGGACAGCCTGGACGCCATGCGACTGTTTGCCCGGGTCGTCGAGCGGCGCAGCTTCTCGCAGGCCGCCGCGGACATCGGCTTGCCGCGCTCGACGGCGACGGAAGCGGTCCAGCAGTTGGAGCAGCGGTTGGGGGTGCGGCTCCTGCAACGCACCACGCGGCGCGTTGCCCCGACGCTCGACGGCGAAGCCTATTACCGGCGCTGTCTCGCCATCATCGCCGATATCGAAGACGCCGAAAGCGCCTTCACCGGCGCTAAGCCGCGCGGCCTATTGCGCATCGACGTCTACGGCACGTTGGCGCGGCACTTTCTGGTGCCGGGCTTGCCGCGGTTCCTGGCGGAATACCCCGACCTGCAATTGCACATCGGCGAGGGCGATCGCCTGGTCGATCTCATTGCCGAAGGCGTCGATTGCGTGGTGAGGGCCGGCGAGCCACGCGACAGCGCGATGGTCGGCCGGCGCATTGCCATGCTCGACGAAGTGACCTGCGCCAGCCCCGATTATCTCGCACGCTTTGGCATGCCCCAAACGCCTGACGACCTCGCCGGCCATCGCATGATCGCCTTCGTCTCGTCGGTGACCCGCAGCGTCATTCCGCTGGAGTTCACGGTGGATGGCGCGCTGCGCCACGTCACGCTGCCGATGACGGTGTCGGTGAGCGGCGGCGAGACCAGCCATGCGCTGGCGCGGCTCGGGCTTGGGCTGCTCCAGGTGCCGCGCTATCACATCGAGCCCGATCTGGCGGCCGGCCGGCTGGTCGAGGTGCTGCCCGAATTTCCGCCGTCGCCGACGTCGGTTTCATTGCTTTATCCGCACAGCCGCCAGCTCTCGCCGCGGGTGCGCGTGTTCATCGATTGGGTCACGAAAGAATTTTCGGCACGGCTCCCCTCGCGCGCCGCGGGATGATAACGCTCTGCCCGCAACGAGAGAGATTCATGGCAAGTTTCAAGAACGGCGATGTCGAGATCGCTTATCTCGATGAGGGAGAGGGCGAGCCGATCGTGCTGGTGCACGGCTTCGCCTCGACCAAGGAAGTGAACTGGGTCAATACCGCCTGGGTGACGACGCTGACGCGCGCCGGGCGCCGCGTGATCGCGCTCGACGATCGCGGGCATGGCGCGTCGAGCAAGCTGTACGATCCGGCCGACTATCACAGCGCCAAGATGGCGGACGATGTGCGGGCGTTGATGGATCATCTCAAGATCGAACGCGCCGACGTCATGGGCTATTCGATGGGCGCGCGCATTACCGCATTCCTCGCCGTCGATCATCCGGCGCGCGTGCGCTCGGCGATCCTCGGCGGCCTTGGCGTTCGTCTGGTCGATGGCGTCGGCCTGCCGGAGAGCATTGCCGATGCGCTGGAAGCGCCGTCGCTCGCAGAGGTGAAGGACCCGATGGGCCGGGTGTTCCGCGCCTTCGCCGAACAGACCAAGTCGGATCTCAAGGCGCTCGCCGCCTGTATCCGGGGCTCCCGGCAAACGGTCAGCCGCGACCAGGTGGCGGCGATTGGTATCCCGGTATTGGTTGCGGTGGGGACCAAGGACGTGGTGGCCGGGTCGGGGCCGGCGTTGGCGGCGCTGATCCCGGGCGCTCAGGCGCTCGAGATACCGGACCGTGACCATATGCTGGCGGTCGGCGATAAAGCCTACAAAACCGGCGTCCTAGAGTTCCTAAGCCAGCGGCCCTAAGCCATTGGCAGGGGGCTGCTGCCGGCCCCTGCAATTCTGTGATAAAACCCCTAGCTGAGGGGTCCGAGAGGGCTGGAGTAAGTTTCATGGCGCAATATCAGACGAAAGCCACGAAGGGCTTGGACAAAGTCGATCCGGGCTGGGGCCGCATCCGTGCCGAGGCCGAAGAGGTCACGCGCCGCGAACCGGAACTCGCGACCTTCATGTTCGAGAACATCCTCAATCACGACACGCTCGAGGCCGCGGTCATCCACCGCGTCAGCGAGCGGCTCGGTAATGGCGATGTGTCCGGCGATCTGATCCGCCAGGCGTTCCACGAAGCGCTCGAGGATCAGCCGGCGATCGGCGAGGCGTTCCGCGCCGACATCGTCGCCACCCATGACCGCGATCCGGCGACCAACCGGTTCCTTGAGCCGGTGCTGTACTACAAAGGCTTCCACGCCATTCAGACGCACCGCCTGGCGCATTGGCTGCTCGGCAAGGGCCGCAAGGATTTCGCGCTCTATCTACAAAGCCGCTCGTCGGCCGTGTTCCAGTGCGACATCAATCCGGCGGCGAAAATCGGCCGCGGCATTTTCCTCGATCATGCCACCGGCCTGGTGGTCGGCGAAACCGCGGTCATCGATGACGACGTCTCGATCCTGCATGATGTGACTCTCGGCGGCACCGGCAAGGAACACGAGGACCGCCATCCGAAAATCCGCCGCGGCGTGATGATCGGCGCCGGCGCCAAGATTCTCGGCAATATCGAAGTCGGCCATTGTGCGCGCATCGCCGCGGGTTCGGTGGTGATCAAATCGGTGCCGAACAATGTGACGGTCGCCGGCGTTCCGGCCAAGGTGGTCGGCGAAGCCGGTTGCCCGGAGCCGTCGCGCACCATGGACCAGATGCTTTACGGCATCATGCTCGACGGTTAATTTTTCCTTCGGCGCGCGGCTTGCACCCAGCCGTCCAATCGCGGTACTAGCGCGTCATTCAAGGTAGAGGAGCGGCCCGGTGGACGTGCACGAAGTCAGAAAGCTCGACGCTTATCTCAAGAAGCTGTTCGGCAACGCGCAGCTGCGCGTGGTGCCGAAGACATATGACACCGCCGAGGTTTTCGTCGGCGAGGACGATGTCGGCGAACTGAATCTCGACGACGAGGATGGCGACCGTTCGTTCAATTTCCGCATGGTCATTCAGGTCGGCAGCGATCCGACCATGCAGCCGGTGCCGACGTTGAACGCCTATCTGCGCCTCAAATTCGGCAACGATAAAATTCGCGTGGTGACGCGGCCGAAGAAGACCGATTCACTCGAAGCCTATATCGGCGAGGAATTTCTTGGCGTGCTGTTCCTGGAAACCGAGAAGGGCCGCAAGTCCTACATCTTGGAAGTGCCGATCCTCGACATCGATCTGGTCGACGAGGGCGTACAACTCTAGCTGTCCGGATGCAGCCGCGCGATCAGACGGTCGATACCGTCCGCGACCGCGTGCCAGTCGCCGAGCCAATCGCGCGGAAAGCGGATAGTGATGTCGGCATTGCCGATGCGCCGCTCCAGCAGACAACTGCCTGAATTGATGACGCCCTTGCGCGCGCAGCGCGCCAGAAAATGTTCCGGCGCGGCCTGCTCGAATACCAGTTCCTCGTCGCGATAGGGCGTGTCGTTGCGAAAGCCGCGGACCGTGAGGCCTTCCGGCCCGGCAACCGGCTCGGCGACGAGATAGCGCGGATAGATGGTCTTGACGCGATCCATCAGCGGCAATGTGCCATCGGCGGCTTGGATGGTGACGAACAGGCGCTCGTTGGGATCGACCGGATCGCCGACCGTGGCTTTGCGCGCCGGATCGGGCGGCACCAGCGACGGCCACAAGTAGGCGAGGTCGACGCGGTCCTGCGTGCCCGGTTTGCGCTGTATCGACTGGCGGATCGCGGCCGGTTCGATGTTGAAAAACGTCCCGGCGACGATGACCGGCAGCGACGGCGCATCGAGGCTAACCGGCGCCTCCGGCCAGCGCGGCCACAGCACGTAAGCGACATAGAGCGCCGCGGTGACCGTCACCGCGGCAAACAGCAGCACCGGCCCGACCAGCGGGCTATGGCCGCCACGGTGTTTGCCGGCGCGGCGACGGGCGGAGGGCGGTTGCTGCGCGATGGTGGCCATGCGTTGTCCCGGAGCTTCGAATCGAACGCCAGTATGCCACGCCGCGCGCCAAACCTTTGGCCATGCGGGATTTTCTGCTTTAACCATTTGTTAAGTATTAGCTGGCGGGAACTCGGCTTGCCGGTAGAAGTTGGTCTCCCGTATTGCGTTCGAGGCCGACATGACTCCGGAAGCGTTGCAGAATGTGTTGTCGCTCGCACTCGGCTTCGCCGCCGCCGGTCTGTTCACCTCGGCCTACCAGCTTGCGACCAGCCGCCTGCCGAGCTTCGGCATGCTATCGACCGGTCCGAGCCCGCAGGCTTTCGCCGCGGTGCCGCTGCTGATCGTCGCCGCGCCGTTCCTGATCATGCGCAACACGCTGCTCGGTCGTCGCCAGGAAGGCCGCCGCTTCGAATTCGTTTTCCTGGCCACCCTGCTGGCCGGCTTCTGGAGCCTGATGTCGGGCATGGTGCTGGCGCAGGCCTACAGCCTGCTGCTGCTCGCCTAGACACTTCCATCGCAGCTTTCGTTCGGGCAAGTTCCTCTTCATTGAGAGGGGGACGTGCATGCCGATCTATGAACTCGACGGCCAGGCGCCGGAATTTCCAGGCGAGGGCGAATACTGGGTGGCCGACAGCGCGGTGCTGATCGGCCGCGTGCGGCTGAAGAAAGACACCAGCGTCTGGTTCGGTGCGGTACTACGCGGCGACAACGAGTGGATCGAGCTCGGCGAGCGCTCGCAGATCCAGGACAATGCCACGCTCCACACCGATCCGGGCTTCCCGATGTCGATCGGCAGCAACTGCGTGATCGGCCACAACGTCATCCTGCATGGCTGCACCATCGGCGACAATTCGCTGGTCGGCATGGGCGCGATCATGCTCAACGGCGCCAAGATCGGAAAAAATTGTCTTGTCGGCGCCGGCGCGGTGGTGACCGAAGGCAAGACGTTTCCCGACAATTCACTGATCGTCGGCGCGCCGGCGCGCGTCATCCGCACACTCGACGACAAGCTCGCCGCCATGATCCGCGGCGGCGCCGATATTTATGTGCAGCGCTCGAAGCAATACGCCAAGGGATTGAAGAAGATCGGCTGAGCTTTTTGCACGCCCCGTTCGCGCACAGCGCGTCCCCAAAAAAGGTGCGGCCAGCCTTGGGGGAGGCTGGCCGCTCGCGAACCCGGTCTGGGGACGGGGAGGGGTGGGGACGTGACCGGGAGCGCGAATTCCTCGTTAGATTTTGCTCAGCTCAGTTGCTCAGTTCAGCTCAAGTTGCTCAGCGTGCCGAAACAGTGGCCGGGGCGCGCGGTTCGCCGAGCGAAACCCAGGTGTTCGGATCGGATTGCGACTGGCGCTTCACGAACTTGTAGCCAGTCTTGTTCCAGGCCAGGATTTCGGACTCCTGGTTGTCGAGAATGAATTCGCCGCGATTGGTCTTGACGGTGAGCACCGCGTGACCGTCGCCGTGCTTGTCGCGCACCACGGTGATCAGCAGCGCCTCACGCGGCCAGCCGGCCTGCATCAGCATGCGGCGCTTGAGCAGCACGTAGTCCTCGCAATCGCCTTTGCCGTCGTCGGGATAGTTCCAGCGCTCGACCACGCCCCAATGCTCGAGGTCAGTCACCGGCTGGATGTTGTCGTTGGCCCAGCTATTGACCTTGACCATGTCGTCCCAGGCCTTCGACGTCAGCACGACATCGCGTGGCGCCGATGGCTTGGTCTGGCATTCGGGTTGGTATTCGACGCAGAACTCGACCCAGCCGATCGGTGGTCGCGTCGGCTCGCCGACCGCGACGAAGGCGCTCCGCTCGCTCGATGCGCCGCCGCCGCCCAGCGAGCCGGTCCGCTCGGCCGCTGAAGTTGCGGCAGTAGTGCCGGCCAAAGCCGCAGTAACGACAAAGACCAATGCAGTCCCGGTCCGCAGTATTCCTTTGAAACGCCCGCCCATTGTGTGGCCCTTCCCTTCGTCCGGGACCACAATTCGCAGAAAGTTTTTGCGCGCCGGATAAGTCTAGTTAGTGCATTTAAGACGAACTAGGCTAAAGCGAGAGATGAATACAGTATAACTTCAAATATAATTCGAATAAAAACTTATATACTAGGATTTAGATAAAAGTTTATACATTAATATACTTATAAGCCATTCATAGGCTTCGCAGGCGCTTTCGCGCGCGGCGTTTACTCTGATCGGTTTTGGATTTTGTCTCTTGAGATGCCGCCGGGGCGGCGGAAACGGCGCAAAATGGCCGCCACGAACGCGCGCAAGTTTACGCGTCCGGTTTACCGTGCGGTGACGCTAGCGCGTGATCCCGAAAAGTGGGAACCGGTTTTCGGACAAGATCACGCGCAGGGAAAAGGGACAGTTTTCAGTCTGAACGGGTCAGACCTACTCCCCGGTGACGTTGTCTTCGATGGAATCGGGGTGCTGCAGGCGGGTGAATTCGATGGCGAAGCCATCCTCGATATGACGAACCACCCGGCCCGTCGTCTTGCCGATGGTCACCGCGGTGCCGACTGCGGGCCGCAGATCGGGCGCGATCGAGATCGCGGCGCCGGACGCCGAAACGTCGATCACACGGCAGGTGACGTTGGTGCCGTTCGGCAGGATCAGGCGGCCCATCGCATTGCGGGGAGTAAAGCGGCCGTGGCGGCGGTCTTCCGGCAGATTGAGGATCTGGCGGTTAGCGAGCCAGGTGAGCTGGGCGGCGAGCTTGTCGCGCTTGCGCGAGGTCGCCGAGATCGTCATGGCAAAGCCGTTGTCCATCAGCCGCGCGATCTTGCCTTCGAGCCGGCCGAGGTGGTCGACGTAGGCAATCACGCGCTCGCCCGGACTGCCAAGGACAGGTGCTGCGATGGCCATGCCGCCCGGCGACATGTCGATGACCTGGCACGGATATTCCTGCCGGTCGGCCAGCATATAGCGGCCGAGCAGGTTGACCTTGACGCGCTGATGCCTGCGGCGCTCTTCGGACCGCGGCACTATTCTTGGTTTGATCAGTGGCATTGCCATGGCGATTGGCATTTTGGGACGCATTTCCCGCAGCCAACGAACCCTAGGTGGCTATCCTTAATGGTCCGTTAGCCGGTGCGCTTGCCGGAAGGCGGCGCTTCCAGGCCGCCGCTGTAGACGACAAAGCCGTGCCGCAGCCGGACGGTCTCGATTGCCCGCGGGAAGTCGGGCGCGGTGGTAGCTTCGGTTTCAGCCCCGAGATGACGCAAAGCGCCAAGCTCGAGTTCGGCAATTGGCTTTTCACCCAGCCAATAGGGGGCGACCAGCGGCGTCAGCACGCCGAGCGCGCGAACGCGGGCGTGACCGAGGTGGGCCAGCGGCAGCAGCAGGAATTCGAGATCGACCATCGCGCCATCGGCGGCATGTCCGGTGACACCGGCGACCGCGCCGACCGCCTCGTCGTTAACGACCGCCAGCAGATCGTCGATTTGCTTGCGGCTTGTTTCGTTCCACAGCGCGTGAAACTCTTCGCCTTTGATCTCGCGGCAGAACAGCGCGCAGACGCGCGTTCCGGCGAGGCGAAAACGCAGACGGTCGACGAAATCGGCCGCCAGCATGAAGGTGTCGCCGAGCGCATGGCGAATGGCGGCCGGATCGATGTCGCCCCGCTCGGGCGCAGGCCGGTTGCCGCGCTTTTCATTCCAATAGTCGAACACCGCACGGGTCGATGGATGTTTCATGGCCGCCACCTGTTCCGTCGCGAGACGGTATCGGCATCTGGATGTCCCTGGTCGGGACAACCGCGCCGGCTTTTCGCCGCGACGTGGCAGAAGGAGCAGACGACGTGCCGCGGGCTTCGCCTGCGCCGGGCGAACGGCCGTTAGTGTTAAAACCGCGGCTTGCAGTGCGGCGGCCAAGCAGTTAACTGGGCCTTGTCACCGGAACCCAAAAGTGAAACGCGAGCCGCTGTTCAATATCCCGCCGGTCATCATCGTGTTGCTGGTGGCGCTGGCGCTGGTGCATGCGGTTCGCACGCTGTTGCTGAGCGACGATCAGAACATCGAGTTCCTGCTCACTTTCGCTTTCATTCCGGCGCGCTACGACTCCTCGATCGTGCCCGGTGGCGCACTGCCGGGCGGGTTCGGCGCGGAAGTATGGACCTTTGTCAGCTATTCGCTGATTCATGCCGATTGGACGCACTTCGGCGTCAACTCAATCTGGCTGTTGCCTTTCGGTAGCGCGCTGGCGCGACGCTTCGGCACGTCACGGTTTTTGGCCTTCTTTGCGGTGACGGCGGCGGCCGGCGCCACCATGCATCTGGCGACCAATGCCGGTTCGCCTTATCCGATGATCGGCGCTTCCGCGTCAGTCTCGGGCATGATGGCGGCGGCGATGCGCTTCGCCTTTCAGCGCGGCGGGCCCCTTAACATGATGCGCGGTCATGAAGAGCAGGACTATCGCGTGCCGGCGATCCCGCTGATCGGCGTCTTGACCGATGCGCGCGTGCTTATTTTTCTAGCAGTCTGGTTCGCTATCAACATCGTGTTCGGAGTAGGGTCGTTGCCGATTACCGGCAGCGAGCAGCCGGTGGCGTGGCAGGCGCATATCGGCGGTTTTATCGCCGGGTTGGTGCTGTTTTCCTGGTTCGACGGCCACAACGTGCCGCCTGAAAACATGCCGCCGACCCAGCCCTATGATGACACCGGTGCGACGCGGCATTAGTGACCGCCGCGCCGGTCCACAGTTGCGTCACGATTGCGCTTGACGGAACCATGGTGACGGCAGGATCGTTGCCTTACGACTTTTGTCTGTCTAGGGCCCGGAACCGGGAGTCGTCTCCCGCAGCCGGGCGCGTTTCTCGTCTCGCTTGATCGTGTCCGGAATTTTCCGGCTCAAGCGCCAGGGAGGCTACCATGAACGTCAAAGCGATCTTGGCCGCAAAAGGCGGCGAAATCGTCTGCATCGAACCGACCGCGGATCTCGCTGCGGCGACTCAAATGCTGAGCGCCAATCGGATCGGCGCGGTTTTGATCCGCGGCGCGGGTGGACATATCGCCGGCATCTTATCGGAACGCGATATCGTGCGCGCGCTGTCGCAGCATGGCTCTGCCGCGCTGTCGCTGCCGGTCGGGCAGGTGATGACGCGCGAAGTCACGACCTGTACCGAGGACGACAATATTGCGACAATCATGGAACGGATGACGGCAGGAAAATTCCGTCACATGCCAGTGGTCAACTCAGGCAAACTGGTCGGTCTGATCTCGATCGGCGATGTGGTAAAACAGCGCGTCGATGAGATCGAGCACGAGTCCGAGGCGTTGCGCGATTATATCCGGACCGCTTGAGCGCACGTTCGGACAAGATTGCGCGCCAATAAAAAGTACTATTTGCCGTTGCCGTTGCCGTTGGCGCCGTAGTGCGGCGATAGCGCGCGCACGGCTTCGGCGATCTGGTCGATGGCTTTTTCGGTCGCCTCCGCGCCAATGTCGATGGCCTCGGTGGCGCGATGAAAATCGAACATGCCGATGCCGCCGAGCCGCGGGCTGATCATGACGTCGGCCGGATCGCCGGCCAGCCGTGCGCGCGTAATGCGGTCCTGCATGACATTGAAGGCTTCCACCATCACCGTCGGTATACCCGGACTGCCTTCGCGGCCGAGGAATTGCCGGCGCAACGAGCGTTCGCCCCCGAACATGCCGAGGATGCCATTCGGCTTCGACGACGGCGGGGTTGGCTCGTCGCTCTCATCGGAGCCGTGATTGGCGATGATGGTGCCGCGTCCGAACAGATCGGAGTTGAGATTGACGCCGATCACCAGCCGCGTATCGAGCGCGCGGGCCGCCGACACCGGCACTGGATTGACCAGCGCGCCGTCCACCAGCCAGCGGCCGCCGATCTTGACCGGCGGAAAGATACCCGGCAGCGCATAGGACGCGCGCAATGCTTCGGCGAGCCGCCCGCGCGTCAGCCAGATTTCGTGCCCGGTGTTGAATTCGGTGGCGATGGCGGCAAATCGGACCGGCAGCTCTTCGATGCGCTTGTCGGTGAGGCTTTCGCTCAGCGCCGCAGCGAGGTGAGAGCCGCGAATGAGACCGGAGCCGGAAAGATTGAGGTCGAGATAGCCGAGAATGTTGCGCACGGTGAGCTTGCGCGACCAGTCTTCCAGACTGTCGAGCTGCTCGGCGGCAAAGCATCCGCCGACCACGGCGCCGATCGAGGTGCCGACGATGACGTCAGGCACGATGCCGTATTTGACCAGGGTGCGCAGCACGCCGATATGGGCAAAGCCGCGCGCCGCGCCGCCGCCCAGCGCCAGCCCGATGCTCGGGCGTGCGGCAATTGGCTCGGCTTGCGGCGTGGCGTCGGCGGCGCGATCGCTGGCGCCCCGCATTCGTGAAAAAAGTCCTTCGAAAACCAAGACGTATCCCCTCTGTCCCGATTCTCGAACCGGGCCCGTCCGCCGGCAAGGACTTCAGGCGGTCATGGTGAAGGCTGTTGACGGAGTCTTGTGACCGAAACGTGACTGAGAGCCTGCGCCGGCCTGATTACATTATGGTTAAATGCGGCAGCGGGGGCGGTTTCCGGGCCTCAGGCGCTCGGACGGGTCATCGAGAACACGCTGTCGACCACGGCATATTGGTCGTAGCCGCAGCGAGCGATCGGCTTCATGGCCGCGGTATCGAGAAGACCGTCAACGATGAAACGGTCGTCGATATGGACGCCGACCACCTCGCCGAACACAACGTGGCAATCGACGGGCTGGCCGGCGGCGGTTTCCATGGCGACGATGCGGATCAGCTTGCATTCAAGCGCGCAAGGCGAGGCTGCGACCCGCGGCGGCTTCACCAGCCGCGATGGCGCGGGCGCCAACCCGGCATGCTGCATCTCATTGACTCCGTGCGGCAAGGGCGCCGAGGTCGCGTTCATCGCGTCGCGCAAATCCCAGGTGGCGAGGTTACACACGAATTCGCGGGTCTGCTCGATGTTACTCACCGAGTTCTTGAAGCCTTCGCTGGCGAACATCACCAGATTCTGACGGCTGTTGACGCCGTTGAAGAACGAGTAGGGCGCCAGATTCACTTCGTTATTGGCGCTGATCGAGGTGATCCAGCCGATCGGGCGCGGCGCCACAATGGCCTTGAACGGATCGTACGGCAGCAGCTTGCGATCGCGTTTGTTGGGTTCGTAAAACATGATCAGCCCCCGAAGCGCGTGACGATGGTCTCAAGCTTGGGCCGGTCGCGTTCTTCGGGCGGCTTTACCGGCCGGCCGATGTGAACGAAGCCGGCGACGCGTTCGTTTGCACTAAGACCAAGCGCATCGAGCACGCGGCGGTCGTAAGCGTACCACTCGGTGATCCAGCTCGCGGCGAAGCCCATGGCATGCGCGGCATTCACCAGATTCATGGCGGCAGCGCCGGCCGACAATTCTTGCTCCCATTCCGGGATTTTGACGTGCGGCGCGGCGCGGCTGATGACGGCGATCACCAGCGGCGCGCGCGCCAGGCGATTGCGCTCGAATTCGATCTGTTCCGGCGCGGCGTCGGCGCGGTCGGCGCGGAACGCCTCGGCGATGGTCGCGCCGGCGGCGAGCCGCGCATCGCCGGCAAACACAATGAAGCGCCACGGCGTCAGCTTGCCATGGTCGGGCACGCGCGAGGCAATGGTCAGCAGCGTGTCGATCTCGGCGTCGGTCGGGGCAGGGCCGGTCAATTCTATCGGTTTGACCGAGCGGCGGGTTTTCAGAAGCTCAAGGGCATCGGGCATCGCGGCCTCGTCAATCGAAGCGCGCCCGTAGCATAGCGCCACCGCGGTGACAAACCCCAGCAGCGGATATGCTGTCGAGAAATCAAGTAGAGACGAATTATTACTTACAAATACAATATATATTTGAAAAATACGGAAATTTATCTTGCCGTTACTTATTATTTATCCTACGCCTTACTCGGCGTTTCGCAACGAACGCGCACCAATCAATGCGGGACGCGGGCGCATAACGACGGTGGCTGAATACCACTCAAAACTTAATCCAGTTTATTGGCCTACAATAATACTCCATAAGTTTGCGTATCTACTCTGTTTTGAAACGAATTGTTCCTAAGTTCCCATCCGGGAACGAGGCGCGACCGCGTGTGACCGCAAGTAAAATACAATTTAAATCGGCCTTGCCAGAGGCTCGTACAAGTAAGTGGTAAGCAAATGGATCAAGTAACGGCTTCGCCGGATGCTGCCGCTGGCCCACTCGACGCGAACTCAAACAGCGGCGCGCATATAGCGGCGGCGCAAACCCAATCCATCAGCTTCGCTATCGGCGACGATCAGTACGGCGTCGACATCATGGCGGTGCGCGAAATCAAGGGTTGGTCGGAAATCACGCACCTGCCGCGGCAGCCCGACTACGTTCGGGGCGTGCTCAACCTGCGCGGCGTGATCGTCCCGATCATCGATCTACGCTGCCGGTTCGGCCAAGGGCTGACCGAGGCCACCCCGCTTCACGTCGTCATCATCGTGCAGATCGCCGCCCGCCAGGTCGGCCTGCTCGCCGACCGCGTGCTCGACATCGTCTCGTTCGAGCCGTCTCAGGTACAGCCGGTGCCGAAGGTCGCGAAATCCTCGCGCGCCGATTTCCTGTCGGGCCTCGTAACCATCGATAACGTGATGCTCGCGCTGATCGACTTGCCGAATCTGCTGTCGGCTCAAGACGACAAAGATGCAGACCGCGCGGTCAGCGAAAACAAGGCGGCAGCTTAAGCCTACAAGCAATTTTGCCGCGGCAACGCGTCAAAAACGACTCGCGCTTGTTTCAAGCTCACCAAGTTCATCTCGTAACGCGGTCACTATTTCAGCCTAGGAAATGCAATCATGTTCAAGCTCTCTAATATCAGCATCGGAACAAAGATGGCGGCCATTTCAATCGTGAGCATTTTGCTCGTGCTTGGAATGATCGGGGTGCAATTTCTAGGCAGCGCCACAACCGAGAGCGCAAACGGTAGCGCGACGGCCCAGGCCCTCATCGCGCGAAATATGGTCGATGCCAAGGCATCAGAGCGCGGCATGCAGATGGGCATGCGCGATCTTCGGCTTGCCACCACCAAGGAGCAACTGGACAAGGCCAACAAGTATCTTGAGGCACGTTACAAAAGCCTTTCCGAGTTCATTGCCGAATCGCTGCCCTTGTCGAAGTCCAAGGAAAACATGGAACGCATGAATGCGTCGAAAGTCCTCGCCGACCAATATTTCGCCGGGGCCAAAGAAATTGAAGCCATTAAGACAAAGGTCGTCGCTCTCCGTTCAAATGGCGCACTTGACGCCGAAGCGGCCAAACAGGTCGTCGAATTCGATGGTCAGGTTGAGAAAATCGCCCGTGAGCGTACGCTGCCCCTTGCGACAAAACTTGAAGATACGCTCAATCAAACAATCGATTTTGCGAAAAAGCGCGCGGTAGAGGTAACCGAAGAGGCGCATTACTCTTCCGTGCATGCCGTCTGGACCGGCATGGCGGTCGGGGCTTTCGCTGTCGTCATCCTCATCGGCTCGGCGTTGCTGAGCATGGTAACTATCGCAAAGCCGCTCCGGGCCATGGTGGGTCCGCTGGAAGAAATCGCTAAGGGCAACTTCACCGTTGACGTGCCGGGTACCGACCGCAAGGACGAAGTGGGTCTGATCGCTCATGCCGTAAGCGCGATGGCCGAGAAGGTCGGTTCTACCATCTCCAACATCAAAATATCGGCCAACGAGGTCACCAACGCCTCGGCCGAGATTTCGACCAGCACCACCGATCTGTCGCAGCGCACCGAAGAACAGGCGGCTAGCCTGGAAGAAACCTCGGCCTCGATGGAAGAAATGACGGCGACGGTCAGGAAGAATGCCGAAAATGCGAAGGAAGCCAGCAGCCTCGCTTCCAGCACGCAAGATGTCGCCGATCGCGGCGGTCAGGTCGTCGCCAAGACGGTCGAAGCTATGGCGAAGATCGAGGAATCCTCGCGCAAGATCTCCGACATCATCGGCGTCATCGATGAAATCGCGCGCCAGACCAATTTGCTGGCGCTGAACGCGGCGGTAGAAGCCGCCCGCGCCGGCGAAGCCGGCCGCGGCTTCGCGGTGGTTGCTTCGGAAGTTCGCAGCCTGGCGCAACGTTCGTCGCAGGCGGCCAAGGACATCAAGGATCTGATCACCAACAGCAACGGTCAGGTCAAAGACGGTGTCGAACTGGTCAACAAGGCCGGTCAGTCACTCAACGAAATCGTCGAGTCGATCAAGAAGGTCACGGCCGTTGTTGGCGAAATTGCCAATGCCAGCGCCGAACAGGCGACAGGCCTCGACGAGATCAATAAGGCCTTGACCCAGATGGACGAGGTCACGCAACAGAACTCGGCGCTGGTCGAGGAAAACGCCGCGACCGCCAAGACCCTCGAAGGCCAGGCCAAGTCGATGGACGAGCGCGTCGCGTTCTTCCGCCTGCGCAGCGGCTCGGAACGCGACGACTTTGCGCAAACCGCGCCCGCCGCCGATCGGCAGGCCGCTCCGGCGCCGCGGTCGAAAGCCGCTGCACCGTCACGCGGGCCAGCCGCGGCGAAGCGCCAGGCCGTTGCGCAGAAGTCCAATGCGGCTGAAAATCGTGGACCGGTTGGCCGCATGCAGTCTGCACTGGCCGTGGCCGTGAGCAACGAGCCGGATTGGAAGGAATTCTAACCGCAAGCACGTCAGATTCATTTCCCGAGGGGGCGTTAAGTCCCCTCGGGAATGCAATTTGAGTGGCTGTTAGACTGCCCCAGCCGGGAGGCTTGAAATCGCCGCGATTTGCGCCGAAAACAAAGCCGTCATGAGCTGTCAATCCGGAATCGCCGCCACGCTGAGCCGGTTCAAACCGGCCCTTGCGCTTGCGCTTTTGCTGGCCGCCTCCCATGCGGCCGAAGCGCAGAGTTCGCTGTTCTCGACCTCGCCCTCGACCGGCCTGATTTCGCCGGGCACCGGGGGCGCGATGCCAGCGCCGCCGCCACTGCCCTCGCTTGCGCCAACGACCGCCGTGCCGATGCCGATGGTGCCGGCCGGGCAATCGGCGCTGACGCTCGGTGCGCGCTTCGGCAAGGACGCCCTCGCCATCGGTGGCGGTCTGACCTGGCGCATCTATGCCGCCAAGGCCGAGCCGGACGGCAGCTTCAAGCTGATCAAGGAAGACAAGTCGCCGGCGCCGACGCTGGTGCTGCCGGCGGCCACTTACATCGTGCATGTCGGCTTCGGCCTCGCCACTTCGGTGAAGCCGGTGACATTGCGCGGCGCCACCGTGCATGAGGAGTTCGATCTGCCGGCCGGCGGCTTGCGCATGGAAGGCCGGGTCGGCGACGTGCGCGTCCCGGCTGGACAGATTTCATTCGACGTCTACAAGGGCAGCCAGTTCGAGGCCGGCGACCGCCGGCCGATCGCCGAGCATGTGATGACCGGCGAAGTCTTGGTGGTACCCGAGGGCACTTATTACATCGTGTCGAATTATGGCGACGCCAATTCGGTGGTGCGTTCCGATATTCGCGTGGCGGCCGCCAAACTGACCGACATAACGGTCACGCATCGCGCGGCAGCGATCACGCTCAAGCTGGTCGGCGACAAAGGCGGCGAGGCGCTCGCCAATACCGCGTGGTCGGTGCTCACCCCCGGCGGCGACGTGATCAAGGAATCGATCGGCGCGTTTCCGCGCGTCATCCTCGCCGAAGGCGAGTACCGCGCCATTGCCCGCAACGAGGGCAAGGTGTTCGAGCGCGAATTCAAGGTCGTAACCGGCGTCGACGGCGACGTCGAAGTCCAAGCCCACTAGCAAGCCCACTAGCGCTTTCACAACGGAACTTTTTCGCCGCTTTGGCCGTTGGCAACGTGTCGTAGTTTGTCGGCATCGCGCGTGAAGGCGTCGCCATTGCCATCAAGCACCCGCCGGTCCGCGCGGTGACAGGGCGCCGAGCATGACAAAGGTCACTGCGGACACGAGCGGCGGCGCAGTATATGATCGATCGAAATTGACCAACCAAGGCCCCCCAAGACATGAAACGAACAGCCGCTTGTCTCATCTCTTTGTCCGTCTTCGCCGCGCTGACGAACGTGGCGGCGGCGGCCAATGCATCCAATGGACAAACCCTCGCCAAGCGATGGTGTGCGACCTGCCACGTGGTCGCGGCCGATCAGAAAAGCGGCAGCACCCAGGCGTCGCCGTTTTCGGCGATCGCGGGAAAACCGGGTTTCGACGAGCACAAGCTCGCTTTCTTTCTGCTAGATCCGCATCCCAGGATGCCGGACATGAATTTATCGCGCAGCGAGGCGGCCGATCTGGCGGCCTATATCGGTAGCCAGAAATAGCCGTCGCCATCTCCGGCAAAAAGCCGGGCATGACGACGGCGAGCGCGATGGTCGGCCACGCGCCGAAATCTACGCCCGCTTCACATCCGGCGGCGCGGCTTCCGTGGCGAGCGTCTTGAGCGCCTCGTCGAGCGTCATGACCTGCTGGCCTTCGCTGCCGAGACGGCGGATCGACACCAGCCGCTCGGCGGCTTCCTTCTTGCCGACCACCAACAGGGCAGGGACCTTGGCGAGCGAGTGCTCGCGCACTTTGTAATTGATCTTCTCGTTGCGCAGGTCGCCCACGGCGCGCAAGCCTGCTTTGCGCGCGGCGGCAACGACGTCGGCCGCGTAATCGTCGGCATCCTGGGTGATGGTCGCAACCACGGCCTGCACCGGCGCCAGCCATAGCGGCAGGTGGCCAGCGTAATGCTCGAGCACGACGCCGAGGAAGCGCTCCATCGAGCCGCAGATGGCGCGGTGGATCATCACCGGGGTTTTCTTGGAGCCGTCGGGCGCGATGTAGAAGGCCTCGAAACGTTCCGGCAGATTGAAGTCGACTTGCGTGGTGCCGCATTGCCAGTCGCGGCCGATGGCGTCGCGCAGCACGTATTCGAATTTCGGGCCGTAGAACGCGCCTTCGCCCGGATTGATGCCGGTCTTGATGCGGCCGCCCGAACGCTCTTCGATCTGTTTGAGCACGCGCCGCATGATGTCTTCCGCCGCGTCCCAGGCCGCGTCGGTGCCGACGCGCTTCTCGGGGCGGGTCGAGAGCTTGACCACGACTTCCTCGAAGCCGAAATCGGCATAAGTCGACAGGATCAGCTCGTTGATCGTGAGACACTCGTCGGCCATCTGCTCTTCGGTGCAGAAGATGTGCGCGTCGTCCTGGGTAAAACCGCGCACGCGCAGCAGCCCATGCATGGCGCCCGACGGCTCATAGCGATGCACGATGCCGAACTCGGCCATGCGCAGCGGCAAGTCGCGGTACGATTTCAGCCCGTGCTTGAAGATCTGGATATGGCCGGGACAGTTCATCGGCTTGATGGCGTAGACGCGCTCGTCCTCGGTGTCGTCGCCGGCCGAGGTCGCCTGGAACATGTTCTCGCGGAACCAGCCCCAGTGACCGGACGTCTCCCACAGCGACTTGTCGAGCATTTGCGGCGCGTTGACTTCCTGATAGTCGTTCTTCAGGCGACGGCGCATATAGGCGACGATCTCCTGAAAGATGGTCCAGCCGTTGGCGTGCCAGAACACGGTGCCGGGACCTTCTTCCTGGAAGTGGAACAGGTCCATCTCGCGGCCGAGCTTGCGGTGATCGCGCTTCTCGGCCTCTTCCATGTTCTTGACGTAAGTGTCGAGTTCTTCCTGCTTGGCGAAAGCGGTGCCGTAGATGCGCGACAGCATCGGATTGTTGGAATCACCGCGCCAATAGGCGCCGGCCACCTTCATCAGTTTGAAGGCGTTGCCGATCTTGGCCGTAGAAGTCATGTGCGGGCCGCGGCACAGATCGAACCAGTCGCCTTGCTTGTAGATCTTGAGCGACTGGTCGGCCGGGATGGCGTCGATCAACTCGACCTTGAAGTTCTCGCCTTTGTCGCGAAACACTTTCTTGGCCTCGTCGCGCGACCAGATTTCCTTGGTGAACGGTTTATCGCGGGCGATGATCTCGCGCATTTTCTTTTCGATCACCGGCAGATCTTCCGGCACGAAAGGCTGGTTGCGCGCGAAGTCGTAATAAAAGCCGTTCTCGATCACCGGGCCGATGGTGACTTGCGTGCCGGGCCACAATGACTGCACCGCTTCGGCGAGCACGTGGGCGGTGTCGTGCCGGATCAGCTCCAGCGCGCGTGGGTCTTCGCGGGAAACGAATTCAATTTTGGCGTCGTGCTCGATCTTATCGGCGAGATCGACCACCGTACCGTCGAGCGCCATTGCCACGGTGCGCTTGGCCAGCGAGGGCGAAATGCCTTTGGCGATTTCAAGTCCGGTAATGCCGGTGGGGTAGTCCCGACGTGCGCCATCGGGAAAGGTCAGCGCGACCATGTCGTGTTCTCCTGTAGCTCACTCCCACGAACGAGCGTGGGTAAGCGGAATTGCCGGTGGTTTAATTGAATCGGCCACCCGCCGTCCAGCTCATTATCCACGATTGCCGAGACGCCATAATTACCGCTATAGTTGCAGCGGGAGGGGAGCCAATGGCAAAGGCGTTGCCAACAAAGCCGATAGCCGCGGTGCCCGGCTGGTGGGACCGCTGGTGGCCCTATGTCCTCGATTTCCGTTTGACGCTTTGGGTGCTGCGCGCGCCGGTGGCGACGCTGGGCGTCGGCATGGTGCTGATGTGGCTGGTGCCGCAGGCGCAGGACTTGCTGGTCGAACTGGCGATGCCGGAAACGATTCAGGACTGGGGGCGCGTCGTCCTGCTTTTCGTGTTGTTGTTGGTGATCTGGGCGATGCCGACGCACTACGCCGCACGGCTGCTCGTTCGCACCGACGCCGGCTATCTCCGGCGCATGGCCGAGCCCAACGCCGGATTTGTCATATGGCTGCAGGAGTGGATGCCGCGCGCGCTCGGCACGCTCACCTTTGTCGTGATGCTCGGCGGTGCCTACCGGGCCTGGTCTAATCTGCCGCTATTTTCCGATACCGCGCAGACCGCCGCCATCGGCCGAAATCTGTCGATCGTCGGCGCCTGTCTTATCATGATCGGCACGGGCTTCCTGATCTACACCGTCAAGCGCAAGCGCCTTGTCGCGACTGCAACGGTCCGCGCGATCGAGGCCGTGCTTGCCGGACTTCTGGCGCCGGTGCAGCGCTGGGTGCCCCAACTTGGCGCAGGATCAGGTACCGGCAGCCATCTCGGGCCGGTCCTGCTGCTGTTGATGTTCCTCGGCTTCGTCGGCTTGCCGATTTTGTGCACGTTATGGTTCGCTGAGAATCTGCCGCGCGCGATGTCGGTGCCCTTCGTGCTCGGCGGCTGGCTGCCGCTGACCGTTTTGTTGTCGGGACTTGGCAGCCGCTTCCGCGCGCCTCTGATTCTCGCCGGCATCTTGCTTGTCACCTTGCTGCCGCTGTTGTTCGGCGACAATTACGCCATCCGGCGCATCCCATTCGCGCAGGACAAAGACCGATTTATCGATCTAAAGGACGCGATCGCGTGGTGGCGGAACGCCAACTGCGACAGCAAGGGATGTCCGCGGCCGATCATCGTCGCGGCGGCGGGCGGCGCGAGCCGGGCGGGGTTCTTCACCGCCAGTACGATTGGGCAGTTGCTCGACGATAAACTGATGCTCGACGGCCGGGGCCATGGACTATCGCCGGACAAGATGGCCAACCGAATCTTCGCGCTGTCGACGGTGTCGGGCAGTTCGGTCGGCGCCATGCTCACGGTGGCGGCGATGGCGTCGGCGGACAACGGCGTGCAGCCTTGCACGCGGGATACAGCGCCGCTCTGGGACGGCGGCAAAATAAACTCGTGGCGGTCATGTCTCGAGGCGCTGACTTCGGGCGATTTCCTAACGCCGATTTTCACCGGCTTCGTGTTCCGCGACATCTTCGGCTTTTTCAAATGGCCCGATCGCGGCACGCTGCTGGAACGGTCGATCGAGGATCACTTCGCGCGATTTATCGCGAAGGCGAAAAATCCCGGCGGTCTCGCCTGCGCCGGAAATCTCGAATGCGGCTTTACCACATTGCGGCCGACCAAGGAGCGTTGGCTGCCGATCTTGTTGTTGAACAGCACGTCGGTCAAGACTGGGCAGCGGATCATTACAACCCCGCTGGCCTGGGCTATTAATTTCGCCGATGCCTCGCGTTGTCCAAACAGCATTCGCGATCTCGGATGCGAGATTTTCTTGCGCGGCGCCAATTACTACGACTGGCAGGGAGCGCACGAAAATCCGTTGAAGGAACTGCGGCTGAGCACCGCCGCGCATAATTCGGCGCGCTTCCCGCTGTTGTCGCCGCCAGGCTCGATCGTCGATGCAGACGGGCTCATCGTCGATCGCCTAGTGGACGGCGGTTATTTCGAAAATTTCGGGGCGCAGAGCGCTACTGAACTGGCGCGCGCGATCAAGGCGCTCGATCCAAGTCTCAATCCGTTCATCCTCGTGCTGTCGAACGATTCCCAGCTCGTTCCGACCAAAGCGGGCGTGCCGCCGAAGAACCCGGATAGCGGATCGGTGTTCTTGCCCGATCTTGCCGCGCCGCTTGGCGCCTTCACCGAGACCCGCAACGCCCGCGGTACGCTGGCCGTCGAAGGTGCGGCAGTCGCGCTCGACCACGGCAATGGCGGCCAGTGCAATACCGCGTGGCTACGGGTGTGGAGCGGGCCCGACGAGAAGGGAACGCCGCGCCAATTGTCGATGAGCTGGTGGCTGTCGAAACCGGTGCAGCGATACTTGCGCGAGCAGACGGAATTCGCCGATGGCCTGCCGAAGAATAAGCACCAGAACGCGGTTCGCATCCGCTACCTGTTGGACGCCATCGCGGATGCCAAGCTTCCGCCGCCTAAACCCGGGGAAGTTCAGTGCGTCCAGGACGAGGAGTGACGGGCGTCTCGTTCGTCCCCTGCCAGCGCCCATAACGCCACGGCAGCCACCATTTCGCGTTCGCCGGCACATCGCCGGGTACGAAATCCAGCCCCGACGTGCCCCAGGGCTGGCAGCGGGCGATCCGCGCCAGCGCCATCCATGAGCCCGCCCATAGCCCGAAACGGCCGATCGATTCATCGGCATATTCGGAGCAGCTCGGCAGGTGCCGGCAGCGCGGCCCGATCAGCGGCGACAGCGTATAGCGATAGACCGCCACCAAAGCGCGGCCGGCAAGCCTTGGTATACGGGCAATCCCGTCGTGCGTGGTTGGCCGCTCGTTCATGTGTGGCGTCTAGAATCCCAAAGTTCCGAATGTGGAAACTGCCCATCATTCCGTCATCGACCGCGACTTTTTTACACTAGACCCGACTCTTGCGGCTTACTAAAAATTACATATTCGGGTCATAAAGCCGCTCAACTCAGCAACGTGGGCAACCGCGTCAATAGCAAAAAGAGATGAAGAGCACGGCGGCAAGAAGGGGGAAGGATGCTTCGCTCCCTTGGTTTGACGGTTGCGCCGGCTTTTGCGGCGCTCGTCTTCTTATTGCCTGCCGTTGCGCAAGCGGGCGACCGCGCGCTGCCGATGCGCTTCGACTTGCGCGCGCCGGGCGCGACCGAAACCTGCGACGGCAAATGCACGCTTTGGATTTCCGCGGCCGGTGCGATCACGGCCGATAGCGCGCGCGACTTCCTGCTGTTCGCCAAAGGCCGAAATCTGTCCGGCGCCACCATCGTGCTGGATTCCGACGGCGGCTCGGTGATCGGCGCGCTGGCGCTCGGCCGCGAAATCCGCAAGCTCGCGCTCAACACCACGGTCGGCCGCGTCGTCGATCTGCCGGCGGCCGCGAACACCGAGCCGCGCACCGCCGTTTTGCCGCGTGCCGATTGCGAGTCGATGTGCGCCTTCGTGCTGCTCGCCGGCGTCCAGCGCACCGTGCCGGCGGAAGCGCGCGTGATGGTGCATCAGATTTGGCTCGGCGACCGCCGTGACGATCCGACCGCAACGAATTATTTGGCCGAGGATCTGGTGCTGGTTCAGCGCGATATCGGGCGGCTGGCGCGCTACACCGCCGAGATGGGTGCATCTGTGGATCTGCTCGATCTGGCGCTGCGAATTCCGCCGTGGGAGCCGATGCATGCTTTGACGCGGGACGAATTGCACAGCACGCGGCTTGCGACTGACGATCTGGCCGCGCCGGTATCGGCGACGGTGGCTGCGTCGCCCGCCGCCGCGGCGGTACCGCGCCCGGTGAACCGCGTCACCGACGGTGCGCGCGCCAGCGCCATCAGCGCGCAAAGCTGGGCCGTGGCGGATCGCGATGGCACGACGACCTTGGCACGCCATCATCCGCTGACGGTCGAAGGCGAAGACATCGGCAGTTTCGATCTGGTCGTCGCCTGCGGCGAGGGCAATGGCAATTACGACGTCAGTTATGTCGAGCACCGGCGCAACGGCGAGCATCTGGCACTGCCGGATAGGTTGGGTGCGGTGACGTTGCGGGTCGGCGGCACTGCGGCGGCGCTCAAGGTCGCGTCATCGGACCGGCGCAGTACGCCGGATGAACTGGTGACTTATGCGGCGGGGCAGGTCGCGGCCTCGGCGATTGGCGCCTTCGCCGCGGCAGGCAATCATTCGCTGGTGATCGAGACCGAGAGCAAGGGCATGGTCACCGTGATCCGCTTCGGCAATACCGGTGCGCTGACGAATTTGCCCCGGTTGTCGGCTAGCTGCGGTAAAGGCATCGGCGATCGCGCGGAATTGGCGCCGGGCAAGACCGGTGGCTTGGCGTCGGCGCAGTAGTTATTCGGCCGCTTATTTCTGCTTGGCCTCGATCTGATCGACCGCCTGCACCACCGCGTCGAACGTCAGCAAAGTGGAGGCGTGGCGCGCCTTGTAGTCGCGCACCGGCTCGAGCACCGCGACATCGGCCCATTTGCCCGACGGCGGCGGGCCGTTTTCTTTGAGCATCTTGCGGACGGTGTCGCGCAGTTCGCGCAGTTCGGCCGGCGACGAGCCCACCACGTGGCGGGCCATGATCGAGGACGAGGCCTGGCCGAGCGCGCAGGCCTTCACGTCGTGGGCGAAATCGGTGACCACTGGGCCGTTCATCTTGACGTCGACCGTGACAGTGGAACCGCACAACTTGGAATGGGCGGTGGCGCTGGCGTCGGGCGCGTCGAGCCGGCCCAGGCGGGGAATATTGCCCGCCAAGTCGAGGATTTTGCTGTTGTAAACCTCGTTAAGCATTGAAATTTATCGATTTTTCCAGGTCCGAACCGAGGGTACATTGCCTCTCGCGCGCAAACGAATATATAGGGACCACACAGGGCGCGAGAAGGGTGCTTGAACGTAGACGTTCAAGTGCTTGGCGGCCACCCGGTGACACTCCCGGCGCAGCCTTTCGGGGCAAACGCCGGTCGAACGGAGACCGTCAATGGACGCGAAGAATACCATTGTTAAGCCATTCCCCAAGCAGGGCCTATCGGAACACGTGCGGGCGGCGCCGACCCCGGTCGAGCCGCGCCCGTCGCGCGAACAGGCCGAGGCCGCGGTGCGCACCCTGATCGCCTATGCCGGCGACGATCCGAACCGCGAGGGCCTGCTGGAAACGCCCAAGCGCGTCATCGGCGCCTATGAAGAGGTCTACCAAGGCTATCGCGAATCCCCGGCCGAGGCGCTCGACCGCACGTTCAGCGAGACCGGCGGCTATGACGACTTCGTGCTGGTCAAGGACATCTCGTTCTATTCGCACTGCGAACATCACATGATGCCATTCTACGGCAAGGCGCACGTCGCCTATATGCCGGTGGATCGCGTGGTCGGACTGTCGAAGCTGGCGCGCCTGGTCGATGTCTATGCGCATCGCATGCAGACGCAGGAGCATCTGAATTCGCAGATCGCCACCGCGATCGAAGAAATCTTAAAGCCGCGCGGCGTCGCGGTGATGATCGAAGCCGAACATATGTGCATGTCGCTACGCGGCGTGAGCAAGCCGGGTTCGATGACGGTGACGACGCATTTCACCGGCGCGTTCCGCGAAGCCAACGAGCAAGTTCGTTTCATGACCATGCTGCGTGGGGCGCGCTGAGCCCCGCGCCCTAACGCGAGGCTGCCGTGACTGAAACATCTTCATATTCGCCGCGTGGCTCGACCGCCGAGGTCGAGGAGGGCTTGGGCTTTGCGCCCAAGTTCGACGCCGACGGTCTGGTCACCGCGGTCGTGACCGATACGACGTCGGGCGACGTCTTGATGGTCGCGCACATGAACGCCGAAGCTCTGCGCAGGACCGTTCAAACCGGCGAAGCCTGGTATTACAGCCGCTCGCGCAAAGCGTTGTGGAAGAAGGGCGAGAGCTCCGGCCACGTCCAGCGCGTGGTCGAATTGCGCACCGACTGCGATCAGGACGCGCTCTGGCTCAAGGTCGAGCAGCATGGCCCCGGCGCCTGCCACACTGGACGGCGCTCATGCTTCTATCGCGCGGTTCCGCTCGGCCAGACCGGGGCGCTGCGGCTGGAATTCCGCAATGCCGACAAAGCCTTCGACCCGGATGCGGTCTACGCCGGCGCTGCCGGAACTCCCAAAGCCTGACGGTAATTCGCTTTGCAATGCGTGAATTGCATGTAGAATTGTTGCCATGGCGGCGGCAATGGACAGTCGTGGGACCGGACGGCGGCGCTTTTGCCTGGCGCTGGTCAAGCCATCGCATTACGACGAAAATGGCTACGTCATCCAATGGGTGCGTTCGCCGATCCCATCGAACTCGCTGGCTTCCCTTTTCGGCCTTGCCCAGGATTGCGCCGAGCGGAAAATTTTCGGGCCCGATGTCGACATCGAGATCCACGCTTTCGATGAAACCAACACCCGCATCCGTCCCGAGCGCCTGGCGGCGCTGATCGAGGACGCCGGCGCCGGCATGGTGATGCTGACCGGCGTGCAATCGAACCAGTTTCCCCGCGCGCTCGATCTCGCCAAGCCGCTGCGCGAGCGCGGCATCCAGGTCGGCATCGGCGGCTTCCACGTGTCCGGCGTGCTGTCGATGCTCAATGGCGTCGACGCCGATCTCGACCGCGCCAAGGCGCTCGGCGTGTCGCTATTTGCCGGCGAGGCCGAATGCCGGCTCGACGAAGTGCTGCATGACGCGGCCGCGGGCACGCTCAAGCCACTCTATAACTATATGGACGATCTGCCGGGCATCGACGGCACGCCGATCCCATTGATGGCGGTCGAGCGCGCGCAACGCACCGCCGGCGGCACCACCAGCTTCGACGCCGGCCGCGGCTGTCCGTATCAATGCTCGTTCTGCACCATCATCAACGTGCAGGGCCGCCAGTCGCGCCGCCGCACACCCGACGACGTCGAGCGCATCGTGCGCACCAATTATGCGCAAGGGTTACGCGCATTCTTCATCACCGACGACAATTTCGCCCGCAACAAGGATTGGGAACCGATCCTCGACCGCATCATCCGTCTGCGCGAGGTCGAGAAGTTCAACATCAGTTTCATCATCCAGGTCGATACGCTCTGTTACAAGCTGCCGAACTTCATCGATAAGTGTGCGCGCGCCGGCGTCAAGCGCGTCTTCATTGGGCTGGAGAACATCAATCCGGACAATCTGGCGGGCGCCAAGAAGAAGCAGAACAAGATCACCGAATACCGGCAGATGCTGCTCGGCTGGAAGAATGCCGGCGTCATCACCTATGCCGGCTATATCCTCGGCTTCCCTAACGACACCTACGACTCGATCATGCACGATATCGACGTGATCAAGCGCGAATTGCCGGTCGATCTTTTGGAATTTTTCTATCTGACGCCGCTGCCGGGCTCGGAAGATCATCTCAAGCTGCACCGCGCCGGTGCGCCGCTTGATCCCGATCTCAACAAATACGATCTCAACCACATCTGCACGACGCACCCGAAGATGTCGCGCGAGGAATGGGACCGCGCCTACCGCGACGCGTGGCAGCGCTATTACACCATTGAGCACGTCGAGACCGTGATCCGGCGGGTGGCCATGACCAAGGCCAATGCCAGCAACGCGCTGTTCCTGATCACCTGGTTCATGGGCTCGATCAACTTCGAGCACATCCATCCGCTCGAAGGCGGTTTCCTGCGGCTGAAATTCCGGCGCGACCGCCGGCCCGGTTTCCCGATCGAGCCGGTGTGGTCGTTCTATCCGAGATATTTCGCTGAGCTATTCAGCAAGCTGGTGCGCTGGACCTGGCTGTATTTCAAGCTACGGCGCATCTATCTGCGCATCAAATACGATCCGCAGCGCTATGCCTATACCGATACGGCCATGACGGCGGTGGCCGGCGACGAAGCGGCGACGCACGAGTTGTTCAACAACGACGCGGCGCGCGCCTATGTGGCGCAGACCACCCGCTTGAAGAACATCCAAGACCACGCGCACGACCACGCCCACCACCATGCGCACGACAACGTGCCGGTCGAGGCGGCGGAGTAGCCAGGCGCGGACCCATCAGCCCGCTTCGGCGGGATATTGCCCGCACGCCTTGCTAACCGACGAGCGCCGGCAATCAAGGTGCCGTTGACCGGAAGCTCCGGGTGTATTCTGCTGCCAAGAAAGCAGAAGCGGCATTGGGGGAACGCCATGAAATTCAGTCGCTATTTTACCGCCGCCTTGATTGCAGGCGTCTCCGGCATCGCCACGCCTTGTTTTGCCCAGAGCACGGTCAAAATCGGCTTTATCGTGCCGATGACCGGGCCCTTCACCGCCACCGGCAAGCAGTTGGTTGCCGGCGCCAGGCTCTATATGCAGCTCAAAGGCGACACGGTTGCCGGCAAGAAGATAGAACTGGTCGTCAAAGACGACACCGGCAATGCCGAGACGACCAAGCGCCTCGCCCAGGAGCTTGTCGTCAACGATAAGGTGTCCGTGCTGGCTGGATTTGGGCTAACGCCCGGGGCGCTGGCCGCCGCGCCGATTGCGACCGAGGCCAAAATTCCAGAAATCGTCATGATGGCCGCGACCTCGGTCATTACCGAGCGCTCGCCTTATATCGTGCGGACGAGCTTCTCGGTCCCGCAGACGACCGTTCCGCTGGCTACTTGGGCGGCGGAGAACGGAATCAAGAGGGTGGTCACGGTCGTCTCGGACTATGCGCCGGGCATCGACGTCGAGACCGCGTTCAAGCGGCGCTTCGAGGCCGCGGGCGGCCAAGTGATCGAGTCGCTGCGGGTGCCGTTGGCGAGCCCCGACTTCGCGCCGGCGCTGCAGCGCGTCGCGGACGCCAAACCGGATGCGCTCATGGGATTCGTTCCAGCCGGCGTCGGACCGATCTTCGTCCGGCAATTCGTCGAACGCGGCCTCAATAAATCCGGCATCAAATTCATTGCCGAAGGCAGTCTGACGGAAGACGAAATCGTCAACCAGATCGGCGACGCGGCCCTCGGCGTCATCACCACGCACCATTATTCCGCGGCCCACAATAGCCCAGAAAACAAGGCGTTCGTCGCCGACTTCAAGAAGGCTAATGGCGGCATGCGTCCGAACCTGATGGCGGTTCAGAGCTACGACGGCATGCACCTGATCTACGAAGCTTTGAAGAAAACCAACGGGTCGACCGACGGCGATGCGCTCGTCGCCGCGATGAAGGGTATGAGCTGGATCAGTCCGCGCGGACCGATCAGCATCGATCCCGCGACGCGCGAGGTCATTCAGAACATCTACATCCGCAAGGTCGAGCGGGTGGACGGCGAACTGTACAATGTCGAGTTCAAGACCATCCCAAATTTCAAGGATCCGTCCAAGGCTGCGAACTAGCCGGCGGAATAAGCGACATGCAGCGTAATATCCCACCCTATCGCGCCGATCACGTTGGCTCGCTGTTGCGGCCGGCTTCGCTCAAGCAGGCGCGCAGCCAGCATGCGGCCGGGCAGATGACGGCAGCCGAACTCAAGGCAATTGAAGATGCGGAGATCGGGAAGATCATCGCCAAGCAGGAGCAGATCGGTCTGCGATCCGTCACCGATGGCGAGTTGCGGCGCGCCTATTGGCATTTCGATTTCCTGGCAGGGCTCGACGGCGTCGAAATGACGGAAGCGCAGGGCATTAAATTCGCCGGCGTGGCATCGAAGGCCGAGGCACCCTTTGTGAAGGGCAAGCTCGGCTCACGCCACCACCCCCAAATCGCGCATTTCGAATTTCTCAAGGCGAATACCAAACATACGCCGAAGATGACGATACCGAGCCCGTCGATGCTGCACTATCGCGGCGGGCGCAACATGATCGATCGCGCCGCCTACCCGACGATGGAGGCGTTCTACCGCGATCTCGGGCAGGCCTATAAGAAGGCGATTGGCGACCTCTACGACGCCGGCTGCCGTTATCTGCAACTCGACGACTGCAGCTTCGCTTATCTGTGCGACCCGGCGCAGCGCGACATGCTGGCCAAGCGTGGCGACGATCCCGCCAAGCAGGGCGAAATTTATGCCGGTATGATCAACGCCGCCCTGGAGGGGCGCCCGCGCGATCTCGTCGTCACCACGCATGTGTGCCGTGGCAATTTCCGCTCGACCTTCATTGCCTCGGGCGGCTACGAGCCGATTGCGGATCTGCTGTTCAATCGAGTCAACGTCGACGGCTACTTTCTCGAATGGGACAGCGACCGCGCCGGCGGCTTTGAGCCGCTGCGGTTCCTGCCGAAAGACAAGACGGTCGTGCTCGGCCTGATCACGTCCAAGACCGGAGCCATCGAGAACAAGGATTTCATCAAGCGCCGCATCGAAGAAGTGTCGAAATACGTGCCCCTTGAACAGCTTTGTCTGTCGCCGCAATGCGGCTTCGCCTCGACCGAGGAAGGCAACGTGCTGGCCGAGGACGAACAGTGGGCGAAGCTGCGTCTGGTGGTCGAACTCGCCGATGAGATTTGGGGCCGGCCTTAGTTACCGGTGCGCGCCAGCAAATTCTGCGCCCGCACCAGATGCGGCCGGTCGAACATCTTGCCGTCGATCCCGACCGCACCGGCGCCGGGCTTGGCCGCGAAGGCCGCCACCACCATCTTGGCTTTCGCGATCTGCTCAGGGCTGGGCGTGAACGCCTCGTTGATCACCGCGACCTGCGCCGGGTGAATGGCAAGCCGTCCCGTGAAGCCGTCGCGGCGCGCCTCGTCGGTATCGCGGCGCAGGCCCTCCAGATTACGAAAGTCGGCATAGATCGTCTCGATGGCCGGGAGCTTCGCCGCCGCCGCGCCGTAGAGACAGATGTTACGGGCGAGGCGGTACGGTTCGGTGAGATTACCGTGTTCGTCGCGGTTGGCTTCGGCGCCAAGTTCGGCGGAAAGATCTTCCGGGCCCCAGGTCATGCCGATGAGGCGGCGGCTCACATCGCGGTACGTGCCGGCCGCGAACAGGCCGGCGGCGGATTCCACCGCTTGCGCCAGAATCTTGATCGAGCCTTCCGGCAGCCCGGCGATGGCTTCGCGCGCGGTCAGCTTGGCATCGAGATGCACGACAGTTGAGCCGCCCTCGGCTTTCGGAAACACCACGGCGTCCGGCTTGCCGGCGACAATCGCGTCCAGATCGGCGTCGGTCATGCCGGTGTCGAGGCCGTTGATGCGCACCAGCAGGCGAGGGCGCTGCGCCTTCGCGCTCTCCGATTTGAGGAACTCCAGCGCCGCGGCGCGCGCCTGCGGCTTGCGCTCGGGCGTGATGGAATCCTCGAGATCGACGATGACGGCATCGGCGCCGCTGGCCATCGCCTTGGCGAGCTTGGAACCGCCGTCGGCGGGAACGAACAGAAGGGAGCGCATCACTTCGGCCGCATGACCATGAAGGCGTTGCGGTGGCATTCGGCCACCAGCGTGCCGTCCTGCTTGAAGGCCTTGTGGTGGAATTCGACGATGCCGGCGCCGGGCCGCGATTTCGACGCGCGCTTGCTCACCACCGTGGTGGTGCAGTTGACGGTATCGCCTTCGAACAGCGGGTTGGGGAATTTCACGTCGGTCATGCCGAGATTGGCAATGGTGGTGCCGACGGTCATGTCCGAGACCTGAATGCCGATCATCAGGCCGAGCGTGAACAGCGAGTTCATCAGCGGCTGGCCCCACTCGGTCTCGGTCTCGCAGAAGTGGCGGTCGATGTGCAGCGGCTGCGGGTTGAGGGTCATGTTGGAGAACAACATGTTGTCCATCTGCGTGACGGTACGGCTGTAGCGATGCTCGTAGAGCTTGCCGACCTCGAAATCCTCAAAATAGAGGCCGCCGCGCTTGTGCCGCTGGATCGTCTCAACCATCGTCTTCCTCCGCGTCGATTATCGCCACATCCGGG
Source organism: uncultured Hyphomicrobiales bacterium (assembly GCA_903878085.1). Lineage (GTDB taxonomy): Bacteria > Pseudomonadota > Alphaproteobacteria > Rhizobiales > Xanthobacteraceae > Pseudolabrys. The sequence continues at coordinate 21,704 of CAIRGJ010000007.1, read as the reverse complement.
CGCCAGGCGGACCTTTCGCCCGTCATTAACGTTTCATTTACCATAATTCCGCATGGTCGACAGGGCCGCCGTGCCGGTGCGTCGTTTAACGCGCGATCCGCCCAAGGGCAACCAATGGCCGTCACTTCCGCAACTGCCAGCGCCGTCCCCCAAATCACCGGGGCGATCCGCCAGGCCGCGCAGTCCAGCGGCATCAGTTTCGAATATCTGATGACGACGGCCAAAATCGAATCCAACATGAACCCGGCTGCGCAGGCTTCGACCTCGTCGGCCAAGGGGCTCTACCAGTTCATCGAGCAGACCTGGCTCGGCACGCTCAAGGGTGGCGGGGCGGCGGCCGGCTACGGCAAATATGCCGATGCGATTACCCAGACGGCCGACGGACGCTACGACGTGGCCGATCCGGCGATGCGCAATGCGATCATGCAGTTGCGCAGCGATCCAGGCGCCAGCGCCATGATGGCGGGGGCTTTCACGCGCAATAACGCCGACCAGCTCAGCAATGCGATCGGCCGGCAGCCGACCGAAGGCGAACTCTACATCGCGCATTTCCTCGGGCCCGACGGCGCCGGCAAACTCATTAGCGTTGCCGACAACCAGCCGCAAGCCAATGCGGCCAACATGTTTCCGCGCGCCGCGGCTGCCAATCCGAGCATCTTCTACGATCGCTCCGGCAATCCGCGCAGCGCCGCCGACGTCTACGCCAATCTGTCCGGCCGTTTCGAGGTCGCCCGCGCGGTGAATTTTGCACCGGGCGATGGCCGCAGCACGATCGCGCAGGCGCAAACGCAAACTCAGTCAAAGCCGCCGTCGCCCGACACCGCGGGCATCACGCAAGCTTTCGCCACGGCGAACGAGTCGCTTCCGGCGCTTCCGGACACCAAGCCGCTGTTCCAGGCCATGTTCACCGACCGCGCGCGCAATGCCGTCACGCAAACCGTCAGCAGTCTGTGGGCGCCGGCCAAAAGCGAAGACAAGGGCCAATCGAACGGCCAAACGAACAACCGAGCGACGAGCCAGGTGCGTCCGCTTGACCTGTTCACCGACACGGCGACCGACGGCCGCAAGCTGTTCGGCGCCTCTTAAGCGGCGCGCGCCGGGCGCATTATCGTCGTTAACACCTCATCAATTTCTATAGTGAACGCTTTGTTAAGCCTGCGTGGCTTAAGCTTTTCGGTGCGCCGTCAGTATGTGCGGCGAGTTTTGTAGCGTCTGGTCGTGTCATGATTGTTCGTCAGTTCCTGCAATGGGTCCGCAGTGCGCCTGCCGGCGAGCGGGCCGAAGCAACCTCCGCGCTCGCGCGCGCCTATCTCCATTCCGATCTATCGCCCGACGATCTTGCCGCCGCCGAAGGCGCGATGATCATGATGCTCGACGATCCGTCGCCGCTGGTGCGGTGCGCTCTGTCCGAGGTCTTCGCGTCGTCGCAGAAGGCGCCGCAGGTCGTGGTCAACGCGCTGGCCGCGGACCAGCTCGACGTCGCATACCCGTTGCTGACGCGCTCGCCGCTGCTGCTCGAAGACGATCTGGTCGACTTGATCGCGACCGGCGCGCCGGAAACGCAGGTGGCGATTGCCAGCCGCGTGCTGTTGTCGCGACCGCTTGCCGCCGCCATTTCCGAAGTCGGTTCGGCGGAAGCCTGCCTGACGGTTTTGGAAAATCCAGACGCCGATATCGCGCTGTTCTCGATCGACCGTATCGTCGAACGCTTCGGTCATCTCGCGGCGATCCGCGAAAATCTCGCGGCGCGCGACGATCTGCCGATGCCGACGCGCCAGGCGCTGCTCAGCAAATTGTCGCAGGCGCTTGCCGGCTTTGTCACCGCACGGCAGTGGCTCGGCCCGGAACATGCCGAATATGCGGCTCGCGAAGCTTGCGAGAAGGCGACCTTGGCGCTCGCCGCCGAGACGCGCTACGAGGAAGTCCCGGCGCTGATGCAGCACTTGCGGCAGAGCGGCCAGCTCACCGGCGGCATGATCCTGCGCGCGCTGTTGTCCGGCAATGTGGTGCTGTTCGAAGAGGCGCTGACCGAATTGTCCGGCGTGCCGCTCGATCGCGTCACTAGCTACATCCACGACAAGAATATTTCCGGTTTCCACGCGCTCTATTGCAAGGCGGGCCTGCCGGACGTCGCCTATCCGGCGTTCCGCGAAGCCATCACGGCGATGCGCGAGGGCATCCTGATCGGCGAGCAGGGCGGGGTGGCACGGCTCAAGCGCCGCATGGTCGAACGCGTGCTGGCGCGCTGTTCGCACGAACGCGGGCCGGAGATGGCGTCGCTCTTGGCATTGCTGCGGCGCTTTGCGGTCGAGGCCGCGCGCGAGGAAGCCCGCATGTTCTGCGACGATCTGGTCGCCAACGATTACATCCCCAACGGTTATTTGGTGGCCGACGGCAGGATGGTGGCGTAGTGCAGGCCACATGGCGTGCCACCCAAATGCTGTCATGCCCGGGCTTGACCCGGGCATCCATGACAGACCATCCAAGAGAATAGGTCTTACGTAATACTATCGTTGCTGCGCCGCTTCATGGATTGCCGGGTCAAGCCTGGCAATGACAGAGGGAGGCTGCGACAGAGAAGGGCTTATTCCGGCACAATCGACGGGCCGGTGATCTGCTCCAGTGCGTCCGGCCGGTCGCGGTTTTCGAAGATCAAAAACTCGTCGGTGACGTCGCGCAGGCGGCCGGTCAGCATCGCAGCGAGTGCTTCGGCGTTGGACCGTGAATACTCGCGATGGATCGCGCGCACCGCATCGACGTGCTGATCCACCAGCTTGATCGGAATCCGCGTCGCGTCGGGTGTGTACTCGATCAGCCGGCACAGGCTGTCGGCGACCGCGGCGACCAGCGGAAAGCCGAACGTGGCGGCCTCGCCTTTGAGGTCGTGGGCGGCGTGGTACAGATCTTCCTTATGGGCTTTGGTGAAGCCGCCTTTGGTCACGGCCTGGCGCGCCTGGTCGAGGCGGTCGCATTCGGACTCCATCCAGTAGCCGAACTCCGACGACAACGCCGCCAGCGCCCTTTCGGCACGGGCCACCGGATCGTCTTCGCCGTCCAGGTGGGACGATGCGCTCACAGCTTTGCGCAACTTGTTCTCGGGCGTGATGATCTCGTGGTCGCCGTAGGTTGCGATCGCTGCCGTGTTTTTCGGGGCCGCCATGTTGGATGTCTCTGTTTAGGCCGGAGCGCGGACTTTTTCGAGCAAGGGTGATTGCCGAATGACGTCGGCCTTGCCGCCTTTGCGGCGTTCGGCGCCGGCATAGCTCGGATTGACGTTTCGGCGGCGGTCTGGGCCGAAATAGGTCTTGGTCTTGATGAACGGCCGCGGGCTGGCGACCACATTGACGATGCGTTCGTAGAGCGCCTTGGCGGAAATCGGCTTGGCGAGAAATTCGGTGACGCCGGCGTCGCGGGCGGCGGTGACGTGCTTCTTCTCGGAATGGCCGGTCAGCATGATGATGGCGACATAAGGATTGGCGTTGGCGCCCGGCTGGCGGACCATCTGCGTCAGCTCAAGCCCGTCGAAAATCGGCATCGCCCAGTCGGTGAGGATGATGTCGGGGATGTAATGGGTGAAGGCTTCGAGGCCGGCCGCGCCATCCTCGGCTTCATAGACCTCGCGCGCACCGAAGCCGTGCAGCAGCGTGCGCATGATCCTGCGCATATGGGCGTTGTCGTCGATGACGAGGAAACGCAGGCGATTGAAATCGATACGGACCATGGTGCCCCGTGGGCCACGGGCGCACAGCCCGATACCGTGGGCAAAGGTAACGGGCCGCCGTTAACGAACAGTTTAGCAAGGCAGTTTGGCAAAGGACGTTACGGTATTTGGGTCCAAGGTCGGCTACATGGTCGCGCCGCTTTGCCAGGGCACGAATTCGATGCCGCCACCTGCGTGCGTTGCAACAGCGAGGCGGCAGCGGGGAAGGGGCGGCTATTCCTTCAACAGCGTCGCCGCGATGCGCTCGCGCGTCAGCGGCAAATCCCTGATCCGTACGCCCAAGGCATGCGACACGGCGTTGCCGATGGCCGCCGCCACCGGACCGCCGGCCACTTCGCCGATGCCGAGGGGGACTTCGTCCTTGGTGTTCAGCAGCGCGATGGTGATTTCCGGCACCTCGCTGAACTTCAGCACCGGGTAAGTTTCCCAGTCGAATGCGCTGGGGCCGGTCGGCGCGTCATTGTCGAAGCGGACCTGCTCCTTGAGGACCCAACTCGCGGCCTGGATGATGCCGCCTTCGAGCTGATTAAGCGCACCGTCGGGGCTGACGATGAGGCCGCCGTCGGTGGCGCACCAGACATTGTTGAGGCGGATTTCCTCATCGACGTCGAGATCGACCACGACGGCGCAATAGGCCGCCTTGTTTTTGTAGCGGGCAAAGGCGACGCCGCGGCCATGGCCTTCGCCGCCATTTGGCGGTCCGGGCTGCCAATTGGCCATGGCGGCGGCCTTCTCGATCACGGCGCGGGCGCGCGGGTCGGAAGTGATCGACAAACGATAGGCCACCGGGTCTTGCCCGGCGCGTTCGGCCAGTTCGTCGATACAGCATTCCAGGGCGAAGACGTTCGCGGTCGCGCCGAGGCCGCGGAGCGCCGACACGCGCACCGGCTGTTCGACGATCTTGTGATGGACGATGCGCTTCTCCGGAATATCGTAAAGCGGCTCGGCGTTGCGCGTCGCGCCGCCGCCGGCGGCTTCCGGCACTTCGTTGGGCGGCGGGGGCGGCGTGTAGCCGGGTAGGGCCTCTTCGCCAAGCAGCGAACTGCCGCCGCCGGGCCGGCCATTGTGGTTGCCGCTCCAGATTTCCTGCGTCCAGTCGGCCGGCTTGCCGGCGTCATCGAGCAGGGCGCGGACCTTGACCACCATCGACGGGCTTTTCGGCTCGTAGACGAATTCCTCTTCGCGGCGCCAGCGCACGCGCACCGGCGTGCCCGGCTTCTGCATGGCGATGATGGCGGCGTCGGCTGCGGCGTCGTCGGCGCCGTTATGGCCGTAGCAGCCCGAACCCTGCACGTGATGCACGATAATGGCGGACGGCTCGAGCTTCAGCGTGCGCGCCAGCGCCGCGCGCAACGGGAATACGCCCTGGCAGTGGGTCCAGACCGTCATCTGGCCGTCCTTGAAGAGCGCGAGGCCACAGGACGGCGAGATCGAGGCATGGGCGACGAAGCCGCGCGTGAAGGTGGCTTCGAAACGCTGGCGGCCTTGGCTGTCGGAAGGCTCCGGCGAGCCGAGCACGCGGTCGACCGTCGGGCGCTGCAGCAGCCAGTAAGCCTCCTGTTGCAGCGGCGTCGGCGCTTCGACGTTTTGCCAGGCGACGTGATTGACCGCGGCGGCGCCGGCGAGATCGACGGCGGTCTCGTTGCTGCCGACGATGGCGAGGAAATTGCCGTTGCGCACGAGATCGACCGGGCCCTTGGCGGCGCGCTTGATCGCGGCTTCGTCGATGGTGCCGATGGTGGCGCCGCGGTTGGGTTGGCGCACCACGCGGGCGTGCACCATGCCGTCGAGCTTCATGTCGTGAATGAAGATGGCGTCGCCGAAAATCTTGGGCGGCAGATCGAGCCGCGCGCTGCTCTGGCCGATCGACGTAAAGTCCGCCACTGCTTTGCGCGCGCCGCTGCCGGTCGCCTTGGCGGTGAGATCGATGGCGCCGGCCAGCGTCCAGTAGTCCTGCCCGGTCGATGCGCCGTTGTGCAGGATACTGCCGTCGCGAACACTCAATTCATCCGGCTTGCAGCCGATGATGGCCGCCGCCTGGGCAAGAAACAGTGCGCGCACGTCGGCGCAGGCCTGACGCATCGCGACGGCACCGGTCTGGATCGACTGCGAGCCCGCGGTATAGCCTTCGTTCGGTGCGCGCACGGTGTCGCCTGAGTGCACGGTGACGCGCGCCATCGACACATAAAGTTCGTCGGTGGCGACCTGTTGCATTGCCGTCAGCACGCCCTGACCGAGTTCGACGCGGCCGGTGTTGACGGTGACTTTGCCGGGGGCAGGGAACGACACCCAGCGATCGAGCACTGGATTATCGTTCAGCGTTCCGGGGAGCGCGGGCGCGTTCATGATTTTGCCCCCCTCATCACAGTCGCGGCTTTTTCGACCGCGCGCATGATGCGGTTATGCGAGCCGCAGCGGCAGATATTGCCGTCGAGCGCGAGCGCGATCTCTTTGCGTGTCGGCGACGGATTTTTCTCCAGCAACGCCTTGGCCGAAATAAGAATGCCGGCGAGACAGTAGCCGCATTGGCCGGCCTGCTCGTCGAGGAAGGCCTGTTGCAGCGGGTGAGGGCGCTCCGGCGTGCCGAGACCCTCGACGGTGGTGATGGTCTTGCCGGCCAGCGTCGAAATCTCGCGGCTGCAGGATTTCACCGGCGCGCCGTCGATCAGCACCATGCAGCAGCCGCATTGCTCCAGCCCGCAGCCGAAGCGCGTGCCCATCAGGCCGAGTTCGTTGCGCAGTACGTCCAACAGTGGCGTCGCTTCATTGTCGAGCGACACGCTGACGGCTTTGCCGTTGACCGAGAATTGGTATTGCTGAGTCATTTTTAATTCCGAAGAAAATCAGAACCCGAATTGCTCGCGCACGATCCGCTCATCGAGATTGTGGCCCGGGTCGAACAGCATGTTGAGCGAAATGCTGTGGTCCATGCCAATGTCCACGCTGCGCACCGAGCGCACTTCGTCGTTGTCGGCGACGGCGGCGACCGGGCGCTTCTCGGCATCCTGGATTTCGATCGTGACCTTGGCTTTGTCCGGCAGCAGCGCGCCGCGCCAGCGCCGCGGCCGGAACGGGCTGATGGCGGTGAGCGCGAGCAGCGGGGCGTTGATCGGGATGATCGGGCCCTGCACCGACAAATTATAGGCGGTCGAGCCGGCCGGCGTTGATACCAGCACGCCATCTGAGATGAGTTCGGCAAGCCGCTCCTGGCCATCGACCATAATGCGTAAGTGGGCGGCCTGCGCGCTTTGCCGGAACAGCGACACTTCATTGATGGCGCGGCACTCGTGACTCTGGCCGTGGACGTCACGGGCCTGCATCACGAGAGGATGGATCACGGTCGTATGCGCCGCGGCGATGCGCTCGATCAGGCCGTCGACAACAAAGTCGTTCATCAGGAAGCCGACGGTGCCGCGGTGCATGCCGTAGATCGGCTTGCCGGATGTCATGAAGCTGTGCAGGGTTTGCAGCATCAGGCCGTCGCCGCCCAGCGCCACGATGACGTCGGCGTCGGCCGGATCGGCGTTGCCGTAGCGCTTCGCGAGTTGCGCGCAGGCCTCGCGCGCCTCCGGCGTCGAACTGGCGACGAAAGCGATCCGTTTAATGCTCTGGGCCGTGGGGCTCATAATCGACCTTCGAACGCGCTTGGAACGAAAAAAGGGGACCCGATAATGGAACGCGCGGTGCTCGTGTATACGACCTGGCCCTCGATTGTCGAGGCGGAGAAGGCGGGCCGCGCCATCGTCGAGGCGCGATTGGCGGCCTGCGTCAATATTCTGCCGGGGGCGGTTTCGCACTACTGGTGGGAGGGGAAAATCGAGCGGGCGGAGGAGGCGGTCATGATCGTCAAAACCCGCGCTTCATTGGCCGATGCGGTCGGCGCCGCCGTCAGGAAGCAGCACGTCTACACGACGCCGTCCATCATGGTTTTGCCGGTCGAAAGCGCCGATCCGGCCTATCAAGCCTGGATCGTGCAAGAAACCACGCTCTGATGCGCCACAAATAGCATCATGCCCGGCGCGGGGCCGGGCATGACAGTCGCGCGAAAATTCGCGGTGGACTTAGTGGCCGCCTTGTTCCCGCCCGGGTTCCAACACCGCGCCGGCGGGTGTTTGAACGGCCGATAACAACAGGCTTCAGAACGGCTTCAGGTGCGGGGGCGCATGGTCACCTCAACGATCGGCGCCAAGCCGATTGGCCGAATAACCCCACGGGTTTGCGGCAACCCAGATTTGAAAGGATACCACCATGTTGAAGAAATTTGCTGCCGCCGTCATCGCGGTGAGCCTGATCGCCGGCCCGGCCTTCGCGCAGGGCGTGCTGCAAACCACGCCGAAGGCCCCGGCCACCACCGGCCAGCCCGCAGCCAAGGTTGACACCAAGGCCGATGCTAAGATTGCACCGAAGACGGTTGCGACCACCGGCGTCAAGGTCAAGGAAACCGGCACGCTGACCACCCGCAAGCACGTGTCCTTGCGTCATCGTCACCATGTCCGTCACTTCGCCCACGTGAAGCATGTCAAGCACGCGGTGCATGCCAAGCATCTCAAGCAGGTGAAGCGCATCAATGCGCCGGCGAAGGCCAAGATCAGCGGCTAATTGCTGTTTCAAGTGCCAAGTTGTGCGACGAGCAAGCGCTGGCGGTGCCGGCGCTTGACTCGTCGGCGCGTTCAAGCGACATTTTAACTGTGCTGGTTCTTCGGATCGCTCCGGAGACGAAAGAGGGAACACAGATTTCGGCATTCGCACCTTGCGAATACAGGAATCGGTGGCTGCCCCCGCAACTGTAAGCGGCGAGCCCGCGTCCATACGGCCACTGGGAAACTGGGAAGGCCGGACGCAACTGAGCAACGACCCGCGAGCCAGGAAACCTGCCAGCGCAGTCACCCAACCGGTGGACGGGAGGTCCATACGGAGCGCGCTTTCGCAGCGGTGACGTCAATGCCGGTGCGATGGGCGTTTTGAGTTGGACCTCAAGCGACATCGAGCGGGTTAAACGTTGCGTGCAAGTGTGCCGTGCTGCGTTTGCCTGTCCTTCGCATCGGATTTTGTCTCACCCGATGTGCTCAGCCTTTGGCTTGAGCGCAAACGAAGGAATGTTGCAAGATGGGTACCAAGCTGAATGTCTGCGGCGCGCTGTTGGCGCTCGCCAGTCTCACCGTCTCCGCTCACGCGCAAAGCAATACGCAGGTGCTGCCGACCCTCGATGTCTGGGCCAGCCGTACCGCCACCGGCATTGCCGGCGCATCGACCAGCGTCATCACCGCCGAAGATATCGCGCGCTCGCCCGGCACCACCATTCAGGATGTGCTGTCGCAGGAGGTCGGCATCCAGAGCGCCAGCACAGCGGGCGGAAAGAATGGCGCCGGGACAACGATCGACATGCGCGGCTTCGGCGCGACGGCGGCGTCGAACACGCTGATCCTGCTCAACGGCCGCCGTCTCACCGACATCGATTTGTCCGGCGTCGATCTGAGCACAATCCCGCGCAACAGCATCGAGCGGATCGAAATCACCCGCGGCAATAGCGGCGCGGTGCTGTACGGCGACGGCGCGGTCGGCGGCGTCATCAACATCGTCACCAAGACCGGCATCGGCAAGCCGCTGACCGGGCGCGTCGAAGCCGGCTTCGGTTCGTTCAATCAGCGCGAAATCAATGGGAACGCGGCCAAATCGCAGGGACCGTTCGCGGTTTCGGTGGCCGGCAACGCCGTCAATTCGGACGGCTATCGCGTCAACGACTATGTGCGGCAGCGCAGCGGCGTCGGCGACCTGCGTTACACTGGCGACCAGGGCAGCGCCTGGGTCAATATGACGGGCGACGACCAGCATCTCGGGTTGCCGGGTGCGCGGCTGGTGACGACGACCTCGAGCCAACTCGATACCGACCGGCGCGGCGCCACCACGCCGAACGCCTATTCCAGCAAGCTCGGCTCCAGTTTGACGCTCGGCGTGTCGCGGACCGTCGCGCCCGGCTTCGAATTGATCCTCGACGGCAATCTGCGCCGTAAGGATCAGACGATCTTTTCGTCGCTGTTCGGCTCGGACACATCCGACCTGCGTGTGTTGAACACTGGGGCGCTGACGCCGCGCGCGATCATCGAGGGGCAGGTGCTCGGCGCGCCGACCAAGGTGACCACCGGCATCGATTTCTACAAATCCAATCTCGACGCCACGCGCAGCGTCGCCATCAACGACCCGCCGTATCACACCTACGATCTCAACCAGCAATCGCTCGGGGCCTATTGGCAGCAGACCGTCGGGGTTCTGCCGAGCTCGGACGTGTCGTTCGGCGCACGCCTGCAGCAGACGAAACTGTCGGCGCGCGATCTGTACAACCCCGCGGCGCCGGGCGGCGCGTTTGACGCACAGGCGACGCCGCTGGATCAAACCGAAGTCAATCACGCGCTAAATCTCGGCTTCGAGCACCGGTTCTCCTCGATGATTGCGGTGTTCGGCCACGTTGCGCGCAGCTTCCGCACGCCGAACGTCGACGAGCGCATCGGCGTCAATGCCTTCCCTGTCAACTTCACCTTGAAGACCCAGACGTCGCAGGAAATCGAAGGCGGGGCGCGCGGGCGGTTCGGCATGCTGGAATGGCAGAGCAGCGTCTACGCGATGAACCTCAACAACGAGATTCTGTTCATCCCGTTTCCGCCGATCGGGGCCAACATCAATCTGGATCCGACCCGACGCATGGGCGTCGAGAACAGCGTCACGTTACGGCTCACCGATGCGCTGCGTCTGAAGGGCGGGCTGGCCTATACCCGCGCCACGTTCCGCGAGGGCATTTACGCCGGCAACGACGTGCCGCTGGTGTCGAAGTGGACCGGCAATGTCGGGCTGTCGTGGGACATCTACCAGAAGTACGCGGTGTTCGACACCGTGCTGCGGTATGCCGGCGAGCGGCGCATGGATAACGACCAGGCGAACTTCCAGCCGACGATCCCGGCGCACACCACGCTCGACGTTAGGCTTGGCGGCGAGGTGGAGAACCTGTTCTGGTCGGTGTCGGTGCAGAATTTGTTCAACGTGCAGTACTTCGACTACGCGGTGGCCAGTTCGGCGACGTTTGGCCGCTACAATACCTATCCGCTGCCCGGCCGCACCTTCATGGCCAAGGCCGGCGCCACGTTCTGACGAATCTGCTAGGTTCGCCCCCGGGACAATCCCCGGGGGCGAACCATGCGGATTTTGCGGTTTATCTTGAGCGCGGCCGTGCTGGCAGCTTTGGCGTTGCCGGCTATTGCCGCCGACGACATCCTTGAGGCCATCGACGGCGCGCGCAAAGCCTACCAGGCCGGCGATCTGGCCAATGCCAAGCAGTCGCTCGACGTCGCCTCGCAGCTGATCGCGCAGAAGAACGCCGAAGCCTTCTCGGCGCTGCTGCCGGCGCCGCTGTCAGGCTGGAAGGCGGAGAAGGCGCAGGCCACTGCGGTCGGGGCCGCGATGTTCGGCGGCGCTTCGGCCGCCACCCGAACCTACAACAATGCCAAAGGCGACAGCGTCGAGGTGTCGATCACCGGCGATAGTGCCATGATCATGCAGTTCGGGCCGATGCTGAACAATCCGGCGCTGGCGGGCGCGATGGGCAAACTGGTCAAGGTCGGCGATCAACGCGCCATCCAGACCAACGACGGCGACATCATGATGATGGTCGCCAACAAAATCCTGGTCCATGTCCAGGGTTCGGCCGATGCGGCATCGAAGCTGAGCTACGCTCAGGCGATTGACGTCGCCAAGCTGTCGAAGTTGTAGATACCCCGTTCGGCTTGCCGCGACGCTACGTGTTGTCGCGAAGAATCCGTTCGACCAGCCAATTCGCCGAGTTGTTTTTGATCCACATCAGCGCCTGGTGCTGATTTTCAAAGCCGCTCAATTCATCCATTTTTCCAGAAGGCCAAATAACTTTAACGCACCAGTTTTGCCCAAATTGGGCACTCGGCCTCGCTTCAAATCGCGGTTCGGAATTGGACATCGGCCAAGTGGGCAATACACGTAGGCTACAGCCCAATAGTTGTATCCAATTCACGTACAACGCAACGCCGGTGGCAATATACCTGTGAACTTTTATGGGATCATAACGGCCGCCACTCCACCGGCACCAGTTCGTAGCCGGTGCGCGCTTGGCCAGGCGACCGCAGGCCGGGAGTCAGCATCGTCATTAAACACCGCCGCCGCTGGCGCTAGTCCCCTTTGATGTCGTTGTCTTTCACGACCTTGCCCCAGACCTTCATCTGACTGACGACGAAAGTGCGCAGCACGTCCGGACCGCCGAGCGTCAGCGTCACCTGCTGGGTTTCGATCAGTTGTTTGGCCAGCCGCTCTTCGCGCAGGCAGGCGGCCATCTCTTTGCTCATGCGCTCGATGATTGGCTTCGGCGTGGCGGCCGGCGCGAAGATGCCCCACCAGGCATAGGCCTCGAAGCCGGGATAACCGCTTTCGATCACGGTCGGCACATTGGCGAGAAACGGATTGCGCGCCTTGCCGGTTTGCGCGAGAGCGCGCAGCCCGCCGGTGTTGACCTGCGGCATCGACAGCGCGGTGCTGCCGACGAGGAGATCGACGTGGCCGCCGAGCGCGTCGGTCATCGCCGGTCCGCCGCCGCGATAAGGCACGTGCACCAGCTTCACGCCGGCGAGGTTCGACAGCAGCGCCATGGCCAGATGGCCGACGCTGCCGCTGCCAACCGAGGCGTAGCTGATGCTGCCGGGCTTTTGCTTTGCCGCGGCGATGACATCGGCCAGCGACTTGTACGGTTTACCGCTCGCCGTCGCGATCAGATAAGGCGCGGTGCCGATCAGCAGCACCGGCTCAAGGTCCTTGTCGCTGTCGTAGGGCAGGTTCGGCAGTACGAAGGGATTGGCGGCGTGGTTGTCGAACACCGCCAGCCAGGTGGCGCCATCCGGCGGCGATTTCACCACCCAGCCGGTGCCGACGCTGCCGGAAGCGCCCGCCCGGTTTTCGATGATGATGGTGGTGCCAAGTCTGTCCTGCAGCGGCGCCTGCACCAGCCGCATGATGGCGTCGGTCGAGCCGCCTGGCGGATAGGCGACCACCGTTCTGATATTGGCCGGCGGCCAGGACGACTGGGCGCGCGCCGCGAACGGCGCCGACATTGCGCCAGACATGGCACCCGACATGGCGCCAAGCACGATCGAACGTCGTGAGAGCTTCATGGTTTCCCCCTCGGTCTTTTATTTTGGAAGCAGCATACAAGCATTGCGAGCGCGCTGTCTCTGGCTCATCTCGGCTAAGGCGCTATGATCGCCCGGCGACGATCGATGGATTCGGGGATACGGGATGCGCAATTGGGTGCTTGTGATCGCGGCTGTGGCGGCGCTCGCCTTCGGTCTTGGCGGCTGTGCCAGCGACGATGTCGGCCCGAGCAAGGCGGAATTAAAGGGCCGATGGGACGCGGAGAACGTCTACCCGCAGGGCTACCGGCGCGACCTGCTGGCGTTCCTGCGGACCTATCTCAATGAGCCGAGCGGGGTTCGCGGCGCCGCGGTGTCGGCGCCGGCGCTCAAGGATGTCGGTCCGGGCGAGCGCTACATCGCGTGCGTGCGCTACAACGAGCGCAAGGATGGCCGCTATGCCGGCCCGAAGACCGGCGTCGCGGTTTACGTGGCGGGTAAGCTCGACCGCTTCTTCGACACGCCACAGGAAGTGATGCCGTTTTGCAAGGACGCGGCCTTTACGCCGTTCCCCGAACTGGAAGCGCTGACGCGCTAGCAATAACGTTTTCAAATAAAAAAAGCGCGTCCAAAAAACGCGCCGCCGTCCGCCGGGCCAAACGCTCGGCGGCTCCATTTCAACTTAAACGCGCCGAAAGCAGCCTCGGGCTACGAGGTTACTTAACCTTGAGGTTCTCCGCGGAAGTTTTTCCGCGGTTCTCGACGAGTTCAAACTGAACGGTCTGACCTTCGTTCAGCGTGCTAAGTCCGGCGCGTTCGACCGCCGAGATGTGCACGAACACATCCTTCCCGCCTTCTTGGGGCTGGATGAAGCCATAGCCCTTCGTCGGATTGAACCACTTTACGGTGCCCTGAGGCATGCTAGATCTCCGAGAGTATTACGAGCAACACAGCTAGTTTGGCACACTCCGCAACCGCCGAACAAGGTCCATGACGGTCCGGAAGACGCGACTTTTGAGGTATATTTTCGGGGGACCCGGAACGCGGGAAACCGGTGCTGGGCGGCGGGCGTATCCAGTCCTCCGATTGATTTCGCAACGGATTTGAGCAGGGAACGAACCGCCCCCGCCGTGGGGCGCCGCTTCTAGGTCGAGTGCCTGCGCCCCTTAGCCTCAGAACCGGCCCCGAGGGGCGCACAATAACGGATCAAACCTGGCAGACGCCGGGTGGCAGCGGCAAAGCGTTGCTCGTCACTATTCGCAGTACTTGCAAGGCGGGAAATCGCGGCTGTAGACCGGCTGCGCCAGGAACTTCGCCTTGTCGTAGTGCCAGAATGTGCTGACAGCCGGATAGGTCTTGATGACCGTGTTCCAGAGCTCGTCTTTGTCGTAGCCGAACATTTTCTTCTTCTCGACCTTCTTGATGTAGATGTCCTGGATCGGGCTCTTGGTCGTCGGATCGAGCCGCACCGGGCCGCGCGGCGCGTCGATCTTGATGCTCGCCATCGTCTTGATGAACGGCAGCGGGCCCGGATACTTGCCGCTGTGCTTCGCCAGCGTCTTGTCGATCCAGAGCGCGGCCGCATAGTTCGCTTCGGAATAATAGGATGGCACCTTGCCGTATTTGGCGCGGTAGGCCTTGACGAAGGCCTCGTTCGCCGGCGTTTGCAGCGCAGCCGAATACTGCAACGCAGAAACGTCGCCGATCACCTCGTCGCCCATGAAGGGCAGGGCGAATTCGTCATAGCTCGTGCCGCCGCCGACGATCGGCTTGGCGTTGCCGGACGCGCGCAACTGCTTGGGGAATTGCAGCGACATCGGGCCCACCATCAGCGTGAAGATGGCATCGACGTCCGCCTTCAGCGTCGGCAGATAGGGCCCGAAATCCTTGGTGCCGAGCGGCGCCCAGATCTTCTGCACGATCTTGCCACCGCAATCCTCGAAGCTTTTCTGGAAACCGCCGAGCTGCTCGTAGCCGAAAGCGTAGTCGGCCGCGATTGCCGCGACGCGCTTGTAGCCTTGGTCGCAGGCCCATTGCCCGAGCGGATGGTTCGGCTGCGACGACACCCAGCCGGACAGCACCAGATAAGGATATTGATCGACCTGCCGCTGCGCGAGATCGTCGGCGGTGGAGACGGTGCCGATGAAAAGCATCTTCTCGGCGGTGGAGACCGGCGCCAGGGCGTAAGCCGAGGACGCGAGGACAGCGCCGACGAGCATGTCGACCTTGTCCTGGAGGATGAGCTTCTTGGCCTTGGTCACGTCGACGTCCGGCTTGCCCTGGTCGTCCTCGACGATGAAGGTCACCGTGGCGCCGCCGAGTTTGCCGTCGTGCTCGTCCAGATACATCTGGAAGCCGTTGACCATGTCGGTACCGAGTTGCGTGAAGATGCCGGTGCGCGGCGCGAGGAAGCCAATTTTGAGTTCCTGAGCCTGCACCGGCATCGACGCTCCCGCAGCGCAGGCGGCGGCGAAGCACAGCAACGGCAATCTTCGCGAAAGCCAATTCATCGTCATTCCCTCCCGAATGGGCCGTAAATGGCTTTTGATTATTCTTGCAGCGAGCAGACGTCTCTTACTTCGGCGTCGGCACCAGCGAATAGTGCTCGTCGGCGGCCAGACACTGCGCCAAGGGCAGTCCAAGTTCCTTGCGCACGATGTTGGTGCCGAGCACCAGCGATACGATCTTGTAATAAGCGTGGCGGCGGCTCATGCCCTCGCGGCCCATGCCGCAATCCGACGAAATTACCAGCCGTTCGGCCGGAATGTATTTCAGTGCGCGGCGGATGTGCTCGGCGATCTCGTCCGGCCGCTCGACTTGCAGCGAATGATGGTCGATGACGCCGATGCAAATCTTCTTGTCCGAGCTAACCACTTTGCCGAATGCTTCCAGATCCATGCCGCCGGCGCTGCACGATTCGAAGGTGATCACGTCGGCGTCGACTTTGTTCAGCATATCCAGCGCGTTCTTGTAGCTCATCACGTCCCGAAACATACGCTGCTGCGACGGGTTGCCCCAGCAGGTATGGCACCACACTTCCGTCTTGTCGCGCAGACCTTTCACCGTGCGGTTGAACACGTCGACGCTGAACTGCGGATTGATCACATCGTCGACGATGTTGCGCACCGCCAGCATATGGATCTGCGGCTCCTCGAATTGGATCACCGGGCAGCCGGCGTCGGCGAGCGCGTGCAGTTCTTCATTGAGCGCGTCGCTGATCGCCAGGATGCGGTCGCGCGGGCTCTTGTAATGCGTATCGCTGACCGCGAAGGCGACCAACTCCGGCCCGATCGTGCCGAACTTGACCGGCCGCTTGGTCATGCGCTGCGCCACCTTCCACATCTGGGCGTATTGCAGGTCGCCGCGCGTCACCGGACCGATGATCCCGGGCATCACGCGGGCTTCCAGATAGTCGTGCAGGATATGGCCGGGCGGAAACAGCACGCCGCCCTTGCCGGCCGGCGTCGGCTGCGGATCGTGGTTGAAGCCGCCCATGTGGCGCGGCGGATAATTTGTCCAGCTCTGGCCGCCGACGTCGGAATCGAAATGTGCGTCGCCGTCGGTGACGATGTCGAGGCCGGCGATTTCTTGTTCGTGCAAATAGATCGAGACCGTATCGACATATTGTTCGCGGAACTGGTTGTTGACCATCGCGTCAACAAAGCTGCGGCTCCCGAGGTTTTGCGTATACCAGCTCGGTCGCGGCAGCGAGCCGGTGATGGTGGTCGGCAAGATGATGTCTTTGGTGGCGCGAAGCATGGTCTCTCCCCAGGATGGCCGGCGAGCCTTTGGCGGCTCATTGTCGTTGCGGGCATTCTAGGGCCAGGACGCGCGCAAAGGGAAATGCCGGTTGCCAACTTCTCTTTGCCCACGCGTGGGCAATTACTCTATTGCCCACCCATGCTTGCGCATGACCTTTTTTCGAGAATTGGGAGGTTGGCTGTTGGTGCCGGGTGAGGGGATTGAACCCCCGACCTTTGGTTTACAAAACCACTGCTCTACCGCTGAGCTAACCCGGCCCTTTAGCATTCCGCATGATCTTATCCGAAAACCGGTCCCCACCCTCGGATCAAGTCCGAGGGCAGGCTTTTTCGGGATCATGCGGGCTGACAGCTACCAGCGCCGTTCGCCTGCCACAAGTCAGCTTTTGGGGCCACGTCCGCCGTTGGGATCATAAAAAACGCCCCGCACCGAGGTGCGAGGCGCTTGTTTTGTGGAAGAGAGCAGGCGGCCGAAGCCGCCGGCCCGTCTTATCCCATGTGGGTGATGTCGCGATCCTTGGTCTCGGGCAGGAAAATCAGCCCGACGACGAAGCTCATCGCCGCCACCACGATCGGATACCAGAGACCCGAGTAGATGTTGCCGGTGGCCGCCACGATGGCGAACACGGTGGCGGGCAGGAAGCCGCCGAACCAGCCGTTGCCGATGTGGTAGGGCAGCGACAGCCCGCTGTAGCGGATGCGGGTCGGGAACAGCTCCACCAGCCAGGCCGCGATCGGCGCGTACACCAAGGTGACGTAGATCACCAGGATGGTCAGCAGCAGGATTGTCATCGGATAGTTGATCTCTGCCGTGTTGGCGCTCGGCGGATAGCCGTGCTTGGTGATGGCTTCACCCAGGTTCTTGACGAAGTCCGGCGTGCCGGTCTGGATGACCGTATCGCCGACCTTCACGCTGGCCTTGGTGCCCGCGGGCGCCGCTTCGTTCTGGTAGTTCACCGAACGCGAGACCAGCGCCGACTTGGCGATGTCGCATGAGGTGGTGAACTTGGCGACGCCGACCGGGTTGAACTGGAACGAGCATTCGGCCGGGTCGGCGGTGACGGTCACCGGCGACGAGGCAAGTGCTGCTTCCAGCTTCGGATTGGCGAAGTGGGTCAGTCCCTGGAAGATCGGGAAGTACGTCACCACGCCGAGCGCGAAGCCGGCCAGGATGATCGGCTTGCGGCCGATCTTGTCCGACAGCCAGCCGAAGATGATGAAGAACGGCGTGCCGAGCAGCAACGACGTCGCAATCATGATCTGCGCGTTGATCGCGGGAACCTTCAGCGTCAAGGTCAGGAAGAACAGCGCGTAGAACTGTCCGCCGTACCAGATGACGGCTTCGCCGGCGGTGGCGCCGAACAGAGCCAGGATCGCGATCTTGGCATTGCCCCATTCACCGAAGGCTTCGGTTAGCGGCCGCTTGGACTGCTTGCCGAGTTCCTTCATGCGCGCGAACACCGGCGATTCCTGCAGCTTGAGCCGGATCCAGATCGAGACGCCGAGCAGGACCGCCGACAGCAGGAACGGAATGCGCCAGCCCCAGGCCGCGAAATCCGGTTCGCCTTGGGTGGTGCGGATGCCGAGGACGAGCAGCAGCGCCATGAACAGGCCGAGCGTCGCGGTGGTCTGGATCCACGAGGTGTACAGGCCGCGTTTGTTCGGCGGTGCATGTTCGGCGACGTAGATCGCCGCGCCGCCATATTCGCCGCCGAGCGCGAGGCCCTGGGCCAGACGCAGGCAGATCAGGATGATCGGCGCGGTAATGCCAGCCGAGGCATAAGACGGCAGCAAGCCGATGAAGAAGGTGCCGACGCCCATCAGCGACATGGTGATGAGGAAGGTATATTTGCGGCCGATGATGTCGCCGAGCCGGCCGAAGAACAGCGCACCGAATGGGCGCACCGCGAAGCCGGCGGCGAAGGCGAGCAGGGTGAAGATGAAGGCGGCCGTCGGATTGACGCCGGAGAAGAACGTCGCCGCCAAGATCGGAGCCAGCGTGCCGTAGATGTAGAAGTCGTACCACTCGAATACAGTGCCGAGCGAAGACGCGAAAATGACCATCCGTTCTTCGGACGTCATCTTGCCTTCGCGATAGGTGTTCGCGGTCATTGCCGTCATAGCGTTTCCCATTTGTTGCGCGTTATTTGGTTCTTATTGGGGGCCGGCGCCTGCGCAGAAAATCATCAACGACGTCCCCCGTTACGGATACGACGCGCGCAAGGCTGCCGTCTGTGCACCTGAGGTCTTACGTCAAAAGTCTCATAAGGCGGCTTTAATTCACTGCAGCCGCGACGGTTCAACAGATGCAATCTGTTGAACCCTGGAAGTCGGCTCAGACCAAAGACGTGAGCTGTTCCAGGATATCGATCAGCCAGGACGCGGCCTGCAGCACCGCAAGACGCTGCGCCAATTTCGATTTGCGGAAAGTGTCGTTGAGCAGCGTCAGGGCGCGCTTATAGCCGGGATGCCGTTGCGAGCCGCCGCTGATCAGCGCCAGCCGCGCCACCAATTCGGCCCGCTTGGACTCAAGCTCATCGTAGCGATGGCGAAAATTGCCGCGCGGTTGCTGCGGCGCTTTGCCAGGGGCTTTTGCGGTGGAGGGTGGCTGTCGGTGAGTCGGCATGGACGAATTAACTTTAACGTGAGGAGGCTTTTTGTCGATGGCTATCGGCCGGTCAGTGCTTGCCGTGTTTGCGGAGCGAACCAAGCCCAGAGCGGGATTAATGTTACCCGGCGATTGCCCGCGCCCGCATAAATCATCCGTATAAAATGCGCTTGAATTTAGGCGTCCTGGAGATGCTCGCAATGCGCATTTTGATCGCGGCCATCGTCGCTTCCGCCGGTATCACCGCCGCGCGCGCGGCCGACCTGCCGGTCGATTCCTCGGCTGGCTACTTGTCCGCGATCAGTCAGCGCACCGCGCCGCTGGTGGTCTACGACTATCAGCCCGGCGTCGTCGTGCGCGCCTATTGGGAAGCGCCCTGGCGGCATCGTCACTACTACCCGCGCACCGGTGAGCGGCCCGAAATCGGCCGCGACGAAGATCTCTCGGCGCCATACGAGTCATATACGCCGGCGCAGACCTTCAAACGCAGTTGGTCGACGACGTCGAACTTCCCGCCGGAGCAGCCGCGCATTAGCGCGCCTCGCACCGCGCCTCCCCAAATTCCCGGTCCGTTGAAATGAGCGCCATGAGCCGTTCGTCTCGCCTCGCAATATTCGCCGTTGCTGCCGCCGGCTTGCTGCCGATGACAGCCGCGCAGGCGCAATATTACGGCAACGCGTCGCCGCCGCCGCTGTATCCCTACGATGCGCAGAGTACGCAGCCTTATGCGGTCCAGGTGGCGCCCAACACCTATGTGATCCAGCGTCCGGCCGCAGAGCCGCGCAATTATCCTTATGTGCGCTGCCAGAACTGCGGCGGCCGCGGCGGCATTGCGGTCGCTACGCCGAAGCCGGGGCGGTTCGATCGTCCGCACAAGCCGGTCGATCACGCGCTGATCGAGGAATTGCGCAAGCGCAACCTGAGCAAGCACGAACAAGCTGATAGCGATCAAGCCGATCGCGAGCCGGCGGCTCGCAAGCCGGCCGCGCGCGGCATCGTCAATACCACCAAGATCGTGCGCGATCCGCCGGTGGTGCGTGAGACGCGGCGCATCGTCGACGATCCGCCGCGCATCATCGAGCGCCGCCAGGTCGTCGATGACGACACCGGCGCGGTCGAACCCGACCAGCGGCCGCGCCGCGACGACACCAAAAAGCGCGTCATTGCGGCCGATGCCGAAGTGACGATTCTCGGACCCGATCGCATGAGCATCCGCCTGTTCCGCAAAGGGCAGGGACCGAAGGCCAACGCGCGCGCCGACTAACGCGCATGATCCCGAAAAGTGGGAACCGGTTTTCGGATAAGATCATGCGCAATTAAAGTACTTCAAAGAGATCGCGGGACGCGGCGGCGGGCGGGGGCCCGCCGTTCGCATTTTAAGGGCGCATGATCATGCGCAGATGAAAGCTATTTCAAGCCGCGGCTGACGATATAGAGCGACACCGCGGCCGCATTCGACACGTTCAGGCTCTTGAGGTCGCCCGGCAGTTCGATGCGCGCGACGTGGTCGCAGGTTTCCTTGGTCAATTGCCGCAAGCCCTTGCCTTCGGCGCCGAGCACCAGCGCCAGCGGCGCGCGCAACGGCAACGTGCCAAGATCGGTGTCTCCGCTGGAGTCGAGACCGACCACCAGAAAACCACTTTGCTTGAGCGCCGCCAGCCCGCGCGACAAATTCTGCACGCTGACGAAGGGCACCATCTCCAACGCTCCGGATGCCGCTTTGGCCAGCGCGCCGGTGGCCTCCGGGCTGTGCCGCTGCGTCGTGACAATGGCCGAGACCGCGAAGGCCGCGGCCGACCGGAAGATCGCGCCGACATTGTGCGGGTCGGTGATCTGATCGAGCACCAGCACGATGCCTCGCGCGGGCAGCTCCTCGACCGCCGGCGCGTCCAGCGGATCGGCCTCAAGATAGAGCCCCTGATGCACCGCATCCGGCAGCAGCCGCTCGGCGATCGCCGAGGGACGCACCACCTCGGGCGCCAGCGGCGATTTGATGCCTTCTTCGGTCAGCCGCCGCGCCGCGTTTTCGGTCGCAAGCAGCTTGCGCAGCCGCCGCGCCGGGTTTTGCAGAGCCGCCGTCACGGTATGCCAGCCATAGAGCACCGTCGGAACGTCGGCGTCGGGGCGGAAGCTGTCGCGGCGGGCGCGCTCGAAGCGCTCGCGGCGCTCGACCTGTTCGCGGGTGGCGCCCGGTTTGGCTCCGGGGCGGCTGGGGGGACGGGACATAGCGTGGTTCCGGTGCTGAAAACGGTCCCGCAAGGGGCGGGCCAAGCGTCGTGCCTTAACCGATCCTGGCCAAGGCGAACAGCCTCCATTGACTTAACCGGGATGGCCACCCATAAAACGGCCGAATCCCGGGCAGCCCGTTTTTCTAGATCGATCAATGTGGTGCGACGGCTTTCAGGGAGAGTGTCCCGAGCGGCAAAGGGGGCGGACTGTAAATCCGCTGGCTACGCCTTCGTAGGTTCGAGTCCTAC
>CAIRGJ010000006.1 GCA_903878085.1 uncultured Hyphomicrobiales bacterium | reverse complement strand
CTCCCACAAGGGGAGAGGGGGCCGACCTCTGCACCGTACTAAACCAAGGACAACGTTTTCATGGACATCAAAACCAAAGACTCAAACGGCGCCACGCTCAGCGAGGGCGACAGCGTCACCGTCATCAAGGACCTGAAAGTGAAAGGCTCATCGACCGTGCTCAAGCGCGGCACCATGATCCGCAACATCCACCTCACCGACGATCCGGGCGAAATCGAAGGCCGCACCGACAAGGTCAAGGGCCTGGTGCTGAAGACGGAGTTTTTGAAGAAGGCGTGAGGCGCGCGCAAACGACCATCGACGATCCAGCAATTCTCGATAAGATCATGAGTGGATGAGAGAGAGCGGCGCCGCGTCCCCGGGGGCTGATGGTAACAAACGATCTAAAAATTCATTTTGATGTTCTCGCAGACATTGCTCAACGCGGGACGAGGCGCGCTGCTGCGTTCGTCGCACTAGGACAGAGGGCATGGAATGATGCTTCAATTGAATCTGTTAAGTTAGACGTTCCGTTCGGCTTTGATTTGTTGCCTGATCCGATGCCTAAAGAACTGGCTATGGAGGTTCGGTCAACGTTTCGCCAATGGATTTCCGGCAGCGCTCTTGCAGAAATTGTACAGGGGCTTTCGCTCTTTGCAGACGAGTTCTTCAAAATTGCAGTCTACATTGCGCACAATAGAAAGAAGATAACGCAGTCCGCGATGGACCGCATTGAAAAATTTTCGAATGATACGAATCTAGCTTCAAAATTTAAGCTCATTGAAGATGAATGCGGCATCAAGAATGGATTTATTGTCCATGCCGATGGCTGGGCTCGGGCGCGGAACGCTCACGCCCACAATCGTGGAATTATTCGGGAAAGAGATTGCAATCATAACGCTGGCAATTTGACCATTTCGTGGAGGCAGTTTGAAGTCCTGATCGACGACCAGAGGATTGAGAATATTATTGGTCATTTTGTCGAGAAGGGCGCATCGCTCGGCATACGCCTCGGCGACGGAAGGAAAGAATTTACGATTGGTAGTCCAATCGATTTCACTGAACAAGAAATCGTAAATTTGTGTCTCACAACACACGTTTACTCTGGGCAGATGGTCAGCGAATTACAAAAGCGCTTGCTGGACGACATCGGCCAAATTTCTACGAACTCTCCGCCCTCATCCTGAGGAGCCGCGAAGCGGCGTCTCGAAAGGTCGAGGACGGCCCATGCTTCGAGACGTGCACGTTGTGCGCACCTCAGCATGAGGCCAGTCAGGCCTCTACATGTCCGCAATGCTGGTCGGCTTCGGCACCGGCAAGCCGTCCTGCTTGAGACCGTCGATATGGAATCGGATCGCATCGCGGATTTCCGTCTCGACGGCGGCGACGGTTTCGCCGGTGGCGATACAGCCGCGCAAGTCCGGCACGTATGCCGAATAGTTGCCGTCCGCCTTTTCGATCACGATCGCGTAGCGCATCTCACGCCGCCCTCGGCTTGATCGCCTTCAGCTTGTCGCCGATCTGCCGCCGCCGCGCCATCAGGTCGTAGTCGGTTTGCAGCCGCAGAAAGAACCCTTCGCTCAGTCCGAAATAGCGGGCCATCCGTAGATCGGTATCGGCGGTAATGGCGCGCTTGCCCAACACGATCTCGTTGATGCGCCGCGGCGACACGCCGACCGCGCGCGCCAGCGCCGTCTGCGACAGGCCCATCGGCTTGAGAAATTCTTGCAATAGGACTTGCCCTGGATGCGGATTGGGCAAGAAGTCCCTTACAACGCGCACGCGGCCGATTTCGCCTGCGGTGTATTTGACTGCATTCTTTCGCACCGTTCTCTCCGCCGTCATGCGCGGGCTTGACCCGCGCATCCATGAAGGGCCTCCGCATAGACAATCTTACGGCCGAAATCGTGGCGGGTCGTCATGGATTGCCGGGTCAAGCCCGGCAATGACAGGGGAGGCGTGTCGCTTGACAGGTCCAAAAACCTATGTATATAGTCCCACACCTGCTTGATGAGGGGCGCTTCTAGAGGCGATCCTGAGGTGGAGCAGCGAGAGGGCGGTGCCGGAGAACGGGCACAGGCTCTTTCGGCCAGGGCCGGGCAACCGGTTTTGGTGTGCGGCGCCCGCGGGTGTGGTTCGCAGCCACGCACTCGGGAGGCCTCGGGTCACCGTCCGTCCCGACTACGCGGGACTGCCTTAGATGGCTGGACGCGGTGCAGACGAAGGCCGGCGAAAGCTGGCCGGATCGGGGGGCCACGAGGCCTCCGTCGGCACCCGGAAGCACGGTCCCGGGGACAGAAATCGCCGCAAGTGGAGCGCCGAGTGGCGAGCGCGCCGATCGCAAGGCGCGCCGGCGCCGCAAGCGCATTCAAGTGGCGCAAACTGCGCATGCTTGTTTGCGCGGCGTCAGGCTAAGGTTGCGCCACCCGGCGCTCCATCCCCTCGCTTTTTCGAGGGGCAGCGAAAAAACACGACGGCGTACCCGGCGCCGCAAAAAATACGGGCGCTGATGCATGCGCGTTTTTCGGCCGTACAACCGCGCCGCGATTTGCAAACGCTCGCCGAACCCCACAATGTAAGACACCAGACACAGATCTGGGGGAAACGCTCAAGGATGTCTATGCCCGCTCATATCTGCACTGCCTGCGGCACGCAGTTCCCCGAAAGCTACACGCCGCCTTCGCAATGCGTCATCTGCGAGGAAGAACGGCAATACGTACCGGCGCGCGGCCAGAGCTGGACCACGCGCGACGCTCTGTCGAAAACTCACATGAACGCGTTCCACGAATACGAGCCGAACGTGATCGGCATCGGCGCGGGCTTTGCCATCGGCCAGCGCGCGCTGCTGCTGCGCACGCCCGGCGGCAACGTGCTGTGGGATTGCATCGCCACGCTCGACGCGGCGACCGTGACCCTGATCAAGGGCCTCGGCGGCCTCAAGGCCATCGCGATTTCGCATCCGCATTTTTATACGGCGATGGGCGAATGGAGCCGCGCCTTCGGCGATGTGCCGATCCATCTCAACGCCGCCGACAAAGACTGGATCGTCAATCCGTCGCCGGCGGTGAAGCTGTGGCAAGGCGACACGTTGAAACTATGGAACGGCGTCACGCTGGTGCGCTGCGGCGGTCATTTTCCTGGCGGCACGGTGCTGCACTGGCAAGGGGGCGCGGACGGCAAAGGCATCGTCTGCGCCGGCGACATTCTCAGCGTTACCACCGACCGCAAGTGGGTGTCGTTCATGCGCAGCTATCCGAATTTCCTGCCGCTGTCGGCGCGCGAGGTCGTGCCCATCGGCGCGGCGCTCAAGCCATTCGCCTTCGACGTCATCTACGGTCACTACTTCGACCGCGTCATCGCGAAGGACGCCAAGGCCGTGCTGGAAAAGTCGGTGGAGCGGTATTTGGCCGCGATCAACGGCACGAGAGGGTATTGAGCCATGCGGTTGTCGTCCCCGCCAACGGGTCCGCGCAAAGCGCGGCCCGATGACAGGCTCCGGCGGGGACCCATAACCACAACTCTCGCGATTTTTGCGGTGCTGTCAGACGCAGCCGTCTGACATCTGTCGAATGATAGAAAAACTTCGGCGTATGGGTCCCCGCTTTCGCGGGGACGACCAGATCAATCCTCTTCCTTCTCGGCCTTGCCGCCGATCTGCTTGAGCTTGGCGAACACCGCGCCGACGTCGAGCTCGCCGCCCGGCCTTTGCGATTGCGCGGCGGCGGCAACTTCCGCCTCCTTGCGTGCGGTGGTCTCGGCGGCCGGCAACAGCGTCGCGCCGGAATCGATCGGCAGCGGCTTTTCCTTGTTGGCGCGGTTGACCTCGAAATCGAGGTCGGTCTGGGTGCACAGGCCGAGCGTCACCGGGTCCATCGGCGCAAGTGCTGCGGCGTTCCAGTGGGTGCGTTCGCGGATCGCCGAAATCGTCGACTTGGTGGTGCCGACCAGGCGCATGATCGCGCTGTCCTTCAACTCCGGATGATTGCGCACCAGCCACAAAATGGCGTTCGGGCGATCCTGGCGGCGCGACACCGGGGTGTAGCGCGGACCTTTCTTGCCGCCGCGCACGTCTTGCGACGAGGCGACCTTGGCTTCGGTCAGGATCAGCTTGAGATCGTGGTCGGCTTCGGCCGCGGTGATCTGCTCGCGGCTCAATTGGCCGGTGGTGATCGGATCGAGGCCCTTGATCCCTTGCGCGGAATCGCCGTCGGCGATCGCCTTGATCTCGAGCGGGTGCAGTTTGCAGAAATCCGCGATCTGGTCGAACGACAGCGCGGTATTGTCCAGCAGCCAGACGGCAGTGGCTTTCGGCATCAGGGGGGCTGCTGTGGCCATGGCATATCTCCTCTATGCTTCGCCCGCCCGTCGGGCGAAGCCGGATCATCGGTGATGATCGGAAAGTGGCCTGAATATAGGGGCTTACCCCCCTGCATGCAACCTTCACGGCTTGACAGCGTGGGGCGGGGCATCCCATGTCGGGGTGTAAAGCGTGCGGAAACACACGTGATTTCGAGGATGTGATGGCTGCTAACCCCGCAAAACCGGCGCTCAAGGTCTTGTTGTGCTCGCCGCGCGGATTCTGCGCCGGCGTGGTGCGCGCCATCGAATCGGTGGAGCGGGCGCTGACGCTGTATGGGCCGCCGGTCTACGTGCGCCACGAGATCGTCCACAACCGCTATGTGGTCGAAAGCCTGCGCGCCAAGGGGGCCATTTTCGTCGAGGAACTCGACGAAGTTCCCGACACCGGGGCCCCGGTCATTTTCTCGGCCCATGGCGTGCCGCGTTCGGTGCCCGACGAGGCCGCCAAGCGCAATCTGTTCGCGCTGGACGCCACCTGTCCCCTGGTGACCAAAGTTCATCGCGAGGCCGAAATCCATCACCGCCGCGGCCGCGAGATTCTGTTGATCGGGCACGCCGGCCACCCCGAAGTGATCGGCACCATGGGCCAGTTGCCGGAAGGCGCCGTCAAGCTGATCGAGACCTTGGCCGATGCCGAGGCTTACACAGCCGGAGATGCGAACAATCTCGCTTACGTGACGCAGACCACGCTGTCGGTGCACGACACCGCGGAAATCGTCGATCTGCTCAAAAAGCGGTTTCCGGCGATCGTCGGGCCGCACAAGGAAGACATCTGCTACGCCACCACCAACCGCCAGGAAGCGGTCAAGCGCGTGGCGCCGATTGTCGACGCCATGATCGTGGTCGGCGCGCCGAATTCGTCGAACTCGCAGCGGCTCAAGGAAGTCGCGGTCCGCGCCGGTTGCGCGCGCGCCGCTCTGGTGCAGCGCGCCGCCGATATCGACTGGAACGTGTTCGGCAACATCACGAGCCTCGGCATCACCGCAGGCGCCTCGGCGCCGGAAGTGCTGGTCGAGGAAATCATCGACGCATTCGCCGCGCGCTACGAGGTGAACGTGGAGACCATCTCCGCCGCCGAGGAGGGGGTGTTCTTTCCGCTGCCCCGTCCGCTGCGGGAGAATCAGGCGGCGGAGTAGTTATGGCCGTCTACACCGACGTCTCCGCCGACGATCTCACCGAGTTCCTGAGGCGTTACGATATCGGCACGCTGCTGTCGTACAAAGGCATCGCCGAAGGCGTCGAGAATTCGAATTTCCTGGTGCATACCGACGCCGGCAATTTCATTCTCACGCTGTATGAGAAGCGCGTCGCCGAACGCGACCTGCCGTTTTTTCTCGGACTGATGGAGCACCTGCACGCGCGCGGCATCACCTGTCCGCAGCCGGTCAAAAACAAAATGGGCGGCATGCTCGGCACGATCGCGGGCCGGCCGGCGGCGATCGTGACCTTTCTCGACGGGCTGTGGATACGCAAGCCGAACGCCGGGCATTGCGCCGCGGTCGGCGAGGCGCTGGCGCGGCTGCATCTGGCCGCGCAGGATTTTCCGATTCTGCGGCCGAATGCCTTGTCGGTCGAGAGCTGGCGGCCGCTGTACGAGCAGGCTGGCGCGCGCGGCGACAGCGTCAAACCCGGTCTATGCGACGAAATCGTCAAAGAGCTCGACGTCTTGGAAAAATCATGGCCGCGCAATCTGCCGGACGGCGTGATCCACGCCGACCTGTTTCCCGACAACGTGTTCTTCCTCGGCGACAAGCTGTCGGGCCTGATCGACTTTTATTTCGCCTGCACCGATACGCTGGCTTACGACATCGCGATCTGCCTCAACTGCTGGTGCTTCGAACCGGATCATTCCTACAACGTCACCAAAGGCCGCGCGCTGCTCAAGGCCTATACGAAGGTGCGCGCGCTGTCGGTTGAGGAACGCGCGGCGCTGCCGATGCTGGCACGCGGCGCGGCGATGCGGTTTTTATTGACGCGGCTGGTGGACTGGCTGGCGGTGCCTGACGGCGCGCTGGTCAAGCCGAAAGACCCGCTAGAATATTTCCGCAAGCTGCGCTTCCACCAATCGGTGAAAAGCGCGGATGACTATGGCGTCAGCGCATGATCCCGAAAAGTGGGAACCGGATTTCGGATCAGATCATGCGCCAGAGAAGAAAGTAATGTCGGAACAGCGCGTCACGATTTACACCGACGGCGCCTGTTCGGGTAATCCCGGGCCGGGCGGCTGGGGTGCGATTCTGTCGTTCGGCGATCACGCCAAGGAACTGCACGGCGGCGAAGCGCACACCACCAACAACCGCATGGAGTTGATGGGCGCGATCGCGGCGCTGGAAGCCTTGAAGCGGCCGTGCTCGGTCGATCTGCACACCGACAGCCAATATTTGCGCAACGGCATCATGAGCTGGATTCACGGCTGGAAGAAAAACGGCTGGCGCACCGCCGACAAGAAGCCGGTCAAGAACGTCGATCTGTGGAAGCGGCTCGATGAGGCCTTGGCGCAGCACAAGATTCAGTGGCACTGGGTCAAGGGTCATGCCGGTCATACGCAGAACGAGCGCGCCGACGAACTGGCGCGCATGGGAGTGATCGCCGCGCGCGCCGGTGCTATTGGTGCGATGAAAACCAGCTAGCGCCTAACGAAATGGCCGGAGCGATTGCCCCGGCCATCACGCATCAATCTTGAAAAATCTAGATCTGCGCGAGCAGCGCCTGGCCGCCGGAGACTTCGCACTTGCCTGCGGCTTCCTCGATGTTGAGCTGCTTGACCACGCCGTCGTCGACCAGCATCGAGTAGCGCTTGGAGCGGATGCCGAGGCCGTTGCCGGACGCGTCCAAGGTCATATCGATTGCCTTGGCGAAATCGGCGCTGCCGTCGGCGAGAAAGTCGATCTTGCCATCGCCGCCGGTCTTCTCGGCCCACTGCTTCATGACGAACGCGTCATTGACGGCGGTCACGGCGACTGCGTCGACGCCCTTGGCCTTGAACGCAGCGACGTTGCTCAGGAAGCTCGGCATGTGCAGATTGCTGCAGGTCGGGGTGAAGGCGCCGGGAACCGCGAACAGCGCGACCTTCTTGCCCTTGAAGATTTCGTCGGTGGTCTTGGGCTTGGGGCCTTCGGCTGTCATGACGCGGAACGTTGTATTGGGCAGTTTGTCGCCGACCTTGATGGGCATGGAATGTCCTCTCGCTTGTGGGGGATTGCGTTTCCGGGGCGCAAACTAGCGCTCTTAACCCCGGTTAGTCGAGATGCGTTTTGACCTCAATCGCGCGGTCGCCTTCGACCACGGTGAAGGTCAATTCGAAAGGGGCCTTTGGATCGACGCCGGGCGGCAAGCCGTCCAGTTCGAAACCGAAATGCAAGCGCCCGGCCGGCGCGCCTTGCGCGGGCATCGGGATGGGCAGGGCCCATTCGGCGCTC
The DNA here is from genome assembly GCA_903878085.1 of uncultured Hyphomicrobiales bacterium. Taxonomy (GTDB): domain Bacteria; phylum Pseudomonadota; class Alphaproteobacteria; order Rhizobiales; family Xanthobacteraceae; genus Pseudolabrys. The sequence continues at coordinate 14,087 of CAIRGJ010000006.1, read as the reverse complement.
GGGCCTTCGACAAACAGCGCCGTCGGTTTGCCGCTGGCCGGCAGATCGACATCGACCAGGGGCTTTGCCGCATTGGTGACGCGGCGCGCGCTCAAGCCGGCCTCAGTGGCTTTCATGGGCTTGGGAACTTTCGCCTCGGCGGCGGCGAGCGCGGCGTCGTTGGCGCTTTGGCCACTGCCGAACGTCACCTCGGCGCGGCCTTCGGCTGGAATGCACAGCTTCTCACAGACCGCGTAATCAAGTTTGAGGCGAAGCGTGACCGGCTTGCCCGGTTGCTTCGGCGTGACCTCGATCGGAAATATCACGCCGGTCTTGTAGCCGAGCGAATTGCCAGTCTCGTCAGTGAACAGATGCGGCGCCGGATACAGTACCTTGGCGCGCAGCACGTTGTCCGAGCCGGTAAAATCGAATCGCGGCGGTACGCCGGAATCGCCCGGATAACGCCAATAGGTTTTCCACCCCGGCTGCAGCTTAACTTCGACGCCGGCCCGCAACCGCTGCTCGCTCCCGGCATGGGAGCCGGCAATCAGACGAATCGCCGAGCGGCTGTCGTCGGACCAGGCCGACGCGTCGGCGGCGCGCGCTGGCGCGCCGAACGTCATGACGGCGCAGGCGGTCGCCATCACCGTCGCAATCGTTAATGTCCGACATGCGTTCATGGCGCCGATCTAGTCGGGAAATGCATGGCGCGCTACTGAATTCATTGTGAGCATAGCTTGAACAATATCCGGGCAAGCCGTTGGCAAGCCGGGACTTTGGCGGCGATTTCGCCACAATTGCGGCTTTGAATATGATGGTGGCTGGCTGAACTTTGAGCCGTTTGTCTCGTTCTCAACGACAGAATCTTCGGATACCATTTCCTTATGAAGTCACCGCGCAAGCCATCCCGCAGCAAGTCCTCCGGCAAATCCCAGCCCGCGCCGGGCTATCTCGATGGCCAGATGCTGATTGCCATGCCGACGATGGGCGACGAGCGCTTCACCCGCTCGGTGATCTATGTCTGTGCGCACTCGACCGAAGGCGCCATGGGCATCATCGTCAACCAGCCGGCGTCGAACATCAAATTCCCCGATCTGCTGGTGCAGCTCGAAGTGCTTCCGGCAGCCGAGCGGATCCAATTGCCGACGCACGCCGGCGACGTCAAAGTGCTCAAAGGCGGTCCGGTCGAAACCGGGCGCGGCTTCGTGTTGCACTCGGCCGATTTCTTCATCGAGAATTCGACTCTGCCGATCGACGAAGGCATCTGCCTGACCGCGACGCTCGATATTCTCAAGGCGATCGCCGACGGCAGCGGACCGCGCAACGCCATCCTCGCGCTCGGCTATGCCGGCTGGGCGCCCGGCCAGCTCGAGCAGGAAATTCAGGAGAACGGCTGGCTGCATTGCGCAGCCGATCCGGATTTGATCTTCGGTACCGATACCGACGGCAAATACGACAAGGCACTGCGCAAGATCGGCATCGATCTCGGCCAGCTCTCGAGCCAGGCCGGGCACGCCTAACGAGTCTTGACCGCCACAGCGACCCAATAGGGCTCGTTGTCCGAAAATACGATCCCGGTAAAACCGGCCGATCGCAGCATGTCCGCGATTTGCACGCGGGTGAATCGCTGTTCGAGCCGCGTGCAAAACCGGTCGAAGGCGTCAGTACGCATCACGTAAAACGACCGGGAGCGGTAGAAGGCGAGCGGCCAGGACCGCGGCATCGCGCCGATGCGTTCGAGCAGGGCGGCGCCGCGCGCCAGGGGCCAATAGACGGTCGCGGCGAGAATTGTCGTGGCTACGATCTGGAGCGCGTAGGGCACGCGCGACAGCACGATGCGCACCATGTTCGACGCCATCCAAAGCGCACGGAACAGGGCGGAGCGGTTGTCGAAGGCGTAATAGAGATAGATCAGAAACGACGCGCCGGGCTTGAGCTTGGCGGCGACGTCGCGGATCGCGCCGGCGGTATCGGGCACGTGGTGCAGCACGCCGAGCGAATAGGCGAAGTCCAATTCGCCATCGGCAAACGGCAGATTCGATACCGAGGCTTGATGAAGCCGGACGTTGTCGAAGCCGGCAAGATTGGTGCGTGCGATGGCCAGCGCATCGGGGCTGGCATCGACCGCGTGCAGCAGTCCGACGCGCGGCGCCACCAGCGTCGCCCAGCGTCCGCTGCCGCAGCCGATGTCGGCGCCGGTCGCGTTGGGCGGCAATGTCTGCCACGGGAAGATCGAAAAATAGCCGTCGAAAATCGCTTGCCGTTCTTCGGCCGAGAATTCCGTGCCGGACTGGGTGAAGGTCGACCACTCGCGGCCAAAACCTTCGACCGTGGGCCGATCGGCATTTTCAAGGGGCAGGTTCATGGATGACCGCTATTCCGACGCGATCTTGAGCGTGCGGGTACGGGTGGGCTTCTCGACCAGCAGGTCACGCGCGGCTTCTGCGCTCATCGGCTCGCCGAAGGCAAAGCCTTGCGCATATTCGCAGCCGAGTTGGTACAGCTCGACCGCATCGGAATCGGTCTCAGCGCCCTCGGCGACGACTTCCATGCCTAAGTCATGGGCCATCGAGATGATCGAGCGCAAAATCACCGGCCGCGTACCACGCGTGGTGGTGCGCACGAAGGATTGGTCGATCTTGATGGTGTCGAACGGGAAGCGTTGCAGATAGGCGAGCGACGAGTGCCCGGTGCCGAAAATCGTCCATCGACAGGCCGGCGCCGAGTTCGCGGATGCGGCTGAGGATCTGCGCGGCATGTTCGGGATTTTCCATCACCAGCGACTCGGTGATCTCGAGCTTGAGCGAGCCGCGCGCGACGGTGTGCCGCGCCAGCACGCTGCGCAGGTCCTGGATCAGATCGTGGCGCAGCAATTGTCGCGACGAGACGTTCACCGAGGCGAAGATCGGCTCGCGGCTTTTGTTGGCGGCTTGCCATTGGGCAAGCTGCTTGGCGGTGCGGTCGAGCACGAACAGGCCGAGATCGACGATCAGACCGATTTCCTCGGCGATCGAGATGAACTCGGCCGGCGACAAGCGGCCCATCTTCGGATGGTCCCAGCGCGCCAGCGCCTCGAAGCCGGCAATGGCGCGATCCTCCAGCCGCACGATCGGCTGGTACAGCACCTTGATTTCCTCGCGCTCGATGGCGCGGCGCAATTCGGATTCCATGGTCAGCCGGTCGGTCTTGCGCGAGCGCATCGCCGGCTTGAAGATTTCGATGCGGTCGCCGCCGATGCGCTTGGCGTAATACATCGCCAACTCGGCATCCTTGAGCGCCTCCTCGGTGCGGTGCGGCTGATTTTCCGACAGCGCCAGCCCGATCGAGGCGGTGATGAAAATTTCGCGGTCGTTGAACGCGATTGGCGCGCGCAAGGTGCGGCGCATGGTTTCGGCGAAAGCCACGATGCGCGCGGGCTCTTTCTCCGACACCAGAATCAGCGCAAACTGATCGCCGGACAACCGCGCCAGCGTGTCCTGAGGTTTGAGCAGGCGGCCGAGCCGCCGCGCGATGGTGAGCAGAATGCTGTCGCCGACGGCGATGCCGACAGAGTCGTTGACCTGCTTGAAGCGGTCGAGATCGATCAGGATGATCGACGGCCGCATCTGCGGGTCGGAACGCGCGTAGGCAAACGAGGCTTCCATGCGGTCGATGAAAAGTTCTCTATTGGGCAAACCCGTCAGGTTGTCATGCACCGCGTCGAACAGCAGCCGCTCCTCGGCATTCTTGAAATCGGTGACGTCGGTCAGCGTGCCGACCAGCCGCACCACTTCACCGTCGGAGCCGACCACGGGTCGGGCTTTCAGCGTGAACCACAAATAATGTCCGTCGGTGGTGCGCAGCCGGAAATCTTGGGTGAGGCGGCCGCGGCGTTGCTCGACCACGCCATCGAGCGACGACCGGAAACGGTCGCGGTCCAGCGGATGCAGGAAGTCGAGCCACTGCGCCGCCGGGCCTTCGAGCGCGCCGCGCTTGAGACCGAGCGAGTGCTCGGTTTCAGGGCTGGTGAATACCTTGTCGGCGGAGACGTCCCAGTCCCAGATCATGTCGCCGGCGCCGGTCAGCGCCAGCGCGCGGCGCTCGACGTCCGACACGATGCCGTGGGTGATGCCGCCGGCGAAGGCGTGCTGCATCACGGTGAAGCCGATCAGCATCACGATCAGCACCAGGCCGCCGAGCAGCGCCGGGCCGATGATGTCGTTGGTGACGGCGCCGCTGACCGCTAGCCCTGCGCCCAAGGTCCAGACTACCAGCAACAGCCAGGTCGGGATCAGCAGCACCGCACGGTCGAAGCCGTGGGTGGAGAGATAAATGACCAGCGCCAGCCCAAACACGGCGATGCCGGCAAGCGACATGCGGGCGATGCCGGCGGCAACCGCGGGATCGAACACCGCAACCGCGATCAATGCGGCCAGTGCCGCGAGCCAGGCCAGCGTGATGTGGGCGTAGCGCACATGCCAGCGCGATAGATTGAGATAGGCGAACAGGAACACCAGCAGCGTCGCCGACAAGATCGCCTCGCCGCAGGCACGCCAGACGCGCTCGGCGCCGGCCGACATGTCGAACACTTTGCCCCAGAAGCCGAAGTCGATGCCGATGTAGATCAGCACCGCCCAGCCGAGCGCGGCGGCGGCAGGGAACATCACCGAGCCCTTCACCACGAACAAAATGGTGAGGAACAATGCCAGCAAGCCGGCAATGCCGATGACGATGCCCTGGTACAGCGTGAACGAGTTGACCTTGTCCTTGTAGGCGTCCGGCTCCCACAGATAGATCTGCGGCAGTTTGTCGGTTCGTAATTCGGCGACGAAGGTAATGACGGTGCCGGGGTCGAGCGTGATGCGGAAGATGTCGGCGGTGGTGCTTTCCTGCCGCAGCGGGCGGTCGCCGGAGGACGGGGTGATGCCGGCGATGCGCGACAGGCCGAGGTCGGGCCAGATCAGCCCGGAGCCGACCATGCGGTAATGCGGCACGACGATCAGCCGGTCGATCTGCTCGTCGCTGTTGTTGGTGAGCGCGAACACCGCCCAGTTGGTATTGCCTTCGCGGGCGCGCACCTCGATGCGGCGGACGATGCCGTCGGGGCCGGGCGCGGTCGAAACCTGGGTGCGGTCGGTGTCGGTCTTCTGGCGTTCGGTGGCGGCGGTCAGGTCGATCGCGGGAGCATCGAGCCGCACGTTGACGGATTCGACGGCGTGCGCCGGCGCCGCCAGAAAGCCGGCCAGCAGCAGCGTCACGATGGATGATGCAACGCGGGCGAGGCTTAGCCCGGTGTGTCTGGACCGCTTTGCTCCTGGAGCCATAACCCGATCAGTAGCCGGGCGTTGTGGCCAGAGCAAGGTTTTTGGACCGCCGTAACCCTTTGATGTTAATGGCCATACTCGGACCATCCCGCACAAACGACGAACCGCGATGTTTTTTACTATTTTGCCGGTGCTGCGGGGATATGCGCGCCGGTGCGCGAAGAAAACGCGCCCACAATCAGGCGCGCCGTATTCTATTCGACCGTCAGGACGATCTTGCCGATATGGGCGCTGGTTTCCATCAGCGCATGGGCGGCGGCCGCCTGGTCGAGCGGGAAGGTCTTGTAGATCAGCGGCTTGATCTTGCCCGACGCCAGCAAGGGCAGGGCGTTGTCTTCGACCGCGCGCGCGATCGCGCCCTTGTCGGCGATCGAGCGCGACCGCAGCGTCGAGCCGGTATGGTGCAGCCGCTTGAGCATGATGCGCCGGAAGTCAACCGTCGCCTTTGGACTGTCCTGAAACGCGATTTGCACAATCCGTCCCTCGACCGCGGCGGCTTCGTAATTGCGCGCGATGTAATCGCCACCCACCATGTCGAGGATGACGTCGGCGCCGTTGCCGCCGGTGGCCGCCTTGGTGGCGGCAACGAAGTCCTCGGTCTTATAGTTGATGGCGGTGTCGGCGCCGAGCTTGCGGCAGGCTTCGCATTTGTCCTCGGAGCCCGCGGTGACGATCACGCGCGCGCCGAAATTCTTGGCGAGTTGGATCGCGGCGGTGCCGATGCCCGACGAGCCGCCATGCACCAGCAAAGTCTCGCCGGATTTAAGACCGCCACGCTCGAACACGTTGTGCCAGACCGTGAAGAAGGTTTCCGGGATCGCGCCGGCCTCGACCATCGGCAGGCTGTTCACCGGAAGCGCGTGGCTTTCGTGCGCCAAGGCGTATTCGGCGTAGCCGCCGCCGATCAGCAAGGCCATGACGCGGTCGCCGATTTTCCAGCGGCTGGCGCCGTTGCCGAGCGCGACGATCTCGCCGGCGATTTCGAGGCCGGGAATTTCCGGCGCGCCCTTCGGCGGCGGGTAGAGGCCCTTGCGCTGCATGACGTCGGGCCGGTTGACGCCGGCGGCCGCGACCTTGACCAGGATTTCGCCATCGCCCGGCGTAGGCACCGGGCGCTGTTCCGGCACCAGCATGTCAGGGCCGCCGGGGGCCTTGATGGCAATGACGGTCATGCTGCTCGGAAGGGCCATGCGTTCCTCGAAATTGGGTTGGGCGGCCTTGTTTAGGCGGGGCGTTGCGATGTGACAACCCGGCGCGGGATGGCTAGATTTTGGGCGAATGGAGTGCGGTTCATGGCGGCAATCGACGACGACGACAGGCCGAAAAAGAAGGTCACGCACGAGATCGGCCAGGAACTGACTTTGCTGTCGGTCGAGGAACTGGCCGCTCGGGTCCAGCTTTTGCGTGACGAGATCGGCCGGCTCGAAGCCGACATGGCCAAAAAACGTGCATCGCGTTCGGCCGCCGATCAATTCTTCAAGAAATAGGCGCGCATGATCCCGAAAAAGCCTGCCCTCGGACTTGATCCGAGGGTGGCAACCGGTTTTCGGACAAGATTGTGCGCAATCAAACGCACGCCCTTGGTTAAAGAAACGGGGGCACCCGTTAAGCGTTAAATCGTTATTAAGCTTTCTCGATTATTACTATGGCTGTCCATCTTCATGGACGTGAGTGGCTCCTGTCCACTCTGTTTGACGCCTCCCTGTTATCAACTTTCGAGCCGCCGGAAACGGCGGCTCTTTTTTGTGTCCTGTTATGGCACATAAAGAGGCATGCGCCGGTAAGCGCGTGCTCCTTAAGCCTGCCTGACAACCATGTCGTAAGGTCCGTCTGGACGAACGAGCGCCGCCGCGCCATGCTTACCCAATCGTTTACGGGGTGCGTATCGACCCCGGTGTGTCAGTGAGGCGTGCGTCATGTCCGAGAAATCGATGGTCAGCGGCTTTCAGCCGGTGATGTTCGGCGAGCGGCTCGCCAACTCGCAAGCCTTCGCCGATTTGTTCCGCGACGGCATGGGTCTGGTCGAAGAGACGGCGACCTATCTCGACGGTCCCGGCCGGCAGGAATCGAAAAAGCTCGAACGCGCTGCGGCGCTGGCTTACGCCACCGAGAGCATGCGGCTCACCACGCGGCTGATGCAGCTCGCGTCCTGGCTGCTGCTGCATCGCGCGGTCAAGGAAGGCGAGATGTCGTTCGCCCAGGCCAACAAGGAAAAGACCAAGGTCAAGCTGTCGGCCGCCGACACGCACGACCCGCATAATCTCGAACTGCTGCCGGAAGTGCTGCGCACGCTGATCGTGCGTTCGCAGGCGCTGCAAGGCAAAGTGCGCCGGCTCGACAACAACATCCACAACCGCGTGCCGGAAGATCACGTGCCGACGATGAACCCGGTCGAGCGCCAGTTGGGCCTGTTGAAGGCGGCGTTCGGGACCGACGGCGTCTAAGCGCAACGGCTGCTGCTGAAAACAAAACCCCCGCGCCAGGCGCGGGGGTTTTTCGTTGCGGCCGTGCGGCCGAACTACTTCTTCGCGGGGGCTTCCTTGATGAAGCCCGAGAATTTCTTCTGGAAGCGCGACACGCGGCCGCCGCGATCCATCAACTGCTGCTGGCCGCCGGTCCAGGCCGGGTGCGATTTCGGATCGATGTCGAGGTTCATGACATCGCCTTCATTGCCCCAGGTCGAACGGGTGATGAATTCGCTGCCATCCGTCATCACGATCTTGATCGTGTGGTAGTCGGGGTGAATATCTTGCTTCATGGTCGGGTTCCGTTAAGCGCGTGGTCCGCGCCGAAAATGGGGCTGGATTTGGCGGGTCTATACAGGACGGATGGCCCCCCGGCAAGGTACGTAAGAGGCCGCCGCGATTGACCAAGATCAAGCCGCCGGGGCATGGTTCCTCTAACAGGACGCCAGGGGCCGGGCGTTAAGGAAAAAGGCGTCGTTTCGCATGAGTTTTGCCAGTGATGGACGGGGCGGTCTCGACGCGCCAAATGCCCCCGGCGCGCCAGCCGCCAGCCGCGGCGTCAAGCTCAAGCCGCTGGTCCGCCTGATCCCCTATATTACGCGTTACCGCGGCCGGGCGCTGGCCGCGCTGCTGGCGCTGACCGTCGCCGCTTTGACCACGCTGCTGGTGCCGATCGCGGTGCGCCGCATGATCGATTTCGGCTTCACGGCGCAAGCGGCGGAGCTGATCGACAGCTATTTCGCCGTGATGATCGCCGTGGTCGCAGTGCTCTCGCTGTCCAGCGCGATGCGCTATTACCTGGTGACGACCTTGGGCGAGCGCATTGTCGCCGACCTGCGCGGCGACGTGTTCGCGCACCTGACGCGGCTGTCGTCGAGTTTCTTCGATACCGCCAAAACCGGCGAGATGGTGTCGCGGCTCACCGCCGACACCACACAGATCAAAGCGGCGGTCGGGGCTTCTGTTTCGATTGCTCTACGTAACCTGGTGCTGTTCTTGGGGGGCGCCGCCATGATGGTGGTGACCAGCCCGCGGCTGTCGCTGTTCGTGCTCGGCGCCATTCCGGTGATCGTGCTGCCGCTGGTCGGCTTCGGCCGCTCGGTGCGCCGCCAGTCGCGCCTGGCGCAGGACACGCTGGCCGATGCGTCGGGCTATGCGAGCGAGCTGATCGGCGCGGTGCGCACGATGCAAGCTTTCACCTTCGAGAAGCTGGCGTCGTTGCGCTTCCGCACTGCGGTCGCGCAAGCCTACGAGGCGGCGCGCGGTGCGACGCGCTCGCGCGCGGTGCTGACCGCGATTGCGATCTTCCTGGTGTTCGCCAGCGTCGTGCTGGTGCTATGGGTCGGTGCGCAAGACGTGCTGGCGCAACGCATCACGGCGGGGCGGCTGAGCCAGTTCGTGCTCTACGCGGTGTTCGCCGCCGGCGGGCTTGGCGAATTGAGCCAAGTGTGGGGCGAGATCTCGCAGGCCTCCGGCGCGGCCGAGCGGCTGTTCGAGATTTTAGGCATCGAGCCGGAGATCAAGGCGCCGCCGCAGCCAGTGAAGCTCTCGAGCCCGGCGCGCGGCGAGGTGGCGTTTACGGACGTTCGCTTTGCCTATCCGACGCGGCCCGATGCGCCGGTACTGGACAGTCTGTCGTTCCATGTGAAGCCGGGCGAGAAGCTGGCTTTGGTCGGGCCTTCAGGCGCTGGCAAGAGCACGATTTTCCATCTGATCCTGCGGTTCTACGATCCCAAGTCGGGCAGCGTCAGCTTCGACGGCGTCAATCTGCCCGATGCCGATCCGGCGGAATTGCGCTCACGCATCGCGCTGGTGCCGCAGGACGCGGTGGTGTTCGCCGCGACCGTGCGCGAAAACATCCGTTTCGGCCGGCCCGACGCCAGCGACGCCGAGATCGAACGCGCCGCGGAAGCCGCCCATGCCGCGGAATTCATCGTGCGCATGCCGCAAGGTTACGAAACCCAAGTCGGCGAACGCGGCATCATGCTGTCGGGCGGCCAGCGCCAGCGCATTGCCATTGCGCGCGCGATTTTGCGCGAGGCGCCGCTGCTGCTGCTCGACGAGGCGACCTCGGCGCTCGATGCCGAAAGCGAAACGCTGGTGCAGCAGGCGCTCACCAAACTGATGCAAACGCGCACGACGATCGTGATCGCGCATCGTTTGGCGACGGTGCAGTCCTGCGACCGCATTTTGGTGTTGGACAACGGCCGCATCGTCGAGGAGGGCACGCATGCCGCGCTCGCCGGCGCCGGCGGCCTTTATGCGCGGCTGGCAAAATTGCAGTTCGAGGTGAACTAGGTTGTCGTCCCCGCGAAGGCGGGGACCCATAACCACTGCGGCTGCAATTGGCGCGAGGTAATAATTACAACAACTCTGCTTTTTTTAAACTCGATACGACTCGGCGTATGGGTCCCCGCCTTCGCGGGGACGACACGAAGCTTGTTGCCGCGCTCGCGAATTCACCGATGAAATTATCAAACAGCCATGCATCATCGCCCGTATTCTTTGCGGCGCCGGGTACGCCGTATCCTGATCCCGCCTGAGGCGGGCCTTGCCTCATCCCTCGGACAAGCCGAGGGGACGGAGCGCCGAGCGGCGCATCCTATTCAATCCACGCCTTGCGGCGCGGGCACCCGTTGGCGACGGGTGCGCGCCTCTCGGCGCTCCATCACGGCGTCTTACGGCGTCCGGTCCGCGCTTTCGGCCAGTCTCCCAAAGGACACGCCGTCAGCGAGCTCCTCGCGGGGCACCCTAGTGTGCCCGGGCGGGGTCCGGCGCCGCCCGAGCGCGAAGGCTTGCGTTTGCCTCCGCCCGCGGGCGCCGCTCCTCGCTCCGCTCAATGACGCCTCATGAAGCGTCCCTCGTTGAGCGAGGATGGGAGGACTATAAGCACAGGAATATAGGCCTGTCAAACGAAAAACACGCAAGGCCGAGCGGTCAGCATTGCAATGGCGGAAACCGGGAAGCTGTAATGTCTATTGGCGGATAGACCGCCTTAGATTCGACGGTAGTATGTCACCATTGCAATAAATGGATCTTTGCCATGCCAAAATTCTATTTTGAAGTCACGCACGCTGGAGAAAAACACCCCGCAACGGAACTGGACCTTCCCAGCAGAGCCGCTGCATGGGAAGAATGCACCCGCACTTCGGGCCAAATTCTTTGGGAATTGAACGAAAAACTCGAGGTCGGAACCGAGTGGCGCATGGTCGTGTCGAGCGGTTCCAAAAGGCCGCTTCTCAGTTTGCGCATTGTGGCGGAATCGCACGACTGACGCTGCGCGCGGTTATTCCTTTCGCCACGCCATCCTGTTCACCGCAATGCCCGACACCGGGTTCTTGTCCTCGCCGGCGTAGACAAAACCGTGCTTCGCATAGAAGCGGATGGCGCGGGCGTTATCTTTGTTGACCAAGAGGTCGAGGCCTTGCGGCGACAAGCGTTTGGCCTCGTCGAGCAGCTTGAGCGCGATGTTGGAGCCCCACTGCTCGGGTGCGACCACGATCTGATCGAGATACATGGTCTTGGGATCGACGGTGACGAAACCGACGAGCGTGCCGTCGATTTCCGCCAACACGATGCGCGCCACCGGCACCAGCTCGTTGCGCCAGCGCGCGCGCCACCAGTCGACGCGCGCTGTGAAGTCGATGTGCGGATAATGCTGCGCCCAGGTGCGCCGCCACAACTCGATGGCCGCGTCTTCGTCGGCGGCGGTGTAAGGGCGCAGGGTGAGGGAACGCATCAACGGTGTTGATTGTAAAAGGCGGCGACTTGTTCGTCGCTAGCAAATTCGCCGCGTTCCGCTTGTGCCAGACCTTCCTTAACAGCCGCTCGTTCTTCGGCGGACAAGTGATAGACGCCGACGTGTTTGGCCTCGATATCGTCGACCGCTGCGAGTAGTTCCGCCAGTGCGGCATCTGGCCAGGTGGCAACGCGATCCAGAATCATTTTTGCAAAGTCATTCATGTGAAAAATGCTAGCGCAATTTCGGCTTGTCGTCATGGCTGGGCTCGTCCCGGCCATCCACGTCTTGACTTGCTGAGCGTAGCAGGAGGCGTGGATGCCCGGCACGTAGGCGTGCAAAGCACGCCGTCCTTTCGAGCGGCTATGGCCGGGCATGACGGCGTTGAGAGCCCTTACCGCTCCGTCAGCTTGAACTCGATGCGGCGGTTGCGCTTGTAGGCGTCTTCCGTCTTGGCGACGTCGATCGGCTGGAATTCGCCGAAGCCGGCGGCGACCAGATGCTGCGGCGACACGCCCTTGCCGATCAGATACTGCACCACGGCGATGGCGCGCGCGGCCGACAGGTCCCAGTTCGACTTGAAGGCGCCGCCGGAGATCGGCCGCACGTCGGTGTGGCCATCGACGCGCAGCACCCAGGCGAGGTCGGCGGGGATCTGCTTTTCCAAGCCGGCCAGCGCATCGCCGACCTTGTCCAGTTCGGTCTTGGCGGTCGGCAGCAGCTCGGCCTTGCCGACGTCGAAGAACACTTCCGATTGCAGCACGAAGCGATCGCCGACGACGCGCACGTCCGGGCGGTTGCCGAGGATCTCGCGCAGCTTGCCGAAGAAGTCGGAGCGGTACTTCGTCAGTTCCTGTACGCGCGCGGCCAAAGCCAGATTGAGCCTTTGACCGAGGTCGGCGATGCGGGCTTGCGACTCTTTATCCTTTTGCTCGGTGGCGGCGAGCGATTGTTCGATGACGGCAAGTTGCCGGCGCAGCGCCGCGATCTGCTGATTGAGGATTTCGACCTGGGCCAGCGCGCGGGCGGAGAGCTTCTTCTCGCCTTCGAGCTGGCTCGACAGTTCGCTGGCCTGGCCTTGCGCCGCCGACAGGCCGGCGCCGGCGCCTTCGGCGATGCCCTTGAATTTATCGCGGTCGCTTTCGGCGCTGGCGAGCGAGGCGCGCAATTGCGCCAGCATGTCCTCGGCGCTGGCCTTGCCGGATTTTTCCATCGACAGCAGGTCGGTGAGCTCGGCGATCTGCGCGTTGAGGCGGTTGAGCGCGGTGTCCTTGCCGGCGACTTCCTGCTGCAGATAGAACTGTACCACCACGAACACAGTCAGAATGAAAATGATGGACAGGATCAGCGTCGACAGCGCGTCGACGAATCCCGGCCAGTAATTCATGCCGCTGTCGCCGCGGCGCGATCGTGCGAGGGCCATAAGAAGTTACCGGTTTACTTTTTCGCGCACCATCAGCTCCAAGAGCCGTTTGATCTCGCGCTGCTGGTCGGCCTGGCCGTCGACCCAGTCGCGGATCATCTGCTGCTCGGTGCGCATGTGATGCACCAGGCCCTGAATGGCTTCGGCGAGATTGGCCATCGCGGTGTTGGCGGCCTTGCCGGAGCCGGCCTGGTCGACGGCGTCGCGCAGCCGGTCGATCGCCGAGCGCACTTCGCCGGTGATGCCGACGCCCGCGGACGTTTCGAGGCCGTGGTCGTAGACCGTGGTCGACAGCCAATCTTCCAGTTCGGTGTAGAAGCGGTTCTGCGCCTGGCTCGATTGCAGATCGAGGAAGCCGAGCACCAGGGAGCCGGCGAGGCCGAACAGCGACGACGAGAACGAAATGCCCATGCCGGACAGCGGTGCGGCGAGGCCTTCGCGCAACGTGTCGAACATGCTGCCGGCGTCGCCGCCGGCCTTCAATCCCTGGATGACGTTGCCGACCGAGCTCACGGTCTCGATCAGGCCCCAGAAGGTGCCGAGCAGGCCGAGGAACACCAGCAATCCGGTCATGTAGCGCAGGATGTCGCGCGCCTCGTCGAGGCGGGTGGCGATCGAGTCGAGAATGCCGCGCATCAGTTGCGCCGACATCGCCATGCGGCCGACGCGGCTGCCGAGGATCGCCGCCATCGGCGCCAGCAGCACCGGCGGCCGCTCGACCGCGAGGCCGGGATCGGCGAGGCGGAAATTATTGACCCAGGCGATTTCCGGATAAAGCCGCATCACCTGGCGCACCGCCAGGATGATGCCGAGAAACAGCACGCCGATGATCACCGCGTTGAGGCCCGGATTGGACATGAACGCGACCTGGATCTGCTTGTAGAGCAGGAAGGCGACCAGCCCGCCCAGGATGACGAACACCATCATCCGGAACAGGAAGATGCGGGGCGACGATAATTTGAGGGGGTCGAGTTCTGTGGCCATGGGATTCAATATGCCAGCGTCGATGCGCTTTTTAAGTTAACGCGGTTTCGAACCAACGTTCCGCAATATGGCACAGACCGGTGACAAGCAAAAATAGCCGTGCCGGAACACGGATTAAGCGGCACATTGAGTTTAAATTGCGTCCCTGTTTCCCTCCCCCGCGAAGCGTGGGGAGGGTCGCTTTGCATCGCGTT
>CAIRGJ010000005.1 GCA_903878085.1 uncultured Hyphomicrobiales bacterium | reverse complement strand
TTGCCGAGCAAGTTCTGGCGGAACCGGCCCTGCTTGCCCTTGAGCATGTCGGCGAGCGACTTCAGCGGACGCTTGTTGGCGCCGGTGATGACGCGGCCGCGGCGGCCGTTATCGAACAGCGCATCGACCGCTTCCTGCAGCATGCGCTTTTCGTTGCGGATGATGATGTCCGGCGCGCGCAATTCGATCAGCCGCTTCAGACGGTTGTTGCGGTTGATGACGCGGCGATAGAGATCATTTAGGTCCGAAGTCGCAAAACGTCCGCCATCGAGCGGCACCAGCGGGCGCAGATCGGGCGGGATCACCGGCACGACGGTCAGAATCATCCACTCCGGCTTGTTGCCCGAGAGAATGAAGGCTTCGATCAGCTTGAGCCGCTTGGCGTACTTCTTCTTCTTGATGTCGCTCTCGGTTTCGCCGAGCTCGACGCGCAGGTCGGCCTGCATCTTGTCGAGGTCGAGCGCCTTGAGCATTTCGCGGATCGCTTCCGCGCCAATGGTGGCGGTGAAGCTGTCGGGGCCGAACTCTTCCTGCGCCTTGAGGTATTCGTCTTCGGACAGCAGCTGGCGGTCCTTGAGCGGGGTCAGGCCGGGCTCAAGCACGACGTAGTATTCGAAATACAGGATGCGCTCGAGGTCCTTGAGCGTCATGTCGAGCAGCATGCCGATGCGGCTCGGCAGCGACTTCAGGAACCAGATGTGGGCGACCGGCGCGGCCAATTCGATATGGCCCATGCGCTCGCGCCGCACGCGGCTGAGCGTCACTTCGACCGAGCACTTTTCGCAGATGATGCCCTTGTACTTCATGCGCTTGTACTTGCCGCACAAGCACTCGTAATCCTTGATGGGCCCGAAGATGCGCGCGCAGAACAGGCCGTCGCGCTCGGGCTTGAAGGTCCGGTAGTTGATGGTTTCCGGCTTTTTGATTTCGCCGTAGGACCACGACAGAATCTTTTCCGGGCTCGCGATCGAAATCCGGATCTGGTCGAAAACCTGAGCCGGCGCCTGCGGGCTGAAAAGATTCATAATTTCTTGGTTCATCGCATTCTCCGCTAAGCCGACCGTCGCCGGCTAAATCAATAAGTTCTCACCGCGTGAAAGGGCCGGGCCAAAAAGGCCCGGCCATGACGCTTGTGTTATTCCGCCGCTTCCGCCGCGTCGCGACCCTGGGCCTTGGAATTGTAGAGGTCGACGTTGAGGCCGAGCGACCGCATTTCCTTGACCAGCACGTTGAAGCTTTCCGGGATGCCCGCTTCGAACGTGTCGTCGCCGCGCACGATCGCCTCGTACACCTTGGTACGGCCGGCGACGTCGTCCGACTTCACGGTAAGCATCTCCTGCAGCGTGTAGGCGGCGCCGTAGGCTTCGAGTGCCCACACTTCCATTTCGCCGAAACGCTGGCCGCCGAACTGCGCCTTGCCGCCGAGCGGTTGCTGGGTGACCAGCGAGTACGGACCGATCGAACGGGCGTGGATCTTGTCATCCACCAGATGGTGCAGCTTGAGCATGTAGATGTAGCCAACGGTGACCTGACGATCAAACTTCTCGCCGGTGCGGCCGTCGTAAACCGACGACTGACCGGAGCGGTCGAGGCCGGCAAGATCGAGCATGTTCTCGATGTCTTTTTCCTTGGCGCCGTCGAACACCGGCGTCGCAATCGGAACGCCGTGCCGCAGGTTGCCGCCGAGCTCGATCAACTCATCCTCGCTCAGCGATTTGATGGTCTCGTCGTCGCCATAGACCTTCTTGAGCATGTCCTTGAGCGGACGCGCGTCATGCTTGAGGTTATAGGCATCGACCGCCTGCCCGATCTTGATCCCCAGGCCAGCGCAAGCCCAGCCGAGATGGGTCTCGAGAATCTGACCGACGTTCATGCGCGACGGCACGCCCAACGGATTGAGCACGATGTCGGCATGGGTGCCGTCTTCGAGGAACGGCATGTCCTCGATCGGCACGATGCGCGACACCACGCCCTTGTTGCCGTGGCGGCCGGCCATCTTGTCGCCGGGCTGGATCTTGCGCTTCACCGCGACGAAGACCTTGACCATCTTCATCACGCCGGGCGGCAATTCGTCGCCACGCTGCAGCTTCTCGACCTTGTCGAGGAAGCGCTGTTCCAGGAGCTTCTTCGACTCGTCATACTGCTTACGGATGGCTTCGATCTCGGCCATCAGCTTGTCGTTCGGCGAGGCAAACAGCCACCACTGCGAGCGCGGATACTCATCCAGGACCAATTTGGTGATCTTGGAGTCCTTCTTGAAGCCCTTCGGGCCGGCAATGCCCTGGCGGCCTTCGAGCAACTCGGCCAGACGGCCGTAAACGTTGCGATCGAGGATCGCCTGTTCGTCGTCGCGGTCCTTGGCGAGGCGTTCGATTTCCTCACGCTCGATGGCGAGCGCGCGCTCGTCCTTCTCGACGCCGTGACGGTTGAACACGCGCACTTCGACGACAGTGCCCTGCACGCCCGGCGGCACCCGCAGCGAGGTGTCGCGAACGTCGGAGGCCTTTTCGCCGAAGATGGCGCGCAGAAGCTTTTCTTCCGGCGTCATCGGGCTTTCGCCCTTGGGCGTGATCTTGCCGACCAGGATGTCGCCGGCGTGCACTTCGGCGCCGATATAAACGATGCCCGCTTCGTCGAGATTCTTCAGCGCCTCTTCCGAGACGTTCGGGATGTCGCGGGTGATTTCCTCGGGACCCAGCTTGGTGTCGCGCGCCATCAC
>CAIRGJ010000004.1 GCA_903878085.1 uncultured Hyphomicrobiales bacterium | reverse complement strand
GGATGGAGCACCGAGCGGCGCACCAGTCTTCCGTCTTGCCGCACTCTCTTTTGGAGAGTGCGGGCGCCTCTCGGCGCTCCATCGCGGCGTTGGACAGCGTCCGGTCCGCGCTTTCGGCCAGTCTCCCGAAGGACGCGCCGTCAGCGAGCTCCTCGCGGGGCACCCTAGTGTGCCCGGGCGGGGTCCGGCGCCGCCCGAGCGCGAGAGGTGCGTTTCCCCTCGCCCGCGGGCGCCACATCCTGCTCCACCATCACGACGCCTCATGAGAGCGCCCTCGATGAGCAGGATGGCTAGCATATAGTCCTAATTATGGATTATTGTCAAGAGGCCTTCTTACCCTCTCCCCTTGTGGAAGAGGGCAAGAAAGAACTGGGTCCCCGCCTTCGCGGGGACGACACGGCAAACAAAAACCCCGCCGGAGACCGGCGGGGTTTTCATCGAACCGAACGCTAGGGCGATTAGATCGCCAACTTGAGTTCTTTGGTGGCGCGGAACGCGACCTTCTTCGAAGCCTTGATCTTGATGGCTTCGCCGGTGGCCGGATTGCGGCCCATGCGGGCGGCGCGCTTGCGCACTTGCAGGATGCCGAGGCCGGCGATCTTGACCCGCTCGCCCTTCTTCAGGTGCTTGGTGATGAGGGTGACAAGGTCCGCAAGCATTTCGATACCCTGCTTCTTGGTCAACTGATGCTGGTCCGCAAGCGTATAGGCCAGATGCTTGGTGGTGATCGGCTTGCTGGCCTTCGGTTTCGCGGCTACGGCTGCGGCTGCGGCTGCTTTGGCTGCCATGGAATTCTGCTCCCTCGTGCGCACCATGCGCTCTTCAAGGCCTAGGGCTTATGAGATTCGGCCCCTCACCGCAAAGCATCCGCGGCGCACTGAGCGATTTAACCACAGAAAACCAAGCGTTTTGCGGTGCACAGGTGCGAATAGCGGCTCCATTGCGGGCGAATGAGGGCCACGCCCGGCCGGCCGGTTCAGGCCGGCGTGCTTTCACCGGCAACCTTTTCGATGCGGCACAGCAGCGCGCGCAGCTGATAGGTGCCCATGGCCGGATCGTAAGGCGGTTCGATGTTAGTCAGGACATTGGCATTGCTGTCCCACACGCCGCGCTCGCCGTCCTTGCGCTCGGGAAACCACCAGCCGAATTCCACATTGATCACGCGCGGATCGATGCCGTCGGTGACCTTGGCGCGCTGTTTGATCTTGCCGCGCTTGGTTTCGATCCACACCCAATCGCCGTTGCCGATGCCGAGCCGGCTCGCGGGTTCGGGATGAATTTCGACCATCGGGTCGTTGTAGATGCGCCGGAGCTTCGGCAACTGCCTGTGCTCCGACGTAAAGAAGTTCGGGATGCGGGCGCCGGTGGTCAGCACAAAGGGAAAATCCTTCGCCACGTCCGGCGTGCTCACCGGCGATTCCGGCGGCTCGACGTAATACGGCAGCGGCGCGTAGCCGAGCTTTTCGAGCGCCAGCGAATAGAGCTCGATCTTGCCGGATTGCGTCTTGAAGCCGCGAGTCTCGTATTTGCGATAGGTCATTGGCCGCCAGACCGAACCGCGCTCGCGCAATTCGTCATAGGTGATGCCGATATTGGCGGCGAGTTGCTGGGTGTAGATGTCCTTGGGATCCTCGGTGCCGACTTTCAGCTTCATGCGTCGCGCGATCTCGGCGAACACCACTTCGTCCTGCTTACATTCGCCGACTTGCACGATCTTCTGCTGCACCAGCACGGCATTCTCGGCGAAATAGGGGAACGCCGGCATCGCATCGACCTCGAACCAGCTCGCCGCCGGCAGCACCAGATCGGCGAGATCCGCGCTGGGGGTCATGAACAATTCCATGACCATGAAGAATTCGAGCTTTTGCAGCGATTCGTGGATGACTTTCGAATTGGCGTAGCTCAGCAGCGGATTGTTGCCGAAAACCATAAAGGCGCGCACCGGATAGGGCTTGCCGGTGCGCATCGCCTTGAACACCGCCGGGATATGCGCCGACGGCTGCACATTGGCCTGGCCGAGCACGCGGAATTCGCTCGAGCCGAGCCGTTTCG
This sequence comes from uncultured Hyphomicrobiales bacterium, assembly GCA_903878085.1. GTDB lineage: Bacteria > Pseudomonadota > Alphaproteobacteria > Rhizobiales > Xanthobacteraceae > Pseudolabrys. The sequence continues at coordinate 63,399 of CAIRGJ010000004.1, read as the reverse complement.
CTTTCGTCTCCGCGCTCAAATTGTCGTCGAGCGAGGGCACCGGCGTGACGGTCGGCGTGCCGAACACCCAGCCGCCGGGAATATCGATGTTGCCGGTGATGGCCGGCAAGATGGAGATGGCGCGCGCGGTCTGGATCGAGTTCGGGGTGTGCTCGATCGCACAGCCCCATTCCAGCGTGGCCGGTTTGGTGGTGGCGAATAGCCGCGCTGCGGCGCGGATCGTATCCGCCGGCACCCAGGTGATTGGCTCGGCCCATTCCGGCGTCAGCAGGCGGACATGCTCCGCCAGCTGGTCGAAGCCGTAGGTCCATTTCGCGACGAATTCCTTGTCGTGCAGCCCTTCCGCAATAATGACGTTGATCATGGCCAGAGCGAGCGCGTCGTCGGTGCCGGGGCGCACCTGGAGCCATACGGCGGCTTGTTCGGCGATCTTGGTCCGGCGCGGATCGACGACGATGTATTTGGTCTTTCCGCCATACATCAGATCGCGGGTGTGGAAGGGGAGTTCGCCATCGGGGCCGGAATTAAGCGGATTGTGGCCCCAGACCAGCACGCAAGCCGGCTCGACATCGCCGTAATAGTCGCACACCGGAAGACCGCCAAAGGTCAGGTGGGTAACATTGACCCGCGGGAAAAAACATTGCGCATGCCCGGGCTCGCACCAGTTCGGCGTGCCGAGCGCGTTGGCGAATCGAGGGACGAAATTGCAGTGATGCCGCCCGGTGCCGGTACCGATGACGATGCTCTCGGGACCGTTCTCCTTGATGATGAGTTCGAGCTTGTCGGCGATGATGTCGTAGGCTTCCTCCCAGCTGATACGAGCCCATTTGCCTTCGCCGCGCGCGCCAATCCGCTTCATCGGATGCGTCAGGCGATCGGGGTGACTGACGATATCGGTGCTGGCGGGGCCCTTCAGGCAGAGCAGCCCCTTGTTGAGCGGCGACTCCGGATTGCCCGCCACTTTCTGGATCACGCCGTCGACCACATGGACGAGAACGCCGCAGCCGCCGTGGCACATGCGACAGGCGCTTTTGAAGACTTGCGTCGTGACGGCGTTCATCAAATCTCCACTGCGCAAAAGACGGCATCTTTGCCGCGCGTCAGGAGGAACCGCTCATAGGCCGCCCAAGCAAATGGATCGGCCCGGCATTTCCGTCGAAGGCCAAAACCTCAACAGAGACAAAGCATGCGCCCGGCACCCCGCGGAACATTGATACAAATCAATTAGAACGGCGCGCCGACGGCGGTTTCGCGGGCGCGCCGGCGGTCAGGCCGGACTTAGCCGCGGAGCAGCCGGTCAGAGCTTGGTGGCCGCGCGCGACAGAAGCTTCCAGTCCGCACCCTGTTTTTGCCAATTCATCAGGATGTGGAGATTGGTGCCGCTTTTCTTGCCGTCGGCGGATACAGCTTCGGACACCCAGTGAAACCGCACGATGGCGGCGTCGCCGACGACGCGGATTTTGACGTCCTGATATTCCAGCGTCCGCGAGCCCGTGGCCGGCTTTGTGGCGTTGGTGATGAAGGTCGCCTTGTCCTCGATACGGGCATCGGAATGGCTGTAGCTGAGTTCGGCCGCGGTCAGCGCGTCCAATGCCTTGGCGTCGGTCGCAAGTTGCGCCGCGCGGAATGCCGCGACGTTCTTGGCGACCGCCTCTTCATCGCCAGGCGCCGCGAAGGCCGGCAGCGCGCCCAGAAGTCCGACGGCCAGCGCCGGCAACAGCAAGTGACGACGATCGATATTCATTGTTTCCCCCGTTTTTATGTTTTGAGTCTTTGTGGTCAGGCTGGGTTAAAGCTAGCCCGGCTGACATCGGCGTACCAGCCTGCCGCAGCCCCCGGCCGAGCAAAATCACGCCCGTTGCCGCTGGGGGCGCCTCGCCCGCACGCATCGACCGCTGCTAGACTTTCGGCTTCGTGACCGAAATATCGGTGCCAGCGCGCCGAGATGCAACGCGACGACTTGATTTGGTTTTTGTCGCCGTAGTCCTAATCCATATCGCTCCAGTCCTAGTCCCGCCAGCCGAATACTCGTACTCTGCCAAACGTCGACAAGCATAAACACGGTCTTTAGGGTTCATGGGCCCGGTGGGCGAGCTTCACTGCACGATTTAGGGGCGAGGCGATGAGGCGGCTTTTCGCGGCAGCGTGTGCCGCCGTTGGTGGGTTTTTGTCGGCCGCGTCGACGGTACAGGCGCAACCCGCGGCCCCCACCTGGTCCACGACTTTCAACACCGATGTCAGGTATTCCGGCTGGACCAACACGCTCGGCGGCAGCGGCTCACAAATGTATGCGCCGCTCGGCGTGCAACTGTCGGGACGGCCCAATCCCGATTGGAAGTTCAATTTCCTCCTGCGCGGCGGAGCGATCTGGTCGCGCCAGTCGACGCCGACGGCGTCAAGCACCGTGTCGACGCCGACCGACACGAATTTCACGCCGACTGCGACCTACCTGGGCTGGAACGGAATTACCCCATTCGTATCGGTCAGCTTCAATCTTCCAACGGCGAAAAAAGCATCGGCCCCGAACACCACCCAATCGAACAACAAAACCGATCCCGATATCGTGCCGACACCCGCGTTCGGCGAAGGTTTCAATGTCGGTCCGACGATCGGCGCCAACATCAATATCAGCGAGTCGTTCGTGCTTGGCCTTGGCGCCGGTTACACCTATCGCGGTCCATTCGACCAGGCAGGCACGACGACCCTGAGCCGCTTCAATCCGGGCGACGTCTACACCCTTAACAGCACCCTCGCTTATAGCGGTGACCTGCTCAGCGTGCAGGGTTCGCTCGCTTATTCATGGGAGACGACGACGACGCAAGATGGCGTGGCGCTGTATCGCGCCGGCGGCCGGATCATCGCTGGATTGAAGGCCGCCTATACCTGGAACGACAACTGGGGCACGAAGGTCGGCGTCAACTATTCGCATTTCGAAAAGAACTACGTGCCTGCGACCGGGGTGCCCGACCTGGTGCGCGAAGCCTTCAACTCCAACAGCGACGTGACCAAGCTGTCGCTCGAGGTGCCCTACACCGGTAGCAACTACACCGTTGGGCCGACGGTTGGCTTCCTGTATCGCAATCGCAACGGCTACGATCCGACCACGTTCCAGTTCCTGGCTGCCAAGACCAGCTGGAATGCGGGCGTCGGCGGCTCCATCGCCGTCAGCAAGCAGCTCACCTTGAACCTGTCGCTGCAACATATATGGGTCAGCGAGGGCGGCAGTCCGACCAAGATCGACGCGACCAACGCCGTCGTTCCGAACAGCGCCGTTCCGGAGTCCTCCACCAATGCGTGGGTCGCCTCGATTGGCGGCAGCGTGAGATATTGAAGGAGATGACCATGCGCGGGCTTACATTGATGACCGCCGTCTTACTCGGTGCGATCGCGATCGCGCCGACAAGCGCGTTGACCGTTTGCCCCGACGGCAAGACTTTTTCCGGCGCCTGCGTGAAGCCCGAGCTCGGCGAGAGCCTGCGCAAGCAGGTGTTCGTCGCCACGCAGCCGAAGATTTCGTACACCGCGCCGCCGGTGCTGCCGAGCGAGGACGGGAGCTATGGCATTCCGCGCGATTACCACGAGTTGAGCGCAATCTACGGTGTCGGCACCTTCATTCGGCCGGCCGTCATTCCGCCGGCCTGCGTGCCGTCGCGTACCAACCCTTGTTAGCGGCTTAGCAGTGGGCGCCGGGGGCGCTATCCATGCGATGGACCAGAGGATTGCCGGCGAAGCTGATCGGGCTGGCGCTTGCTATTGTGCTCGCCGTCCATTTTTCCACGCCGGCGAAAGCGAGTCTCGGCGATTGCTTCAATCTCGCCGTCAAAGGGACTGAAGCCGAAGCCATTATCGCCGCGAAAGCGATCACGGTCGCGGGGTGTACGTCCACAGTCGCTGGTGGCGATATCATCATGGGCGCGACCATCGGCGTACTGACGGCGCTCGCCATCGCCGGCAAATTCGAGGGCGCGGACGCCTGCCACCAGATGATCGACACCGCGATCGGCGCACTCATCGCAAAGATGCTGATCGAGTCGGGGCTCGCGGGGCTTTTGGACAAAATAACGCCGGGCGCTTCGAGCCTGCTGGCGGACATCGCCGGCGGCACCGCGACCCAATCGATCACCGACGCGATTCCGGTGCTGGCCGGTTACATCGATTGCGGTTGCACCGTGGCCGGCGCTCCCGGCGACATCAAAGCCACGGTCGAGGGGCTCATTGCCACGGGAGAAGGCTGCAAAGACTTCGCCGCGGATGCCGTCGGCGCCTTCGCCGATGGGCTCGAGAGCGGCGCGAACGCCGTCGGCGAATTTTTCGAAGACGCGTATTGCAGCATCTTCGGTTGCGATGTGCCACCCGAGGTTGTCGATTGCCAAAGTGGAAAGCTCTTTGTGCCTGAAGGCACTACGCTCGAAAAAGTGGGAGATACGGGCTATTTGGTAAAATACGGTGATGGCGCAAACATCAGCGGCCAAACTTGCTCCTGCCCCGCACCGTTAGAGATGGTTTACCTCGGTCAAAACACCAACGGCGCCGGCAGCGACTACAAATGCGTATGCCCCTATGCAGGCCAGTCATTCGTCGAAGCGAATGTTTGCGCCTGCTCCGGCAACCAGCAGCTCCTCAAATTGGACGGCCACGAACCCTTCTGCAGCGTTTGTCCGGCGGGCGCTTCAAAAGACGGACAAACCTGCCAGTGCGGGCAGGGAGAAACGATCGTCCAGGCGGGCATCAACGGCGCTGCTGCGTGCGGCGTTTGCCCTGCAAACGGAGCAAGGCAGTGGTTTGGTGAACCGGTTTGCGTTCTGTGCGAGCCCGGTCAAATTGCCCACGACAACTGGGAGGATATCAAGGGCGCGTGCTCGAGCTGTGGTTCTCGCGCACACCCGGATGCGACCCAGCACAACTGCGTCAGCTGTCAAGCGAACGAGTATCTCAACCCAGGCACACAGTCTTGCAATACGTGCGACGCTTCGAAGGGACAATATCTCAACGCCGGCGGGACGGCCTGTTTTAGCGCCAATAGCTGCGGACCCGGTGAGGCTCCCCGGCCGGTGAAATTCTCCGACGCCGGCTCGGCGGATTTTTCGCTGCAGGGTTTCGTTTGCGATTGCAAGGAAGGCACCACCAAGCAGAACGGTGTGTGCGTGACGGACCTGCAGTGCAATTCGGCCCAGGACCCCGATTACGTGAACATGGTGTGCAAGAATGTGATCGACTGCGGATCAAACGAAATAATTACCCTTGGTGGCGGAGAATTTAAAAAAACAGACGCCCATTGCACGCCCTGCACCGGTGAGACCGTCGCTAATTCCACGACGAATACGTGCGATTCCTGTCCCACCGGGGCCTCCTACTACTCGGTCGCTGGCCTCGCGTCGTGCACGTGCCCGGAAAACCAGGGCAACGTCGACGGCGCCTGTTCGGTATGTCCGCCCGACACGCTCTTGTCGGGCTGGGGCTTTGGTCTCGGTGGTAAGTGTCTCCCTTGCGTAAACGTCAATACGCAGGACGAAGCTCAGGCCGCAATAGCCGCCGGCAACCTGCTCTGCTCGGCGCCGCCGTCTAAACGGCCATTCAAAACATGCAGCGGCAATTCGGTCCCCGACCCCAAAGACCCTTACAATAAATGCATGTCGTGTGGCGATTTGACCCGGGTGGAAAATGTCTGCCTCCTGACCAAGCCGCCGAATATGAAACCAAGCGGGGCCGGGCTGGTGGTGCCGAACTACATTCCGTCGTTGAACTGCCCAGCCTATCTGGTGCTGAATGAAGATCGCACGCGTTGCGTGACGCCTAAAGTCGGCATCCCGGCGCTGACGAAGAGCGGCCCGCCTCAATTTACGATTCCAAAAACCTTGCCAAAGAAAACCGGCCGGCCTGAGAAAAAATGTGCGGTCGGAACGCCGCGCGCCGACGGCAGTTGCCCAGTCCTGAAAAAGCAAGACGAGCCGAAGCGGCAGGCCACGACCCCGCGGCCAACGCCGATCAATTGTCCGCCCGGCCGCGTGCTGAACAAAGCGGGCACCGGCTGCGTGCTAGGTTTAGACGATGAGCCGCAGCCCAATATTCCCGCCACCAAAGGGCCGCATCCCGGCTCGCCACCGGTCCTCAATTCTCCGGTAACAGCACCGGTGACAGCACCGGTACCAGCACCGCCATATCGGGGGAGATGAAAACGTCGATGCGACACGGGTTCAACAATACTGCGGTTTATCGTGCGATGGCCGTCGCCCTTGTGTTCGCCGCGAGCACCCTGCCGGCGATGGCCCAGCTCGCGCCGCAATCGACCCCGCCGCGGGCCCTGATGAAGCAGGGCGACACGTGCAGCCGGAAGACCGACACCCGGCCTGGCGTCGTCCGGCAGGACGCCTGTGGGCGCTGGTATTGCGGCCGCGCCGATATCAAGGACATCATCGAGGTCAGGCCTAATATCGCGGCCGAATTTGGCTGTACGTGGACGCTGGAGGCTGGGCATTGCAAGTGCCGCCGCCCGAGCTCGACGAGACCCCCGGGATGAGCCTGTTATTCGTGCGACCCTGTCTGGACTTGCCTTGTTGTAAAGCTGCCTGACTCTGCGAAGGAGAATTCCATGCACCCGTCGATCCGCACAATCGTTGCCGCGATGGCTTTCACCATCTTGATGGTGGCGATACCAAGCGCCGGCAACGCGCAAGCCTCGCGCCCGGACATGGATACCGTCGTAAAGGATTACTTGCTGCAAAAAGCGCAGCGCGCCGAGATCGAGGCGATCGTGCAGGACTATCTCACCAAGCACCCCGAGGACGTGCAGCGCATCGTCAAGGATTACCTTGTCAAGAATCCCGACGTGCTTCAGGAGGCGCTGACTGAACTGATCAAGCGGCGCACGCCGGCAACCGCGCAAGGGCCGAGTGCCGCCGACAAGTCGGCCGCGATCAAGAGCAATGCCGCGTTACTGTTCACATCCGCGCGCCAGGTCACGATCGGCAATCCGCAAGGCGACGTCACGCTGGTCGAGTTCTTCGATTACAACTGTGGCTACTGCAAGCGGGCGCTGGCCGATACGCTGGCGCTCTTGAAGGACGATCCGAACCTCAAGATCGTGCTCAAGGAATTTCCGATCCTGGGTCCCGGCTCGGTGGAGGCGGCGCGGGTCGCGGTCGCTGTGCGCATGCAGGATTCAAACGGCGGCAAATATTTCGCCTTCCACCAAAAAATGATGGGCGACCGCGGTCAGGCGAACAAAGATAGCGCGATGGCGGCGGCCTCCGGCGCCGGCCTCGACATGGCGCGCTTGGAGCGCGACATGGCCAGCGCCGAAGCCGACCAGACGATTTCGGAAAGCACGACGCTGGCGCGCGCGCTCGGCATCAACGGCACGCCGGGTTATGTGGTCGGTGACGAAATCGTGCCCGGTGCAGTCGGGGTTAATTCATTGAAGACGCAAATTTCCGTCTTACGCAAACGGCGCGCGGGCTGAGGTTCCGCTATGCCCGCAAGAGCCCCGATAAGGGGCTCATCGGGCGATATAAACGCGCTCAAGCCCATCCCTGCGCCGACTTGAAGAAACAGCTGCCGGCGCGCAGCGGCCCGTTGCCGCTGGCGGAGGTTTGGTCTATTCAGGTCGCCAGGCGCCCGTAGCTCAGCTGGATAGAGCGTTGCCCTCCGAAGCTGGCAGGAAATTGGCTCGCCCTTTCGAAAAGTCCTATTGGAACAGCAGTACCCATTGCAGCGCAACGTTTTGCTGCAGTCAGCGGCACTGCCGGGCCACAGCGGTGGTCGGATCGTTGGTTAAATGGGCTACTGCCGTTTCAAGCCGACAAGGAAGAAGCTCTCAGCCGCGATGGGCCGAGGTTGCAAAGACCATCAAATTCAAATTTGACTGAACCCAAGATCAACAACCATAGCGGATCGTAAAATTCCACCGAGCACAACGAACAGCCGGGCCTACGATAAGATTCTGGTCCAACTGGCCGAATATGCAGCCAAGGTCGCGGCTCCCACGGGTGCGACGTTGCGAACCGCGGCGCTCTGCCTCACCGACGCCGTCGGCTGCGCTATTGCGGCCCTTCGGGATCCAGACTGCACGCGCCGGCTTGGCGCATGGGTGCCCGGCACAACCGTTGTTGAAGGCGTTCCCGTCTGGGGAACCGGCCATGTCGTTGATCCCATAAAGGCTGCCCATGATATCGGCGTTATGATCCGCTGGCTCGATTTCAGCGATACGACCTTTGTCGGTGGCCACCCCTCCGATAATCTCGGCGCGATTCTAGCTGCAAGCGACTATGTCAGCCGACAGCGGCGGCGCTCCGGCGCGGCTCCGCTGCTGATGGCCGATGTCTATGCCGCGATGGTTGGCGCCTATGAAATCCAGGGCCTGCTGGCTTCAGACAACCGGTTCGACGATCCCTCCGTCGGATTGGATCATGTCATTGGGGTCAAGGTGGCATCGACGGCTATGGCGACGCGCCTCCTTGGCGGCGATGTCACGACGATTGCTGGCGCTCTCTCCAACGCATTTCTTGATGGCCATCCGCTCAACGCCTATCGCCACACGCCGAATGCCGGCCCACGCAAAGGCTGGGCAGGCGGCGACGCGGCGGGTCGCGCGGTCTGGCTAGCGCTGAACGCGATGCGGGGCGAAATGGGATATCCCACCGCGCTCTCAGCGCCGACGTGGGGATTTGAGGCCGTGTACCTGAGTGGCGCGAGCCTCAAGATATCGCGGCCATTGGGCAGCTTCGTGCTCGACAATGTAATCTTCAAACTTCATCCGGTTCAACGCAATGCCAGTACGGCTGTCGAATGCGCGCTGCGGCTACACCGCTGGCTGAATGGCCGCTTATCGAGTGTCAAGCGGATCATGATTTTCACCCAAAACGAAGCGTTGCGACGCATCAATAAGCCCGGATTGCTGCCGAATCGTGCGGCGCGCGATCACTCGATCCAGTACGCGGTTGCTATCGCCCTTTTGCGCGGCCGCCTAATCTCGGACGACTATTCTGACGAATCCGCAAGCGATCCCCGTATTGATTGGTTGCGTGACCGCACCACCGTCCTGGAGGACGTCAACTATACCCACGACCACTATGACCTTACGATCAGGAGCTGCGCCAATGCGATCCAGATCGAGCTTCAGGATGGAACACTCTCTCCATTGGAAGAAACTGCATTCCCGATCGGCGATCCGTCGCGGCGGGATGGCGCCCTGCCGATGCTCACGGACAAATTCCACGCCCTGACGTGCTATCATTGGCTCGAGCCGTTTCGCAGCGACCTGCTGGCACAACTGCTGGATGCCGAAACCATGAAACTCCTGCCGGTATGCGATTTCATGGACAAGCTGCGAGCCCCGTCATGACCTAGCGCGCAATTTCCGCTGCCGTCATGCGCGCCCTTGAGGTAGATCAACGCCGGCATAAAGCGTTGCCCCGATAAAGGACAAATAGCGACTTTACGCTCGTGTGGGAGGGCTTCATGTCGTCCACGACAGTTTCAGAACCACCCGTGGAAACAAAAGCGCCGCAGTGGTGGCGCATCGCCGTCCCCTTGGCGGTTATCGCGATCATCGCCGTTCTGCCGCCCCCGCAAGGTCTGGAGCAGCATACTTGGTATTATTTTGCGATCTTCTCCGTCGTCATTGCCGGATTGGTGCTTGAACCGCTGCCGAACCCAGCCGTCGGGCTGATCGGCGTGACGACCGTCGCTGTTCTGTCGAAGTGGACGCTTTTTGGCGCCAGCGACCTTGCTAAACCGGGTTTCAACGCCGCGGGTGAAGCTATCAAATGGGCCTTGTCCGGGTTTGCCAGCAGCACCGTATGGCTGGTCGGCGCGGCCTTCATGTTTGCGCTCGGCTACAAAAAGACCGGTCTCGGCCGGCGTATCGCGCTGGTTCTTGTCAAAGCGCTTGGCCGCAGTACCCTCTCGCTCGGCTACGCTACCACTTTCGCCGATACGATCCTCGCGCCGTTCACTCCATCCAATACCGCACGCAGCGCCGGAACGTTGTTTCCCGTTGTGGTCAACTTGCCGCCGATCTACGATTCCAAACCGCACGATCCGTCTGCGCGCAAGATCGGCGGCTACATCTTGTGGACTACGTTCGCTGCGAGTTGCATCACCAGTTCCCTTTTTATGACCGCCTGCGCGCCGAATTTTCTCGCACTCGAATTCATTCGTAAAATTCTTCATGTCGAAATCACCTATCGACAATGGTTCACGGCTTCCGCCCCGTTCGCCATCCCGCTGCTACTGGCGCTACCGGTGCTTGTCTATTGGGTCTATCCACCCGGAATCAAGCACAGCCCTGCGGTGCCGGAATGGGCTGCCGGCGAACTCAAGAAGATGGGTGGCATGACGGTTCGCGAGATCATCTTGACCGTCTTAGTGCTGATCGCAATCACGCTATGGGTTGGCGGCGGCGATTACGTCGATGCCGCGACAGCGGCATTGATCGTCGTATCGCTCATGCTTGTCACCGGAATCATCACTTGGAACGATATGGCGAAGAACGATGCCGCCTGGACGACGATTGCGCTGCTCGCGTTGCTTGTCACCATGGCGGACGGCCTAGCGCGCTCTGGCTTCATCAAATGGTTCGCCGTTTTCGTCGCCGACCACATCGGCGGGCTACCGCCGACCGTGATGATCGTAGTCCTGGTGTCGGTGTATTTCTTCTCGCATTACATGTTCGCGAGTCTGACTGCCCATACCACCGCTATGCTGCCGGTCGTGCTGGCGGTCGGAATGGGCATCAAGGGATTGCCGCTGGACAAATTCGCGCTGGCGCTGGCGCTGACCACCGGCATCATGGCGGTGATCACCCCGTATGCCACGGGCGCCGCGCTGCCCTACTACAACAGCGGCTACATCACGTCGCCGGAGTTCTGGCGGCTGGGAACGATCTTCGGACTCATATTCTTGGCCGCCTTACTCTGCATCGGAGTTCCTTTAATTATGCTGTAAAATCGTTTCCAATGTCGCTAATGGCCCTTCGCGACCATTCGCCGCGTTGCAGTGAATGTCTGCTCTTCCCCCAATAGCGACCGAATACCCTACTAGCCTCCAACGCAAAATACTGAGTCCACGGGCCCTAAAACGAATCCGAACTCCATCTGATCGCTCTGGGGCACTAATGAAACGATGCTTTTGAACAAATGGGGTTGGGGATATGGCAAAGAAAAAGCCGCACTCAGTTGTGGGGATGATCGGTGAAGCGGTTAGCGATATTGTGGATGCCGCAAGCGTAGCGTCCACAGGCTCACAGCTTGGCGTGCTTGAATTGGCGGTAGAAGAGGAAATGAGGCCAGCCCAGACCAAAAAGAAGCGGAAAGCAAAGGTGAGCCGGAAGAAAAAGAAGGTCGTAATGAAATCAAAGAAGAAGGCTAAAAAGAAACGTGGCGTAAAACGCCCGCATCGCTGATAACAAGCTAACATCAAACCGTTTTTGGCTACCTATTTCTGAACCAAGCAGGAAGCCTTCATGACTGTTTCCCTTTCGAGCGTGCGCGCGGGGCTAACCGCTGTTCTCTTGGGCCTCACAGTGTCAGCCTGCGGCTACAACACTATTCCGACGGCCGAGGAACAGGCCAAGGCGAAATGGGCGGATGTGCAGAATAACTACCAGCGCCGCGCCGACCTCATTCCCAATCTCGTCGCCACCGTCCAAGGCTATGCCAAACAGGAACGGGAGGTCCTGACCGCCGTGGTCGAGGCACGAGCGAAAGCGACGCAGGTCAAAATCGATGTATCCCAGCTCAGCGATCCCGAAAAGCTGAAGCAGTTCCAGGACGCCCAAAACCAGCTTTCTGGTGCCCTCGGCCGGCTTCTAGCGGTAAGCGAGAATTATCCGGATCTGAAATCGAATCAGAATTTTTTGGCGCTGCAATCTCAGCTTGAGGGCACCGAAAATCGCATTGCCGTCGCTCGCCGTGACTACATTGAGGCCGTGCGGATTTACAACACCGAGCTAAAGACCTTCCCCGGCATTTTGTGGGCCGCGACCGTATTTCGCTCTAACAAGCCGATGGCGGAGTTCGCCGCGAATGAAAATGCGCAGACCCCACCGCAGGTGAAATTCTGATATTCGGTCGCGATATCAAGACTTCGACATGAACATTGCCGGACGATTCTGGCGCGTCTCACAGCAAGCATGGCGTTTCGCCATCGCGGCCGTGGCTCTGGCGTGCACAATCGTCACCGCCTTCGCGCTGACCTTCCCAGCGCTCTCGGGCCGAATCGTCGATCAAGCGAATATTATTTCGGCCGACGCGCGCCGCTCAATCGAGCCAAAGCTTGCCGACCTGGAAGCCAAGTCGGGAATTCAGCTCGTTGTCGCCACAATAGCCTCCCTTGAAGGCCAGGAGATCGAGCCTTACGCCAACGGCTTATTCCGAGACTGGAAGCTAGGCGAGAAAACAAAGAACAACGGTGTGCTGTTGCTCGTTGCACCGAACGAGCGGCGTGTCCGCATTGAGGTCGGCTATGGCCTTGAGGGTACGCTTACCGATGCGCTGGGGAAGGTGATCATCACGAATGCCATCACCCCGCGCTTCAAAAGCGGTGATTTCAGCGGCGGCATCTCTCGCGGCGTTGACGACATCATTACAGTACTTACGACCGACTCTTCCGAATGGGAAAAGCGCCCTTCGCTACGGCTTGACAGTCAACCATCCGGCGATCGGTTCAACTGGCTAATTGTGCTTGTCATCATCGTCGTCGGTGTGATGCTCATCGTTTCCCCCGGCTTCCGCTGGATCTTCTTCAACATCCTGCTCAACATTCTGGTCAGCTCGGGCAACTCAAGCAGTAGTAGTGGATCTTCAAGCGGGGGCGGATTTTCGGGCGGCGGCGGTTCGTCGGGTGGCGGCGGGGCTTCGGGGAGTTGGTGATGACCATTTCGGCGCAGGACCGCGATCGCATTTCTGACGCTATCCGCGCAGCAGAGGCACGGACGTCAGGGGAGATCGTCTGCGTCCTGGCGCGGACATCATCTCACGTCACGGCATTGCCGATTTTTATCGCTGCTGTGATCGCGCTCGCGCTGCCTTGGGGGCTGGTGCTTTTAACGGCGATGGCGATTTACCGAATCCTATCGCTGCAAATCATCATTTTCGTGGTTCTTACGATTATGCTCTGTCTGCCACGTATTCGGGTCGCGCTGATGCCCCGGAGAGCGCGCCGCGCCATCGCTCATCGCGTGGCTATGGAGCAGTTCACAATTCGTGATCTTGGGCGGAAAATGGACCGCTCCAGTATTCTGATCTTCGTTTCTCTGGCCGAGCGTTATGCACGAATTATTGCCGACGAGGGAATTTCGTCGCGCGTTCCTCAATCGCATTGGCAAGCGGCCGTTGATGCTCTCATTGCACACATGCGTGACCGGCGTATCGCGGATGGCTTTGTTACAGCCATAGGCCTGTGTGGCGACGAACTGGCCCAGCATTTTCCGCGCTCCGAGGCCAGCCGAGATAAACTGCCGGACCGAATTCATTTGATCTAAACCGGATAGATCAAACGTCAATTTTGATGGTGACGAGGTTCGACATGCCGGTCGAGTTGCCGAATGTCTGCTTTGAGGGGAAGAACGGACATAACGCGGACGTGCTGCCATGTTGCCTAATGACCCAGGGCGGACATTCGATCTTCACAGATGCAGGGAATCATCCTTCCTTCTTGACCAAGGTTATTGGGCAGCCAAGCGACGCTGCGAGGCACCGGGCGGCCTTGCAATTGTGCGGCGACCGAAAGGCACTTGCAGTGCGGCTGCGTCAGCCAATGCCGATGTTACCGGGCGAACTATCGTGTTCCACGCGAAAGTCGGAATTACACCAATGCGAAAATCCACAATTAACCGGCCATTTACAGATGGGCACTATGGTTAGCGCATCGTAAAGGCGGATCTATCTGGAGAGTGTGATGACAGCAGCGGTTGCCGCGGTTGGTGGCCCCCCAAGCCTCGACATGATTTCAGGCGCGAGCGGTAATATGGCGCCGCCTGTCCAAAAAATGACGAGCCTGTTTGACGCCATCGATGCCACTGGCGCTGGTTCAATTAATCAGTCCCAATTCAACCAGGCTTTTCAAACACTCGATCCACCGGCAGTATTTAAAGCGCAGGGTTCCAGTACAATATGGAGTGCCCTCGATCCAAGCGGGTCTGGAAGTGTCTCGAAACAGAATTTCGTCAATACGATGAAAGATCTGATGGCTCAACTTCGTGCCGATAAACCAGTGGCGGTCACGTCAGTTGCTCCGGGCCAGACTGTAGACTCTAGCCTTCAATCTCTCAACATCCTGGCATAATTAGCACTCACGTCCAAATGGAATGCGCCCATACTGCGTCTCGCGTTACGCGAGGTCGTGCGCGCTATAATTTTAATTTGATGTCGGAATAATCGTATCGCCGTCTCCGGCGCCACCCTCGTCCACAACGAAATGCCTGAGGCCGAGACCGGCTAGCCACTTAACGCCGCTGCGGCCCTTCAGCATTGCGATTGTCGCAATGCTGCCTGCTACTAGACATCGGTCTGCTACTACACTCACCGCCGCGAGACCACGGCAGGGCCAGCCCGTGATCGGGTTGAGGATGTGACAATAGCGCTGCCCGTCAATCATCATGTATCGCTCGTAATCACCACTACTGGCGAGTGCGCCGTGATCGAGCAGCAGAGATCCGATGGTGGACTTTGTGTCCCGTGGATGCCTGATGCCGATGTTCCATGGGGCAAAATTTGGATGTGGGCCTATCACGGCAACGTCGCCGCCAAGATCAACCAAGCCATGGCGAGCCCCTAACGCGATGCAGACCGCCGCCGCTTGATCCGCGGCGTATTCCTTCCCAATCCCTCCAAAATCAAACTCCATACCGGCGATGGGAAAAGTGAGGTGCGGCCGTGCCCAAGAGATTTTGGATAGACCAATTAACGGCAGCAGCTCTTGGACTACCTTGCGGTCAGGCAGCTTGTCAGACTTGAAATCCCAAACCCTGCGCAATATGCCTGAGGTGACATCAAACAGCCCGTCGCTACGTTGGTAACAGGCAAAGGCGTAGTCAATTAGCTTCGCCGTTTCATCGTCAACTGTTATGCTACCCGCACGCTTTGCCACACCATTAATATCGGCAAGTATGCCGTCAGAACGATATCGCGAATACCGATTCTCAATTCGTATAACTTCATTCATTGCTGCTTCAGCAGCGGCTTCCGCTTCGGCTTTGACTTCAGCGTATAGGTGTATGGAGCATGCAGATGCCATGGCCGAAAAAGGAAAACTGAAAAGTTGAAGCATGGATAACCGTCCGGAGCGCCACGCGAATCATTCTCCATCGGCAATATAATTCGTATCCGCGACTAATGTCCGCTGATGGCCCATACCCGGTTCCGAAGACACCGAGTAAGGTGCTTTAGTGGGACCGGAGGCGCGTCATGGAGAGGCGGAAGCTGAACGTTCATACCACGGCAGTTTCACGCATTCTGGCGTCGGCGGATCATTTATGAGAATGGCCGGGCGGCGAGCCGCTAGAGTTTTGTTTTGGTGGCGGCGTTTTTAGTTCTTCTTACGGCCAAACGCCGACCTTGTGTAATTCCGTCACATTAGTGATCGTAAGTGAACGGTTAGCAATACTGATCAGGCCTGCCCGTTGAAATGCCGCCAATACCTTGGAGACATGATGGATAGTCAATCCCGTGGCATCCGCGATGTGTCGATGGCGTAACGGAAATGCCATTGTCTGGCCGTTCATCATGCCACGTTTGGCAAGTCTTTTCGCCAAATACAGGATCTGCCGGGCTATTCGTTCGTCAGCCATCCGGCGGCCGAGGTCGACGGCTAAATGATCGGCCTGTTCCCTCTCATCAATCATGAGTTTTGAAACCTGATCCAGCATATCTTGATTCTTGCGTAGAAGCACCTTGATGTCGTCGCGTCTGAATTTACGGTACTGCACTTCGGTGATGGCCTCGACGGAGCGGCCTGATATTGGTCCAAATAAAGATGCGGTGGAAACGAGATCACCGGGAAGAAGGAACGACAAGATTTGCCGATGGCCATTTGACAATACAATCGAGGCTGCAGCCCAGCCACTGCAGATGACCGGTACAAACTCAGTCCAATCTTTGGGATGCCAAACCGTCCGTCGAGCCGGAATGGTCTTGCTGGACGACTCAGGCGATAACGTCCAAGCGTGCCAGTCGGCATTCGGCGTGAGCATATTGTCCGCCGCGGCACATAGGTTATCAACGCGATTTCCTGGCCTATGTGGAAGGTGTGGAGAAATCCACCGTCGCCCAGAAATCGCTATCGACGCTATTCGCGACGCTGGAGCCGCAGATGGTGGCTTTCGGCAATGCTATTGGCGTGATGGGCGCAGATTCCGAAGTCAAAATTGCGGATTTTCGCGCCAAAGCAATGCAAACTGTTGTGGCTGCCATCATCATCATTGGCTTTTTGACGGGATTCCTCTCCTGGCTGATCGGTCGGGCTATCTCGAAGCCGATCGCTGCGCTTGTGCCTGAGCTAAAAAAGCTGGCCGACGGCGATTTCAACGTCACCATTCCCGGGCTCGGCCGCAAGGACGAAGTCGGGCAGATCGCCGAAGCGGCCGAGATGGTCGCCGAGCGAGTCGGTGCGACCATCGGCAACATCAAGATTTCGGCGAACGAGGTCACCAACGCCTCGGCCGAGATTTCGACCAGTACCACCGATCTGTCGCAGCGCACCGAGGAACAGGCCGCCAGCCTTGAACAGACCTCGGCGTCGATGGAAGAGATGACGGCGACGGTCAAGAAGAACGCCGAGAACGCCAAGATGGCCAGCGATCTGGCAAGCAGCACGCAAGACGTCGCGGATCGCGGCGGTCAGGTCGTCGCCAAGACTGTCGACGCCATGGCAAAGATCGAGGAATCGTCGCGTAAGATTTCCGACATCATCGGTGTCATCGACGAAATCGCCCGCCAGACCAATTTGCTGGCGCTCAACGCCGCCGTGGAAGCCGCGCGTGCCGGCGAAGCGGGCCGCGGTTTTGCGGTGGTGGCGTCCGAAGTGCGCAGCCTGGCGCAGCGCTCGTCGCAGGCGGCGAAAGACATCAAGGATCTGATCACAAACAGCAATGGCCAGGTCAAAGACGGCGTCGAACTGGTCAACAAAGCCGGTCAGGCGCTTGGCGAGATCGTCGACTCGATCAAGAAGGTCACCGCGGTTGTTTCCGAAATCGCCAATGCCAGCGCCGAGCAATCGACCGGCATCGAAGAGATCAACAAGGCGCTGACCCAGATGGACGAGGTCACGCAGCAGAACTCAGCGCTGGTCGAGGAAAACGCCGCTACCGCCAAGACGCTCGAAGGCCAGGCCAAGTCGATGGACGATCGCGTTGCCCATTTCCGGCTGCGCGGTGGCTCAGAACAAACCGACTTTGCGCAACCCGCGCCCGCCGCCAAACGGCAGGCCGCACCGACACCCCAGCCGAAAGCTGCCGTGCCGTCACGCGGACCGGCAGCAAGGCGTCCGACTCCCGCGCCGAAATCGAATGGTGCCGCGGACCACGGTCCGGTCGGCCGGATGCAGGCGGGCCTCGCCACGGCGCTCAAGGTGGAGCCTGACTGGAAAGAGTTCTAACGGTAGTCGCGTTAGTTTCATTTCCCGAGGGGGAGATACGTCCTCCCTCGGGAACGCAATATCGGGTGATTGCGTCACCATGTCGCTTATTGGCCCAAAACGGACATGCCGACTGCGCTGATGAATGTCCGCTCTTGGGGGTAAAGCAGACGTGACGATAGATCCGACCCCAAGCAGAGAGCTGCGGGATTGATCCTCTCGAATTAGCCGGCGAAATTGAAAAACTTCTAGCTCGGTTCCCGAACGCGAAGGTTAATCCGGACGAGCAGCGGCAGTTACGCGCCGCTCTTTATCGCCCTTTGATTAGCCTTCCCAAAGACGCCCGCGCCAGCGTGGTCGATCTGATCATCGCAAACGTAATTGGCTAACTGGCACATGAGAATTAGCACTTCTGAGCAGCAAGCATTGAAACGCCGCGTCGAACGATGGACGACCAAACTCAAGGTCAAACCGAGGCGTGTGCGAATTCAGAAAATGACCCGGAAGTGGGGCTCGTGCTCATCTGGTGGCGCGGTAACACTTGCGGCTGACCTCACGGCGCAAGACGAGGGCTTCCAGGAGTTCGTGATAGTGCACGAACTCCTTCATCTGCGTATTCCAAACCACGGGCGGCTTTTCAAAGCACTAATGTCTGCTTATGTGCCGCATTGGCGGAAGCACGAAGCGGTGCGACGCGGCGCACGGGACCTGTCTATGGCTCGATAGTAGGAAGACCTAGTTCAGTTATTTAGCGGCGTTTGAGCCGAAGTGATTTTAAGAACGGCCATCCAAATTTGAGCCCGCCACACCCTCGGCACGCAACTCCTGGCGCGCCCGAGACGATTCGAACGTCCGACCTTTGCCGCAGGAGCTTCACGCACCGTCCCTACGAGCAAAATCACGCCCGTTGCCGCTTCTGGATTATTCGTCTATTGAATTGGTCAGGCGCCCGTAGCTCAGCTGGATAGAGCGTTGCCCTCCGAAGGCAAAGGTCGGACGTTCGAATCGTCTCGGGCGCGCCACTCTTCATAACGCCGGCGGATCAACGCCGGGCCGCATGCCATCCGGGGGAAACGCGCCATGACACTGTCACGCCGCTCGCTGCTCGCGACCATCGGCCTCGGCAGCGCCGCAAGCCTGCTGCCGCGCGCAGCCTTCGCCGCTTACCCCGACCGGCCTATCCGGCTGATCGTGCCGTTCGCGGCCGGCGGCAATGCCGACATTGTCGGGCGCATCGTCGGCGAACGCATCTCCAACGCGCTCGGCCAGCCGGTGATCGTCGACAATCGCGGCGGCGCCGGCGGCAGCATCGGCGCCGAGGCGGTCGCACGCGCCACGCCCGACGGCTACACACTGCTGGTCGGCTCCAACGGCCCGCTCACCGTCAATCCCTTCGTACAGGCCAAGCTCGGCTACGATCCGCTCAAGGATTTCGTAGCCGTAGCGCTGACCAGCTACGCGCCGCATTGCATCATCCTCGGCAACAAGGTCGAGGCGAAGACCTTGCCCGAACTGATCGCGCTGTCGAAGAAAGAGCAGATCAGCATCGCCACTTCGGGCGTCGGCAGCGCCACGCACATGACGCTGGAGCGCTTCAAGGCGCAGACCGGCGCCAACGTCGTGCACGTGCCCTATCGCTCCGGCGGCGCGCTGATGCCGGACCTGATCGGCGGCAGCATCCAGGCGGCGATGACGGAATTCTCCACCGCAATGCCGCTGCACAAAGGCGGCCAGGCGCACATCGTCGCGGTGGCGCTGGAGAAGCGCTCGCAGATCGCGCCCGACGTCGCTACCTTCATCGAAGGCGGCGTCAAGGATTTCACCGCGTCGAGCTATATCGGCATCCTGGCGCCGGCCGGAACGCCGGCAGCGATCGTCGCGCAATTGCAGAAGGCGATCGCCGACGGACTCAGCGGTTCGAGCCCCGCGCCGGACAAATTGCGCGCCATGGGGTCGGAAATCGCCACGCCCGAGCAGATGACGGCGGCGGGCTTTGCGGCCTTCATCCGCGACGACTACAAGCGCATGGGCGAAGCCGCCAAGCTCGCCGGGCTGGAGCCGAAATGAGCGGACTCTTGCCGCAGGGCGCCTGCGATTGTCACTGCCACGTGTTCGGACCGGCCGCGACGTTTCCTTATGCCGAGCCGCGCAGCTACACGCCGGACGACGCGCCGCTCGAAGCCTATCTCGCGCTGCTCGACCGGCTCGGCTTCGACCGCGGTGTGCTGGTGCAGCCGTCGGCCTATGGCCGCGACAACACGGCGATGCTCGATGCCTTGACGCGCGAGCCCAAGCGCCTGCGCGGCGTCGGGGTCGGCGGCAGCGAATTGACGCCGGCGATCATCCGGCAATGGCACGCCAACGGCGTGCGCGGCTTGCGCGCCAATGAATTCCGCCGCGACGGCAAGCCCTATTACCAGAACGGCGTCGGCCTGAAAGATGTCGAGCCGCATCTGCCGCTGATGGCCGAACTCGGCTGGCATCTGCAATTGTGGATCGACACCCGCGACCTGCCCGATCTGTTGCCACAGCTGGCGCGCGTGCCGGTGCCGGTGGTCGTCGATCACATGGGGCGGCTGGAATATCACCACGGCGTCGGCAACCCCGGCTTCCAGGCGCTGCTGCGCGGCGTCGGCGAGGGTAAATTCTGGTCGAAACTGTCGGGCACCTATCGGCTCGGCGCGACGCCGCCCGATTATGCGCAAGCCAAGCCGTTCCACGACGCGCTGGTCGCCGCCAATCCGCAGAATTTAGTGTGGGGTACCGACTGGCCGCATCCGCGCCCGGAAGGCCCGGTGCCGGATGCCGCGCGGCTGCGCGATGTGTTTCTGGCATGGACGCCAGATGCCGCTTTGCGGCAGGCGATCCTCACCGACAATCCGGCCAGGCTGTACGATTTTCCGCGCGCCTGAAGGTTACGCCGAGACGATGGCTTCGGCGCTGGCGCGGCGCGGTTCCGGCACGTAGCAATCGCCGACCTTCACCATCGGCCGCGGGTTGACGGCGATCGAGGTCAAGCGGTCGCGCAGCGCCTTTGGCGAAGTCGGCTTGATCAGGAATTCGTGGACGCCAGCGCGGATCGCCTCCACCACCGACGAGCGCTCGGCGCGATGCGTCAGCATGATGATCGGCAGATTGGGCCGCGGAAAGACGCCGGGCGAGCGCACGATGTGCATCACCTCCATGCCGCCGAGCACCGGCATGTCCCACTCCAGCAGCATAACGTCGGGATCGCACAGGCGGATTTGCTCGAGACCGGCCAGACCGTCGGCGGCTTCGATCACCGACTTGGCGCCCATGTTCATCAGCATCATGCGCGTCATTTTGCGCATGTAGCTGTTGCCGTCGACGATCAGAATACTGAGGCCTTGCAGCAGCTTCTCGATGGCGGGATCGTGCATGCGGGCGCGCTTTCGGTGACTTGCGTTGCGCCGAAACTAGTTCAAACTCTCTGCCGCTCCCCTAAAAACATCGGTCCAATTTTTCACAATCCGGCGCTGTGATTGCGAAAGCGGTAACTATAGGACGGCGGCGTTATGCTTAGCGCAATCTTACCGGCCATAACGGAGGCGCGACCGTGAAGTTGCCCGGCCCGGACCATCCGATCACGATTGCGCCCAACGGCAAGCGCGTGCGCGTGACGTTCGGCGGACAGGTGATCGCCGACACGACGAAGGCGTTGACGCTGCAAGAGGCGAGCTATCCGCCGGTGCTCTATATCCCGCGCGCCGACGCCAAAATGGAGCTGCTCACCAAAACCGAACATGCCTCGCACTGCCCGTACAAAGGCGACGCCAGCTATTTCTCGATTTCGGCCGGGGCTAAGACGGCCGCAAACGCGGTGTGGTCCTACGAGCAGCCGTTCCCGGCGATGATGGAGATCAAAGAGTATCTGGCGTTCTATCCGAACCGGGTGGAGAAGATTGAGGAGGGCTGAGGCCTGTCCCGGGCGCAGCGCGGCGTGAGCAACGCGAACGATGCGCTGCAGAACCGGGACCTTCGCAAAATCGGAATTTGGAACGGCCCCGGATCAGCGGCGCATCACTCCGCCATAGCGCGTCGAAGACGCGCGTGAACGCGCTTATGGCTTCGTGTTGCACCGCGTCCGGGGCACAAAAGCCACTAATGCATCCTTGGCCCTTTGAGAAACTTGGCGCGGTCGGATGAATTGACCCGCACCTCGAAGGTGACGCCGTCGCGATACAGCGTCAGCGGCACTTCTACCCCGGACGTGCCCAGCGACCAGACCTTGCGGTAGAACGCAGCCAGCGTCGTCACGGTCTCGCCGGCGACCGACAGCACGACGTCGCCGGTTTTGAGTTCGGCGCGTGCCGCCGGACCCTTCGGCGCGATGCCGACGATGACGATTCTGTTCTCGATCTCGGTCGAATACAGCCCGAGCCACGGCCTGACCTTCTTGTTGACGCGGCCGAACTTGCGCAGGTCGTCGAGCACCGGCGTCAGCAGGTCGATCGGCACCGTCATGTTGAGATGCTCGTTCTTGCCGTCGCGTTCGCGCTCGATCTGCAGCGAGCCGATGCCGATCAGTTCGCCCTTCGGCGAAATCAGCGCGGTGCCGCCCCAGTTCGGATGCGCGGGGTGGGTGAAGATGGCCTCGTCGAGCACGTATTCCCAGTAACCGGCGAATTCCTGTTTGGCGGCGATGCGTCCCGCCAGCGAGCGGGTGCGGCCGCCGGCGCCGCCGACCACGGTGCGGTCGCCGATCTCGGCGGCCTTCGACGAGCCGATCGGCAGCGGCGGCACATCGATCGAGCCCAGCGCCTGCACCAGGCCGAAGCCGGTTTCCTGATCGAGGCCGAGCGCATGGCCCTGCACCACGCGGCCGTCGCCGAAATGCAGCCAGACCGTCTCGGCCTCGGTAATCAGATAGCCGATGGTCAGCACCAGGCCTTTGTCGATCAAGACGCCGTTGCCGGCGCGCTCGATGCCGAGCGTATCGGCGGTAAAGGCGTCGGACGGGACGATCGAATGCAGGCCAACCACCGAGGACAGCGCGCGCTCGAGATCGTAGGAATAGTCCTCGGCGCGCGGCTGCGCCGACGGCGGCACCTTCCATTCGGTCAACGCGGCCATGATCGATCCCCTCTCCAAGCGGCTGTCTAACATAGGCTATGTTGCGCGCACAAAAAGAGGCGCGCGGCGTGATAGGAAGGCCCCATGACCCCCAAGTCTTCCATTCCCTTGTCGGTTCTCGATCTTTCGCCGATCTCGGCCAATTCGACCGGCGCCCAGGCGCTGCGCAATTCGCTCGATCTGGCGCGGCTGTGCGACCGCTTGGGCTATGTCCGCTACTGGGTGGCCGAACACCATAATCTGCCGGCGGTGGCGAGTTCGGCGCCCGACATCATGATCGGGCAAATTGCCGCGATCACAACAAATATGCGCGTCGGCTCCGGCGGCGTGATGCTGCCCAACCACGCGCCGCTGATGGTGGCCGAACGCTTCAAGGTGCTGGAGGCGCTGTTTCCCGGCCGCATCGATCTGGGCTTGGGCCGCGCGCCGGGCACCGATCCGGCGACCTCCTACGCGCTACGCCGCCGCCAGGGCATCAGCGAGGAGGACGATTTCCTCGAGCGCTTCCAGGAACTGATGCTGCTGGAGACGCGCGGCTATCCCGCCGGCCATCCGTTTCACAAGGTGGTGGCGATGCCGTCCGACGTAGCCCTGCCGCCGATCTATCTGCTCGGCTCGTCGGATTACAGCGCGCAACTGGCCGGACAGATTGGTGCTGCCTTTGCGTTTGCGCATCACTTCGCGACGTTTCCCGCCGACGAGGCGATGCGTCTTTATCGCGACAGCTTCAAGCCGTCGGTGTCGCATGACAAACCGCTGGCGATCCTCGGCACCCAAGTGGTGTGTGCCGACACCCACGCAGAAGCCGAGCGGCTGGCGCAGACTTTCGATCTCAACGCGGTGCGCCGCGCCAAAGGCGAATACGCAGCCCTGGCGTCACCGGAAGACGCCGCGGCTTACGATTACACGCCGGTCGACCGCGCCCGCATCGCGCAAGGCCGCAACCGCATCTCGGTCGGCTCGCCGGCGACGGTGAAGGCGAAGCTGACGGCCTTGATCGAGGTGACCAAGGCCGACGAGTTGATGGTGACCTCGATGATTTTCGATCACGCGGCGCGCAAGCATTCGTATGAGTTGCTAGCGCAGGCGTTTGCGGCCTGACACCCCCACTGACGCAGGCCGCACAATCCGATAAACTGCTCCCGTAAACGACGTGCGGACCAATCCGCCATCAATCGTCCAGGGAGGACGCCATGAACTCACGAAGTGCGACAAGGATTGTTGGCGCGTTGTCGGTTCTTGCCTTCAGCGCCGCGATGGCATCGGCGCAACAGCCGCCGGGCTTCGCGCCGCAGCCGGCGCCGGAAATTGCGTTCGATTCGGTGCCCGACCCGATGAAGCTGCCGGCGAACCTGCATTTCGGCGAAGTCACCGGCGTCGCGACGAATTCCAAGAAGCATGTGTTCGTGTTTTCCCGCGGCAACACCAGCGGCCCGGCTTATGCCGCGGCGGCGGCACAACTGCTTGAGTTCGGGCCAGACGGCCACTTCATCCGTGAGATCGGCAAGAACCTGTACGCCTGGTCGTTCGGGCATGCGGTGCGCATCGACAAACAGGACAACATCTGGGCCATCGACAAAGGCTCGGACATGATCGTCCGGTTCAATCCGGAAGGCCGCGTCACCATGGTGTTCGGCCGCAAGCAGGAAGCCTCCGACGAAGACACCAAGCCGCTGGAACATCCGGTGCCGCCGAAGGCGGCGGAGGACGGCCGCTTCCGGCAACCGACCGACGTCGCGTTCGGGCCGGACGGCTCGATTTTCATCAGCGACGGCTACATCAATTCGCGCGTCGCCAAAGCCGACAAGAACGGCAACTGGCTCAAGTCCTGGGGCGACCGCGGCAACAAGGAAGGCGAACTCAACACGCCGCACAGCATCGCGTCCGATGCCGCAGGCAACATCTATGTCGCCGACCGCGGCAACCGCCGCATCCAGGTGTTCGACGGCGACGGCAAGTACCTGCGCATCATGACCATCGACGTGCCGTTCGACGAAAAGGCGCGGCCGGCCATCGGCAACCAGCCGACGCTGCAGTCGTATCAGAAGGTGCTGACGCAGGCACCGGGCTCGCCTTGGGCGCTGTGCATCACGCCGCCGCCCAATCAAGTGCTCTATGCCTCCGACGCCTATCCGGGCCGGGTCTACAAACTCAGCCTCGACGGCAAGGTGCTCGGTTGGTTCGGCGGCGCGGGCAAGCAACTCAAGCAGTTCGGCTGGATCCACCAGATCGCCTGCCCGTCGGAGAACGAACTCTACGTTGCTGAACTGTTGAACTGGCGGGTGCAGAAGTTGATCTTGCATCCGAAGTAACGGACCGCCAACATCGCGAAACCATGAAGCGTTCCGCGCGGTTGTTCGCCGTCAGTCTCGCAATGCTCGCCTCTCCGGCGCTGGCTCAGCCGGCGCCGGAGCCGGCAAAAGCCAATGTAATTTTCTGCGCCGGACCTTTTGCGCCCGATTCCAGCTTTGCCAAATTGCAGCAGGCGTTCGGGCCGGCGAATGTCACCACCGAGCAGGTTGACGGCGCCGAGGGCGACAAGCTGGTGGTCACGGCGCTCTTCGCCAAGGTCAAGGCCCGCCGGATCGAGATCAGTTGGAACGACGCCAAGGCCCGCAAGCGCATCAATATGGTGTCGCTCGGCCGCGCCGCCCAATGGGTCGCGGGCGGCGTGCGGATCGGATCGACGCTGGCCGAGGTCGAGGCGCTCAATGGCAAGCCCTTCACGCTGGCGGGCTTCGATTGGGACTATGGCGGCACCGTCACCGATTGGCAGGGCGGCAAACTCGAAACACTGCCGGGCGGCTGCCGTCTCGGCGTGCGGTTCGACGCGGATCGCCAATCGCCGGCAACGGCGCGCGACAAGGTCATGGGCGACAAAGATTTTACGTCGACCGATTCCAACATGCGGGCCTCGCGGCCCCGGGTCTATGAAATCTTTCTCAGCTATCCGAACGAGCCCGCCGCCAAGCCGGCAAAGAACGAATGAAGGCCAAGTAAGGAGGCCTGTCTGGTTCGGGCGCGCGCTGCCATGCTAGAGAAGCCCTTGCGCCAGACATTTTCACACAATCCGCAGCATTGAATGTAACGGGAGGTTTCCTTGGGTAAGCATTTGTCACTGACCACCGCCGACCATCACAAGTTCGGCGGCTACCGCGCCGATCCGCAAGGCACGCCGAAGGGCGGCCTGGTCGTGGTGCAGGAGATTTTCGGCGTCAATCATCACATCCGCGCGGTCTGCGACCGGCTGGCGGCGCTCGGCTACGTGGCGGTGGCGCCGGCGGTGTTCGACCGTTTCGTGCGCGACTTCGAATGCGGCTATACGCCCGACGAGATCGCCAATGCCCGCAGCTATCTCGGCAATCTCAACTTCGATCACATGATGGCCGACATGACGGCGGCCAAAGACGACATGAAGGGCGTCGGCCCGTTCGGCGTGATCGGCTTCTGCATGGGCGGCACCGCGGCGTTTCTCGCGGCCTGCCGCATTCCCGGACTATCGGCCGCGGTCGCCTATTACGGCGGCATGATCGGTAAGTTCGCCGACGAGAAACCGAAATGTCCGCTGCAGCTGCATTTCGGCGAGAAGGACGAAGGCATCCCGATGAGCGTGGTCGACGAGATCAAGAAGAAGCAGCCGCAGGCCGAAACTTACGTCTATCCCGGCGCGGCGCATGGCTTCTATTGCGACGAACGCGCCAGTTACAACAAGACGTCCGCCGATCTCGCCTGGAGCCGGACGCAGGAATTTCTGACGAAAAATATGAAGAAGTAGACTCTGCTGTCGTCCCCGCGAAAGCGGGGACCCATACTCCGACGCGTCTCGATAGTCTGGTGGCTATGGGTCCCGGCCCTCGCTAACGCTCGGCCGGGACGACAGATAAATTCTAGAACCACCGCTCCTTGACGACGATCGTATCGCCGGGGCGCAGCGGGAAGCCGAGCGGCACGTCGCCATGCATCTGCTGGCCGGGCGCGCTGCGGGTGATCTCGACCTTGCCTTTGGCGGCGCGCGGCGCAAAGCCGCCGGCGATCGCGATGGCGGTTTCCGCCGTCATGTTGGCGACGTAGGGGTACTGCCCCGGATTGGTCACTTCGCCGAGAATAAAGAACGGCCGATAGGCTTCGACCTCGACGCTGACATGCGGCTCGCGCACATAGCCTTGCTTCAGCCGCTCGGCGATCATGTGCGAGAGCTGCTGGGTCGAGAAGCCGCGCGCCGGCACGATGCCGACCAAGGGCAAACTGATATTGCCGCCGGCGTCGACCATGTAGCTGTTGGTGATGCCGTCCTGGCCGAACACCACGACGCGCAGCTTGTCGCCGCTATCGAGCGTGTAAGTCTGCTGACCGCCATTGGCCGGCGCCGAGGCGTAGCCGTAAGGCGGCGCGGCGACATAAGGCCCGCCTTGCGCTTGCGGCGTGGCTTGCGGCGGATATTGCGGCGCGCCGTACTGCGCGACGTAAGGTTGCTGCACGGCAGGCTGCGGTGCGTAGAGCGGTTGCGACCTGGCCCGCGAATTGAACAGGCCGCGCTCGCCGGAGGCGGCTGGCGGCGGCTGATAGGCAGGCTGAGTCTGCTGCGCGTAAACCTGCTGGCCATAGGCCTGCTGCGCGTAAGCCGGCGACGACGAGAACAGGCCGCGGCTGTCGGCTTGGTCGCTCGCCTGCGCCGAAGCGCCGGGCGGCAACGATGGCGGCGCCTGCTGACTGACCACCGGCACCGGCTGGCCGGTGTTGGGGTCCATCACATAATAGACGGGCTGCTGTCGCGCACAGGCGCTCACCGCGAGGGCGGTGACGACGGCCAACAGCAATCGGGCTCCCCGCATGACGTTAGAATCCGGGCCGGTGAAGAAACGTGAGACCGATTAACGCTTTATATGGTTAAGGAATCCTCACCGGGCTGCTGACGGCGTTAAATCCGTGATTTCATGGACTTAAAACGCAACGGGCGCCTCCCAAGAGGCGCCCGCGGCAAGTCGATTCTCGATCCGGCCTAGGAGTTGGCGAGCTTGGCGCCGGTGCCGATCGGGCACGACACCCCGGTCCCCCCGTGCCCGCAATAACCGAACGGGTTCTTGGCCAGATACTGCTGGTGATAGTCCTCGGCGAAATAGAATTCCGGCGCATCGACGATCTCGGTGGTGACGGCGCCGTAACGCTTCTTCGCCAGCTCCTTCTCGTACATTGCCTTCGAGGCCTCGGCGGCTTGGCGCTGCGCGGCGTTGAACACGTAGATACCGGAGCGATACTGCGTGCCGACATCGCCGCCCTGGCGCATGCCCTGCGTTGGGTCGTGGCCTTCCCAGAAAGTCTTCAGCAAAGCCTCGTAGGCAATCTTGCTCGGGTCGTAGACCACCAGCACGACTTCGTTGTGCCCGGTGCCGCCGGAACAGACTTCCTCATAGGTCGGGTTGGGCGTGACGCCGCCGGCATAGCCGACCGCGGTGACGGTGATGCCCTCGCCCAACTGCCAGAAACTTTTCTCCGAACCCCAGAAACAGCCGAGGCCGAACATCGCCTTCTGCGTGCCCTCAGGATAAGGGCCCTTGAGCGCGTGGCGATTGACGAAATGCTCTTTGGCGGTGGGGATCGGTGTCGGACGTCCCGGCAGTGCCTGCTCGCGCGTCGGAACGGTGCTTTTCTTGAAGCCAAACATGATTGGTTCTCCGAAAAATCGATAGCCGCAATATAAGCGCCTATCCCTCGCTTCGGAATGCCGCGGCCGATCACTGTTGGGGCAAGCGGCCTCACCCGGCGTTCACGAGCGCGCGATGAAGCGAGAACCGAGCGCGGCCTCTACTCCCCTCCCCCGTGAGCGTTTGCGAGTGTGGGGAGGGGTCGGGGGTGGGGGAAGTTAGCGCGCGTAGCCGATCAGCGGTTTTTTGCGGCGGCCGAACAGCAGCAGCAGGATGCCGAAGCCGCCGAGCAGGCTCCAGCTCGGCGCCGCCAGGATCGCGACCATGCCGGGGTCCCACAACAAGCCGCCGGCATAGGGTTCTATCATGGGCTTGAGCTTGGCCAGACTGCCGGCGCTGACCAGTTCCCACAGCGTCCGGGTGCTGGTGAGATAGAGACTGTTGGCCGCGATCGACTTGGTGCCGTCATAGATCACCAGGATAAAGGCGGCGGCCAGCAGGATCAGACCGATAAATCGGAATAGAAAACGGATCATAATAAAGGGGGCTCTTGTTACGCGCTCGATTTCGGGTGTTCATACCACGGAGTTTGCGCGCGGATTATGGCCGCCGATGACCCTGCGCAGCGTCCGGCTTCTACTATCGCCTTCCCGACCAATGCAAATACCGCAAGGCTGACGGTGCCTTGAGGTACTATAGGTGCTTCCGCTGAGGTACTATAGCTGCATCCGCAACCGTCGCCCGCGCCGGGCGTCTCCGGTCGCTATTGGAGTAGATATGGCCGATAAACCGTCCGGAGGCCTTAACCGGCCGACTTTCACCGACCTCGAAGCCCTGCAATTTCATAGCGTCGGCCGTCCCGGCAAGCTTGAAGTCGTCGCCACCAAGCCGATGGCGACCCAGCGCGACCTGTCGCTGGCCTATTCGCCCGGCGTCGCCATCCCGGTGCTGGCCATCGCCGACGACCCGAGCAAGGCCTACGACTATACCGTCAAAGGCAATTTCGTTGCGGTCATTACCAACGGCACCGCCATTCTCGGTCTCGGCAATCTCGGAGCCCTGGCGGCGAAGCCCGTGATGGAAGGCAAGGCGGTGCTGTTCAAGCGCTTCGCCGACATCGACTCGATCGATCTGGAAGTGTCTTCCGAGGATCCGGAAGAGATCATCAATTGCGTGAGGCTGCTCGGCGCCGGCTGGGGCGGCATCAATCTCGAGGACATCAAGGCTCCCGAGTGTTTCATCATCGAGCAGCGGCTGCGCGAGCTGATGGACATCCCGGTGTTTCACGATGACCAGCACGGCACCGCCATTATCTCGGCCGCCGGCCTGATCAACGCCCTGCATCTGACCGGGCGCGACATCAAGACCACCAAACTGGTCTGCAACGGCGCCGGCGCGGCCGGCATCGCCTGCCTCGAACTGTTCAAGGCGTTCGGCTTCTCCGCCGACAACCTGCTCCTGTGCGACACCAAGGGCGTCATCTACCAGGGCCGCACCGAAGGCATGAACCAGTGGAAGTCGGCCTACGCCGTCAAAACCTCGAAGCGCACGCTGGCCGAGGCGATGGAGGGTGCCGACGTGTTCATCGGGCTTTCGGTCAAGGGCGCCGTCACCAAAGACATGGTCAAGTCGATGGCGGCCAAGCCGATCATCTTCGCCTTGGCCAATCCCGATCCGGAAATCACCGCCGAAGAAGTGGCGGAAGTGCGCGACGACGCCATCATGGCGACCGGCCGGTCGGATTATCCCAACCAGGTCAATAACATTCTCGGCTTCCCATTCATCTTCCGCGGCGCGCTCGACGTGCGGGCTTCCACCATCAACATGGAAATGAAGATCGCCGCGGCCCACGCGCTCGCCAATCTGGCGCGCGAGGATGTACCCGACGAAGTCGCCGCGCTCTACGGCGCGCGGCCGAAATTCGGCCCGGACTACATCATCCCGGTGCCGTTCGATCCGCGGCTGATTTCCACGGTGCCGCCGGCGGTGGCGAAGGCCGCGATGGATACCGGCGTCGCGCGCAAGCCGATTCCCGATATGGACGCTTACCGCCATCAATTGAACGCGCGGCGCGATCCGATCGCCGGCACGCTGGTTCAAGTGTTCGCCAAGCTGCGCCGCTCGCCCAAGCGCGTGGTGTTTGCCGAGGGCGAAGAGGAGCAGGTGATCCGCGCCGCCGCGAGCTTCGTGAGCCAAGGGCTCGGCACTGCGCTGCTGGTCGGCCGCGAGGACCGTGTCAAAGCATCGGCGAAAGAAGCCGGCATCGATCTCGGCAGCGGCATCGAGATCATCAATGCGGCCCTGTCCAAGCGCAACACCGTCTACCTCAACTATCTCTACGAGCGGCTGCAGCGGCGCGGCTTTCTGCTGCGCGACTGCCAGCGGCTGGTGAACACCGACCGCAATTATTTCGCCTCCTGCATGGTGGCGCTCGGCGACGCCGACGCCATGGTGACGGGCGCCACCCGCAACTTCTCGGTCGCGCTCGAGGACGTGCGCAACGTGATCGATCCCAAGCCCGGCCATCGCGTCATCGGCATATCGCTGGTGGTGGCGCGCAGCCGCACCGTGGTGGTGGCCGACACCGCCGTCACCGAAATGCCGACCGCCGAGGAACTCGCGGAGATCGCCATCGAGGCGGCGGGCGTGGCGCGACGGCTCGGCTACGAGCCGCGGCTGGCGATGCTGGCGTTCTCGACCTTCGGCCATCCGCAGGGCGAGCGCTCGGCGCGCGTCATCGAGGCGGTGAAGATCCTCGACGGCAAGCGGGTCGACTTCGAATACGAAGGCGACATGGCGGCCGACGTCGCGCTCAATCCGGAACTGGCGGCACCCTATCCGTTCAACCGCTTGTCGGGCCCGGCCAACGTGCTGGTGATGCCGGCGTTCCACTCGGCCTCGATCTCCACCAAGATGCTGCAGGAACTCGGCGGCGCCACCGTGATCGGCCCGCTGCTGGTCGGCCTCGACCGGCCGGTGCAGATCGTCCAGCTCGGCGCCAAGGACAACCAGATCGTCAACATGGCGGCGCTGGCGGCCTACAACGTCAGCGGCTAAGACTACAAAAATACCGAACCTGGAGAGACGCCTTGAGCAAGACCTTGTCCGGCGTGATTGCCGCCGTTGCCACCCCGATCGACGAGAGCGGCGCGCCCGATCTCAAGCGCGCCACCGATCTGGCGCGGCATCTGCTCGACAATGGCTGCGACGGCCTCAACGTGCTCGGCTCGACCGGAGAGGCGACGTCGTTCTCGCGCGACGAGCGCAAGTCGGTGATGGACGCCTATAAGAAGAACGGCCTGCCGCTGGACCGCCTGATGGTGGGGACCGGCGCGGCGTCGGTGTCGGACGCCATCGCGCTGACCAAGCACGCCGCCGACCTCGGCTTTGCCGGGGCGCTGGTGCTACCGCCGTTTTATTACAAAGGCCTGCCCGACGACGGCCTGGTCGCCTATATCGAAGCGCTGGTGACGGCGACGGCGGACAGCGCGCTACCGATCTATCTGTACCACTACCCGCAGCTCACCGGCCTGCTGTGGCATGTGCCGCTGATCAAACGCCTGCGAGAATCCTTCCCGTCCCGTATCGTGGGTCTCAAGGACTCGTCCGGCGACATGGCCTTCGCGCGCTCGGCCGCGGCGATTGCCAAAGACTTCGCGGTCTTCCCATCGACCGAAGCCTGCCTGATCGAGGCGCGCGGCGGCGCCTTCGCCGGCTGCATCTCGGCGACGGCGAACTGCAATCCGGATTTGTGCGCCCGCGCCTGGCGCGACGGCGATGCCGCGGCCCTCGACGCCGCCGTGACGATCCGCAAGCTGTTCGAAGGCCGGCAACTGGTGTCCGGCGTCAAGGCTCTGCTCAGCCATATCCATGGCGATCCGGCGCTGGCGCGGGTCCGCCCGCCGCTGGCCCCGTTCGCAGCGGCCGACCGGACCGCCGTTTTCGCCGGTTATGACGCCGTTCGGGCCAAAAAGGTCGCTTAACCACGACGTTTTCCGGCGTTGACGCCCCGGCCCTGCCTTACTATAAGCCTCGCAACAGCGGCGCTGTTTTATCGCGCCGCATTTTCTTGCAATTAACGGTCGCTTTGGCGGTAAGTTTCCGCCTCTAAGCGCCAGTGCCCACGAGAGACCTATGGCCAATACCAGTTCCGCCAAAAAAGCCACGCGCAAGATCGCGCGCAAGACCGAGATCAACAAGACGCGCCGCACCGTGCTGCGCAATTCGGTCCGCAAAGTCGAAGAAGCAATCGCCGGCGGCGACGCCAAGGTGGCGATGGCGGCCTTCAAAGCGGCTGAGCCGGTGATCATGCGTGCAGCGCAGCGTAACGTCGTGCATAAGAATACCGCCAGCCGCAAAGTTTCGCGGCTCGCGCATCGCATCGCGAAACTCGGCAAGTAGTTCAGGCGCGTTGTTGCGCCGCGTCAGCGCGGCGACGTTCTCCGCCGCATAATTTCAATATAAAAATCTCGACAATAAAAATCGCCGTGCGCAATTGCGTGCGGCGTATTTTTTGCCTGCAATTCATGTCATATTTGACCGGACGGTTCGCCTTGACGCTCAAACCAGCGGTACCGGCGCACGTTGTTGCGAATTTGTCATAGCGCTGTCAGAAAAATCTGCGTGCCACGATTTTTACTGGACAGAATTTCGCGCCGGCCACGCCAACGCAAGCGCCGCAGCACTTTTCGGACGCCAGCTACCCTGAATTCCCGCGCATGAATCTTCACGGCACGATAACGACTTAGACCCGACACGGCCGCGAGGACTTAAGAATCCGCTGTGCGGCAGGCATTTCCGGACACACGTTCAAAATTAAATTTTCAGCGGCGCGTTGCCGCATTTCAAAGTCCCGGCGCTGAGATTCACGACGAGTCTTCAAGACCTTGGTAACTAATCTTTCACAGCCATCGACATGGCGCGCACGGTATCGGCGCTCGTGCCGAGCGCATACTGACGCGATTATCGTTGCCCAAGCTGGTCGCATGTGTTTTTTTGTCCTTGCGCACGGGCTTCACCGCACGCGACCAGAAAAAAGGATACTGCTTCACGCTCATGCGCGGGTGAGGACGGCGGTCGTTTGTCCGAACGTCACCTCGGCAAGCCAACAGCGAAGAAGCGGACGCAACGAGACGACAGCGAGCGGTACGACAAGACATTACGACGAAGCATTCCGGGAACTGCCGCGATCCGGAAGCACATCGACCGCCGGACAATTAGTCCGTGAGCAACTGGGGGGGGCGTCATGACTGGATTGGGAATAGTGACTGCGATGTCTGGAAATAGCGCGTCAACGATCTCCTCCAGTGCGGGCATCCGTCCTGTTTGCGCCGGCCGTCTGGCCGATCATAGAGCTTGTACATTCACGACTGGAATTCGGGGTACGGCGCCGCCGCCTTTGGGCTAAGGCGCAAGCACCCTCGGCCCATGTCGAAGTCGTCCCGCCGGCGTTAGCGCCTTTCGCGGAACCAACGTCTCCCGATCATCGCCTGAGTGTTGTTGCGTCCTGTTCCCGGCGCGTTGACGGCATGATGCCGTCAAGCTGAGCAACCGAGTTCGTTCAAACCGTTTCAAGAATCGAGAAAAAGAAAATGTCGGACGAAGATCAGGGCGGCTGGACACGGGTTCGCAGCCGTTTGCGCGCCGAAGTCGGCGACGACGTCTATTCAAGCTGGTTTGCCCGCATGGACCTGGAAGCCATCGAAGAAGGCACCGTCCGCCTCTCGGTGCCGACCCGGTTCCTGAAAAGCTGGATCCAAAATCACTATGCCGAGCGCGTGCTGGCCTGCTGGCAGGCGGAAGACAACAAGATCGGCCGCATCGAGCTGACCGTACGGTCAGCGGTGCTCAAATCGACGGTCGCGCCCAAGCCGCGGCCGGAAATCGCGGCCGGCGTCAATGACGGCAGCAACCGTTACAACGGTAACAGCAGCGGCCGGGCCATGTCGGTTGGCGATCCGGGCGTGCATGAAGCGCTCGGCGGCTCGCCGCTCGATGCGCGGCTGTCGTTCGACAGCTTCGTGATCGGCCGTTCCAATACGCTGGCCCATGCCGCCGCCAAGCAGGTCGCTGCGGCCAGGCGCACCGACCCGGTAATGTTCAATCCGCTCTACATCCATGCCGGCGTGGGCCTCGGCAAGACGCATCTGTTGCAGGCCATCACCTGGGCCGGCAATGCCGCGGGCGAACGCAAAGTGCTCTACCTCACCGCCGAGAAGTTCATGTACGGCTTCGTGTCGGCGCTTCGAACGCAAACGGCGCTGGCCTTCAAGGAAGCGCTGCGCGGCATCGGCGTGCTGGTGATCGACGACCTGCAATTCCTGCAGGGCAAGTCGACCCAGGCCGAGTTCTGCCACACCCTCAACGCGCTGATCGATGCCGGCCGCCAGGTGGTGATCGCCTCCGACCGTCCGCCATCCGATCTGGAAAGCCTCGATGACCGTGTCCGCTCGCGGCTGGCCGGTGGCTTGGTGGTCGAGATGGGATCGCTCGGCGAGGAACTGCGTCTCGAGATCCTGAAAGTCCGCGTGCTGGCCGCGCGCGCCTATCATCCGACCTTCGACGTGCCGCTGCCGGTGCTGGCCTATATCGCCAAGACCGTGACCCACAACGGCCGCGACCTGGAAGGCGCGCTCAACCGCCTGCTCGCCCATAACAAGCTGACCGGCCACCCGGTGACGCTGGAAATGGCCGAGCGCGAGGTGCGCGACCTGATCCGCCCGCAGGAGCCCAAGCGGGTCAAGATCGAGGACATCCAGCGGGTGGTGGCGCGCCAGTACAATGTCAGCCGCTCCGACCTGCTGTCATCGCGCCGGACCGCCAACGTCGTCCGCCCCCGTCAGGTGGCCATGTATCTGGCCAAGACCCTGACCCTGCGTTCGCTGCCGGAGATCGGGCGCCGGTTCGGCGGCCGCGACCACACCACGGTGCTGCACGCGGTCCGCAAGATCGAAGGCCTGGTCGGCAACGATATGTCGCTGGCCGAGGAAATCGAGCTGCTGAAGCGGCAGTTGCAGGAGTAGCCGCTAAACCTTGGCGTCCCGGGCGATTTTAGCGCCGGGACGCATCCCCCAGCCTGTGAAGTGCTGGGGATATGAGCGGGGATTGAAGACCGCTCTTGCGCATTTGATCCGCTCTTGTCACCTTTGCTCCCCGGCCTCGCATTCCGCGATCGGCCGGCTTGGCGTCTTGCCTTGATAAGTCTTGCCTTGAGAAGTCTTGCCTTGATTGAAGGCCTGTTCAAAGGCGCCGAAGCGGGTTTCCCATGAAAGTTACTGTCGAGCGTGCAGAGCTGCTGAAGTCGCTGGGCCACGTCCACCGCGTCGTGGAACGGCGCAACACCATTCCGATCCTCGCCAACGTGCTGATCAAGGCCGACAAGGGCAAACTGAGCCTGAAGGCGACCGATCTCGATCTGGAGATGACCGACAGCATCGCCGCCGAGGTCGCGCCCGGCGGCTCCACCACCGTGCCGGCGCATATGTTCTACGAGATCGTGCGCAAGCTGCCCGAGGGCGCGCAGATCGTGATCGAAGGCTCCGGCGACCGCGCCGTGCTGTCGCTGCGCGCCGGGCGCTCGCGCTTCACCCTGCAGACGCTGCCAGAGAGCGACTTCCCCGACCTCGCCGCCGGCGAGATGACGCATTCGTTCAAGGTCGGGGCCGGCGATCTCAAGCGGCTGATCGACAAGACCCAGTTCGCGATCTCGACCGAGGAGACGCGCTATTACCTCAACGGCATCTATCTGCATGTCGCCGGCACGGCCAAGGCCGGCACGCTGCGCGCGGTGGCGACCGACGGCCATCGGCTGGCGCAGGTCGAACTGCCGCTGCCGGAAGGCACCGCCGGCATGCCGGGCATCATCGTGCCGCGCAAGACGGTCGCCGAAGTACAGCGCCTGATCGAGACCGGCGAGGGCGAAATCTCGATCGAACTGTCGGCCGGTAAAATCCGCTTCACCATCGGCAACGCGGTGCTGACCTCCAAGCTGATCGACGGCACCTTCCCGGATTACGGCCGCGTCATTCCGGCCAACAACGATAAGAGCCTGGTCGTCGACAAGAAGGATTTCGAGGCCGCGGTCGACCGCGTCTCGACGGTGTCGAGCGAGCGCGGCCGCGCCGTCAAACTCGCCATCACCAGCGGCCGCTTGGTGCTGTCGGTGACCAACCCGGATTCGGGTAGCGCCACCGAGGAACTCGAAGTCGAGTACGACAGTGAGCCGCTCGATATCGGATTTAACTCGCGTTATCT
Organism: uncultured Hyphomicrobiales bacterium; assembly: GCA_903878085.1. Lineage (GTDB taxonomy): Bacteria > Pseudomonadota > Alphaproteobacteria > Rhizobiales > Xanthobacteraceae > Pseudolabrys. The sequence goes on along the minus strand of CAIRGJ010000004.1, from coordinate 26,839 downwards.
GCTCGACATCGCCGCCCAGATCGAAGGCGAAGTCGCGGTGCTCAGGCTCGCCGATCCCGGTTCGCCCACTTTGATCCAGGACAAAGACGCCAAGGGCGCCTTGTATGTATTGATGCCGATGCGAGTGTGAGGAATGGCTCATGCTCGAAGCCTCAGAGGCCAGCCGGATGAGCATTTCAGAAGACTTTTTAAAGCGAGAAGACCTCCGCTCTCATCTTTTTAGAGAGACGTGGAGCACTTTGATCCCGGAAGTGTTTCGGGACGTTCCGACTTACTACGATAGAGGCAATGCGGTCGCCTCGCTCGGCAGCTGTTCGCGATGGAGCGCGACGTTTGCCAACGCCATCCATGCCCATCTGCCGCCAGGCGCGAAAATTCTCGACGTCTGTTCCGGCACGCACGACATCCCGCTGCGGCTTTTGGCGCTTGACCCGACGCTCGACATCCACACCGTGGACGGCAGCGTGCACATGACCGCCGAGGGTCAACGCCGCGCCCGCGAGCGTGATCTGAAGATCGATGCGCGCGTCTGCGACGCCCATGTACTGCCCTTTCCCGACAATTCGTTCGATGCCGTAACGCTGCAATTCGCTTCACGCCATCTCGAAATCATTAAGGCGTTCAAGGAAATCAATCGGGTTCTCAAACCGGGCGGCATCTTCTGCCATAACGATATGCTGCGCCCGGCGTCGCGCGTGGTCGAATTGCCATATTTGGCTTTTCTGCGTTTCTCGGTCTGGTTCACGGCGAAGCTGTTCGGCAGTTCCGCCGAAAGCATGAAGTGCGTCGGTTACTTCGCGGATGCGATACGGCATTTCTATAAGCCGCAAGAGCTGACCGAGTTGCTCAAGAGCCCGGCTTCGTCGACATCGAAAACCGCAGCTTTCTCACCGGTGTTATGTCGTACCACATCTCGCGCAAGCCGGCGGCCTAGAACAAAGATGGCATGGCTTTTTTGATGCTATGCTAATCGGATTGTTCCGCTGGGCCTCCATCCGCTCGCGCTACGCGCGTCGCTCCTGTCGCCCGGGACACGAGAGTGACGATGACCGCTGCTTTCATCCAACGCCTGACGCTGACGAATTTCCGCAGCTATCACGCCGCGCAGGTGTCGCTCGAGCGCGCCGGGCCGGTGGTGCTGACCGGCGCCAATGGCGCCGGCAAGACCAACATGATCGAGGCGATCTCGCTGCTGGCGCCGGGCCGCGGCCTGCGCCGCGCCACCATGGACGAACTGGCCTTTTCCGAAGGCGACGGCTCCTGGGCGGTGTCGGTTGAGATCGAAGGCATGCAGGGCCTGTCAACGCTCGGCACCGGTATCGATCCGCCGGCCGGCGAAGACCCCGCAACGTCGTCGCGCAAATGCCGCATCGACCGCGAAGGCGTTGGCTCGGCAACCGCTTTCGCCGAGCATCTGCGCGTGGTGTGGCTGACGCCGGCGATGGATCCGCTGTTCAACGGGCCGGCCTCGGAGCGGCGGCGGTTCCTCGACCGGCTGGTGCTGGCGGTCGATGCGCAGCATTCCAGCCGCGTCTCGGCGCTGGAGCGCTCGTTGCGCTCGCGCAACCGCCTGCTGGAAGACCCGCGTAGCGATCCGCATTGGCTCGACGCCATCGAGCACGAGACCGCGGAGGTCGCGGTCGCGGTCGCGGCGGCGCGCGCCGAGACCGTCAGCCGTCTGTCCGGCGCGCTCGCCGCGACACGCGATCAGTCGCCGGAATTTCCAATGCCCGAAATCGCGCTCAACGGCTGGATGGAACAATTGCTGCCGAGCCAGAGCGCGCGGGAAATCGAGGATCGCTACCGCACGCTGCTCAAAGACAACCGCGCCCGCGACGCCGCCGCCGGGCGCACGCTCGACGGCCCGCATCTGTCCGACTTCGCAGTCACCCATGCCGGCAAAGGCATCCCCGCGGCCGACGCCTCGACCGGCGAACAGAAGGCGCTGCTGATCCGGCTGGTGCTGGCGCATGCGCGGCTGATCAAGGAGATGACCGGCTTTGCGCCGCTGCTGCTGCTCGACGAGGTCGTCGCCCATCTCGATCCGGCGCGGCGCGCGGCGCTGTACGACGCGCTGGCGGCGTTGGGCGCTCAGGTCTGGATGACGGGCGCCGATCCGGCGGCGTTCGGCGATATTGTCGGCCGCGCGCAAGTTTTCGTGGTGCACGCCGGTACCGTGCGACCGGCCCGGTAAGGTTCCAATAAGTTATTGGCTACGCTTCATTAATTGAACCTATTTGAACTCTGCGAAAACCGGAACCATCCAGCGCCCCGTACCTTAACCCTGCATACAAGCACTGGCAGCGGGTCAGTTTAGGGAACAGCGATGAAATCGGAACCGGCCATCGATCGAGTGAGGCGCGATTTAGATCGCGTGCTCGACGATATGCGCGCCGAACTCGACCGCATCGAGATTCTGACGGCTGCGCTCAATGCATTCAGCAAGCCGGTTCCCGATTATGAACCCGCGTTCCAGCACATGCATCACATGGCGCTGACGGAGCATCAGATCGGCTGATCGCTACAGTTCGCCGAGCAGTTCGCGGCGCTGGCGTTCCGATGCGTCGGAGTAGCGCCGCAAGGCGTGCGCTTCGCTGAGCAGGCCGATCACCTGGCGGCGCTCCGCGGTATCGACGACCGCCAGCGCTTCCGCTTCGAACTTCTCGAAGGCGGCGATTGCCTCCTGCGCGGTTAACTGCGCCAGCAGCATGTTGTCGGTGTGATGTAGAATATCGCGCAGCGCCGCGATACCTGGCATTTCTGTCGAGTGCGCCTCCGCCATGATCACCATGCCGGCGTAGCGGCCATCTTCGTCGACCGCCATCACCTGATTGGTGGCGCCCAAGGGGAAGGCCTCGCGGAACGCCGCGACGGTGGTTTCGACCGGCGTAGTGCGGACGTCGGCGCGCATCATCTGCGCGACCGTCAGATCGCGGATCCAGCCGACATCGGCGGCGCTGCGGATTGTTTCGCCGCGCAGGTGGAAGCGCCAGGTGGTGAAGGAGTAGCCGAACAGTTCGCGCGTCACCTGCATCGAGATGATAACCGCGATCAATACCGCGGTGGTCAGCCACAGGTCGCCGGTGGTCTCCAGCGCGATGAAGGTCATGGTCAGCGGCCCACCGATCACCGACACCGCCAGCGCGCTCATACCGATGATGGCGAAAGCGTCCGGTTCGAGATGGATGCCGGGAATGAGGTTCATGCCGGTGGCGAACAATTGCCCGCCGAGCGAGCCCAGCAGCAGCGTGGCGAAAAACAGGCCGCCGCGGAAACCGGAGCCCAGCGAGATCATCGAGGCCACCGATTTGAGCACGAAAATCAGGGCAATTGCCTGCAACGGCAGCTTGAACACGCCGGTCAAATGCAGCGCGCCGTGGCCCGACGACAGCACCTGCGGCGAGATCAGCGCCAACAGCCCAACCAGCGCGCCACCCAGCATCGGCCGCAGCGCCGGCCTGATCCGCACCTTGGTGAACAGCTGTTCGCAGGCCGCGACGCCGCGCATCAAAGCGATGCCGAAGCCCGCGGCGAGCAGGCCGAAGCCCGCGGCGATTACCACGTCGTGCACGGCCAGGCTCGACACCGTACCGGCGTCGATGCCGAGCCGGTCGGCGTCGAAGGCGCGCGCGGTCAGATAGCCGATGAGCGCCGCCATGCCGACCGGCGCCAGGGAGGCGGCGGCGTAGCTGCCGATGATCAGCTCGAAGGCATAGAAGGCGCCGCCGAGCGGCGCGCCGAAAGCCCCGGCAATGGCGCCGGCCGCGCCGCAGCCAACCAGCACCCGCATGTCGCTGCGGCGCAGGCGGAACGCGCCGCCGATCTTGGAGGCAATGCCGCTGGCAAGCTGGGTATAGCCGGCCTCGAGGCCGACCGAGGCGCCGACGCCGCTCGACCATATCGTTTGGGCGGCGACAATGAGGCTGCCGCGCATCGACATCCGGCCGCCGTGCAAGGCATTGGCCTCGATCGGATCGATCTCGGTGCTGCGGCGGCGCGCGATATAGGCCGACACCAAGCCGAATAGCAGGCCGCCGAGGCACGGGACCAACAGCACGTAGAGTGGATCGACCGAGAGCTGGCCCGACAGCCGCTCGCCGGGTCCGAGCCCAAACAGCACCATGTGCATGAGCGCGACCACCGCGCCCATGAGGGCCACCACCACGCCGGCAACGGCGCCGGCCAGTGCAGCCAGCACGATAACGCTCGACTCCCGCGCGCGCACGATGGCGCGCAGGCGATGCGGGACTTCAAAACGGGGACGGCGCCAAGTCATTGCGACGGTTGGCCTACTTGAAGGTCCACGGTGCAGGCAAGGACCGCACATTCAAAGGCCGTGATTCGATCACCGAAGCGCCTTTGCGCGGCCAGCCGCAAGCGCGCTGATTCGGCGTCAAAAACCGGCCTCAAAACGCGCCGTTTTCCGGGTCGTCAGCCCTTTAAAAACCGCTGACGAATCAACATATTAACGGCGATGAGATTACCCTGTACGAGGCCGGTTTTTCGTGTCACACAAATTGACAATTCCGACTCATTTTTTCGCCCGTTTTGAAGGTGACGCCCATGGCTGAACCGGCCCGAGATATCCGCTCCGACGACACCGACTACGGTGCGGAATCGATCAAAGTGCTCAAGGGCCTCGACGCCGTGCGCAAGCGGCCGGGCATGTACATCGGCGACACCGACGACGGCTCCGGTCTGCACCACATGGTCTACGAGGTGGTCGACAACGCCATCGACGAGGCGCTGGCCGGTCACGCCACCGAAGTGTTCGCCGCGCTCAATCCGGATGGGTCGGTCACCGTGCGCGACAACGGCCGCGGCATTCCGACCGATATCCATAAAGGCGAAGGCGTCTCGGCGGCCGAGGTCATCATGACCCAGCTACATGCCGGCGGAAAATTCGACCAGAATTCCTACAAGGTGTCCGGCGGTCTGCACGGCGTCGGCATCTCGGTGGTCAACGCGCTGTCGAGCTGGCTAAAGCTCAACATATGGCGCGACGGCAGAGAACATTTCATGGAATTCCACGACGGCGTCGCCGTGGCGCCGCTGAAAGTCGTCGGCGATTCGAACGGCAAGCGCGGCACGCAGGTGACGTTCTTCCCGTCGCCCGCCACCTTCACCATGGTGGAGTTCGATTTCGCCACGCTCGAACATCGCTTACGCGAACTGGCGTTCCTCAATTCCGGCGTCAACATCGTGCTGTCCGACATGCGCCACGCGGTCGAGAAGCGCGAGGAGATGATGTACGAAGGCGGCGTCGAAGCCTTCGTGAAATTCCTCGACCGCAACAAGACGCCGCTGATTCCGAAGCCGGTGATGATCAAGGCCGAGCGCGACGGCATTACGGTGGAATGCGCACTGTGGTGGAACGACAGCTATCACGAGAGCGTGCTGTGCTTCACCAACAACATCCCGCAGCGCGACGGCGGCACCCATCTCGCCGGCTTCCGCGGCGCGCTGACGCGCCAGATCACGCAATATGCCGACACCCTCGGCACCACGCGCAAAGAGAAGGTCGCGCTGACCGGCGACGACTGCCGCGAAGGCCTGACCTCGGTGCTGTCGGTCAAGGTGCCGGACCCGAAGTTCTCGTCGCAGACCAAGGACAAATTGGTGTCCTCGGAAGTGCGCCCGGTGGTCGAAAACGTCATCAATCAGGCGCTGCAGGACTGGTTCGAGATTCATCCGCAGGAAGCCCGCGTCATCGTCGGTAAGGTGGTGGAAGCCGCCGCCGCGCGCGAGGCCGCGCGCAAGGCGCGCGATCTCACCCGCCGCAAGGGCGCGCTCGACATTTCTTCGTTGCCCGGAAAACTTGCCGACTGCCAGGAGCGCGACCCGGCCAAGTCCGAACTGTTCATCGTCGAGGGCGACTCGGCCGGCGGCTCCGCCAAGCAGGGCCGCAACCGCGAATTCCAGGCGGTACTGCCGTTGCGCGGCAAAATTCTGAACGTGGAGCGCGCCCGCTTCGACAAGATGCTGTCGAGCCAGGAAATCGGCACACTGATCACCGCGCTCGGCACCGGCATCGGCCGCGACGAATTCAATATCGAGAAGCTGCGCTACCACAAGATCATCATCATGACGGACGCCGACGTCGACGGCTCGCATATCCGTACGTTGCTGCTGACGTTCTTCTTCCGGCAGATGCCGTCGCTGATCGAGCGCGGCCACCTCTATATCGCGCAGCCGCCGCTCTACAAGATCGCGCGCGGCAAGTCCGAGCAATATCTCAAGGACGAGCGCGCGCTGGAAGATTATCTGATCGCGACCGGCATCGAAGAAGCGGTGCTGCGGCTGTCGAACGGCGAAGAGCTGGCCGGCGCCGACCTGCACAAGCTGGTCGAGGATTCGCGCACCATCCGCGGCCTGCTCGGCGGCTTGCACAGCCGTTACAATCGCAAGGTGATCGAGCAGGCGTCGATCGCCGGCGTACTGCGGCCGGAAGTGACCGGCGACCCGGCGGCAGCCGCTGCCGCGGCGACCTACATCGCCAAGCGCATGGACGCGCTGGCCGACGAGACCGAGCGCGGCTGGACCGGCACCTTCGACGAAGACGGCTTTCATTTCGAGCGCACGGTGCGCGGCGTCAAGGAAGTCGCGATCATCGATCAGGCGCTGCTGGCCTCGGCGGATGCCCGCAAGCTCGACGAATTCGCACCGGCGCTGCAACAGACCTTCCCGCGGCCGACGCCGCCGGCGGTGCTGCGCCGCAAGGATGAAGAGATACAAATTCACGGCCCGGTCGGCCTGTTCGAGGCGCTGACCAATGCCGGACGCAAGGGCATCACCATGCAGCGCTACAAAGGGCTGGGTGAGATGAACCCCGAACAGCTCTGGGAGACCACGCTGGACAGCAACGTGCGCTCGCTGTTGCAGGTCAAGATCAAGGAAGGCGAGGAAGTCGACAACGTGTTCGCCGAATTGATGGGCGAGCTGGTCGAGCCGCGCCGCCTGTTCATCCAGAACAACGCGCTCTCAGCCAGCGTGGATGCGTAGGCCGGTTTAGCGCCCCCCTCCTGCTTGCGTTTAAATTAAAAGCATTGCAACCTGCGCGGGTCACGGGGGCTCGTGCTATGGAAACCGTCTATTCGCGGATTAATTCTGTTTTCCTTGCGGTGCTTTCGGCCGCTACGATCGGCTTGGCAGTTCAGGCGCGGGCCGCTGAGACCCCAAGCTGCGCCGACGTTATCAAACAAGCCCCGCCGACAATCGTGGCGGCCTATAACCAGGCCCACTATAGCGCCGCCTATAAAGAAAGATTTGGCGACAACAAGGACCCGGAGAGTCCAGCCGCCAAGAAGGCGGACGCCGGCGCCATCGAGGACGCCAACACCATCGCGCTCGGCGATATTGTAACCATCAGAGGCAACAACATAGCCGGGATGTTCGGCGAGGCCTGCGCAACCCGGACTGTCGTGCTGTTCCTCAACGGCCGCCCGATGAAGGGCGTGGTGCTCGACCCACCGACCGACACGTCGCAGAACCGAGTGCATTTCAAGTTGAAGCGAACGGACAAGAGTGAAGCTGCCTGGACGGAAATCCTCGGAAGTCCCCTCACACGTAGTCATGAGGTCGAGGTCAGCTTGGGCTTTGAAGACGGCTACGCGTTGAAAAGTACCAACCCAAAATTGACGACGCTGACATTCGCCGTCGTGCCGAAGTGGCCGTTCCTGTTGTGGCTGCTATTTTTTATCGGCCTTCTGCTTGTGTTCGGCTATTATACGGTCTGTACCAACATCATCCGCGATCCTGGCCCGGTCTCGGCGACATCGCTCGGCCTGTTCAGCCTGTCGCGGCTGCAAGGCGCATGGTGGTTCTTTGTCATTGTCGCCGCCTATCTGTTCATCGGCATCATCACCCAAGACTTCAGCGATTCGATCAACAGCACTGCTCTGATCCTGCTCGGCATCGGCGCCGGCACCGTCGTCGGCTCAGCCGCGATCGATGCCCGCAACGATAACGACACACAGAAAGCGCAAACGACCGCCGCCATCGCCGCGGTTAAGAAACAGATAGACGACGCAAACGCGGCGTTGGCCAAAGTCGAGACTGATTTGAAGGCTAATTCCAAGGATGCGGCAATGCTGGCGGAAAAGGCTGCTCAAAAGAAGACCAAAAGACGTCTGGAGATCCAACTCGGATTGCTGGAGGGGCGATCGCAGGGCCTGCTGATCGACATTCTCAGCGATGCCAACGGCATTAGCTTTCACCGCTTCCAGATCGCGGCTTTCACGCTGATCCTGAGCATCATCTTCTGCTGGGAGGTTTATGAAGCGCTGAAAATGCCGGTCTTCAACTCGACGCTGATGGGCATGCTCGGCCTGAGCGCCGGCACCTATCTCGGACTGAAAATCCCCGAGGCGAAAACGCCGACGGCCAGCTAATGCACTGGGGCCGCCTTACGACGTCAGCCCGCGCCCGATGGCAAGGCCGACGATGACCGCCCCCAAGAACAGCACCATGAAGATGCCGAACAGCACCTTGGCGATGGTCGCCGAGGCTTCTTCGACGCCGGTGAAACCGAAAATGCCGGCGACGATGGCGATCAGCAGGAATATGGCAGCCCATTTCAGCATCGGCGGCTCCTTGCGCACGCAGGGGATTTCGCCCCTTTAATTCGCCGGGCGTAGCAAAAGTTCCATCAGGTCTGTATCGACCGCGGGTCGCGCGGCGGCCAGCGGCCGGCCTCGACCTTGGCCAGGAAATCGCCGACCGTCTGGTTGAACAGATCGGGCTCTTCCAAGTTCACGACGTGGCCGGTCTTGGGCATCATCACCAGCCCGGAGGCGGGTATCGTCTTTTTCAGAAACAGGCTCGGCTCGATACAGCGCTCGTCTTCGTCGCCGACGACAATCAGCGTGGGCGTCTTGAGCTTTACGATCTCGCTCTCGAAGTCGTAGAGCGACGGCCGCCCACCTTGGAAGCCGCGCGAGGTATTGGCCGAACCCTGCGCGTCATGCTCGGCGAGCATCGCGGTGAACTCGGCAAAGCCTCGCGGGTCCTTGATGAGGAACGTCACCCGGCTCGGTCCGTAGCCGTAGGTCTTGGCCACCTTGGCCGCGCCCTCGCGCTCGAAGGTGTCGGCCAGATCGCGCGAATGCTTGTGAAACGTCTCGGTGAAGCCACGCACGCTGCCGGAGCCGGTGCCGGCCAGCACCATCGAGCGCACGCGGTCCGGATGATTGAGCGCGACCTGCAAGGCGGTGTAGCCGCCCATCGACAGACCGACGAGATGGGCTTTGTCGATCTTGAGATGATCGAGCAGCGCGACGCAGTCGCGCATCACATGCATGTAGGTGTAAGCGCTCTTGTCGGACGGTACGTCGGACGGCTTATAGCCGCGCGCCGAATAGGCAATGCAGCGATGGCGCTTGCCGAATTCGCGCATCTGCGGCTCCCAGCCGCGATGGTCGGCGGCAAATTCGTGGACGAACACGATCGGCGTGCCAAATTCAGTTTCTTGCCCCACTTCCTCGTAATAGAGCTTCACGTTGTCGGGGGTCGTTGCGTAGGGCATGAGATTGTTTCCACTTCCGGCACGCAAAACATCATTGGCGCGCAGCGCGGTCAAGGCTTCGCTCAGGCTTTTCGGTAGCAGCGCCGCGGCGTGTTCATAGGGCGTGTCCGCCGGCGCAAGGCCGTCCGTAGAACACATGTTGAAAGCGAAATCTCAGCCGGGGTGACGCGCGGCCCAGCCCGATGCCAGCCGCCGGCGCCAGGCGGTCTGCCGCAATCCCAACAGCCGGCTGGCCGTGGTCTTGGCGTCGGCGCGGCTGGCGGCGGCGCAGGTGCGGTATTCGAGATCGTTGGCGCGCGACACCAGCGGTTCGCGGCTGAACAAACGGGCGATCGGACCCAAGCCGCCGTTCAACTTCAGTTCGGAAATCGCGTTGGCGACATTGCCGGTGTGCCCGAAGGCCACGACACGACCCGTCGTGGTCTGGCGGACTTCGTAGACGCCAGGGCCGATTGGCGCCTCGACATGGCCGCCGAACTGCGCGTCTGGATAGCGCTTCCAGCCACTCCAGGTCTGCACCATCTTTGAAATCCTTGAATAACCTAAGAGTCGAAACGATGAACGCGGAACCTAAGCTTTGGTTCCTCGGCGTCAACCGTCGTTGTTAATAATGCCGACATTGTGCCCGCGAAATGGCACTCACATAATGTTGATCGGCCGCCGGAATTTCGATCAAATAATTCAGCGCCCGGGCAGCACCAAGACTTTGGGCTTCGACGGCAGGCTGGTTTTCGACACCAGCACCGACGGCACTTCGGCTATTTCGACATTCCAATCCTGCCGCACGCGAGCCAGGAAGCGGTCGAGCGTGTAGGCGCTGTAATAATGCATCGGGATCATCAACGGCGCCTTCAGCGAGCGCAGCACCTCGACCATGCCTTCCATATCCAGCGTCAGGGTGCCGTCGACCGGCACCATCACCACGTCGACGCGGCCGATCTCGTTGAGTTGCGCTTGCGTCAGCGTGTGATGCAGGTGGCCGAGATGCGCGATGCACAGATTGGCCATTTCGAAAATGAAAATCGAATTGCCGTGGCGCTCGGTGCCGCCGCCCCAGGAGCGAATATTGGTCGGCACGTTGCGCACGCGCACGTCCTTGAACTGCACGTCGATTCGCGCCGGCTTTTCGTCTTTCGCCCAACCGCGCAGCACATATTTGATGCCGGGATCGGGACGGTCGGTGTAGTGCGTCGAGTGCGCGTGATTCATGGTCGCGATATCGGGCAGCACCGGCGGCTTCACATAGTCATTATAATCGGTGGCGACGCGCACCAGTTGCGGGCTTTCGAGCAGAAAGGTCGAGTGGCCGATATAGCTGATGCGCACCTGATCAGCGTTGAGCGCGACGCGGCGAAGGGCGGCGCCGAACGGCGACCGGTCGGCCACCAGCCCCGGACAGCTTTCCATCATTTCCGGTTTTGCTGCGGGCGGCGCAGCTTGCGCGAGACTTTGCGCCAGCGTTTGCGCCGATGCGGGCGCGGCGGCGGCCAAGATCCACGCCGTCATCACAACAATCTTCAACGATGTGCCGCTCATGACATCGATCCGTGCCACCTCAGCGTCGTGCGCTGAAATCTGCCACGGTTTTGAGCGGGCCGCCACGGCATTCAGCGCAAAAGAAAAGCGGCGCCGTTCTGGCGCCGCTTGGCCGTTTCAGTCAGTCATTGAAGCTACTCGAAATAGCGGCGGTCGCGCATGGAAACGATGATGCCCTTCGGCGTCGTCACCACCCAGCGACCGTCCTGCCGTCTGATCGATTCCACCGGGCCCAAGCCCGGCAAGGGCGCGCCGGGCACGACCTGGAACACATCGCCGTGGCCCTGCACGTAGACGTAGCCGTCGCGCGCTTCGCGGATCGCCCAATCCTGCACGATCTGCGGGCGGGCGGGCGGCGCCACTTCGGGCGCGGCAATGCGCGGCGCGGGGCGTGGCGTCGGCACTGGTACCGGCACGGCCGGGACAGTCTGCGGCGCCGAAATCGATCCGGTGACCAGTTCAGCGCTGACGGTGCGCTCGATGCGGTCGGCGCGCTCGGCGATCTTCGCGATCTGCGCATGCGCCGATTTATTGGCGATCTCCAGGCCAGTCCTCAGCGTGGTGACGTCCTTGGTCAACTGGGCGATCGTTTGCTCCATCGCCTTACGCTCTTCCGCGGCCGCGATGGTGGTCTGCGGCGTGGACAGCGCGAAGCCGCTGCTCAACACCGCGCCGGTGACAGCGCCGACCGCACCCGCGATCGCCACCGAGGCGGCGAGCAAGGCCTGGCGCTTCTGCCGCGGCTTGAGGCTGAACAGGGTCACGCTCGGCCAGGCCGCCGATGTCACCGTGACGGCCGCTTCAACCACCGGCGCTACCGGCGCTTCGGCGGCAGGCACCGACGCTGGCTCGACGATTGAAGCAATGATCGGAGCGGCCACGGCGGCCGGTTCGCTGACAAGATCGGCCGGCGAGATCGAGGGCGATTCGACGCTCGGCAAATCGAGCTTATTTGCTGCGATTTTGGCCGATTCGTTGGTGGGATTGGCTTCGTTGCGCTCGGCCATGCCGCGTCCTCCGAATTGGATATTCACCAATCGGTAACCACGTTCGGTTACCAATTGGTTACCAATCCGGGGAGCGGCGGCTAAACCGCCAGGCCGTTTTCCGCGGCCAGGCTCTTGAGCGAAACCCCAGGCCTGGCGCCGATATGCTGGATCACTTCGGCGGCCGCGAGAGCGCCGAGGCGGGCCGCGGTGCGGTGATCCTTGCCGTGCGAATGCCCGACCAGAAAACCGGCCGCGAACAGATCGCCGGCGCCGGTGACATCGACCACGCTTTCGATCGGCATGGCCTGCACCGCTTCGACGCCGTCGCGGGTGACCACGACGCAGCCCTTTTCGCTGCGCGTCACCACGGCGAGCTTGGCTTCGCCGCGCAAAGCCTTCACCGCGGTGTCGAAATCCGCCGTCTCGTAGAGACTGAGCAATTCGCTTTCGTTGGCGAAAACAATGTCGACGGTGCCTTTGCGGATCAGATTGAGAAATTCCGCGCGATAGCGGCTGACGCAGAACGAGTCCGACAGCGTCAGCGCCACTTTGCGGTTGGATTTGTGCGCGATTTCGGCGGCCTTGACGAAGGCGGCCTTGGCGTGGGGCGGGTCCCACAAATAGCCTTCGAGGTAGATCACCGCCGAGGCCGCGATCGTCGCCTCGTCGATGTCTTTCGGATGCAGGTCCTGCGCGGCGCCGAGAAAGGTATTCATGGTGCGCTCGCCGTCGGGCGTGACCATGATGTAGCAGCGCGCGGTCGAGGGGCCGTCCGACGCCGGCGGCGTGTCGAAACCGACCCGGGCGGCGCGAATATCGTGGGTGAAGACATGGCCGAGCGCGTCGTCCCTGACCTTGCCGACAAAGGCGGCGCGGCCGCCGAAGCTGGAAACGCCGACAATGGTATTGGCCGCCGACCCGCCCGAGCTTTCCGTCGCCGGGCCCATGGCCTCGTAAATCTTCGCGGCGCGCGGCTCGTCGATCAGCGCCATGGAACCTTTGTTCATGCCGTGGGCAACGAGGAAATCGTCCTCGGCGCGGGCGATGACGTCAACAATGGCATTGCCGATGCCGAGCACGTCGTAGCGGGAAGCAGCCATGATGACCTCTGGGTGAGAACCGGCACTATAACCGCCGGGCGTGCCGAGGCAATGTAGGAAAGACATATGACCGCCATGCGGCGGAGGTCGCAGTGCCGCAGGGTGCAAAGCTCTTGCGCCGCGCCGGTCCGGCGTGGCATTGCACCCTGACAATTCGCGCTCGAGAGGAAGTTTCGATGGCGTTCAAGGAACGCGTATTTTCCGGCGTGCAGCCGACCGGCAATCTGCACCTCGGCAATTACCTCGGCGCGATTGTAAAATTCGTCGCGTTGCAGGATACCTATGACTGCATCTATTGCGTGGTTGATCTGCACGCCATCACGGTGTGGCAGGACCCCGCCGAGCTGCCGCGCGCCACGCGCGAGGTGACCGCGGCGTTTCTGGCCTGCGGCATCGACCCGAAAAAGCAGATCATCTTCAACCAGAGCCAGGTCGCCGAGCACGCCGAGCTCGCCTGGGTGTTCAATTGCGTCGCCCGCCTCGGCTGGCTCAACCGCATGACCCAGTTCAAGGAGAAGGCCGGCAAGGACCGCGAGAACGTCTCGGTCGGTCTCTACGCCTATCCGAATTTGATGGCCGCCGACATTCTGGTCTACCGCGCTACCCACGTACCGGTCGGCGAGGATCAGAAGCAGCATCTCGAACTGGCACGCGACATTGCGCAGAAATTCAATGTTGACTTCGCGTCGTCGATCCATGCGCATGGTTTCGGCGAAACGTTCTTCCCGCAGCCCGAGCCGATCATCCAGGGTCCGGCGACGCGGGTGATGTCGCTGCGCGACGGCTCGAAGAAAATGTCGAAGTCGGAGCCGTCGGATTATTAGCGCATCAATCTGACCGACGACGCCGACACCATCGCGCAGAAAATCCGCAAGGCGAAAACCGACCCGGAAGCGTTGCCGAGCGAAGAGAAGGGCCTGGAGCCGCGCCCCGAGGCCGACAATCTGGTCGGCATCTATGCAGCGCTGCAAGGCACCACCAAAGCCGACGTGCTGCGCGAATTCGGCGGCGCGCAATTCTCCGCTTTCAAGGCGGCGCTGGTCGATCTGTCGGTCGCCAAGTTGGGGCCGATCGGTGCGGAAATGAAAAAGCTGGTGCAAGACCCGGTCTATATCGATTCTATCTTGGCCGACGGCTCGGCGCGCGCGCAGGTCATCGCCGCCGAAACCATGAAGGCGGTCAAGGACATCGTCGGGTTCGTCCGGCGCTAAAGACACACCTACCTTGTCGTCTCGGCACCGGCCGTGCCACCATTCCCGGATGAACAACAAACGCCGCAGCTTCGAGGCCGGGCACAAGCGCAAGTACCTCGTCGTCATCGACGATACCGAAGAGTGCGAGCGCGCGGTCTATTGGGCGGCCAAGCGCGCCGGCCGCACCATGTCGCAGATCGTCATGCTGCGCGTGATCGAGACCGCCGATCGCAATCAGCAGTGGCTCGGCGTCGCCGACATCATGCAGGCTGAAGCGATGGAAGCGGCCAACGCGGTGCTCGACAAGTTCAGCGCGCGTTGCCAGGCGATCGCCGGCATCACGCCGGACCGGGTGATCCGCGAGGGCGACACCACCGAGCAGATCACCACGGTGATCGACGAGGACACCGACATCGGCATCCTGGTGCTGGCGGCCAGCACCGGCAAGGAAGGCCCGGGGCCGCTGATCAGCAATCTAGCCAAGACCGCGGGCGAATTTCCGATCCCGGTGGCAGTCATCCCCGGCCATCTCAGCGACGAAGACATCGACGCGATGTCGTGAGCCGGTTGACCTTGCCCCCGGCAAGGCCCATTTATTCGGGATACACGCCATCCACGGGCCTTAACCCCGCAAGGAGAGCCACATGTTCATCCAGACCGAAGCCACGCCCAATCCGGCGACGTTGAAATTCCTGCCCGGCCGCGCCGTGCTCGACGCCGGCACCCTCGACATGCCGACCAAGGAAGCAGCCAGCCAATCTCCGCTGGCGACGCGGCTATTCGATATCCCAAACGTCAACGGCGTGTTTTTCGGTTCCGATTTCATCTCGGTGACCAAAAGCGACGGCGAGTGGCCGCAGATCAAGCCGGCGGTTCTCGGCGCCATCATGGAACACTACATTTCGGGCGCTGCCCTGGTGGCGACCGATGCGCAGGCGCCGGAAGGCGACGGCGATGAATTCTTCGACACCAAGGACGCCGAGACGGTCGCCATCATCAAGGATCTGATCGAGACCCGGGTGCGCCCGGCGGTGGCCGGCGACGGCGGCGACATCACCTTCAAGGGCTACAAGGAAGGCATCGTGTTCCTGCAGATGAAGGGCGCCTGCTCCGGCTGCCCGTCCTCGACCGCGACGCTGCAGCACGGCATCCAGAACCTGATCAAGCATTTCGTGCCTGAAGTGGTCGAAATCCGGCCAGTTTAAGCAGCCATCACCAATCTGAGACGTCGTCATGCCCGGACATAGCCGTCCGTAGGACGGCGTCGCTTAGCTCGCCTATGTGCCGGGCATCCACGTTTTGGAGGGGCAACAAAGACGTGGATGGCCGGGACAAGCCCGGCCATGACGAAAAACAGTGTTAGAATTGCTTCATGCGCATTCTCGCCATCGACACCGCACTGGAGGCCTGCTCGGCCGCCGTGTTCGACACCGAACAAGATGGCGCTGCCATCCATGAAACGCTGCCGATGGTGCGCGGCCATGCCGAGGCGCTGATCCCGATGATCGCGCGCGTGATGGATCGCGCGCGCGTCACCTTTACCGAGATCGACCGCATCGCGGTCACCACCGGGCCCGGCAGCTTTACCGGATTGCGCGTCGGCATCGCGGCCGCACGCGGCATCGCGCTGGCGACCGGCAAGGCCGCCGTCGGCCTGTCCACGCTCGCTGCTTACGCCGCGCCCCTGATCGACGACGACGACACGCTGCCAGTGGTGGCGGTGATCGATGCGCGGCACGATCACGTCTACCTGCAAGCCTTCGGACCCGGCGGCCGCACGCTGGTGACGGCGCGGCTGGTGCCGCTGCGCGAAGCGCTGCGCTTTGCCTCGACCGGCGCGCCGCGGCTGATTGGCACCGGCGCCAAACTTCTGGCGGCGGCATGGCCGCCAGGCGAACGCGCGCCCAGTTCGGTCGATCCGCTCAATGCGCCCGATATCGAATGGGTGGCGCGGCTCGGCGCCGCCGCGACCGAGACCGGGACGCCGCCGAAGCCGCTGTACCTGCGCGCGCCGGACGCTCAGCCACAGAACGCCGCGCAACTGGCGCGCCGATGATCGGCTTCCTGCGCAATCTGTTTGCGCGCGCCGAGCCGGTGCTGTCGGAAGCGAGCAGCCGCGACGCCGCAGCGATTGCGCCGCTGCACGCCGCTTCGTTCCGGCGCGGCTGGAGCGAGCAGGAGGTCGAAGGCCTGCTGATCGACCGCCATGTGGTCGCGCACCGTGCCACCGTGAGCGGCAAACTGGTCGGTTTCATCATGTCGCGGCAGGTCGAGGATGAAGCGGAAATCCTGTCGGTCGCGGTCGCCGGCGCCCGGCGCGGCCGCGGGCTGGCCCGCAATCTGTTGACGCTGCATCTGCGGCGGCTGGCGGGGCTGGGCTGCCGCACCGTGTTTCTGGAAGTCGACGAGCATAATAAGCCCGCGATCCGGCTTTATCAGCGCGCCGGTTTTCATGAAATATCGCGACGGCCCAATTATTATGCCGCACCCGGGGCCAAACCCGCTGCGGCGCTGGTGCTGCGCCGGGATATTGCCTAATTGCTGTATCGCAGGCTCTCCGTACAAAATATGATATGAGGGCGCAGGAGGAGATCCTAGAAGTGACCGCGCCGGAAAAAGCCATCTCAGAAAGACGTAATATCGAGGCTCTATGCGCCGCCAAAGGCATGCGCATGACCGAGCAGCGGCGCGTCATCGCGCGCGTGCTGGCCTCGTCCGAGGATCATCCCGACGTCGAGGAATTGTACCGGCGCTGCGCCAAGGTCGACGACCGGATCTCGATTTCCACGGTCTACCGCACCGTGCGGCTGTTCGAGGATTCCGGCATCATCGAGCGGCACGATTTCCGCGAGGGCCGCGCGCGCTACGAAACCGCGACGGAAGCCCACCACGACCATCTGATCAATCTGCGCAGCGGCGAAGTGATCGAATTCCGATCGGAAGAGATCGAACGGCTGCAGGCGGAAGTCGCGCGCAAGCTCGGCTATAAACTGGTCGATCACCGGCTCGAGCTCTACGCCGTGCCGCTCACCGACGAGAAGAACAAAAGCTGATGCGCGGTCCTTTGGTCGCGGTGTTATTTTTCATCATAACGCCGATGCTGATTTTCTTTCAGTGGGTGCTGCGCAAGCTCAACGCGCCGGGCTGGGGCACGATCGGCGTGCGCTATTACAGCGCGCTGTGCACCGCGCTGCGGCTTCGTGTGCGCGTGGTCGGCGAGCCGGTGCGCGACCGCGCGGTGCTGTTCGTCTCCAACCATGTGTCGTGGGCCGACATTCTGGTGATCGGCTCGATCGCGCCGATTGCCTACGTATCGAAAAGCGAAATCGGCAATTGGCCGCTGGTCGGTACCGCGGCGAAGTCGCAGCGCACGATCTTCGTCGACCGCTCGCGCCGGCAGCAGACCGGCGACGCCATCGCCGATATCGTCGACCGCCTGGCCAACGGCACCTCGGTGGTGCTGTTCGCCGAAGGCACTTCGAGCGACGGCAACCGCGTGCTGCCGTTCCGCTCGGCGCTGATCGGCGCGGTCAGGGAAGCCGCCGCGCGCTCGGAGCGTGGCATCCTGATTCAGCCGATGTCGATCTGCTACACGGGATTGAACGGCATCCCGATGGGCCGCCAGCACCGCCCGACCGTGGCATGGTACGGCGACCTCGACTTCATGCCGCACATTTCGGCGTTGATCGCGCGCGGCGCCATCGACGCCGTGGTGAGCTATGGCGAACCGGTCGCTGCAGACGCCAGTTCGGACCGCAAGGTCCTGGCCAAGACGCTGGAAGGCGCGGTGCGCAAGATTACCGCCGCGACCTTGACCGGCCGCACCCACCCGGCCCGGGCGCATTCGTAAAACTAATTTAAATCAATGACTTGGAAGGCCCGGGACAAGCCCGGCCGGGTCCGCTAAAATACTTATTGTTCGCATCGAGATGGCATGAGCAATCCCCGCAAAGTCCACGTCAAATCGTTTGGCTGCCAGATGAACGTCTACGATTCGCATCGTATGGCGGACGCGTTGGCGCCGGCCGGCTACACCGAGACCACCCACATTGCCGAGGCCGATCTCGTTATCCTCAACACCTGCAACATCCGCGAGAAGGCGGTCGACAAGGTCTATTCCGAGATCGGCCGTGTGCGCGAATTCAAGGAAGCTGCCGCGGCGCAGGGCCGCGAAATGTTGATAGCGGTCGCCGGCTGCGTGGCACAGGCCGAGGGCGAGGAAATCACGAAGCGCGCCAGCGCGGTCGATCTTGTCGTCGGCTCGCAGAACTATCACCGCCTGCCCGGCATGATCGCGCGGCTGCGGAAGGACGAGCGGATCGTCGACACGGAATTTCCGGTCGAGGATAAATTCGATGCGCTAACGCCGCCGTCGCGCGCGGCGATTGCCAAGCGCGGTGTCACGTCCTTCGTCACGGTGCAGGAAGGCTGCGACAAGTTCTGCACCTTCTGCGTGGTGCCCTATACACGCGGCGCCGAGATTTCACGTCCGGTCATGAAGATCGTTGGCGACGTCGAACGCCTCGCCGCAGCCGGCGTACGCGAGGTGACGCTGATCGGGCAAAACGTGAACGCCTATCACGGCGACGGCGAAGACGGCCGCGCCGCAACGCTCGGACGGTTGCTGCGCCGCCTGGCGCAAGTGCCCGGCATCGTGCGGCTGCGCTACACCACCAGCCATCCGCTCGATATGAACGACGATCTGATCGAAGCCCACTGCGATCTGCCGGCGCTGATGCCGTCGATCCATTTGCCGGTGCAGTCCGGCTCCGACCGCGTTCTGGCGGCGATGAACCGCAAGCACACGCGGCAACAATATCTCGACGTGATCGCGCGGCTGCGCGCCATACGGCCCGACATCGCTTTTACGTCCGATTTTATCGTCGGCTTTCCCGGCGAGACCGAAGCCGAATTCCACGATACGCTGTCGCTGGTCGAAGAGGTCGGCTACGGCGGCGCCTACAGCTTTGTCTATTCGCCGCGGCCTGGGACGCCGGCCGCCGACATGGCAGATCAGGTTCCGGCGGCCGAGAGCCACGAGCGCCTGCTCCGGCTCCAGAGCCTGATTACCGCGCAATGGCGGGGGTTTAACGCCAGTTTCGTCGGCAAAACGGCCGAGGTGCTGCTGGAAAAGCCCGGCCGCCTCCCTGGGCAATTGGTCGGCAAAACCCCATATTTGCAAACAGTGCAGGTCATGGCGCGGCCTGAACTGATCGGAACGGTGCTGGCCGTGAAGATCACCGGCACTGGAACCAATACGCTGTTCGGCGATGGCGCCGAACGGACCGCTTACGCGCCGGTCTTGGCCGCAGCAGGAGCTTGAGCCCCACCTTGCGAACATCGGATTCCGTGATTCCGCCTGCCGCCGTCTCCGAAGAGACGGCGACTACACAGATCGTGCTCGCCTTCGAGGACAACAAGCTTGCCTCGGTGCTGTTCGGCCAATACGGCCAGAATCTCGCGCTGATCGAACGGCGCCTTGGCGTCGTTGCCGAACAGCGCGGCAATCACGTCACCATCAACGGTTCACGCGGCACCTGCGAGCAGGGGCGCCGCGTGCTTGAAGGCCTGTACGAAAACCTGAAGCGCGGTCATGAATTGTCGTCCGGCGACGTCGAAGGCGCGATCCGCCAAGCCATCGCGCAAGGCTCGCTGTTCGACTTCGACCCGGCCAGCGGCCGCGGCGCCTTCGAGGAGATCAATCTGCGCAAGCGTCCGGTGCGCGCCCGCACCGCGGCGCAGGACGCCTATATTCGCGCGCTCAAGCGCTATTCGCTGGTGTTCGGCGCCGGCCCCGCCGGCACCGGCAAGACCTGGCTCGCGGTGGCGCAAGCCATTCAGATGTACGAGCGTAAGGAAGTCGACCGCATCATCCTGTCGCGACCGGCGGTGGAGGCCGGCGAGCGGCTCGGCTTCCTGCCCGGCGACATGCGCGAGAAGGTCGATCCCTATCTGCGGCCGATCTACGACGCGCTGCACGATCTGATGGACGTGCGCATCGTCGAGCGCGCACTGGAAAGCGGCGACATCGAAATCGCGCCGCTCGCCTTCATGCGCGGCCGCACGCTGTCGAACGCCTGCGTCATTCTCGACGAGGCGCAGAACACCACCTCGATGCAGATGAAGATGTTTTTGACCCGGCTTGGCGAAAACAGCCGCATGATCGTCACCGGCGACCCAAGTCAGGTCGATTTGCCCAACGGCCAGCCGTCGGGCCTGGCCGAAGCGGTGCGGCTGTTGGCCGGCATCGAGGGCATCGGCCACGTCGCCTTCACAGCGCAAGACGTCATTCGTCACGAGCTGGTCGGACGCATCGTCGAAGCCTATGACCGCGGCACCGTAGCGCGCGAGGAAAGAAAATGACCCCGGCCCGCAAGCGGCGCGCTGCCGCGCCGTCGGTCGATATTCAGGTTGCTTCGCCGCTGTGGGACGCCCAGCCTGTGGCGGAGCAGACCGTGTGCGAGGCGATTGCAGCAGCCTCTGCCGCGCTCGCAACCGGCGATGGCGAAGTGAGCATCGTGCTGACCGACGACGCGGCGATCCGCACCCTCAACCGCGAATGGCGCAACATCGACAAGCCGACCAACGTGCTGTCGTTTCCGGCGGCGGCCGGCGCCTCCGGCGAAAAGATGTTCGGGGATATCATCATCGCCTACGAGACGCTGGCGCGGGAATGTCATGAGGAAGACAGGGTTTTCCTGCATCACCTCGCCCATCTCACGGTGCATGGTTTTCTGCATCTCATCAGCTACGATCACCAGACCGATTCCGAGGCCGACGCCATGGAAGCGCTTGAAAGCAAGATCATGATCGCGATGAAGCTGCCCGACCCCTATCTCGGCCGCGATCTTGTCCGCGGCGAACACTGACCGCCATGCCCGACAGCGACTTATCGACCTCCAGTTCCGCCGGCGACGCGCCGTTCGAGCCGCGCAATCTTCCGGTGGTGCTGCCGCCGGCCGAAGGCGGCGGCAACTGGCTGGTGCGCGCGTTTCGCTCGCTGTTCGGCTGGAAGCCGGGCTCGATCCGCGCCGACCTCAAGGACGTGCTCGACGATATGACGCCTGGCGAATCCGGCTTCTCGCCGGAAGAAAGCCGGATGCTGAAGAACATTCTCGGCCTGCGCGAACGCCGTGTCGGCGACGTCATGGTGCCCCGCGCGGATATCATTGCCGTACAGCAGGACATCCAGATCGGCGAGCTGGTGCGGATTTTCGAAAGCGCCGCCCATTCGCGTCTGGTGGTCTACAACGACACACTCGACGATCCGATCGGCATGGTGCACATCCGCGACCTGATCGCCTTCATGACCGCGCATGCCGCGGTCGATCCGGAAAAGAACAAAAAGCGCAAGAAACCGCTGCCGGCCGGGCTCGATTTCAAGGCCATCGATCTGGCGATGCCGCTGTCGGCTGCCAAGATCGTGCGTGAAATTCTGTTCGTGCCGCCATCGGCGCGGGTCATCGATCTGCTGGAGCGCATGCAGGCCAAGCAGATTCATCTGGCGCTGGTGGTCGACGAATATGGCGGCACCGACGGCATTGTCTCGATCGAGGATATCGTCGAGCAGATCGTCGGCGAAATCGCCGACGAGCACGATGAGGACGCCGAAGCCGACGTGGTGCGCCAGCCGGACGGCTCCTACATCGCCGATGCGCGCGCCAAACTCGAGGATGTGGTGACGATCGTCGGTCACGACCTCGACCTCGGCGACGCCGCCGAGGATGTCGATACGCTCGGCGGCTATCTGGTGACGCTTGCGGGACGGCTGCCGTTGCGCGGCCAGATCATCCCCGGCCCGAAGCTGTTCGAATTCGAGGTTCTCGACGCCGACCCGCGGCGCGTCAAACGGGTGCGCATCAACCGTATCAAGGAGCGGCGCGAACGCTTGCGCGAACCGCGCAAGCGCGACGAGCCGGACGCGGTGCTGGCCGGCACCACGCCGCCGACGCTGCCGCTCGACGAGACGCCCTTGCAGGAATCCAGCAATCCAGCAGCCGGTTCGCCGGCGGCCAAGCGCTCGTGACGCTGACCCGCATCAGCCATTCGATCATGCTCGCCTCCGGCTGGCAGCGCGCCGCGATTGCCCTGGTCGCCGGCGCCGCGTCGGCCTTGGCGATGGCGCCGTTCAACGCCTGGCCAATACTCTTCGTTACGTTTTCGGTGCTGGTCTGGCTGGTCGACGGTTCGGCCGCCGGCCGCTGGAGCGGCGCGATCACGGCGGCGATTGCTGGCTGGTGTTTCGGATTCGGCTTCTTCGTCGCCGGACTTTATTGGATCGGCTACGCCTTTCTGGTCGATGCCAAGACCTTCGGCTGGCTGCTGCCGGTCGCGGTGGCCGGCCTACCGGCCTATCTCGCGCTGTACACCGCATTGGGGCTCGCCGCCGCGCGGCTGATCTGGGTGCGGGGGCCGGAGCGTGTGCTGGCGCTGGCCGCCATGGTCACCATCGCGGAGTGGCTGCGCGGCCATCTGCTCAGCGGTTTTCCCTGGAACACATTCGGTTACGCGCTGACCCAGCCGCTGGCGCTGGCGCAAAGCGTGTCGCTGGTTGGCATCTGGACGCTGACGTTTTTATGCGTGGCGATTTGCGCTACGCCGGCGGTGCTCGCCGACGATGCCGTCGATACGCCGCGTCCCTATCGCGCGCTGCTGATCGGGCTTGCGATCCTGGCGGGCTTTGCCATCTACGGCGCCGCCCGGCTGGCGCTGCATCCGACAACGTTTGCCAACGGCGTGATGCTGCGCGTCATGCAGCCCAATCTGCCGCAGGACGACAAATTCAATTACTCCGCCAAGGCGCAGGTCATGGCGCGCTATCTGCGCCTGTCCGATCGCGCCACTGGACCGGATTCGAACGGCCTGCGTGACATCACGCATCTCATTTGGCCGGAAGCGGCCTTCCCGTTTTTCCTGACGCGCGAGCCGGACGCGCTGGCGCAGATTTCAGGCCTGCTGAAGCCGGGCACCGAACTGATCACCGGCGCGGTGCGCGCCGCGCCGAACGCCACCGCGGAGAATCCGCGCGCCTATAACTCGGTCTATGTGATCGACCCCGATGGCTCGATCCAGGGCATCTACGACAAAGTGCATCTGGTGCCGTTCGGCGAGTATCTGCCGTTCCAGCGCCTGCTGGAAAAGCTCGGTTTGCAGCAGCTCACCAAACAGGTCGGCGGATTCCTCTCCGGCGGGCGCCGGCGCGCCATGGATGTGCCGCGCGCGCCAAAAATGCTGCCGCTGATTTGTTACGAGGCCATCTTCCCCGGCGCCGCCGTGCCGCCCGGCGAGCGGCCGGGCTGGCTGGTGAATGTGACCAATGACGGCTGGTTCGGCATCAGCACCGGGCCGTACCAGCATTTCCAGCAGGCCCGCGTGCTGGCGATCGCCGAAGGTCTGCCTTTGGTGCGCGCGGCCAATACTGGAATTTCCGCGGTGATCGATCCGGTCGGGCGTGTGATTAATTTCCTACCGTTGGGCGCGGAGGGGTCTTTTGATTCGCGGTTGCCCAATCCGGTCGAGCCAACCGTTTATAAAATAGTTGGTGATTACACCTTGATTCTATCCCTGGTAGTAAGTTTCATAGTTGTGGGTCGCAGACGGATACGCGCCTAGATTGAATTAATTCTAAGTATTTCCCGGCTAAGTTGTTATGTATGCAATAAGAACTCCGACTTATGCGTCCTGACATGGATTTTGACCATGCGGAAACCGATTGATATCGTTACAAATTTTCACTTAATTTTTTTGCCATGTATCGGATTACGAGAATTCAGCGATTGCATGTCCCGCTGCATCGTGACATTACCAAGCGCGATGGTTCCATAGGAGATGTTTATGGCTAAGAAAGCACCCAATCCGATCGACAAGCATGTCGGTTCGCGCGTGCG
Source organism: uncultured Hyphomicrobiales bacterium (assembly GCA_903878085.1). GTDB lineage: Bacteria > Pseudomonadota > Alphaproteobacteria > Rhizobiales > Xanthobacteraceae > Pseudolabrys. Next base: position 2,611 of record CAIRGJ010000004.1, on the reverse strand, counting down.
CATGCGCCGGATGATGCTGAGCATGAGCCAGGAGAAGCTTGGCGACGCTCTCGGCCTGACGTTCCAGCAGGTACAGAAGTACGAAAAGGGCACCAACCGGATCGGCGCCAGCCGCCTCCAGCAGATTTCCAATATCCTGCAGGTGCCGGTGTCTTTCTTCTTCGAAGGCGCGCCCAACATGCCGGGTCATGTCGGCGGCTTGGGGGAAGCCCCGTCGCCGGCCTATGTGTCCGACTTCCTCGCCACGTCCGACGGACTGTCGCTGACCAAGTCGTTTATGAAGATCAAGAACAGCAAGCTGCGCCGGCGCATTGTCGATCTGGTGGAGCAGATCGCCGGAGAAGAGTGATCGCTCAACCTGCGAGGCAGCTGCCCATATCTGCCCGCATCTTGACCTCGACGTCAGTCACTGCAAGAAACACCCCGAATTCAATCGGCACGGCGGTAGTCCCGTGCCACGGGAGGAGTTTCAGCGGTGGCGCATAAGAATTTTCTCTTCACGAGCGAGTCGGTTTCCGAAGGTCATCCGGACAAAGTCTGCGATCAGATTTCCGACGCAGTGCTCGATGCATTTCTCGAAAACGACATCAAGCTCGGCATCTCCGACGACAGCCAGGTCAATACGCGGCTCGGCTGCGAGACGCTGACCACCACCAACAAGATTATCATCGCCGGTGAAGGCCGCGGCCAGGCGCCGTTCTTCCACAAGCACGGCGATAAGACGGTCGTCAATCGCGAGTTGATCACCAAGATCGCGCGCGATGTCGTCAAGGACATCGGCTACGACCAGGACGGCTTCTCCTATTACGGCGCCGACGTCGAGGTGCTGCTGCACGGCCAGTCGCCCGACATCGCGATGGGCGTCAATGCCAAGAAGAAAAAGGGCGGCGAGGAAGAAGGCGCCGGCGACCAGGGCATGATGTTCGGCTTCGCCTGCACCGAGAGCGAGGTCTACGAGAAGAACTCCTTCATGCCGGCGCCGATCTATTTCGCACACAAGATCCTCAAGGTGCTGTCCGACAAGCGCCGCGCCGGTCAGTTGTTCGACCTGCAACCCGACGCCAAGAGCCAGGTCACCGTGAAGTACGTCGACGGCAAGCCGGTCGGCTGCACCAAGGTCGTGGTATCGACCCAGCACAATGAGAAAAGCCGCAACGGCAAGAAGTACACGCCCGGCATGGTCAAGGACATGATCGCATCCGCGGTCGAGTCCGCACTGCCGAAGGGCTGGATGCCGAGCAGGCCGTCCGACTTCCTGGTCAACCCGACCGGCAACTTCGTGGTCGGCGGTCCCGACGGCGATTGCGGCCTCACCGGCCGCAAGATCATCGTCGACACCTACGGCGGCTATGCCCCGCACGGCGGCGGCGCTTTCTCCGGCAAGGACCCGACCAAGGTCGACCGTTCGGCCGCTTACGCCACGCGCTACCTCGCCAAGAACGTGGTGGCCGCCGGCGTTGCCGACCGCTGCACCATTCAGGTCGCCTATGCGATCGGCGTCGCCGACCCGATGTCGGTGCTGGTCGATCTGCACGGCACCGGCAAGGTCGATGAGAAGAAGCTCGAGAAGATTCTGCCCGAGTTGTTCCGCCTGACGCCCACCAACATCCGCCGCACCCTCAAGCTGAACAAGCCGATCTACCGGCGCACCGCGGCCTATGGCCATTTCGGCCGCGCTCCTGACAAGGACGGCGGCTTCTCCTGGGAAAAGACCGACCTCGCGGCGGCGATCCGCAGCGCGCTGAAATGACGGGCTGTTAGCCGGTCATCCCCGCGAAGGCGGGGATCCAGCACTTAATGACTTGCGAAATGGCCGGGCTTGTCCCGGCCATTTCTGTCTTTGATAGTCGGATGAACGAAAGACGGATGCCCGGCAGGGCATGACGGCCATGGACGACGACGCACCAGCATCGCAACGCGCCTTCTTCGGGCGGCGCAAGGGCCACCCGCTGAAAGCGCGGCAGGCCGAGCTGTTCGACACGCTTTTGCCGGCGCTCGCGCTCGATCTGACCAAGCCCGCCCCCGCCGATCTGGCCACGTTGTTTCCGCACACGCCTGCCACGCTGCGCCTGGAAATCGGCTTTGGCGGCGCCGAGCATCTGATCGCGCAGGCTTTGGCGCACCCCGAATGCGGCTTCATCGGCGCCGACGGCTTCCTCAACGCCATCGGCAAGGCGCTGGTCGCCATCGAGGACAACGACCTCACCAATATCCGCCTGCATTTCGGCGATGCCAGCGAGTTGCTCGACTGGCTGCCCGACGCGGCATTCACGCGCATCGACCTGCTCTATCCCGATCCCTGGCCGAAGCGGCGGCAATGGAAACGGCGCTTCATCCAGGACGACAATCTGGTGCGGCTGGCGCGCATCCTGAAACCCGGCGGCGAGCTGCGGTTCGCGACCGATATCGCCAGCTACGCGGCCTATGCGCTGGCGCGGGTGATGCGGTCGAAGGATTTTGTCTGGACGGCGGAATGCGCCGACGATTGGCGCAAGCCCTGGGACGGCTTTTCCCGAACGCGCTACGAAGCCAAGGCGATCCGCGAAGGCCGCACCCCGGCGTATTTTATTTTCCGGAAGATCTAACCCTGTCCCGGGCGCTGCGCAGCGCG
>CAIRGJ010000003.1 GCA_903878085.1 uncultured Hyphomicrobiales bacterium | reverse complement strand
GCTCGAGGAACAGGGCGCGCTCGATTATTCGATCGTCATCGCCGCCACCGCGTCCGATCCGGCGCCGAGGCACTTCCTGGCGCCGTTCTCCGGCTGCACCATGGGCGAATACTTCCGCGACACCGGCATGCACGCCGTCATCATCTATGACGATCTGTCGAAGCAGGCCGTCGCCTCTCGTCAGATGTCGCTCTTGCTGCGCCGTCCGCCGGGTCGCGAAGCCTATCCCGGCGATGTGTTCTATCTTCACTCGCGCCTGCTCGAGCGCGCCGCCAAGATGAACGACAGCATGAAAGGCGGTTCGCTGACCGCGCTGCCGGTCATTGAAACGCAGGCCAACGACGTGTCGGCCTACATTCCGACCAACGTGATTTCGATCACCGACGGCCAGATATTCTTGGAAACCGACCTATTCTATCAGGGCATCCGTCCGGCGGTGAACGTCGGTCTGTCGGTGTCGCGCGTCGGCTCGGCCGCGCAGACCAAGGCGATGAAGAAAGTCGCCGGCAAGATCAAAGGCGAACTCGCGCAGTATCGCGAAATGGCCGCCTTCGCGCAGTTCGGTTCCGACTTGGACGCCACCACCCAGCGCATGTTGGCGCGCGGCGCGCGTTTGACCGAGCTATTGAAGCAGCCGCAGTTCTCGCCGCTGAAGATGGAAGAGCAGGTCGGCGTGATCTACGCCGGCGTCAACGGCTACCTCGACAAGTTCGAAGTCTCGCGCGTGCGCGCTTTCGAAAGCGGTCTGCTGACGTTGCTGCGCACCAAGCACGCCGATTTGCTCGACAGCATCCGCAAGAGCGGCGACTTGTCCAAGGACGACGAAGCCAAGCTCAAGGATGCGGTCGAAGGCTACGCCAAGAGCTTCACCTAATAATCTGCTGCACGTGATCACGACAATCGAGACGAGCGTTTCGGCTAAGGGCGACTGAGAAAATATGGCCTCCCTCAAAGACATGCGGGTTCGCATCGCCTCCACCAAGGCGACGCAAAAGATCACCAAGGCCATGCAGATGGTCGCGGCCTCCAAGCTGCGCCGGGCGCAGGTGGCGGCGGAAGCCGCGCGCCCGTTCGCCGAGCGCATGGACCGCGTGCTGGGCAATATCGCCGCGGGCGTTGCCGGCAGCGATTCCGCGCCGCGCCTGCTCTCCGGCACCGGCGCCGATAAAGTTCATCTGCTGGTGGTCTGCACCGCCGAACGCGGCCTGTGCGGCGCCTTCAACTCTTCGATCGTCCGTCTGGCGCGCGAGCATATCAATACGCTGGTGAACCAGGGCAAAGAGGTCAAGGTTCTCTGCGTCGGCCGCAAGGGCGCCGACCAACTGCGCCGCCTCTATGGCAAATACATCATCGAAGTCGTGGAACTGCGCGGCGTCAAGCAGATGGGCTTTGCCCAGGCGCAGATGGTCGCCGACAAGATCGTCGCGCGCTTCGACAATAACGAATTCGATATCGCGACAGTGTTCTTCTCGCGCTTCAAGTCGGTGATCCAGCAGATCCCGACTGCGCTGCAGGTCATTCCGCCGGTATTCGCGCCGGTCGCGAAGGAAGCCGGCGCGTCGGCGGCCTATGAATACGAGCCGGAGGAAGAGGAAATCCTCGGCGACCTGCTGCCGCGCAATCTGTCGATCCAGGTGTTCCGCGCGCTGTTGGAAAACGCCGCCTCCGAGCAGGGCGCGCGCATGAGCGCGATGGACAACGCCACCCGCAACGCGGGCGAAATGATCCGCAAGCAGACACTCACTTATAACCGTACGCGTCAGGCGATGATCACCAAGGAACTGATCGAGATCATCTCCGGCGCCGAGGCGCTTTAATTTCAGGTAACGAGGACGATATGGCCACACCGCAGAACGCAACCGGCAAGATCACCCAGGTCATCGGCGCCGTCGTCGACGTGCAGTTCGAGGGCGACCTGCCCGCGATCTTGAACGCGCTCGAGACCACGAACGGCGGCAACAAGCTGGTGCTCGAAGTCGCCCAGCATCTCGGCGAATCGACGGTGCGCACCATCTCGATGGACATCACCGAGGGTCTGGTGCGCGGCCAGGCGGTGACCGACACCGGCATCCCGATCGCGGTGCCGGTCGGCCCCGGCCTGTTGGGCCGCATCATCAACGTCATCGGCGAGCCAATCGACGAAGCCGGTCCGGTGCAGTCGGACGAACGCCGCCCGATCCACGCCGAAGCGCCGGCCTATACCGAGCAATCAACGGAAGCGCAGATTCTGGTCACCGGCATCAAGGTCGTCGACCTGCTGGCGCCTTATGCCAAGGGCGGCAAGATCGGCCTGTTCGGCGGCGCTGGCGTCGGCAAGACCGTGCTGATTCAGGAACTGATCAACAATGTCGCGAAAGCCCACGGCGGTTACTCGGTGTTTGCCGGCGTCGGCGAGCGTACCCGCGAAGGCAACGATCTTTATCACGAGTTCATCGAATCCGGCGTCAACAAGAAGGGCGGTGGCGAAGGCTCCAAGTGCGCCCTGGTGTTCGGCCAGATGAACGAACCGCCGGGCGCGCGCGCCCGCGTCGGCCTGACCGGCCTGACGCTGTCGGAATATTTCCGCGATCAGGGCCAGGACGTGTTGTTCTTCGTCGACAACATCTTCCGCTTCACCCAGGCCGGCTCGGAAGTGTCGGCGCTCTTGGGCCGCATTCCTTCGGCGGTGGGCTATCAGCCGACGCTCGCCACCGACATGGGCGCGCTGCAGGAACGCATCACCACCACGACCAAGGGTTCGATCACCTCGGTGCAGGCCATTTACGTGCCGGCCGACGACTTGACCGACCCTGCGCCGGCAACTTCGTTCGCGCACTTGGACGCGACCACCGTGCTGTCGCGCGACATCGCCGCCAAGGGCATCTATCCGGCGGTGGACCCGCTCGACTCGACTTCGCGCATGCTGTCGCCGCTGATCGTCGGCGAAGAACACTACGCCGTCGCCCGTCAGGTGCAGCAGGTGTTGCAGCGCTACAAGGCGCTGCAGGACATCATCGCCATTCTCGGCATGGATGAGTTGTCGGAAGAGGACAAACTCGCCGTGTCGCGCGCCCGCAAAATCGAGCGCTTCCTGTCGCAGCCGTTCTTCGTCGCCGAAGTGTTTACCGGTTCGCCCGGCAAGCTGGTCGATCTCGCCGACACCATCAAGGGCTTCAAGGGCCTGGTGGAAGGCAAGTACGATCACCTGCCGGAAGCCGCCTTCTACATGGTCGGCAACATCGATGAGGCGATCGAGAAGGGCAAGAAGCTCGCGGCGGAAGCGGCGTAACTTCGGACAAGTAAAAGATCATGGCCACGTTCCATTTCGAATTGGTTTCGCCGGAAAAGCTTCTGTTCTCGGGTGACGTCGAACAAGTTGACGTTCCCGGAGCAGAGGGCGACTTCGGTGTGCTGGCGGGTCATGCGCCGTTCGTGTCGACGGTGAGGCCAGGCATCCTGACCGTTTTCGCGGCCGGCGGTGAGCGCAAGATCGTCGTGCTCGGCGGCTTCGCCGAAGTCTCGGCGGCCGGACTGACCATTCTGGCGGACGTGGCCGAGGACGTCGCCGACATCGATCGCGCCATGATTGCGACCCGTATCGGTGAGTTGGAACAGCGTATCGGCAAGACCGAGCCTGGTTCCGAGCTCGACAAACTGATCACGCGGCTCGATCACTACAAGACGGTCGATCGCCACCTGACCGGCACGGCGATGCACTAACGCCGCGCCGTTAGGCTCGCGCGAATTTTGCGAATTCCTTCACCACCCGCTCATACGTCTGCTGCTTGAACGGCACTACCAGGCCCGGCAGCTCGCGCATTTCAACCCAGCGCCAGCCGAGGAATTCCGCTTCGTGATGGCCGCCGCCCGGCTGCGCGACGTTGATCTCGCTGTCGTCGCCGGTAAAACGCAGCGCGTACCATTTCTGCTTCTGGCCGCGATATTTCCCTCTCCAGGCGCCGCCGAGAATGTCGCGCGGAATATCGTAGGTCAGCCACTCGGGGACTTCGCCGAGCTTCTCCACCGAACGGATGTTGGTCTCCTCGTACAGCTCGCGCAACGCGGCTTTGTACGGATCCTCATCGTCGTCGATGCCGCCCTGCGGCATCTGCCAGACGTGGGTGTCGTCGGTGTGCTCGGGGCCGTCGGTGCGGCGGCCGACGAAGACGAGGCCGTCGCGGTTGAACACCGTGACGCCGGCGCAGGGGCGGTAGGGGAGGGAGTCGTAGGTTGACATTCGCGTTCCGTCACTTCAGCGCAAACTCTGTTGCGCGCAAAAGCGACGTTACGATGACTTCGCCTTGATCGCCACCATCGTGACCGGCACCAGCACGAAGCCGCGGCTCTCGACGGTCTTGGCCCATTCGGCGATGCGCGCGATGGTGCCCGGCTGCGCGGTGGCCATGCCGACGGCGCTGCCGTTATCGCGGGCCAGCAATTCGAGCCGCGCCAGCGCGCGGTCGATCTCGACGGCGGTCGGAGTCTCGTCGAGCACCAGATCGGTCTTGGCGAAGGGCAGACCTTGGCTGCCGGCGACCTGGCCGGCGACGCTGCGCGGCGACGAGCCGTCGTCGACGTAGATCAGCCCGCGCTTGGCGGTCTCGCGCAACACCGGCGTCAGCGCCTGGTCGGACGAGCTGAAACGCCCGCCCATGAATCCGGTGAGCCCGACATAGCCCTGCATCCGGCTCATCAGCCATTGCAGGCGATCGACATTTTGCTCGCCGCTGAGCGTGGTCAGCAGCGTCTGCGGCCCGGGGTCGTTGTCGGGGTAATCGAACGGCTCCATCGGCACCTGCAGCAGCACCTCGTGGTTTTCGCCGCGGGCGCGTTCCGCCAGTTTGTCGAGATCGACGCCGTAGGGCGCCACCGCGAAGCTCACCGGCGCCGGCAGCTTGGTGAAGGCGTCGGCGGTGCCGGACGCGCTGATGCCGATGCCGCCGATCACGATGGCGATGCGCGGCGCATCCTTGCGGTTGGCCGGCAGCACCCGCGGCCGCGCATAGGCGGCCGACGGTCGGGTGCCGTCCGCCGCGATTTTCGGAGCGGCGCCGTGCCGCGTGGTGTCCAGCAATTTCTGGTCGATGCTCGATTTCGGCGCGGCGGACTCGCCAGCCTGATTGCCGGGAATGACGATGTCTTGGTGCTGGCCGCTGGAGCCATCGATGATCGTGACGGTCTTGCTGCCCGGCGGCGGAATGGCCGCTTTGGCCGTCGCTTCCGCCACGGCGTCGGCTGGCGCGCCCTTAGCGCCGTCGTGACGGGCGTGCTCTTTGCCGTCACCATCGGCGTCCGGCTTGGCCTGCGCACCGGGCAATTTGGCGGATACCACCGCGGTCGGCTCGCCGCCGAGGGGATCGTTGACGAACAGAGCCCAGGCCACGACCACCAGCCCTGACAGGCCGAGCACGCTGGCCATGATTTGCGGGCCGGACAGCGGCAGCTTCGGCAGCCGCTTCTTTTTCTTGTCCTGGCCGAGGGGGGCGTTCAGGTCATCCGATGCCACGGTCAATATCCTCGCGACCAGACTTTCCGAATCATTCGCTCAGTGTACCACGCGCCGAATCCGGGCTGGGCGGTCCCGGAATCGAACGGGGCGGCCTTTCGACCGCCCCGCGTAATATTCCGATGTGGCACCCGTTTAGTTCGGAACGGTCGACTTGCCGCTCGGCGGGAAGGCCGAATTGACCTGGGTGCCGCGCAGCAGCTCTTCCGCCATGATCAGCGCCTTGTCGTTCTTCGGGTCCGGCGGCACGTAAGACTGCGAGCCGGTCTGCTCTTTGCCTTCATCGCCCTTGAGATGGCCGCGCAGCGAGGCTTCGCCCTTGGTGCTGGTGTCGGTCTTGGCCTTGATGTCCTCCGGCAGGTCTTGCAGCACTTCGATGTCGGGCGTGATGCCCTTGGCCTGGATCGAGCGGCCGGACGGCGTGAAGTAGCGCGCCGTGGTCAGCCGCAGCGCGCCGTTGCCGGAGCCGAGCGGGATGATGGTCTGCACCGAACCCTTGCCGAACGAGCGGGTGCCGACGACGGTGACGCGGCGGTGATCCTGCAGCGCGCCGGCGACGATTTCCGACGCCGAGGCGGAACCGCCGTTGATCAGCACGATCACCGGCTTGCCGTCAGTCAGGTCGCCCGGCCGCGCGTTGAAGCGCTGCGTCTCTTCGGCATTGCGGCCGCGGGTGGAGACGATCTCGCCTTTCTGCAGGAAAGCATCCGACACCGAGATCGCCTGATCGAGCAGGCCGCCCGGATTGTTGCGCAGATCGAGCACGTAGCCCTTGAGCTTGTCTTTGCTCACCTTGGCCGAGATATCGACGATCGCCTTCTTGAGGCCGTCGGTGGTCTGCTCGTTGAATTGCGTCATGCGGATGTAGCCGATGTCGTCGCCTTCGACGGACGAGCGCACCGCGCGCACGCGGATCACGTCGCGGATGAGCGTCAATTCGACCGGTTTGTCGGCGCCCTTGCGCATGATGGTCAGCTTGATCTTGGTGTTGGTCGGGCCGCGCATCTTCTCGACCGCTTGATTGAGCGTGAGGCCCTGTACCTGCTCATCATCGAGCTTGGTGATGATGTCGTTGGCCAGCACGCCGGCCTTCGACGCCGGCGTCTCGTCGATCGGCGCCACCACCTTGATCAGGCCGTCTTCCATCGTGACTTCGATGCCGAGACCGCCGAACTCGCCGCGGGTCTGCACCTGCATGTCCTTGAAGCTCTTGGAGTCCATGTAGCTGGAGTGCGGATCGAGGCCGGCCAGCATGCCGTTGATCGCGGTTTCGATCAGCTTCTGATCGTCCGGCTTTTCGACGTAGTCGGCGCGGACGCGCTCGAACACATCACCGAACAGATTGAGCTGCCGGTAGGTGTCGGCCACCGCGGCCTTGGCGCTGGCGCCGATCATGATCGTGCGCGGCTGCACCACGAGCAGCGTCATCGCCGCTCCCGCCGTCGCGCCGAGAAGAATGAGTGAGATCTTGCGCATTATCCGCGAACCTTTTCGCCTTCGCCAGCCGCCCACCATGGGCCTGGATCAACGGGAACCCCGTCCTTACGAAACTCGATATAAAGCACCGGCTGGCTGGAACCTGTCGCGAGGATAGCCGCGATATGGGAGCCACTTCCCATCACCGCAACGGGTTCTCCGGCCAGCACGAACTGTCCGAGATCAACTGATATCCGATCCATCCCAGCGAGCAAGACATGATACCCGCCACCGACATTGAGTATCAAGAGTTGTCCGTAGGAGCGGAACGGACCGGCATAGACCACCCAGCCGTCGGCCGGCGCGGTAGCCTGGGCGCCGGCGCGGGTAGCGATGGAAACGCCCTTTTCCAGCCCTCCGATGCCGTCCGGCGCACCGAATTCTTTCAATTTGACGCCGTTAACCGGTATTGGAACACGACCTCGCAGCGAAACAAAGGCAACCGCCGGGGTTAACCGTCCCGGATCGCGAAATGCCGACAAAGCCGGGCGGCTGTCGCTGCGGGCGGCCTCGCGGGCGTCACGAATCGCAGGGTCGAGGCCGGCTTCCAGCTTGCCGATCAAATCTTTGAGATTATCGACCTGACGGCCCAAATCGGCGGCCCGCGCGCGTTCGGCGTTGAGCGCCTGCTCGCGGTCGGCCTGCTGTTTTTGCCGTTCGTCGACCAGCGCGGTCATGCGGGCGCGTTCGCCGTCGAGCGAGGCCAGTTCGGTCTTGAGCCGATCGCGCTCGGCGGCGATCTTCTTGCGCACATTGGCGAGCTCGGTGAGATCGTTGGCCAGCGCTTCGACTTCGTGGCGCATCTCCGGCAGCACGGCGCCGAGCACCATCGCGGTGCGCACCGATTGCAAAGCGTCTTCGGGACTGGCGATCAGCGCAGGCGGTGGCCTGCGGCCGACACGCTGCAGTGCCGCCAGCACTTCGCCGATCACGGCGCGGCGGCCGTCGAGCGATTTGCGGATGCTGGCTTCGTTGTCGTCGAGCGGCTTCAAACGGGCTTCGGTGGCGCCGATGCTGGTTTCGACGCCGCGCAGGCGCGCCGCAGTGTCGATCAGATCCTGATTGAGCTTGATGCGATCGGCGCCGATCTGTTCGATCTCGCGCTTGAGGGCTGCTTCGGTTTCAACGGATTTACGCTGGGCGTCGCGCGCGGCCTGCAACTCATCGTCGCGCTGCTTGAGGGCGTCGAGTTTGTCGGCTTGCGCCATTTTTATTGGCGCATGATCTTGTCCGAAAACCGGTTCCCACTTTTCGGGATCATGCGCTGGTTGCTGTGCGAGGACGAGCGCTGGCATGCAGGCGAACGCCAGCCCTGCGATCAACGCGGAGCGCAGAGTCCAGGCCCTGAATCGGCAAATCATCGCAGCCACGTTACGCCCGCCCAGTTCGACAGCAAGGTCATTATGCAGGCACTTTTGCCGGGGGAATGAGACCAATGTGGGACGCGTTCTTAACCCTCCCCTGGAGGGGAGGGTCGATCGCTTGAGCGCAGCGAGAGCGGTCGGGGTGGGGTGAACATTCTTCGCGACGCCAAGTCTCACCCCCTCCCGCCAGCCGTCGCTTCGCTCCGGCTGTCGACCTCCCCCCTCCAGGGGGAGGTGAAGAATAAAGCCAACGCTCCGCTGCCCGTATTCTTTGCGGCCCCGGGCAGGCCGTAACCTTTGCCCCATTTGCGGGGCACTTCGCTTTCCCCTCGAAAGCCGAGGGGATGGAGCACCGAGCGGCGCACCAGTCTTGCAGTAGCCGCGTTCCCTTTTGGAGAACGCGGGCGCCTCTCGGCGCTCCATCGCAGCATTGGACGGCGTCCGGTCCGCGCTTTCGGCCAGTCTCCCGAAGGACACGCCGTCAGCGAGCTCCTCGCGGGGCACCCTAGTGTGCCCGGGCGGGGTCCGACGCCGCCCGGGAGTTTGGAGTGCGTTTCTCCAAACCCGCGGGCGCCGTGCCCTACTCCACCATCCTGACGCCTCATGACAGCGCCCTCGATGAGCAGGACGACTAGCATATAGTCCTAGTTATGGATTATTGTCAAGTGGCCCGCCCCGCCTCATGGTGAGGAGGGCCGAAGGCCCGTCTCGAAGGATGAGGCCGGTCGGGATTGGCAGTCGCGGTGAGAAGCGCTGGGTCCCCGCCTTCGCGGGGACGACAAGAAGAGTTCACGCCCGATGATACGGATGCCCGGTGAGGATGGTGCTGGCGCGGTAGAGCTGCTCCAGCAGCATGACACGCACCAGTTGATGCGGCCAGGTCGCGGTGCCGAACGACAGCCGTAGCTGCGCCTTGTCCTGCAGGCTGGGGCTTAAGCCGTCGGCGCCGCCGATGATGAAGACCACCGCGGGCTTGTCGTTGGCGCGCCATTTGGAAAATTGCGCGGCGATGCTGGCGCTGTCGAGGCTGTCGCCGCGCGAATCCAGTAGCACCACCACCGCACTCGGCGGAATGACGGTGGCGAGCGCGATCGATTCCTCGAGCATGCGCTTGGCCGGATCGGCGGCGCGACTTTCACGGATTTCGATGATTTCGACATCACGCCAGCCGAGATTGCGGCCGGTCTGCGCGGCGCGCTTGCGGAAGCGCTCGGACAGTTCGGTTTCCGGGCCCGCTTTCAGGCGGCCAATGGCGGCGACGATGATGCGCATGCGGCCGACATTATCAGTTTGTCGGCGTCAGCGCGCTCACGCGCTCCACATCTTTTCCAGATTATAGAATTCGCGAACTTCGGGGCGGAAGACGTGGACGATGACGTCGCCGACGTCGATCAGCACCCAGTCGCCCTGGCGCAAGCCTTCGACGTGGAGGCCGGTGTATTTGGCGGCCTTGAGGCCTTTCACTAGATTGTCGGAGATGGCGGCGACATGGACGTTCGAACGTCCCGTCGTCACGACCATGTAGTTGCCCATTGACGGCTTGTCGGACAAGTCGACGGTGACGCTGTCCTCGGCCTTCATGTCGTCGAGCAGCGACAGCACGAGGCGCAAGGTCTCCTTGGCACTTCCACGCTTCGAAGCCGCAGGGGCGGGTTTGGCGACGGGCGGACGGCGCTTTGCCCGGGAGAGCGAAGGAGTGGCCAGGGTGTCGTATCCTTTTCAAATCGCAATAACGCCCGGATCATTCCGGGCGCGATCCGTAAAATATAGCTATTTGGCGCGCTTTTTTCCACCCTTGGCGGGCTTCTTGGGAGCCTTGCGCGGCGCAGTTTTTTTGCTGGCCGAGGGGCCCGAGGGGTCTTTGCCGCGCAAGGCGCGCAAAGCGGTCGAGGACAATGGCGATTTGAGCCCGTGCAGGTAGGACCAGGCCGGCGCGCGGCGGTCCGGCAGGGTGCTGGCGTCGACTTCCCGCAGACGGAACCGGCTCAAAGCCTGCCCCGCGGGGCTGGCGGAGGCATAAAGGCTCGGCCCCAGGCGATCGACCACGACGATAGGCACCAGCCGGGCGATCTCGCGCCATTTCTGCCAGCGGTGAAAGTGACGCAAATTATCGGCGCCCATGATCCAGACGAAGCGGACCCGCGGGAACCGCGCGATCAGCCAGGAAATGGTGTCGTAGGTGAACTTGGTCTTGATGACGGCTTCGATGCCGGTGATGTCGATGCGCGGGTGATGCGTGATGGCGCGCGACGCCGCGATGCGTTTTGACAGCGGCGCCAGGTTCTTGGTGTTTTTCAGCGGATTGCCGGGCGTCACCAGCCACCAGACGCGGTCGAGCTTGAGCCGCTTCATGGCCAGCAGCGTGGCGCCGAGATGCGCCAGATGCGGCGGATCGAAAGTGCCGCCGAACAGGCCGATGCGCATGCCCGGGGCATTCGGCGGGAGAAAGCGCTCGGAACGAGCGATGAGGTTTGAGGTCACGGCCGGATCTGACCGCTTCCGCGAATGCGGTATTTGAACGTGGTGAGTTGGTCCACGCCAACAGGCCCGCGCGCGTGCAGGCGTCCGGTGGCGATGCCGATCTCGGCGCCGAAGCCGAATTCGCCGCCGTCGGCGAACTGGGTCGAGGCGTTGTGCAACACGATGGCGGAATCCACTTGCGCCAAGAATTTCTCCGCCGTTGCGGCGTCATCGGTGACGATGGCGTCGGTGTGATGCGAGCCGTAGCGCTCGATGTGCGCGATCGCGGCGTCGACGCCGTCGACCACTTTGGCGGCGATGATGGCGTCGAGATATTCGGTGGACCAGTCTTCTTCGCTGGCCTGCTTAACGCGCGCATCGACGGCCTGCACCGCCTTGTCGCCGCGGATCTCGCAGCCGGCGTCGATCAGCATCTCGATCAGCGGCTTGAGCTGCGTCGCGGCCACGGCGCGGTCGACCAGCAACGTTTCGGCGGCGCCGCAGACGCCGGTGCGCCGCATCTTGGCGTTGAGCACGATGGTCTTGGCCATGTCGAGCGAGGCCGCCTTGTCGATGTAGACGTGCACGACGCCTTCGAGATGCGCGAACACCGGCACGCGGGCGTCCGATTGCACGCGCGCCACCAGGCTTTTGCCGCCGCGCGGCACGATGACGTCGAGATTGCCATCGAGGCCGGTCAGCATCAGCCCGACCGCGGCGCGGTCGCGCGTCGGCACCAGCTGGATTGCGGCTTCGGGGAGGCCGCCTTCGCGCAGACCCTGTTGAAGCGCCGCATGAATGGCGCGGCTCGAGCGCGTCGAGTCCGAGCCGCCGCGCAGGATCGCGGCATTGCCGGATTTCAGACACAGCGCGCCGGCGTCCGCCGTCACGTTCGGCCGGCTCTCATAAATGATGCCGATGACGCCAAGGGGAACGCGCACGCGCTCGATGATCATGCCGTTCGGACGCGTCCAGGACTCTGTGACAGTACCGACCGGATCGGCCAGCGCGCGCACGGCTTCGATCGCGACGGCGATGCCCTCGACGCGGCTGTCGTCGAGCGCGAGGCGGTCGAGCACGGCGCCGGACAGACCGCCGGCGCGGGCGTCGGCGACGTCGTCGGCATTGGCGGCGAGAATGCGGGCGCTGTGGGCGCGGACCGCCGCGGCCATCAGGCCGAGCGCGCGGTCCTTCTGCGCGGGCGAGGCGAGCGCCAAAACGCGGGCGACCGCACGGGCGGCGCGGCCGATGTCGCCCATCGTCGCGGCGATATCCCCGGTTCCCTCAATGCTCTTTAGCGGCGCCGTCATTGTCATAAAGCCTGCAGGACCCAGCCTAACACCCCGTCGCGGGGTGGTTTTCCTACCACGTCGGGGTTCCGGCGGCGAGGTGGCCGGGCAACAGGTGTGGCCTTTCCGCACCTGAGGATAGCGTGGAAAACCCCCTCAGAGTTGCAACCGATCAATAGACCTTCACGTTGGGCTGCGACGCTGCCGGACGTCCACAGAGGGTAGTCCAATGAGTCGCACGACCACGCGTACAGCCAAGGCGCTCCCCAGCCGCTTCCCGGTCGGGACCAAATTCGTCATCGAAGGCCGCCGCGCCGGCGAGGGCGAAGTGCAGGTATTCAAGCGTTTTATCGAGTTCCCGGACGGGACTTTGGTGCGGCTGCCGCCGCGGCCGGACAAGCGCCGCGCGGTGGCGCTGCGCCGCGCCCGGGCCTCGGTCGCCGACCCAGCCCGGCCGCCCAGCCGCTGAGCCGAGGGCTCTGAGCCAAGGCCTCAGAGCCAAGGCGCGAAAACCGGTCGGCCAGTGGCCGAGCGGGAGGCCGCGTCCGATTTCGGGGACGCCGCCGGCATAGGAGCCACGCATTAAACGGGGAGCCGCGCTTAACGCGGAAACCCCAGCCTCGAGGACTGGGGTTAACGGGCGATCGGTCAATCGCCTCAAGGTCTTCAAACTCCACGCCAGAAAAAATCCGCGTCTCACTCGTCGCCTGAAAGTGTCTCGCGCTGCGCAGTGCTCAAACAACGCGCACCCCGCGACAAAGTTCCAAACTTGCTTGTCGTCACCGGGTTTATCCCGGCCATGACAGAGAATAGTGAAACTTTAATGCCCGCCGACCACCAGATCGTCGCGATGGATCATCTCGGTGCGGCCGGTGTAGCCGAGGATCAGCAGCACGTCGGCCGACGAGCGGCCTTTGATCTTCTCGGCATCCTCGACATCGTAGGCGATGAGCCCGCGGCCGACTTCGGCGCCGTCCGGCCCGCGCACGATCACGGCGTCGCCGCGGCCGAACGCGCCTTCGATCTTGATGACGCCGGCGGGCAATAGACTCTTGCCGATGCGCAATGCCTTGACCGCGCCTTCGTCGATGGTCAGCGCGCCGCGCGGCTCCAGCGAGCCGGCGATCCACTTCTTGCGCGCGGTCACCGGATTGGCCGGCGTCAGGAACCAGGTGCAGGGCGCGCCATTGACGATCGCCTGCAACGGATGCGGCACGCGGCCCGACGCGATCACCATATGGGTGCCGGCGGTGGTGGCGATCTTGGCGGCCTCGATCTTGGTCAGCATGCCGCCGCGCGAGGTCTCCGATTCCGAAACGCCCGCCATCGCCTCGATCTCCGGCGTGATGCGCGGTACCACGGGCACGAGCCTGGCGTCGCCGGACGACGGCGGCTTGTCGTAGAGCCCGTCGACGTCGGACAGCAGCACCAAGAGATCGGCGCTCATCATGGTGGCGACGCGCGCGGCGAGCCGGTCGTTGTCGCCGTAACGGATTTCGCTGGTGGCGACGGTATCGTTCTCGTTGATCACCGGCACCGAGTGCCATTCCAAGAGTTTGTCGATGGTCGAGCGCGCGTTGAGATAACGGCGGCGCTCTTCTGTGTCGCCCAGCGTCAAGAGCACCTGGCCGGCGGCGATGCCGTGCGCGCCGAGCGATTCCGACCACGACCGCGCCAGCGCGATCTGGCCGATGGCGGCGGCGGCCTGCGCTTCCTCGAGCTTGAGCACGCCCGAGGGCAGCTTCATCACCGCGCGCGCCAGCGCGATGGCGCCCGACGACACCACCAGGACGTCGCGCTTGTCCTTGTGCAGCGCGGCGATGTCGGCGGCCAGCGTGTCCAGCCAGTCGCGCTTGAGCCCGCCGGCCGACTGGTCGACCAAGAGCGACGAGCCGACCTTGACGACGATGCGGCGGAAGGAGGTGAGGGTGGGCGTTAAGGAAGCGGGCATTGGGTCCGGCAGTGGTTAAAGGCCGGCGGGGTTTAACACGAGGAATTCAGCCCGTCATGGCCGGGCTTTCGGCCAGGCGCGATGTAGGGCAATGGCCTCATATAATGTAGGGTCGCGGTGCCGTTGATCTGGGTCAACGCGTTTTCAGCGATCAGCGCAAAGATTTGACGTGTCATCGTTACCAATAAGCGCAGGCGCTGCAGGCGGCGTATGAAAACGGACCTTGCCTCAACCGTTCCTATTCTGGCCTCACACCCTCCGCCGGAGAGAACGCCGGGGGTGCTGGGCGTTCCACCTGTGATGCCGACACCTCCGAACGGAGCCGCCAAATCCGCACTTGCAGACGAAGCCGCGGCGATGATGCAGGACTTCGATCTCGTGCGCGACCTCGCCTTGCTTGCGCGCGTGCTGCGGCGGGCCGAAGGCGTGAAGCTTGTGCTGGCAATCTTCGTTACCTCGATCTTTGTCACGATTGCCAACATGCTCGGACAGGTGCGGCTCAATGAGTGGAACGGCGAGTTCTTCGACGCCGTTGGCCGCAAGGACCTGTCGGCCTTTGTCCATTTTCTTTGGACGTTCCTCATCATCATTGCGGTACTGCTGGCGCTGACGGTCGCGCAAACCTTTCTCCAGGAACGGCTGAAGTTTCGGCTGCGCGAGTGGCTGTCCCGTCACCTTTTGGCCGAGTGGCTCAAGCCGATGCGCATCTATCAGCTCAGCTTCGCCGGTCTATACGGCCACAATCCGGATCAGCGGATACAGGAGGACACGCGCCTGCTCGGCGACTACACCGCCGATCTCGGCTGCGGCATTGTCTATTCGCTGCTTCAGATCGTTGCCTTCGTCGGCGTGCTGTGGGTCTTGTCGGCGCAGGTCACATTCCAGGTGGCGGGCTATGATATCGCGATTCCGGGCTACATGGTCTGGTGCGCCCTCGCCTACGCTTTGATCGGCTCCAGTCTGACCTGGCTGGTGGGGCGCCCGCTTATCGCCCTGAACGGCGAGCGATACGCGCGCGAGGCGGAATTCCGCTTCGCCCTGGTTCGGGTCAACGAATCCGGCGAGAGCATTGCGCTGCATGGCGGCGAAAAGGACGAACAGCGGCATCTCGAAGCCGCACTCGCCGCTATCGTCGACACCATGCGGCGAATTTCCACCTCGCTTGCCCAACTCACCTGGATCACGTCGGGCACCGGATGGCTGTCGCTGGTGGTTCCGATCCTGGTGGCCGCGCCGGCCTATTTCGGCGGCGGCTTGACGCTCGGCGGCCTGATTATGGTGGCCGGCGCCTTCTCCCAGGTGCAAGGCGCGATGCGGTGGTTCGTCGATAACTTCTCCCGCCTTGCCGACTGGGGTGCGGCAATACACCGGGTCGCGCGATTCCGCGGGGCGCTCGACGACCTGCCGGCGATCGAAGAAGGCTCCGAAGAAATCAAACGCGCGCTGCATCCGGAAGGCCACCTCGCCTTCGAGGGCGTGCGTATCTTGCTGCCGGATGGACACATCGTCATCGAGGACGCCAGTGTCAGCGTCATGCCGGGCGAACGGGTCCTGATCGTGGGCGAGACCGGCGCCGGAAAATCGACGCTGTTCCGCGCCGTAGCGGGGCTCTGGCCGTGGGGTTCAGGAACAATCCTCACGCCGCCTATGGAGACCATGGCATTCCTGCCGCAGCGCCCGTACCTGCCGCTCGGCACATTGCGCAACGCCTTGACCTATCCGAGCGCGCCGGGCGCTTTCCCGGATGCGGACGTACGACAGGCGCTCGAACGCTGCGATCTCGGCCATCTCATCGCCAAGCTCGACCAGGTCGACCGCTGGGACAAGGAGCTTTCGCTCGGCGAGCAGGAGCGGCTCGCCTTCGCGCGGCTGCTTCTCCATAAACCGAGCTGGGTCTTTCTCGACGAAGCAACGGCCGCGCTCGACGAAGAAAGCCAGGGCCGCGTCATGGGGCTGTTCAACGACGAATTGAAGAGCACCACGCTGCTGAGCATTGGCCACCGCCCGGATCTCGCCGCCTACCACACCAGGACGCTGCAGCTCATCCATGGCCGCGATGGCGACCAGCTCAGGCTCAAACCGCCGGCCGAACCGCCGCCGCCGCAGGATTGGCTGCACCAGCTCGCCGACTGGCTGACGGCTGGACCGAGAGCGCGGTGAGAAGTGCCAACGCCCTCGCTCAACTCCTTCCGCCACAGTCGTGACCAAGGCCGGCTCGTCGCGGCTTGTGGACCAGGCCGCCAGGGTCATGGCCAGGCTTTTGGCGAAAGAGCAGACCCGCTTGCGCTCAATCCCTAGCTCTTCCTCCCCAACCACCGCCTGATCAGGTGCGGTTTGTCCGGCTTGCTGAAGAGTTTGATGTCACTGACGAGCTTGGCGCCGCCGGTGCGGCGCTCGAGGATGAGCTTGCGGCTGTGGAATTGCTCCAGCTCCGGGCGATGGCCGACACTGATGATGGTCATGCCTTCCATCTCGTCGGACAACAGCTGCATCAGCATGTCCTGACTCTTCGGATCGAGCGCGGAGGTGGCTTCATCGAGCACGATGATATCGGGACGGTGCAGCAGCACGCGCGCGATGGTCAGGCGCTGCTTTTCGCCGCCGGACAGAGTCTGGTCCCACGGCGCGTTCTCTTCGAGCCGGTCCTTGAGATGGGCGAGGCCGACTTTGTCCAGCATCGCCGCGATCTCTTCCGGCAGCCAGTCTTCTGCGGCGCCGGGATAGGCCGCGGCGCGGCGCAGCGTGCCGGTCGGCACATAGGGCCGTTGCGGCAAGAGAAACAGCCGCGAATCGCGATGGATCTGCACCTCGCCGCCGCCCCACGGCCACAGCCCGGAAATGGCGCGCACCAGCGTGCTCTTGCCGGTGCCGCTTTCGCCGGCGACCAGCACGCGCTCGCCTTTCTTGATGACGACTTCGGTATCGCCGACGACGGCCGTGCCGTCGTCCAGTGTGACCGAGAGGTTGATCAGCTTCAACGCCGCATCGTCGGTCTCGCCGCGCTTGATGCGATTGAAGCCCTCGCCGGTTTCGGCCTTTTCCAGCGCGTCGAGCGACACCATCAGCGAGGCGATACGCCGCGCCGACGCATTCCAGTCGGCGAGCCGCGGATAATTGTCGACCAGCCAGGAAAATGCCGCTTGCACGATGGTGAAGGCGGACGCGGCCTGCATGACCTGGCCGAGCGACATCGTACTGTCGAGAAACTTCGGCGCGCACAAGATGATCGGGATCACCGGCGCGATGAGCGAAGAGCCTTGCGACACGATCGTGGTCTTCATGTGCTGGTGGCAAAGCTCGCGCCACCGCCACAACACCGCCATCAGCGAGCGGTCGATGCCGGCGCGCTCTTCCTCTTCGCCGCCCAACAGCGCGATGCTCTCGCCGTTTTCGCGCACGCGGGTGAGCTGGTAGCGATAATCCGCCTCGGCCTGGTTTCTCGCCTCCGAGACAGCGACAAATTTTTTGCCGACCACCGTCATGGCGCCGCTCGCCAGCGTCGCATAGAGCACCGCCGCAATGACGAGAAAGCCGGGAATGGTGAAGGCAACGCCGCCGACGGTGAGGTTCAAGGCGCCGCCACTGGTCCACAGCACGGCGATAAACGTCAGCGCCGATAGCGCGGCCTGCAGCACACCCACCGCAAAATCGATCGGCGCATCGGTCGAGACCCGCAGATCTTCGGTCAGGCGGCCTTCGGGGTTTTCATGGTCGCCGCTGACGAGATTGAGCTGATAGTAGCGGCCGTTCTTCAGCCAGCGGGTGATGACGGCGTTCGATACCCAGGCGCGCCAGCGGCGTTGCGTGGTCATGCGCACCCACACGTTGGTCATGCCGAAGAGAACGCTCAAGCCCGCCAGCGGCAAAAATACCGCCGCGAGGTAAAGCACCGTCGGGCCGTCGCGCTTTTCCAGCGCATCGAAGATGGCGCGGTTCCAGATATTGATGCCGTACATCGCCGCGAGATTGACCAGAATGAGCACCACCAGGCTGAGCGTCAGCAGCCATGCCAGCCGGTCGCCGCGGTGGCCGCTCCAAAAGCCTTTCGCCGTGTGCCAGAACCGCTGCAACAGATATCGCCGCCGCAGCTTTTCCTCGTCGCCGCGCGCGAAGGCGTCGAGACCTTCTTGCTCGTCTGTCGAGATGTCCTTTTCAACGGCGTCGTCGATCGACGGCTTTTTGACGCTGTCGGTGTTGACGTCGCCCTCGGCCTGGAAGGTATCGTCGGCGGGCGTTTCGGAAGATGCCATGGACCCTCAAGTCGGTGCGACAGCAGGAAACGCGCCGCCGCAGCGGAAGTTCCATGATAAATGGTAGGGTACCGGCGCAACAATATCGCGTGCTATGGCATATTGCGTACTCGCGTTGGCCTATGAGATTCCGATGAGCATTTTTCGCCTCTACGGCCGCGTGCTGGCCCTGCTCGGCTCCGAGAGCCGGCTGGCCTGGGCGCTGGCGCTGGGCAACCTGGCGCTGGCCTCGGCGCAATTTGCCGAACCGGTGCTGCTCGGCCGCATCATCGATACCCTGACCAACGCCCAGGCCCGCGCTGCGGCGCCATCGTGGTCGGAACTCGGTGTGCTGCTGTCGGCCTGGGCCGGCTTTGGGCTGTTCACCATTGCCGCCGGCACGCTGATCGCGCTCTACGCCGACCGGCTGTCGCATCGCCGCCGTCAGGTGGTGCTGACCGGCTATTTCGAACACGTCCTGCAGCTTCCGCTCACCTATCACGGCAACACCCATTCCGGCCGCCTGATGAAGGTGATGCTGCAGGGCACCGACGCACTGTGGGGGCTGTGGCTCGGCTTCTTCCGCGATCACCTCGCGTCGTTCGTCTCGCTGCTGGTCCTGCTGCCGATCTCGTTGTTCATCAATTGGCGGCTGGCCTCGCTCCTCATTTTGCTGTGCTTTATTTTCGCCGGTCTCACCGCGCTGATCGTGCGCAAGACCCAGACCTTGCAAAGCTCGGTCGAGCGCCATTACTCCGACCTCGCCGAGCGCGCGTCCGACACTTTGGGCAATATCGCTTTGGTGCAGAGTTTCTCCCGGCTCGACGAGGAAGTCGCCGAGCTGCGCCAGGTGGTCGAGCGCCTGCTCGCCGCGCAGATGCCGGTGCTGTCGTGGTGGGCGCTGGCCGTGGTCTTGACGCGCACGGCCACCACCTTGACCGTGCTCTCGATCATCATCGTCGGCACGCTGCTGCACATCAACGGCCAGGCGAGCATCGGCGAGATGGTCACCTTCATGAATTTTGCCGGGCTCATCATCGTCCGGCTGGAAGGCTCCGTCGGTTTCGTCAACAGGGTGATGGCGGACGCACCAAGGCTGCGCGAGTTCTTCCAGGTGTGGGACACGGTGCCGGCCATTCGCGACCTGCCGGAGGCGGCCGACCCCGGCCGTCTCGTC
>CAIRGJ010000002.1 GCA_903878085.1 uncultured Hyphomicrobiales bacterium | reverse complement strand
CGGGATAGGCTTCGCGGCCGGGCGGGCGGCGCAGCAGCAGCGACATCTGGCGGTAGGCCACCGCCTGCTTGGACAGATCGTCATAAATGATGACGGCGTGCATGCCGTTGTCGCGGAAGTATTCGCCCATGGTGCAGCCGGCGAACGGCGCCAGGAACTGCATCGGCGCCGGATCGGAGGCGGTGGCGGCGACGATGATCGAATATTCGAGCGCGCCCTGCTCTTCGAGCACCTTCACGAACTGCGCGACGGTGGAGCGCTTCTGGCCGACCGCGACGTAAACACAG
Organism: uncultured Hyphomicrobiales bacterium; assembly: GCA_903878085.1. GTDB lineage: Bacteria > Pseudomonadota > Alphaproteobacteria > Rhizobiales > Xanthobacteraceae > Pseudolabrys. Next base: position 121,761 of record CAIRGJ010000002.1, on the reverse strand, counting down.
TAAAGCTTGATCTTTTCGTCGGTCTGGGCGTTGAGCGGCTTCTGATTGAGGATGGTGTCGAGCGCGATCGCGGTCTTGCCGGTCTGACGGTCGCCGATGATCAATTCGCGCTGGCCGCGGCCGATCGGGATCAAAGCGTCGATCGCCTTGAGGCCGGTCGCCATCGGCTCGTTCACCGATTTGCGCGGGATGATGCCGGGCGCCTTGACGTCGACGCGCATGCGCTTGTCGCCCTTGATCGGGCCCTTGCCGTCGATCGGATTGCCGAGCGCGTCGACGACGCGACCGAGCAGGCCCTTGCCGACCGGCACGTCGACGATGTCGCCGGTGCGCTTGACGGTCTGGCCTTCCATGATCTCGCGGTCGTTGCCGAAGATCACGATGCCGACGTTGTCGGTTTCGAGGTTGAGCGCCATACCGCGCACGCCGTTCTCGAACTCGACCATTTCGCCCGCCTGGACGTTGTCGAGACCGTAAACGCGGGCGATGCCGTCGCCGACGGACAACACCTGGCCGACCTCGGAGACTTCGGCTTCCTGGCCGAAGTTCTTGATCTGGTCTTTCAGGATGGCGGAAATTTCTGCGGCGCGGATATCCATCAGCGTGCCTCTTTCATCGCGAACTTGATTGAATTGAGCTTGGTGCGGAGCGAACTATCGACCATGCGGCTGCCGACCTTAACGATCAGCCCGCCGATAATGGCCGGGTCGATCTTGACGTCGAGGTCGATATCCTTGCCGCCGGTAACCGATTTGAGCGCGCCCTTGAGGGCGTCGAGATTGGCGTCGCTGAGCTTCTCGGCGACGGTGATCTGGGCGCTGACTTCGCCCTTATATTTGGCGACCAGCGCGCGGTAGCCGCGGATGATCTCGCGCAGCGCGAACAGCCGCCGATTGGTGGTGATGACGCGCAGGAAATTCGCGGCAAGCCCGGTGATCTGGGCCTTGGCTAGGATCGCCGAGATCGCCTTGAGCTGGTCATCGACGCCAAAAACCGGGCTGCGCACCAGCCGGTTCAGGTCGGGGCTTTCGGCGATCAGGGCGTCGAACGACTCCAGGTCTTTTTTGACCGAATCGACGGCTTTTTCGTCGCGCGCGAGCTCAAACAGCGCACCGGCGTACCGGCCTGCCATTCCAGAAATGATGGGGTCTTCGCCTGCCACTTTTGACGCTCGTTTCGTTACTTCTGCACGCAGGCCCGACGCCGCCGCGGATAGCGGCGTAACCTGCTGGAATTCTTAAGGGAATTCCGGTTTACACAGGCGTCCCGAAAGCCTTCGAAAACCCCCGCAAAATCGAGGGCTAGCTAACACGGCGGCAATCGCGGTGCAACAAGGCCGGGGATGTTGCCGCCGTCCGAAGGTGCGAATCTGCATCGCTGGGATACCTCGCCACCAGGCCGCCTGCCCTATAGCTTGCGCGCCGATTGATCAGGCCTTCGGGGCCTCGGATCGGTCCAAAAAGACCATTGGGGCGGGGACGGACGACAGAATGTCGCAGCTGGAAGCCGACGTTGCGACCAAGGCCAAGCTGCTCGTGGTCCTGCTGGCCTTCGCCTGGGGTCTCAACTGGGTCGCGGCCGCGATCGCGCTGCGCGAAATGTCGCCCTGGAGCCTGCGCGTCGCCGGATGCGGCCTTGGCGCAATCACATTGTTCGCGGCGGCGTATCTGACCGGGTACAGCCTGAGGGTGCCGCGCGGCGAGGCCAAGCATGTGATGGTCACCGGCTTCTTCAACGTCGCGTCGTTTCAAATCCTCTCTAGCTTCGCGCAATTGAGCGGCGCGACCTCGCGCGCCATCATCATCACCTATTCAATGCCGATTTGGGCGACGCTGTTGAGCCGCCTGATGCTTGGCGAGCGGCTCGACGGCGTTCGCATGCTGGCGTTCTCGCTGTGCGTCGCCGGCCTCGCGATCTTGGTCTGGCCGCTGTTCGTCGATGGTTTTCCGCCGACGGTCTATTACTCGCTGGCCTGCGCGGTGGGTTGGGCTTTCGCCACCGTGTACATGAAGTGGGTGAAAGCCACGATCGAGCCATTGGCCAACGCCGCCTGGCAATTGCTGTTCGGCTTTCTGTTTATTGCCGTGGGCACTTTCGTGTTCGAGGGCGTGCCGCATCTGTGGCCGCTGCAAACCGAAACAGTACTGGCAATTCTTTTCGTCGGCGTGTTCGGCGTCGGTCTCGCGCATTTTTTGTGGTGGGCCATCGTCGGCCGGCTGCCGACGACGACGGCCTCGATCGGCGCCTTGCTGGTGCCGGTGGTCGGCGTCACAGCCTCAATGATCATGTTGCACGAGCACCCGACAACGCCAGACATCATTGGCTTCGTGCTGATCTTTGTCGCCGCGGCTTGCGTGCTGTTGCAGCCGGGCGGACGGCGGCCCGAGCCGCGCGCCTGAAGAAAGCGGCCTAGAGCAAAATTGTAATAGCCGCACTGATAGCTGTTTTGATGATCTGGTCGCGCAGATCCGCGGCCTTCTGTCCGGCAAACTGGGCTTTGAGCAAGGCCGCCAGCGCCGCTTCCGCCCATTGACCGCGGATCAAGCTGTCGAAGTCGTCCTGCGTGATCTCGTTGTTGGCGCGCGCCACGGTCCAGGTTTGCAGGTCGGCTTCGGCCTGCTGCTTGAACGCCTCGCTGTCGGTCGTGGCCTGCTGCAGGAAATCGCGCGCGGCCTTGCCGCCTACGGTCTCCGCGGCATTGAGTACGGCGCCGAAAAAATTGTCGAATTTGCTCATGGCTTGTCTCCCGCGTCGGCTGCGGCTGCAGGCGCGGCGGTCGTCGAAGTCGCGCAGCCCGGCCCGCCCGGCTTCGATGTTTCTATGCAGATAATGAGATCGAACTGGCGCGCGATTTGTGGCTTCTTCAGATTGCGGATGCCCGGCGTCATGGTGCCGCGCTGCTTCCAGGTTTCGAAATATTCGCCGGCGGAACCGGATTTCGGCCCGATGATAATCTGCCAGGCTTCCGCCACCGCCTTGTTGGTGTCGTTCTTGGCCGCGGCGTCCTGCGCGCTTTGATAGCGGGCCATCAGCGCGTCGATGTCGGGCTTGCGCGTCGCATATTTGTCGCCGGACTTGTCGATCAGCGCCAGGTGTCGGTCTTCATCTGCAGGGCGTTCTGCGATGCCGAGAGATCGAACTGCGCCGGCTGCACGCATCCAACCAGCAAAAACAAGATCGCCCCTAGCGCGAGCCAAATCCGCCGGACCCCGAACATGTTCGCCATGATCGCCCCCTTGGCCGCCCCCTTTGGTCGCGGCAGTCTAGCATAAGTTGCAAAGCTGTGAACTACAGCCTTTTGGAGCTGAAATGGCGCTTCGGACGGCTAAAAGAAGCTCTGCGGATCGACATCGACCTCAAGCTTCACGTTGCCCTTCGGCTTTGGCGCGGCCGACAGCCAGTCCCGCAAATAGCCGGATAGATCGAAGGCGCGCGGCGCTTTGACCAGAATGCGGAAACGATGCCGGCCGCGCACCACCGCGATCGGCGCTTCGGCGGGACCGAGTACGCGCACGCCATCGTCCTTCGGCGCAATCGAAGCCAGCCCGCGGCCATAGGACTCCGCCGCATGCCGCTCGTTGGCGGTGATAACGAGGCTGGCGAGCCGGCCGAACGGCGGATAGCCGCTCGCCTCGCGCAGCGCGATCTCGCTCGAATAGAACGCCTCGCGGTCGCCCAGAATCAGCGCCTTCATCACCGGATGCTCCGGCTGATGCGTTTGCAGGAAACCGAAGCCGCGGCCCTCTTCGCGGCCGGCACGGCCGACCACCTGATGCAGCAGTTGGAACGTGCGCTCGGCGGCGCGCGGGTCACCATTGCCGAGCCCTAAGTCCGCATCGACGATGCCGACCAGATTGAGCTTGGGAAAATGATGGCCCTTGGCCACCAGTTGCGTGCCGATGACGATATCGAAACGGCCCGCCGCGACGTCGTCGAGCTCCTGCCGCAGGCGCTCCATCGATTCCACCAGATCGCTCGACAGCACCAGAATGCGCTTGTCGGGGAACAGCTCGGCGGCTTCCTGCTCAAGGCGCTCGACGCCGGGACCGACGGCGGCAAAGCTCTCGGTGGCGTGACAGTTCGGGCATTCGTTCGGCGTTGCGGTGTTGAAGCCGCAATGGTGGCAGACAAGCCGCTTCTTGAAACGATGATCGACCAGCCAGGCATCGCAGTTCGGACATTGCATGCGAAAGCCGCAGGTGCGGCACAGCGTCAGCGGCGCGTAGCCGCGGCGGTTGAGAAACAGCAGCGCCTGCTCGCCGCGCTCAAGCGACGTCTGCACCGCTTCGGCGAGCTTCGGCGAAATAAAACGGCCTCGCGGCGGACTATCGCGCCGCATGTCGATCGCCTCGATCGACGGCAGAGACGCGCCACCGAACCGCTCCGGCAGATGAATGCGCTTGTAACGGCCGCGCCGCGCATTGACTTCGGATTCAACGGAAGGAGTCGCCGAGGCGAGCAGCACCGGAATTTTCGCTATTGAGCCGCGCACCACCGCCATGTCGCGGGCGTGATAATGCGCGCCTTCTTCCTGCTTGTAAGCCGGGTCGTGCTCTTCATCGACCACGATCAAACCGAGATCGGCATAAGGCAGAAACAGCGCCGAGCGCGCGCCGACTACGACCTGCACTTCATTGGCCGCCACCGCCGCCCAGGTGCGCGCGCGGGTGCGGGGCGACAGTTGCGAATGCCATTCCGCCGGGCGCGTGCCGAAGCGCGCGGTGAAGCGATCGAGCGATTGTCCGGTCAGCGCGATTTCCGGCATCAGGATCAGCGTCTGACGGCCCTTGCGGATATTTTCGGCGACGCCTTCGAAATAGACTTCGGTCTTGCCGGAGCCGGTCACGCCGTCGAGCAGCGTCACGGTGTAGCCGCCTTGATCGACGGTGGTGCGCAAGGCGTCGCCGGCGGCCAATTGGCCGAGCGAAAACTCCGGCTTGCGAAAATCCGGATCGGCCGGCAGCGTGACTTTCTCCGGCGGCAGCACCACGGTTTCAAGCGCGCCCTCGTCGATCAGCCCGTCGATAACGCCAACGCTGACGCCCGCCTCCTTGGCCGCGTCGCCTTTCGCGCGCGTCATGCCGTCAGCAAAAACGTGAAGCGCACGCGCGCGCGCCGGCGTCATGCGCTGCGGCGGCGGGCCGCCGAGCCGCACGCCAACGCGTTCCCGTTCGGGCCCGAGATGCTCGCCCATGCGCAACGCCATACGCAGCACCATGCCGCGCGCCGACAGCGTGTAGCCGGCGACCCAGTCAACGAACTGACGCAGCTCCGGCTTCAGCGGCGGCACGTCGAGTTTGCCGACGACATCCTTCATGCGGTTATGCAGGCGCGGATTAGGATTGGCGTTTTCCGCCCAGACCACGCCCGTGGTCTCGCCACGCGCGCCCAACGGCACAGTCACGACGTCGCCCGGCGCCAATTCCAACCCATCCGGCACCCGGTAGGAATAGGTCTGGTCGAGCGCCACCGGCACCAGAACATCGATAATGCGCGTAGCCATGGATGAGACTTGTCCGATTCCGGCCGTTTAAGGAAGCGTAAGGAAGGGGTGCCAAATTCCCCCCTATGACCGCCCCCTCCGTCAGCCCTGACGTTTCTGCCGAAATCAGCCGCTGGCTGGGCCATCTCGGCGCCGAACGCCGCATGTCCGAAAATACCCTGGAAGCCTATGGCCGCGACGTCGGCCAGTTTCTGGGCTTTCTCGCCGAGCATATCGGCGGCCCGCCCTCGCTGCGCCAACTGGCCAAGTTGACGCCGGCCGATGTGCGCGCCTTCATGGCGGCGCGGCGCGGCGGCGGAGCCGGCAGCCGCACCTTGATGCGCGGACTGGCGGGCGCACGCTCGTTCGCCCGTTTCCTGGAACGCAATGGCAAGGGCAAAGTCGGCGCGCTGGCCGCGGTGCGCGCGCCCAAGCTGCCGCGGAGCTTGCCGAAGCCGCTGGCGATCAAGGACGCCAAGCGGATGACCGACACCGGCTTGCGCGACGGCGAAACCCGCGAGCCCTGGATCAATGCGCGCGACGCCGCGGTGCTGGGCCTGCTGTACGGCTCGGGCCTGCGCATCGCCGAGGCGCTCAGCCTCAAACGCAAGGACGCGCCAGTGCCCGGTGTTGGCGACAGCCTCACCGTGACCGGCAAAGGCAACAAGACGCGCATGGTGCCGGTGCTGCCGCAGGTCACCAAGCTGATTGCCGATTATGTCGCGCTGTGCCCGCTTGATCTGCCGCCGGACGGCCCGCTGTTTGCCGGCGCGCGCGGCGGACCCTTGAGCGCACGGGTCGTGCAACTGGCGATGGCGCATCTGCGCGGCGCGTTGGGCCTGCCCGACAGCGCCACCCCGCATGCGCTGCGGCATTCCTTTGCCACGCACTTGCTGGCGCGCGGCGGCGACTTGCGCGCGATCCAGGAATTGCTCGGCCACGCCTCGCTATCGACCACGCAGATCTACACCGCGGTCGATTCCGAGCGTTTACTGGAAGTCTACACCAGCGCCCACCCGCGCGCCTGAAATGCCCTAATAAACTGTCGCAAACATGCCCTAACACCTCTTGCGCCACGATGAGCTTTGCTATCATCGTGACGTTATGGCTTCCGGGAGGGGACGATGAGCGCACACGAGAATATGGAGCACGCCGAGCATGCCGAACACGCGGCGCATGGCGGCAACAAGAACATCGCGCTGCTGATTTCGGTGCTGGCGCTGTTCCTGGCGTTCTCCGAAACCCTCGGCAAGAGCGCGCAGACCACCGCCATCACGTTGAATGTCGCCTCCAACGACCTATGGGCGTTCTTCCAGGCCAAGACCATCCGCATGACGGTGCTGACCACCGCGGGCGAACAGCTGCAGGTCGTGTCCGACACCACCGCCGATCCCGCGGCCAAGGCCACGATGGCCAAGACGATCGACAATTGGAAAAAGAACGCCGCGCGCTACAACGACGAACCGGAGACCAACGAAGGCCGCAAGCAACTCGCCGCGCGCGCCAAGGAGGCCGAGCATCAGCGTGACGAGGCTTTGGCGCGCTACCACAATTATGAATTCGCCTCGGCCGCGTTCCAGATCGGCATCGTGCTGGCATCGGCCACCATCATCACCGGAATGATGGTGCTGGCGTGGCTGGCAGGCGGGCTCGGCATCGCGGGGGCTCGCCCTCACCGGCTTCGGCCTTTGGATGCCACACGCCTTGGATTTTCTAACCCACGCGTCGCACTGACCGGCGTTGAGTTTCGCCGCTTACGCCGCGCGGCTGCGATAGGCGTTGCGCCGCAACCGCATGAAGCGGCGCAGGAAACGTCCGGCGCGTTGCGGTTTCAGCAGCCACACCAATTGCCGGACGCGCTGGCGCACCGGTTCGGTGATGCCATGCGCCCAAAGCCGCGCCCAAAGCAGCCATTCGTACATCCGGCGAAACCACGCCATCTGCAACAGCTTGTCGCGCGTCACGTCGAAGATGAAGGCGGTAACGCCGAGACCGGCCAGCTTGACGAAAATGATGACGGCGATGGCGCCGAGCCAGTTCCGCGTCGCCAGGAAATAGACTTCGAGAAACTTCAGCGGCAGCATGGCGACGAAGGGGACGGCGAAGACGAACAGCACCGCCCAGGGCGGCAGGTCTTCGATCAGACGCGCCAGCTTTTCCTTGACCTTGCCCCAGGGAACCAGATTGACGACGCGCGCGACGATGGGCTCGAGATGATCCCACAGCCAGGCTTCGGCCAGGAAAATCAGCGCGAGGACGATCCAGAGCGGGCGAAGCCAGCGGCGGTTCATGGAGAATGTTAGCCCCGGCAACCTGACGCAATTGTGGCAAGCCGTGCCCCGGATGCGGTGCGGCACGAGCGTAAGCGAAGCGATGCACCGCTGATCCGGGGCCTTACCAGCCTCCAAATCCGTAACGGTCCGGGTTCTGCAGCGCACCGTTTCGCGCTGCGCTGCGCCCGGGACAAGTACCGAGCTAGGTCCTCACCCGCCCGCCATCGACGTTCAGCGTCTGGCCGGTGATGAAGGCGGCATCGTCGCTGGTAAGAAATGACACAGCGCCGACCAGATCGTCCGGCGCCTCGACCCGCTTGATCGCCTGCATCTGCGCGACGCTGAGGAACTCGTCCTCCATAGTGGCGAAACCGGCGCGCGGCGAGCGCGCCAGCGTGCCGGGCGAGCGCGTCAAGCCGGGCGCGATGGCGTTGACGGTGATGCCGTCGCCGGCCAGATCGCTGGCCAGCGCGCGGGTGAAGCCGATGATGCCGCCTTTGCTCGCGACATAATGCGCAAAGCCCATCACCACCGAGCCGAACGTGCTCGACGCCATGTTGACGACGCGGCCCCATTTGCGCTTGCGCATGCCGGGCACGAAGGCCGAACTCACGAGGAACGTGCTGTCCAGATTGGTCCCGAGCACCTTGCGCCAATCGGCGAAGGTCATCTCGGCGAAATCCTTCTGCGGAAAAATGCCGGCGCAATTCACCACGATGTCGACGTGGCTGAATTTCGCGTTCACCGTCTTGGCCATGGCGGCGACGGCCTCTTCCGACGACACGTCGCATTTGACGTAGATTGCCTGGCGTCCGGCGGCTTCGACCAGCTTTACGGTCGCCGCGCCGTCGGCAAGATCGACCACCGCGATATCGACGCCGTCTTCAGCCAGCCGCTCGGCGAAGGCCTGCCCGATGCCGTTTGCCGCGCCGGTGATGACGGCGACTTTGTCTTTGTGACCCTTGGCCATTTCGCTTCCCCGATTGAATATTTTTTATTCAGCGGGGCAGAGTATCACATATGAATAGCGCGCTTGGCGACCGCCATGGCCGCTTCCTTGACCGCCTCGGGCAGCGTCGGGTGCGCGTGGCAGGTGCGGGCGATGTCCTCGGCGGAAGCGCCGAATTCCATCGCTAATGCTGCTTCCGCGATCATGTTGCCGGCGTCGGCGCAGATCAGCTGCACGCCGAGCACGCGGTCGGTCTTGGCGTCGGCGAGGATTTTGACAAAGCCTTCCGAGGTCATGTTGACCTTGGCACGGCCGTTGGCCGTCATCGGAAACTTGCCGACATTGTAAGCGACGCCCGCGGCCTTCAGTTCGTCTTCGCTTTTGCCGACGGTGGCGATTTCCGGATAGGTGTAGACCACGTTCGGAATTGCGTCGTAGTTCACGTGGCCGGCCTGCCCGACCAGGATCTCCGCCACCGCGACGCCTTCATCTTCGGCCTTGTGCGCCAGCATCGGCCCGGCGATGACGTCGCCGATCGCCCAGATGCCCGGCACGTTGGTCGCATAGTAGTGATCAACAGCAATACGTCCGCGCTCGTCGAGCTTGACGCCCGCTTCCTTCAGGCCGAGCCCGTCGGTGTAAGGCACACGACCGATCGACACGAGCACCACGTCGGCCTCGATGGTTTCCGCCGCGCCACCCTTGGCGGGTTCGACGGTTGCCTTGAGGCGCGCGCCGGACGTATCGACCGCCGTCACCTTGGATGACAGCTTGAACGCCATGCCCTGCTTCTCGAACAGGCGCTGCGTCTGCTTGCGGATTTCACCGTCCATGCCGGGCAAGACGCCATCGACGAACTCGACGACGGTGACCTGCGCGCCGAGACGCCGCCACACCGAGCCAAGCTCCAAACCGATGACACCAGCGCCGACCACCAGCAGATGCTGCGGCACGGCTTCCAGCGCCAGCGCGCCGGTCGACGACACGACGCGTTTTTCGTCGATGGCGATGCCCTTGAGCTTGGCGACATCGGAGCCGGTGGCGATGACGATGGATTTGGTCTCGAGCGTCTGGGTCTTGCCGTCGTCGCCTTTGACCTCGACCTTGCCCGGCGCCGCGATGCGGCCGGTCCCGATGAAAGTATCGACCTTGTTCTTCTTCAGCAGAAACTCGACGCCTTTGACGTTGCCGTCGACGCCCTGATCCTTGAACGCCATCATCGCTTTAAGGTCGAGCTTGGGCGTGCCGACGCCGATGCCCATCTTGCCGAACGAATGGCCGGCTTCCTCGAACAGCTCGGAAGCGTGCAGCAGCGCTTTCGACGGGATGCAACCGACGTTCAGGCAGGTGCCGCCGAAGGTGGCGCGCTTTTCGATCACCGCGGTTTTGAGACCAAGTTGCGCCGCGCGTATGGCGCAGACATAGCCGCCGGGGCCGGTGCCGATGACGATGAGATCGTAAGCCATCAATGTACTCCGCACTCAATCGTCGAGATTACAGATCCAGCACCAGCCGCGCCGGGTCTTCCAGATTGTCCTTGACGCGCACCAGGAAGGTGACCGCCTGCTGGCCATCGACGATGCGATGATCGTAAGACAGCGCCAGATACATCATCGGGCGGATTTCGATCTTGCCGGCGACCACGACGGGCCGCTCCTGGATCTTGTGCATGCCGAGAATGCCGGACTGCGGCGCGTTGAGGATCGGCGTCGACATCAGCGAGCCGTAGACGCCGCCGTTCGAGATCGTGAAGGTGCCGCCCTGCATGTCGTCGATCTTGAGCGCGCCATCGCGGGCGCGCTTGCCCAGTTCGGAAATCGTCTTTTCGACGCCGGCCAGCGACAGATGATCGGCGTCGCGCACCACCGGCACGACCAGACCCTTGTCGGTGCCGACCGCGACGCCGATGTGATAGTAATTTTTGTAGACGATGTCGGTGCCGTCGATCTCGGCGTTGACCGCGGGCACGTCCTTGAGCGCCTGGATGCAGGCGCGCACGAAGAAGCCCATGAAGCCGAGCTTCACGCCGTGCTTCTTCTCAAACAGATCCTTGTATTGGCTGCGCAGGCCCATCACCGCGCTCATATCGACCTCGTTGAAGGTCGTCAGCATGGCCGCGGTGTTCTGCGCGTCCTTGAGGCGGCGCGCGATGGTCTGGCGCAGCCGCGTCATGTGCACGCGCTCTTCGCGCGAGGCATCGTCGGCCGGTGACGGCGCGCGCATCTGCGCCGGCGCCGAGACCGGCGTCGGCTGCGACGCGGCGCGCTCAATCGCTGCCATCATGTCGCCCTTGGTGACCTGACCGCGAACGCCCGAACCCTCGACCTTGGCCGCGTCCACGCCGCTTTCCGCCGCCAGCTTGCGCACCGACGGCGGCATTGGCATTGGCGAGGCCGCGGGCACGACGGAAGGCGCGGGCTTCGGCCCTTCGGCCGGCTTGGTGCCTACCGGCTTGGCGGCGGCGCTCGCGCCGTCCTTGATCACGCCGAGGATCGCGCCGACGCCGACAGTCTCGCCGTTCTTGGCGACGATCTCGCCGAGCACGCCCGCGGCCGGCGCCGGCACTTCCAGCGTGACCTTGTCGGTCTCGAGCTCGACCAAAGGCTCGTCGACCGCGACCGCGTCGCCCGGCTGCTTGAACCATTTGCCAATGGTCGCTTCGGTGACGGATTCGCCGAGGGTCGGCACGCGGATGTCAGTCATGGATAGAGCCTTTTCAATCGTGCGGAAGCGATGCGTGCTTTAGCCGAGCGCTTCGTCGAGGAACTGCCGGAGCTGCGCCAGATGCTTCGACATCTGCCCGACCGCGGTCGAGGCCGACGCCGGGCGTCCGGCATAGCGCGTGGTGCGATGCTTGGCGCCGATCTGGTTGAGCACCCAGGTCAGGAACACATCGACGAAGAACCACGCGCCCATGTTGCGCGGCTCCTCCTGGCACCAAACCATCTCGGCCTGCTTGAAGCGCGACAGTTCGGCACACAGCGCCTTCGACGGGAACGGGAACAGCTGCTCGATGCGCAGCAGATACACGTCGTCGATGCCGCGCTTTTCCCGTTCTTCGTACAAATCGTAATAGACCTTGCCCGTGCACATGATGACGCGGCGGATCTTGTCGTCCGGCACCAGTTTGATCTTCTCGTCCGGCAGCGACTGCGCGTCGTCCCACAGCAGACGGTGGAACGAGGTGCCGGCGCCCATCTCGTCGAGATGCGACACCGCGCGCTTATGGCGCAACAGACTTTTCGGCGTCATCAGGATCAGCGGCTTGCGGATCTCGCGCTTGATCTGGCGGCGCAGGGCGTGGAAGTAGTTCGCCGGCGTCGACAGGTTGGCGACCTGCATATTGTCTTCCGCGCACATCTGCAGGAAGCGCTCGAGCCGCGCCGAGGAATGCTCCGGCCCCTGACCCTCGTAGCCATGGGGCAGCAGACAGACCAGCCCGGACATGCGCAGCCACTTACGCTCCCCCGATGAAATGAACTGGTCGAACACCACCTGAGCGCCGTTGGCGAAGTCGCCGAACTGCGCCTCCCATAGCGTTAGAGTGTTCGGCTCGACGGTCGAATAGCCGTATTCGAAACCGAGCACGGCCTCTTCCGACAGGCTCGAATTGAGCACCTCGAAGCGCGCCTGGTCTTCGCCCAGATGATTGAGCGAGGTGTGGCGTTCCTCGGTGTCCTGATCGAACAACACCGAATGCCGCTGCGAGAACGTGCCGCGCTCTGAGTCCTGGCCGGACAGCCGCACCGGGTGGCCTTCCTTGAGCAGCGTGCCGTAGGCCAAAGCTTCCGCGGTCGACCAATCAATGTCCTTGCCGGTCTCGATCGCCTTGCCGCGGTTATCGAGGAAGCGCTGGATCGTCTTATGAGCGTTGAAGCCCTCCGGAATAGAAGTGATCTTCTTGCCGATCGCGCGAAGTTCTTCGACCGGAACGCCGGTATTGCCGCGGCGCGGGTCCTCGACTTCGCCGGCAACTTTCAAACCGGACCAGCGGCCGTCGAGCCAGTCCGCCTTGTTCGGCTTGTAGCTGGCGCCCAGATCCATCTCGCTCTCGAGATGCGTGCGCCAATCGGCTTTCATCTTCTCGACTTCGCCCTCGGTGACGACGCCTTCAGCCGTAAGCTTCTTGCTGTAGATTTCCAGCGTCGAAGGATGCGAGCGGATCTTCTTGTACATCAGCGGCTGGGTGAACGAGGGCTCGTCGCCTTCGTTGTGGCCGAAGCGCCGGTAGCAGAACATGTCGATGACGACCGGCCGCTGGAATTTCTGCCGGTATTCGGTCGCGACCTTGGCGGCGAACGTCACCGCTTCCGGATCGTCGCCGTTGACGTGGAAAATCAGCGCCTCGATCATCTTGGCGACGTCGGACGGATAAGGCGACGAGCGCGAGTAGCGCGGATAAGTCGTGAAGCCGATCTGGTTGTTGACGATGAAGTGGATCGAACCGCCGGTGCGGTAACCCTTCAGATCGGACAACCCGAAGCACTCCGCCACCACGCCCTGCCCGGCGAAAGCCGCATCGCCGTGCATCAGCAGCGGCAGCACCATGGTGCGTTCCTCGGGCGTCGCGCCATGTTGATCCTGCTTGGCGCGCACTTTGCCGAGCGTCACCGGATCGACGATCTCGAGATGCGACGGGTTCGCGGTCAGCGACAGATGCACTTTGTTGTTGTCGAACTCGCGGTCCGACGAGGCGCCGAGGTGATATTTGACGTCGCCGGAGCCTTCGATCTCGTCCGGATTCGCCGAGCCGCCCTTGAATTCATGGAACAGCGCGCGGTGCGGCTTGCCCATCACTTGCGTCAGCACGTTGAGGCGGCCGCGATGCGGCATGCCGATGACGATCTCCTTCACGCCGAGATTGCCACCACGCTTGATGATCTGCTCCAGCGCCGGGATCAGCGACTCACCGCCGTCGAGACCGAAGCGCTTGGTGCCGGTATATTTAACGTCGAGGAATTTCTCGAAGCCCTCGGCTTCCACCAGCTTGTTGAGGATCGCGCGCTTGCCTTCGCGGGTGAAGGCGATCTCCTTGTCGCGGCCCTCGATGCGCTCCTGAATCCACGCCTTCTGCGCGGCATTCGAGATGTGCATGAATTCGACGCCGACGGTCTGGCAGTAGGTGCGGCGGAGGATGGCTTGGATCTCGCGCATCGACGCAAATTCGAGGCCGAGCACCTTGTCGAGGAAAATCCGGCGATCCATATCGGCTTCTTGAAAACCGTAGGAGCGCGGATCGAGCTCTTCTTCGTTCTTCTCGGGCACGAGGTTGAGCGGATCGAGGTTGGCGTGGAAATGGCCGCGCATGCGGTAGGCACGGATCAGCATCAGCGCGTGGATGGAATCGCGCGTCGCCTGCTGCACGTCGCTGGTGGATAAGTCGACGCCCTTGGCCTGGGCCTTGGTTGAAATTTTGTCGCCGATTTTCTTTTCGGTCTCGGCCCATTGGCCGTCGAGCGCGGACACCAGATCGCCACCCTCGCGGACCGGCCAGTTCGGCTTTTTCCAGGAGGCGCCCTGCGCACTTTTGACGACGTCGGCGCGCTCGTCCTTCAGGCTTTTGAAAAAGTCGGCCCACTCGGCATCGACCGACGCAGCGTCCGCTTCATATTTCGCGTGCAGATCTTCGATGTAGGCAGCGTTGCCGCCGTAGAGGAAGGACGTGTGAGCGAAGACAGTATTGGCATCCTGGCGGGACATGATGATGCAGTCCTTGGCATAATCTTGCGCGCGATTTGCGCAACGGGAATCCACGCGCCGCCATCGGGATAGCCCCGATGACCAGCGCGCCCGGCGGCGAATTTCGCAGGTCTTGTAACGCTATTTATGACGCCTGTAAGTCTACAAAAGACCTAAGGGCTGAATCAGGACTTCAATACTTCGACCAGCGTTTTCCCGATTCGGGCCGGGGACGGTGATACTCTAATTCCTGCCGATTCCATTGCTGCAATTTTGGACTCGGCGTCGCCCTTGCCGCCGGAAATAATGGCTCCGGCATGGCCCATGCGGCGCCCGGGAGGCGCGGTACGGCCGGCGATGAAGCCGACCATCGGCTTCTTGCGGCCGCGCCTGGCTTCGTCCTTGAGGAACTGCGCGGCGTCCTCTTCGGCGGCGCCGCCGATTTCGCCGATCATGACGATCGAGGTGGTCTTCGGGTCGGCCAGGAACAGCTCCAGCACGTCGATGAATTCGGTGCCCTTGACCGGATCGCCGCCGATACCGACGGCCGTGGTCTGGCCGAGGCCCTCGCGGGAGGTCTGGAATACCGCTTCATAGGTCAGCGTGCCGGAGCGCGACACGATGCCGACCGAGCCCTGCTTGAAGATATTGCCCGGCATGATGCCGATCTTGCATTCGCCCGCCGTCATGACGCCCGGACAGTTCGGCCCGATCAGCCGCGACTTCGAACCCGACAGCGCGCGCTTGACCTTCACCATGTCCATCACCGGGATACCCTCGGTGATGCAGACAATCAGCGGGATATCGGCCTGAATCGCCTCGCAGATGGCATCTGCCGCGCCCGGCGGCGGCACATAGATCACGCTGGCGTCGCAGCCGGTCCGCTCGCGCGCTTCCGCGACGGTGTCGAACACCGGCAGATCGAGATGCGTCGAGCCGCCTTTGCCCGGCGACGTGCCGCCGACCATCTTGGTGCCGTAGGCGATCGCCATTTGCGAATGGAAGGTGCCGTTCTTGCCGGTGAAGCCCTGGCAGATGACCTTGGTGTTTTTATCGATGAGGACCGACATTTACGCGGCCTCCTTCACGGCTTTGACAATTTTTTGGGCGGCGTCGTCGAGATCGTCGGCCGATGTCACGTTGAGCCCCGATTCTTTGATGATCTTCTTGCCGAGTTCGACATTGGTGCCTTCGAGGCGAACCACCAGCGGCACTTTCAAACCGATTTCCTTCACCGCGGCGACGACGCCTTCCGCAATGACGTCGCACTTCATGATGCCGCCGAAGATGTTGACCAGAATGCCCTTCACGCTCGGGTCCGAGGTGATGATCTTGAACGCCGCCGTCACCTTCTCTTTCGTGGCGCTGCCGCCGACGTCGAGGAAGTTCGCCGGCGCCATGCCGTAGAGCCTGATGATGTCCATGGTCGCCATCGCCAGACCGGCGCCGTTGACCATGCAGCCGATCGAGCCGTCGAGCGCGATGTAGTTGAGATCGTATTTCGAGGCCTCGGTTTCTTTCTCGTCTTCTTCGGTCAAATCGCGCAGCGCCATGATGTCGTCATGGCGGTACAGCGCGTTGCCGTCGAAATCGACCTTGGCGTCGAGACAGATGATCTTGTTGTCCTTGGTCACCACCAGCGGATTGATCTCCAGCATGCTCATGTCCTTGGTGACGAAGGCGGCATAGAGCTTCGGGAGAATGACTTCGATCTGCTTGGCGAGATCGCCGGTCAGACCGAGGGTCTTGGCAACGCGGCGGCCGTGATGCGGCATGATGCCGGTGGCCGGATCGACCGAGAAGGTGATGATTTTCTCGGGGTGGCTCTTGGCGACTTCTTCGATGTCCATGCCGCCTTCGGTCGACACCACGAAAGCGACGCGCGAGGTTTCGCGATCGATCAGCGCCGAGAGATAGAACTCGCGGTCGATCAGCGAACCTTCCTCGATGTAGAGCCGGTTGACCTTCTTGCCCTGCGGGCCAGTCTGGTGCGTGACCAGGGTCGAACCGAGAATGCGGGTCGATTCTTTCTTCACGTCATCGATGGATTTCACCACTTTGACGCCGCCGGCTTTGCCGCGGCCGCCGGCGTGGATCTGGGCTTTCACCACCCAGACCGGGCCGCCAAGCTCGTTGGCGCCTTTGATCGCTTCGTCGACCGTGAAGGCCGGCACACCGCGCGGCACCGGCACACCGAATTCGCGAAGCACCGCCTTCGCCTGGTACTCGTGGATATTCATCGTTCACTCCCGGGAGAAGGCGGCGTTTGTTTCGCTTTTTTAGGCCAGTGTCGGCGCGATCTTCTTGCAGGCTTCGACCAGCCCTTCGACCGAGGCCACCGACTTCTCGAACATCGAACGCTCGGCGCTGGTGAACTCGACCTCGACGATACGCTCGACGCCCTTGGCGCCGATCACCACCGGCACGCCGACATAGAGATTCTTCACGCCGTATTCGCCGTTGAGCCAGGCGGCGCAAGGCAACACGCGCTTCTTGTCGAGCAGATAGCTCTCCGCCATCGCGATCGCCGACGCCGCCGGCGCGTAGAACGCCGAGCCGGTCTTGAGCAGATTGACGATCTCGGCGCCGCCGTTCGCGGTGCGCTTGACGATCTCGTCGATGCGGGCCTGCGTCGACCAGCCCATCTTGATGAGGTCGGGCACTGGAATACCGGCCACCGTCGAGTAGCGCGTCAGCGGCACCATGGTGTCGCCGTGGCCGCCGAGCACGAAGGCGGTGACGTCTTCCACCGAAACGTTGAACTCGTCGGCGAGGAAATAACGGAAGCGCGCCGAGTCGAGCACACCGGCCATGCCGACAATCTTCTGCTGCGGCAGGTCGCAGGATTTCTGCAGCGCCCAGACCATCGCGTCGAGCGGGTTGGTGATGCAGATGATGAAGGCATTCGGCGCGTATTTCTTGATGCCGGCGCCGACCTGGCCCATCACCTTGAGATTGATGTCGAGCAGATCGTCGCGGCTCATGCCGGGCTTGCGCGGCACACCGGCGGTGACGATGCAGACATCGGCGCCTTCGATGGCTTCGTAGGTGTTGGCGCCGGTGAATTTGGCGTCGAATTTATTGACCGGCGAGGACTGCGCGATATCCAGTGACTTGCCCTGCGGGGTGCCTTCCATGACGTCGAACATCACGACGTCGCCGAGTTGTTTCAAACCGATGAGATGAGCGAGGGTGCCGCCGATTTGGCCAGCACCGATCAAGGCAATTTTGTTACGCGCCATGGTGGGAAAACTCTTTGCTGTTGCCGCGGGGCGCGGCCCAATCGTGCTTATCGATTTTGCTGTGTTGCAGCAATACGCACTCCGCCGGAAAGCATCTTGTATACATTATACCAGCAGAGGCGCGGGCCGGAGTCTAGAGCTTGATTGCCGAATTGCGGGCCCGGCGCATTTACGTGGAGTGTGCGTTTACCGGCGGTCTTTTTATTTGCGCACGTGCTTGCAAACCGCCATCGCCTTTGGATCCGGTGCGGCGTTGGGATTTGAATTCATGGGCAGATTTTCCGCGCGCGGTATCTGGCGCGCCCTCGGCCCCGGCCTGGTCACCGGTGCCGCCGATGACGACCCAAGCGGTATCGCGACCTACTCGCAGGCCGGCGCACAATTCGGCTTTTCATTGTTGTGGACGGTTTTTCTGACGCTGCCTTTCATGGCCGCGATCCAGATCATCAGTGCCGTCATCGGCTGGGACACGCGGCGGGGCCTCGCACGCAACATCGCCCAGGTGCTGCCGGCCTGGGCGCTTTATCCGTTGGTGGCCTCGCTGCTGGTCGCCAATACCATCAACATCGCCGCCGATCTCGCCGCCATGGGCGAGGCGATGGTCCTGGTCACTGGCGGCTCGGCACTGGTCTTCGCGGTAGCCTTTGGCGTCGTCTGCCTCGTCGCCGAGGTGCTAATTCCGTATCACCGCTATGCCGGCTACCTGAAGCTAATGACGTTGGTGCTGCTGTTCTACGTCGCGGCGGCCTTCAGCGTGCACATTCCCTGGGGCGAGGTCGCGCGCGCGACGCTTATCCCGCACCTCGATTTTGGCCGCGATCAGATCCTGATGGTCGTTGCGGTATTCGGCACCACAATCAGTCCCTATTTATTTTTCTGGCAGGCCTCGCAGGAAGCCGAGGATTCGCGGCTCAGCCATCGCCAAATCTATGCCGGCGATCCCAAACTCAAAAAGAACTCGTTCCGCACCATCTCGGTCGATACCTGGACCGGCATGTTCTTTTCCAACTCCATCGCCTTCTTCATCATCGTGACGACGGCAGCGACGCTGCACACCCAGGGCATCACCCACATCGATACCGCAGCGCAGGCCGCCGAAGCGTTGCGCCCTGTCGGCGGGCCGCTGGCTTTCGCGCTATTTGCGCTAGGGATCATTGGCACGGGACTGCTGGCGGTCCCTGTGCTGGCCGGATCGGCCGCCTATGCGGTTGCCGAAGTCTTCAAATTGCGCGGCAGCCTAGAATTGCCAGCCAGCCGCGCCATCGGCTTCTATGCAATCGTCGCGGCGGCGACCTTGGGCGGTTCGGCTCTGCTCGCCACCAATATCGACCCGATCGCGATGCTGTTTTGGACCGCGGTGATCAACGGCGTGGTCGCGGTGCCGATCATGATCGCGACCATGCTGGTGGTGTCCAGCAAGCACGAAACCAGACTGAAACTGCCGCGCTGGCTGATGATCCTGGGCTGGCTTGCCGCCGCCTTGATGGCGATCGCGGTGATCTTGCTGATCTGGTCGAGCGTCTAGGTCTCGACAATTTTCCCGGTATCGACCGCCGTGCCCTGCCTCGGGCCATGCGGCAGGCCGAGATAAGATTGCGACCGCATCTCGGTCAGGCGCGACGCGGTGCGTTTGAACTCCTTGGCCTCGTAGCCTTCGTCCACCGGATAAAGCTGATCCGGCTCGGCTTCGGCCGAAGCCAGCAGCTTCACGCAGTGGTCGTACAGCGTGTCGATCAGAATGATGAAGCGCTTGGCCTCGTTGCGGCGGCTGTAATCCAGCACCGGAATATGATCGAGGATGATGGTGTGGAACTCACGCGCGATCCGCAGATAGTCGGCGGCGGCCAGCGGCTTGTCGCATAGATCCGCGAAGGAAAACCGCGCCACGCCCATCGCCGCTTTCGGCACGTGGACGACGTGCCCTTTCACCACCAGATCCTGCGGGCTGCCCGGCTCGTCGCCGACCAGCCGCTGCCAGGCCTCGTCGAGTGCCGCATCGGCCTTGGCGTCGAGCGGCACATACCAACTCGGCAGACCGGTCAGCTTCTCGAGCCGGAAATCGGCCCGGGCATCGAGCCGCACCACCTCGCATTGCCTTTGCAGCAGAGCGAGGAACGGCAGAAACAGCGAGCGGTTAAGCCCATCCATATAAAGATCGTTCGGCGCCAGGTTCGACGTCGCCACCATGACCACGCCGAGCTCGAACAGCCGCGTGAACAGGCGGCCGAGGATCATGGCGTCGGCAATATCGGTGACGTGGAACTCGTCGAAGCACAGCAGCCAGGATTCCTCGGCGATGGCGGCGGCCGCGCGCTGGATCGGATCGCGATCCGCGGCCTGGCCGTTTTTGATTTCCTGCCGGTAGGCGTGCACGCGTTCGTGAACGTCGGCCATGAATTCGTGGAAATGCGCCCGGCGCTTGCGCTGCACCGCGCTGGTCTCGAAGAACAGGTCCATCATGAAGGTCTTGCCGCGGCCGACCTCGCCGTGGACGTACAGCCCTTTGAGCGGGACGGACTTCTCGCGCTGGCCAAACAGCCAGCCGAGCGACGACGATTTGCGCGCCAGCCGGCTTTCTTTGACCCGTTCCTCCAGCACCGCCAATTGCTCAGCCAGCACCGCCTGGCCGGGATCGGCCTCGATCCTTTCGGCGGCAATGAGCGCCGCGTAGCGCGTGCTGAAGGGTTCGGCCATTGAGGGATTACTTGCGGGCAAATGCGGCGGTGCGCGATCACCTAGGGTGATCCGGGCCCGCTGTAAATCGAGCTTTCGGCAGGGCGTTTTATGCTGCAGTCAATGCTGCACTAAAGTTACGGTAAGCCTCTGTTAGCCATGCATTTTTTGCATATGGGCTGCCCGCGGAGATCCCCGTAGTCGTTATTCTGCTGCATTGCACCATATATCTCGTGCCGGGCGATTCGCCTGGATTGAGGACGATTAAGAGATGCAAGAGCACCTGCCCGACGGCGGCATTATTCGAAAATTGTGGAGCGGCGAAACCGACGCCTACCGTGACCACCTGCAGCGGCTGGATCGCGACAGCCGGTACCGGCGGTTTTCCGGCACGGTGTCGGATGAGGTCGTTGCCCGGCATGCGGCAACCGCCACCGGTCTGGGCGTGGTGGTCCACGGCTTTTTCGTTGATGGGCTGTTGCGCGGCGCGGCCGAATTGCGGCTCGAAGGTTCGGTATTTACGCACGAGGGCGAAGTGGCTTTCAGCATCGAGCAGCCCTGGCAAAGCCATGGTGTCGGCACCGAACTGCTCGAACGTACCCTGCTCACCGCCCGCAACCGCGGCATCACCCATTTGAAGATGCAGTGCCTCGCCAATAATGAGCGCATGCAGCAGCTCGCCCGCAAATTCGAAGCCGGGCTGTCGTTCGATTTCGGCAGCGTCGTCGGCGAAGTCGATCCGCCGCCCTCGAGCATGCTGTCGCTGATGCGCGAGGCGATCAACGACAATTATGGCGTCGCCAGCGCCATGCTTGAAGCGCAGAGCCGGCTGTTCAGGCCGCTGTAAGTCCTTCTCCGAGCGGATAGCTCGCCTCGACCACATAGGGCCCGCCGCCAACCGAGGCGCGGGCGGAAAACAGCACGAAGCGCGAGATCGGGAACGCGGCGGTGCGGAACAGTCCGCGCGCCGCAAGATATTCGGCGACATCGCGGCTCGACGAATCGCGCAGGCGCGCCAGCGTGACGTGCGGCGTGTATTTGCGGCCCTCCGGCGCCAGCCCGATACGCTGCATCAGACGTTCATGTTCGTACTGCAGTTCGAGCAAGGGCGGCACCGGTGCCACGGTCGCGACCGCCGCGCGCGGCTTGCGGCCGCCGAACGAGGTCAGCCCTTCCAGATGAAGGTCGAACGCGCCGCGCCGCACCCGCCCGAGCACGGAGGCTACCTCCTGGGCCGTGACGCCATCGACATCGCCGATGAAGCGCAAGGTTACATGATAATGTTCGGGGCTGATCCAGCGTGCACCGGGCAAGCCGCCGCGCAACAGGCTAAGCGCCTCGCCGACGTCGGATGGAATTTCGAGCCCGGTGAACAGACGCGGCATTACGACCCCCGCGCGGCACGCACCTTGGCGATCAGTTCGTCGACCTTGGGCATAATCCGTTGAACGATCACATCGACGCCGGCAGCGGTCGGGTGCAGACCATCGGCTTGGTTGAGCTTCGCGTCGCCGGCAATGCCGTCAAGGAAGAACGGATAAAAGACCACCGTGTGAGACGCGGCCAGCGCCGGAAAGATCGCGTCGAAGCTCTTCGCATACTCCGCCCCCATATTGCGCGGCGCCAACATGCCGGAGAACAACACCACGATATGGCGCTGCTCAAGCTTGTTCAGCGCGGTTTCGAGCGCCTGTTTAGTCAAAGCCGGTTCCAGCCCGCGCAAGGCGTCGTTGGCGCCGAGTTCGAGGATCACCGCCTCGGTGCCGTCCGGCACCGACCAGTCGAGCCGTCCGAGCCCACCGGACGCCGTGTCACCCGACACCCCGGCATTGGTCATGGCAACCTCGATGCCCTTGTCCTTCAGCGCCAGCACCAGCCGTTCGGGAAAGGCGGCGCCCGCCGGCAGGCCATAGCCGGCGCTGAGCGAATCGCCCAGCACCACCATTCTCAGGGGCCCGTCGGCCGCGGCCGCCAGTCCTGACCACATCGTGACCAGCGCAATTGCCGCAAGCCGCTGGACCAGGACGATAAATGTCCCATATGACCGGGATTGTGAACGGTGAGACCTCATGAAAGCTCCGTCGACTCCGCCCCCAGCCATTGCGCTTAGCGGGGTCAATCTTTCGCTCGGGCAAAGCGCCGCCCGCGTCCATATTCTCAAGGACATCGACCTCAATATAGGCGTCGGCGAGGCGATTGGCCTGGTGGGCCCTTCCGGCTCGGGCAAATCGACGCTGCTGATGGTGATGGCCGGGTTGGAACGGGCCGACACCGGAACGGTGACGGTCGCCGGCGAGTCCCTGAACGAGCTCGACGAGGACGATCTGGCCCGGTTCCGCGGCCGCAATGTCGGCATAGTGTTCCAGTCGTTCCACCTGATCCCGACCATGACGGCGCTGGAAAACGTCGCGGTGCCGCTGGAACTCGCCGGCGTTGCCGACGCCCAGGAACGCGCCCGTGACGAACTCATTTCAGTGGGCTTGGGCGAGCGGCTGAATCATTACCCGGCGCAACTGTCCGGCGGCGAGCAGCAGCGCGTCGCGGTCGCCCGCGCGCTGGCGCCCAACCCGGCGATCCTGGTCGCCGACGAGCCGACTGGAAATCTCGACGAGGAGACCGGCCAGCAGATCATCGAGCTGCTGTTCGCGGGCCACCGCAAACATGGCACCACGCTGGTGCTGGTGACGCACGATGTGTCGTTGGCGGCGCGCTGCGGGCACACCGTGCGCCTGCGCTCGGGCCATATCGAGCCGGCATCATGAGCGTCGCGGCCGTCGCATCACCGCAAAACGGACGCTGGCTGCCGCTGCGCTACGCGTTGCGCGAACTGCGCGGCGGCTTGCGCGGCTTCTACGTGTTCGTCGCCTGCATCGCACTCGGCAGCATGGCGATCGCCGGCGTCGGCTCGCTGGCCGCCAGCCTGGGCGAAGGACTGGCGCGGGAGGGCCGCGTCATCCTCGGCGGCGATCTGGCGTTCACGCTGATCCAGCGCGAGGCCGCACCGAACGAACTCGTCTTCTTGAAGAGCCACGGCGCGCTGTCGGCTGCCGCGACGCTACGAGCAATGGCGCGCGACGTCGACGGCAAGGCCACGCTGGTCGAACTGAAGGCGGTCGATGGCGCCTATCCGCTCTATGGCGAAGCCAAACTCGATCCGGCCATAACGATTGCCGATGCGCTGGCGCAACGCGATGGAGCGTTCGGCGCCGCCGCCGACCCGGTGCTGCTGGCACGGCTGGACATCAAGCCCGGCGCGCGGCTGACCATCGGCAATGCCAATATCGAAATCCGCGCCGCGCTGACGAATGAGCCGGACAAGCTCGCCGGCGGCATCGGCTTCGGACCGCGGCTGCTGGTCAGCGAAGAGGCGCTGCGCGCCACCGGGTTGTTGCAGCCCGGCAGTCTGGTGCGCTGGCACTACCGCCTGCGGCTGCCGGGCAGCGGCGCCACCGATGCCGCCGCCAAAGCCGTGACCAGCCAAGCACGCGCGCAGTTGCCCGAAGCCGGTTGGGACATCCGCAACCGCACCAATGCGTCGCCACAGTTGGAGCGCAACGTCGAGCGCTTCACGCAATTCCTCACCATTGTCGGCCTGACCGCGCTCCTGATTGGCGGCGTCGGCGTCGGCAACGCCGTGAAGAGCCACCTCGACCGGCGGCAGGAAGTGATCGCCACGCTGAAAGCCCTCGGCGCTTCAGGCCGCCGCGTCTTTACGGTCTATCTGACGCAAGTGCTGCTGCTGGCGCTGGCCGGCGGCGTCATCGGTGTAGCGTTGGGTGCGGCGCTGCCGTTCGTCATTACCGGCGTCTTCGGCTCGATCATTCCGCTGCCGATCGTGCCGGCGATCCATCCCGGCGAATTGCTGCTGGCGCTGCTCTACGGCCTGCTGACCGCGCTAGCCTTCGCGCTGTGGCCGCTGGGCCGCGCCCACGACGTGCCGGTCGGGGCTTTGTTTCGCGACGTGGTGACGAGCCAGCCGCAACGGCCGCGCATGATCTACGTCGCGTTGACCGCCGCCGCGGTTGCTGCACTCGCCGCGGTCGCGGTGGGGCTCGCCTATGACCGCCGGGTCGCCATCATCTATGTCGGCGTCGCCGCGCTGGTGTTCGTCCTGTTGCGTTTTGTCGCCAGCCTGCTGATGACGATTGCGCGCCACGCGCCGCGGGCACGCTCGACTGTGCTGCGCATGGCCATCGCCAATATTCACCGGCCGAGCGCGCTAACGCCGACCATCGTGCTGTCGCTGGGCCTTGGCATCGCTTTGCTGGTGACGGTGATCGAAATCGACGGCAATCTGCGCCGGCAGTTTGCGGCTGAATTGCCGGCCAAGGCGCCGTCGTTTTATTTCCTCGATATTCCGTCCGACCAGGCCGCCCGCTTCGGCGAATTCGTGCGCGCGCAGGCACCGGGCGCGGTGCTGGAAGACGTGCCAATGCTGCGCGGCCGCATCGTCTCGGCCAACGGCATTGCGGCGGAAAATCTGAAAGCCAAAGAGGACGCTGCCTGGGTGCTGCAAAGCGACCGAGGCATCACCTATGGCGGCGACATCCCGGCCGGTTCGCGGCTGGTCGAAGGCAATTGGTGGAGCAAGGATTACAACGGGTCGCCGCTAGTCTCGTTCGAGAAAAAAATCGCCGACGGGCTGGGCCTCAAGCTCGGCGATCCCATCGTCGTCAATGTGCTCGGCCGCAACATCACCGCGACCATTTCCAACATGCGGACGGTCGACTGGCAAAGCCTCGGCATCAATTTCGTCATGGTGTTCTCGCCGAACGCCTTCAGCGGCGCACCGCACACCCATCTGGCGTCGCTCACCTATGCCAACGGCAGCACGCCGGCGCAGGAAGGCGCCATCATCCGGTCGGTCGCCGACAACTTCCCGATGGTCACCACCTTGCGCGTCAAGGAAGCGCTCGACGCGATCGGCTCGATCATAAGTAATCTGGTGCTCGGCATCCGCGGCGCCAGCGCCATCACCTTGCTGGCGGCGGCGCTGGTGCTGGGCGGCGCGCTCGCCGCCGGCCACCGCCACAAAGTCTACGACGCGGTGATTCTCAAGACGCTGGGCGCCACCCGGCTGCGGCTGCTGACCGCCTACACCATCGAATATTTGCTGCTCGGCGCCGCCACAGCGGTGTTCGGCGTCCTCGCCGGATCGCTTGCGGGCTGGCTGATCGTGACCGACCTGATGCACCTCAAATTCACCTGGCTGCCGCTGCCGGCGCTGGCGGCGACGGCTGCCGCGCTCGTCGTCACGGTAGTATTGGGGCTGGTCGGCACTTTCTCGGCTTTGGGCCAGAAACCTGCGCCGGTGCTCAGAAACCTTTAGTTTTGCGACATTCCGCCGCGCGGCTCCCCGAATCGCGGGTTTTGGCCTATAATGCCTGGCGCGGGGGCGTTAACTCTTTGCAATGAAGCTTGTCACGGTAGGGCCATATCTGGCGCCAACACTGTTACCGCACTACATTCCAGACACACGAGCGCGACGGCCTCCGCCGGCGCGCCTGACGTGACCGGCAACTGCCGGGACCTAGAGAGGATACTTCGATGTCGGACTACGACCGTAACGTAGCTGCCCGCGGCTTCGGCGCCGCCGGTACTGCCGCGATCGATGCAGGCCTGCGCGCCTACATGATCCGCATCTACAATTACATGGCCGCCGGCGTCGCCCTGACCGGCGTCACCGCCTGGCTGACTTTCAACGCCGCGGTCATCACCGATGCCAGCGGCCGGATCACCGGGCTGACCTCGTTCGGCCAGGCGATCTTCAGCGGCCCGCTGACCATCGTGCTGTTCCTTGGAACGCTCGGCATCGTGTTTTTCCTGAGCTTCCGCATCAACAAACTCCAGGCCAGCACAGCCATGTTCTTGTTCATGGCCTATGCCGGGTTGCTCGGATTGATGCTGTCGACGGTGTTTCTGCAATACACCGGCGCCTCTATCACCCGCACCTTCTTTATCTCGGCGGCATCGTTCGGCGCGTTGAGCCTGTACGGCTACACCACGCAGCGCGATCTCTCGCCGATCGGCTCGTTCCTCGTGATGGGCCTGTTCGGCCTGATCATTGCCATGGTGGTCAACATGTTCCTAAAGAGCAGCGGGCTCGACTTCGCCATCTCGGCGATCGGCGTGCTGATCTTCGCCGGCCTGACCGCCTGGGATACCCAGAAGATCAAGGAGATGTACGACGCGAACGATGACGGCACCGTCTCCGGCCGCAAGGCGGTGATGGGCGCGCTCACGCTCTACCTCGACTTCATCAACCTGTTCCTGTTCATGCTGCGCTTTCTCGGCGATCGCCGGTAAGCGTTAGACGAACGCGAATAACTTCAGCGCCCCGGCTAGTCCGGGGCGCTTTGTTTTTGGTAGCTTGCAAGCCCCATGACACTTTCGATCCGCCCCGCCAAAACCTCCGATGTTCCGGCCATTACTCGCATCTATGCGCATGCCGTCGAATACGGCACGGCGTCGTTCGAACTGGAGCCGCCGGACCAGGCCGAGATGGCGCGGCGCATGCAGACCCTCCTGGCCGGAGGCTTTCCCTACATTGTGGCCGAGATCGACGGCGCGCTCGCAGGCTACGCCTATGCCGGTCCGTTTCGCACACGCCCGGCCTACCAGCTGACGGTCGAAAATTCCGTCTATGTCGCAACCGATATCCAGCGCCGTGGCGTCGGCCGCGCGCTTCTTGAAGCGCTGATCGTCGCCTGCGAAGCGGCCGGCCATCGCCAGATGATCGCAGTGATCGGCGATTCGCCCAAGCAGGCGGCGTCGATCGGGCTGCATGCGGCGGCCGGATTTAAACACGTCGGTATTTTGCAGGATGTCGGCTTCAAGCACGGCCGCTGGCTCGACAGCGTGCTGATGCAGCGCGCGATCGGCGCAGGCGGGACGACGAAGCCGTAAACTCAGCTAATTCGCCACCACCGACAACGATACATCGATTGAGCGCAGCACGCGGTCGAGTTCGTGGCCCCGCCGCACGATCAGGCCGGTGGCTGAGATCACGCTATAGGCGCCCTGGCGTCGCGCCAGCTTCGGATCTTTCTCGATGCGGTACAACGGCGTTTCCGAACTGCGGCGGAACACCGAAAACACCGCGCGGTCTTTCAGGAAATCGATGGCGTAATCGCGCCACTCGCCAGCGGCGACTTTGCGGCCGTACAGATCGAAAATACGATTGAGCTCGCGGCGGCTGAAAGTTACTTGATTGGGGACTTGGTTGGAGGCGGAGCTGCGCGCCGGGGATCCGCCCCCGAAAGACTGGCTCGGATCGACATCGCCGGAACCGATCGTCATGCGGCGCCTCCTTTGCGTGACCTGGGCATGATCGCGCCGGGGGCGTTCCGCCGCAAGACTTTCCTCTGGGCAGCCCGGCGGCTCAATTATGCGGGATATGGCGGTAAAACGGGCAAAACCACGCTTTGACGATCACGAACTCGTCAATCGGCCCCACAATAACGCCCTATTTCGGACAATCGCCGGTCACGCTGGGGCGGCATAACAGCACCGTTGCCTCAAGGCCCGGTCCGGCTCGAGTTCCGGATTCTCAGCCCCCCAGCCCCCCGGGGCTCAACGGATCGGGCCAGTTGAGTTCTAGTTTTACGCGTTAGGTTCAATCCCCTAAGACTCGGGTCGGCTTAATGCCGGCCCGTTTTTTTATGTGCTTCACGCGCCGTCATGCCCGGCCTTGTGCCGGGCATTCACGTCTTTCATGCCGCGAAGCAAGTCGTGGATGGCCGGGACACAGGCGAGCGAAGCGACGCCGTCCTTTGGACGGCTATGCCCGGCCATGACGAAAAAATAATCCAGTGTGATCGAGATAGCGCTTAGCGCAGCGCCGTTGTGGCCGCGCCCAGCATCAGGCCGGGCTTGGCGGCGACGCCGCTCTGCACCACCACCGTCAGCTCGTTGATGTCCTGCAGCGAATATCCGCCATCAGGCAGATCGGCCACAGGGACGCTGAAGCTCGCCGCCTTGCCGCTCCAATCGCCGAGCTTGACCCAGCGCCGTACGACATTGTTGTAGGTCAGCGTCTTGCCGCCGTTCTCGCCGCGCCCAATGGCGACCGGCGCCTTGGCGGTGATCGGACAGAGCCAGACCTCAGCGCTCTGCGCATTCGCGGCCGCCGGCACATTGACAGTGACTTTGCCGTCCGCCACCGCGATGGTCACCGGCAAGCTCAGCGGCGCGGCGGTGCTTCGCGTCTGCGCGATGGCTTTCTCGATCGCCGCTTTGTCGCTGCCAAGCGCATGGACGACGCCGTTGATGACAACTTGCGGCGTGTAGACTTCGCGGTCGCCGCGCGCATCGGCGTAGGCGCGTTGCCGGACGGTATGGCCATGCAGCGCCAGCGTATCCTTCCAGCCGAGATAGTCCCAGTAGTCGACCGCCAGACTCATCGTCAGCAGCGACGGGTCATGCGCGAGTTCGCCGAGCAATTTATCGGCGGCCGGACAGGACGAGCAGCCTTGGCTGGTGAACAATTCGATGACGGCGCGCGGTTCGGCCCGCGCCGGCGCATTCAGCGCCATGCAGATGATCGCGGCCGCAAAGGCGATGTGGCGATAGTTCATGCCGATTCCACGATCCCCTCACCCACGAGGCTTATAGGTTACCTCGTCGATCACCCGCCACTCACTTCGAGGTGAGTGGCAACGCTTCGTGGTGGGCAGCGGCCCGCGATCAGCCGGCGAGCTGACGCAGCACGTACTGCAGGATGCCGCCGTTCTTGTAATAATCGAGCTCGTCCGCCGTATCGATGCGGCAGATCAGCGGTACACGCTTGAGTGTACCGGTGCCGGAGACGATCTCGGCGATCAGGCGCTGCTGCGGCTTGAGCTCGCCGTGCAGGCCGCGGATCGTGACCTGTTCGTCGCCCTTCAAGCCCAACGTCTGCCACGAGGTGCCTTCCTCGAACACCAGCGGCATGATGCCCATGCCGATGAGGTTCGAGCGATGGATGCGCTCGAACGACTGGCAGATCACGGCGCGGATGCCGAGCAGCAATGAGCCCTTGGCGGCCCAGTCGCGCGACGATCCCGAGCCGTATTCCTTGCCGCCGAATACCACCAGCGGCACCTTGTCGGCCTTGTACTTCATGGCCGCGTCGTAGATCGGCATCTTCTCCTTCGACGGGTAATGCCTAGTGAAGCCGCCTTCGACGCCCGGCAGAATCTGGTTCTTGAGCCGGATGTTGGCGAAGGTGCCGCGCATCATCACTTCATGATTGCCGCGCCGCGTGCCGAACTGGTTGAAATCCTTCGGACGCACCTGGTGATCGCGCAGGTATTCGCCGGCCGGGCTCTCTTCCTTGATCGATCCCGCCGGAGAAATGTGGTCGGTCGTGATCGAGTCGAGCAGCAAAGCCAGCACACGCGCGTCGACGATGTCTTCGAGCGGCTTCGGCACTTTCTTCATGCCTTCGAAATACGGCGGATTCCGCACGTAGGTCGAGCGATCGTTCCACGTGTAAGTCACGCCGCCTTTGACGCTGATCTTGCGCCAGTTGGCGTCGCCCTTGAAAACGTCCGCGTATTTAGTTGTGAAGATCTTCTTGGTGACGTTCTTGGTAACGAACTCAGCGATCTCCTTGTTCGAAGGCCAAATGTCTTTCAGGTAGACCTTCTTGCCCTTCTGATCGACGCCGAGCGCATCCTTCATCATATCGACGTTCATCGAACCGGCGATGCTGTAGGCGACCACCAGCGGCGGCGACGCCAGATAGTTGGCGCGCACGTCGGCGTTGACGCGGCCTTCGAAGTTACGGTTGCCCGAAAGCACCGCGGCGGCGACCAGGTCGCCGTCGTTGATGGCCTTGGAATTCTGCGGCGGCAGCGGACCGGAGTTGCCGATGCAGGTGGTGCAGCCGTAGCCGACGAGGTTGAAGCCGAGCTTGTCGAGGTCCTTCTGCAGACCGGACTTCTCGAGATATTCGCCGACCACTTGCGAGCCGGGCGCCAGCGAAGTCTTGACCCACGGCTTTGACGTGAGCCCCTTGGCCGCCGCCTTGCGTGCCAGCAGGCCGGCCGCGAGCATGACGCCAGGGTTCGACGTGTTGGTGCAGGAGGTGATGGCGGCGATGACCACGTCGCCGTGGCCGATGTCGTAGTCAAAGCCTTCGACCGGCACGCGCTTTTTGGCTTCCGCGCCCTTGTTGAATTCCTTATCCATCGAGCCGGCAAAGCCGTTCTTGACGTCCTTGAGCGCGACGCGATCCTGCGGCCGCTTCGGACCGGACAGCGACGGTTCGACGGAAGCGAGATCGAGCTTGAGGATGTCGGTGAACATCGGGTCCGGCGTGGTTTTCACGCGGTACATGCCCTGCGCCTTGGCGTAAGCCGCGACCAGCGACACGACTTCGGCCGGACGGCCGGTGTTTTTGAGGAAGGCGATGGTGTCGTCGTCGATCGGCGAGAAGCCGCAGGTTGCGCCGTATTCCGGCGCCATATTGCCGAGCGTGGCGCGGTCGGCGATCGACAGATGCGCCAGGCCGGGGCCGAAGAACTCGACGAACTTGCCGACGACGCCGCGCGCGCGCAGCATCTGCGTGACCGTGAGCACCAGGTCGGTGGCGGTGAGGCCTTCCTTGAGCTTGCCGGACAGCTTGAAGCCGATCACTTCGGGCAAGGTCATCGACATCGGCTGGCCGAGCATGGCCGATTCCGCTTCGATGCCGCCGACGCCCCAGCCGAGCACGGACAGGCCGTTGACCATCGTGGTGTGCGAGTCGGTGCCGACCACGGTGTCCGGATACGCGACTTCCATCGTCACGTTCTTGCCGTCGATCTTCATCTTTTCTTTTTTGGTCCAGACGACGCGCGACAGATATTCCAGATTGACCTGGTGGCAGATGCCGGTGCCGGGCGGCACCACGCTGAAATTATCGAACGAGCGCTGCGCCCATTTCAGGAATTCGTAGCGCTCCTGGTTCTGGCGATATTCTTCGTCGACGTTCTTCTTGAACGCCTGATTGTTGCCGTAGAACGTGATCGCGACCGAGTGGTCGATCACCAGATCGACCGGCACTTGCGGATTGATTTTCTTCGGATCGCCGCCGAGCGCCTTCATGGCGTCGCGCATTGCGGCGAGATCGACCACCGCTGGAACGCCGGTGAAGTCCTGCATCAGCACGCGCGCCGGGCGGAAGGCGAATTCGCGGGTCGAGCTTTTGGTTTTGAGCCACTCGGCAACCGCCTTAATGTCGTCCTTGGTTACCGTGCGCCCGTCTTCATTGCGGAGCAGATTTTCCAAAAGGACTTTCATCGAGTAAGGCAGACGCGAGATGCCTTTGAGGCCATTTTTCTCGGCGACCGGGAGGCTGAAATAGGCGTAGCTCTTGCTACCAACCTGAAGAGTCTTGCAGCATTTAAAACTATCTAAAGAAGCCATGTGTGCTGTTTCCATTCCCGGCCGGGATCGGCGCGCTTCGGCCCTAAGTCATTAACAAGACAGGGGTTCTCTCGTTGGTTGGCTTGGGGGTCAAATTCGGATAACGCAACGCCGCGGTTCCGGGCTTATAAGGTCTTTTCGTGGCGGGCGCCAGATTTACTGGGAATGTTCTAAGAAGATGCGCAATATTTTGAGATCTCCCCCGGCCTGCATTGCTGACCCGCGCGTGGCGCGAAGCTGGCGTCGCTTTTGATGCAGCTTATTTGCGAAAATCTGGCCTGCGTCCGCGGCGGCCGCGACGTATTTGCCGGCTTGAACTTCAATTTGAACAGCGGGGAAGCCCTCGTCGTGACGGGCCGCAATGGTGCCGGCAAATCCTCATTACTGCGCATGATTGCCGGACTGATCGCCATGACCGCCGGCAAGTTGACCCTCAAGGGCGGCGAAGCCGATGCGACGCCCGGCGAACAGGCACATTATTTGGGCCATCTCGACGCTTTGAAGCCGTCGCTTTCAGTTAGTGAAAATCTTGCGTTTTGGATGGGCTATTTCGGCGGTGGTGTCGGTATCGAACCGGCGCTCGACGCCGTCGGCTTGGCGCCCCTGGCCAGCCTGCCGGCGGCCTACCTCTCCGCCGGCCAACGCCGCCGTCTGTCGATCGCCCGGCTGGTTGCCGTGCCCCGCCCGCTCTGGCTGCTCGACGAGCCGACCTCGGCGCTCGATCAGCAATCGCAATTGCGGCTCGCGGAGTTGATGCGCGGGCATTTGGATACCGGCGGCATGATCGTTGCCGCAGCGCACGGCCCGATCGGGCTGGACAGCCCGCGAGAATTGAAGCTCGGCCGCCGAGGAACGGAGCTTCTATGAGCATGTTTTTCGCCATTTTGGTCCGCGATATGCGGCTTTCCGTGCGGGTCGGCGGCGGCGCGCTGATGGGCGCGTTGTTCTTCCTGATCGTCGTGGTGATGATGCCCTTCGCCATCGGCCCCGACCTCAATCTGCTGGCGCGCATCGGCCCGGCGATCCTGTGGCTCGGCGCGCTGCTGGCGACCCTGCTGGCGCTCGACCGGCTTTTTGCCACCGACTACGACGACGGCTCGCTCGATCTGCTGATGATGGGCCGCATGCCGCTCGAGCTGGCGGTGGCGGCGAAGGCCATCGCGCATTGGCTGACCACCGGCTTGCCGCTGGTCATCATCGCGCCCGTCCTGGGCCTGATGCTCAATGTCGAGATGCGCGCGATGGGCTGGGTCGCGCTGACGCTTTTGGCCGGCACGCCGGCGCTGACTTTCATCGGCTTGATCGGCGCGGCCTTGTCGGTGACATTGCGGCGCGGCGGCTTGCTGTTGGCGGTGCTGGTGCTGCCACTGACAATCCCGGTGCTGATCTTCGGCGTCGCCGCCGCCAACGCCGCCATCGTGGGCCCCGCGCCATTCGGCCCACCTTTCACCATTCTTTGTGCGCTATCCTTGGCAAGCTTTGTACTGGGCCCGTTCGCCGCGGCGGCAGCCCTCAGACATGGGTTAGAATAGTCATCATGGCCGTCATCGATCTCGCCAACCCGACCCGTTTTATCAACTTTGTAAACCGCGCGCTGCCGTGGTTTGCGGCGGCAACGGCAATCGCATTCGCGTTTGGGTTGGTTCTGACCATGAACGCGCCCGACGACTACCAGCAAGGCGCCACCGTCAAGATCATGTACATCCACGTGCCGACGGCATGGCTCAGCATGATGTGCTGGGGGGTGATGAGCGTCGCGGCGCTCGGCACGCTGGTATGGCGGCATCCGCTGGCGGACGTTGCCGGCAAGGCGGCCGCGCCGATCGGCACCGCATTCACTTTCATCTGCCTCATCACCGGCTCGCTGTGGGGCCGCCCGACCTGGGGCACCTATTGGGTCTGGGACGCGCGGCTGACGTCGATGCTGGTGCTGTTCCTGCTCTATCTCGGTATGCTGGCGTTGTATTGGACCGCGGAGGATCCAGGCCGCGGCTCGCGCGCGGCGGCGATCCTCGCGCTGGTCGGCGCCATCAATATTCCGATCATCAAATTTTCGGTGGAATACTGGAACACGCTGCATCAGCCGGCTTCGTTGTTTCGCAAGGGCGGCTCGGCGATCGATCCGTCGATCCTGTGGCCGCTGCTGATCATGGCGCTCGCCTTCACGCTACTGTTCTTCACACTGCATTTTGCCGCCATGCGTAACGAAATCCTGCGCCGGCGCGTGCGCACCATGCAGATGATGCAGGCGCAGGAATTGGCCGGAGCGCAGACATGAATCTTGGACCACATGCCGACTTCATCTTCGCTTCCTATGCGGTGACCGTGTTCGTGATCGCCGCGCTCGTCGGCTGGGTCGTGCTCGACTATGCGGCGCAGCGGCGCGTGCTCGGCGATCTCGAAGAGCGTGGCGTGACGCGGCGCTCGCAGCGCAAAGGTGACGCATGAGTACGACCGACACACCGCGCAAAGCCCCTCGCAATCTATTGGTGCTGCTGCCGCTGCTGGCCTTCCTCGGGCTCGCCGCTTTGTTTTTCTTCCGGCTCGGCGCCGGCGATCCGTCGCATTTACCGTCGGCGTTGATTGGACGCGAGGCGCCCAAGACCGACCTGCCGCCGCTGGCCGGTATCGAGCGCGATGGCAAAGCCGTGCCGGGCCTGAGCAATGCGACCTTTGAGGGCAAGGTGACGCTGGTGAACGTCTGGGCATCGTGGTGCATACCTTGCCGCGACGAAGTGCCGTTCCTTGAACAACTGTCGAAGGACAAGCGCGTCCAGCTCGTCGGCATCAATTACAAGGATGCGCCCGATAATGCGCGGCGCTTCCTCAACCGATTCGGCAATCCATTCGCCGCCTCCGGCAGCGACGAGAGCGGCCGCAATTCGATCGACTGGGGTGTCTATGGCGTGCCGGAGAATTTCCTGATCGGCCGCGACGGCCGCATCGCCTACAAGCTGGTCGGGCCGATCACGGCGGAGAACCTCGTCAAGGTGCTTGGGCCTGAGATCGAGAAGGCGCTGAAGCCTTGAAGGCGCTGCCGCTGGCGAAAGTCTATCAATTACTCGAGCCCGGACCGGTGGTTCTGCTAACGACCGCCCGCAAAGGCCGCGCCAATGTCATGACCATGTCATGGCACATGATGGTGGAGTTTGAGCCGCCGCTGATCGCCTGCGTTTGCAGCAGCGCCAATTATAGCTTCGACGCGCTGCGTGCGACCGGGGAATGCGTGATCGCGCTGCCGGCGCGCAAGCTGGCTGCGAAAGTCGTGAAGGTCGGCAATTCGTCGGGCCGCGATATCGACAAGTTCAGAGCCTTCGGACTGACGCCGCTACCGGCCGAGAACGTGGCGCCGCCTTTGATCGCGGAGTGTTTCGCCAATCTCGAATGCAAGGTCGCCGACCGGCGCATGGTGAAGCGCTACAACATGTTCGTCCTCGAGGTGGTCAAGGCCTGGATCGATCCGGCGCAAAAGAATCCGAAGACCATTCACCATCATGGCTATGGGAAATTCGTGGTCGATGGACCCGCGATCACGTTGAAATCAAAGATGCGCTAAGGTGCGCGCTCGTGCCGGTCCGGATTGAACACGGCATAGGCGATGCCGAGGGTTACGCTGTAGGTCAGCACCATCAGAAGCGTGAACAAAGTCGGCGCCAAGCCAAGGCCCGCCTGCGACGCGAACAGGCCTTTGCCGAGCATTGGGAAAAAGATAATTCCCATCGCAATCCAAACGGCGAAACCGAAAGCCGCGCCCTTAACGGCCCCGCTGCGGCCCGGGAGATGCCGATAGGCCTGGCCGAACAAAAATCCGAGAACCACCGATCCGTTGAAATAGGACAGCGCCCACGGCACCAGCGGGTCAACCGAACTGCCGACCAAGCCGGTCAGCATATTTTGCACGTCATTATAGGGCTGAAAGCTGGGCAGCAAATGGGCCCGTGATTTTAACGTCATAAGCCCGGTATGCGCCACGCTTCCGCATAAGCCCGCGGCAACCGATTTCCAGATGCGATCGAGGTTCATGCGTTAGCGTTTGGCGTCCGGATGATATTTCACGAGCAGCGGATATTGCAGCGCGCCGAACAGCATAGTGAGCGGCACCACACCGAACAATTTGAAGCTGACCCAGAAATCGGTGGTCTGCGTGCGCCAGACGATTTCGTTGAGCACGGCGAGCGACAGAAAAAATAACGCCCAGCGCCACGTCAGCTTGCGCCAGCCTTGCGGCGTCAGATGAAACATCTGATCGAACATGATGGACAGGAACGGCTTGTCGAAGAAGATCCCGGCGAGCAGCGTGCCGCCGAACAAGACATAGATGATGGTCGGCTTGAGCTTGATGAACAGGTCGTCGTGCAGGAACAGCGTCAGCCCGCCGAACACCAGGACGATCACGGCGGTGACCACTGGCATGATCGCGATGTGCCGCGTCATCGCGTATGATACCGTGAGTGCGATCAGTACCGCCACCATGAAAACGCCCGTCGCGGTATAGACGCCGAACTTAGAATTGGCGCCAAAGAATAGGATCAGCGGCCCGATATCGAGCGCCAGCTTGAGCATGGGATTGAGTTGTTTTTTATCGGCCATGAGCGGGGTTTAGCGCGCGCCGTTCATTTTGTCATGCGTGCTGCCCACGATTGTCCGCCGCCTGAAGTCGGTGATAGGATCGCGGCAACAATAATCCGGGGGGGACAGCATGCGTCGGGCCATCGCTCTCGCGTTCGTATTGCTGCTGGGGTCGGAGGTCGCCACCTTCGCGCAAAGCGACTTCAAAGTCACCCTGCTCGGCACTGCCTCCCCCCAAGCACGCCTGACGCGATTTGGACCCAGCACCCTCGTCGAGGCCGGCGGACAGGTGCTGTTGTTCGATGCTGGTCGCGGCGTTCCCATTCGCATGGGTCAAATCAAGATACCCATCGGCAAAATCGATGTCCTATTCCTCACGCACTATCACTCCGATCACGTCTCCGGCATTCCAGATGTTTGGCTGAGCGGCTGGCTCGGCTCGCCTATGGGACGACGAAAGGCTCCGTTTCACGTGATCGGCCCAACCGGTGCGAAGAATTTGATGACCAACCTGGAAAAGGCATACGCGCTCGATATCAGCATTCGCGAGGTCGACGAGAAACTACCGCCGCAAGGCATTGCTCTCAATGTGGAGGAATTCGCCAAAGATGGCGTCGTTTACCAAAAGGACGGTGTGAAGGTGATCGCATTCGAAGTCGATCATGGCGACGTGATCAAGCCGGCCTATGGCTACCGCATCGAATATAAAGGACACGCGGCGGTGATTTCGGGCGATACACGCTACAATCAGAACGTCATCAAATACGGAACCGGCGCTGATCTCTTGATCCACGAAGTAGCGATTGCGCGACCCGAGTTGATGTCCAATCTGTTTGCGCAGGCCATCATCGCGCACCACACTAGTCCGCACGATACCGGCCGCGTTTTTGCGCAGGCCAAGCCCAAACTTGCCGCCTATACGCACTTGGTATTTCTGAGCAACGAGAAGGTGCCGGAGGCAACCCTCGACGATCTGGTGAAACAGACGCGCGAGACTTATGACGGACCGCTGGAGGTCGGCGAAGACCTGACTTCGTTCGACATCGGCGACACTGTCACCGTGACGCGCTGGAAGCAGTAGCTATTCCAAGCCCACAATCGCCCTTGCGAAATCGCGTGCGGTGAAGGGGCTAAGATCGTCGACCCCTTCGCCGACGCCGACGAAATGCACCGGCAGTTTGAACCGGTCGGCGATCGCGACCAGAATGCCGCCGCGCGCGGTGCCGTCGAGCTTGGTCATCACCAGGCCGGTCACGCCCGCGGATTTGCCGAAAATTTCAACCTGGCTGAGCGCGTTCTGCCCGACGGTGGCGTCGAGCACCAATAACACGGCGTTCGGCGCGTCCGGCTCGACCTTGCGAATGACGCGCAGCATCTTTTCCAGCTCGCCCATCAATTCGGTGCGGTTCTGCAAACGCCCGGCGGTATCGACCAGCACTACCTCGATGCCCTCCATCTTGGCGGCGGTGATGGCATCGAACGCCAGACTGGCGGCATCCGAGCCGGGCGAACTCGCCTTGATACTGGCGCCGGTGCGCGTCGCCCAGATTTTCAATTGATCGATGGCCGCGGCGCGGAAGGTGTCGCCCGCCACCAGCATGACGCTCTTACCTTCGGCGCGGAATTTCGCCGCCAGCTTGCCGATGGTGGTGGTCTTGCCGGAGCCGTTGACGCCGCAGACCAGAATGACGAAGGGCCGCGCGGTGATCTCCAGCGGCGTGGCAACGGGGCTGAGCACCTTCTCGATCTCGCCGGCCAGCACCGCCTTCACCTCGTCGGGCGCGATGCCCTTCTCGTAGCGGCCGTCGCTGAGCACCTTGATGACGCGCGCGGCGAAGTCCGGGCCGAGGTCGGCGCGGATCAGTTCGCTTTCCAGGTCCTCGATCGCCGCGGCGTCGAGCTTGCGCTTGGTCACCAGGTCGGCGATGGCGCCGCCGAGCGAGGCCGACGTGCGCTTGAGCCCGCCGCTGAGGCGTTTCCACCAGCTTTGCCGTGTGCTGTCGTTCATGTCGCGCCCGTGATAGCGGTTTCGCCATGACACCGGAAGAGATGCTTTCCCGCCTGCTGTACCGCGACGGCCTGATGCTGGTGATCGACAAGCCGGCCGGCCTGTCGGTGCATCGCGGGCCGAAGGGCGGCGCCAGCCTGGAAGACTATTTCGACGTGCTGCGCTTCGGGCTGCCGCGCATGCCGGCGCTGGCGCACCGGCTCGACAAGGACACCTCTGGCTGCCTGGTGCTCGGCCGCCACCGCAAGGCGCTGGCGCTGCTCGGCAAGCTGTTCAAGAACGGCGTCATCGGCAAGACCTATTGGGCGGTGGTCGAAGGTGGACCCGAGGCTGACGAAGGCCGCATCGACATTCCGCTCGGCAAGCTCGACGAGGACCGCGGCTGGTGGATGAAGCCCGA
Source organism: uncultured Hyphomicrobiales bacterium (assembly GCA_903878085.1). GTDB lineage: Bacteria > Pseudomonadota > Alphaproteobacteria > Rhizobiales > Xanthobacteraceae > Pseudolabrys. The sequence goes on along the minus strand of CAIRGJ010000002.1, from coordinate 83,095 downwards.
TCCCGAGGGCAAGCCGTCATCGACAGTGTGGAAGGTGATGGGGCGCGCCGAAGGCCACGCCTGGCTGGCGCTGGAGCCGCTGACCGGCCGGACGCATCAATTGCGCGTGCACTGCGCTGAGATGGGCTTTCCGATTCTCGGCGATCCGATCTACGGCAGCGCACCCCGGCAAGGCGGGACGCCGTTGCATCTGCATGCGCGCGAGGTCGTGGTGCCGATTTCCAAGAACAAGCCGGCGGTCGTCGTCGACGCGCCGGTGCCCGCACATATGCACGAGATGCTGAGCAAGTGCGGGTGGAGCGGAGAGCCTAGTAAAGCTGCGCCTTGATCTTCTCCGGCGCTTCGCGGTCGTAGGTCTCGCCGCCGAGTTTGCCGTGGCTCAACTCGGCGATAATGGTGCCGGTCGATGGCAGGCTCTTGCGGTCGATCTTGGATTTCTCGTCCCACAGCTTCGAGCGCACCACCGCCTTCGAGCAATGGAAGAACGCCGTCTCGACGTGAACGATGAGCACGCTGCGCGGCAGCTTGCCGTTGATCGCAAAGCTTTGCATCAGCACGGGATCGACCGAAATCGAAGCGCGGCCGTTGACGCGAAAGGTTTCGCCGATGCCGGGAATGAGGAACAGCAGTCCGATGCGCGGGTCTTGCAGAATGTTGCGGAAGCCGTCGATACGGTTGTTGCCCGGCCGGTCGGGGATGGCGAGCGTCTTGTCGTCGAGAACGCGCACAAAGCCGGGCGCGTCGCCTTTAGGCGAGCAATCGAGCCCATCGGGGCCGCCGGTCGCAATCGCCACAAAGGGCGAAGCCTCGATCAGCTTGCGATAGCTTTCATTGATGTGGTCGATCTCTTTGACGATCGAGTTTGGGTTTTTCTCGCCGTAGAGCGCCTCGAGTTGTTCGATGCTCGTGATCAGATGATCGCTCGCGCTCATGTTTTCCCCGGATGTTAGGCTGCTAAGAGTTGGCGTCCATCGTGACCGCTCACCGCGATATACAAAAGCATACCGGGCGCGGCGGGGACTGCAAGCCGCACCGCGGTGAAATGCTCGGTGCGGCCGATGCCGCCGCGCTCCGTCAGCACCAGCCGACGATGGCCGACCTGCGTTTCAAGATGCCGAGCGAGCGCCGCCTCGCCCTTCTCGCGCAGCCGTTGAGCGCGCTGTTTGATAACGCCGCGATCGAGCTGCGGCATGCGCGCCGCCGGCGTGCCGGGTCGCGGCGAAAACGGAAACACGTGAAGCTGTGTCAGGCCACAGTCGTCGACCAGATCGAGCGAGCGCGCAAACATCTCTTCGTTTTCGGTCGGGAAGCCGGCAATGATGTCGGCACCGAACACGACGTCGGGCCGCAAGCGGCGCATGGAATCACAAAACTCAATCGCGGCGCCGCGCGAATGCCGCCGCTTCATGCGCTTGAGAATGAGATCGTCGCCGGCCTGCAACGACAGATGCAGATGCGGCATCAGCCGCGGTTCGTTGGCGAAGGCGTCGAGCAGGTCGTTGTCGACCTCGACCGAGTCGAGTGACGACAGCCGCAGCCGCGCCAGGTCGGGGACGTCGCGCAGGATGCGCTTCACCAGCGCGCCCAATCGCGGCGCTTCCGAAAAATCCGCGCCGTAGCTGGTGATGTCGACGCCGGTCAGCACGATTTCGCGATAGCCGTTCTCGACGAGCCGCCGCACTTGCGCCACGGCGTCATCCATCGGCAGCGAGCGCGAGTTTCCGCGTCCGAACGGAATGATGCAGAAGGCGCAACGATGATCGCAGCCGTTCTGCACCTGCACAAAAGCGCGGGTGTGACCTTCGATGTGATCGACCGCGCTCATGCGCTGGCGCGTCGCCGCCATGATATCGCCGACCGCGATGCGCTCGTCCGAAACCCACGCCCGCGCATCGAGCTTCTCCTCGTTGCCGAGCACGCGATCGACTTCCACCATGTCGGCGAATTGTTCCGGCGCGGTCTGCGCCGCGCATCCGGTGACGACGATGCGCGCGTCCGGCCGCTCGCGTTTGATGCGGCGGATGTTTTGGCGCGCCTGGCGCACCGCTTCCGAGGTTACGTTGCAGGTGTTGACGATCACGGCGTTGTCGATACCGGCGCCGCTCGCTTCGCGCCGGATCACTTCCGACTCGGCGATGTTGAGACGGCAACCGAAGGTGACGATGTCGAGACTCACGGCGCGGCCGCCTTCTCGAACAGCTTGGCATCGAACGTGCCACTGAACTCGAACGCCACCGGCCCGGTCATCAGCACGTGATCGTCGCGCTCGCGCCAGTCGATGGTAAGTTCGCCGCCCGGCAACGTCACTTTTACTTTGCGATTGGTGCGCTTAAGCCGCGCCGCGGCGACCGCAGCCGCGCAGGCCGCCGAGCCGCAGGCCTTGGTCAGACCGGCACCGCGTTCCCAGGTGCGAATCGTGATGGCATCGCGCGACACGATATGCGCCAGCGTGATGTTGGCACGCTCCGGAAACATCGGATGATTTTCCAAGAGCGGCCCGAAGCGGGCGAGATCGTAGGCATTGACGTCGTCGACCCAAAAGATGGCGTGAGGATTGCCCATATTCACCACCGCTGGCGAATGCAGGACCGGCGCGTCGATCGGCCCGATCTGCAATTCGATAGCGCGGGTGTCGCGGAACTCTTCAGCCAGCGGAATCTCGTTCCAGGCGAACTTCGGCTTGCCCATATCAACGGTGAACAGCCCGTCCTCGCCCTTCCAGCAGTTGAGAACCCCGGCATTGGTCTCAAAGGTCAGCTTGCTCTTGCCGGTCTGTTCCGACACCAGCGAGGCGACGCAGCGCATGCCGTTGCCGCAAGCTCCGGCTTCGGAACCGTCATTGTTGTAGATGCGGATGAAAGCCTCGGTGCCGGGCGAGCGCGGCGGATACAGCGCCATCAGCTGATCGTAGGGCGCGCCGGCAGGCGCAGCGGCCGCGCGCGCCTCGTCTGGGGTAATTTTACCTGCACTCGCGCGCAGATCGACAACGACGATTTCGTTGCCGATGCCGTTCATTTTGACAAAAGATTGATTGGCGAGTGCGCCCATAAATTCGGCCAATGTTAAGCCTTGCCGGCGTTCTTTGCCCGGCTTTCGCCGGGTTTATATGGCGAATAAACAACGCTTGGCCAGTGGCCGTGATAAAATGCCATATACGGGCGAATCGCCGGACCGCCGCAAAAGACGGAGAGTTCTGATGTCCTGCATACGCCTTGCGGCGTCATTCGCCTTGGCCCTGGCTGTGGCCAGCGGTCCTGCTTCAGCCGCGACCACTTTCGCGCAAAACGCCAGCCCGCCGGTGCAGCAGATGCCGCCAGCAATGCCAAATGGCGCTGCGCCGTCGCCCTTGCAGCCCGGCGACGCCTTCGGCGAGCCGGTGACGCTGCCGGACCGCACCATCATCTATTTGAAGGGCCACACCAATTGGGACGTGGCCTTCGACACGCTGATCGACGCCTTCAAGTCGCTCAATGAATATTTCGCCAAGCAGGGCCTCAAGGCCAATGGCCCGGCGATGACGATCTACACCCAGACCGACGACACCGGCTTCTCGTTCGAGGCCGCGTTGCCGGTGGCGCAGGCGCCCACCAATCCGCCCAAGGGCGACATCGCCGTCGGCCAGGCGCCGGCCGGCAAGGCGCTCAAATTCGTGCATCGCGGCGCCTATGACGCGATGGATTCGACCTACGAAGCGATCACCAATTACCTCGACGACAAAGGCCTCGAGGCCAAGGACCTGTTCATCGAGGAATATGCCTCCGATCCGGTCACGACCGCGCAAGATAAGCTGGTGGTCAATGTCTTCGTGCCGGTGAAATAAATGAAGATATCAAGCACACTGATCTGCACATTCATCGTCGCCGCGGCGCTTGCCGCACCATCGGCGCAGGCCGCCGACCGGCTGGTGACGGTCACCGGCGAGGCCACCGTCGCGGTCGCGCCCGATGCCGCCATCATCCGCATCGGCGTCACCAGCAGCGCCAAGACCGCGCGCGAAGCCAGCGACGCCAATGCCCAGCAGATGACCGGCGTGCTCGCCGCCATCAAGGATGCCGGCATTGCCGACCGTGACGTGCAGACCTCGCGGCTGTCGCTGCAGCCGCAATACGACCCGAACCGCGCCGGCGCGGCGCGCCTGCTCGGTTTCCAGGTGACCAACCAGCTCACCATCAAGATTCGCGACATCGACAAGTTGCCGGGAATCCTGGACCGCGCCATCGGCGCCGGCGCCAACGAGATGTCGGGGCTGGAATTCATCGTGTCCGAGCAATCGAAACTGCTGGATCAGGCCCGCGACGAGGCCATCGCCGATGCCCGCCGCAAGGCCGAGCGTTACGCCAAGGCCGCCGGGATCAAAGTCGGCCACGTCATGTCGATTGCCGAGGAAGGCTCCTCGCCGCCGCCACGCCTGATGCAGGCCATGCGCGCCGGCGCCGCCCCTGTGGCGCCGGGGGAGCAGATCTTAAGGGCGGCGGTGACGGTCAGTTATGAACTAACACCTTGATATATATCTATTATACTTGCCTTGACTTAGGCGGCCGCCAACCCTAGGTTCCGGCCACTTCTTGATACAGACGTAGAAGACCAACTCGCCGCCCGGCCCTTAGAGACCGGAGGCCCCCGCCCGACAGCGCAATGCGCCCTCGGGCGTAAATTTGTTTGGACTGAAGGTATGTTCGACTCACTGTCGGAAAAACTGGGCGGCATTCTCGACCGTCTCACCCGCCGCGGCGCGCTGAGCGAAGCCGACGTCGATGCGGCGCTGCGCGAGGTTCGCCGCGCGCTGCTCGAGGCCGACGTCGCGCTCGACGTCGCCAGCGCCTTCGTCGACAACGTACGAAAGCAGGCAGTCGGCGTCCACGTCATGAAGTCGGTGACGCCCGGCCAGATGGTCGTGAAGATCGTGCACGACCAGTTGGTCGCGACGCTCGGCGCCGACGCCCAGGGTATCGATCTCAACGCCGCGCCGCCGGTCGCCATCATGATGGTCGGCCTGCAGGGCTCCGGCAAAACCACCACCACCGCCAAGATCGCCCGCCGTCTTACCGAGCGGCAAAAGAAAAAAGTTCTGATGGCCTCGCTCGACGTGCGCCGGCCGGCGGCGATGGAGCAGCTCGCGGTGCTCGGCCGCGAAGTGCAGGTCGACACGCTGTCGGTGGTCGAAGGCCAGCAGCCGCCGCAAATTGCGCAGCGCGCGATGCAGGCCGCCCGCCTCGGCGGCTACGACGTGGTCATGCTCGACACCGCCGGCCGCACCACGCTCGACGACGACATGATGAACGAGGCGACCGAAGTTCGCCGCGCGGTCAATCCGCATGAAGTGCTGCTGGTCGCAGATAGCTTGACCGGCCAGGACGCGGTCAATCTGGCGCGCGCTTTCGACGAGCGCGTCGGCCTCACCGGCATCGTGCTGACCCGCATCGATGGCGACGGCCGCGGCGGCGCCGCGCTGTCGATGCGCGCCGTCACCAACAAGCCAATCAAGCTGCTCGGCACCGGCGAAAAGATGGATGCGCTCGAAGAGTTCGACGCGTCACGGATCGCCGGCCGCATTCTCGGCATGGGCGACATCGTCGCGCTGGTCGAAAAGGCCGCCGCCAATATCGACGCCGAGAAAGCCGCGCGCACCGCCGAACGCATGCGCAAGGGCAATTTCGATCTGTCCGACATGCGCGAGCAACTGACGCAGATGCAGGCGATGGGCGGCATGAGTGGCTTGATGGGCATGCTGCCGGGCGTCGCCAAGATGAAGACGCAGATCGCCAATGCCGGCATCGACGACAAGGTGCTCAAGCGTCAGGTCGCGATCATCGATTCGATGACGCCGCAGGAACGCCGCAACCCCGACATTCTCAAGAACAGCCGCAAGAAGCGTATCGCCGCCGGCTCCGGCACCACGCCGGAAGCGATCAACAAATTGCTGAAAATGCATCGCGGCATGGCCGACATGATGAAGGCCATGGGCTCGGGTAAGCGCAGTCCGCTTGCCGGCCTCGGTCAGATGATGGGCTTCGGCGGCGGCGCACAGCCCACGCCGGAACAGATGGCCGAACTCGCCAAGAAAATGCCGGGCGGCATGCCTCCCGGAATGCCCAGCGCCAGCGGTCTTCCGCCGACGATGCCGAAACTACCGCCGAATTTCCCTGGCCTGCCTGGATTGGGTGGCGCCGGAAAATTTTCTGGACTGCCGGGGCTCCCCAGCGCCGGGAAAAAGAAATGAAATCTCTCACCGCATCAAAACGTCTTCATCTGAAAGGAAACTAAAATGTCTCTCGTTATTCGTCTCGCCCGCGCCGGCACCAAGAAGCGTCCGGTCTATCATATCGTCGTTGCGGACAGCCGTTCGCCGCGCGATGGCCGTTTCATCGAGCGTCTCGGCTTTTTCAATCCGCTGATGCCGAAGGACAAGACCGAGCGCCTCAAGTTCGATCTCGAAAAGGCGCAGGCCTGGATGAAGAAGGGCGCGCAGCCGTCCGACCGCGTGACGCGCTTCCTCGACGCCGCCGGCATTCTCAAGCGCGAGAAGCACAACAATCCGGAAAAGGCGATCCCGCGTAAGGAACGCAAGGCCGCCAGGGAAGAGGCGCTCAAGGTCAAGGAAGCCGGCGTCGCAGCCGCCAAGACCGCGGCGACCGAGAAGGCCAACGAAAAGGCCGCGGCCGACAAGGCTGCCAAGGCGGCGGCCGCTGCTGCTCCGGCGGCGAGCTAAGGCTCGCAGCCTCTCGTCATGACCGGCCGCATCCGCGTCGCCCGTATCGGTGCCGCGCACGGCGTTCGCGGCGAGGTCAAGCTATGGCCGTTCACGCAGGACGCGATGGCGGTCGCGGATTACGGCCCACTGGAAACCGAAGACGGCGCGCGGCGTTTTGAAATCGAAACGCTGCGCGCGGCGAAGGATCATCTGGTCGTGCGGCTCAAAGGCATCGGCGATCGCGATGCGGCTTCGAGCCTGCGCAACATCGATCTGTTCATTTCTCGCGATAAGCTTCCAACGATCGACGAAGAAGACACGTATTACCACGCCGACCTGGTCGGCATGGCGGCGGTGACGCCGGAAGGCGTGCCGCTCGGCAACGTCACCGCGATTCATAATTTCGGCGCCGGCGACCTGATCGAGATCGCGACCACCGCCGGCGGCGAACCGCTGCTGTTGCCGTTTTCCGAAACGGTGGTGCCGAACATCGATATGGCGCTGCGGCAGGTCACCATCGTGCTGCCATCCGTGATCGAGTAGCCGCGATGTGGCGCGCCTCAATCCTTACCCTGTTTCCCGAGATGTTCCCTGGTCCGCTTGGCATCAGCCTGGCCGGCAAGGCGCTGGCCTCCGGCATCTGGTCGCTCGACGCCATCGACATCCGCAGCCACGCCACCGACAAACACGGCACCGTCGATGACCGGCCTGCCGGCGGCGGTCCCGGCATGGTGATGAAGGCCGACGTGCTGGCAAAAGCCTTGGATAATCTTGCGCTTAACGCCATTCCGCCCGATCCGCGTCCGCGCCTGCTGATGAGCCCGCGCGGCGCGCCGTTGCGCCAAGAACGTGTCGCCCAACTGGCGGCTGGACCCGGCTGCGTCATCGTCTGCGCCCGTTTCGAGGGCGTCGACGAGCGGCTGATCGCGGCGCGCGGCCTGGAGGAAGTCTCGCTCGGCGATTTCGTGCTGTCCGGCGGCGAGATCGCGGCGCTGGCGGTGCTGGATGCCTGCGTCCGGCTGCTGCCCGGCGTCATGGGCAAGGAGGCCTCCGGCGTCGAGGAAAGCTTCGCCGACGGGCTGCTGGAATACCCACAATACACCCGTCCCGCGGTGTTCGAAGGGCAACCGATCCCGGAGGTGCTGACCTCCGGCGATCATGCCAAAGTCGCCCAATGGCGGCGAGCGGAGGCCGAACGGCTCACCAAAGAGCGTCGGCCGGACCTCTGGGCCGCCTACCAGGCCCGAAAAGGTCCGGAAAAAGGGCCTAAAACCCGAGGGTGACAAGGCCAAACATATGGTCTAGAAGCTCGCCAACCCATTCAGACGTGACCAAAGACCGCGCGCCGGTTGCTGGCGCTGCCGACGGAGAATTCGCCATGAACCTGATCCAGACGCTCGAAAAAGAGCAAATGCAGAAGCTGTCGACCGGCCGGGAAATCCCCGACTTCGGTCCCGGCGACACCGTGCTCGTCAACGTGAAAGTCGTTGAAGGCGAGAAAAGCCGCGTTCAGGCCTATGAAGGCGTCTGCATCGGCCGCTCCGGCGCCGGGCTGAACGAGAACTTCACGGTCCGCAAGATTTCCTACGGCGAGGGCGTCGAACGCGTGTTCCCGCTCTACGCGCCGATGATCGACTCGATCAAGGTCGTGCGCCGCGGCAAGGTGCGCCGCGCCAAGCTGTATTATCTGCGCGCCCTGCGCGGCAAGAAGGCCCGTATCTCGGAAGCGACCAGCGCCACCGCAGCGGAAGCGGCGACGGCGACCGCCAAGAACGAAGCCAAGACGGCAGCCAAGGCCGCCGCCAAGAAATAAGCGCCACAGCGCCATTGCAGTTTGCTTCAAGGGGCCGGCGTTCGGCCCCTTTTCGCGTTTATTGTCCCCGCGCGCGCAACGGTCTATATAGCGGCCATGGTTACCAAGGCTCAGCGGATCATTCTTTGCGATCATGCGCGGCTGCCGTGGCGCTTCTTCGGGCGCCTGACAGCAGTGCAAGCGGGACTTTGACCGTCGCCGGCGCAAAGCATCGCAGTTTTGGCGCCGCACGTTCGCCATACCCCATTCAATCCGAGTTGAGGTCATCACGCCATGAAACCGCGCACACTGTACGACAAAATCTGGAACGACCATCTGGTTGACGAACAGCCGGACGGCACCAGCCTGATCTATATCGACCGCCACCTGGTCCACGAAGTCACCTCGCCACAAGCCTTCGAAGGCCTGCGCACCACCGGCCGCAAGGTGCACGCGCCGGACAAGACGCTCGCCGTGGTCGACCACAACGTGCCGACCTCCGACCGCAACAAACCCAATCCGGATCCGGAAAGCGCCGAGCAGATCGCGGCGCTGGCGAAGAACGCCAAGGACTTCGGCATCGAATATTTCAACGAGTTCGATAAGCGTCAGGGCATCTGCCACATCATCGGCCCTGAGCAGGGCTTCACGCTGCCCGGCACCACCATCGTCTGCGGCGACAGCCACACCGCGACGCATGGCGCGTTCGGCGCGCTCGCCTACGGCATCGGCACCTCGGAAGTCGAGCACGTGCTGGCGACGCAGACGCTGATCCAGGCGAAGTCGCTGAACATGCGCGCGACGGTCGACGGCAAATTGCCGCCGGGCGTCACCGCGAAGGACATCATCCTCGCCATCATCGGTGAGATCGGCACCGCCGGCGGCACCGGCTACGCGCTGGAATATGCCGGCGAGGCGATCAGCGACGTCTCGATCGAAGGCCGCATGACCATCTGCAACATGTCGGTCGAAGGCGGCGCCAAGGCCGGCTTCATCGCGCCGGATCAGAAGGTCTACGACTATCTCAAGGGCCGGCCGAAGGCGCCGAAGGGCAAGGTCTGGGACGACGCGATGCGTTACTGGGAGACCTTGCGCTCCGACGACGGCGCGCATTTCGACCGTGAAGTGCGGCTCGATGCCTCCAAGCTGCCGCCGATCGTGACCTGGGGCACCAGCCCCGAGCAGGTGGCGTCGATCACCGGCATCGTGCCGGTGCCGTCGGAAATCGCCGACGACAAGAAGCGCGAAGCCGCGATCCGGTCGCTCGGCTATATGGGCCTGAACGGCGGCGAGAAGATCAGCGACATCAAGCTCGATCGCGTCTTCATCGGCTCCTGCACCAATGGCCGCATCGAAGATCTGCGCGCCGCGGCGAAAATCGCTGAGGGCAAGACGGTCAACGCCAATGTCTACGCCATGATCGTGCCGGGCTCCGGTCTGGTGAAGGAGCAGGCGGAAGCCGAAGGCCTCGACAAAATCTTCAAGGCCGCCGGTTTCGACTGGCGCGAGCCGGGCTGCTCGATGTGCCTGGCGATGAACCCGGACAAGCTCAAGCCCGGCGAGCGTTGCGCCTCGACGTCGAACCGCAACTTCGAAGGCCGCCAGGGCTACAAAGGCCGCACCCATCTGGTGTCGCCGGCGATGGCGGCTGCCGCGGCGATCGCCGGGCACTTCGTCGACGTGCGCGAGTGGAAATAGACTAATGCCCATTCCCGGCCCACCTTCCCGAATTAAGATATTCGAGACGGGGCTTGGCAAGGTCGGCATTGGAATTTCTTTGGTTCTAATGGGCGCCGCATTGGCGCCCATTTTTTTATTCCGACCGACACCGCGAGTGCATGGCTCCAAAACCTCGGCAATCTCGGTCAATATGTATCTGGGCTTTTTGCGCCCGTGGCTTTTGTTTGGGTGGTAATTGCGGTGATCCTGCAAGGCAGAGAATTAGAGCTGCAGCGAGAGGAACTCAAGGACACTCGAGAGGTACTCAACCTCCAAAAAGATGAAATGAAACGCGCAGCCGATGAGACGCGCGAGCAAACTAGAATAATGACAGAGAATCTTCGAGCGGAAGCTGAGCGGCAGATTTATTCGGAAGTTGAAATTATTTTGTATTCTTTGGCCTTATACGTCGTTTCGAATTATGGTCGTTCGACAATAACCATCGGCAATCAATCAATAGTCACAATCGATCCATCAAAATTATACGACACGATAAATAAGGACAATTCCGATCGCGTGTACCCTCTCGTGCACAATTCGCTAATTAATGTGAATAGCTGGATTCAACAACGGCACGGGCAGGCGTTTCAAATTTCTCCTGGTGGAGGCGATTTTATTTTATACGTTCACGAAACGTTATCTCGGCTAATCAGGGACCCTAAATACGCCAAAAATGAACTCGCGATTGCGAGGCTCAAGGGACTACAAATCGGAGAAAGCCTTGTATTGCTAGAAGGAATTAAGCGCGCAGTCCTTGGCGGAAATTGAAGCCGAATGAAATATGCATTGTTGCAGCAACTGACTGGTAGTTTTAAAAATTGAACGAAAAAGGCCCGCAAATTTGCGGGCCTTTTTTGTTATCCTCCGGATCGATGAAAAAGCCAGCCGCACCCCTCGCCATCACCAACACTGCCGCCCGCCGCATCTGGCTGCGGGCGCAGCGGCTGGATCGCCGCGAGCCGTTCGGTGAAAGCGCTGCCGCGGTGGCCGAGGCGGTGGCGCATCTCGGCTATGTGAAGATCGATACCATCAATGTCATCGAGCGCAGTCATCACCACATTCTGTTCTCGCGGATTCCCGCCTATCGGCGCGCCGACCTGCGCACCGCCCAGAGCATCGACAAGAGCGCGTTCGAATACTGGACGCACGCGCTGGCCTATGTGCCGACGCGCGATATCGGTTTCTTCGTTCCCGACATGAAGTATTACCGGCGCGAGCGCGACGGTTGGTTTTCCTCGGTGCTACCGGAAGATACCCGCAAGGTGATGCGGTTGATCAAGAAAGGCCCGCTCTCGATCCGCGACATCGACGACGACGTATTGCGCGAGAAGGATCACGAATGGGCAAGCCGCAAGCCGTCGAAGCGGGCGTTGCAACTGGCTTTCTATGAAGGCCGGCTGGCGGTGTCGGCGCGAACCGGCATGCTCAAGACCTACGACCTGCTGTTGCGGCATTTCGGCTGGGACAAATTGCCGAAGGCGGCGACGGCTGCCGAGACCACAGCCTACCTGCTCGACCGCGCCTTGCGTTCACAGGGCATCGTCAGTCTCGACTCGGTCTGCCATCTTTATGCGTCCGCCAAGCCCGCCGTGCGCAAACTTATCGAAGCGCGCATGCGGCGCGGCGAATTGGCGCCTGTGACGCTCGACGGCGCCGGCAAACAAGATCACTGGGCGGCGCCGGCAACGCTTGAAGAAACCGGCGAAGGCGAGCGCGGGCTGGTGCACATTCTGTCGCCGTTCGATCCGCTGATCATTCAGCGCAAACGAACCAACCTGTTCTTCGGTTATGACCACCGCTTCGAGGCCTATGTACCGAAGGGAAAGCGTAAGCTCGGCTATTTCGCACTGCCGGTGCTGGTGGATGACACCATCGTCGCCGCGATCGACTTGAAGACCGATCGCAAGCAGCGGAAAGTGCTGATGCAGAAGTGGACATGGCTCGGCGCAAAGAGTGCGCCGCGCAAGGAGCTGAAGCGGCGCATCGAAGAAGAACTCGATCGCTTCGAACGCTTTCAGCTTGGTGAGTGAGCAGCTTCTTATCCCTCCCCGGCTAGGGGCCGCCGCAATCGCCGGACACTTCGTCGACGTGCGCGAGTGGAAGTAGCGCGGCGCGCATTTTGAAATGAAAAAGGCCCGCCGGTTTGGCGGGCCTTTCGATTTTCACGGACGCTAGTAGAAGAACGGAAAAAATGGGAACGGCGCCGGACGATAGTAACGCGGCCCGTAATAATAGGGGCCGGGGGCATAAGCGTACGACCGATAGTAAGGCCCGTAATACGGCCGGGCATAGCCGTAACGGTAGTACCGCCGGTGGTAGCGCCGCGCACTCAAGTCCACCGAGCTGACTTGGCTCTTGGTCACACCGGCGTCGGATTTCTGGGCCGCCACCGCAGGCAAAGCACTCGCCGCAAGCAAGCCTGCGGCTACGAGTGCAAGACAGGTTTTACGCATCGCGCACCTCCAGTTGTCGTCGATGGAGATAACGCACAACTAGCCTGATTGGTTCGCTAGTAGCAGCGCCAGGCGCGCCGCGGCACCCAGTGGCCGTTACGCCACACCCGGACGCGGGTGTAACCGCAGGCCTGACCGCCATAGTAAGGGCCGCCGTAATAATACGGGCTGCCGAAACCAACGACGAAGCCGGGACCCCAGCCGCCGCCGCGAAAACCGCCGCCCCGCCAGTGACCGCCGCCATGGCCACCACCGTGGGAATGCGCACCGCCACCGTGACGCTGCGCCAACGCCGTGCCGGACGTTGCCGCCATGGCGCCAACGAGCACGCCGACAACCGCAAGAATTTTGAAGAGTTTGGACATCGCTAAACCTCCGACGCCGCCCCAGCTTTAGCAATCAACGGCGGAAGGCTCGAAAACCTGCGCTATTCCCACCAGCACTGCATGCGCGGCACGATCACGGTGCCGCTGGGCCGATATTCTTTCACCAACTGAGCGCGGCATTGGCGCACCGAATTGGCGCTGAGTTGCCTGGGGCGCGGATAGATCGTGATGCGCGGCCGCGATGTCTGCGCGGCAAATTCGTGGGTGGTGCGGGCGCTGGCAGAGTGGCGGGCGGCGCCGGAATAGCTGCGCACGCTGGTCTTGTCGTTGCAGCCGAAAAACTCAGCCGCAGCCGGCGTCGCAACAACGGCGATCGCGGCGCCGATCAGCGCCACCAGCACAAAGCTGCTTCCAATGCTCCGCATCCGGGTCCCCATCCGTGCCTTAATGGTTAACGTCGCCCATTCCGGGAGTTCCGTCAACCGCTTGGTGAGGACCCCGGCTTGCCCTAAGACTTGGCGATGACAGGCAAATCCCAGGGTCCAGCGGTCTGGCGAGGGCTGGCAGCCCCTTCCCTCGCCGATATCGAGGTTATGGCCGCCGAGGCCTATGCCCGGCTGCCGGAGCACTTCCGGGGGCTTTGCCAGGACCTGATTTTCCGGGTCGAGGACTTCCCCACCGAGGAGGTCCTGGAATCCATGCACCTCGACAGCGAATTCGACCTCTTGGGCCTGTTCCAGGGGGTCGGGCTGCCATTCCAGCAGCCCTCGGCGCCACAACTGATGCCCAACATGATCTGGCTGTACCGGCGGCCGATCCTGGATTATTGGGCCGAGCACGAGGAAACCCTCGGCGACATCATCACCCACGTTTTGGTGCACGAGATTGGCCACCATTTCGGCCTGTCGGACGACGACATCGACGCCATCGAGGCGGCGACAGATTGAGGGCGCCAGAGAGGCCAAAATTGCGCATGTGAGGCCTACCGGACGCCACGCGCTATTGACCCCAACAGCGGACCTTCTAGAAACAGGGCGGCTTGAAGCCCGGAGTAGAGACGATGGACAAATTTACGGTCTTGGAAGGCGTCGCGGCGCCAATGAAGATGATCAATGTCGACACCGACATGGTCATCCCGAAGCAATATCTGAAGACCATCAAGCGCACCGGACTGGGCAAGGGCCTGTTCTCCGAGCAGCGCTACAAGGACGACGGCACCGAAAATCCGGACTTCATCCTCAACAAGCCGGCCTATCGCAAATCCAAGATTCTAGTGGCCGGCGATAATTTCGGCTGCGGCTCGAGCCGCGAGCACGCGCCCTGGGCGCTGTTGGATTTCGGCATCCGTTGCGTGATCTCGACCTCGTTCGGCGACATTTTCTACAACAACTGTTTCAAGAACGGCGTGCTGCCGATCCGCGTATCGCCGGAAGACCTCGAGAAGCTGTTCGACGATGCCGACCGCGGCGCCAACGCCACGCTCACCATCGATCTGGAGAAGCAGGAAATCCGCGGACCCGACGGCGGCACGGTGAAGTTCGAGATCGACGCTCACCGCAAGCACTGCATGCTCAACGGCCTCGACGATATCGGGCTGACCGAGCAGAAGCAGAGCAAGATCGTCAGCTACGAAGCCAAGGCCAAGGCCGAACGCGCCTGGGTGTGAGGCTCGTCTTCGCGGCGGCGCTGCCTTAACGCGCCAATTGGTTGATGCGCTTTTTGTGCCCCGGCAGAATTTTCCCGTCGAGCGCATCGCGCATCCAATCGGCGACCTGCGGATAGAAGTCCGGCAGGCGGCTGCCGAAGGTATGGGTCTCATCCTCATAGACCCACAATTCCTTCGGGCCGCCGAGCATCTCGAACATGCGCTCGCCGTCCTCGAGCGGACATAGCTCGTCGTATTCACCCATCGCCAGCAGCGTCGGGCATTTGATCTTGCCAGCGATCGGCTCGAGCGTCATCTGCTCGGCCATTTTATCGAACGCATCCTCGTCGTGGATATTCGACATGTACATATAGTTGGTGCGGTAGGCCGGCTTTGAGTGCTTGAAGATCGTGTTCTTCTGCAGAAACACGCCCATGGCGCCGACCAGCGCCTTGACGCGAGGATCGAACGCGGCGACGCGCGGGCCCCAGTAACTGCCCATGCTCCAGCCGTAGACGCCGACTTTGCTCGCATCGAGTTCCGGGATCGTTTCGATGAAGTCGATCGCGGCTTTGCCCGCGCGTTCGAAATTGTCGAGCGTGACCCAGGTCTCGCGGGTGTTGCTTTCGCCCTGGCCGGGACCGTCGATGGTGAGCGTCGCCATGCCGCGGCGGCGGAAGTGATTATGGTACGGGCTCGGCATGTACTCCTTGATCGTATCCATGCCGGGAATAACCAGCACGCAGGGCACCTTGGCAACGCCGGACACGGTCTGCAGAATGCCGGGAATGGTCCTGCCGTTCTCGAACGGAATCTCGACGCGGCGCACGGGTGCTTCATCGAACAATTCGGTGAAGCGCGTGTAGCAATGCACGAGCCGCTTATAGAGCTCGAGCTTGCGCGGCGAGTTGGTGTGCAGCACGCCGCACGGCGGCCCGTAATAGAGCGCCGCTCGGTAGTAGAACTCGGCGGCGCTCTCGCGATGACCTTTCGCTTCCGCCTCCTCGGCGAGCTTCTGCTCCTGCTCGGCGGTGCGCACCCATTGCTTCACGACCGCGGCAGGATGCTTGATGCGCTCGGTGGTCCGGCGCACGTCGGCGGGCCGAAAGCCCCATTCGACGAACATGACCGACCGGAAGCCGAAAACATCGAGGACTTTATAGAATTCCTCGTTGACCCATTTTTGCGCGCGGCGGCTGCGATCGTTCAAAGCTTGGCTCCTTGCCTGAGATAGAAAATGCACCGGCGTTTCCGCCGGCGCGTGTCACGGTCGATATGTTTATTGCGCGGTCAGGCCCTTCGCTTCAATGAAGGATCGCCAGTTCTTAACGTCGCTCAGCACCCGCGCCCGCAACACAGGCGACGCGCCATATTCCGGCGAGATATCGAGCGACTTCAGCCGCTCCGAGAGTTGCGGGTCCGCCAGAGCGGTCTGGACGGCCTTTTGCAGCTTCGCTGTCACATCGGCCGGCAAGCCCTTGGGCCCGAAGATCGAGAACCAGAACCGCAGATCGACGTCGGCATGTTTGACGCCGGATTCTTCCAGCGTCGGCACATCGGGCAGCGCCGGCGAGCGTTTCTTGCTGGTGACCGCAAGACATTTGATCCGCTTGCCCTCGACCAGGGGCTTCGCCACCTGGCTGGACGCAACGTTGATATCGACATGGCCCGCCATCAAGTCGGCCATGGCCGGGCCGCCGCCGCGATAGGGTACGTCGATCACGTCGAGCTTGGTGGCGTCGCGAATAACTTCCCAGACCAGTTGCGATACCGACGTCACGCCGGCCGAGGCATTGGTCAGCTTCTTGGCCAACGAATGAGACTGCGCGACCAGTTCCTTCATGTTGTCGGCCGGCACCTGGTTGGACACGCAGATCGCGAGCGGCGAGGTTGCGACAAACGCGACCGGCTCGAATTCGGCGCTCGGGTCGAAGGCCGGTTTGATGTCCTTGAAGCCGGGGCGGATCACGAGCGCATTCTCGGCCATCATCAGCGTGTAGCCATCCGGCGTGGCGGAGGCGACCGTTCGCCAGCCGATATAGCCGCTGGCGCCGGCGATGTTTTCCACGAACACCGTCTGGCCGAGGGCCTGGCTCAACGGGCCGGAGAAGATGCGGGTGAAGGTATCGGTGGCGCCGCCGGCGCCGAAGCCGACGACGAGCCGGATCGGCCGGTTCGGATAATCGGACGCGGCCTGTGCATTGGAAGCGATCGCCACGTTGAGAATGGCGCCCGCAAATAGAATCGAAAACCCTCGACGCATATTGGCTTCCTCCCCCGTTGGTTTTGGTTTTTTGTAGCGACGGTAGAAAGGCTACTGCATCGCCATCGCCTCTTCCAGGTGGCGGCGGCTAGATCATCGGCGAACAATTGCGCGGTGGCGCGGTGCCGGGCAGCGTGATCGTCATCGATTTCAATTCTTGAACCGTGCGCGGGTGCCAGGCTTCGACCAGGCGTTTGGCCTCGTCCATTTGCGCGGTCGTCATTTTCGGTTCGATCATCGCGCGGATCTGCGAATTGTCGTGATAGGGGCTGCGCGCCGCCAGCCTGAACCAGAAATCGGCCTGCACCAGATCAATCGGGATCACCGTGCCGCGCGCATCCTTCTCACCGCGGGCGAATGTCATGCTGAGCTTCTCGTGCGCCTGGGGCTGGTCGAGGAGTCCTGCCCGCATCAGCCAGCAGAAGCCTTCGGCCAGATTGGCTTCGCTCGACGGCACGCCGATCGGCGTGTTCATCGACATATAGCCGAGGCTCAGCATGGCATCGACATTGCCGTGGCGCGCCGAGCCGCCAAGCCACTTCAACGCCTCCGGCCGGTTGGCCGGCACGCCGGGCGCACCGTTCAGGTAAAGTTGCGACAGATCCTTCTCGGCGTCGGACGAGCCTTTCTCGGCGGCGCGCTTGATCATGGCCAGCCCTGCCGCCGGGTCCTGTTTGACGCCGCGGCCGCCAATGATCATCGGGCCCAAGGCGCGCATGGCCTCGACCTCGCCGGCGTCGGCATCCGGCTTGAGTGCCGCCGCGGCCTTGGTCTCGTCGACCGCGATCCGCTCGCCGTTGCGCAGCCGCCCGGCGATGTCGCGCGCGGCGCTCGGCTCACCCTGCTCCGCCGCCTTCACCACCCAGAGGATACCGGCGTCGCGGTCGCGCGGCAGGCCGTCGCCGGTGAGCAAGGTCAGCCCCAGCAGATATTGCGCCGAACGGTCGGTAGCGATGGCGCGCGAGATGACGCCGCGCACGTGAGGCGAGACCGGACAGGTCGTGCTGATCATGCAGAACCAGCCCAGCCGGTTATTGGCTTTCAGGATATTCGCCGGGGCGTAGTCGCCGTCGTCGGCAGCCATCGCGGCGTGCGGCGCCAGCAGCGATGCGGCGACAGCCGCGACGGCCACGAATTTCCCGATCATTGGACGCAGCCCCTAGTTTATCGCGAGCTTACATCAAAGTTTCCGGGGCCGCGATCAATCCGGCGCCGACGGCTGCCATGACCCGGCCGGCGCGGTGCTGAGCCCGATGATGCCGCTTTTCTCGATCGCGCTTTGCAGAAAGCCGGAGCCGCGCACATCATCGATAAAACGGTTCACGGTCGCCAGCACCTCGGGCTTATCCTTGGGCACGATAATCGTCTGCGTTACACCGAACAGACTGTCCGGCAAAATGCGATGGCCCGGCATGTCCTTAAGCATGGTGGTGAGGCGCTGCCGGTTGGCGCCGAAGGCATCGATCTCGCCGGCCTGGAAACGGCGCTTGGCGTCGGCCGGCGTGTTGTCGGTCTCGATCAAGGCCGCCTGCTTCAGCTTGCGCTTGAGATAGAGCGTGATCGAGTCGCCGGCGCCGCCGGAAATGCGCAGGCCCGCCGCGTCGATGTCCTTGACCGACTTGATGCGCGAATTGTCCGGTACGATGAAAGACTGCTGCACCAGCATATAGACCTGGCTGAACGCCACGCTGCCGACGCGCTCCGGCGCAAAGGCGACAAAGCCGATATCGGCATCACCCTTGGCCACGGCCTCGATCACCGTGGCCGGATTGGCCGACGGGATCAGCGCTACCGGCACGTTGTGGCGCTTCGCCAGTTCGCGCGCGAGATCGGCGGAAACCCCGCGGATTTCGCCGGTCGCCGCGTCGCGCACCGCCTGCGCCGGATTGCTCGCGAGATAGACGACACGCAGCGTGCCGCCCGGCGCGAGATCGTCGGCCGAAGCCGGCCGGTTCAATAGGACAACGCTCAGCGCAAGGACGAACGCTACGGCGGCGGAACGCCTCACGGCTTCGCCGCGTTGCCATTGGCCGCGACCGCATCGGCGATCGCCACCGTGCGCCGCGCCATCTCGGCGTGCAGCCGCTCGACCATCTTGCCGTCGATCGACACCACGCCTTTGCTCTTGTTCTCGGGCAGGTCGAAGGCGGCGATCATGGTGCGCGCCCATTTCACTTCGTCGTCCGACGGCGTGAACACCGTGTTGCACGGGCCGATCTGGTTGGGATGGATCAATGTCTTGCCGTCGAAGCCCATATCGCGGCCCTGCTCGCATTCCTTCACGAAGCCCTCGGCGTCGCCGATATTGTTGTAGACGCCGTCGAGCACGTCGATGCCGTGAATGCGCGCCGCAGCGATGACATTCATCAGCCAGCCGATCATCGGCCAGCGGCCCGGTACCTGCCGCGCCCGCGTGTCCTTGGCGATGTCGTTGGTGCCCATGACGAAGCCCACCAGCCGCGTCTCGGAATCCCTGGCGCAGGCGGCGATCGACAGCACATTGAACACCGCCAGCGGCGACTCAATCATGGCCCAAATTTTGGTCTTGTGAGCGGTGCCCATGTCGAGCAGACGCTGGCCGATTATTTCCAACTGATCCGGCGAGGAAATCTTCGGCACCACGATGCCGTCCGGCGCCGCATGCGCCGCCGCCGTCAGGTCGTCGCTGAACCAGGGCGAATCGATGCCATTGGTGCGGATGAAGACCTCGCGCGGGCCGAAGCCGCCGGCTTTGACCATGCCGGCGACCTGCTGGCGGGCGCTTTCCTTGGAGTCCGGCGCCACCGAATCTTCGAGGTCGAGAATGACGCCGTCGGCGGCAAGGGTTTTGGCTTTTTCCAGGGCGCGAGCATTGGAGCCCGGCATGTAAAGGACGCTGCGGCGGGGGCGTATGGTCATGCCGCCAACATTATCGGGCGCACGGAAACTATCAAGCGCCGAAGGTCCAGACTCTAGTCGAACCTGGTCTTGGATTTGGTCACGTTCAGGCTTTCGAACTTGCCGATGCGATACAGCTGGAAACGGTCGCCGTCGGCGACCAGCTTGAGGCGCGACGGATCGGGGTTCGGCGCCTCGTCCTCGGTGAACAGAACGTAGAGATAATCGAACTTGGTCCAGTTCAGCCAGAACTGCGGCATGCCGGGCGTCGGGTGCTCGGCGGCGACGATGAGCTGCGCGGTCTGCGGCGGCGTGCCGTCCTGGGCGTCGACGAATTCCTTGAATTCCGGCCGCGCATGCAGCACCTGCTTGCCGGCCACCGTGAACAGCGTCGTCACCAAAGACGATTTCTCGATAGTGGCGATGCAGGCGGCGTGAACCAGCCCGAGGTCGCGTACGTCCTCGCCAAGCGAGCGGTCGGCGTAAGCCACGAAGACTTTCGAGCCGGGCGCGATGCGGCGCACCGAGGAGCGGAACTGGCTGGTCGAGTCCGACAGTTGCGACCAGTTGTAATCGATCTCGATCAGCCGGCCGGTGATCAGGACCACGAGCACGACCAGAAAGCCGCGCCGCACCAGCCGGTGCCGCAAATGCAGGTCGCCGCAGGCAAACAGCATAAAGGCGACGCCAATGGGAACGCGCTGATCGGTCATATAGGTGTCGAACATGATCCGGGGCAGCGCGAGATAGACGGCCCCGCCGACCGCGAGCAATACAAAGATCAATGGGTTGAAGCGCAGCACGCGGTGGCGGATGGCCCAGACCACACCGGACGCCATGATGGCGACGAGTCCAAAGGCCGCGATGTCGGAATAATCGCTGATGACATACATCAGCCCGTCGATCTTGCCGCGCTGATCCCAATAGGTGTTGGAGATCAGGTTCATCGTCGGGCTGAGATACAGCAGCGGCGCCGCGGCCAGGAACGGAAAACCGCTGACGACGAAATCGGTGATCCGCGCCGGCCCGAGTTCGCGCCGCCACTCCCACAGCCGCAGAATTTCAAACGACAGTAGCCCGATGCCGAAAACGCCGAGCGCCGACAGATGACAGAAGAACAAGGCGACGACGGACGCCGTCGACAGCAGCAAGCGGATCGGCCAGGCGCGCTCGCGAACCGCAGCCCAGCCGGCCAGCGCCCATAGCGCCACGCCGATGCCGAAAAGGTAGTTCATTAAGCCGACGAGGAAGACGTAATTATAGAGCAGCGGGAATGCGAACAGCGGCAGTACCGTCCAGCGCCCGACAAGGGCGCGATTGAGCGCCAGCGTGCCCGAGATGATCAAAGCGAACATCGCGACGATGTAGACCTGACCGGCCAGGTAGATGTTCATGAACTGCGCAATCTGCGGTACGATCAGGTCCATGGTCAGGTTCGGGATCACCTGCCAATTGAGCTCGTAGAAGCTCGCCAGTTGCGGATTTGTCGCCAGCGTGGCGATCACGTGCATGCGCGCTAGGTGATTGACGTAATCCGACAGCGGCGGCAGCGGATGGGTCCAGATCGGGATCGAGATCAGCAGCAGCAGCGCGGCAAACAAAATGCCGATCTGGGCGCCGGAAATCCCGGATGAGCGATATCGCGGCAGCGCCGGATTCGCGGTAACTGGCTTGTTTGGTGACAGCATGCGTGGTGGGGGCTGTTCTGAGCGATTCCAGGTGAACAAGTAATGAATGGACGCATTTCCCTTTATCGGCTCAGGCTTTACAGGCGGTTTGCGGCCGGGGCATGACGTTTGCTAGATGCGCTTTGGTATGAAATTGAGCAGGCCGGTCCGGACCTTAGAGCCATGAACTTTCCCCAGCGTCTGATCGAGGGTTACAGCGCTTTCGCCGCCGGCCGGCTGCAGCGGGAGCAGGACCGCTATAACGAACTGGCGCGGGCCGGGCAGTCGCCCGAGGTGATGGTCATCGGCTGCTGCGATTCGCGGGTCTCGCCCGAGGTCATTTTCGACGCGCGGCCGGGCGAACTTTTCGTCGTGCGCAACGTGGCCAATATCATCCCGCCCTACTCGCCGGACGGCCAGGCCCACGGCGTCTCGGCGGCGCTGGAGTTCGGCGTCGGCGCGCTCCGCATCAAACACATCGTCGTTCTTGGTCACGCGCACTGCGGCGGCGTCAAAGCCTATGCCCAGGACAGCCAGCCGCTGTCGCCGGGCGATTTCATCGGCAAATGGATGCAACTGATGACGCCGGCGGCGGAAAGAGTCGGGCCGCGCGGCGCGCAGGACCAGTCCGAGTATCTGACGAAGCTCGAGCAGGCCAATGTCAGCAACAGCCTCGCGAACCTGATGACGTTTCCGATGCTGGCCAAACTGATCGAGAAGGGAAAGGTCGCCACGCACGGCGCTTACTTCGGCGTCGCGAGCGGCGATCTATTCGTGCTCGATAAGACGACCGGCGAATTCCGGCGCGTCACCGCCGCTTAACGCGGCTTCGTTTCATGCGCGGCTCGATCGGATCGTAGCCATTTCGCTTATGGGCTTTTAACCGTGACGCGGCAGGCTTTAGCGACAATGCGCGGGTTTCGTCTAACGCCGTGGTAACATCCTGCGGCTAGTTGTGTCGCCATTGGTTTGACCGCAACGGCGTTCCACAAAATGGCAGAACTTCTCGCCGAGATCGAAGGCACATTCGCGTCCGGGTCGGCCGAGAAGCAGGTAGAGATCCTGCGGCGGGTGACCGACCTGTTCCTTGCCGGCGTCAACGATTATTCCGATGCGCAGGTCGATCTGTTCGACGGTGTAATTTTTCACCTGGCCGAGCGGATCGAGACCAGGGCGCGGGCCGAGCTCGCCAGGCGGCTGGCGCCAGTCGGCAACGCGCCGCCGGCAACCGTGCGCGCACTGGCTTATGACGCGTCGCTCGAGGTCGCCGGCCCGATCTTGAGCCAATCGCGCCGGCTGACCGACGACGACCTACTGGCGATCGCCAAGAACAACAGCCAGCCGCGCCTGCTCGCCATTTCGAAACGCAGCACCGTCAGCGAGAACGTCAGCGACGTGCTGGTGAGCCGCGGCAGCCGCGACGTCGTTCTCTCGGTCACGCGCAACGAGGGCGCGCGGTTCTCCGATCGCGGTTACGGCACGCTGGTCGACCGCTCGATCGACGACGACGTGCTGGCGGTCTGCGTCGGCATGCGCAAGGATATCCCGCGCGAGCATTTTCACGCACTGGTCTCGCGGGCGTCGCAGGTGGTGTTCGAGAAGCTTGCGGCCAGCAATCCCGGCGCTGTCTCCGAAGTGCAAAGGGTGCTCGCCGGCATCACCGGACAAGAGACGCCATCGGCCGACGGCGAGGAGGCCGGCGAAGCGGCGGCGCAAACCGGCCGCGCCAGCAAGGCCGCCGATCTCGCAATCTACGAATTCGCCGCAAGCGGCAAGCTGGCGGAAACCGTCACCGCCTTGTCGGTGCTTTGCCACACGCCTGGGGAACTCGTGGGCAAGATATTGAGCGACCGGCGCGCCGAGAACGATTTCACGCTGCTGCTGGCGAAGGCGGCCGGGCTCTCCTGGCAAACGGCAAAGCAAATCTGCATCTTGCGGCGGGACGGCGCCGGCCTGTCGGCGCCTGCCATCGAAGCAGCGCAGCGCAGTTTCGAGCGCCTGCAACTGGAGACGGCGCAACGGGTGATCAGCTTTTACAACGAGCGCCACACCGCCGTCGCCAATTTCCAACACCTCGAAAACCGGCTCCGCGAGCAAGACGGCGGACCGCACGCGCCGCGTTTCAGCGGGGCAACTGCCGCAACAGATTCGCGCTAGAACCGGCTGACGGGCAGCAGCGCCTTACGCCGCTTTCTTCTTCGCGCTGATCAGCTTGCGGTTGATCAGGCACTCGGCGATCTGGATCGTGTTG
Organism: uncultured Hyphomicrobiales bacterium; assembly: GCA_903878085.1. Taxonomy (GTDB): domain Bacteria; phylum Pseudomonadota; class Alphaproteobacteria; order Rhizobiales; family Xanthobacteraceae; genus Pseudolabrys. The sequence continues at coordinate 59,411 of CAIRGJ010000002.1, read as the reverse complement.
AGCGCCGCGCCCTTGCGCAGATTGTCCGACACCACCCACAGCACCAGGCCGTTATCGACCGTCGGATCCGTGCGGATGCGGCTGATATAGGTGGCGTCCTCGCCGACGCATTCATAGGGCGTGACGTAACCGCCGGGCTCGCGCTTGTCGATTACCAGGCAGCCGGGCGCGTTGCGCAAAATCTGCGTCGCTTCCTCGACGCTGATCGGATTTTCGAATTCGACGTTGACCGCTTCGGAATGGCCGACGAACACCGGCACGCGCACGCAAGTGGCGGACAGCTTGATTTTGGGATCAAGAATCTTCTTGGTCTCCATCATCATCTTCCATTCTTCCTTGGTGTAGCCGTCCTCCATGAACACGTCGATTTCAGGAATGACGTTGAAGGCGATGCGCTTGGGGAACTTCTTGGTGATGATTTCGCCGACCGTGAACACCGCCTTGGTCTGCTGGAACAGCTCGTCCATCGCCTCCTTGCCGGCGCCCGACACCGATTGATAGGTCGCCACCACGACGCGCTTGATCTTGGCCTTGTCGTGCAACGGCTTGAGCGCGACCACGAGCTGCGCGGTCGAGCAGTTCGGATTGGCGATGATGTTCTTCTTGGTGAAGCCCGACAGCGCGTCGGCGTTCACTTCCGGCACGATCAGCGGCACGTCCGGGTCCATACGCCAGGCCGACGAATTGTCGATCACCACGGCGCCTTGCGCCGCGATCTTCGGCGACCATTCCTTCGACACCGCACCGCCGGCCGACATCAGGCAGATGTCGACGTCGGAGAAATCGTAATGGTCGAGCGCTTTCACCTTCAGGGTCTTGTCGCCGAACGAGCACTCCTGGCCCATGCTCTTGCGCGAGGCCAGCGCCACGACTTCATCGGCGGGAAAGCTGCGCTCAGCCAGAATGTTGAGCATTTCGCGCCCGACATTGCCGGTGGCACCCACCACAGCGACCTTGTAACCCATTGTTAACTCTCCAGAAAAATATCCGCAGTGCACACCTAGGCCGCACAACCGGAATGCAGGGCTTCTAAGCGAGATTAGGCGCGAAGACAACGGCGACAAGCGACCGACAAGCTGCGGAAGAGGCCATGCACCCGGCCCTGCATTCCTGGCGTGACGAGCTGCCACCTGCCCTCGTGCGTATACTCGCATATGGGGGTGGCATTGCCCTGCTTTCCACCCTGGCGGCGCATTTCTTTCAATCGCCGCCGGTGATGGAAGCCATCACTCCAGTGCATCGTTCTGCATGGATCGAGATCGAGCGGCCGTTCCCGGCCTTCGCTTTGTCCATTCCTGAAGCCACCGACGTGCCGGCGAACTACGCCATCCGCCGCCACGCCGAAGGCGGCGGCCGCAAGGACATTCTCAGCCTCGGCCAGGCCGATGGCATCGCGCCTTATCTGCAGGTCGAGATCTACCGACCCGGCGTCGAGCAGCCGCGCTTTGCCGATCCGAGAACTGAAATCGTGTCGGGCGCTGCGGCGCTCGGTCCGGTCGAGGTGCAGAGCGACAGCGAACTGCTGGCCAGCAAATTCGGTCCGCTGTCGATCGTCACCTTTGCGACGTCGAAAGGCGCGCCGCGCCATTGCCTCGCCTTCGTGCGCGCCTATGACGATCCGCGCATGCAGTTGTCCGGCTGGTTCTGCCAAGGTGGCAGTGATTTCATCGAACGCAGCACGCTCGCCTGCGCGCTCGACCGGCTCACTTTATTGGCCGCCGGCAGCGAGCCCAAAGTCGGCGTGCTGTTCGCGCAAGCCGAACTCAACCGCAGTTTTTGCGGCCAGCGCAATCCGCTGCTGGCGCCGACGCCGAAGCATCGCGCGCTCTGGAAAGCGGCGGCGGCGCGCTGAATTGAATTCTCACGCAATGAGATAGCGCGCTGCAGTGCGGCAACGATTTTCCGTGCGCGCGCCGCAATTCATTTGACCGGCAAAAGATTTCGGCGGATCATATTCATATATAAATATGTAAGACCGCAGCGATGGCCGAACGGTTTTATGAAACCTCTGGGGAGAGGAACAATGATCACACGACGTCACCTGCTTGGGACGGCGAGCGCAGCGCTTGCCGCGTCCGGCGTTGGTCTGCCAAAATTTTCAGAAGCCGAAGCGGCGATCGCAGAACTGACACCCGGCGTGCCGGAAGGCGTGGGCAGCTACGCAACCATGGCAAAGCTGCCGGGTAAGAAGCCACTCATACAGCTCTCGGACAGGCCGCCGAACTACGAAGCGCCGCTTGAATATCTACGCACCCCGATTACGCCGAACGACCAGTTCTATGTCCGCTATCACCTGTCCGATATTCCGGAACTCAAAGCCGAGGGCTATAAAATCGCGGTCGGCGGCGATGGCGCCAATGCCACGGCCGAAATCACGCTCGACGATCTGAAGAAAATGCCGGCCGTCGAGGTGGTCGCAGTCAATCAGTGCTCGGGCAGCCGGCGCGGCCTGTCAAAACCGCACGTACAAGGCGTGGAATGGGGCTACGGCGCCATGGGCTGCGCGCGCTGGAAAGGCGCGAAGCTCAAAGACGTCCTCGACAAAGTTGGCTTGAAGAAGGAAGCGATCGAGGTTTCCTTCAATGGCGCCGACGGACCGGCAGTAGCCGCAACGCCGGACTTCATCAAGAGCATTCCGGTGTGGAAGGCGATCGAAGAGTCGACGATCATCGCCTACGAGATGAACGGGGTGCCTCTGCCCCACCTGAATGGTTTCCCCGCGCGCATCATCGTGCCGGGCTGGACCGGCACCTACTGGATGAAGCACGTGATCGCGATCAACGTGCTGACCAAACCCGAAGCAAACTTCTGGATGAATCCGGCCTACCGCATTCCGGTCGGCAAGTTCCCGTTACGGGATCGCTTCCTCAGCCAGGAAAACGCGGCCAGCACGCCGATCACCGAGATGGTGGTCAATTCGCTGATCACCAGCCACCGCAATGGCGACAAGGTGAAAGCCGGCAAGGTCACGGTCAGCGGCATGGCATGGGACGGCGGCTACGGCATCAGCTCGGTGCAGGTGTCGACCGATGGCGGCAAAAGCTGGAGCGCCGCGAAGCTGGGCGAAGATCTCGGCCGCTTCGCGTTCCGGCCGTGGAGCTTCGATCTGTCCGCCAAGAAGGGCAAGAACTCGGTGATGGTCAACGCCACCAACAAGCTCGGCCAGAGCCAGACCGCGGAGTTGATCTTCAACCCGGCGGGCTATCACAACAACGTCATGCAAAACATCACGCTGACGGCCTGAGGGGGGCACCATGCAGAAATTCGTCATTGCCCTTGTCGTTGCTCTCATCGCGTCGCCGGTGCTCGCTGACGAGCAGGTGATCAAACTCAAGCAGGGCGCCGGGCTCGACAAAGTCGAGGCCAACTGCGCGGCGTGCCATAGCCTCGCCTATATCCCGATGAACTCGCCGTTCCTGAATGCGGCCGGTTGGGATGCCGCCGTCAACAAGATGATCAATGCGCTCAAGGCGCCGATCGACGCGGCCGATGCCAAGATGATCAAGGAGTACCTTGCCAAGAACTACGGCGGCTGAGCCCAAATAGCCGCACTTTTGGGAAAAACGGCCCCGCCCAGACCGGCGGGGCCGTTTTTTTAATGGATTTCCGATGAATTGCCGGTAATGAAGCCCTGTCGCGGCGGATGGAAAGCCATTACATTGCGTCGAACCGGGACAAGGCGAGGAATCATGCTCTTGAAATTCGTTGCTGCCGCTATTGCCGCCACCGCCGCCATCGGTCTTTTGGCCACGCCGGCCGACGCCGCGCCGCAGAAGAAGCGCGTGGCCTACGTCGACGCCCGCGGCCACACCGTGTTCACCAGCCGCGACGAAGACGGCCGCAAGCGCACCCGGATCATCATCCAGAAGCGCTCCTACCTCGATCCGGGCACCGAAGTGTTTCCCGGCGAGAATAGCGACCACAAATATGCGTTCTCGCCGAACCACAGAGCGACCGGCGTGCTGGACAATACTGCGTTCGGCACCAGTCAGTCGCCGCTGCCGGGTTCGACGACGCTGCCGGGCAGGCACAATCCGTTCCTGCAGTTCTAACGCGGGCGGCAAGCTGGAATAAAAAAAAACCGCGGCCTGATTGGGCCGCGTTTTTTATTGGTCGGCCGGCGCTAACCGCCGATCAGCCCATCGCTTCCATCTCGGCCAAAATCGCGTCGCCCATTTCCTGGGTGTTCACGACCTTCGAGCCTTCCGACTTGATGTCGCCGGTGCGGATGTTCTTGTCGAGCGTCGCGGCGATCGCCTTGTCGATCATGTCGGCCTCTTTGCCCATGTCGAACGAGTAACGCAGCGCCATGCCGAACGACGCGATCATCGCGATCGGGTTGGCGATGCCCTTGCCGGCGATATCCGGCGCCGAACCGTGCACTGGCTCGTACAGCGCCTTGCGCTTCTTGGTCTTGGGATCGGCCTCGCCGAGCGACGCCGACGCCAGCATGCCGAGCGAGCCGGTGAGCATCGACGCCACGTCCGACAGCATGTCGCCGAACAGATTGTCGGTGACGATGACGTCGAACTGCTTCGGGTTGCGCACGAGCTGCATGCCGCCGGCATCTGCCAGCATATGCTCGAGCCGCACGTCCTTGAACTCGCGCGCATGCAGCGACGTCATCACCTCGTTCCAGAGTACGCCCGACTTCATGACGTTGCGCTTTTCCATCGAGGTGACTTTGTTCTTGCGCTTGCGCGCCAGCTCGAAGGCGACGCGGCCGATGCGCTCGATCTCGTAGGTATCGTAGACCTGGGTGTCGATGGCGCGCTTCTGGCCGTTACCGAGATCGGTGATGGTCTTCGGCTCGCCGAAATACACGCCGCCGGTCAGTTCGCGCAGGATCATGATGTCGAGGCCTTCGACCAGCTCACGCTTGAGCGAGGAGGCATCGGCCAGCGCCGGATAGGTCACCGCCGGACGCAAGTTGGCGTAGAGGTCGAGATCCTTGCGCAGCCGCAACAGGCCCGCTTCCGGCCGGTGCTCGTAGGGCACCTTGTCCCACTTCGGCCCGCCGACCGAACCGAAAATCACGGCGTCGGCGGCCTTGGCCTTCGCCATGGTGGCGTCGGTAATGGCGACGCCGTGGGCGTCGAAACAGGCGCCGCCGACCAGGCCTTCCTCGGTGACAAACTTGTCCGGGCCTCTTTTGTTGAAGAACTCGATGACGCGTTTGACCTGCGCCATCACTTCGGGGCCGATGCCGTCGCCGGGGAGCAGCAGGAGATGATGGGTAGCCATAGACATTTTCCTCGCAGAACCGATTTTCTCTGTCATGGCCGGGCTTATCCCGGCCATACAACAACTAAGGTTGCGGATTGCTAATGGCTCATCCGGCGCTTGGCAACCGCCGCGCTAAAGCCGAGACTGGCCGGCGGTCTGCGGGAGCGCGCAATGCCCGACCGACGTCCCAAAGTGGTCATTCTCGGCGGCGGCTTCGGCGGCCTGGAAGCCGCGCGCACGCTGCGGCGGGCCGAGGTCGACATCACCCTCATCGACCGGCAGAACCATCATTGCTTCCAGCCGCTGCTGTATCAGGTGGCGACCGCGGCGCTGTCGCCGGCCGACGTCGCCTGGCCGATCCGGCACATCCTGCGTTTGCAGCAAAACGCCACCGTGCTGATGGCCGATGTCACCGGCATCGATACGCAGCAACGTCAGGTGCACACCGATTCCGGCGATCTGCCTTACGATTATTTGGTGATCGCGACCGGCGCGATGCATTCCTATTTCGGCCACGACGAATGGTCGGAGGTCGCGCCCGGCCTCAAGCGCATCGAAGACGCCACCCGCATCCGCCGCAGCATTCTGATTGCCTTCGAGCAGGCCGAGATCATGGCTGATCCGGACGAACAGCGGCGTCTGCTGACCTTCGCCATTGTCGGCGGCGGCGCCACCGGCGTGGAGATGGCGGGCGCCATCGCCGAGATTGCGCGGCAGACGTTGGCGGCCGATTTTCGCCGCATCGATCCACGCTCCGCCCGCATCGTGCTGATCGAAGCGGGGCCGCGGCTGCTGCCGGCGTTTCTCCCCGTGCAGTCCGATTATGTGCGTGACACGCTGACCCGCGCCGGCGTCACCGTCATGACCGATACGATGGTGATGAAATGCGACGCGCGCGGCGTCGATCTCGACAGTGGCCGGCTCGACGCCAGCACCACTATCTGGGCCGCCGGCGTGGTCGCGTCGCCCGCGGCGCGCTGGCTGTCGGCCGAGGCCGACCGCGCCGGGCGCGTTAAGGTCGGGCCGGATTTATCGGCGCCGGGTCATCCCAATATTTTCGTCATCGGCGACACCGCCGCCGTCAGCGACAGCAAAGGCCGCCCGATACCAGGCATCGCGCCGGCGGCCAAGCAGATGGGACAATACGTCGGCAAGTTGATCGCGGCGCGCGTTACCGGGCGCGCCAGCACCAAGCCGTTCCGCTACATGCATCTCGGCGATCTGGCGACCATCGGCCGCCACGCCGCGGTGGTGAAATTCGGCACGCTGCGGCTGAAGGGCTTCATCGGCTGGCTGTTCTGGAGCGTCGCGCACATCTATTTCCTGATCGGCTTGCGCAACCGCTTCATCGTCGCCTTCAGCTGGTTCTGGAGCTATCTCACCTTCCAGCGCGGCGCTCGCTTGATCTTGGCGCGGCCGGCCGAGGCGCCTCAGGAAAGGTGAGCCGAGGGCGCTGGACGCTTGCCCGCTAAAACGGGAGACTTGGCCCTAACCGGCGCACCAAGCAGCCGGACAGGGAGGCGACCATGATCCACATTTTCGCGAAAATTTTCGCGGCGTTTTTGCTCACCGCTATGGCGCTGCCGGCGCAAGCCGCCGAGCTCGATGCCAAGGCCGTCGTCTATCAGCTGCCCGACCAGATCAAATGGGGCCCGGTAAGCCCGGCCGGCAATCAGCAGGCTGTGCTGTTCGGCGATCCGTCAAAGCCGGGGCTCTATGGCGTGTTGACCAAATGGACCGCGGGCAATCATTTCAGCAAGCCGCATTTCCATCCCAATGACCGCTTCATCACCGTGATCTCGGGCACGTGGTGGGTCGGCAGCGGACCGAATTTCGATCCGGCCAGTGGCAGCGTGGCGATGCCGGCAGGCTCCTTCGTCACGCATTACGGCAAGCAGGTGCACTGGGACGGCGCCAAGGATGTCGATGCGGTGCTGCTGATCGTCGGCGAAGGCCCGGGGACGTCAACGCCGTTCGTCAGCGCCGAGCAGATGAAGAAATAGCGTCACTGCCCGCCGAACCAGTTGTAGCCCTGGTTTTCCCAATAGCCGCCGCGATCGGTATTGGTAACTTCCATGGCGACGACGTATTTCGGGTTCTTGTAGCCGAGCTTGGTCGGCATGCGGATCTTCATCGGAAAGCCGTAGGCGCGCGGCAAGATCTTGTTGTCGAACTTGAACGTCATCTGCGTCTGCGGATGCAGCGCGGTCGGCATGTCGATGGTGTTGGTGTAGCCCTCGGCGCATTTGAACCAGACATACTTGGCGCGGGTGTCGGCGCCGATGCGCTTGAGGAATTCCGAGAGCTGCGCGCCCTGCCAGGAGCCGATCGCGCTCCAGCCTTCGACGCAGACATGCCGCGTAATCTGCGACACCTGCGGCAACGCGTAGAGCTCGTCGAGCGTCCACGGCTTCTTGTTGTCGACCAGCCCTGACACTTCGAGCTTGTAAGTTGCGCCGTCGACGACCGGCGCCTCGTCCTCGTCGTAATAGGCGTTGAACGGGAACGGCCGGGTGATGGCGCTTTCGGGATAGACCGGCGCCAGCTTGGTCGGGCTGAAGATCGCGGCCTGCGCCGCGTCGTTGAATTCTGAAATCCTGCGCAACACGCCTTCCGCGGCGTCGGTGTCGATGATGTCGCAGCCAGTGAGAAACGTCAGCGCGCCGAGGCTGGCCGCGCCACGCAGGAAGTTGCGCCGCATCGGATCGGGCATCAGTCTGGCGGCATCCTTGACCAGCAGTTGGGCATCGACGCCGGGAATGAGTTTGCGCATCGCTTACCTCCCTATCGGCCCGTGACCATGGCGCGCAGGCTCTTCGGCACCAAGACCGCCAACGCCACATGCACGACGAGAAAGCCGACGATCGCCGCCATGGCGAAGAAATGCACATAGCGAGCAATGTCATAACCGCCGAACAGCGTGGTCAGTTCCTGAAACTGCACCGGCTTCCAGATCGCCAGACCCGACAGCACGACGACGAGGCCGCACAGGATGACGCCGGCGTAGAGCGTCTTCTGCACCGCGTTGTAATGCGTGAGATCGTCGTGCGGCAGCTTGAAGGTCAGCGCCGCCTTGGCGTCCGCCAGAACTTGCGACGGATAGATCGGCAGCAGCTTGCGGCGGAAACGCCCGGTCACGAGCCCAAGCGTCAGGTAGACGAGGCCGTTGACCACCAGCAGCCACATCGCGGCGAAATGCCATTGGATCGCGCCGCCGAGCCAGCCGCCCAAGGCGATGCTTTTCGGGAAATTGAAATCGAACAGCGGCGATGCGTTGTAAATCTGCCAGCCGGAGCCGATCATCACCAGGATCGCGATGGCGTTGACCCAATGGGTGATGCGCACCCAGGCCGGGTGGATGGCGGTGGCGCCGGGAGATGCAATCATGGCTTCAGCGGTCATCGGACCCTCAGGCATCGTAAGCCTTCGTCATTCTAGAACATATACGACGCGGCCAGGCCCGCGGATGCACGGGCTTGGCCGAGTCGCAAAGAGCCTACTTCTTCATGTTGTCCTTGGACATATTGTCCTTGGCCATATTGTCTTTCTTCATGGCGTCGTCCTTGGACATCTCGTCCTTCTTCATGCCGTCCTTCGACATGCTGTCCTTGGCCATCGTGTCCTTGGACATGGTGTCCTTCTTCATGTCGTCGGCGGCGTAGGCGGCGGGCGCCAGCGGGGCGAGCGCCAAACCGGCAGCGATCAGGGTCGAAAGCAGGATGGTCTTTTTCATTTCGTGTCCTCCTCAGGGGGCGATTGAATTCGCGCCATTCGACTAGCATGGGCCCCAAACACGTCCTCATCAGTTTCCCGTTGTTCAAAGCTGGCGTTCGGCTCACGGTTTTGTGAGAATGGCCCTGCCGGCAAGTTCGGACCCAGGAGCGAAGTAAAGTGAGCGCGCCCAAAACCAGTTCGGGAAATTTCTTCGAAGAATTCCGCCTCGGCCAGCAGATCCGCCACGCCACACCGCGCACCGTCACCACCGGCGATGTCGCGCTGTACAACGGCCTGTTCGGCGCGCGCTTTGCGGTGCAATCCGCCGACACTTTCGCGCAAAAAATCGGCTATCCGCGCGCGCCGATCGACGATCTGCTGGTGTTCCACATGGTGTTCGGCAAAACGGTGCCGGACATTTCGCTCAATGCCGTCGCCAATCTCGGCTATGCCGACTGCCGTTTTCTCAAAGCGGTTTATCCGGGCGACACGCTCAATTCAGTGTCGGAAGTGATCGGCCTCAAGGAGAATTCCAACAAGAAGACCGGCATCGTCTATGTCCGCTCGCGCGGCTTCAATCAGCATGGCGACACCGTGCTCGATTATGCGCGTTGGGTGATGGTGCGAAAGCGCAACGAGAAAACCGATGCGCCCCAAGAGAAAGTGCCCGAGCTGCCGAAGAGCGTCGATCCCGTTTTGCTCGGCGCCGCCTGCCCGCCGATCAACACCGCGGCCTATGACAACGCGCTGGCCGGCAGTCCGCACCGCTTCGGCGACTACAAGGCCGGCGAGAAGATCGACCACGTCGTCGGCATCACCGTCGAAGACGCGGAACACATGATCGCGACGCGGCTTTATCAGAACACCGCGCGCATTCACTTCGATCATTACACCGAAAGCAAAGGCCGCTTCGGTCATCGCCTGATTTATGGCGGCCATCCGATCTCGCTAGCACGCGCGCTGTCGTTCAACGGCCTCGGCAACGCATTCCACGTCGCCGCGATCAATGGCGGACGCCACGTCGCGCCGCTATTCGCGGGGCTGACGGTATTCGCCTGGAGCGAAGTGCTGGCGACCGCCGAAATTCCCGGCCGTAGCGATGTCGGCGCGCTGCGCCTGCGCACGGTCGCCACCAAGGATCATCCGTGTGCGGATTTCCCCTACAAGGTCGGCGACGAGTACGACCCGGCGGTGATCCTCGATCTGGATTATTGGGTGCTGATGCCGCGCTAAACGCTCGCCCTCAGGTGATCCACCAACTGCCGTGCATAGGGCGGCAGTGCATCGACATCGCGCACGCAGATCGTCAATTCACGTAATGCCCAGGGATCGGTCAGCCGCACCGCGCTGATCGCCATGTTGCGGGCGGTGCGCTCCACGGTCGTCTCCGGCACGATGCCGAGGCCGACATTGCATTCGACCAGCCGGCAGATCGCATCGAAGCTGCGTAGTTGAATGCGCAGCCGCAACGGGCGGCCGACGCGGCTCGCCTTGTCGGCGAGAAACCGCTGGATCGCACTGGCGCGGTCGAGCCCGACCATGTCGTAGTCGAGCACCTCGGCAAATCCGATCCGCGTGCGGCTGGCGAGCGGATGGTTGCGCGGCACCACCAGCACGAAGCGGTCGCTGCGGAACGGAAACGTATCCAGCCCGCCGTGATCGACGGTGCCGGCGACGATGCCGATATCGGCGCTGCCTTCCGCCATCAGGCCGACTATCTCGTCGCTCAGGCGCTCCTCAAGGTCGACGCTGATGTCCGGATAGGCCGTCAGGAACGAACTCAGCACCTCGGGCAGGAATTCGGTGAGCGCATTGGTGTTGGACAAGACCCGCACCTGGCCGGCAAGCCCGCGCGCGTAAGGAGTCAGATCCTCCTGCAGGCGCTCGCTTTGCGCCAGGATCGAGCGCGCATGCTGCAGCAGCGTGCGGCCGGCCTGGGTCGGCACCACGCCCTGGCGGCCGCGCACCAGCAGTTCTGTGCCGAAGCCCTCCTCCATCTTGCGGATGCGGGTGGAGGCGGCGGCCAGCGCCAGGTTGGAGCGGGCGGCGCCATGGGTAATGCTGCCGGCCTCGACGATATGCCGGAACAGGCCGAGGTCGGTGAAATCGAACCGCATAGGATACCGCTTCCTTCTTATTTGGCGAAGGTAGGCTATATAAAAGGCATATTGTATAGCTCTTTTACACCGTCTAGTTTCGCTTTTGAAGAAGTTTGAACTGGTCTAGCTTGAAATAAGCCGGCGCACCAACTTTTTGGTGCGTGCGGTCGTCGCGCAGTTTAGTTACCAACCGCCCGCGACTGCCGACAGAGTTCCGGCGGTACGAAGAGTGGAGACAAAACAATGGCCGAGCTCGAGGCAGGCGCCACCAAGGGGCCGCAACGGCCACGTCCGCTTTCTCCGCATCTGCAAATCTACAAAATGTCGCTGACATTTGTGATGTCCGGTTTCCACCGCGTCACCGGCTTCGTGCTGTATTTCGGCATCCTGCTGCTCGCCTGGTGGCTGATCGCAGCGGCTTCGGGCCCCAACGCCTACGCCAATTTCGAATGGTTCATGGGCAGCCTGATCGGGCGGCTGATGTTGCTCGGCTATACCTGGGGACTGATCCATCACTCGCTCGGCGGCATTCGCCATCTGATCTGGGACACCAGCCGCGGGCTCGAGCATGCCGAGCGTGAACTGCTGGCGCTGGCAACGATCGTCGGCTCAATTTCGCTAACGCTCGTCGTCTGGGTGATCGGCTATCTCGCCATGGGAGGCCCGCGATGAAGGATGCTCAGATGCGCACGCCGATGCGCCGCGTCCGCGGTATGGGCGCGGCCCATACCGGCACCAAAGATTTCTGGCACCAGCGCGTAACGTCGGTCGCCGGCATTCCGCTCACCATCGCGCTGATCGTCATCGCCATCGCGTTGCTGGGACGCAGCCACGCCGCGGCCGTGCAGATTCTCGGCTCGCCGATCGTGGCGATCATCATGCTGCTGTTCATCGTCAACATCGTCTACCACATGTGGATCGGCATGCAGGAGATCATCGTCGACTATGTCCACGAGGATAAGCTCAAGCTGGCGGCGCTGATGGGCAATACGTTTTTTTGCTTTGGTATCGCGTTTGCTTCCGCTTTCGCCATTCTCAAGCTTTCGTTCGGAGTCTGAGTCATGGCGACAAACGGCAAATCAAACGGCGCATCTGCCGGCCCTTCGATCAACGGCAGCGCTTATCCGATCGAGGATCACAGCTACGACGTCGTGGTGATCGGCGCCGGCGGCTCGGGATTACGCGCCGTGGTCGGCTGCAGCGAAGCGGGCTTACGCACCGCTTGCATCAGCAAGGTGTTTCCGACCCGCTCGCACACCGTCTCGGCGCAAGGTGGCATCGCCGCCTCGCTCGGCAACATGGGCGAAGACGACTGGCGCTGGCACATGTACGACACCGTCAAGGGCGCCGACTGGCTCGGCGACCAAGACGCCATCGAATATCTCTGCCGCAACGCGCCGCAAGCGGTCTACGAACTCGAGCATTGGGGTCTGCCGTTCTCGCGCAAGGAGGACGGCAAGATTTATCAGCGCCCGTTCGGCGGCATGACCACGCATTACGGCAAGGGCACTGCGCAACGCACCTGCGCCGCCGCCGACCGCACCGGCCACGCCATGCTGCACACCATGTACGGCCAGGCGCTCAAGCATAACGCCGAGTTCTACATCGAATATTTCGCGCTCGACCTGATCATGGAAGACGGCCGCTGCCGCGGCGTGGTCGCGCTCAATCTCGATGACGGCACCATCCATCGCTTCAGCGCCAACATGGTCATCGTCGCCACCGGCGGCTATGGCCGCGCGTATTTCTCATGCACCTCGGCGCATATCTGCACCGGCGATGGCAATGCGATGGTTCTGCGCGCCGGCCTGCCGCTGCAGGATATGGAATTCGTGCAGTTCCATCCGACCGGCATTTACCCGGCCGGCTGCCTGATCACCGAAGGTTCGCGCGGCGAAGGCGGCTACCTGGTCAATTCCGAAGGCGAACGTTTCATGGAGCGGTACGCGCCGTCGGCCAAGGATCTGGCCTCGCGCGACGTGGTGTCGCGCGCCATGACCATCGAGATGCGCGAGGGCCGCGGCGTCGGCAAGGAAAAGGATCATCTGTTCCTGCATCTCGATCATCTCGATCCCAAGGTTCTGCATGAACGGCTGCCGGGCATTGCCGAACTGGCGAAAATCTTTGCCGGCGTCGATATCACCCGCGAGCCGATCCCGGTGCTGCCGACGGTGCACTACAACATGGGCGGCATCCCCACGAACTATCACGGCGAGGCGTTGACCAAGAAGAACGGCGACGCCGACACCGTCATCCCCGGCCTGATGGCGCTGGGCGAAGCCGCCTGCGTGTCGGTGCACGGCGCCAACCGGCTCGGCTCGAATTCGCTGATCGATCTCGTGGTCTTTGGCCGCGCCGCGGCGCTGCGTTGTGCCGAACTGCTCACGCCCGGCGAGAAGCAGCCCGATCTGCCGAAGGATTCCGCCGATCTCGCGCTCACCCGCCTCGACAAATTCCGCAACGCCTCCGGCTCTACGCCGACCGCGCAGTTGCGGCTCCAGATGCAGAGGGTGATGCAGGACAATTGCGCGGTGTTCCGCACCGGCGACGTGCTGGACCAGGGCCACAAGCTCATTCACGAGGCCCATGCCGGCCTGGCCGACGTCAAGACCATCGACCGCTCGCTGGTCTGGAATTCCGACCTGATCGAAACGCTCGAACTCGACAACCTCATGGCGCAGGCCGTCGTGACCATGGACTCGGCGCGCAACCGCACCGAAAGCCGCGGTGGCCACGCGCGCGAGGACTTCCCCGAACGCAACGACAAGGACTGGATGAAGCACACGCTGGCCTGGATCGACGACAAGGGCAGCGTGACGCTCGATTCTCGCCCGGTGCACGCCTACACGCTCACCAACGACATCGCCTACATCGAACCGAAAGCGCGGGTGTACTAGCACCGCGCCTGACTACTCAAACTGCGGAACGCCGATATGGTCGAATTCACGCTGCCGAAGAACTCCAAGATCACCGAGGGCAAAGCCTGGCCGCGGACGGCGCACGCAACCAATGTCACCGAGTTCAAGGTCTATCGCTGGAATCCGGATGACGGGCAGAACCCGCATGTCGACACCTATCAGGTCGACCGCGACGACTGCGGCCCGATGGTTCTCGATGCGCTGATCTGGATCAAGAACAACATCGACCCGACGCTGACCTTCCGCCGCTCGTGCCGCGAAGGCGTCTGCGGCTCCTGCGCCATGAACATCGACGGCAGCAATACGCTGGCCTGCACCAAGGCGATGGACGATGCCAAGGCGCCGCTGAAAATTTATCCGCTGCCGCATCAGCCAGTGGTGAAGGATCTGGTGCCAGACCTGAAGAATTTCTACGCGCAATACGGCTCGATCGAACCGTGGCTGCACACCACGACGGCAACCCCCGAGAAGGAATGGAAACAGAGCCGCGAAGACCGCGCCAAGCTTGACGGCATGTACGAGTGCATCCTGTGCGCGTGCTGCTCGACCTCCTGCCCGAGCTACTGGTGGAATTCGGATCGCTATCTTGGTCCTGCGGCGCTGCTGCAGGCCAATCGCTGGGTGCAAGACAGCCGCGACGAGGCCACCGGCGAACGGCTCGACAATCTCGAGGATCCGTTCCGGCTCTATCGCTGCCACACCATTATGAACTGCTCCAAGGCCTGCCCGAAGGGGCTCAACCCGGCCAAGGAAATCGCCACGCTGAAGAAGGCGATGGTCGACCGCCAGGCGTGAGCCTGGCTTTCCAGCCCGGATTCTAATTCCAAGTTCGGCCGCGAGCCCGCTGGGCTGCGCGACAACCTTTGACTAGGCTCCGGCGACCGGAGCGGAGAGAGACAAGCCTATGACCAAGCGGACGGCGGCACGGCGCGGATTTCTGCTGGCGCTGCTATTGATCGCTGGTATTAGCCAGCCCGCTTGGGCGGAATACCCGGATCGGCCGGTCAAGATCGTGCTGCCGCTCGGCCCTGGCGGTGTCGGCGACATCAGCGCCCGCATCGTCGCGGACCGGCTCGGCGAAAAGTTCGGCCAGCGCTTCATCATCGAGAACATGCCCGGCGTCGCCGGCATTGCGGCGAGCCGCTCGGTCATTGCGGCCCCAGCCGACGGCTACACGCTGCTGCTCAATACCGGCGGCATCGCCGCGTCGATCCCGTTGTTCAAGCAGTTTCCGGTCGACGTCCTGAACGATCTCACGCCGATATCGTCGCTTGGCTTTTTCGACTGCCTGTTGGTGACCAACAGCCAGTCCGACTACAAAACGCTCGGCGACTTCATTCAAGCCGCCAAGGCCAACCCCGGCAAGCTCAACATCGGCACCATCAGCGCCGGCGGTGCGCAGAATCTGACCGCCAATTATTTCAAGCAGGCGGCCGGCATCGACGTCGTCATCATTCCGTTCAAGACCACGCCCGAAACCATCATCGCGCTGATGCGCAACGACGTGCAGATGGTGGTCGACTTTTACGCGGCGCTGGCGGGCAACCTCGGCGACGACAAGTTGCGCGCGGTCGCCTGGGCCGGAATGCAGCCCTCGCCGACCTTGCCCAATCTCAAGACGGCGGATTCGCAGGGCGTCAAAGGCTTCGACGCCACGTCGTGGAACGCGATCTATGCCAAGACCGGAACGCCGCCGGCCATCGTCGCCACCCTCAACAAGGCGATCCAGGAAGTGCTGGGCGATCCTGCCATCAAGAAGAAGTTCCTGGGTCTCGGCGTCGACGCGCGCTCCAGCACGCCAGGCGAAATCGACGCCAAGATGCGCAGCGATATCCAGAAGTGGGCTGCGGTGATCGAAAGCGCCGGAATTCCGAAGCAGTAGCAATAGCTCCAGGCCGCGCCGACCGGCAGCCGGCCGACCCCGCTGAAGGCCGCAAGCTTTCGATGGGCGAACGCTAGGCATCCTCGGCCTACAACTTATGCTTGATTCGGTTGTGCCACTAACGCACTCTGAAGCCCTGTTTAAGGGCCTTTGGGGGGGTCCGGTGCGGTGGCGTCGGTGGAGTTTCCTGGTCGTCTGGTTGTGCACGGCCTGCGCCGGGCCGGATGCCAACGTACCCTCGTTGACGCTCGGCGATATCGCCGACGAGCGCCGCCGGCAGGAAATCGCACAGCTCCGCGACTATTTCGCCCAGGTCAACAAGCTCGACACCGTCGCCTATCGCATCGTCACCGCCAACCGCGAGTTCTGCAAGAAATGGGTGGTCGCCCAGCTCGGCATGGTCGCAGCGACGCCGCAAAGCCTGCCCAGCAAATACCGCAAGTTTTCCCGCGAGGCCTTGGGCCTGCGCTGGGTCCGGCCGACCGTGATCTCGATCGTTCCGGACGGCCCGGCGGCGCAGGCCGGCGTCATCGACAAAGACGAACTGATCTCGTTCAACGGCGAACATGTTCCGGTCACCGCGACGTTCCGCTGGATCAGCGCCTTCCTCGAAGACAATGGCGAGCGGCCGATCAAGCTCGAGCTGCGCCGCGGCGACGAGGACAAGACACTGACCATCACGCCGGTGATCGGCTGCGCGATTCCGATCAATCTCGAAACCAATCCCGAACCGAACGCCTTCACCGATTATAGAAAGATCGTGATCCAGACAGGCATTTTGCACTGGACTCAAACCGATGCCGACGTTGCGACTATCGTTGGTCACGAACTCGCCCACGTCACCATGGGGCACTACGACAAGAAGCAGATCAATGGCCTGATCGGCGCGCTCGGTGGCAGTGCGATCGATGGCGGATTCTTGCTCGGCGGCATTTCAACCGGCGGCGCTTTCTCCGGCTATCTGCAAACCGCCGGCCTGATGGCGTTCAGCGTCGGCTTCGAAATGGAGGCTGATTATGTCGGCGCCTATTACGCCGCGCGTGCCGGCTACGACATTTCCGGCGCCGAAGAAGTATGGCGCAAAGCCTCATTTGAAAATCCTCAGAGCATTCGCCTCAATTCGGACCACCCGACCACGCCGGTGCGCTATCTGCAGATGCGCAAGGCGGTCGAGGAGATTGCCCAGAAGAAGCGCAAGGGATTGCCGCTGATGCCGGAACTGAAAACAAAGCCGGCGCAGGATGAAACCACAGCCGTGTCCGCCCGCGAGCGCAATGACTAACGAAGCCCGCGCGTCAGTCGCAGGCTTTGGCCTGACAAAGCTTTTCCAGTTCCGGGAACGGCTTGAAGGCCGCCTTGGCGCATTGTTCGTTGCCGGCCTCGACCAACTGGTTGAGATGCCCGCCGAAGAAAGTGCCGACGCGGTCCTTGCTGCCCATGTATTGCCGGTTGCCGTCGCGCCCGTTGTAACGGACGCAGACGACATAGCGCGGCTCCCGGCCGCCCGGCGCGACCGACAGGAAGGGATCGGTGATAAAGGCGCCGCGGACATTGGTCGCATCCAGCAATATCCTGATCATCGTGTCGATGATTTCCGACTTGTAATCGGTCGGCAGGATATTGGGCTCCGGCGGCGGTCCCTTGTCGCCGCTCATCGCGCTACAGCCCGCGAGCACCATGGCAAACGCGCCTAGAACACCGAACCTGATTGCATCGACGCGCATCGGAAGCCTCCGCACTCGCACATTCAATCGCGCTTGAGCGTTTTGCGCCGCTGGCCGAGCGTACGCAGGCGCAGCGCGTTGAGCTTGATGAAGCCTTCGGCGTCCTTCTGGTCGTAGGCGCCCTTGTCGTCCTCGAACGTCACCAGCGTCGAGGAATACAGCGAGGCCGGGCTTTCGCGGCCGGTGACGATGACGTTGCCTTTGTATAGCTTGAGCCGCACCTCGCCCTCGACCATGTCTTGCGACTTGTCGATCAAGGCTTGGAGCATCTCGCGCTCCGGCGCGAACCAGAAGCCGTTGTAGATCAGCTCGGCATAGCGCGGCATCAGCTCGTCCTTGAGATGGCCGGCGCCGCGGTCGAGCGTGATCGACTCGATGGCGCGATGCGCGACGAGCAGGATGGTGCCGCCGGGCGTCTCGTAGACGCCGCGCGACTTCATGCCGACAAAACGGTTCTCGACCAGATCGAGCCGGCCGATGCCGTTGTCGCGGCCGAGCGTGTTCAGCTTTGCAAGCAGCGTGGCCGGCGACAGTTTCTCGCCGTCGATGCTGATAGCGTCGCCTTTGGCAAAGCCGATGCGAATCTCGGTCGCCTTGTCGGGCGCTTCCATCGGCGAGATGGTGCGCTGATAGACGATTGCCGGGGCTTCCTTGGCCGGATCTTCCAGTACTTTGCCTTCGGACGACGAGTGCAGCAGGTTGGCGTCGACCGAGAACGGCGACTCACCTTCCTTGTCCTTGGCGATGGTGATCTGATGGTCGCGCGCGAACTTCAGCAGTTCCTCGCGGCCCTTGAACTGCCACTCGCGCCACGGCGCGATGATCTTGATGCCGGGCTCGAGCGCATAATAGCCGAGCTCGAAACGAACCTGGTCGTTGCCCTTGCCGGTCGCGCCATGGCAGACGGCATCGGCGCCGACCTTGCGGGCGATCTCGATCTGCTTCTGGGCGATCAGCGGCCGCGCGATCGAGGTGCCGAGCAGGTACTGGCCCTCGTAGACGGTATTGGCGCGAAACATCGGAAACACGAAGTCGCGCACGAATTCCTCACGCAGGTCCTCGATGAAAATGTTTTCCGGCTTGATGCCGGCCCGCAGCGCCTTTTCCCGCGCTGGGCCCAATTCTTCGCCCTGGCCGAGATCGGCGGTGAAGGTCACCACCTCGCAGCCATAGGTGGTCTGCAGCCACTTCAGGATGATCGAGGTGTCCAGCCCGCCGGAATAGGCCAGCACGACTTTTTTGACCGTATTCTTGCTGTCGCTTGGGGCCATCGCCGTTCATCCTGCCGTCGCCGAACCGGGCCGCGCCCGGCGTGTCTGGCCAGTGTTGAACAAGGGAGGGCCGCCCGGGTCAAGCCCAAGGCTGGCGGGCCGCTAGCCGGTCACGTCCTCGTAGACATAGATGTCGGCATTGCCCGCCAGGATGGCGCGCCAACCTTGCAGAAATGTGAGGACCATCGGGTTACTCGCCACTTTCTGGCGGTTGAGCTCCATCGCGGCACTGGCCTCGTATTCGATCTCGATCACGATCTGCGGCGGATCGTCGACATTCTGCAGCACGCGAAACCCGCCGCCGCCGAGCGCGCGGTAGAACGGAGCCGAACCGCGGATCAACGCGATCACCTGGCTCGGCTCGCCCAGCGCCCGCATCTTGATCTGTAAGACCCGCTTCAAGCCGTCTTTAGCTTCAGCCACGAACTCCTCCTTCGCGCGAATCGCCGTGATGTTAGCAGTGCGCGCACCCCCGCGGCCAATGGATGACCTCAGATTAAGCTTACTACGCGATCCCGGTGGCGGCGCCGGTGCGCTCCGATAAAGCTGACGCACCGGGTCACCAGTGGGGCAGATCGATGCTAAAAGTTAACGCCGCTTTCGCCGCAGCGCTTACCGGCGCCATATTCGTTACAGCCGCGCCGGCTTTTGCCGCGCAGTGCAATCACAAGGCCGGCTTCACCGGCTTCATCGCCGACTTCAAGAAGGAAGCGGCGTCCAAGGGCATCACCAAGAACGGGCTTGCCGCGCTCGACGGCTTGACCGTCGACGACAAGGTGCTTGCCGCCGACCGCAACCAGAAAGTCTTCAAGCAGACCTTCGAGGAATTCTCCGGCCGCATGATCAGCAAGGACCGCATGGTCAAGGGCGCCAAGATGCTGCAGACGCACGCCGAAGCCATCAAGAAGGTCGAGAAGCAGTACGGCGTACCCGGCCCGGTCGTCGTCGCGATCTGGGGTCTGGAAACCGACTACGGCGTCAATCAGGGCAAGATGTCGGTGGTTCGCTCGGTGGCGACGCTGGCCTATGACTGCCGCCGCACCGACAAATTCCAGGGCGAACTGGCCGACGCGCTGCGCATCATCGACCGCGGCGACATGGCGGCGGCCGACCTGAAGGGCGACTGGGCCGGCGAGATCGGCCAGACCCAGTTCCTGCCGTCGTCTTACGTGAAATACGCCGTTACCGTCGACGGCCGCGGCAAAGCCGATTTGGTGCGCAATCAGCAGGACGTGATCGCCTCGACCGCCAACTACCTCAAGAGCCACGGCTGGCAGCGCGGCCAGGGCTGGGGCCCGGGGCAGCCGAACTTCGCCGTGATCCAGGAATGGAATAAGGCCGAGGTCTACGCCAAGACCATCGCGCTGTTCGCCGACAAGCTCGCCGGCGGCGGCAAGAGCGCGCAGCGGTAACCGTCCAAGAGCGCGCAGCGGTAAAAATCATCGCAAACGTTTGAGTTCAATCGCCGGGCCGCAAGCCCGGCGATTTTGTTTTGCTGCCGCCGCTCTACTGAATCTTGATGCCGGCGCGCGCCACCAGCGCCTTGACCGCCGGAATTTCCGACGCAAGGCGCGCGGCCAATTGCTCCGGCGTTCCGGCTACCACCGCAAAGCCGGCCGACTGCGCCGTCTGGCGCGCTTTGTCGTTGGCAAAAGCCTCCCGGCAGTGCTGCGCCAGCAAGGCCACGATTTCCGGCGGCGTGCCCGCCGGCGCAAACAGCGCCGAGAAAGTGTCGCTGATAAAACCGGGATAGCCGGATTCGATCATGGTCGGCACGTTCGGCAGGCTGGGCCAGCGCTTGGCGCCGGTCACCGCCAAGCCGTGCAATTGTCCCGATTGCACCAGTTGCTCGGCCGCCGGCAACGCCACCGAGGCGACCTGCACCGTCCCCTCCAGCGCCGCCAAGGCCGCAGGTCCGGCGCCGCGATAGGGCACATGCTGCATGTCGATGCCGGCGCGTTGCTTGAGCTCTTCGCCGGTGAGGTGCGATTTGGTGCCGGCGCCGGGCGACGAATAGTTGAACGTGCCGGGCGCGGCCTTGGCCCGCGCCACCAGGTCGGCAATCGTATTCATGCCGGAGTCGGGACGGACCACAACGATATTCGGCGAATCCGCCAGCTCGGAAATCGGTGCAAAGTCCTTGAACGGATCGTAGGGCAGTTTTTCAAACAGCGCCGGATTGACCGCGATCGCGGTCGACGCCAACAGCAGCGTGTAGCCATCGGGCTTTGCCCGCGCCACCGCACCCATGCCGAGATTGCCGGCGGCGCCCGGCCGATTCTCGACGATGACGGTCTGCTTCAGCGACTGGCTGAGCGACTCCGACAGAATGCGCGCGATGATGTCGGTCGGCCCGCCGGGCGCGAACGGCACCAAGAGCGTGATGGTGCGTTCGGGATAGGCCGCAAAAGCCAACGGCGCCTGCATGAATGCAAACGCCGCCAGAAGCAAAGCTTGAACGCAATAGCGCGCGCGATGTTGGGTCACTATTTTCCTCCCGGACTTTTCTTTTTGCCGAACAACGAGCATAGCGCCAAATATCCCGGCATGGCGATACGCTCGATCGCGCCCTCGACGGCGGCGTCGGACATGCGCGTGCGCGGCCAGCGATAGATCAGACCGTGCGCCAGCCAGATGATCAGGAACGTAAACACGCCGGCGAACACGACGTCGCTGATGAAATGCCCGCCCGCCATCATGCGAAACGCCGCCATGCCGGTGCCGAGCGCCAGCGCCGCGCCATAGGCTACGGCGCGATATTGCGCGGGCACCAGCGCCGCCGGCGCAATGGTCCAGAACGCGCCGGAGACGTCGCCGGAGACGAACGAGCAATTGTTCGGGCATTCGCCGCGCGGATCCCACCACGGCACGAAATGCTCGTCGCCGCCGAACTGCGTGATGTCGATCGGCCGCGAGCGGCCCCAATGATCCTTGAGCGTGACATTGACCAGCAGGCCCGGCCCGAGCACGAGCGTCGCGATCAGAAAAATAACGGCGCGTCCCGGCACCAGCATTTTGCGCTTTGGCAAGACAAGCTTGATCGCCAGCGCCACCAGCACCGGCACGATGATCGCGGTGCCGATCCACAGCCCGATATCGCGCGCCAGCATCAGCGGCGGATAAATCCGCCAGGCAAAATGATTGTTGCCGGCATCGACCACGTCATAGAACGCCCGCGCGACGCGCAGATCGAGCTCCGGATAAAGCCCGAACGTCAGCCCGGTGACGGCGGCGATGGCGAGCGCGATGATCAAGCCGGTGCGGTTCATGCTCTTCCCTAGGGCGCGTTCCGTCTAGCCGAGCAAAACGGCCTTGGGAAGTCAGCGCTCCCGCCAGCGGCCCGCCTTGCGCCCGGCAATCAGCCAGTACACCAAACCGAACGCAATGCCGGCCGCCGCGGCGACTTCGAGGTCGTGTGGAATCAATGGCGGCGCACGGTCGATGGATTCCTCGTACGAGCGGCCAAAGCCGGTGCCTTGATAGGCGAGCAGCACCAGCAGGACGGCGCCGCCGACATTGGCGAGCAGCGAACGCACCGAATAGGCCTCGGCCAGCACTACCGCGATCAGCACCGGCAGGAACAGTAAACTCGCGGTGATTCCGGAGGCTACGAAGGCTGCGCCCCAGAACACGACGCGGTCGCCCACATCGCCGGACAGCGCCGGCCATTGCGCGCCGAGCAGGCCGATACTCCACACGATGCCCGCCGCCATGGTCGCGAGCCACAGTGCAAATAAAATGACGATGATGCGAATCAGGAGATGCAATGAAGACTTCCAGTTGTCATGGCCGGGCTTGTCCCGGCCATCTCGCTTAGGGGCGCAGTACCTATCTTATCGGGATCACCGGGGCTCGCCGCTTTGCGGTGGCCCGGTGATGACGGCAATTACTTCTGACGATCACTCATCCGTCATCGCCATGGCGCGTAGCGCCATGCGCTCGCGGGCGGACAGTTTCTCGGTCGCGCTCTTGAGCTGGCCGCAGGCGGCGAGAATGTCGCGGCCGCGCGGCGTGCGCACCGGCGACGCATAGCCGGCGTCGAACACCACCGCAGAGAACTTCTCGATCTGCTCCCAGTCCGAGCATTCATATTTGGTGCCGGGCCAGGGATTGAACGGAATGAGATTGATCTTGGCGTGAATGCCTTTCAAGAGCCGCACCAGCGCCTTGGCGTCTTCGATCGAATCGTTGACGCCCTTGAGCATGACGTATTCGAAGGTGATGCGCTTGGCGTTCGACGCGCCAGGATAATTGCGGCACGCCTCCATCAGCATTTCAATCGGATATTTGCGGTTGAGCGGCACCAGTTCGTTGCGCAACTCGTTACGCACCGCGTGCAGCGACACCGCCAGCATGCAGCCGATCTCGTTGCCGGCGCGCTCGATGTTGGGCACCACGCCGGAGGTCGACAACGTGATGCGGCGCTTGGAAATACCGAGGCCATCGCCATCGGAGACGATCAGCAGCGCGTCGCGCACCGCGTCGAGATTATACAGCGGCTCGCCCATGCCCATCATCACCACGTTGGTGACGCAGCGGTCGCCGCTCGGCACCACGCCGTCGGTCGGCCGCGTGCCGCCCGGCCAGTCGCCCATGCGGTCGCGCGCCACCATGATCTGGCCGACGATCTCGCCGGCGGTGAGATTGCGCACCAGGCGTTGCGTGCCGGTATGGCAGAACGAACAGGTCAGCGTGCAGCCGACCTGGCTGGAGACGCACAGCGTGCCGCGCTCGGTGTCGGGAATGTAGACGCACTCGACGTCGTGCGGCAGCTTGCTGTCCGGATCGCCCGCCAGCCGCAGCAGCCATTTGCGCGTGCCGTCGACCGAAATCTGTTCGGCCACCACGTCCGGACGCGCCAGCGTGAAGCGTTGCGCGAGTTCCGCGCGCAGTTCCTTCGACACGCTGGTCATCTCGGCGAATTCGGTGAAGCCGCGGAAATACATCCAGTGCCAGAGCTGCTGCACGCGCATCTTGCGCTGCGCTTCCGGCACGCCGATGGCGCCCAGCACCGCGGTAAGCTGCTTGCGGGTGAGCCCGATCAGCGACGGCTTATCCGGCTCGACATAGCGCTCGAGCGGCGCCTTCTCGACGAAGCCTGCCGGCGATTGGGCCGCGTCCGATGCGATTTCGACTGTGCTCATGAGATCAGGTCGTCCCGTCCGCCCCTGGCGGTTCTGACGACAATATAGGGTGCGGAGGTCTTACTTGCACTCCTCGGCGACCTTGTTGAGCGCGGGGCCAATGCCCTTGAGCGAGAAGGTGTCGGTACTTTTGGTGCCCTTGCCGGATTCGCTCTTCACGACCAGCTCGCCGCCGTTGCGCATGGCGCTGACCATCTTGGCCTCATCGGCGGCATTCTTGACCCAGGCGCCGTCGTTCTGGGTGTACATCACGTAGCTGACGCCGCCGATGGCGGCCACGGCATCCGCGCCGCTCTTCTGCGGATAGCCGACGATCACCGAGACTTCGTTCTTCACCTTCTCGGCCGGCCGCGTCGAGATGAAGGCGTAGGACGGATCGCGCTTTTTGTTGGCCGGATCGGTCGTCGCCGAGGTCGGCTTGGCCAGTGCGAAACAGACCTTCTTGCCGCCGGGCGTCGCCTTGTAGGCGCCCCAGCCGTCGAACTGGCCGAGCAGCACCGCCTGTTCGGTCGGATCGCCCGATTTCGGCTTGGCCTCGGCCTTCGGCGCCGCCGGCTTGGCCGCCGCTTTCGGGGGCCGCAGGTTTGGCCTCGGGCTTTGCTGCCTGCGCAGAGGCTGCGCCGGCGCAGGCCACAACGGCCAACAATGCAATCGCGGGGCTTAGCCAAAACTTCTTCGTCATCGGGCTCTACCGGCTGTATTGAGGTTGGACTTGAATTCGGCTCGCGGACGTCGCTGGATAGTAGCCCATTATGGGCGAAAATCGACAATGTGAAGGCGGCGTTCTGCCGCCGGCGATCCTAGCCAGCAAAAGTTAACGCCGCCCGTTCCCCTGCCACTTCAACCCCGGACGCCAAAGCCCACCATGAAAGCCCTGCTCTGCACCCGTTACGGCACGCCCGACGATCTCGAAATCGCCGACATCGCCGATCCCACGCCCGCGGCCGGCGAAGCGGTGGTGCGCGTCCACGCCGCCGCGCTGAATTTCTTCGACACGCTGATCATCGCCGGCAAGTATCAAACCAAGCCGCCGATGCCGTTCTCGCCGTCGGCGGAATTCGCGGGCATAGTCGAGAGTCTCGGCAGCGGCGTGACGTCGCTCAAGATCGGCGACCGCGTGCTCGGCTATTGCCGCTATGGCGCGGCGCGCGAGCGCGTCGCCATCGCCGTCGAGAAGATCGTCAAAATTCCAGACAGCCTCGATTTCGACCGCGCCGCCGGCCTGTGCGTCACCTACGGCACCACGCTGCATGCGCTGAAGGATCGCGCCAAACTCAAGAGCGGCGAGACCCTCGCCGTGCTCGGCGCCTCGGGCGGCGCCGGACTCGCCGCCGTCGAACTCGGCAAGATCATGGGCGCGCGGGTCATCGCCTGCGCGTCATCGCCGAAGAAGATCGCGTTCGCGCGTGACCATGGCGCCGACGACGGCATCGATTACGCCGCCGAGGATTTGAAAGAAGCCTTGCGGCGCGCCACCAAGGGCCAAGGCCCCGACGTGATCTACGATCCGGTCGGCGGCTCTTACGCCGAAGCCGCCTTGCGCGCGATTGCGTGGGAAGGACGTTTTCTCGTCGTTGGTTTTGCCGCTGGCGAAATCCCCAAGCTGCCGCTCAATCTGGTGCTGCTCAAAGGCTGCGACGTGCTCGGCGTGTACTGGGGGTCATGGACCGAGCGTAATCCGCAAGGCCACCGCGCCAACACCGAACAATTGTTGGCTTGGGTAGCGGAAGGCAGACTGTCGTCGCATGTGCACGCGGTCTATCCGCTGGCCGAGGCGCCGGCCGCGCTCAAGGCCATCGCCGCGCGCCAGGTGATGGGCAAGGTGATCTTGCGGCTTTAAAGCCGGTTCAAGGCGTCGCGCGCCGCTTCTTTATGTGCCGGAAGAATGTGACCGGCGACCAGCTTGATCGCGGTCGCCAAGACCGCAGCATCGTCGGTGAATCCGAGCACCGGCAGCACGTCGGGAATGGCATCGAGCGGCAGCACGAAGTAGGCGATTGCACCAACCAGCGTCGCCTTCACGTGCAGCGGCGTTTCGCGATCGAAGGCGCAGTAATAGGCCGCCAGCACATCTTCGGCGAAGGGAATGCGCGCCGCGACGCGGCGCAGCTTGCGCCAAAAACTGCGCTGCAAGGCGCCGTCGCCACCATCGTCCCGCCGCCAAAAGCTCGCGCGTGTGAATGCCATAGCGCTTATGTGGCGGCGATTTAGCCGGACGCAAGGCTGCGCTGCAGCGACCCGCTGCTGCCGAAAAATTGTCCCCGCGCGCCGCAAAGAACAGGGCCGATGACGCACGCCTAGTTGATTTTGCTGTCGTCCCCGCGAAAGCGGGGACCCATACGCCGCGGCCTATCGATGGGTCACGGAGTATGGGTCCCGGGCCTCGCTGACGCTCGCCCGGGACGACAGAAAAATCACCCCGCCAATTTATCCATCGCTTCGGCGAGCTTGATGTCGAGTTCGGACAGCCCGCCGGCGTCATGGGTCGACAGCGTCACCTCGACGGTCTTGTAGACATTGAACCACTCCGGATGGTGATCCATCTTTTCCGCCACCAGCGCCACACGGGTCATGAAGCCGAAGGCCTCATTGAAATTCTTGAAGGTGAATTTGCGCGTGATGGCGTCGCGCCCCGGCACTTCGGACCAGTGCACGAGCTTGCCTAAGGCGGCCTTGCGGGCCTCCGCTGTCAGTTTTTGCGCCATGTCATAATCCTCATGAAGCCGACGTGCGACCCTCGCAATGGGTCCGCACTGATCCTAGCTTTAGATGACGTTTCCGATCTTACGAGGCTCCCATGTCCTGGTCATTGAATATCGGCAAGGTGGCGGGCACCGTCGTGCGCGTCCACATCACCTTCCTGCTGTTTCTCGCCTGGATCTTTGCCGCCAGCTACGCCTCGGGCGGCGCGGCAACCGCCTGGGACAGCCTCATTTTCATGGTGCTGCTGTTCCTCTGCGTGCTGCTGCATGAGTTCGGCCACATCTTCACCGCGCGCGCCTTCGGCGTGCCGACACCTTATGTCACGTTGCTGCCGATCGGCGGCGTGGCGCAGCTCGAACGCATCCCGGAAGAGCCGGGCCAGGAATTTCTCGTCGCCATTGCCGGGCCGCTGGTGAATGTCGTCATCACCATCGTGCTCGTCGTCTTTGCCGGCGCGCATCTGCAACCGGCCGCAGCGGCCGCGGTCGACAATGCGCAGATCGCGCTGGTGGACCGGCTGGCGGCCGTCAATCTGTTCCTCGCGCTGTTCAATATGATCCCGGCATTCCCGATGGACGGCGGCCGCGTGTTGCGCGCGCTGCTGGCGAGCCGGCTCGGCTATGTGCGCGCCACCGAAATCGCCGCCGCCATCGGCCAGTTCGTCGCCTTCGCGCTGGGCTTCATCGGGCTCATGTACAACCCGGTCCTCATCTTCATCGCGATCTTCGTTTATCTCGCCGCGTCATCGGAGGCGCATATGGTGGCGCTGCGCGCCGTATCGCGCGGCGTGCCGGTGAGCCACGCGATGATGACGCAGTTCGCCACCCTCACGCCGGAGGCGCATCTGGACGAGGCGGTGCAGACTTTGCTGCAGACCGGCCAGGGCGAGTTCCCGGTGGTGGACCGCGCCGGCAAACTGACCGGGGTGCTGGACCGCGGCGAAATCATCCGCGCCATCAAGACGCTGGGCCCCCAGGCCCGGATCGCCGAGGCGCAAGTCGCCGAGTTGCCGACGATCGGCCACCGGCAGTCGCTCGAGGACGCGTTCAAACTCTTGATGCAAAAACAGGCCCCCGCCGTCGGCATTACCGACCCGGCCGGCCGGCTGGTGGGGCTGGTCACCGGCGAAACTATTGCCGAAATGGTGATGCTGCAGAACGCCCTTCCCAAAGGGGTCAGCCCGGGCCCGTGGAGCCGCCCGGCAGGCGCCTGAACCCGTCACCGTTTCGTCACGCCACCGTCGAGCGCCTGTCAGCACCGGCCAATACCTTCCCGCTTCCAATTCAAAATGGAGGCGGACATGAGTGAACGCAGCATCTCGGGTACGACACGCCGGCGGTTCCTGGCGACCAGTGCGGCCACCACGGCGTTCACGGCGGTCGGCGGTATTGCCACTCCGTTCCTGAGCCGCGCCAACGACCGGCCGGCGATCACCCACGGCGTGCAGTCCGGCGATGTTTCGGTCGACTCCGGCGTGGTCTGGTCGCGCGCCGATCGCCCGTCGCGCATGATGATCGAATTTTCCACCACCGACAGCTTCAAGACGATCCACAGCGGCACCTTCGTCGATGCGCTGCCGGAAAGCGATTTCACCGCCAAGGCGCTGGTTGACGGCCTGCCCGCCGGACAGGACATGTTCTACCGCGTGCGCTTCCAGGATTTGTCTGCGCCGACCGTCGTTGGCGAGCCCGCGGTCGGCCGCTTCCGCACCGCGCCGAGCGACAAGCGCTCGATCAACTTCATCTGGTCGGGCGATACCGCGGGTCAAGGCTGGGGCATCGACGAGGCGCGCGGCGGCATGCGCACCTACGCCACCATGCTCAAGAACCGGCCGGACTTTTTCATTCACAGCGGCGACAATATCTACGCCGACGGCGCGATCGACGCCGAGAAGAAGATGCCGAATGGCGAGATCTGGCGCAACGTCGTCACCGAAGACAAATCGAAGCCGGCCGAAACGCTCGCCGAATTTCGCGGCAACTACAAATACAATCTGCTCGACAAGAATGTGCGCGCGTTCAATGCCGAGGTGCCGATTTTCACGCAGTGGGACGACCACGAAGTGTACAATAATTGGTGGCCGGGCGAACCGATGACGCGCGCCGAATTGGTCGCCAAAAAATATGTCGAGAAAAACGGCTTGCTGCTGGCGGCGCGCTCCGGCCGCGCCTTCCATGAATACATGCCGATGCGCGAGACCCAGCTCGAACCGGGCCGGGTCTATCGCAAGATTTCCTACGGCCCGCTGCTCGACGTGTTCATGCTCGATATGCGCAGCTATCGCGGCCCGAACGCCGAAGGCAAGGACGCCGCCTACGGACCGAACTCGTATTTCCTGGGGCCGCAGCAGATAGCCTGGCTCAAACGCGAGCTGCTGAATTCACGCGCGACCTGGAAAGTCATCGCCGCCGACATGCCGATCAGTCTGCTGGTCGTCTACGATGGCGCGCGCAACTGGGGCGTCGAGGCTGTCGCCCAGGGCGATGACGGCGCCCCGCTCGGCCGCGAGCTTGAGATCGCCGATCTGCTGTCGTTCATCAAACACGCCGGCGTGCGCAATACCGTTTGGCTGACCGCGGACGTTCACTACACCGCCGCGCACTACTACGATCCGAACAAGGCGGCGTTCCAGGATTTCGAGCCGTTCTGGGAATTCATCTCCGGCCCGATTCACGCCGGCACCTTCGGTCCCAATCAGCTCGATAAGACCTTCGGGCCGCAGCTCGTCTACATCAAGGCGCCGAGCAAGGAGCAAGGCCAGAACCTGCCGCCCAGCGAGGGCATGCAGTTCTTCGGCCAGGTCGGCATCGACGGCGCCACCGAGCAGATGACGGTGACGCTCAAAGACGTCGACGACCGCTCGCTTTGGTCGACGACGCTCGACCCGAAGTTGGCCTAAAGCCCGATCTTGGCCGGATACCACCTCTGCCAGGCGCTTCTAGGCCGAATTGAGCCGGTTTTACCGGCTTTTGGCGCTGCGCGGGTTTAACCTCGTTGCGGCGGCATGCTATTCGCCGGTTGCTTCCGGCTGTTTCGTGACTATATTGCGCCGCAACAGCACTTCGCGTCGCGGGCCCCGAAAAAGGCCCGCGCTTTGATTTTTGGAACACAGCGCATGACCCCGAAAAGTGGGTACCGGTTTTCGGTAAAGGTCATGCGCGAAGGAAAATTCTGATGAATATTCGTAACATCGCCATTATCGCACACGTCGACCATGGCAAAACCACGCTCGTCGACCGTCTCTTGCAGCAGTCCGGCGTTTACCGCGCCAACGAGCGCCAGGTCGAACGCGCGATGGACTCCAACGACCTCGAGCGCGAACGCGGCATCACCATTCTGGCCAAGGCCGCCTCGGTCGAATGGAAAGGCACCCGCATCAACATCGTCGACACGCCGGGCCACGCCGATTTCGGCGGCGAGGTCGAGCGCATCCTGAACATGGTGGACGGCGCGCTGGTGCTGGTCGACGCCGCCGAGGGTCCGCTGCCGCAAACCAAATTCGTGGTGTCGAAGGCGTTGCGCATGGGCCTCAAGCCCATCGTCGTCATCAACAAGGTCGACCGTCCCGACGCCCGCCCGGTCGAAGTCATCAACGAGGTGTTCGACCTGTTCGCCGCGCTCGACGCCACCGACGAACAACTCGATTTCCCGATTCTTTACGGCTCGGCCAAGCAAGGCTGGATGGCCACGACGCTCGAAGGTTCGCACGACGACGGCATGCAGCCGCTGTTCGACATGGTACTGAGCCACGTCAAGGCGCCGGTCGTCGAAGAAGGTCCGTTCCGCCTGCTCGGCACCATCATCGAAGCCAACAACTTCCTCGGCCGCATCATCACCGGCCGCATCTCGTCCGGCTCGGTGAAGCCGAACCAGACCGTCAAAGTGCTCGATCGCGAAGGCAAGACTGTCGAAACCGGCCGCATCACCAAGGTGCTGGCATTCCGCGGCCTTGAGCGCGTGCCGCTTGAGGAAGCCGAAGCCGGCGACATCGTCGCGCTGGCCGGCCTGCCGAACGCCACCGTCGCCCACACCATTTGCGACCCGTCGGTGAATACGCCGATCGCGGCGCAGCCGATCGATCCGCCGACGCTGGCGATGACGTTCCGCGTCAACGATTCGCCGTTGGCCGGCACCGAAGGCACCAAGGTCACCGGCCGCATGATTCGCGACCGTCTGCTGCGCGAGGCCGAAGGCAACGTGGCGCTGCGCGTACGCGAGTCGGACGACAAGGACGCGATGGAAGTCGCAGGCCGCGGCGAATTGCAGCTCGGCATTCTGATCGAGACCATGCGCCGCGAAGGCTTCGAATTGTCGGTGTCGCGGCCGAAGGTTTTGCTTCGCAATAACGAAGCCGGCGAATTGGAAGAGCCGATCGAGGAAGTCACGATCGACGTCGATGAAGTGCACTCCGGCGTCGTCGTGCAGAAGATGTCCGAGCGCAAGGGCGAGATGATCGAGCTCAAGCCGTCGGGCGGCGGACGCGTGCGCATGGTGTTCTACGCACCGACCCGCGGACTGATCGGCTACCAGGGCGAACTGCTCACCGACACGCGCGGCACCGCCATCATGAACCGGATTTTCCACTCCTATGAGCCGCACAAGGGCGCGATCCAGGGCCGCCGCAACGGCGTCTTGATCTCGAACGACCAGGGCGAAGCCGTTGCCTACGCGTTGTGGAACCTGGAAGACCGCGGCCCGATGATGATCGAGCCGGGTTGGAAGGTCTACAAAGGCATGATCGTCGGCGAACACACCCGCGACAACGATCTCGTCATCAACGTGCTCAAGGGCAAGCAGCTCACCAACATCCGCACCACGTCGAAGGACGAGGCGGTGCGCCTGACGCCGCCGATCCGCATGCCGCTGGAAAAGGCGCTGGCCTATATCCAGGACGACGAACTGGTCGAGGTGACGCCATCGTCGATCCGCCTGCGCAAGCAGCTGTTGGACGAGACCGACCGCAAGCGTAACGACCGGTCAAAGGCCGCGCAGTCCGAGGTGGCCTGACGCTCTTCCTTGAGTCGCGCGGGGAGTTTTCCCCCGCGCGGCTCAATTCCGACTTTGGCCGGGGCACCTGCTCCGTTTCGGCACAGGTCGAATCAGTTTGCGGTTTTTTTGGCCGCTAAGTCTGCCAGCCGACATCCGGCAGTGCCGCCGGAAGCGCCAAAACCTGCATTCAGCGGCGGCAGGGTGCTCATTTTCCCTGCGATAGCATTGGCGTTTCCGCCCGCTGTGGCCAGTAATCCACACCGTTAACCCATCATTAACGATAGGGCTTGAAGGGCGCGAGGTTCGTTGCTTCTATTCTGCAATGAGCACGACCCTCATCGAGATTCGCCGCGCCAAGACATCCGACTCGTTGGAGGTCGCCAGCACACATGATGAGGCATGGCGCGCGGCCTATCAGGGCATCATCCCCGGCAACGAACTCGACAAGCTGATCAACCGCCGCGGACCGGAATGGTGGGATAGCGCCATCCGCAAAGGCAGCCGCATCACCATTCTGCAATTCGGCGACAAGGTCGCCGGCTACGCCAATTACGGCCGCAACCGCGCGCGCAGCCTGTTCTACGAAGGCGAAGTCTACGAACTGTACCTGCGTCCTGAATTCCAGGGGCTGGGCTTCGGCCGCCGCCTGTTCACCGCGGCGCGCAAGGATCTGGTGCAGAGCGGCTTGAAGACCCTCGTGGTCTGGGCTTTGTCCGACAACGAGCCGGCGATGGAATTCTATCGCACCCTCGGCGGCCGCGCCGTCGCGCGTTCGTCCGAGAAGTTCGGCGCCAAGACGCTCGATAAGGTCGCCTACGCCTGGCACCAGTCTTAAGTTTGCTTAGTCGGCGTAGTTGCCGCTGAAGCCCGGGCCTTTAGTTCCCAGCACAATCGGTTTGTCGGTACCGCAACGAAACTTGCGCGCGCTGTCGTCGGCGATTTTCTGCGCCAGCGCGTTGGCGTCGGGATTGGCGCGGCCGTCGACATAGCCGACATGGCAGACGCCGCCCGGCCCGAGCCGCGTCACCACCAGAACCTGGCCCTTCACCGGCTCATCCCCGGAGGAAACAGTCGTGCTCCATCGCATGATGGCCGCGTAGGGCTTCAGCATACCGCCGGCATTACGCTCGCCGCGCCATTCGATTTTGTCGCCCTCGCCATTGAACGAGGCCAGCGTCTGCTTGGCGGCGGGCTCCTTCTTGGCGTTGCGCCCGTAGCTCACATAGCTGCGTTGGTCCCCGGCGGCCACATAGACAGCGATGCCGGCATAACCGGCGCACGACCATTCACCGTAGAATTCGGCGTCCTTGCCCGGCGCATGGCGGCATTTTTTAAGATCGAGCGCGCTGTAGGCGCTGGCAGCCGTTTGCGCCGGCGCCGGCGTGCTGAAAATTCCCAAACCGAGGATGGCGGCGAGCGCGTGGGTCGGCCTCATCTCAGCCTCCAATTTGGGGCGCCTCTAACCCATTCTGCGCGCAGGCCGCGCGCAGCGTATTGAGCAGCAAACACGCGATCGTCATCGGCCCGACGCCGCCCGGCACCGGCGTGAGCGCGCCGGCGATTTTTTCGGCTTCGGCAAAGGCGACATCGCCGACGATTTTATATTTGCCGGCTCCGCCGGCGGGGCGCGACTCGCGGCCCTCTCCGGGCACACGATTGATGCCAACGTCGATGACGGTCGCCCCCGGCTTGATCCAATCGCCGCGCACCATCTCCGGCCGCCCGATCGCCGTGATCAGCAGATCGGCGCGGCGGCACACCGACGGCAGATCGCGGGTCTTGGAATGCGCCACCGTCACGGTCGCATCCTCGGCCAGCAGCAATTGCACCAGCGGCTTGCCGACGATGTTGGAGCGGCCGATCACCACCGCCTCAAGTCCGCTGAGCGACGGCAGCACGGTCTTGGCCAGCATGACGCAGCCGAGCGGCGTGCAGGGCACCAGCCCCGGCAAACCGCTGGCGTGGCGGCCGGTATTGAGCGGGTGAAATCCATCGACGTCCTTGTCGGGCTCGATCGACGCGATGACCTTCTGCGCGTCGATCTGCGGCGGCAGCGGCAATTGCACCAGGATGCCGTTGACTTGGGCATCGCCATTGAGCTTGCCAATCAGCGTCAGCAGTTCCGCTTCGCTGACGTTCTCCGGAAACGTGTGATCGAAGGCGCGCATGCCGGC
Source organism: uncultured Hyphomicrobiales bacterium (assembly GCA_903878085.1). Lineage (GTDB taxonomy): Bacteria > Pseudomonadota > Alphaproteobacteria > Rhizobiales > Xanthobacteraceae > Pseudolabrys. The sequence goes on along the minus strand of CAIRGJ010000002.1, from coordinate 25,567 downwards.
TTCGGCCACCGCCTTGGCCTTGTTGCGGACATAAACGCTGCTCGCCGGATTGTCGCCGACCTGCACCACCGCGATACCCGGGACGAGCTGATGCGCAGCCTGGAGGCGCGCGACTTCGCCGGCGATCTTGGCTCGCAATTCCGCCGCGATGGCTTTGCCGTCGATGATGCGCGCGCTCATGGGCCTCTCCGTCGCCACTTGTTAGCGCGCCGCGCAAATCTTCTCCAGCGCCGCCATCAGCGTGGGTGCGTCACCCGAAATGGTGAGCCGTTTGATGCGGGCCGTAGCCCCGGCGACCAGCGCGACGTCGCGCCGTGGGACGCCCACGGCTTTGGCGATCAGCCGGCACAGCGCCTCGTTGGCCTCGCCCTCGCTCGGCGCCGCCCGGACGCGGGCTTTGAGCACTTCATGACCGTTGGACAGGGTTTCGGCGCCGTCGATGGCGTCGCGGCCGCCCTTGGGCGTCAGCCGCACGGCCAACGTGAGACCACCTTCAACCGGCGACCAAGGTCGCAGGGAGGACACCCGCTAGAAAACGTTCGGATAGATGTAGCGCACGATGATGTTCTCGAGCAGCAGGACGAGCAGGATCAGGATCACCGGCGACACGTCGAGACCGCCGAGATTGGGCATCATCTGGCGGATCGGGCGCAATACCGGCTCGGTGATGCGGTACAGAAAGTCCGCCACCATCGCGACGACCTGATTGCGGGTATTGACCACGTTGAAGGCGATCAGCCAGGACAAAACCGCCGAGGCGATCAGCAGCCAAATATACATCTGCAGAATAAGCAGGACGATATCGAGAACAGCGCGCATGGTTTCCGCCCGTTTGGTAGGTGGCGGGAACCTAGCCGGTCGCATCACCGGGAACAAGGCGGCCGCCCGACACTGACCTGGAGCGGCCCATATCCTTGACAGACCATGGGCCGGGTCCTAAATGGCGGCCTCTCGCTTGGAATTACGCGCAACGGTTACCGTTTGTTGCGCTTGGCGGGGCCATAGCTCAGCTGGGAGAGCGCGTCGTTCGCAATGACGAGGTCGGCGGTTCGATCCCGCCTGGCTCCACCATCCTTCTTCTGCCCTGACCAATCCACCCCCTGCGGCTCGCGGTCGAAATCGACCGCCGCGGCCTCCAGCCGCATCTGGATCTCGCGGCCCGGTCAAGTCGCGGTTTGCGACGGGGTTTCTACCGGGACGCAACCGAGCCAGTGGTCGATAAAGGCCGCGAGCCAGTTACGCGAGGCATAATCATGCACCGCGCGGCCGGACACATGATCGGCGCGCGGTCGCGCGCCAGGCAGTTCGAGACGATGCGCGCCGCGCACCAGCCACTTGTACATCATGGCGTGCGTCACCTCAGGATGGAACTGCAACGCATAACCGGTGCCGTAGCGGAACGCCTGGATCGAGAAGGCGTCGCCCTCGGCCAGCAATTCGCCGCCCTCCGGCAGACCGAAGCCCTCGCGGTGCCATTGATAGACGTGATCGGGCCACTCGCCGCAAATGCCGCGGCCGGCCTCGGTCGGACGGATCGGGTAATAGCCGCATTCGGCTTGACCCTCGGGGTGCGGATCGACACGCGCACCTAAATGCCGGGCCATCATCTGGGCGCCGAGGCAGATGCCGAGATATGGCTTCTTGTCGCGCAGCGGCACGCCGACCCAGTCGATCTCGCGTTTGACGAAATCCTCGCTGTCGTTGGCGCTTTGCGGGCCGCCGAAAATCACCGCGCCGGCGTGCTCGTCCATCGTCTCCGGCAGCGGATCGCCGAAGCGCGGACGCCTTATGTCGAGCGGATAGCCGAGCTTTGTCAGCATCTGCCCGACGCGGCCAGGCGAGGAATGTTCCTGGTGCAGAATGATAAGGACCGGCTTCAACATGATGGTTCGGCGCAGGCTCCTGACGCCGAGTACTACCCGCTTCGCCAGCGTTTGCAATATCAACGCGAGGATGAGCGGCGGGAAGCCGCTATGTGCGCTGCGCGGCTCTGCGGCGGCTCTGCCGCTGGTCCACCATCTTGAGCAGCAGGCGGCGCGGCAGGATGCGAATCAGGACCGTGACAAGCTTGTTGGCCAGGCCCGGCACCACGGTCCGCTGCCCGCTCATCAAGCCGCGATAACCGGCCTCGGCGACGCTCGCGGCGCCCTGGGTCAGGACGCCGGGCGCCAGCCCTTCGCTGATGCCGGCGCGGGCGGCGAATTCGGTCGGCACCGGCCCCGGACAGAGCACCGTGACGCGGACGCCGCGCGGCTTGAGCTCGCTGTGAAGCGCCTCGCTGAACGACAGCACATAGGCCTTGGTGGCGTAATAGACCGCCATGCCCGGTCCGGGCAGGAAGCCAGCCATGGAACCGACGTTGAGAATGCCGCCGCGGTGGCGCTCAAGACTCGGCACGAAGGCGAGAGACAATTCAGTAAGCACGCGGACGTTGAGATCGATCATTGCCAACTGCTCGTCGCGGTCGCGCGCGGCCGCCAGGCCGACCAGCCCGAAGCCGGCATTGTTGACGACGTATTGCGGCTCGGCGCCTTGGGCTGCGAGGGTAGCGGCGATCTCGCGCACCGCGCCCGGTTTGACCAGATCGATGGCGATCACGATCGGCCGCGGCGCACCGGCGGCGGCGATTTCATCGGCCAGCGTGCGCAGCCGATCCTCGCGGCGCGCGACCAGCGCCAGCGCATGGCCGTTGCGTGCGAATATATGCGCCAGCGCCACGCCGATGCCGGCCGAAGCGCCGGTGATGACAGTAACAGGCCGCAAACCGCTCATCGCGGTTACTTAGCCGCTCGACTGCGCGGGCGCAAACTCAGGTCGGCCATAGCCGTCCAAGGACGGCGTGCTTTCGCACGCCTATGCGGCGACTTCCTCGAGGCCGCGGTTGCGCGGTTCCACGCCCCAGAGATAGACCGCGACGATCTGGACGAGCACGAGGCCGATCATCAGCCAGACCACGCCGGGCAGCTGGTAGTTCAGCATCAGCCAGCTGACCACGAAGGGCGAAACCACCGTAGCGCCGCGGCCGAGGGTGTTGCAGATGCCGTTGGCGCGCAGCCTGATCTCGGTCGGGAACAACTCTGGTGTGTACACACCAAAGAGAATCGCGGTCTGCACATAGATCGCCACGATCAGCACGAAGCCGACGCTCAGCACGACGGTCGGATCGGACGCGGCATTGAAGCGCGCATAGATGAAACCGGCGACGACGGTCACGACCGACGCGCCGATGATGCTCCAGCGCCGGCCGATCGCATCGGAGGTGTAAGCGCCGAGCGCGCAGCCGACCAGCGACGCGATCGACAGCACCACGGTGTAGCCGAGCGAATTGGTAATGGTCAGCCCCTGGCGCAGGAAGAACTGCGGCAGGAAGATCACGAAGCCGAAGATCAGCGTGTTGATCGTGATCAGCACCCAACATCCCACCAGCAGGCGCTGCAAAATCGGCGGCCGGAACATATCGGCAGCGGTGCGCTGCGCGACCTGCGCGGTGATCGCCGGGGCAGGCAGCGGCAACGCAGTCGTGCCGGCCGCCTCATTCTCGATCGACTGCATCAAGGCTTCGGCTTCCGCGGTGCGGCCCTGCGATTCGAGCCAGCGCGGCGACTCCGGCAAGTTCTTGCGCAGATACCAGACGACCAGCGAGCCGATGCCGGCGATGACGAACATCGGCCGCCAGCCGAAACTCGGAATGATCAGATAGCCGAGGATGGCCGTGGCGGGAAATCCAGCCACCACCAGGAACGCCATCATCGACAGCCAGCGGCCGCGCGACTTCGGCGGCACGAATTCGGTGAGCGTCGAATAGCCGACCACAATTTCGGCGCCGAGGCCGAGGCCCTGCACAAAGCGGCAAATGATGAGCTGGTTCATATCCTGCGCGAAGGCTGCGGCGAGCGAGGCCAGCCCGAAGATCAAGAGATTGATCTGATAGGTGAAGCGGCGTCCGAACTTGTCGCCGACAAAGCCGGTGACCAGCGCGCCAATGGTCATGCCGACGAAGGTCAGCGAGACGAATTGCGGAATTTGCAGCGGTGTCGAGAACTTGGTCTGGATCACGGAAGCGATCACACCGCCGGCGACATAAAGATCGTAGCCGTCGAAAAACATGCCGGCGCCGACCAGCCAGAAAATCCGATAGTGAAACGATGAGATCGGCAGCCGGTCGAGACGTGCGCCGGCGTTGACTACGGTAGCCATTGGACTTCCCCCTGAAGTGTCGCTGACCGGTCTTGCCGCGCCGGTCTATGTCGGAATGATATACCCCACGGACGGCATATTATGCCGTCATAGCCGGCTTTGTCCCGGCCGCTTCGCCGAATATTGCGGGAGGAAAGCTACGCGACCTATTTGGGCTTGGACGCGCTCTCAGCCAGCAGCTTGAGATTGTTCTGCACGTATCTATTGGCGGGGTCTTTGCGCTGGGCCGCCGTCAGCTTCACGCGCGCGGTCTTGAGGTCGCCGCGCAACATGAACGAATAGCCCTGATTATTGAGAATCTCCGCGGTCGGGCCTTCGATGACGATGGCCTGATCGTAGGCCGAGTCGGCGAGCTCGAACTGGTGCAGGCGGTCGTAGGACGCCGCCAGCCCGAGCCAGGCCTCGGCGTCGCGCGGGTTGCGTTCAACGGCCCGGCTGAAATGCCTCGCCGCGACGTCGAACTTATTGGCGCGGTATTGCTGCTTGCCCTGGCTGACATCGTCGCTGGCTTGGGCTGTCCGCGGCGACACCGATCCGGTGGGCTCATCGGCGTCGGGCGGCACGGAAGCATTGGCGTCCGCGCCGGGGGCCGCCATGGCCAGGGGCCGGGCCGGCGGATTGGTCGTGTTGCAGCCCGCCAACCAGAGGCCGGCCGCCGCAATCGTCAGTGCTCGGAGCATTCCAATACGCATAACCAGACCTGACGAAACGCCCGGTAATGGGCGCCGCCACGCTAGGCGAGCTTGGTTAACAAGGTATTTCCCCTGTTCACGGGCCCGCCGGCCCAACGCCGGGCGGCCCACCGGCAGGGGCGCGTTCAAGTGCGCGTTATCGAGCCGAAGGCGGCGTTTGCCGGTCGTCTGCGCGTTGCTCATGCGGTGCCGTTGCGGCAACATGCTGCAAAACGGGCCGAACGTCGGCCACAATAAAAATGAGTCCAAGGAGAATTCGCCGATGTCCAAACCGCACATCAGTTACGTCGACCCGGCAACGGTCACCGACCCCGCCATGCTCGCCGAATTCGAACGTTGCGCGCGCGAGGGCACGCCGCGGCCGGAGAGCCAGGCGATCCGCGCCCATGTGCCCGCCGCCTTCTGGTCGTTCGCCAATACCTGGCGCGACGTCTTCAAGAACGGCGTCGCCGACCACAAGATCAAGGAGCTATGCCGCATCTACGTGTCGCGTTCGGTGCTGTGCGAGTTCTGCGGCAATCAGCGCTCGATCAAGGCGGCCAAGTCCGGCCTGAAGGAAGACGACTATTCGGATTTGATCAATTTCGAGAGTTCAAAGCTTTACGACGACAAGCAAAAGGCGGCGCTGGCCTATGCCGAGGCGATCACCTGGGACCTGCCCGCCGGTCATGAACTGTGGGACCGTCTGCACAAGCATTTCAGCGAGCCCGAACTGGTCGAGATCGGCTATTTCGTCGCCATCACCATGGGACAGCAACGCTGGCTGCGCACGCTGAACATCGAGCATCACCAGATTCTCGCAGGCACCGACGGCTCGATGGCGCCGGGCTTCGAAACCGAGGACGCGCTCAAGCACTCGAAGATGGCCGAAGATTATTGGGCCAAAATAAACACAAAGATCAATCCTAAACCGTCGTCAGAGGCCGCCGAGTGACACAGCAACAGACCGCGGCAACCGCCGCACGCACGCCCCTCGCCGCCACCGGCGCCGACCCCCGCATCCGCGTGCGCGGCTTGGGCAAGCACTACGGCGCGCTCGAAGTATTCCGCAACATCGACTTCGACGTCGGCGCCCGCGAGATCGTCGCCATCGTCGGACCGTCCGGCTGCGGCAAGACCACGCTGCTGCGTTGCATCGACGGCCTGCTGCCGCACGATGCCGGCGAGATCATGGTCGGCAACGAGCGCGTCACCGAGCCGATCGCCGGTGTCGCCATGGTGTTCCAGCATTTCGGGCTGTTTCCGTGGAAGACCGTGACCGAAAACGTCGCCTACGGTCTGCGCATGGCCGGCGCGCCGAAGGCCGAGATCGAACGCAAGGTGCCGGAATTCATCAAGCTGGTCGGCCTCGCCGGTTTCGAGAAGGCCTACCCGTACCAGATGTCGGGCGGCATGCAGCAGCGCTGCGGGCTGGCCCGCGCGCTCGCCATCGAGCCGAACGTGCTGCTGATGGACGAGCCGTTCGCCGCGGTCGATGCGCAGACCCGCGAGATCCTGCAATTCGAATTGATCCGTATTTGGGAAGAGCGGCCGACCGCGATGATCTTCGTCACGCATTCGATCGAGGAGGCGGTGCTGCTCGGCCATCGCGTGATCGTGCTCAAGGGCCGGCCTTCGAGCATCCACGAAATCATCGAGATCGATCTGCCAAACCCGCGCACGCGCGAGACCTTGCGGCTGCCGCGCTTTGCCGAATTGCGCGAGCGCGTGTGGAACACGTTGATGCGGGAGGCGCGCGAAGCCGAATTCATTCTCGAACGCTGAAAAAGAAAACAATAATCAAATGGAGGATTCAATGATCCGGAGACACGTCAATCTGATGGCCGGCGCAGCATTGCTGGCCGCCGCGCTGATCGGCGCCGGTCCGGCGTCGGCGCAAGGCAAAAAGGTCGTCATCGCGCTGCCGGGCATTCCGCCGGTGTTCTCGGCGACCATCGTCTACGTGGCGGAGAAGGAAGGCTTCTTCAAGAAGCATGGCGCCAATGTTGAAATCCGCCCGTTCGATAATGGCACCGCGGCGGCACGCGCCGTCGTGGCCGGCGATGTCGAAATGGCATGGTCGCCGACGCCGCCCGTGATCAGCCAGGTGTCGAATGCCGGCGTGCCGCTGGTCGGCATCTATGGCATGCCGAACCCCGACTGGGTCATCGGCACCACCGAATCCGGCAAGACCTGCAATGACCTCGCCGGGCAGGACGTCGGCGTCGATTCGGTCGGCGGCGCGCGTTCCGTGGCGTTGCGCTCGATGCTCGCGAGCGGCTGTCCGGGCGTGAAGATCGAGGACATCAAGCAGGTCGCGCTCGGCTCGGGTCCCGGGCCTGCGATGCTCGCCGGCCGGCTGAAATATTCCGTGCTGCATCTCGACGATCTTTCCGAGATCGAAACCCAGGGCAAGAAGCTCAATATGCTTCTGACCATGAAGGCCACCAACCCGACCAGCCATTACCTGATCCTGGTCGCGCGTAAGGACAACCTCGCCGCCAACCGCGACGTCATGGTGCGCACGCTGGCCGGCATGATCGAAGCCGCCAAGTTCATGCAGGACCCGAAGAACGCCGACGCGGTGGCTGAAGCCGCCGTCGCCACCGGACACACCAAGGACGTCAACAAGGCGGCGCTCAAGGAATTCCTCGCCATCGAGTTCTGGGCGACCAAAGATGACGGCATGCCGCGTGACAAGCTCGAAGCCTCGGCCGCGCTGATGAAGAAGATCGGCGCCATCACCGCCGACAAGCAGCCGGTGGCCTACGACACGCTGGTCGACGGCAGCGTCTGGAAGGACGCCAATGCAATGGTGAAGTGATCATCGCCTGACATCTGCCGATAAACCCGAGATCGTCGTCCCCGCGAAAGTGGGGACCCAGCGCTTCGCGTGCATAAAGTAGGGCTGGATCGTCCGCCTTCGCGGACGATGACACCAAGCAAGCAGGACATTCGTGCTAAACACCACCCTCCGCCGCCACGCGCCGTTCTGGCTCAGCCTCATCGCCGGCATCGCGCTGTGGGAGATTGCCGGACGTTCGACCAGCGCCGCCTTCATGGTGCCGTTCTCGGCGACGCTGGTGAAGCTCTGGCAACTGATCCAGACGCGGGAATTTCTCAACCAGCTGCTCGATTCCGCGATTCTGTTTTCAACCGGTTTCGTGCTGGCGCTCGCCGTCGGCATGCCCGTCGGCATGCTGCTGGCGCGGGTGCGGGTGCTGCGGGTTGGCACCGAACCTTACATCATGGTGCTCTACGCCACGCCGATGGTGGCGCTGATTCCGTTCATCCTGTCGATCATGGGCTTCGGCTTCGTGCCGAAGGTGCTGGTGGTGTTTTTGTTCGCGGTGTTTCCGGTGCTCTACAACACCGTCGAAGGCGCGCGCAGCATCAAGCCGGAACTCATCGAGGTGGCAAAATCATATCGCTCCAGCGAATGGGCGCTGTGGCGCGAGGTGATGCTGCCCTACACGCTGCCTTACGCCATGACCGGCGTGCGCCAGGCGATCGGCCGCGCGCTGGTCGGCATGATCGCGGCCGAGTTCTTCTTGTCGTCGACCGGCTTGGGCCAGCTCATCATGACCGCGTCGCAGAATTTCGATACCGGCGGCGTCTATGCCTCGATCCTGCTGATCGGACTGATCGGCGTTGCCTTGATGCGGCTCGGCCTCAAGATCGAGCAGCATTTCGCCCGCTGGAGGCAATAGCCGATGTCCGGACAGAGCATCGGCGTTGCATCCCCGGTCGTGGCGCCGCGAAAAGCAAAGGCCGCGAGCGGCCGCTTGGCCGACACCTATCTGCCGCGCGTCATCACCGGCGTCGTCATCCTCTTGGCGTGGGAATTCATCGTCCGCGCCTTTGCGCCGGCCTATGTCGCCAAGCCGAGCACGATCGTGCTGGCGATCCCGCGTGTGATCGTCGATCCGGCGTTTCTTAAAGCCACCGGCGCGACACTGTTGGCGGTCGCCGAAGGCCTCGGCGTCACGCTGGTGTTCGGCACCGTGATCGGCGTGGTGATGGGCCGCAGCCTGAGCTTCGACCGCGCGATAAGGCACTACATCAACGGCTTCAACGCCATCCCGATGATCATCGTGCTGCCGTTGTTCTCGTTGTGGTTCGGCTATTCCGCCAATACCCGCATTGCGACCATCATCTTTGCCGCGATCTTCGCCATCATCATGAATGTCGCCGACGGCGCGCGCACGGTGCCGCGCGAATATCTTGAAGTCGCGCGCTCATTCCGCGCCACCCGCTTGAGCACGCTGTTCGGCCTGGTGCTGCCGGCGTCGATGCCCTATCTGCTCGCCGGTATCCGGCTTGCTGCCGGGCGGGCGCTGATCGGCGCGGTGGTCGCGGAGTTCTTCCTTTCCATCGGCGGCGTCGGCTATTACATTCTGCTGAATTCCCGCACCTATCACCACAACGAGGCCTTCGTCGGCGTGCTGCTGCTGGCCGGCTTCGGCGTCGGCTTCGAGTTGCTGGTGAACTGGTGCACGCGGTACTTCATGCCTTGGTACCGCCGCGGCCAATCCTGAATTTCACACCAAGAGGTTATCAATTATGTCATCCGATTCCTTGCTCAAGGCCGCGGTTTCGCATTGGGGCGCGCGCGTCGTCGCCAATGGCGTGGCGCTCACCGATTTCGAAGACATCGTCAAGTCGCTGACGAGCTACGACGACTGGTGCAAGGCCTGGTCGGAGCGCGGCGCGCTGCACGAGCAGATCGGCCGCCAGGCTCTGGCGGAGAAGCATTTTCTCACCGCCGGCGAATGCCTGCAACGCGCCGCGGTCTACTACCATTTCGGTTCGTTCCTGTTCGCGCACGATCCGGTGCAAATGAAAGCCGCGCACAAGAAGCAAATCGAATGCCGCCAACTGGCGCTGCCGCATCTGTCGCCGCCGGGCGAGTGCGTCGAGATTCCTTACGAGGGAAAAACGCTGGCCGGCATTCTTCGCAAACCTGTCGGCGTCGACAAACCGCCGGTGGTGGTGATGGCGGTCGGCCTCGACTCGACCAAAGAGGAAACCGAGGCCTACGAAGCGCCGTTCCTGGCGCGCGGCATGGCGATTTTGGTGTTCGAAGGCCCCGGCCAGGGCGAGGCGCAATACGACATTCCGATCCGCGGCGACTTCGAAGTGCCGGTCAAGGCCGTGATCGACTACATCGAGACCCGCAGCGATCTCGACACCAAGCGCATCGGCATGTGGGGCGTCAGCCTCGGCGGCTATTACGCGGCGCGCGCCACGGCGTTCGAGAAACGCATCAAGGCCTGCATCGCGCTTGGCGGTCCGTTCGACTTCGGCGCCGCCTTCGACACGATCCCCGAGTTGACGCGCGAAACCTTCCGCATCCGCAGCCACTGCAAGACCGTCGAGGAAGCACGCAAGAACGCCCAGACGCTGACGCTGGTCGGCATCGCGCAGAACATCACCTGTCCGATTTACATCGTGAACGGCCGGCTCGATCGCGTGATCCCTGCCGCCGACGCCGAGCGGCTGGCGCGCGAGGTCAAAGGCCCGGTGGTGCTGATGATGATCGAGGACGGCAACCACATCGCCAACAACCGCGCCTATCGCTGGCGGTCGCAGAGCGCGGATTGGATGAAGGAGCAGCTGGGGTAGCTATTTTGTCATGGCCGGGCATAGCCGTCCAAAGGACGGCGTCGCTTAGCGACGCCTATGTCCCGGCCATCTCGCTTAGGGACGCACAGTGCCCTCCTAAGCGGGATCACCGGGACAAGCCCGGTGATGACAAGAAATTACCCCTTCTTCGGCAGCGCGACGATCATATCGAGCTCGATGCGCGCGCCGGGCGACGACAGCGAATTGATGCACACCGTCGTTGAGGCCGGCCGCCAGTCGCCGAAATATTTATGCATGGTCTTGTGCATGGCATCGGCTTCGCGGAAGTCGGTGAGGTATTTCGTCACCTTCACGACATCGCGCCAGGTCGCGCCGCTATGGTCGAGGATCGACTTGATGGCCTCCATCGCCCGGTCGGTCTGCTCCTCGATACTGTGCGGATGCACGTGCTCGGATTCGACGTGCGGATGCTTGTGGTAGAGCGGCGACGGCGTCGCGCCCGACAGGAACATCAGGTCGCAGGCGCCGACGATATGGACCGCCGGGGCGTAAGGCATGGTGTGCGCCTGGTCCGGCTTCGGATGCACCGGCTCCAGCGTGAAACTTCGTTGCTGCTTGGCGTTGACGTTCATAAGGGCCTCCCTGGCGGCGGACTATTTGGGACGGAAACACCGCCGAGCGCAACAGGTTGATCGGCCCACAAGAAACGTTAGGGTGCGCCCCACATTCCCCGGGAGACCTGCATGCCCTCGACCCTTCTCGATTCCGCGGTGTTCCGCGACATTTTCACCACGCCCGCAATGCGGAACGTGTTCTCGGACGAGAACCGGGTGCAAAAATATCTCGACTTCGAGGCGGCGCTGGCCCGCGCCCAGGCCAAGCTCGGCATCATCCCGAAGGAAGCCTGCGACGAGATCGTCAAGCACTGCACCGCCGACAAAATCGACATGGTGAAACTCAAGGAAGCCACCGAGCGCATCGGCTACCCGGTGCTTCCTGTCGTTCAACAACTCGTAAAGCTGTGCAAGGACGGCCTCGGCGAGTGGTCGCACTGGGGCGCCACCACCCAGGACATCACCGACACCGCCACCGTCATGGTGCTCCGCGAGGCGCTTGAGATCGTCGGACAAGAAATCGACGGCATCTGCGACGCGCTGGCCGAGCTGGCCAAGAAATACCGCGACACGCCGATGGCCGGGCGCAGCAACCTGCAGCAGGCGGTGCCGATTACCTTCGGCTACAAGATGGCAACGATGCTCGCCGGCTTCGAGCGCCACAAGCAGCGCCTGAAAGAACTCAAGCCGCGTCTGCTGGTCGCCGAATTCGGCGGCGCCGCCGGCACGCTGTCGTCGCTCGGCAAAGACGGCCTGAAATGCCAGGAGGAGCTGTGCAAGGAGCTCAAGCTCGGCCAGCCGGTTGCCACTTGGCACACCATTCGCGACTGCATCGCCGAGGTCGGCTGCTTCCTCGGCCTGGTCACCGGCTCCTGCGGCAAGATCGCGTTCGACGTGAAGCTCTTGATGCAGACCGAAGTCGAGGAAGTCTACGAGCCGTTCCATGAAGGGCGCGGCTCGTCGAGCACGATGCCGCAGAAGCGCAACCCGATCTCGTCGGTCTACATCACCGCGCAAACCGGCATGGTGCGCCAGCTCGTGGCCGCGTTGCTGGAAGCCATGATCGAGGACCACGAACGCGCCACCGGGCCGTGGGAAATCGAATGGATCGCGCTGCCGGAAATCTTCATGCTGTCGGCCGGTGCGCTGGCGCAGACCAAGTTCGTGGTCAGCGGCCTGCAGGTCAACGAGAAGAAGATGAGCGAGAACCTCGGCATCACCAAGGGCCTCATCATGTCGGAAGCGGTGATGATGGGACTGGGGCCGACGCTCGGCCGCAACATCGCGCATGACATGGTCTATGACGTCTGCCGCCTCGTCGTGAAGACCGGACGGCCGCTGATCGATCTCCTGGTCGAGGACAAGGAAATCAGCAAGCACGCCACCCGCGCGCAGCTGGAGAAGATGGTCGACCCGGCCAATTATCTCGGCGTGGCCGGCGAAATGGTCGACCGCGTGCTGGCGGCGCGCAAGAAGGGTTAAGTCGCCGCCGGCATGGTGCGGCGGATGAGAACCGCGACCACCAAGGTAAGCGCGCCGATCAGCACGAACAGCCTCGGCACGCCGACGCCGAAATTCTGCAGCACCGCCACCAGCACGGTGCCGCCGGTCATGAAGGCCGCATTGAGCACATTGACGGCGCCGACCGTGCGGGCGCGGTAATCGGCGCCGGACCACGCCTGCACCGCGGCAAAAGCCGGCACGATGAACAGCCCGCCGGCAATGGCCAGACCGGCGAGGTCGATGGCGACGCGAATGCCCAACGTCGATGAAAACACCATGCCGGGCGCTTGCGGCGTCGCCGCCGGGATAAGTCCCAGCGTCGCAAAGCCGAGATCGAGCGCGAACAGCCCGAGCAGCACGCAGCCGGCCAGCGTCGTGTTGAGCACGATGCGGCCGCGCGCGATCGCCGCCGCCAGACCGGAGCCTATGCCGACCGCAATCGAAAACAGCGCGAGATAGGCGGTGACGGTGTCCTCGTTGCCGCCGATCAGCGTCTTGATCAGCGGCGGCAGCAGCGACAGCACCACGATGCCGACCAGCCAGAACCAGCTCGTCACCATCGCGCCCCACCACAGCCGGCTGTCGGCGCGCAGATGCCGGATCATCGCCACGGTCGACGTGGCGATGTTGGCGGAAACCTTGAGCTGCGGCGCGCCTTCGCCGGTCGACGGAATCCAGAGGCTGGCAACCCAGCAGGCAATCGCAATTCCCATCACCAGCATGACGAAGGCGGCGCTGTCGCCGCCGCGCGCGGCCAAGCCGCCGACGATGGTGCCAGTGAGAATGGCGACGAAGGTCGCGCCTTCGATCAACGCATTGCCAGACGGCAATTGCTCGCGCCGCAAATGGTCCGGCAGGATGCCGTATTTGAGCGGTCCGAACAGCGCCGCGATCACGCCGAAGCACGCCAGTGCGACGAACAAAATCGGCACCGATTGGCGCTGATAACCGAGCGCCGCCAAGCCGGCGACGAAGATCTCGGCGAATTTCAGTCCCTGCGCCACCCGCGCCTTGTCGTAGCGGTCGGCCAGTTCGCCGCCCAATGCCGACAGGAAAAAATAGGGCGCGATGAATATGGCGCTGGCGGTCGTGATCAGCGCTTCGCTCCCGGCGCCGCCACTTCCGAACAGGATGAGGAAGACCAGCGCGGTCTTGAGAAAATTGTCGTTAAAGGCCGCGAAGAACTGGCACCAGAACAAAGGCGCAAAGCGTCGCGACAACATCAAGGGCGGCGGCATGCCCCTCAATATCACAAAGTTCCACCGCTCGTGGGCCGCCGTAAACACAAAAAGTAGGCGGCCTTCTGGCCGCCCAAAGGAATGCTCCCGATACGCGGGGTCTACAGATGACGGAAGTTACGGACGGGCTTGGCTTCGTCCTGGGAATCCAAGGCAACGGCGCCGAGGCCAAAACCAAGAGCGATGGCGATCACGATGGTGAACAGCGATATCCACATGGCGTAGCCTCCTCGTTGGCGCGAAGTGGCGCGCGGGAAGTCTGCACGGGAACGTCCAACCTCCAGTTTCGTTCCGTGGTTCCATTAACGTAATCCAAATTGGTTTCCGATGAACGGCGCCAAACGCTAAGATCGTCTTCAAAATGGCTGTTTAGAAATTGGAACTATGACGTGAGCCGGATCGACGACTGCAAATCGGCCAGCAAAATGCGCAAATCGAGTTCCCGGAACTCCAGGTAATTCTTGCGCAGCCAGCGTTGCAGTTCGATATGCGTGTCCAGCGGAATGTTGCGCGCATTGGCAAGATGCGCCTCGGCGAACGAGAATGGCGGCGTTTCGACATATTTGCGCAAGCCCGGCGCCAGCGCCGAAAAGCGTAGCAGAGTCCCGCCCTTCGCATCGATCGGATATTTGTCGCGATGCGGCGCCGCGCCGAGCAATTCATTGTGCACCGGCGTCAGCGTCAATTGCGGCATCCGGCTCCGTAGCCGTCCATAGGCTTCGACCGACGTGCTGTCCGGCGTCGCGATGAACAAGACCGACGGCGCGATGCCGCGCTGCTGCGCTTCCTCGGCAAAGCCGATGCGGCGCGCCAAGGCAAAAAACTCTTCGAATCGTTCTTGCCCGAGATCGACGATCTTGGCGGCATCGTCCTCCGCGACCAGACGATCGAACAGCGCCATCTGACCCTGGATATCGCCGATTTCCGCCACGGCGGCATGCTCCGGCGCGAATTGCGCCAGCGTGCCCTCGCCGGAATTGAGATCGAAGGCCGCCACCCTGCGGCCCTCGTGAATATGAAAATCCACCAGCAGCCGCGCCAGCAAAGTCTTGCCGACGCGCGGCCGCGGCGATGCAATGATGGTGACTGAGTTGCGGAACGACATCGGTTTACCGGACGCCGCCCGCGCGCAAGCGCAACAGGCGAAGGATCGGGCTGCGACGTTAGCCGGCCTGGCGAACGTTGCTTTCCATTTTCGGCGCGACCAGATCGACCAGCTTGACGCGGTCGAACTCGCCCCAGACATTGCCGAGCCAATGGCGCACGTAGCCGCGCAGAACGAAAGAATAATTGGCCGCATCGCCCTTGGCGTTCTTGTTGGCCACGAACGAAACATAGGGAACGCCGGCGACTTCGACCTGCTCGCACGCCATCTCGTTGAGCTTGGGGATGGTGATCTCTTCGGCGCGCTTGATCTTCTTGAAATAGGAATCGTAGGTCGCCGGATCCCATTCGAAGAAATTGGTGTCGTTGATGTGGTTCTTCACCAGGAAGTAGCTGGCGTCGCCAACGAAGCGCGAGGTCTCGGCGATTTCCTCGAGCGAGGCGATCGAGGGCCCGAGAATGTGGAACACGGCGAAGGTGATCTGGCCCTTCTTGGCCGACTCGATGAAGCCGATATCGTTCAGCGCCTGCAAGGTCGACGACAGCAGCCCGGCGCGGATGTCGATCACGGTCACTTTGGCTTCGGCGCTGCCGAGCGTGTCGAAAATCTTCATCTGGTCGGGGATCGATGTGACGTCCACGACTTCGGTGAGGGTGGGATGGAACCGCTTCAGCGTGCCGCGCGGCGACTCGGTGTCGAAGGCGCGCGTCGCCGTCTGATGGGCGCCGAAATAATCGAGCAAGGTCCGGGCGACGGTGGTTTTGCCGACGCCGCCTTTATCCGCACCGACGAGAATCACTGCTGGTTTGGCCATGGCACCGCTCTACGAGACTGCATGAAAATGCCGCGATATGGCGGCCTCAAGGCACCTTACTACGCCATCTGTCGCGAAAAGTGACGGTATCTTTCGCGGACCACGATATCCCCAGGCACGCGCGGCTTTTTTTGTGGAAACCGGCCGGAAATATCAAGTTTTCGGCGTCGTCGAAGCGGGGGATGGTGCCGACGGAGGGATTTGAACCCCCGACCACCCGCTTACGAAGCGGATGCTCTACCACTGAGCTACGTCGGCTAAGTATGATCCCGAAAAGGGGAACCCGGCTTTCGGAACGGATCATGCGTCAAAAAGCTGCGCCACTACTATCGGCGCGGGCCATCCTTGGCAAGCAATACACCCGGCGGTTATCGGCCGCTACCGGAACAGCCAAAGCAGCCGCTGCCAGGCGCCTTTGGCCGGCGGCGATGACGATTCCGGCACCGGATCGCGGTCAAGCCCGGGACTAAGGCCGGAATCGAGGCCCGGATCGTCCGGCGCATGCACCAGCGGAATCACCGCTTCGACCGGCTTGGCTTTTGCTGCCGCTGCGGCTTTCGCCACCTTGCGGACCGGCAATTCGGGGGCCAGCTCCGGCCTTGCCGCCGGTTCGGGCGGCGCCGGCGCGATGGGAGCGGCTGGCGCTTCCGCGAACTCGATCACCGGCTGGCTGGCGCCGAGTTCGGCCAGCGGCAACTTCCAGGCAAAACCGTCGAGCCGCCCGTTGGGCGACACCGGCAGCCAGCGATCCGACACCACGCCATCCGCCGTCCACACCGGATCGCCGGCGGCGCGCATGGCGCGGCCCATCCACTCGCGGACACGGCCTTCGTTGCCGTGCTCGGCCGCCTCGATCTGGGCCATCAAGGTCGCGACCCGCCGCGTCGGCGCCGACAGATGCGGCGCGAGCGCCGCGCGCGCCACGCCGAATTCGTGCGCTTCCAGCGCCGCGAGCGCCACCGCGAGCGCGCCCTCAAGCTGGCCCGGCAGCTTTTCCGCGAGCGTCTGCATCCGCGTCAACCGTGCCCGCGCGGTATCGCCGAAGCGCAGATTGGCATAGGCGTCGGCAATATCGGGATGCGGATTGAGCTTCCACGCCGCGGTGAGGATCTTTCCGGCCTTGCGCGCTTCGCCGGCCTCGGCGAGCCGCCGGCCAGTCAAAGCCGCCGCCGGCACCAGATCGGGCGCCAGTTTGACCGCCTCCAGCGCGTTGGCGCGGGAAGTGTCGCGATCGATCTCGTCCAAGGCCAGCGCGCGGGCCGTCAGCAGCACCGCGCGCTTGCGGCGGTAATCGGCCTTATCGAGCCCGCCTTTCATCTGGTCGAGCGCAAGCAGCGCGCCGGCCCAGTCGGCGGCGGCACAATGACCGTCGAGCAAAGCCTGTCCGGCCCAGGTGAGCGACGGCTGTACCCTTGCCGCTTCCTGCGCGACTCGCCGCGCGACAGCGGGGTCGTTGCGGCGCTGCGCCTCGATATAAAGCCCGCGCAACCCCAGCAGTTTGGTGTCGGCGCGCGTGCTCATGGCGCGGAACGCCTGCTCGGCGGTACCGCGGTCGCCGGCCATCTGCGCCGACTGCGCCGCGAGCAGCAAAGCCAAGGGTTCGCCCGGCGACAGCCGCGCCGCTTCATCGGCGGATTTGCGGGCGACGCGCAGGTCGCCGGCGCCGATCGCGATCAAGCCGCGCGAGATCGCCAGATAGCCCTTCATGGCGCGGCGATGGCGGAAGAACAGCGACACCTGCTCGGGCGAGCGAATAATGCCGCGCAGGATCGCCCACACGAACATCACGACCAGAATCAGCGCCGCCACCGCGAGCGCTGCCACCATCAGCGACGTCTCGACCCGGTATCCCATCCAGGTGATGGCGACATCGCCAGGCCGGTCGGCAAACCAGACAAAGCCGGCGGCGACGATCGCGACCGAGATCAGAAACAGGACGACCCGGATCATGGTGTCCTCACTTCGAACCGAGCGCGCTGGCGGTCTCGGTCGCCAGCGCCTGCGCGGCCGCAAGCGCTACCTGGCGCGCTTGAACTTTCGCGATCCAGCTTTGCGCCGAGGCGCGCGTCGCCTCCGGCAGCTTGCCGAGATCGTCGAGCGCGCGCCCGATATCGGCATTGGCGGCCTCGATCTCGACGCGCGCCAGGACTGCCGAGGCGTCGTCGCCGGCCGGCGCGCCGACCGGGCGGACACGAACGAGATTGCCGGCATTGGCCTGCAACCGATCGAGGAAACCGCCGCTCGGCGCCTGCGCACCCGATGTCTTGATCATGCCCGGCAGCAACGCACGCAGCTCTTGCGCCAGCGCCGCGGCCGACGGCACGCCGATGGCCGCGAACGGTTCGAGCGGCGCCAAATTCTTCGCGTCGGCGCCGAGCGCTTTGACTTGCGCCAGCACGGGCGCGAACGGCGCACCCCTGAGCGCCGCATCGCGCAACGCCGCCGCGCTCAAGGCTAGCCGCGCCGCGGCGTCGGCGGCGCCGGTTTTGGCGATGTCGTCGCGAGCCGCTTTGGCGGACTGTTCGAGGCCGGCGATGCGTTTTTGCAAGGCATCAATATCTGCCGACGATAGGACCGGCGACGCGGCCTTCGCCGTGTCTTGCGCGGCTTGAACATTGCCGCGCAATTCCGTCACGGCCTTTTCCGCGGCTTCGGCACGCTCGCGCGCCTGCGCCGCGTCGGCGGCAATGCCGTCGCTGCGGCGGTTGAGCGCGGCGAGCGCGACGCCCAGCGACTTCATGGCGTTGTCGGCGGCGGCGACGCGCTCGGACAAATCCGAATTTTTGCCGGGATCGCTCGCCGGAAGGCTGCCGATGGTGTGTTCGATTTTTCCAAGCCGCTCGGTGAGCGTGTCGATCGCTTTGGTGTCCACCGTACCGGCGGGGCGATGTTGCAGGGCCTGCACTTCCATTTCGAGCGCGGCGACGCGCGCGCGCGTCGCGGTAGAGCCGGCGTAGCGGATCGGCACCAGACCGGTCAGCCATAGCGCGAGCAGCAACAGCGCCACGCTGCCGGCGCCGGCAAGACCGGCCGCCAGGATCGGCCCGCTGAAATTGGCGTTCACCCAAGCCCACGGATCGCCGCCGGGCGGGCTTTTGTCCGCGGGCGGCACGGCGTGGTCGGCGGCGGGCGGTTCCGGCGGAGGTGGCGTTGGCGGTTCGCTCGCGGCGGCAACCGGGGGCGGCACTTCGCGGGCGGTGAGGTCGATGGTCGGCGCCGCGCGCTTGCGGCGGCCGGCGCCTGCCTCCGGCGTTGTGCGCTTATCTGCCATGCGCAAATCCTCGTCGAATCGGCCCCGCCCGTTCGCAGGGAATAACGCAAATGGCGCTGGCGGGCGAATCAATCAAGCTTGCGCCGCCACCAGTAGTTCCAGCAGCGCCGCCTCGTCGGGGCGCTTGGCGACCGCAATGCCGCTTGCCCCGGCGGCGCGTAACGGTTCGGCGATCTGGGCGGAGAGGCAAAAATGCCGCACCGCCAACGCCAGATCGGCGACACCTGCGGCGGCCGCGCCCGCGAGGTAGCTCTGTGCGCTGCGTTTGGAAAAATGCAGCACCGCGTCGACCTCGTCGGCCTTGAGTGACTCGACCAGCGCCGCCGAGAACGGCGCAGTGGCGGCGCGATAGATCACCGCCAGTTCGGCGGCGATGCCACGCACGACAAGATCGCCCATGAGATCGCCGGAACGATCCTCACCGGCGAGATAGAGCACCGGCGCCTTGGCGTCGGCGCGGCGCTCTACCACGAGCCGCAGCAGATCGTGCACGTCGCCGCCTGCAATCGTGATCTCGGTAAAGCCGGCCTGCCGCGCAGCGTCGGCGCTGCGCTTGCCGACCGCGAACAGCGGCAGCTTGGTGAGCAGCTCGCGCGCCGGATGCGCCGCAAGCGCGGCCGCGGCGTTGGCGCTGGTGATAATGACCGCACCCCAATTGGTGCGCAGTTCGGTATCGACCGGCTCGACCCGCAGCAGCGGCGCGATCAGCACCTCATGGCCGCGCGCGCGCAATGCGGTCGCGGTGCGTTCGCTGTCTTCCTGCGGGCGGGTGAGAACGACCCGCATGGCTCAAGCCAACAGACCGGAAGGAGCTTCGCGTTTTATATATTGCCCGGCCTCGGTGCCGATCTTGACCGCGTCGGCGAGCGGACCGCGGAGTTCGTATGCGAGAGAAGGATCGCCATCCGGATGAGCGAGCAGGCCGCGCAGATGAATCGTGTCACCGGTTATTTCCGCGTAGCCGCCGATCGGCGTCTTGCACGAGCCGTCGAGCACGCCGAGAAACGCACGCTCGCAAGCCAGCGCGGTTGACGTGGCGGCATGATCGATACGGGCCAGAAGCTCGCGCGTGCGCGTGTCGCTTTCGCGAATCTCGATGCCGATGACG
This sequence comes from uncultured Hyphomicrobiales bacterium, assembly GCA_903878085.1. Lineage (GTDB taxonomy): Bacteria > Pseudomonadota > Alphaproteobacteria > Rhizobiales > Xanthobacteraceae > Pseudolabrys. The sequence continues at coordinate 5,460 of CAIRGJ010000002.1, read as the reverse complement.
CCCTGCCCGGCGGCCGGGAGAAATTCATGCACGTCCATGATCTTGGTGACGTGGGCCGCAAGCCCGAGCCGCTTCATGCCGGCGAGCGCGAGAATGGTGGCGTCCATGTCGCCCGCTTCCAGCTTGCGCAATCGGGTCTCGACATTGCCGCGCAGCGGCACGATGCGCAGGTCGGGCCGGATGCGCTTGGCGATGGCTTGGCGGCGCGGCGAGGTGGTGCCGAGACTCGCACCCTGCGGCAGATCGGCGAGCGAGCCCGCTTTATGGCCGATGAACACGTCGCGCGGATCTTCGCGCTCCAGGCACGCCGCCAGCATCAGCCCGGCGGGCAGAAGCGTCGGCACGTCCTTGGCCGAATGCACGGCCAAATCGATGCGGCCGTCCAGCAAGGCTTCTTCGATTTCCTTGGTGAACAGCCCCTTGCCGCCGGCGTCCGCCAGCGGACGATCCTGGATGGCGTCACCGGTGGTGCGGATGATGACGATCTCGATCGCCGCCTCGGCGACACCCAGCACCCCTGCCAACCGCGCGCGCACCGTCCGTGCCTGAAACAGGGCCAGCGGGCTGCCGCGCGTGCCGATACGCAAGATTGGTGCGGTGGATTGCGTCATATTATGTCTCGATGCTAGGCCACCTTGTAGTGCACCCTGCCTATAATTGGGAGGGTCGGAGACAGAAATGATCGTCCTCGGCATCGAGACGACCTGCGACGAAACCGCGGCGGCGGTGGTCGAGCGTTTAGACGACGGCCGCGGCCGAATCCTGTCCAACGTGATCCTGTCGCAGGTCAGCGAGCACGCGGCTTTCGGCGGCGTGGTGCCCGAAATCGCGGCGCGCGCCCATGTCGAGGCCCTCGATGTGATCATCACCCGCGCCATGAACGAGGCGGGGCGCAGCTATGACGAGCTCGACGGCATCGCCGCCGCCGCCGGGCCCGGGCTGATCGGCGGCGTCATCGTCGGCCTGACCACGGCGAAAGCCATTGCGCTGGTCAAGAACAAGCCGCTGATCGCGATCAACCACCTGGAAGCCCACGCGCTCACCGCGCGGCTGACCGACGCCACGCCGTTTCCCTATTGCCTGTTCCTCGCCTCCGGCGGCCATACCCAGGTGCTCGCCATCCGCGGCGTCGGCGATTACGTGCGGCTTGGCACCACCATGGACGACGCCATCGGCGAGGCCTTCGACAAGACCGCGAAGCTTCTGGGCCTCGGCTATCCCGGCGGCCCGCAGGTCGAGAAAGAAGCCGAGCGCGGCAACGCCGAGCGCTTCGCGCTGCCGCGGCCGATGCACGGCCGCAAGGACGCCGATTTTTCACTGTCGGGTTTAAAGACCGCGCTTCGCCTCGAAGCCGAAAAAATCGCGCCACTGTCCGACCAGGACGTTGCCGACTTATGTGCGTCGTTCCAGCAAGCGGTGGTGGATGTGGTGCTCGACCGGTTGCGCGCCGGCCTGCGTATGTTCCGCGCCAAATACGGCGCGCCGAGCGCGCTGGTTGCGGCCGGCGGCGTCGCCGCCAATCAAGCGATCCGCAAGGTGCTGCACCGCCTCGCCTTCGAAGTCGGCAGTGTCTTAGTTGCACCCCCATTAGAGCTATGCACCGACAACGGCGCCATGATCGCCTGGGCCGGCTGCGAGCGGCTGGCGTTAGGGCTGACCGATACGCTCGACGTCGCGCCGCGCGCGCGCTGGCCGCTCGACGAAATTGCCGCCAGCAAAGCACCGCCCAAAACCTCGGCGTATAAATGAGCATCTCTCGTATCAGCGTGCTGGGTGGCGGCGCCTGGGGCACGGCGCTGGCGCAGACCTGTGCGCGCGCCGGCCGCGACGTGACGCTGTGGGAATTCGACCAAGGCAACGCAGAATACCTCGCAAGTAAGCGCGAAAGCCGCTTTCTCCCTGGCGTGAAACTCGAGGAATCCATCAAGATTACCCGCGCGCTGGCCGAGGCTTCGCGCGCCGAAGCCATCCTGCTGGTGGTGCCGGCGCAGGCGATGCGCTCGGTGATTAGGTCGCTGGCGCAAACGCTTAGCGCGAACACGCCAGTGATCGCCTGCGCCAAAGGCATCGAGCACGGCACACATAAATTCATGACCGAGATCATTGCCGAATGCGCGCCCAATGCGGTGCCGGCGATTCTGTCGGGGCCGAGTTTTGCCGCCGACGTGGCGCGCGGGCTGCCGACGGCGGTGACGATCGCGGCGGCGGAGGCCGGCGTCGCAAAGACGCTGGCGCACGCGATGAACTCGGGCGCCTTCCGGCCCTATCACTCGACCGACGTGCGCGGCGTCGAAGTTGGCGGTTCGGTCAAGAATGTGTTGGCGATTGCCTCGGGCATCGTCACCGGCCGCGGCCTTGGCGCCAGCGCGTCGGCGGCGCTGACCACGCGCGGCTTTGCCGAGATGATGCGCTTCGGCAAAGCGTTCGGCGCACGCCAGGAAACGCTCACCGGGTTGTCAGGCTTGGGCGATTTGATTCTGACCTGCTCCAGCCCGCAATCGCGCAACTTCTCGTTCGGCGTCGCGCTGGGCAAAGGCGTGACGCCCGACGGCAAATTGGCCGAAGGCGCTTTCACCGCGCCGGTGCTGCTGGAAATGGCGCGCGCGAAAAATATCGAGATGCCGATCTCGGCGGCAATTGCCGCCGTGCTGGCGAATGAGATGAGCGTGGACCAGGCTATCGAGTCGCTGCTGACGCGGCCGATCAAGTCGGAAGAATGACATGGCTTATTGGCTGCTGAAGTCCGAACCCGATGCCTGGTCGTGGGACAGCCAAGTCAAGGCCGGCGCCAAAGGCACCGCCTGGACCGGCATTCGCAACCACACCGCCAAACTCAATATGATGAAGATGAAAAAGGGCGAGCGCGGCTTTTTCTATCACTCCAATGTCGGCAAGGAGATCGTCGGCATTGTCGAGGTGATCCGCGAGGCCTATGCCGACCCGACCGCGGCGGCCGGTGAGCCCTGGGTCTGCGTCGACGTCAAGGCGGTCGCGCCGATGCCGAAACCGGTGACGCTCGCTGCCATCAAGGCCGAACCGAAGCTCGCCGGGATGGCGCTGCTCAAGCAGTCGCGGCTGTCGCTGCCGCCGGTCGCCGACGCCGAGTGGACAATCGTGAGTAAGATGGGCGGCTTGAAATAGGGAGCGCGGCCATGGCGCAATTGCAAAACCTGACCGTTCTGCCTGTCCTCGTCGCGACAATCGCCGCATGGCTGTTCGGCGCGGTGTACTACGGCCTGCTCGGGCGCAAATGGATCGAAGCCCAGGGCAAGACCGTTGAGCAGTGCCAGGCTGAGAACTCCACCAAGTCGACCGCCGCCAAGGCCACGCCTTTCATTCTGTCCTTCGTTGCCGAACTGGCGATGGCGGCCGCCTTGTCCGGCATCATGTTCCATATCGGTATTTTTTCACTGCAGGCCGGGGTTTTCTCGGGCGTGATGTGCTGGTTCGGCTTCGTGCTGACTACGGTTGCGGTCAATAATGCCTATGCGTTCCGCAGGTTGACGCTGACCGCGATCGACGCTGGCCATTGGCTCGGCGTTCTCGCCATCATCGGCGGCATCCTCGGCTGGTGGGGCCGTTAGGCCCTAAATTCCCGCCCGCCTTGATATTTCTCAATCCGACCCACGACCAAAGTGTGAGGCCGCCGCCTTGTCGCGCGCGACGATGCCGTCGCATAATAGGTGTAACAACGCGCCAATAAGCGCCCGCGGCGTAGAGTGGGCTGGGAGGAGTTCCGATGTCCGACAAGGTCTATGACGTTCCGTCCGATTGGCAGAAGCGCGCTTTGATCGACGACGCCAAGTACAATGAGATGTACGCGCGCTCGATCAAGGATCCGAACGGCTTCTGGGCCGAACAGGCCAAGTGCATCGATTGGATCAAGCCCTTCACCAAGGTCAAGAACACCTCTTTCGACCCGCATAACGTCTCGATCAAATGGTTCGAGGACGGCACGCTCAACGCCGCCTACAATTGCATCGATCGCCATCTCGCCAAGCGCGGCGACCAGACCGCCATCATCTGGGAAGGCGACGATCCCAAGGACGACAAGAAGATCACCTACAAGCAGCTGCACGCCGACGTCTGCCGCTTCGCCAATGTGCTCAAAGCCCGCGGCGTCAAGAAGGGCGACCGCGTCACCATCTACATGCCGATGATCCCGGAAGCGGCGGTGGCGATCCTGGCCTGCGCGCGCATCGGCGCGGTGCACTCGGTGATCTTCGGCGGCTTCTCGCCGGACTCGATTGCCGGCCGCATCGAGGACTGCAAGTCCGACGTGGTGGTCACTGCCGACGAGGGTGTCCGCGGCGGCCGCAAGATTCCGCTCAAGGCGAATGTCGATGCGGCCTGCGACAAAGTCGGCCACGTCAAATCGGTCATTGTCGTACGCCGCACCGGCGGCGCCGTGAACATGCAAGCCGGCCGCGACGTCTATTACGACGACATCGCCAAGACCGTGCCGGCCGATTGTCCGTGCGAGGAGATGAACGCCGAAGACCCGCTGTTCATTCTTTACACCTCGGGCTCGACCGGAAAGCCGAAAGGCGTGCTGCACACCACCGGCGGCTATCTGCTCTACACCGCGATCACGCACCGATACGTGTTCGACTATCACGATGGCGACATCTACTGGTGCACCGCCGATGTCGGCTGGGTCACCGGCCACAGCTACATTCTCTATGGGCCGCTGGCCAATGGCGCGATCACGCTGATGTTCGAAGGCGTGCCGAATTATCCGACCAACTCGCGCTTCTGGGAAGTGATCGACAAACACAAGGTCAACACCTTCTACACCGCGCCGACCGCGATCCGCGCGCTGATGCAGGCCGGCGACGGGCCAGTGAAGAAGACCTCGCGCGCCTCGCTACGTCTGCTTGGTTCGGTCGGCGAGCCGATCAATCCGGAAGCCTGGGAGTGGTATCACCACGTCGTCGGCGACGACCGCTCACCGATCGTCGATACCTGGTGGCAGACCGAGACCGGCGGCATTCTGATCACGCCGCTGCCGGGCGCCACCAAGCTCAAACCCGGCTCGGCGACGCGGCCGTTCTTCGGCGTGGTGCCGGAAATCGTCGATGCCGAGGGCAAGGTGCTCGAAGGCGCCTGCTCGGGCAATCTGTGCATCGCCGATTCCTGGCCGGGCCAGATGCGCACCGTCTATGGCGACCATGAGCGCTTCGTGCAGACTTATTTCTCGGCCTATGTCGGCAAGTATTTCACCGGCGACGGCTGCCGCCGCGACGAAGACGGTTACTACTGGATCACCGGCCGCGTCGATGACGTCATCAATGTCGCCGGCCACCGCCTCGGCACTGCCGAAGTCGAAAGCGCGCTGGTGGCGCATAAGTCGGTGGCGGAGGCGGCCGTCGTCGGCTACCCGCACGACATCAAGGGCCAGGGCATCTATGCCTATGTCACGCTGAAGGTCGGGGTCGAGGCGACCGATGCGCTGCGCGT
>CAIRGJ010000001.1 GCA_903878085.1 uncultured Hyphomicrobiales bacterium | reverse complement strand
GGTCGTTCCTCAATCTGGCCATGGAATCGGCGATTATGCGCTATCATAATTGTTTGGCGCGGGCTGACATCGATCGCAATGGCTGAAATCAACAACGTCTTGCTGCTGGCTGGCGACGCCGTGCTGTATTTCACCGCGCTCGCCGCGCTGCTGCGCGCGCGCCGCCGCATCGGCCTCGGCGCATTTTTCTGCGCGCTCGGCGTGATGCATTTCCTCGAGACCTATCTCGCCGGCATTCTCTACGTCGCGCTGCCGTTCGGCATCGTCACCTCGCCGGGCTCGACCGTGCTGTTCACCGGCAAGCTGATGATGCTGTTGCTGCTCTATATCCGCGAGGATGCGCTGGTGGTGCGCCAGCCGATCTACGGCCTGCTGTTCGGCAACGTGCTGCTGTTCGCGTTGGCCTTCGTGATGCACCAGCACACGCTGGTACCGCTGACGGCCGGCCGCGCCGCCGATTTCAGTTTCCTCGACGAGATGGGCGCGTTGATGGTGTGGGGAACGGCGATCCTGTTCTTCGACTGCATCATCATCATTCTGCTGTACGAGCGCTTGCGGACCTGGCTCGGCAATTATCGCTGGGCGCGGCTGGCGCTGTGCGGCGCCGTGGTGCTGAGCTTCGACCAGGTGGCGTTCTGGACCGGGCTGCACATGCTGACCGGCGCCGGCGTGCAGGTGCTGATCGGCGGCTGGATCGCCAAGATGGGCGCGGTCGCGCTCTATAGCGGCATGGCCGCGCTCTATCTGAAATATTTTGAATGGCCGCTGGCCAGGCGAGATACGCGACGCATTTCCGACGTGTTCGACATGCTGACCTATCGCGAGCGGTACGACGACTTGCTGGCCCGCACCGGCTGCGACGCGCTGACCGGCGCGCTCGATCGCCACTCGCTGGAATCCTATGGCCGCCGCGCGGTCGAAACCGCCGCCGCCGTCGGGCGGCCGCTGTCGCTGCTGCTGATCGATATCGACCACTTCAAGGCCTTCAACGATCGCTTCGGCCATGCCGCCGGCGACAAGGCGCTCAAGCGGATCGCCACCGAGATTATGGGCGCGGCGCGGCTGTCGGATTTCACCTACCGCTTCGGCGGCGAGGAATTCGTCGTGATTGCCGACGGCGTCACCGGCACCGAAGCCAATGCGCTGGGCGAGCGCATCCGCCGCGCCATTGCCGCGGCGCCCGCGGGCGATGCCGAGTGGAAAGTGACCGTCAGCATCGGCATCGCCAGTTGCGCCAAGGACGCGTCGGGCTACGACAGACTGTTCGAGATCGCCGACAAACGGCTCTATCAAGCGAAAGCCGCGGGCCGCAACACCGTGATCGGTGAGCGCGGGCCAAACGAACCGTCGGTGCGGCTGGTGAAGAGCTGATGCGCTACGCCCTATATTATTGGCCGTCGATCCAGGGCCGCGGCGAATTCGTCCGGCTGGCGCTGGAAGACGCCGGTGCCGCTTATGACGACGCTGCCCGGACCAAAGCGGGCATGGACCGCATGATGGCGATGATGAAGGGTGAGGCCGAAAAGCGGCCGCCGTTCGCGCCGCCGTTTCTCAAGGCCGGCAAACTGGTAATCGCGCAGGCCGCCAACATCCTGTTCTATCTCGGGCCGCGGCTGAAGCTCGCGCCACGCGATGAGGCGTCACGGCTATGGCTGCATCAGTTGCAACTGACGGTGACGGATTTCGTCAAAGAGATTCACGACACCCATCATCCGATTTCCACGGGGCTTTATTACGAAGACCAGAAGCCGCAGGCCAAGCAATATGCGCAGAGCTTTCTCAAGGAACGCGCACCGAAATATCTCGGCTATTTCGAGAAGGTCATTGCCAAGAGCGGTGGGCCATACGTGCTCGGCCGCAAGGCGACTTACGTCGACCTGTCGCTGTTCCAGTTGATCGAAGGGCTGCGTTACGCGTTTCCGAACGCGATGCAGCGCATCGAACGCAAGCTGCCGGGCGTCGTCGCGGTGCATGATCGCGTCGCCAAACGGCCCGGCATCAAGGCCTATCTCGCCTCGACACGCCGCATCGCTTTCAACGAAGGCGGCATCTTCCGGCGCTATCCGGAATTGGACGACTGAACCTTAGCCGTGTGCTTTGAGAGGCTTGCCGTCAATCGTCACCGGCTTTGCCGCGATCAGCGTGAAGGCGATCACGCACGGCACCGTGCCTTTGTTGGTCCAGTTGTGAACGGTGCCGCGCTGCACCAGTACGTCGCCGGCCTTCAGATGCACGACGGCGCCGTCCTCGAGCGCCATGTCGATCTCGCCGGACATCACCACCGCGTAATCGATCGAGTCGGTGCGGTGGTTGCGCGGTGCGACGCCGGGCCCGAAGCTGACGACGCGGAACACCGTGCCGTTGTCGATAGTGGTGCCGATCTTCTTGTTCGACGGGTCTTCGCTGCCGTCATTATCGACCGGGAAACCCTCACTCGACCAGATCACGCTGAATTCAGCGCCGGGGCGCTGCGAGAAGACGTTCTGCACCTGCGCGTCGATCAGCACTTTGGCGCGGCCTTGCGCGTCGTGGCCGGTGACGACGCGGCGAAGCTTGGTGAGACTCATGGTAATTCTCCTTGCTCGTGATGTTTGAAGTTCATTCCGGCAGCGGCTCGTCGCCCGAAATCGGCGGGGTCTTCTTGCCGCTCTCGTGCCAGAGCAGAAACAGTCCGGAGCCGACGACGATGGCCGAGCCGGCGAGCAGGCCGAGCGTCGGGATGTCGCCCCAGAAGAAGAAGCCGATCGCCATCGCCCAGACCAGCGAGAAATAATAGAACGGCCCGACCGCCGAGGTCGGCGCCAGCGCCAGCGAGCGCGTCCACCAGTATTGGCCCAGCCCGTTGAACACGCCGTTGAGCAGCATGGCGCCGAGATCCAGCCCGCTGTGCGGCCAGGCGAAGCCGAATATCGGCAGGCCGAGCGCGAATACGCAGGTCAGGATCAGCATCTGATACATGGTCAGCGTCTCGACCGATTCCGTCGTCGTCATGCCGCGCACCGCGGCGGTGACGCTGCCGAGCAGCACCGCATTGCCGAGTGCGAACAGCGCGCCGAGCCGGAAACTGTCGGCGCCCGGCGCCGCCACCAGCAGCACGCCGAGAAAGCCGATGACGAGGGCGGCGGCGCGCGCCAGCCCGACTTTTTCCTTGAGCCACAGCGCCGCCAGCAGCGTCGCGAACAGCGGCGCCGAGAAATTAATGGCAACCGCGCCGGCCAGCGGCATCAGGCCGAAGGCGAGGATGATCATGCTCTGCGCCACCGACTGCGTGGTGCTGCGGCCGATGTGATCGCGCAGCCGTTTGGTGCGAAATACGGAAAAGCCGGTGCGCGGCAGGATCAGCGCGGCGCAGATCGCCAGCGAGGTCAGCGCCCGCATGAACAGCACTTCGTCGAACGAATAGCTGGCGACCTGCCATTTCGACAGCGCGCTCGACACCGCGAACATCAACGTCGCACCGGTCATATAGAGCATGCCGAGCGGGACGCGGTCGATGCGCACGAATGGAGCGGATGTCACGGGGGGCCTCAGGCAGGACGGGGTGGCCTGCCTAGCACACAGCCCGCGGCGTTAGCAGAGCCAATTGCGAATGGCGGGCCTGCCTTGCCGCGCCGGGCTTGCCGCACCTGCCTTGCCGCGCCGGCCTAGGCCTCCTTGCAGCCCACGCATTTACAGCCGGACTTGGCGAAATACAGCTCCACGTATTCCTCGCCATAATCGATGGTGATCTCGTCGCCGGCGGCGATGGTTTCCACTGCGCGGAACATCATGCGGCCGCGCACCAGCTCGGCTTCGGCGTTGGGCTCACAGGAATGATTGACGTAGCGCGCCATATTGCGGCGCGAAGAGCCGTCGATGGTCCAGCGGCTGTTGATCTCGAACATGTATTTATTGGCGCGCCGGCTTTCGATCTCCTGCGCCTTGACGGTGGAGATGCGGCGGCCGGTGTATTCGACGACCAGCGCGCGCTTGCGAATGGTCGCGGTGGCGAACAGGCCTAAGCCGGTGTGCGACCGGGCGACGCGAATTTTTTTTTGGGGCATCAGCTTTTCTTGGCGCTCTTGCTCTTGGCGGCACGCGTGGCGGCGCGTTTGGCGGCGCTTTCGCGCTTGAGTTTGGCGGCCTTGCGCTGGCGCTTGGTGCGCAGCTCGGCGGCGTGCTTGTTGCGCCGCTTGCGGCAACGCGAGCATTGGCAGTTCGACTTGCCGATGACGTTCTTGAGGTAGTCGATGCCGTAATCGTAGACGATTTCCTCGCCCGGCTTGATGTTGCGCATGGCGCGGATGAAGACGCGGCGCTTGACGTTGTAGCTGTCGGCGTTCGGATTGCAGGAATGGTTGCCGTAGCGCGCGACGTTGCTGCGCGCGGCGCCGTCGATGGTCCAGCGGCTGTTGATCTCGTAGAGGTAGCGGTTGCCGCTGTTCTCGGCCTTTTCCGCGGCCTCGCCGGTGAGCAGGGGGCCTTTGTATTCGACGATCCGGCTGTTCTTCCTGATCGGCTTGGTGGCGAACAGGCCAAGGCCGGTGCGGGCGCGGCCGACGCGAAAGGGTCTGCGTGACATTGCGGGACTAATGATTCCAACGAGAGCGAAGCAGCGAGATTGCAGATGGCGGCGGGTACGTCAATGTATTGGTCATTGCGGGACGCGGTAAGCAAGCGAAATCGTCCCTATATTGCGGCCCCGGGGTGGGCCGTCTTCCCTTTCTTGCCCAGCGCCGCCCAGGAGCTTGGGACGTTGATCCCCCCGCCCGCGGGCGCCGCATCCGATCCCGCGGGCCGCTTGGAAAAACAGCGTTCAGGCCGCAGGCACGATTGCCCAGCCGGTCGGTCTGGGTACAATCGCGGCACGCCCGCAGCGATGGAGACAGTCCATGAAGTTCGCCCGTTACACGTTGGTGTCGATCGTGCTGCTGCTGCCGCACTCTGCACTGGCGCAGGCCGCCACCGACAAAGGCGAGGCGGCGGCCACCGCCGAATGCAAGGCGAAATCCGATCCGTCGATCCTGGTCAATTACTGGAAGACGGCGGGGCGGGCCGATCCGGCCGCTTTGGCGGAACTGGAAAACCGCGCCAAGCGCATCTGCGTGACGCAAGGTGGCGGCAGTAGCCATAGCTACACGATCGCCGGCAATGCCGGGCCGATGCAAGTCACCGGCACCGCCTGCAGTCTGACCAAGCCGTTCACCGTGAAGGGCTCCGGCGGCGGCATGTGGATCGAGTTCAGCTACAGTCCGGGCGGCGAAGCCGGCGGCGGCGTGAGCTATACCGGCGGCGGCACCGGCAATCTTGCGATGGTACACATGGCCGGCAAGGGCACCTATACGGTGAAGGCGGACGACAAAGGCGGCACGCTGACGCAAACCCACACCGGCGCCGTGACGAACCCCGGCGGCGGCTCGGCCACGCACACCGACACCTTGAAGCTGACGCCAACGGGTCCGTGCTGAACGTTGTCACGCCGGGCGGCTGACCGCGCTCGGGCAGGATGTGCGGGATGAGGGTGAAATGACGGCAGCGTCGCTCGCGGACAGATGGCCCGAACTGCCTTACGCCGCCTGGGCCGACACTGCCGCCACGCTGCAACTGTGGACCCAGATCGCCGGTAAGATCCGGCTGGCCAAGACGCCGTGGCTCAACCACTCCTGGCACGTCACGCTCTACGTCTCGGCGCGCGGGCTGACCACCGGGCCGATCCCCGACGGCGCCCGCAGCTTCGAGATCGAATTCGACTTCATCGACCACGTGCTGTGGCTGCGCACCAGCGACGGCCATGCGCGGCAATTGATGCTCAAGCCGACGCCGGTGGCGGAATTCTACGCCGACATGACGATCGCGCTCAACGAGCTCGGCCTCGACGTTACGATCAACACCATGCCCTGCGAAATCCAAAACTGTGTCCGGTTCGAGGACGACACCACGCATTCCGCCTATGACGGCGAGGCGGTGCGGCGGTTCTGGCGCGTGCTCACGTCCGCCAATCACGTGCTGTGGCGCTTTCGCAGCGGCTTTATCGGCAAGGCGAGCCCGGTGCATTTCTTCTGGGGCAGTTTCGATCTGGCGGTGACGCGCTTTTCCGGGCGCACCGCGCCACGCCACCCCGGCGGCGTGCCGCACCTGCCCAACGCCGTTGCTAGGGAAGCCTATTCGCACGAGGTGTCGAGCGCCGGCTTCTGGCCCGGTTCGCCGGGGCCGGTGGATTATCCGGCGTTCTATTCCTACGCCTATCCGGCGCCGGCGGGATTCAGCGACGCCAAGGTGAAACCGGACGCCGCGTTCTTCTCCAAGGAGCTTGGCGAATTCATACTGCCGTACGACACCGTGCGCTGCGCGCGCGACCCGGACGAGACGCTGATGGAGTTTCTGGTCAGCACCTATGAGGCGGCAGCCGATCTGGCCAAGTGGGACCGCGCCGCGCTGGAGTGCGGCTTCGGCGAAGCGGGCAACCCGCGGAAGGTATGAACCTTTCCGGGTGGGCGTGCGACTAAGACAGACTGACTGTTCATTCAAAGGAATTCCCCATGACCAAAGTCTGTATCGCCGCCGCGCTGATCGCCTGTTGGGCCGTGCCCGCTTGGGCGCAAAGCGCGCAGGAGCCGCCGCCTGTCGCCGACAAGGGCCTCACCTCGCAGATCAACTGCGTCGGCGAAGACGACATGACCCTCGGCGATTACGGTCATTATCTGCGCCAGATCAAACTGACCAATAAATGCGAGCAGCGGCTCAAGTGCGAGGTGTTCAGCGCCGCCTTTGGCGCGCAGGGCTTGCAAAAGGGACATAATGTCATGATCCTGGCGCCGAAATCGCGGGGCGCTGCGGCGACGAAGACCTACCAATACAAGATCAAGGAAGGCGGCGGCATGTTGACGACATCGCGCTATTGCCGGGTGTTTTGAGACCGGGCCTGCAACCGAAACCTTTTCGTTCATCAAACGGAGTTCGCATGACCAAAGCCAAAATCCTCGTCGCCGCTATGCTTTCAACGAGCCTTCTCGCGCTTGCGCTGCCGGCCTCGGCCGAGACGCTGTTCAAGATCGTGACCGTGAAGGACGACATCACGGTGGGCTTGAACGACGCCGAGCTGAAGGAATACGGCGACGCCGGCGGCATCGCCAAGGCGATCGCGGCCAAGGGCGCGCTGACGCTGTGGCAATATGCCGTGACCAAGAAGGACGGCGACAGCGTCGTCGCGCCGCGCGCCAAGATCGGCGTCTTGGCGGCGTCGTCGCTGCGCGTCGAGCCCTACAAGCAGCCGTTCAAGGTGATGCCGCACGAGTAGGGGGCGTCGCGCGGGCGGATGCATTCCCACGCTGTCATTGCCGGGCATAGCCGTCCAAAGGACGGCGTCGCTTCGCTCGCCTATGACCCGGCAATCCATGAGTCCGTTCGGCAACAGAAGCCTTACGTAAGTCCTTCGGATGCCGCGTCAGGTCATGGATGCCCGGGTCAAGCCCGGGCATGACACCTAGTGTATGCCGCGCGCCTCGCTCCGTCTCATCCTGAGGAGCCCGCCGAAAAGGCGAAACTAATCTTTGTCCCTGTCGATGGTCTCATCACCAAGTTCCTCGGACAACCCAGAGAGAAGTGTTTCAACGGGGCTCGTTACGGGAGTCGCTATGCTGGCTGAATCAACGGCGTCCCCGACTAATGGCTGTCGCAGTTTGTCGCTCGCGTCTTGTTTGGATTGATCGAACGGGCGTTTTAACAGGATTGGACGCTCCGCTCGGACTGCCTTGCCAAATGCTAGAAACTCTAGAAAGCCCAAATTAGGAATCGATCGGGTATGTTGCTCGCTGTAAACACTTTGCAAAAAATTAAGGCTCGTCTGGTCGATTAGACTGTGAGTTAGAAAGGTATTGCACTGTGAAAGGATTGTCTTGCTGACCAGCGCGGTTCTTTGACTCACTACCATTAAGCCGACCCCATACTTGCGGCCTTGTAAGGCGATTTGACCAATGCGGCCGACGACCCATTGCGTGTCATAATCAAAGCCCGATCCGAAGACCTCAGGAATAATTGTGTGCGCCTCCTCGAGCACTATCAGTACTTGACGCGCCTTTCGATGCTGCCGCGCCCAATTCATTATGGCGGACAAGTAGAGTTCAGTGAGACGAAGCGTCGCCTTCGTGTTTGCAATTTCAGCTAACTCAAACACAGCTAAATTATTTTCTTCTGATAATAGAAAGTCATCAATTTGTTTTGCGGTTCCCGTGCGCATTGTCTTCAGCGCTTCGTCTAATCTCTTCTTCTCAGGACCTGCTCCATACGCTCCTGTCTCGGCGTCAAACAATTTCGCCGCGAGGTCGTTAGTCGCCTGCTCAGATGGAGCAGGAAAAATTGGGTTCAGATCAGCTAGGCCAACTGCCAGCGAACTCTTGTTGGTATCTGTTTCGTCTTGCCACTGGCGCCGTGCGGCTATGAAGCGCTCGATTGGCCTTGCAATTACAAAAATCATCCAAAGCATTAGCAGCCAAGCGATGGTCGGATAACTGCTTTGGTAGGCGCCAAGAATGCTGACAAGCGCTGGTGGCGTGTAAAAAAGTTCAGCCCTGCCGAATATGCCCGTTAATTTGAAAAATAAGTGCCCGATGGGCGAGTTCTGATCGCGATCGTGAAGGAACAGGGCAATTAGCGCCATCAAGATTGTTGCAAGGCAATATCCGACAAAAATCCACCGGATTATATTTAGTTCAGCACGAAATGTTGCGACGTCGGCAAACTCGATGGTGACTAGAATACAAAGTGCCGCGATACCGTTGGCCAAAGCATCACGTGGTGGGACAAACCATGGGGCTGATAAGAGACTCAGCAACCAGAGAGAGAAAGCGCTCAGAAGCCATACGCTTTCTAATCCGCCGGTCGGCAACCATCGGCCCGATGCAATGCAAAAAACACTGTAGAAAATTGCTGTGTTGACCAACAACGCCTTAGTACGGTCAGCTAGTGTCGGAAAATCCCTTCGGACGGCCATGAAGCACTTTTCTCCAAGTTGAAATAAGAATAGTACACAATCAGGCCAACTTAACGTCAGATAATAGTTTGGATATCCTCATGAACGCCCCCGTATCCCCACCCCCCGTCGTCCCGCCCTACAAGCACACGCCCTTGTTCCCGCTCGGCAAGGACAAGACCGTCTACCGCAAGGTGACGTCCGAGGGCGTGCGGGTCGAGCAGGTCATGGGCAAGGAGGTGCTGGTGGTCAGCCACGAGGCGCTGCGCGCGCTGGCCGAGGCCGCCTATACCGACATCAATCATCTGCTGCGCCCGGCGCATTTGAAGCAGCTGCGCAAGATCCTCGACGACCCGGAGGCCTCCAGCAACGACAAGTTCGTGGCCTATGATTTTCTGAAAAACGCCAACATTGCCGCCGGCGGCGTGCTGCCGATGTGCCAGGACACCGGCACCGCTATCATCATGGGCAAGAAGGGCCGCCTGGTGTTCTCCGACGGCTCCGACGAGGCGGCGCTGGCCGAGGGCGCGCGCGATGCCTACCTCAAGCGCAACTTGCGCTATTCGCAGCTGGCGCCGATCTCCATGTTCGAGGAGAAGAACACCAAGAACAACATGCCGGCGCAGGTCGAGATCTATGCCGAAGGCGAGGGCGACTACGACGAGGCCTACAAGTTCCTGTTCGTCGCCAAAGGCGGCGGCTCGGCCAACAAGTCGTTTCTGTTCCAGGCGACGCCGTCGATCCTGACGCATGACCGCATGCTGGCGTTCCTCAAGGAAAAGATCATGACGCTCGGCACCGCGGCGTGCCCGCCTTATCATCTGGCGATCTGCATCGGCGGAACGTCAGCCGAACTGACCATGAAGACGGTCAAGCTCGCCTCGACCAAATATCTCGACGAGCTGCCGACGTCAGGCTCGGAAGACGGGCATGCGTTCCGCGATCTCGCGATGGAAGCGGAAGTGCTGAAGATGACGCAGGCCTCCGGCGTCGGCGCGCAGTTCGGCGGCAAATATTTCTGCCACGACGTGCGCGTCATCAGGCTGCCGCGCCACGGCGCGTCGCTGCCGATCGGCTTGGGCGTGTCGTGCTCGGCCGACCGCCAGGCGCTCGGCAAGATCACCCGCGACGGCGTGTTCCTCGAGGAGCTCGAGCATCATCCGGCGCAGTATCTGCCGGACGTCGATCAGGAGAAATTGGGCGGCGCGGTGGTCAAGATCGACCTCAACAGACCGATGAAGGAGATCCTGGCGCAGCTGTCGCAATATCCGGTCAAGACGCGGCTGTCGCTGTCAGGACCGATGATCGTGGCGCGCGATCTGGCGCACGCGAAGTTGCGCGAACGGCTGGAGAGCGGGAAGGGCCTGCCGGATTATTTCAAAGATCATCCGGTGTATTACGCGGGGCCGGCGAAGACGCCGGAAGGCTACGCCTCGGGCGCCTTCGGCCCGACCACGGCGGGGCGCATGGACTCGTTTGTCGATGCCTTCCAGGCGGCCGGCGGCTCGATGGTGATGCTGGCCAAAGGCAATCGCTCGGCGCAGGTGCGCGACGCCTGCCAGAAATACGGCGGCTTTTATCTCGGCTCGATCGGCGGCTCGGCGGCCAATCTCGCCGAGTACTGCATCAAGAAGGTCGAGGTGCAGGAATATGCCGAACTCGGCATGGAAGCGATCTGGCGCATCGAGGTCGTCGACTTCCCGGCCTTCATCGTCATGGACGACAAGGGCAACGACTTCTTCAAGGAATTGAATTTGGGGTGACGTCGATGACGACGCGGCGCGCTGTCATCGCCGGGCTTGGTTCAACCGTTTTCGTCCCGCAAATCCTGCGCGCGCAGGAGGCCTATCTGACACGGCCGGTCGTGCTGATCGTGCCCTTCGCGGCCGGCGGTTCGACCGACGCCATCGCTCGTATCGTGGCCGAGGCCATGCGCGGCCCGCTCGGGCAATCGGTGATCGTCGAAAACCACGGCGGCGCCGGCGGCACGCTCGGTACCGCGCAAATCGCGCACGCGGCGCCTGACGGCACTACGATCGGCATGGGCACCGCTTCGACGCTGGCCATCAATCCCGCGGCTTACGTCAAACTATCTTACGACGTGCTCGCGGATCTCAGCCCCATCGGCGCCATCGCCGAGGTGCCCAACATCATGGAAATCAATCCATCGGTGCCGGCGAAGGACATGGCGTCCTTCATCGCGCTCGTGAAATCGAAGCCGGACGGCTTCAGCTACGGATCGTCCGGCAACGGGTCGGTCAGTCACCTGATGGGCGAACAGTTCAAGCTCGCGACCGGCACGCAGCTGCTGCACGTGCCTTATCGCGGTGTCGGGCCTGCGCTTGCCGACACGGTCGGCGGCCAGATCCAGGTCATGTTCGACAATCTGCCGACGTCGCTGCCGCTGGTGCAGGCCGGCAAGCTGCGCGCGCTCGGCGTGTCGTCGCCGCAACGCCTGGCGGCGCTGCCTGATGTACCGACTTTCGCCGAGCTCAATCTCGGCGACCTGAACTGGAGCGCCTTCTTCGGCCTGGTGGCGCCGGTGCGCACGCCCGCGCCTATCATCGCGAAGCTCAACGCCGCGCTGAACCGGGCGCTCGCGCAAGCTGCGGTCCGCGATCTTCTGGCGGCGCAGCAGGCGACGGTGACGCCGGGAACGCCTTCGCAGTTTGGCGATCTCATGCGCCGCGAAATAGCCCGCATGCGGCGCGCCACCGCGGCGGCCAATATCCGTATCGAATAGACAGGCTGCGCGCTAAAGCCCGGTCGCGAATTTGGCCATCACCACCATGATGGCGACCTGCATGGTGCCCTGCATCGCCACCACGCGCACATAGATGCGCATCCAGCGGCCGATCTTGCCGGCATCGGGGCTGGGCTTCTGAATCTCGAAATAGAGCTTGAGGTTCATCGGCAGCAGAACCCCAAGCCCCTGCACCGTCAGCAAAGTGACGATGGCGAGCGCGGCGATCACCCACCAGAATTGCGGGTAGCCGAGGTCGAGAAAGCCAAGCTGCACTGCCATGAACCAGCCGGAGGTCGAGGTGATGGCGGACAATGTCGGCATCAGGATCAGCGTGCGCGGGATGATGCCCGCGATCATGGCGCGGCGGGTGTCGAGCGTCACGCCGCGCAGCACCGGGCCGACGACAAAGCCCATGAACAGGTCGATGCCGGTCCACAGGCTGCCTGCCATGACGTGAATGAAATTGAGAAACCATAGATCGCCGGCGACGATGGCGGCGATCATCACGGCGAGGGCGGCGAGCGCGGCGGCCAGATACCAGGGCCGCAGCGGCGAGGCGGCCGCCGCTGGTGGGACGCCGGTGGTGGATTGCGTCAATGGAATTCCTCGCCGCAGCCTCTTTCAGCAGGCGGCGACGCTATCGGCGATTGAGCGAAGCGCCAAGAGGCAGAACCAAGAGGCAGAACCAAGAGGCAGAACCAAGAGGCAGAACCAAGAGGCAGAACCAAGAGGCGTTGAACGGCGCGGATTAGGAATTGCCTTGCGCGGCCGGCGGCTAGGAGGCCACGGCGGAATTGGCCGGCCACTCTTTCGCAACGCTGTCGTTGGCGGTGCCCGTCGCCTTGGCGGCGGCTTGGGCGCGCATTTCGTTGAACACGAACACGCGGATCGCCGAAGACAGATTGGCGTTGTTGCGCTCGCTGTCGATCTGCAGCAGCAGGTTGGTCAGCTTCATTTTCTTGTCGTCGGCAATCGCTCGCAGGCAATTCCAGAAGTCATCTTCAAGCGAAATACTGGTCTTGTGCTGATTGAGAACGATAGAACGCTTCGCAATGCCTGATTTCATCATCATTACCCTTTGGGTCAGCGCCCGAATCAAAGCAGTAGGCCGGCCGACTTATAGTCACAATTATACCGCCACCTACTGTATAATATTGCGCAAGATCAAAAAGTTCGAGCAATCATAAAGAGGTAAGTGGATATGCCGAGACCCGAGATTGGGTCAATCGTTGCGGCTGTCCGGCTTTGCCGACTTGCTGATCACGGTCTCGCAATTCAGGCATTCGAAGATGTCGTAAGTATCGAGATCTTCTTGCGATTTTTTCGCCTGCATGGCGATGCCGCACAGCGGGCAAGGGCGGATGAGGGGGCGCGATCGCGAGCTCAAAGTCGATTCCGGGTGCGAGAAAGCCAGCCTGCTTCGTACCGAAATACCGTCGGCCAAAATTGATCTAGATCAATTTGCCGCTTATTCGGCGCGCTCTGATCTAAGTCAATGTGCGAATTGCCAAGTCGCGCAGATTTGCGACATGTGGCAAACGATAGCGAACGCGCCCTTGGGCTGCGATCTCGAATTGGCGGTCGTCGATCAAGACGGCACGCATGCCTTGGTGTTTCCCTGCCGGCGCGTCATGAGCGGCTGGACCAAAAGCGCAACCAAGGAACGGCTCGACGTGCGTCCGACGCATTGGCGCGAGTGGGGCGCGGAGAGCGGATTCGTGCGTTAGGTTTTGAGGCGCGTCGTTTTGCCGTTCGCGCTGGCGGTCTGCGCGATCTTTTTTTCTTCTTCCGCCAGCAGGCGCAGCAACAGCTGCCGCCGCGACTCATCGCGCTCGGTCGCCAGCAGTCGCCGGTAATGCTCGATGTTGAGACTGGCTATGGTCTTGTCCAGGGCGGGCGCTCCCACAAAGCAGTGACCAATAATAGCACAGTTCCTGCGAACAATTTAAGCGCAGTGCTGCTCTGCCGAGGACGCCTAACGCCGTAGACTAAAGTCGCTGACGATGGGCTCAACCGCGCCGGCGCGCCCGCCGAATTGATAGAGGGCGAGTGACACCAGAGCGATGATCGCCACGGCCATGCCGAGCCGCACGCATTGATCCGCCATAGAGCCGGTTCCTTGTTATCGTTGCGCTGCGCAACCTAAAAGCAGCGCTGCTGCCTGTGCAATTGTCGTCTGCAAATAGGGTGAATGGGGGGCGGTCGCCGCCTAAAATGTGGGCCCGGCTGGATAATGCGCCTTTAGAGGGTGGGTTAGCGGCATAATCCGGCATGCCTACCGGGTGCGCCTGGTGCAGGGCGTCGGTGGGCCGCCGGGCTGAATATAAGCGGCATCGCCCGCCGCTTTGGGAAAAATAACCAACAAGCGGAACGGCTATTTTTGATTGCGAATTCGGTGTCCTGGCGCGGCGTTTTGCAGTACAAACCCGCCATGCTCGAACACACCGATTTTTCCGTTGTCGTCAAGAACCGCGCCCGCCCGCCCAAGCCGTGGCGTTGGGAGATTTACCGCGCTGGCAGGACAAGCCCGGTCGATCATTCCGAGGTCTATTTCGAGTCCATGAGCGAAGCCAGCCGTGCCGGCAAAGCCGCGCTCAAGCTGATGCTGGGCGACGACCAGAACTAGACGCGCCGCGCCTGACGGTGCGGGGCGGTCTCGGGTTTCTCGATTTTGGCGATTTTAGTCGCGAGCGCGGCGGTGGCCGCGCGCGAGTACGGTGTTAGGGGTGCCTGCGACCGCTAAGGTGGCGACCTGTCGCCGCTGCTCTTCGTCGGTTGGCCTGACGAAATTGAACGGCTTGAGGGCACACCCAATGAACGGCCTAGATTAATACCGGGCCCGGAATGAATGAGGCCGCCAACTGAGGCGGCCTAATTCAGCTTCGTCGAAATTGACGTGAAGTTCGCATTTAGTTTTGTCCCAAGGCCGTTCACAACCGCAATGATGGCGACCGAAATACTAGCGGCGATCAGCCCGTACTCGATGGCGGTGGCCCCCGATTCACATTTGGCGAAGGCGGCCAGCTTACGCAACATCACAATCTCCCCGACACAAGCTGGTCGTGGCGGCATATTGGTTATAACCCATAAAGATCACGTTAAATAATAGGTGCCTGATTTCCTTGTATTTTTAAGACTTGCGCGGCGCCTAGCACTACTTTCGTTCCATTTCCGGATCTTTGCCTCTCGCCGAGGGGGAAGCCGCCCGGGGTCCTGCAGGCGAGGTTTGCAGGCGCTCGGCGCGCGAGCGCGGTTTCAGAATGAAAGAGGCCGCCAACTGGGGCGGCCTCTCCGATCGAGGGCAGGGGAAATGCTCTAGTAGCCGCGGTATGGCTTACAGACGCCATCTTGGACCGTGTAGTTCGGGCGGCAGCCGTTTCGGCTGCGGTAGACCTGCCGCTCGCCATAATGGCGATCACGATCGCGGCGATAGTATCGCTGCCCGTCGTAATCTCGTTCGTAACGGGGCTCGATATGAGCGCCATAGCCCGGACCGGAGTAGAAAATCTGGGCCGAGGCCGCGCCAGCCGTGGCAAAAAGTGCCGCCGCCGCAACCGTCACTAATGCAATTCTTCGCATAATGTCGCCTCCATGTGTGGAGTGACAAGTTTCATCGGGGCGTGAAGTTCCGCCTGTATTCAAACTAAGCCGGTTTAAAAGCGGGCCACTAGGGGCAAAGCGGCCCAGTACCCGCCACCCAAAAAGAACATATTGCGAACTGAGAACAAATAGGGTACAGTGCTTCTACCGGTCGAGTCCGGCGCCGCGGCAGGGGCCGCGTTGTCATTTGGGTCGAATCCCGGCCATAAGGAGCGCCTAGTCATGAGCCAGCCTGCCCTGCGTATCGTCGAAGGATCGTCCATGGATAAGTCGAAGGCTCTTGCCGCCGCGCTGTCCCAGATCGAGCGCCAGTTCGGCAAGGGCTCGGTCATGAAGCTCGGCAAGAACGACAAGTCGATGGATGTCGAGGTGGTGTCGACCGGCTCGCTGGGCCTCGACATAGCCCTTGGGGTAGGAGGCTTGCCGCGCGGCCGGGTGGTGGAAATTTACGGGCCGGAATCGTCGGGCAAGACCACGCTGTCGCTGCATACCATTGCCGAAGCGCAGAAGGCTGGCGGCATCTGCGCCTTCGTCGACGTCGAGCACGCACTCGATCCGGTCTATGCCCGCAAGCTCGGCGTCAATGTCGACGACCTTCTGATCTCGCAGCCGGATGCCGGCGAGCAGGCGCTGGAAATCGCCGACACGCTGGTGCGCTCCGGCGCGGTCGATGTGCTGGTGGTCGATTCGGTGGCGGCCTTGGTGCCGCGCTCCGAGCTCGAAGGCGAAATGGGCGACGTGCAGCCCGGCGCCCAGGCGCGGCTGATGAGCCAGGCGCTGCGCAAGCTGACCGCCTCGATCTCGAAGTCGCGCACCATGGTGATTTTCATCAACCAGATCCGCATGAAGATCGGTGTGATGTACGGCTCGCCGGAAACCACATCGGGCGGCAATGCGCTGAAGTTCTATGCCTCGGTGCGCCTCGATATCCGCCGCATAGGCGCCATCAAGGAGCGCGACGAGGTGGTCGGCAACCAGACCCGCGTCAAGGTGGTCAAGAACAAGCTGGCGCCGCCGTTCAAGCAGGTCGAGTTCGACATCATGTACGGCGAGGGCGTCTCCAAGGTCGGCGAGCTGGTCGATCTCGGCGTCAAGGCCGGCGTGGTCGAGAAATCCGGCGCCTGGTATTCCTACGACAGCCAGCGCATCGGCCAGGGCCGCGAGAACGCCAAGGTGTTCCTCAAGCAGAACCCCGATATCGCCAACAAGATCGAAGCGCAGGTGCGGGCGAACTCCGGCATCATCGCCGAGGCGATCATGCAGGGCGATGCCGAAAAGGACGATGACGGCGACGCTGCTGCTGAAGCTTGAAAGGTTGTGGGTACGCCGGCCGCTAGCATCCAGCTAGCGCCCGGTGCTGGTCACGGTTCGGTGGGTGACGCCCCGAAACAAGGACCGGCGCAGGAAGAAGTGCTTCCTGTACAGCCCAAGCCGACCAACGCTGAAAAGCCGATCCATG
Organism: uncultured Hyphomicrobiales bacterium; assembly: GCA_903878085.1. Classification (GTDB taxonomy): domain Bacteria; phylum Pseudomonadota; class Alphaproteobacteria; order Rhizobiales; family Xanthobacteraceae; genus Pseudolabrys. Next base: position 1,012 of record CAIRGJ010000001.1, on the reverse strand, counting down.
CTGAGAAGCCTGCCGATCCTGCGATCGTGATTTTCGAAGAGGCGGTTGCGCGCAAATCGCGAACCAAGACTGCGGAGACGGTCGACGTGACGGCCGCCAATCTGAGCCATCGTGCGACCGCTCACCCGAAGCCTGAAAAACGCAAGAACGCGAAGGAACGGGCCAAGGCGAAATTCGCCTTGGATAAAGACAAGACCGCCGAGGACGGGACCACGCCGATGACGGCAACGGCGAAGTCCGAGGCGGATGCCAAGGCGGAGGCGAAAGCCAAGGCAAAAGCGACCACCAAAGCCGCGGCCAAGGTGGCCAAGGCCGAACGTAAGGCCAAGCGGTCGGCGGCCAAAGCTGCGTGAGGTGAGGCCGGACTTTGGTACCGCGTAAGAAGTGCTGCGTACCTGAGTAATTGCGTAACGTCGCTCGCCCCCATCGGCACCCGGCTGCGTAAAGCGGCCGCCACCGAGGATGGGGGCGAAGGCGTTTGTTCTTATTCCCTCCCCGCAAAGCGGGGAGGGTGGCCGCTCGCGCCAGCGAGCGGTCGGGTGGGGTGCCTGGAAAGCTGCGCTCAATCCCACCCGGCTTCTCGCTTTGCTCGAAGCCACCCTCCCCTGAAAGGGGAGGGATGAGCGCCCCCTTCCTGGACTCCACCCACCCCCGCCGCTAAATAGATTCCGGGTAAAACATCAAGCCGGACGGGGATTTAAGGTCCCGTCGCGACGCGCCTTGAACGGTTTTTCAAGGCGCTGCCGGCGAAGGGGACAAGCGTTTGCTATGAGCGGCGTCAACGATATCCGGAAGAGCTTCCTCGATTATTTCGTGCGCAACGACCACACCGTGGTGGCGTCGTCAGAACTGGTGCCGCGCAACGACCCGACGCTGATGTTCACCAATGCCGGCATGGTGCAGTTCAAGAACGTCTTCACCGGCCTGGAAAAGCGCCCCTACAGCCGCGCCGTGTCGTCGCAGAAGTGTGTACGAGCCGGCGGCAAGCACAACGACCTCGACAATGTCGGCT